>NZ_JBVJPF010000007.1:0-605911 GCF_055582785.1 Streptomyces sp. NPDC107500
GCGACCACGATCTCGAGGAAGTGTTCCTGCTCCCAGCGCTGCTCGATCTGCCAGTAGTAGCTGACGATCGCATCGCGGTCGTTGCGGCGGATAAGTCGATCACGGACGTCCACCCGTGAGCCGGCGGAGCGCACGAGTTTCCAGTTGCGTGAGTGGAGCACGAGGCGTCCGCTCGGATTCAGCAGCCGTGACATCACTTCAAGTGCGGTCAGGCGCCCAGCTGCGCCCTTGGCGTGCGCGAGCGAGTTGCCGACACAGAACACCAGATCGAATGTGGAATCCTCCAGGTGGTCGGGCAGCTCGTCCCAGCTCGCGCGGAGGGCTCGAAGCGAGACACCCTGCTCGTCGGCGGCCTTCTCGGTCCGGCGAACCATCCCATCGCTGGCGTCTGCGGCAACCACGTCAAGACCAAGACTCGCGAGACCGACAGCGAGCTGGCCGGTTCCACACGCGCAGTCGAGGACGCGTGTATTGGGCGGCAGAGAGCCCACGACACCGCTGTAGTAAACGGCGGCTGCATTGGCGGGGGTCAACCTGTCGTCCCCGATCAGCCACTCGTAAACGTCGGAAAGCGCCCCATAACCAGCCACCGCGACAACCTCCATCACTCGACGACACGCGGCTCCGCGCCTGCGATTCGGACGTTGCGCCTCGCGCTGTGCCGGATCGTGCGAGCGAAGCATTGAGCAGGACCCAACCACTTCCGGATGTTGAGACTCCACCGGATTTCGTGGGAACTGCGAGTGTCCGCACCGACGCAGGTCCCTAGGTCGTGTCTGATAAATGATCACGGTTTGCGGAGCCAGAGGATGAGCGAGGCGAGTCGGAGACCGGCGAGGTAGCGGGCAGCCAACTTGTCGATGCGGGTGGCGACGGCCCGGAACTGCTTGAGCCTGCTGAAGCAGCGTTCGACCACATTGCGGGCCTTGTACTGCTCTGGATCGAAGGCTGGCGGCCGCCCGCCGGCCGATCCTCGGCGCTTTCGGTTGGCGATCTAATCGGACCGTTCAGGGATGACCGCTCGGATGCCGCGCCGTCGTAAGCCGGTCCGGATGGCTCGCGACGAATACGCCTTGTCGGCGATGACTTTCTCGGACCTGCGACGGGGTCGGCCTGCGGCAGGCGGGGCACTCGCACCGCATCCAGCACCGTCTCGAAGACCATTGAGTCGTTGACGTTGCCTGGGGTGACGACGATGGCCAGAGGCAGGCCGCGGCCGTCGGCTGCGAGGTGAACCTTGGTGGTCAGCCCGCCGCGGGACGGGCCGAGTGCCTGTCCAAGCGTCGGATGTGGCGGATCTTCCAGTTCGTCCTGTGTCAGTGCGCCCTTTTGCGAGCTCCGGCGGCGTGCTGGTGGGCACGGTTGATGGTGGAGTCCACCGACACGGTCCACTCCACCGTGCCCACCGCATCGTCTTTGACCTGCACGTACTCCAGCAGTCTTGCCCAGGTTACGTCTGCCTCCCAGCGGGCGGAACATTCGTAGACGGTCTGCCAGGGACCACAACGCTCGGGCAGGTCACGCCAGGGTGCCCCGGTCCGCAACCGCCAGAGCACGCCGTTCACCATCTGGCGGTGACCCCGCCACGGCTGCCCACGGCTATCAACACGCGGCAGCAGTTGGCCTCTCAGGTCCCACGCCGCATATGCAATCCATGATCAACGATCACGGCTTCACCCCGCCACCGCCAACCATGCACGAGCTCGTTAGCGGATCATCAAAGCGCACTGACCTCGCCCGCAGCGCGGAAGCGCAACAGTTCGATCCCCGTGTCGAGGGCCGCCCTGAGGTGGCTTGAGTCGCCGGTCGACATCATGATCGTGACACCACCCTGGACTCCAGCAAGCAGCGCGGCGGCAGTCCGGTCCGCGTCGAGCCGGGAGGAGGTCATCCCCTGGTCCTGCATGGCGCGCACACCGTCTGCGAGTGCCTCCTGCCACTGTCGCATCAACGCGGTGACGATCGCCCGTGCACCCGGAGTCGACCGGCCGACCTGAAGGAACAGGGCACCCAACGGGCAATGGTCGCCTTGCTGTTCATAGCGCTCCACCACTACGTCCCGCCACTGTTTCCAGGACTCCCACGAGTCGAGACGGCCCAGGTGCGGTTGCTGGTCCTCGAGTACCCGGTCGGCCTCGTACTGGGCCACGGCCAGGAGCAGGTCGTCCTTGCCGCCTGGGAAGTAGTGGAAGAGCTGGCTCTTGCTGGTGGCGGTTCGGTCACGGATGTCATCGAGCCGTGCCGCGGCGACTCCCTGCTCGCGCAGTACCTCGGCCGCACCCTCGATGATGCGGGCTCGGGTCGCCCGCCCTTTCGCGGTCAGCGTCTGGCTCATGTGCCGCTCCTCGTTTCCGGCGTATGCGACAACACTACTCCAGCTTTGGACTTGCCGGTCCATTTTTTGCGGAGCACCGTGAACCTCGCGCGACAGACCGCACGACAACCCGATTAGGGAGAGCACGTCATGACTGGACGACTGCAGGGCAAGACGGCACTGGTCACCGGGGCCACCAGCAACATCGGTCAGGCCATCGCCGAAGTGTTCGCCGCCGAGGGCGCGCAC
This sequence comes from Streptomyces sp. NPDC107500, assembly GCF_055582785.1. Taxonomy (NCBI): domain Bacteria; kingdom Bacillati; phylum Actinomycetota; class Actinomycetes; order Kitasatosporales; family Streptomycetaceae; genus Streptomyces; species Streptomyces sp. NPDC107500. Next base: position 2,564 of record NZ_JBVJPF010000007.1, read on the forward strand.
GTCGTCGTGTCCGGGCGCAACAAGGAACGCGGAACCGCCGTCGTCGGCGGCATCCGCGTCTCGGGCGGCCGGGCAGACTTCGTAGCGGCAGACCTCGACGGCAGCACGGAGGCCGCCCGCGGACTCGTCCAGGGCGCCACGGCGGCCCTGGGCGGGCGGATCGACGTACTGGTCAACAACGCCGGCGTCTACCCGCCGACCACCACCACCGACACCGATGAAGAGACCTTCGACCACGTCTACGCAGTCAACGTGAAGGCGCCCTACTTCCTCACCGCCGCCATCGTCCCCGCCATGGCAGCGGCAGGCGGCGGTACGATCATCAACCTCGGCTCCTGGATCGCCCGGCTGGGCGTCCCCGGGAGTGCCCTCTACAGCTCCACCAAGGGCGCCATGGAAACCCTCACTCGTGCCTGGTCGGCAGAGTTCGGCCCCCACGGCATCCGCGTCAACGCGGTATCCCCCGGCGTGATCCAGCCTCCGGCGCCTGAAGGCAGCGCCCCCACCCCTGCCCAGGTCATGATGCACGGCACCCCCGCCGGCACCGTCGGCGCACCCGCCGCGATCGCCCACGCCGCGCTGTGGCTGGCGAGCGACGAAGCGTCCTTCGTCCACGGCACCGTAGTAGATGTGGACGGCGGGCGGACAGGAGTGGCCGTGATCGCCCACTAGAGAAGCGCGCGCCAGCCGGTAGGGGCGGATCCGGTGTGGCGCGCTCCTTGTCGGGGGGCCGGGCGGCGCGTTCCGCTTACCCCTTACCTGTCCCCGGAACCGCCCTGCCTGCTGATGACGGGCGGTCGGCCCCGGCACTCCGCCCTCCGGTGTTCTGCGCACGCACCGCACCGCCGGGTGCTGGCTGCGGCATGCGGGGTGAACAGCTCCGCCCGGCTCGACGTGCCGTACGCAGCCAGGCTGCGGGCGGATGCCGTCACGAGGCCCGGGCGCCCCTCCGCCGAGCGGCGGATAGCGTCCGCTTCCCGGCCGAGCTCGAACCCCTTCTCGTCCTCTTGACGCTACCCTTCCAATTTTTTATAGTCAATGTGACTCTAAAGAGTGAGGGGGGCTCATGGCCGACATCATCAAGCGCTTCGGCTGGCGTCATCTGCGGGCGGCGCCCACGGCTCACATACGACACCACCGTTCGGGGCAGCTCACGCACGATGGTCCCGGGCTGAGCTTCTGGTTCCGGCCGCTGGCCGCCGCGCTGTCCGAAGTGCCGGTCGACGACCGGGAACTGGCGATGACCTTCCACGCCCGGACCGTCGACTTCCAGGACGTGGCCGTGCAGGCGACGGTCACCTACCGCATCGCCGACCCCGCCGTCGCAGCCGAACGGCTCGACTTCTCCGTCGATCCCGACACGGGGGTGTGGCGCGGCGCCCCGCTGGAGCAGCTGGCCACGTTGTTGACCGAGAGCGCCCAGCAGCACGCCCTCGAAGTACTGGCCCGCACACCCCTTGCGGCGGCTCTCGCCGAAGGCGTGCCCGCGGTGCGCGAGCGGGTGCTCCAGGGCCTTCGCGAGGAGCCGCGGCTGCCCGCCACGGGCATCGAGATCGTCGCCGTCCGCGTGATGGCGGTGCGGCCCGAGCCGGAGGTGGAGCGCGCCTTGCGGACCCCTGCCCGGGAGCTGATCCAGCAGGAAGCGGACCGGGCCACGTACGAGCGTCGCGCGGTCGCCGTGGAGCGTGAACGCGCCATCGCGGAGAACGAGTTGGCCAGCCAGATCGAACTCGCGCGGCGCGAGGAGCAGTTGGTCGAGCAGCGCGGCGCCAACAGCCGCCGGGAGGCGCAGGAGAAGGCCGCGGCGGACGCGGTCCGGGTCGGCGCCGAGGCCGAGCGGGCGGTGCGCCTCGCGCAGGCGGAGGCGGAGGGCGCCCGTGCGGTCGGTGAGGCTCGCGCCCAGGCGCAGGCGGCCTGGCTGCGGGTGCACGGCGACGTGGACGTGGCGGTCCTGCGCGCCCTGACCGGCACCCGCCTCGCCGAGAACCTGCCGCGCATCGACAGCGTCACCGTCTCCCCCGACGTCCTGACCGGGCTGCTCGCACGGCTCGGGGCGGGCCAGGAGCCGGCGGCGTGAGCCTGGCGCCCCGGGCCGTGCTCGTGCATCGCGCCACCGAGTACGAGGAGTTGGTCGCCCGGCACGGCACGCACGGGCAGGCGGCGTTCTTCCTGTCCTCGCGGGGCCGGTCCATCGAGGAGGTCGTCGAGCGGCATCACCGGGTGGAGCGGGCGCTCGCGCTCGTGTCGGCCGCGGTGCCGCTGAGCTGGCGGCGCGCGCAGGTGGAGCGGGCGGACCTGGACCGTTTCCTGTTCGGTCCCGAGGACGTCGTGGTGGCGGTCGGGCAGGACGGGCTCGTGGCCAACGTCGCTCAGTACGTCGGTGACCTGCCGGTGGTCGGCGTCGACGCGGATCCCGGCCGCAATCCGGGTGTCCTGGTGCGGCACCGGCCGGCGGACGCCGCCCGGCTGCTGCCCGCCGCCTTCTCCGCCTCCGCGGGCGGGGACGAGCTGAGCATGGTCGAGGCCGTCACCGACGACAGGCAGCGCCTGGTGGCGCTCAACGAGATCTACGTCGGTGCGGCCGGTCACCGTACCGCCCGGTACCGCCTCGGTCTCGACGGCGACACGGGTGCCGCCGAGACCCAGGCCTCATCGGGAGTACTCATCGGCACAGGAACAGGGGCCAGCGGCTGGCTCCGGTCCGTATGGCAAGACCGGCCCACCCAGTGGCAGCTGCCGCACCCCACGGAGACCCGGCTCGCCTGGTTCGTCCGCGAAGCGTGGCCGTCCCCCACCACAGGAACACGCCTCAACGCAGGTGAACTGTCGGCCCACACGCGGCTCACAGTGACCGTGGAATCCGAACACCTCGTCGCCTTCGGGGACGGCATGGAAAGCAACGCGCTCCAACTCACCTGGGGCCAGACCATCCGCCTCGGCCTGTGCCCCACGAAGCTCAGGCTGATCGGCTGACCACCAGAGCGCGGTCCACAACGTCCAAGGCGCTCTGCCGACCGGCCGCGCCGGGCGCGGTCGACCGGGTCGTACCAGGCGCTGTCCTGGCGATCATGAGCGAAGCCAGATGACGAGTGCGGCTGCGGTGACGGTTCCGAGGCAGACGTAGCCGGCTTGTCGAACCTGGTCGCGACTGCCCGGAAAGCCTTCAGTTTGTTGATCGCCCGCTCGATCCTGTTGTGCTTCTTGTAGCGATCCTTGTCGAAGGCGGGCGGTCGGCCTCCGGCTTTGCCTCGTCGGACACGGTCGGCTGCCTGGTCGGCTTTCTCCGGGATGACTGCCGGATCCCGCGTCCGCGTAGGAGTGGCGGGTGTCCGGCTCGGTGCGAGGCCGGCCGAGAGTCAGTCGGGGCACGCGGATTTGGTTCATGACCTGCTCGAACTGGATGCAGTCGGCGCGCTGACCAGGCATGATAACCAGGGACAGCACGCGGCAATGGCCGTCCGCGCTGAGATGCAGCTTGGTGGTGAAGCCGCCATGCGAGCGGCCGAGCACCTCACCTCCCGCACCACCTCCGCCAGCCGGTCGACCAGTTCCGCCAGGGTCCGGATCCCAGCGGTTTTGAGCGCCGCAGCGGATCCCCCTTTGGGAACGGGCGGCGGAGCCCGCCGGGCCCCGGCAGCATGATGGTGCGCGCGCACGGAGGTCGAGTCGACCGAGACGTCCCAGTCGATGTCACCTGCCGCGTCCGCCTCGGCCTGGACCCGCTGGAGAAGCAGCTTTTACGTTCCGTCCGCCGACCAGCGGCGATGCCGCTCATGGACCGTCTTCCACGGCCCGTACCGATCCGGCAGATCTCGCCACTGCACGCCCGTCCGAATCCGGCACAAGATCCCGTTCACCACCTGCCACAACGACCGTTACTGACCGGCGGAAGCGGCTCAAGCCGCTCCCACTGGGCATCCGTCAGATCGCCCCGCTTCCCCATCGCTGTCTCGACGAATCACGCGCTCGGCGGACGCGACTCACGATCGATCCTCTCGGCGCTGGCCAACAGCTTCGGGTGCAACCGGCGTCTGGCGCTGAACAACTCGATGCCCAGAAGTCGCCCGTGTGAGTCGTAGTCGAGTATCGCCGTATCGTCCTCGGCAGGTACCTGCCGGACGGCCTCTCCCGGGGCAATGCCGTCGACAAGGTAGATGTACGCCAGACTCGCCGATGCGTCGTATTCAACTCGCATTACCGGCCTTCCCCGTTGTTCGCCGACCTGGGCGTCAGGTCCTGGTCTCCCGGAGAGCGTACTGACCTCGAAGATCGCCAGGACACCCCCTCGCGGCAGGGGCTTTCGGGGCGGGCGAGGAGATGTTTCATTTCGTTTTGGGGTGTAGGTCCAGCAGGGGTACTTCTGAGGAGGGTCTGAGCAGAACACCCGCTTCGGCGCGGGCTGTTTCACGGGGTTCACTGCCTGAGGAGAGCGGAGAGCGGAGAGCATGTTGAAGATCATGGTGATCGGGACAACGGGGACCATCGGTGGTGCGGTGGTCCAGTCACTGGGCCGGCGTCATGTCGTAGTGCCTGTCTCGCGCTCCGCCCGCTGCGGGTGGACCTCGGTGACACGGCGACCATCGACGCGCTGTTCCGCCGGGTCGGTACGGTCGACGCTGTCATGTCGTGCGCAGCCAGCGGTGGCATGGCGGCGTTGGACAGCGGGGACGACGAAGAGTTGTGGGCCGGGCTGGGGACGAAGCTGGTCGGTCAGGTCACTCTGGTCCGGCGGGCGCTTTCCCATGTGACGGATGACGGTTCCACCACGCTGACCAGTGGTCGGTTCGCCGAGCCCGTGAGGGGTGGCGCGCCCGGTTCTGTGATCAACGCGGGCCCGTGGAGGATGTCGCGGACGCCTATGTCGCCGCGGTCGAGGGATCTGCGCAGGGTCAGGTCCTGGGCGTGGCGGGGGGCTGACCCGGTACATGGCTCGGCCCGGCAGCGACGGGGGTTGCGCTACCGGGCCGAGCGGTCTGTGGTCAGCTCATTGAGGGTGTTCCGTGGCGGCGAATGTGTGGGTGTGGTAGTGCCAGCGGGCCGCAAGGCAAGTCCGTCGACCACTGCCGGCTCGGTCCACGGGTCGCCGAAGTCGTCCTCGGGGATTCTCGGCGCCGACGTGATGGTTTCGGTCCGACACCGCATCGGCTGGTCGGCGAGGCCGTTCAGTCGGCCTGCGGGGCGCAGCGCATGCCGATGTAGACGCAGCGTGTGCTGTCCGGAGCACGGAGAAGCCATGTTCGCCGGACTGGCGAAGTGAGCGCGGTTCGACCGCGCCCGAACGGCCCGGGGTCACGCCTTCCAGCGAGCGGTGAGGAGACGTTCCCCGGGGGGCGCGCCGGGAAGGTCGCCGCGGGGTGCGGCGGCGATACCGCGCAGTGCCATGGCGATGAGCCGGCGCCGTGCGGCGTGTGCTTCGGCGGTGAGTTCCGCGTCGCCGAGGTCGTGGATCTGCTCGATCAGCGGTGAGCGGCCGAGTTGTTCGATCAGCAGGACGATGTCGGTGGCTGACACGTCGTGATGCAGCCCCCCGCTGCGGTGTGCGCGCTCGACCAGTTCCTGGAAGTCCCGGTCCGCCTGGGCGGTGAGCGCGGACAGCTCCGGTGGGACGGAGACCAGTTTTCCCAGCGGGGAGAGTGTTCCCTGGCCGTATTCGACGCTCTCCTGGACCAGGCCCGCTAGTCCTTCCCACGGGTCGGGGTGGGATGCGGCCCGGTGTGCGGCCTCCAGCCACTGCTCGTTCGCCAGCACCAGCAGCCGTTCGAACAACGCCTTCTTGTTCGGGTATCGCCGGTAGAGGGTGCCGGTGCCCACGCCGGCGGCTTCGGCGATGACGTTGACCGAAACGTGCGTACCGTCCCGGGCGACCACCCGCCGCGCCGCCTCCAGGAGTGCCGCGTCATTGCGAGCGACCTCGGCCTGCCGTGCTTGCTGCTGCTTTGAGACACCTGAGACACCCATGAGCCGATCCTAGACCTTGCGGAGCAATCTGCTCCGCACTAAGGTGCCAAATCGTGCGGAGCAAATTGCTCCGCACTAGAGTCGAAGCTGGGGATCCGATGAACCAGAACAAGACCGTGCTCGTCGCCGGAGCCACGGGAAACCAAGGCGGCGGCGCCGCGCGTGCGCTGCTCGCCGACGGCTGGAGCGTGCGCGCCCTCGTACGGGACACCCACTCGGCCGCGGCGCAGGCGCTCGCCCGGCACGGCGCGGTACTCGTGCGCGGCGACCTCGACGACGCCGACTCGCTCAAGCAGGCGGCCGACGGCGTCCACGGGGTGTTCAGCGTGCAGCCGCTCGCCGCCGAGGAAGCCGAACTGGCCGCCGAGGTCCGGCGCGGAACCGCTCTGGCGGACGCCGCAGCGGCGGCAGGGGTCGCCCACTTCGTCTACAGCTCGGTCGGCGGCGCCGAACGCGACACCGGAATCGATCACTTCGAGACCAAGGCCCGCATCGAGGAGCACATCGAGTCCATCCCGCTGCCCGCCACGATCCTGCGGCCGACGTTCTTCATGAACAACCTGCTCGGGTACGCCGATGCCGCAGACACCGCCGGCGAGCGGGTCATGGAGCTCCCCGTCCTCCCCGACCGTCCGATGCAGATGATCGCGGCCTCCGACATCGGCCGGATCGCCGCCGTCGCCTTCGCCAAGCCGGACACCTTCCTCGGCACACGCCTGGAGATCGCCGGAGACGCCCTCAGCTTCGAACAGATCGCCACCGTCTACGAGCAGATCACCGGGGTCCCGACGCGACTGGTGGCGCAGCCGATCGAAGACCTCATGTTCAAGTGGTTCGCCGAGAGCGGCTACCAGGCCGACCTCCCAACCCTGCGCGCCGAATTCCCCTGGCTCCAGCGCTTCGACACCTTCCTGCACGACGCACTCGCACCGGGCCCCGCCCGCGCCCACGCCTGATTGGGCGGTTCGTAAGGTGATGCCTGTTTCCGGCTGAGGCGGAAGCAAGGCCGCTGGTGGAGGTTCCGTTGGTTATGGCTTCGTGGCGAAGTTGCCGGTGTCGGCTTCGGTGAGGATGCCGAGCTTGACCAGGCGTTTCAGCATGGCACGGATGCCTTCGACGTTCTTCGGCAGCAGTTCGTGGCCGAGGGCTTCGCAGACGTCCTTGGCCCGTAGCGGCCCGGTCCCGTGATGGAAGGCGGCGAGGATACGGGGGGAGTCCGGGTGCTCGGGCAGCTCTGGCGATGATGCGGGGAGCCGGTCGGCGAGGCCGGTGACGGTCGTGCGGGTGATCGCGAGGTGCTCCAGGTGCGCCTCAGCCTCCCGCAGCCGGGTCTGCAGGTCGTCGATCTGCGCGCGGGGGTCGTCGGCCAGGGCCTGGGCGGCGCCTTCCTGAAGGCCCAGGGCGTCGAGCAGGGGCAGGATGTTCACACTGCCACCGACTGCGTCTCGCGCCAGGTGGTGGCGTTCGCGCAGGACCAGTGCATGCAGAGCACGCCGGCACTTCGGCGTGACGACCGACAACACGTGGTCCGATCCTTAAGTGTCAAAGCGGGCACGTCTCGTCCGAACCTGCACGTTCACGCCGTGCCGTCGGTGCTTCGTCGAGTAGTCGTTGCGTCCGTCGCCCAGGCGGTCGCACTCGCTGAGGATTCCGTCCAGGAGGACGTGGTCAGGGCTTTGCTCGCGCAGGGTTTTGAGCAGGCCCGGTGCGCCCGGCCGACCAGCAGCTTCACGACCGCGGTGGTGTAGGCGTGGGCGGTACCCACGGATATGCCGAACCCGGCGGCGATCTGGGCGAGGGTGTCGTGCTTGCGCAGGTAGGCGAGAGCGACGAGGGCACGCTGGTGCGGCGGGAGCTTGCACCGACGGTCACCCGCACGGTGACGATGAGCATCGTGCCCCTCGACCAGCGCATGGGGCAGGTCGAGTGCGGCAGGATGAGGAACCAACAGGGCTCCTGGGTCGGCAGGTTGAGACTTCGAACACCTCACCCAACGGCGCGGGAGCCCTGTCCGTTGCGGGCATCGAGGCCATCACACCCTCGGTGGCCAGCCTGAAACTCTCAGTGTCATCACGCCCACAGAACCAACGAAACGATCAGTGGTCCAGCGGTTCGGAGAAGATGAGGCGGACTTCCGTAGTGCGGTATCCGGCGCTGGTGAAGGCCGCCGCCATCGGACGGTTGCCGAGATCGGTTGTGGCGGTGATGCGGTCCGCACCGTCTTCGGCCTGGAAGCGGGTGATGGCGGCCAGGATCTCTGACACGTAGCCGCGGCCGCGTAGTTCGGGGACGACACCGAGATAGCCGACGTTGCGGCTGTACGGCGTGGCCGACGGTATAGCAAGGCCGGCCAGGGCGCCGTCGGGAGTGTGCGCGAGGCGCCACCAGTCCCGCTTGCCGGGGCGGTCGAGGTAGAACCGCAGGCTTTCGCGGGCCGTGGCCTCCGGCCCGTTGGCCGCCTCGCTCTCCACTGTGTGGGCGTCGAGCGTGCCCTCGGCGACCCGCAACATCGCCTGCAGGAACACCTCGTCGTCCATTTCTGGGGAGAAGACCAGTTGCTCGGGCTCGGCGGGCAGCGGAACCTCATGCGTCCACTCGAACTGCAGCCGCTCCACCTCGACAGTCAGGCCCACGCAACGGGCGGCCTCCCGGCGCCAGGCCACGGCGGCGACGTGCTCAGGGTCGTCCCGCCACGAGCCGGGCAGCCTCATGAGGTTGTACAGCGGCGGGGCTTGGGCCCCCGCTTCACGAAACGACCGGTGCCCCGCGTCGAGGAGTGCGGCGGCAAGAGCGGCCCGCTCGGCGGCGGGCACCTCGTCCGCGACGGCGAGACAGTCGAGCGCGATCGGATGCGCACTGTCGCTCTGCCCCCACCACAGGGCCCGGGCCAGCACCTGGCCGTCCGGCCCCCAAGCGGCCCAGGTCCACTCCGGGCGGTACATCCGCTGAGCAGCCTCCTCCCGGTACGCGTCGGCGGACAACCGCCACACGGGCTCAGTCGAGGGGAGAGACAGGACTTGGTCGAGCTCCATGCCAGGTTCCGGCACGGCGGAGAGACGAGGAGCGGCACCGCTCAGCAAGTTCATTCAGGCACCTTTCGAGTGCGAGAGCATCGGCCGGCGACGCGATGGCGGGACGATCGGGGAGCAGAGAGTCACGACCGGGCCGCCACAGGCGGCTGAGCGTGTAGTGACGACCGGCGCACGTCGCGCCGGCCCCGAGCGATCTTGCCAGGGGTGTATGTACAGAACAATGAATAACCTTCGCCACCAGGCACACTAATCGGCCGACTCCGGCAGCGCGGGTCTCAGTCTGGTCCAGACGCGTGTACATCGTGCACATACAGAACCTCCGCACTCAAATCCGCTGGCAAGCGCTGACACCGGCACCCTGCTCGCCGTCCGCCTTCTGCTTGCAGCAGCCTCAGTGGTCTGCGCGGGCATCTGGGCTCGGCGCACGATGCCGCCCCCCCCTGACGCTGGCTCCTGCTGCGGCCGGCGCTGGCACCCCAGCCGTCACGCGATCGTGGGCGACTTGAACAAGCTCAGTGAGCAAACCAATTAGCCGGGGGTCGCGGCCGACCCGGCTCCGACGAGATCGTCGCCGAAGCCCTCAGAGAGGTGCACTTTCAACGGACGAGGGGCGCCGCTGCCGGTGGCAACTTCGATGCGTTGGGCGCTGCTGGTGACAGGTGGTCCGCCTCATCAGTGACAACTACCGTGCTTCGCCCGACTGACGCCGCAGCTCAGCGAATGCCGATGGTGACGAGTAGCCCGCTTCGGCACATCCGGCCAGGCATGGCCCTTACGCACGGTGATGATGCACGGAGCACCGGGGAGGGACAACCCAGAACGCCTCGGATGCCGCCGCGACCATCGCCCAGAGGAATCGTATCTTCAGCTCACGAGAGTGGCCTGAAACGCCCAAGACCCAGGCCCCGGGGAGTTCCTGGCTGTGGTTCGCCCTGAGGCCGGGCTCCAACAGTTCTGACATTGGAAGTCGGTGCAGGACTACCACGTCCTGTACGGGTTCCTGAATTCCATCCTCGTTGTTCGCCACGACGGCCGTACGGGTGGCGCACCACAGCGGCACGTCAGCGCCTATGCCGGCCAACGCCTGGGCAAGGGTGCAGGTCTGGGCGAAGCCGCGGGGTGAGGGCGGCGCTGCACCGCCACAGCGCGGGCGAGGCGATGCCGTTCGACTTCGCGCCCGTGGAACGGTTCGCGGCGCTGTGCGGGGCAACACCCGAGCAGCGGCTGGAACTCCACCGCTGCCGGCTCCTGGCCGTGGCGGCGCCACCGCCCCCGCACCGCCCACGCAGCGGGCGCCACGGCGGATGCCGCGGACGAGGCGGCGGACGACGGTGCGGGCGCAGCGGTGGAGGGCGCTGTCGGGCCGCCTCCCGCGACCGGGGCCGGCGCGAGCGCCACCGCCGCCGCACCCGATCCCACGCCCGCAGGGCTCTGGACGCAGTGCGGCAGCCTGCAGGCTGCCGCCGGCGGAGGAGGAGGCGCGTGCTCGGTGCCCCACGTGTACGCCTCCCATTCCTAGGCAGGGCCGCTGTGTGGGTCATGCCGATTTGAGGTCGCGCGGGACGAGTCCGAGGACGAACGCCGAGTGGTACCGGAGCTACACGCTGCACGTGGCCAAGGTGGGACAGAGCAGCGGGTTCACGCGGGCGCAGAAGCCGTCGACGGGCTGACCGGCCGGTGCCCGGCCCTCGGAAGGGCCGGGCACGGCGCGGGTGTCCGGCGTGACGCGGGCTGGGCCTACGGACGGCCCGGCCGCGGTTCGCCGGCGTCAGACGACGGGCTGCTGGGCGCCGCCGGGGCGGTCCAGGCCCATCGACTGGCGGCCGAGGAACGGAGCCTTCCAGGAACCCGTGCCCCGGTAGAGGTAGTTGCCCTGGGGGCTGAAGGCGGCGAGGTCGTTCCGGCCGTCGCGGTCGGCGTCACCGACCGCCACAAGGTGGGTGTAGGGCCCCCACCCGGCGCCGATCCGCGTGCGGGGCGCGAACGTGCCGTCGCCCTTGCCCAGGTAGAGCCAGAGGACCCCGTCCTTGTCCCGGGCGACGAGGTCTCCGGCGGCGGCGCCGCCGATGTTCCCGACGGCCGTCAGGTCGTTGAAGGCGCCCCAGCCGCCGCCCACCTTCTTGCGCGCGGAGAAGGGCGCGGTGGCGTTGCCGGTGCCGGGGTAGAGCCAGAGGACCCCGGACCGGTCGGTGGCCAGGAGATCGTTGCGGCCGTCCCCGGTGAGGTCGGAGCCGCCCGCGACCTTGTCGTAGGCCTGCCAGCCGCCGCCGACCTTGGCACGGGTGGCGAACCCGCCACGGCCGTTGCCCTGGTAGAGCCACAGGACACCGGACGTGTCCCGGGCGACCAGGTCGCCGACTTCGGATCCGCCGAGGTTGCCGGTGGCCTCGATGCGGTCGTAGACGTTCCAGCCCCCGCCGACGAGGGCCTTGGCCTCCCCCGCGCCGAGCTGTCCCGCGCCGGTGCCCGCGTCGAAGCGGGTGTCGCTGCGCCAGAGCCTGCCCGCGGCGTCCCGGGTGAGGACGTCGGGGGTGCCGTTGTCGTTGAAGTCGTGCGGCTGCCCCTCGCGGGTGACGGTGAAGGTCCCCTCGGCGACGGCGGCCGGACCGATGCCGTTGAGGGGCGCGGCCACGGCCTCCCAGGTGTAGGCGCCGTTGGGGGCGGCCTCGGACCCGGCGGCGACCAGGCCGTTCCAGTCCAGCGTGACGGACGGGGTGGCAGGGTGCTTCGCGGTGGCGACGACCGTCTTCCCGCTACGGACGTGGCGGAGCGTGATCCCCACCTCGACGTTGGCCCGGGACAGGTCCCAGCGCAGGGCCGCCGACCCCCCGTTCTGGTCGAGGTCGACGACCGCGGGGACGGTGTTGCCGGTGATCTCGACCCTGGTGGGTGCTTCGGCGTTCGCCACCCGGGTGACGACGGGTACACCCCCGTCACCGGGGGTGATCTTGAACAGCCCCTCGCCGTCCGCGACGGTGCCGCCGCGCACGTACAGGCCGTCGGGAGCGGCGGCGGATGAGGTCAGGTGGTCCAGCAGCTTCACCGAGGCGTCGGTGGCAGGGTGGTACGCGGTGACGGTGTGCAGGGGGTTCGGCGCGGCTGCGGAGATGCCGTCGGGCTCTCCGTACACGACCCAGTCGCCGACGAGACCGACCTGGAGGTCACTCGCGTACCCGGGGGTGACCGGGAGTTGCCGCACGACGTCGGACGCACGGTCCAGGAGGAACACCGCCGGGGTCTCGGTGCCGTCGCCCTCGGTCCAGACGACGTGGGTCCCGGAGACGGCGAAGTCGCCCCCGGTGGAACCGGCGGTCCTCTCGTGCGTCGCGTGGACCGAGCCGGTGGCGAGATCGATCAGTGCCCACTTCTTCAGGGCGCCGGCGGTGAAGGTCAGCAGGGCGTCCTCGGGCGTGCCGGGGGTGATCGAGAAGTCCTTCGCACCGGCCGGCAGCCCGGTGACGGTCTTCACGCCCTCGTCCGCGGTGTGCTTGCGCAGCTTGACGGTCCCGTCGGTGTCGACGGTCGTGAAGATCGCGTTCGCCGCCGAGCCCGCGTACCGCGGGTCACCGGCCAGGTCCCCGACGAAGACGTCGAACGCCGACAGCGTCTTGAGGTTCCGCTGCTGGATACCCCAGCGGCCCTCGAAGACGAGGTAGTCCGCCGTGCGCGTCGAGCGGAGGTGGGTCCGGTTGCCGTAGCCCGTCCCGGCGGCGTTGCCGTAGCGGGTCCAACGCTTGTCGAGGGACCCGTCGGCCTGGGTCACGAAGCCGGTGAGGCCGGCGTCGACCAGCTTCGCCTTCTTCAGGAACGGCATGGAGACGGCATCGGAGGCCGCCGTGTCCGCCGTCACTGCCGCGGGGACGGCCGTGGCCGGCACGGACAGGACGCCCACGCCGGGCGTGACGGTGAGGACGGTGGTGACGGCGACTACCAGCCGACGTCGGGTCGATCGGGCCAGGCGCACGTGATTTTCCTTCTTGACGCAACAGGCGCACCATGCGCCTCTCAGCCCTATGACTCACCACGGGACGAATGGTTGTACGAACGGAGGTGGATCTTTCCTCGCCCCTGTGCACCGGGGGCGCGAACGGCCGACCAGCACGTGCCGTACGTGTCCTACAGGTCGAAGTCGATGTGCTCGACGTCGGTGAAGCGCACCACCTCCAGGGCGCCCGCACGCAGGTACAGGGCCTCATCGATCGCTTTCGCCTCCAGGTGCCGCATCACCGCGGTGAGCATCGCCGTGCGCTTCGGTTCCGACGCCCGCTCCAGCAACGGCGCCTTCAACCCCAGCGCGTACCGGGCCAGCGCCGCCGTGCAGGAACGTGCGGAACCGTCGCGACCACTCCGCGTCCTCGTACTCGTGTATTGATCACGAGCGTTGTTGACACTGGCCGGGCTTGATCATGGCGAAGGCCCCCGTGTGTGGTGGAGGTGTCGATTCTTCACCGCACGGAGGCCTTCGTGTTCCACCGTAAGGCCCGGCTGACCGTTCACGGCAGGCGGCTGCTGGTCGAACGCGTCCGCACCGGTCGCCCTGTCGCCCTGCTGCCGCCGAGATGGGCATCTCCCGCGTCACCGCGGACAAGTGGATGCGCCGCTGGCGGGCTGAAGGCGAGCAAGGACTGCACGACCGCTCCAGCCGTCCGCGCACGACACCGCACCGCACGCCGGCAGCGACCGAAGCCCAGGTATGCCGCCTTCGGCAGGACCGCAAGCTCGGCCCGGCCCGCATCTGTCCGATCCTGGGCCTGCCCGCCTCGACCGTGCACCGTGTCCTGGTCCGCTACGGCCTGACCCGTCTGGCTTTCCTGGAACGGCCCACCGGCCAGATCATCCGCCGCTACGAACGCACCCACGCCGGCGAGCTGGTCCACGTCGCTCAGGGCGCGCAGGACACCGAGGTGCTTGGCGTCACCTTTCTAGCTCCCTATAAATCCGTAGTCCTCGCGGCGGGGTAATCGACAGAATCTCGCGTGTGAAGGCAGCACACATAGCCCGGCAGCACCTCGTATCTCAGGTCCTCCTCAGGCAGTTCACGATGCCTGGATCGGGAAGTGCCGACCGGCAGCTATTGCCCATCGACGTCTGCAATCCGGACCGCCCGACCAAGCTGAAGGGCACACGGGCATGCGGCTGGGCCGCGGACTTCGTCGCTGTCGACACCGCTTCTGTCGAGGCATTGTGGGGTTCGGTGGAATCACGGGCCCCGGCGGCAATCGCGGCCGTGCATGCCGGCGAGCCGTTCGCCGACCCTCTGCACGTCGAGGCCCTCCGCGACCTGGTCGTCCTCCACTATGTGCGTTCGCACCGATATCGGGGGGTGCATACCAACGCGTCTGAGACGACGAGCGTGCGTCTGCGTGGCGAGCTCACCAGTCGATTTTCACAGCAGCTTCGCCGCGAGTCGCTGCACCAGACTGGATTCCATCTGACTGGCCCCGGCTCCCTCGACGCCTTCGCCGAACGTCTCATCAAGGAGTCCGAGGTCGCGCAGGCCTTCGAGAGCGGCGAGCTGTTCCGTGCAAACATCGAGAACACGTTCAACCAGGTGCGCGCCATGGCGGCGGCGTGGCATGTGGAGGTGTTGGTGCCGGAGAACGGTCAGCTCCTGACCGGGGATAACCCCGCGGTGACGGTGCGGACGGACACGACTCCGTACTCGTCCAACATGGCCTTCGGGGATGCGCACTCCTTCGTCCTGCCCATCAGTCCCAGGCACTTGTTGGCTTTGGGGGCGGGAAACATGATGGCCAGCGTTTCCAGAGCCGTCGTCGATGAGATCAATGCCGTGCAGGTCTTCGCTGCTGATCGCTACAGAGACCACCAGGCCCGTGTGATGCGCTAAGTGCTGACCATCCTGCCGAGCAATGCTGCCCGGACCCGATTCAGCCGCGGTTGATCTCGTTGCGCTGCTGCAACCCCTCCATATACCGGTCCAACCGATCATCCGCCGACAGCCCCGCACACTCCGCCGGTTCCTGATCCACACCCAGTTCCGGGTCCTCGAGGAGCGCGTCCGCCCACGCGCCCGCGCACGCCTCCCGCGCTTCCGTCCCGGACAGGGACGGGGAGACTGGCCGACTCGCGGACGCGGACGGCCTCGACTCCTTGCTGTCCCCTCCCCCGTCACCGTCGCCGTCGCCGTTGGAGCAGCCGACAGCGAGAACGGCGAGCAGCAGAGCAGCAGTGGCTGCAGTGGTGGTGCGGTGCATCAAAGGCCCCCAGGGATGGTGATCGCTGCGGGCATCATCCTGTGCCGCAGCCGCCAGGTGGCGGGAAGCCGCTGGACTGTGACGGTCACGCCTCCCCGCCGCCCAGCACCCCAACGCCCCGCGATTGCCGGGGTCGCCCACCGACCGCGACTACGCCTACCCGACTCCACCGCCCCACCGCGGACGCGGTCCGAACTTCCAGCTGTCGCGCCAGGGGACGGTCGGCGGTCTACCAGGGCATGTCGCGGGCCCAGCACGTCGGGAGCGAGAAGGATCTGGCCAAGTGAGGCACGTCGTGTGAATTGACGGAGTCTGACTCGCTACGCGGCCTTGCCCGGCCCGGCTTCCCGCGGGTCTCAGCGCGACCGTGTCAGCCCTTCTTGGGGCGCCAGCTCGTACGTTACGGTCTGCCCCGGGCAGCCGGCAGCGACCTCGCGCATGGCCGCCGCTTCGGCCTCATCCGCCGACAGGGTCCAGCGCAGCTTGGCGTCATCCCTACCGCCGGCCCCCGCCGGCGCGCACCGCCGCGGTCTCGGCCAGGACGGCGCGCACCGCTGCGGCGTCGACGACGTCGCCGTGGCCCAGAGCGCGTCCAGGGCCGGGCGGCCGGCCGCCGCACCTGCTGCGCCCGGGTTAGCGCCGGTTCCTGGCCGTCCGGCGCGGCCGGCCACGCCCGGATGGTGTCCGGGTCGGTGCCGGCGACGTGCTCGAGGAACGGCACGGCCGGCTACGGCCCGCCGGCCGCGGGATCGGGCAGCAGCAGGTACGGGGCGTGCTCGGCCAGGACGCCCCACCACACCGGCGCCGGGCCGGAGCGGAAGAAGTACGCCTCGGCGCGCGGGTCCGCCCAGCGGGCGAGCTCGGCCGCCTCGACTGCTCCCGTCCGTGTCAGGGCGGTGAGCTCAAGGACCCGGGCGGGTGCCCGCCGCACTGGGGACTGTCCCCGTCTTCGGGGTGGGGACACCGGGAACCGGGGTGCGCCGGGCCAGCCACCAGTACAGCAGCGCTGGAACCACCAGCCCCACGATCCACGACACGTCCGCCCCGCCCAGCGGTGCCACCAGCGGACCGGTGTAGAAGCCGGTCACCAGGAACGGCAGTTGCGCCAGCAGTCCCGCCGCGTACACCGTCAGCGCGTCCCAGCGCCAGGCCCCGTACCGACCGCTCGCATCGAACAGCGCCGGGATGTCGTAGCGCTCCTTGGAGATCAGGTAGTAGTCGACCAGGTTGATCGCCGACCACGGAGTGAAGAAGGTCAGCAGGAAGAGCAGAAAGTCCTTGAACGAGGTGAGGAAGCTGTCCTTGCCGACCAGCGCGACCACCGTCCCCGCCACCACGATCAGCGTGATGTACGCCGTCCTGCCCCGCTGCGAGAGCACCTGCCGCTCCCGGAAACCGGTGACACCGGTGACCAGCGACATGAAGCCGCCGTAGGTGTTGAGGACGTTGACGGTCAGTTTGCCGAGCGCGATCACGAAGTAGAGGAACGACGCCATCACACCGGTACCGCCCAGGCCCACCACATAGCCCACCTGGCTGTCCAGGAACGCCTCGCCCGCCGTCGCCGCGGCCAGCACCCCGAACGCCATCGACCACTGCGAACCGAGCGCCGAGCCTGACAGCGTCCACCAGAACGTCGCCCGCGTGGACGTCGTGCGCGGCAGATAGCGGGAGTAGTCCGCCACGTACGGGCCGAACGCCAGCTGCCAGGAGGCCGACAGCGATATCGCGAGCAGGAACATCGGCAGTGAGAAGCGCGCGTCGCCGAGCAGCGCACCGAGGTCAGCGCGCTCCAGCAGCCGGACGCCCAGGTAGACGAACGCGAGTGCGCAGACGACGCTCGCGATGCGGCCCAGGGCGTGGATGATCCGGTAGCCGGCGGTCGCCACGACCCCGGTGACCAGTGCGAAGGCGATGATGCCCATCGTGTCGTCGGTGTGCGTCAGCTCGCCGACCGCCTGTCCGGCCAGCACCGTGCCGCTGGCGAAGAAGCCGACGTACATGACCACCACGAGCAGCAGCGGGACGACCGCGCCGCGCACCCCGAACTGGGCACGGGACTGGATCATCTGCGGCAGGCCCAGCTTCGGGCCCTGCGCGGAGTGCAGGGCCATGACCGCGCCGCCGAGCAGGTTGCCCAGCAGCAGCCCGACCAGCGACCAGACGACATCCCCGCCGAAGACGACCGCCAAGGCGCCCGTGACGACGGCCGTGATGTGCAGGTTGGCGCCCAGCCACAGGGTGAACTGGGAGAAGGCGCTGCCGTGCCGTTCGTCGTCGGGGACGACATCAATCGAGCGCAGCTCGACGAGTTGGGTCATGGGGAGCCTCTTGTCCGGTGGGTACGGGCGACTTGCTGTATGGAAGTATGCGGAGCCAAGACGACTGAATAGGATGGGTGAATAGATTGTCAATGCCTCCCCGCTGATCCGGAGCGACCTGGGCTCTGGGGTGACGGCGGACGAGGCAGGCCCGGCAACCTCCCGGAACGCAAACTGGGAGGGACAGACACTGAAGGAGGGGCATGCGCAAGCACGGCAGCCCAGCCGCGCGGCCGCAGGCGCTATCAGAGGAACACGAGCCGTCCTTTGCCGGCGCCTGAACAGCGTGCCGCCGCCCGAGCGCAGCGGTTCACCCACTGCACCGCCAAGGCGGCCCGCCGGCGTTCGGCTGCTCGTCGAGGTCGACACGATGGTCCACCGGATCGATGGCGCTGCGCGCCGGGGCGAGCGCGCTGCTTTGCGCTGCCGCGCCACCCTCGTGAGGTCGTCGGCGTCATGGTCTCCCAGTGCCCTGGCCACGACGACCCCCACTCCGTCATGCGCCCGTTCAAGAAGCGCGACGAGATGTGACTCGCCACCCGCGCACTCCTGCAGCCCGACCCGGGCACCGGCGTCGGCCGACTCCGTCTGCGCACCGACCGCAACGCCGCCATCCAACTCACCACCGCGAAGCTGCAGTACAACAGCGGCGGCCACACGGTCATCGAGTTGAACAAGGCCATGCGGGCCCGCGACATGAAGAGCCCCGACCGCGCCGAAGCCGTCCTCCTGGCCGTGTACGAACCCGAGCCGGTCATCCGCCGCGGCGGCCTCCTCGTCTGACCCCGAGCGGCAGAGCCCCGCCCTCGCGGCGCCCGCAACTTCCCCCGCCCTGCTCCGTCGTCTAATCGCGCGGCGGCCGCCATGATGGGGGGGCGTGGACTACAGCCTCGTCATCGTCGGCGACCGCCGCCGCGCCCTGCACGCCCGGCGGGGAACCCGCGTGGGGCGCCGCGTACACGCCCTCTCCGTCGACCTCCACCTGATCGCCCAGCAGGCGGCGCAGGACATCGCGCGCTTGGACGGCGCCTCGCGGTTCGCCGCCTCCTGGAGAAGGTCGAGGAGACGAGCCGGCGGGGCCTGCTGACCTTGCGGAACCCGGCCGGGGACACCGAGCACATCCGGACCGAGCAGCACGAGACCGACCCGGCCGCGACCTCATCGCGCGGGCCCGATCGGTGCAGGGCCGCTGGGTGCTGGTCTTCCGGTACAACGAAAAGGCCCCCGCCACCAAGCAGATCCGCATGCTCGCGCACCTCATGGACCTGGCCGACTGCGCCATAGCCGTGAACCTCGCGAAGAAGATCCTCACCGACGACGCCGGCGGCGCCATCCCCCGCGCGCACGCCGCATGGTCGAAGCGGGTCTCCCGGGCTCCGGGGCCATCACCGTGAAGCAACTGGAGCGGGCCCGTACCCACCTGCAGGCCGGATAGGGCACCTAGGTCGTGTATCGACGTGGATCTTGAGCGATGCGTGATCACGGTTTGTGGCGCGAGGAGATCTCACGGACGAACAGTGGCGGTGCTGGAGCCCTTGTTGCCGCAGGGGAGGAAGGCGGGACGGCCGCACATCTGGTGCCGGCGGCAGCTCATGGACGGCATACGATTTCCGGTCCGTACCGGTGCCCCATGGAGAGACGTCCCTGTTGAGTACGGGCCTTGGGGCCGGATCTACGATCTGTTCCGTCGATGGCAACGGGATGGCACCTGGCACCGGGTCCTCACGCGGCTGCAGTCCCTGGTTGATGCGGAAGGGTCGATCACGTGGGATTTGAGTGTTGACTCCACAGTGTGGCGCGCTCATCAGCACGCGGCCGGGGCTCGTAAACGGGGTGAACTGCAAAAGAGCCACCCGGCAGTCTATTCACCGAGCCCTCTGATCACGGGCTGGAACGTTCGCGCGGCGGGTTCACCACCAAGCTGCACCTGGCCGTTGAGCAGGGGCAAAAGCCCATGTCCGTCGTGATCACCGCTGGACAGCGCAGGGACTCGCCGCAGTTCGAACCAGTGCTGGAGAAGGTCCGCGTACCCCGCATCGGGCCGGGCCGGCCTCGTGTCTGTCCCGAACGCGTGAGGGCCGACTAGGCGTACGCCTCCCGCAGGAACCGCGCCTACCTGCGCCGATGCGGTATCCGTTGCACCATCCCGGACAAGGCCGACCAGGCACGGAACCGCAAGAAGCTGGGCGCTCTCGGTGGCCGGCCGCCCCGATTCGACGCCGAGGACTACAAGGCTCGGCATGCGGTCGAGTGCGGAATCAACCGACTCAAAAGGCACCGAGCTGTGGCCACCCGCTTCGACAAACTCGCGGTCCGCTACGAGGCGACCGTCCTCGTAGCGGCCATCAACGAGTGGCTGTGACGTAATGGTCCGACGACAACTGGAATACCCGTACTCGCCGACCGCCAGCGGGATTGACGGTCTCACGGACCGGATGCATCCACAGTTTCCTCATGATCCGTTCGGAGGTGTCGTTGCCACTTGAGCAATGCTGACGATCCGCTCCAGCCCTCGCTCTTCGAACCCGAACCGCACAGCGGCCGCAGCGGACTCGGTGGCCATGCCCTGCCCCCAGTGGGAACGTCCCAGCCGCCAGCCGACCTCAACCGCTGGCAGTACCTCCGGCAAGCAGTTGGGCACCGAAAGGCCGGTGAACCCGGCCAGCTCGCCAGTGGACCGGATCTCCACGGCGAACAGACCGAAGCCCTGTAACTCCCACTCGCTCTCCCACGCCTGGACCCGGCCACGAGTCTGCTGCTCGTCAAGGACGCCGCCGTCACGGATCCACCGCATGACCTCGGGGTCGGCATTGACCGCAGCCATGGGCGCAACGTCTGCCTCGCGCCAGCGACGCAGGATCAAACGGGGAGTCTCAAGCATGACCATCGCTCGAGCAGCTCACGCAGCTGGCGGGCAGTAACGGTGGCAGTATCATCCCCGGGTGCCAGTCGAAGTGCGTCCAGCGGGGCGGTCCACGAGCTGAGGCCGCAGGTCGGCCGCTTCTGGGGTGCGGATCTTCGCCAGCAGGTGACGTCGACGGCCAGGACCAGCCAGCCGTCTTCGGCCCGCGGCAGTGGCACCGAGGCCAGTGCCTGCCGCAGTCGGCCCGCATCCACCCGGCCGCGGGCCACAGCCCCGTAAAGTCCGCCGTGGCCGCGGCGGTGTTCGCCCACCAGCGACAGCTCGGCCAGGGACCTCACCGGGCCCGTCACCGCACAGAACGGCATCAGCCAGCTCGAACAACGCGTCCGAACGCGCGGTGAGACAGGCGTAGAACTCGCGCCGGAAGCATGACAGTTCCGCCAACGACCCTTGCCAGGCGTCGCGATGCAGCGGACTCATCCTCACGGCCTTCGTGCTGGACGTGTGTGTTCCTTGGTCGGAGCACATGTTCAGGCGAAGGCCGCTTCCGTGTACGCCGGACACCGAACCGAGTGATCAAGTTCGAGCACCATTCGACGCCGGACGTTAAAGATCAAGTTAGGTGCGGAAATACTCAAGCGATTTGACGAGATCCTGCATTGTGGGGCGATCGGCGGGGTCTGTTTCAAAGCACTCGCTGAGTAGATCTGCGATGGGCCGCGGAAACGACTGGGAACGGTATTGCGGACGGGTAGGGATGTTAGAGGCGAGATATGATGCGACTCTTCCCATGGTGCTATCGACTGTGCTCAGATCGTTGCGCCACATGCCGTTGGCTGCGACCACGCTGGTGACAGCCCAGGAGTACACGTCATTGCTTGTGACGACCCTTCCCTCGAAGCGTTCCGGTGCCATGTACCCGAGGGTTCCTTCGGGTTCGTGTGCACCGCTTGGTTGCGTGAGTCCGAAATCGCCTACGACCCAACGGTCGACGTAGCGAAGGATGTTCGCAGGTTTGACGTCGCCGTGGACGAGCTTAGAGGCATGGAGGTATGTCAGCGCTCTTGCGACGTCGAGCATCATGGCGAGCAGGTCGGACCCTTGAAGCGGGTCTTCATTGATCCAGTTCCTCAATGACATCTGGGCGAGACCCGTGGCGATGTAGCTCCATCCTTCTAACTCACCCGCATCCATCGTGCCTGCCGTGCGGTAAGGAAGTAGGTACGGGCAGTCGAAGGTGGCCATAGTGGCTGCCTCGCGAGAAAAATAGCGAAAGCGTTTGCCCGTGTCTGGGGGCTGTAGTTTGACGGCTACCTTGCCCAAAGTGCGGTTGAACGCCCGTTCTTCCGCTTCCCAGACGGCGTTCAGGGAGCCACGCCCGATCTCCCGCAGGAGGTGGTATCTCGTCCCCACTGTCAGCCCTGCCAAGTCGTGCGAAGGGACATCCTCCCAGGTCAAGACTGCTCTGCTGTCCGTGAGACCGGCAGGGATGAAGGTCTTGGCATCTGCTCTGCCTCGGCCTGCTCTGGCCTCGATTTGCCGCCAGAGATGAACGGGCTGTGCATCGCTGGCACAGTCTGCAAGGACCTCGGCAAGGAATCGAGCGGCGTTTCGGCAAGCGACGGGCTGGATCTGCTGGTCGTGATCGGCGCTCTTGTCCGCAAGCCGATCAGAGATGCCGCGGATGACCATCGCCTTGGCTTCGCTCCACTGATGAGTGGCTGTCAGGAAGCCCAGCCCTTCCATCTCGACTGCTACAGCGTCGTTGAACGAGGCGCGCAGATGTTTCCGTAACGCTTCTTGCTGCCCCGTCTGGATCTTCTCGCCTGCCGCGATTGGCTCGACATGGACACGGGGTGAGTCCAGGCCCTCATCCGTCGGTGTCCTCGGAGCGTTCCAGGCTTCCGACGCAGCAATACGACGCGCGAAACCTGCGAGCTGAGGATGAGCCCCTGCTACCTCGGGACGGGCCAGAAGCCCGTCATCCGTCTGTTTGCCAGCCTCGTACCCGTAGACCTTCGTCGCGAAGACAACATCTCCCAGACATACTTCGGGTTTCAAGCTGCCAGCTGTGCCCAGAAACGCAATGAGCTCGGGCTGGAGTTCGCTGATGGCCTGACTCGCCTGCAAGGCTGCGTTCACGTTGCCCTGTCCCACACACGCTACCCACAAATCCCAGCCCGCGTGGGAGCCCGCAAGGGTTCCGACTGTATAGGGCGCCCCTGACGCCGAGTTCAGGGGGCATGGCTGTTCCAACAGCTCAACTACCGCGCGATACTCGATGATGGTGGCGGTCAACACGACAGCACGCTCCCGCATGGCCATGCAACGACCATAGCTGGAGGTGAGGCCGGTGCGCTCGCGATAGCGGTGATCTCGTTCATCTCCTGCGCGTGCCTGAGGCTGAGGCAGGATGTCCACCAGCTGCTGACAAGGGGCCATCATGGCGGATAGGGACGCAGGCGTGGCGGTCGGGCTAGCTGCTTCTGGCCGAGAACGAACGCCTCAAGGATGAACAACGGGCACGCATCGGCTTCCGCGACAACCTCGCAGGACCAGGGAACTGGCCGGGGAGCGCAACGTGGCGGTCGCGGCCGGGACGTCGGCGGCCAGGCCTTCGCCCTGCGCCTGGTGGACGAGGTGGCGATGGACCTCGTGCCGGTGGTCCTCGGCACTGGCGAGCGGTATTTCGGCTCGGTCGACGCCCAGCACCTGCTGGAAGACCCGCACACCGTGATCCAGGGCCGCCGTGTCCGCCGCCTGCGCTACCGCGTCCGACGGCAGCCGGCGGGGAACGGCCGCTGCCCCACTCCCGCGGGGGTGCAGGGCAGCGTGGCCGGGGGCGGTGCTGGGGCCGATCTTCTGTGGCATCGGCTCCGCGCGCTGTAGACGGCTTCTTACACCCGTGCGTCCTGAGCCAGGGTGAGTCGCGCTGCCCTGAGCACGCCCCGTGGGGGTGTTCGGGTCAGTCCTCCTCGGGCGTCGGTGAGGCGAGTTCCAGGACGACGGCGGCCGTGCCGAGCGCCGGTACGTCGACCGGGACGGTGCCGTCCGGGGCCGGCCCGGCCTCGCGCGGGGACAGGCCCAGGTAGGTGGTGCGGAAGGCGCGGGCGACGCTGAAGGGGGTGCTCAGGCGGCAGGTGAGCGGGGTGTCGGCCACCGACTGGAGACGTACCAGCAGGCGGCCGTTGCTGGGGACTGTGACCCCGACGAGCCGCACCCGGGGGTCGTTCACCGTCAGGAACCGGGTCTGCGCCGGGGCTTCGGCCCGGGCCGAGGCGCGGGCGCGGACCGGGACGAGGGGGTGGCCGGTGACGGCGGCGACGCGCACGCCGAGGGTGTCGGTGTCCTCCTCGCCCGTGCTGAAGCCGACGCTGTAGCGGAAAACGTGGTCGAAGCCCTGCTGGGCGGGGAAGTTGGTGTCCCAGATGTTGTTGTGCACCCAGGAGAAGACCGTGGCCGGCTCCTCCCGCGGCAGCGACTGGGGATAGGGGACGTAGGGGATGACGATCCCGCCGAGCTGGACGAGCGGGGCGTCCGTGGTGGCCAGTGCGGCGTGGCGGGTGCCGTCGCTCAGGCTGATCCAGCGACGGACGGCGCGCATGTGGGCCGCCGAGCCCGGTATGGTCTCCCGGTCGGTGCCGAGGACGCCGCCGGTGGCCTCCGTGTGCACGACGGGGTTGTCGAGTGCGAAGGGGAAGGCGAAGTAGGCGCTCTCCTTCGTGAGGGTCGCGTCCTTGTCGATGCGGTTCTCGATGTCGACGCGGGCTGCTCCGTGCGGGAGGTGCACCCGCACCCGCAGTCGGCGGGTGCCGGCCGGGGCGCACTCGTAGACGAGGGTGTGCCCGGTGGCGTCCGTAGTGCGGTCGACGAGCGCCGCGGGCGGGGCGGTGCTGCGGGAGGCGAGCAGGTGCATCGAGTCGTCGGCCACGGTCTTGCTGGACTGGTGGTTGAACGCGCCGGCGGTGGCGTACTCGTCGTAGACGTAGCCGTTGAAGCCGACGACGGCGTCTTGGCGGACCAGCTCGCGGCCGGTGGCCCTGTCGACTATCGAGGAGACGCACGCCTCGCGCAGGTCGACCGTCACGCGCAGGTGGTCGTTCACCAGGACGGTGGCGTCGGCGGACCCGAACGCCGCCACCTCGACGTCGTGACCCGCCGGGGACTGCGCTCCGGTGAGGACATCCAGGCGCACGGCTCCGCACGCCGGCACGTCCGCGACGGGGACGTTCAGGAAGCGGCCGGCCGCGCGGTGGCGTTCGTTGCTCTGGTCCTCTTGTGCGAAGGGCAGCGGTTCGCCGGTGCGGGCGTCAAGGACCCGGACCGGCTCGTCGAGCGCGACCGTGCTCTCCGGGAGGAAGAGCCTGGCGGTCTCGCTCCGCGGCCAGCTGCACGTGTTCACGGCGTAGAAGGACGCCGCCGCGCCCGCGGCGGGGGCGAAGGCCTCGCCGAGCAGGGCGGACGCGGAGTCCAGGAGCGTCTCGGCGTCGTCGTGGGCGCGCATGGCCTGGGCGTACTTCCAGTGCCACTGCTTCTCGCCGGACCCGTGGCCGTGCTCCCCGTGGGTCCACGGGTCACCCGCGCCCCAGGTGTGCTCGTTGAACAGCGAGGCGGACCGGTAGACGGCCGGCGCGCCCGTGGTGACGGCCGTGCTGCCGGGGACGCCCATCAGGTGGGCGTAGCCGGCCACGGTCTGCGCCTCGGCGAGGGCGGCCTGGCCGCGCCGGGTGGCGGCGAGCGGGACGGCTCCCGCGCCGACGCCGTCGACCCACCAGTCGCTCCAGTCGCCCCGGTAGGTCTCCAGCCGGTCCCCGACGCGCTTCTCGGCGTCTTCGAAGAAGTCCTGGTTGCGGGAGGCGCGCAGTTGCGGGTAGGCCCATTCCTCGTTCCAGCGGCGCACGGTGTCGGAGATGATGCGGCGCGGGGGGCCGTTGTCGGCGAACTTGCCCAGCACTCGCAGGTGCAGCACGTCCCACGGGTAGGGGTCGGCGGTGTCCGGCAGGCCGAGGGCGGGGAAGCCGGGGATGCCGCGTCCCTGGTGGGGGTAGGGGAAGCGGGCCAGGGCGCTGAGGTAGGCGGGCAGCAGGTCGTCGACGTGGTCGTAGGACTCGTCGAAGCCGAGGATGGAACCCTCCATGTAGGCCAGCCCGTGCGGGGTGTCCGTGCGCCAGACCAGGACGCTGTTGCCGCTGGGCGCCTGCCAGCGGAACAGGCGGGGCAGGTGTTCCCCGCCGACCAGGTGGGGCGCGGCGCGGCCCGCCCAGTTGTGCGCCACGGACAGGTGGCGGATGCCGTGGTCCGCGAGGACGTCGGGCAGGCCCACCACCTGGCCGGGCACATCCGTCTGCATGGCCGTGGTGATGTCGATGCCGTGCCGGTCGCGCAGTTCGGCCACCGGACGCAGCAGTTCGTGCAGTTCGTCGGTGGAGCAGGTCTCGGTGTGCAGGTTGAACGGCATGGCCGTGAGTTCGACGCGTCCCTCGCGCACCCGGTCCAGGAAATCCGCCACCTGGCGCCGGGGGCGGTTGGCCTGCCAGTCCTGGAAGGAGTGGAACCCCTCGACGGCCCAGCGGAACCGGGCGGGTTCAGGCCAGTCGTCGGTGTCGCGGCACAGCTCCAGCAGCGAGTCGAGATAGGCGCGGCTCTCGGCCATTACCCGGCCCTGCGGGTCGGTGTAGCCGATGTCGAGGTGGGAGTGCTGCACCAGGTGGAGCGTCCAGTGGCGCTGCGGGTGGGCCTCGAAGGCGAGCAGGGTGCCCTCCTCCAGCTCGGGCAGTTCGATCAGCAGCGGGGTGGGGGCGTCCACCTCCGGGACCAGGAGGCGGGTGTCACACCCTGGCCCCGGCACGAGCTCGCTGTGGACCGGGGTGCCCCCGCTGGTGGTGACGCGGGCCCTGGTGAGGGGCGGTCGCGGGCGGGCGCCGTCGGGGCTTTCCACCCGCAGCCGTACGGACTGCAGCAGTCCGCCTGTCGCGTCGTGGCGCAGCAGGGGCTCCCCCGACAGCCGCACCCGCAGGCCGCCGAGGCCGACGGTGGTGGCCACGCGCTCCTTGAGGAGGTCGCGCGCGATGTCGGAGTCCCACCAGGACGGCCGGGTCAGCGGTGGCTTGGGCATGTGCGTGGGTGTCCTTTGCGTCGAGGGTGCGGTGGCTCGGCCGGCCGCGTCGGGAGGACCGGGGGGCGCAAGTGGGTGGCGTCAGGAGGACCGGTGGCGCTGGTGGGTGCGGTCGGCGAGGGTGGCGAAGATCTGGACCATGGCCGACTGGTTGAGCGTCGCGGCCGGCGCGGCGGGGTCGTAGTCGCCGCCGTTGGAGGGCTGGAAGCGGAAGAGGCCGTTCGTGGCGTCGCGGTTGGTCCGGTAAGTGCTGTCCGCGTACGCGGCCATGGTCTCGAGGTAGGCCCCGTCGGGTCGGACGGCGTCCAGGTCGAGCAGGTCCTTGAAGTAGAAGGCGTTGAAGACGGCCGGCTGGTCGTGCAGTCGGCTGCCCTCGGTCCAGTACGCCAGGGAGCCGCGGGCGTCCTCGACTGCCTTGCGCAGGTAGCCGGCGTCACCGGTGGCGCGGTGGAGGGCGGTGGCGGTGCCGATCATGGCGCCCGAGTTGTACGTCCACAGCGTCCCGTTGGTGCTGCCATCGTCGCCGCGGTCGTTGGCGTACAGGCCGGGCGCGGTGCGCATGCACGAGTACACCCAGCCGTACCACTGCTCGGCCTTGGCGAGGTGGGCGGGGTCGCGGGTGTGCTCGTAGAGCCGGGCGGCGAGCTGGGCGGAAAGGGCGGTGACGTTGGTGGCCCGGATGGCGTTCCCGGGACCGTCGTACCAGTCCATGCCGCCGGGGCACGCCTTGGTGGTGTCGTCGTCCCAGGCCCGGGAGACGACCGGCACGACCGCTTCGGCCCGCTCCAGGTACCGCTCGTCGCCGGTCGCCTCGTACTGGTCCAGCTGGGACAGGGCGACGACGGCGTTGTCGTCGTAGTACACGTCGCCGCCAGTGCCCAGGGGGGCGGGCAGGTACGACTCGTAGCCCGGTCGCTCACCGGGGGTGTAGTAGAGCTCGGCCGTCTCGAAGCGCTCGGCGGCGTCGCGGCGGTAGGCGGCCCCGGTACGCGGGAGGTGCTGCATGTCGACGGCCGCCTGTGCGGCCTCGCGGAACGGCCACAGGTAGGAGTGCTCGGGGTCGGAGGCCTGGCGGGGAGTGTGCTCCAGGTACAGCCCGTGGCGGCCGGGGCCCTCGTACAAATGCTTCTGCAGGGCACGGTAGGCGCCGGTGGCGCGGTCGGCCCACTGGGCGGAGGAGAGCGGGCGGGGGTGTGTGGGACTCTGGGCGTCGGCGGGGGTCCCGGCCTGTGCGGGGGCGGCGGCCCAGAGCAGCCCGGCGCAGAGGACGGGGGCTACGGCGCGGGTGAGCAGCGATCTCGGCATGACGGTGTCCCTTCGCGATGATGAGGACGTTCAGGGGGCAGGCTTGCGGGCTCAGCGGTGGATCTTGAGGCTGCTGACGAAGAAGCGCTGGGCGGAGAAGAACAGCAGCAGCGTCGGCAGCGAGACCAGCAGGGCGCCGGCCAGGACGATGGGCGGGCCGACGTTGGAGTAGTTGCCCTGGAGGTCGGCGAGCGCGGCCATGACGGGGCGGATGTTGCGGCTCGTGACCATGGTGATGCCGAACATCAGGTCGTTCCAGACCGCCACGAACTGGAACACGAACACGGCGATCATGGCGGACCGGGTCAGCGGGACGTGAATCTGCCAGAACACCCGCCACCACGAGGCGCCGTCCATGCGCGCGGCCTCCACCACCTCACGCGGCAGTGTCAGGGCGTAGTTGCGCATGACGAAGAAGGCGAACGGGACCGCGATGGCCGTGTAGATCAGCACCAGGCCGATCTGGGTGTCGTAGAGCGAGGTGTGCGCGTAGGACAGGAACAGCGGCCTGAGGAAGACCTGGAGGGGCAGGAGGGTGCCGGAGTAGATCACCCAGAACCACAGGGCCTGCCGCCTGACCGGCATGACGATCGTGGCGAAGGCGGCGAAGCCGGCGATCACCGCGGCCGCCACGGCGCTGACCACGGAGTACAGGAGGCTGTTGCCGAGCGCGGGGCCCAGGTCGGCCTTCTCCCAGGCCTGGGACATGTTGTCGAACAGTCCGAACTCCCGGGGCAGCCAGTGCGGGCTGCCCGTGTAACTTCCGGCGGGTACGAGCGCGTTGACGACCAGGAGCCAGGTGGGGATCAGCCACAGCAGGGCGAGCACCCCGATGACGGCGTTGCGCAGAAGTCGGCCGAGGGGCATCGTCATTCGCCTTTCACGTCGAGCTGGCGGCGCAGGTAGAGCCAGGAGGCCGCCAGCACGATCACGGTGAGGACGACCGCGATGGCCGCTCCCGCGCCGGGCCGCAGTTCAAGGAAGGTTTCGTTGTACATGGAGACGGCGAGCGTCTCGGTGGCCCGTCCGGGGCCGCCCTGGGTGAGCACCCAGATCAGGTCGAAGGACTTGAGGCCGTTGACCAGGCTCATGCCGATCACGATGATCGAGACCGGACGGAGCTGGGGCAGGACGATGTGCCAGAACTGCTGCCGCCCGTCGGCGCCGTCCAGGGCGCCGGCCTCCAGGGTCTCGGGCGGGATGGACTGGAGTCCGACGAGGAAGAGGATGACGGCGACGCCGGTGGCCTGCCAGGCGTTGGCGAGGATCATCACGACGGTGTTGCCGGGCCAGGTCAGCAGCCAGCCCTGGGCCAGCGAGTCGAGTCCCATGCCGGTCAGGACCTGGTTGACGGCGCCGTCGGTGGTGAGCATGAAGTTCCACACCACCGCGACCGCGGACCCGGAGAGCGCGTAGGGCAGGACGACGCACAGCCGCGCGAGGCGCGAGAAGCGGCCGGCGTTGGTCATGCAGGCGATCGCGAGCCCGAGCACGAAGGGGAGGGCGACCGTGCCCACCACCCACATCAGCGTGTTCTGGATGGAGCGGGCCAGGGCCGGGTCGGACGCGAAGAGCGCGTAGTTGTCGAACCAGCTGAACGGCGAGGTCCGGGTGTCGCTGAAGAAGCCGCGGTAGATGGTCCACACGAACGGCGCCAGCAGGAACAGTGCGACGAGCAGGACCGCCGGGGCCATGAAGCCGGCGGCCGCCACCCGTTCCCGCACGGCGACCCACCGGTGGGTCCGTGCGGTGGACGGCGTGCGCCGGGAGGCCGCGGGTCCGGCGGCGGTCGGAGGACGTCGGTCGGTCACCGGAGTGCTCATGCTTCGTCTCGCTTCCAGGCCGCCCATTCGCCGTGCGCGCGCTCCTGCATCCGGCGCAGGGTGGTGGCCGGGGAGGTCTGCCCGGCCATGAATCCGCCGAGGTCGTTGGTGTTGCCCTGAATGAGGCTGGGCGGGCTGGCCTCCCAGTAGCGGACCAGGGCCGTCCGGCGGTTGCGGGCGATGTCCCGCTGGAGCTCGGCCACCACCGGATTGCCGGCGCGCACCGTGGGGTTGGCGGAGCTGTCCTGGAGGAAGTCGCTCCACACTCGCTGGACGGAGGGCGTGAGCCAGGCGCCGACGTTGGCCGTCGCCGCCTCGTGCGAGGAGGCACGGCCGGGCACCACGAAGACCCCCGACTCGGCGATCACGCTCTTGGGCGTGGCGGGCCGCACCGTCGGCAGGATG
Organism: Streptomyces sp. NPDC107500; assembly: GCF_055582785.1. Classification (NCBI taxonomy): domain Bacteria; kingdom Bacillati; phylum Actinomycetota; class Actinomycetes; order Kitasatosporales; family Streptomycetaceae; genus Streptomyces; species Streptomyces sp. NPDC107500. Next base: position 32,601 of record NZ_JBVJPF010000007.1, read on the forward strand.
AAGGCGCCGTAGTCGGTGCCGGGTTTCATACCGGCGGCCGACATGCCGGAGGCCTGCCAGGTGCCGTGCAGGAACATGCCCACCGTGCCCTCCTTCAGCGCGCCGGGCCCGCGGGCCTGGTCGAAGTCGGGGGGCGTCATCCAGCCCTTGCGCATGAAGTCGTGCCAGATGTCCATCGCTTGGCGGGCCGGTTCGTCGGTGTAGGAGGCCTCACCGGCCACCAGCCGCCCGTAGAAGCCGGGGTCGACCTTGCTGACCAGTTCCTGGAACCACTCGATCGCGGGCCAGCCGCCCACCTGGCTGGCGAGGAACGGCGTGATCCCGTTGCGCTTGAGGACTTCCGCGCAGTGCAGCAACTGGGCCCAGCTGCCCGGGGCGGACAGGCCCAGCTTCCGGAACACGGGCTTGCTGTAGAAGAGCACGTAGTACGACTCGTACAGCGGGATGCCGAACGCCTTGCCGCGGTAGGAGACCGCCTCCCGGGACGTGCCACGCACCCACCCCTTGGCCGCGTACCCCTCCCAGACGTGCGTCAGGTCGGTGAGGCCGCCGGCCCGCGCCAGGCGCTTGAGCTGGTAGCCCGACGCCCACTTGACGAGGTCCGAGGCCTTCGAGGTCTGCAGGGTCATCTGTACGACCTGCTGGTACGAGGTGACCGACGGATTCGACAGCGGCCGCAGCGCGTAACCGGTGATCTTCTCCAGTTCCCGGCCGGCCGCGCGGTAGCCGTCGTCCCAGGTGGCGTTGTCGTTGGAAATGCTCGTGGTTCCCGGCTGCGCGGATGTGCTCGCTCCCCGTGCGCAGCCCCCCGCCGTGAGGGCGGCCGCACCGGCGGCCGCCCCGACGAGGAGGCGGCGCCGGGCAAGCGGCGCGGTCGCGCTGCTGGTCCTGCCCGATGCTGACATGGATCACCTTCACGGAATCGGGCCACCTGCATGGCCGGATGTGAATCACGGGGCGCACGGGACCCGTTGAGGCCCGGAGATGCCCAGTGTGTGTTGCGTGGAGGTTAACGACACCATTCCAGCCACAGCAAGGCTTCGACTCGAAGAAAATCCATCTCCATCGCGGTTCAGGGCAAAGATGCAGCTCAAGCGCATAGAGCCGAGGACGAGAACCCACGGAACGGGCATGGACTCCTCCAGCCATGCACTGTTATCGTTAACGAACATCGTGGAGCCGAGTAAGGAGCAGCTGTGCCCGCGTCTCGTTCGTACGACCCCCTCCCCAGCTACGAGCCGGTCGCCGGCGAGGTCGTCGCCGGCTGGCCCGCCCTGGCCGTCGGCCTGCCGCCGGGCCCGCTCGTCCTGGCCGTCGACGGTCCCGCGGCCCTGGACTGGGCCGCGCTGGCCGACGGCCTCGCCGAGGCGCTTCGTGCCGCGGGCCGCGGGGCGGACCTGGTCGACGTGCGCGCCCACTACGGGCCGGCCGCCGGCGAGCGGCCGGCGGCCCGGCCCGTTCCCGACGACGACCCGTTCTTCACCCCGCTGTCCCAGGCCCGGGTCGAGGACCTGTTCGACTCCCCTCCGCGGCCCGAGCGCCCTGGCGGAGACGCGGTGGTCGTGGCGTACGGGCCGGGCGCCTCGCTGTGCGAACCGGACCTGCTCTGGTACGCGGACCTGCCCAAGCGGTACGCCGAGGCGGCGGTGTCGAAGGGCGATCTGCCGGTCGGCGTCAACCTGGCCCGCCCCGCCGCACCCGGCGACCTGGTGCGCCTGTTCTACACCGACTGGCCCGTGCTGGACCGGCACCGCGACGCGATCGCGGAACGGATCGACCGATGGATCGACGTCCAGGACCCGGCCGCCCCGGCCGCACTGGACGGGGCGGCCCTGCGCGCCACCCTTGCCCACCTGGCCCGGGGCCCGGTGCGCACCCGTCCGTACTTCAACTCCACCCCGTGGGGAGGCCGGTGGGCGGCGAGCGAACTCGGCTTCACCCCGCAGGCGGGCAACACGGCCCTCGGCTACGAGCTGATCGCGCCCGAGGCGGGCGTCCTGGTCGGCGAGCGGGGCGGACCGCAGGTCGAGGTCCCCTTCCAGCTTCTGTGCGTCACCCACCCCGTGGATCTGCTCGGCGCGGACGTGCACCGCCGGTTCGGCACCTCCTTCCCGATCCGGTTCGACTACCTGGACACGGTGGGCGGGGGCAACCTGTCCCTGCACCTCCACCCGCGCGAGCAGTACATGCGGGACGTGTTCGGCTGGCCGTACACCCAGCACGAGACGTACTACGTCACCGCGAGCGAGGACGGCGCCCGGGTGCTCCTCGGCCTCACGGAGGGGGCCGACGTCGACACCCTGCGGCGCCAGGTGGAGGACTCCGTCGAGAACGGCGCCCCGGTGCCCGTCGAGGACCACGTCCAGTCCCACCCGGCGACGGTGGGCCAGCTCTTCATGATCCCGGCGGGCACACCGCACGCCTCCGGCGCGGGCAACCTGGTCCTGGAGGTGAGCGCCACCCCGTACCTCTACTCCCTGCGGCTCTACGACTGGCTGCGTAAAGACTCCGCCGGTGCGTCCCGTCCCCTGCCCTACGAGCACGGGTTCGCCAACCTGGACACGGGCCGGCGCGGTGAGGACGTCGTCAAGGACCTCGTCCAGCAGCCGCGCACACTGCGCGCAGGGGAAGGCTGGCGCGAGGAGGTCGTCGGCGCACTGCCCGAGATGTTCTACGCGGTGCACCGACTCGTCGTGGAACCGGGTTCGGCGATCCCCGACGACACCGCGGGCCGCTTCCACATCCTCAACCTGGCCGCGGGCGAGGGCGCCGTCGTCGAGACGGCGGACGGCCACACGCACCCGCTCGCCTTCGCCGAGACCCTCACCGTCCCCGCCGCTGTCGGCCCTTACCGCGTCCGCGCCCTGGGCGACACCGAGGTGCGGATCGTCAAGGCGCTGGTGGTCGAGCCGTGACCGGGTCCCCCACCGGCCGGGCCCCGCTGCCGGTCCCGGTGCTCGACATCGGCGGTACGCACGTCACCGCATCCCTCGTGGACCCCGCCGCGAGCCGTGTACTCCCCTCGACGGTGGTCCGCACGCCCCTGCGCTCGGACGCGGAGGCCGACGTGGTCCTCGACGCCGTCGCCGCGGCGGCCCTGGCGCTGCCCGCCGGGCACGGGCCGCGTTGGGGTGTGGCGATGCCAGGCCCCTTCGACTACGCCACCGGCGTCGGCCACTTCGAGGGGATGGGCAAGTTCGAGTCCCTGTCCGGCGTCGACGTCGGCGCCGGCCTGCGCGCACGCCTGGGCGGCCGGGCGGAGCGGCTGTGCTTCCTCAACGACGCCGACGCGTTCGCCGTCGGTGAGTACCACTCCGGTGCCGCCGCGGGCCACGATCGCGTCGTCTGCCTGACCCTGGGCACGGGAGTGGGGTCCTCGTTCCTGTCCCGCGGCCGTCCCGTCCACTCCGGCCCCGTGGTGCCGCCGAGCGGCCACGTGCACCGGCTGACCGTGCACGGCCGGCCCCTCGAGGACACGGTGTCGCGCCGCGGCCTGCGCGCCCACTACGCCGCGCTCCGCGGGGCAGGGGCGCCAGGGGTCGCAGGTGCGGGGGCGTTCGCGGAGGCCGACGCGGAGACGCCCACCCGCTCCGCCACCCGTTCCGGCGCGGACGACGCGATCCTGCCCGACGTCCGGGAAATAGCCGCACGCGCCGGGAAGGGGGAGGCCGCCGCCGGCGAAGCCTTCCGCTACGCTTTCGACGCACTCGGCCGGGCCCTGGCTCCCTGGATCGACCACTTCGAGGCGACCGCGGTAATCATCGGTGGCTCCGTGGCCCGGTCGTGGGACCTGATCCACCCCGCGCTCACCGCGGGGCTGGCCTCGGCCGGTGGACGGCGCGTTCTTGTGCTGCCGGCCCGGCGGCCCGAGGAGGCCCCCTTGCTCGGCGCCGCCCACTGGGCGCGTGAGGCAGGGGACGCTCCATGAGGGCCGGGGCCGAGACGCAGACAGACAGAGGAGGGGGCAGGAGCATGACCGCTCGCCGGGGCAGCGGGCCGACGATGCACGACGTCGGCAAGCTCGCGCAGGTCAGCGCCATGACCGTCTCACGCGTACTCAAGAACGACCCGGGCGTGTCGGAAGCGACTCGCGAGCGGGTCTTCGCGGCGGTCGACCGACTCGGCTACCGCCGCAATCAGACCGCCCGCAGTCTCCGCCTCGGCGGCAGCGGCATGATCGGTCTCCTCGTCACCAACCTCGCCAACCCCTTCTACTCGCGCCTCGCGCTCGGCGTCCAGGAGGTGGCCACGGAGTACGGCTTCCGCATGCTGCTCAGCAACTCGGGCGAGGAGGCCGACCGGGAACCCGAACTCATCGACGGACTCGTCGACCACCAGGTCGAAGGGCTGATCGTCGTACCGGCGGGCAGCCGGCAGCAGCACCTGGCGAGCGCCATGCGGCACGTCCCGGTCGTCTTCGCCGCCCGGCCGCCCGCCGGCCTGGACACGGACTGCGTGCTGGTCGAGGACTTCCACGGCGCGCGCGAGGCCACCGCCTGCCTCCTGGCCGACGGACACACCCGCGTCGCCTTCCTCGGCAACCCGCCGGCGCTCTACACCGGTGCCGAGCGCCTGCGCGGGTTCTGGGCGGCGCACGAGGAGGTCGGCATCGAGCCGGACCACTCCCTGATCCGCCAGGGCCTGGTCGACTCCGCGACCGCGGAGCGGGCCACCCTGGACCTGCTCGGGCGGGCCGATGGCCCCACCGCGCTCTTCTGCACCAACAACCGCATCAGTCAGGGCGCCATCCGGGCCCTGTACAAGGCCGGGACCACCCTGCCCGTCGCCGGCTTCGACGACTTCGACCTGTCCGACGTCCTCGGGCTGCCGTTGACCCTCGTCTCCTACGACGCCGACGAGATCGGCCGCCAGGCCGCACGTCTGCTGATCGACCGCCTGGAGCAGGATGACGCGACGCCGCGGGCCTCCCGCCGCGTCACCGTCCCCACCCACGTGGTCCGCCACGGAGCCCCCTCCGGAAACGGGCCCCACCGCCCGTCGGCCGGCACCTGACACCCGCGTCCGCACCACGCACCCGTCGACGCCGGACCCACTCCCCACGCTGCGCGACGCACCCCCAGCCGATGCGGGACGCACCTCCAGCCGACCGCCGAAAGGCCGACCCATGGGCTCCCCCAGCTTCCCCACCAGCGTCAAGGACCACCCCACCGTCCGGGAGGCGGTCCGACGACTCGACGACCTCGGTGATCCGCGCTTCGGCCAAATGCTGACGCGCTGCCTGGACGACACCCTGGCCCGCACGGTCCGGCCGATGCCCGATGGCACGGCCTTCGTCGTGACCGGCGACATCCCCGCCATGTGGCTGCGCGACTCCACCACGCAGCTGATGCCGTACCTGGCCTTGCTGCGCGACGACGACCGCCTTCAGGAACTGGTACTCGCCGTGCTGCGCCGCCAGTTCGCCCAGATCGCCCGCGATCCGTACGCCAACGCGTTCAACGCCGGACCGTCCGGACAGGCCCACGACCCGGCGGACCTGTGCGAGGACCCCTGGGTGTGGGAGGAGAAGTACGAAGTCGACTCTCTCGCGCTCCCCCTCCTGCTGGCCCACCGCTTCTCGGTGGCGACCGGGCGGACGGACCACGTCCCGGACACCCTGCGGACCGCGCGCACGGTCATCGCGCTGTGGCGCACGGAGCAGGACCACGAACGCCTCTCCACGTACCGCTTCCGCCGCGAGGGCGGCTCACCGAGCGACACGCTCCCGAACGGGGGCCGGGGCACACCCGTCGCCCGGACCGGCATGACGTGGAGCGGCTTCCGGCCCAGCGACGACGCCTGCGCCTTCGGGTACAACGTCCCCGCGAACCTGTGCGCCGCCGCCGCCCTCGACGCCGTCGCCGAACTGGCCCGCCCCGCGCGCGACATGGAGCTTGCCGAAAACGCAGCCGACCTCGCAGCGGAGCTGCGGGCAGCCATCGCGCGGCACGGCACCGTGGAGCACTCCGAGTTCGGCACGATCTACGCGTACGAGGTGGACGGCCACGGCAACGCGCTGCTGATGGACGACGCCAACATGCCCGGGCTGCTCTCGCTGCCCCTGATCGCGGACGTTCCCGTCACGGACCCGCTCTACCTCGCCACACGACGGTTCGTCCTCTCCCCGGCCAACCCCACCTGGCACCGGGGCACCGCCGCCGAGGGCATCGGCAGCCCGCACACACCCGATGAGCACATCTGGCCGATCGCCATTGCCGTGCAGGGCCTGACCGGCGGCGAGGACGAGCGTCTGACGGCTCTGCGCAGGCTCCTGTCGACCGACGCGGGCACGGGCCAGATGCACGAGTCGTTCCACAAGGACGACCCCCGCCGCTTCACCCGCCCCTGGTTCTCGTGGGCGAACGCGATGTACGCCGAACTCGCCCTGGACGTCACCGGCCTCGGCACCCGCCCGCTGTGGTGCAATCCCGCGACCCTCTGAACATCGCAACCCGGAACACGACGACGACGCGAACGACGTGACGGCGACCGATGACGAACCGGCCCTCGACAACCCCGTGGGCCGGTCGGCCCGTCCGCGTGCCGAAAAGATCAGGCTTCCAGCGTTACAGCAGGCGCGTTCCCGGCCTGGCAGCCCTCCGCGGCGCGGGCGCGGCCACCTTGACGGCATCGAAGCCAACCGCGGCGAGAATCACGGGGTAAGCCCGAACGCATACGGCGAAGTTCTGCGAGGACGGTCCACAATGACCATGCAACCCTGGTTCACCGAAGCCAAGCTCGGAATATTCGTGCACTACGGCATCTACTCGGTCGAGGGCGTGCCCGAGTCCTGGGCCCTCTTCGACGGCGTGATGCCGCACGAGCGGTACATGAGACAACTCGACGGCTTCACCGCGTCGGCCTACGACCCCGGCGCCTGGGCCCGGCTCTTCGCCCGCGCCGGGGCCGGATACGCCGTCCTCACGGCACGGCACCACGACGGAGTGGCTCTGTGGGACACGCGGTTGAGTGACCTGAACGTGGTCCGGCGCACCCCCGCGAGCCGCGATCTGGTCGCCGAGTACGTGAGTGCGATGCGAGCCGAAGGGCTCAGGGCCGGTCTGTACTACTCGCACTCCGACTGGAGCCACCCCGACTACGCCTCGATACGGCACCCCCGGCCGCCCCACCCCGAACTGGTCGACAGCGGCTACGTCTCCCCCGCCCCGGGTGCCGAAGACCCCAGCGCCTGGGACCGCTACCTCGACTACCGGGACGGCCAAGTACACGAACTACTCACCCGGTTCAGGCCGGACCTGCTCTGGTTCGACGGTGAGTGGGAACGCTCGGCCCAGCAGTGGCGTATGTCCGAACTGGCCGGGATGATCCGTGAGATGGCACCGGACACCGTGTGCAATTCCCGGCTGCTCGACCACGGTGACTACGCCACGCCCGAACAGGGGCTGCCCATGTCCGCACCCGAGACCGCATGGGAGCTGTGCCTGACCGTCAACGACTCCTGGGGCTACCGGCCCCGGGACGACAACCACAAGAGCGTGGGACAACTCGTGCGGTACTTCGCCGAGACGATAGGGATGGGAGGCAATCTCCTACTGAACGTGGGACCGCGGGCCGACGGCACGATCGTGGCGGAACAGGCCCGACGGCTCGAAGGGCTGGGTGACTGGATCCGGCGCCACTCCGCGGCCGTCCACGGCACCGTCGCGGGCCTGCCGCCGGGGCACCACTACGGGCCGAGCACGTTGTCCGCCGACCGCCGCACGCTCTACCTGGTCTGCTTCGACCCACCGAGCGAAACGGTGGCGGTCCGCGGCCTGCGCAACGCGGTGCGACGAGTCAGTGTCCTCGGGACCGGGACCGAACTCGCCCACCGTCGCACCGGTGGTCTGCACGACGTCCCCGGAGACCTCTGGATCGACGCGCCCGCCCCGGCGGACCTCGCCCGCCACGGGAGCGTCCTCGCCCTCGAACTCGACGGAGAACTGGAGCTGTACACGGGCCGGGGCCGGGCGTGAACAAGCAGCCACGCCGGGTCTGAGGGGAGGCCACGACGGTCGGTTCGTGGTCGTGGTCGGCGGCTGGGTAACCCGGCACCAGCTGAGGCGGCTCTCCGAGGGTCGGTCCCATGATGTGGACCGACCCTCCTCGTTCAGGGCACGCCTAGGCCCGCAGATCCGTCACGTGCGGCGGGCGCGGGTCACCATGGCGGCGCCCGCGGCGACGGAGAGCACCGCGGCAGCGCCGAGGAAGGCGATCCGTCCGCTTGTGCCGGTCTTGGCAAGGCTCGGCCGCGAGTCGCCCGCGGCCCCGAGGATCAACTTGGTCACATCGTCGGGGTTGGTCTCCATGACAGCGTGCGGCGCGTCGACTTCGACGGTGGTGGCCTTGGCCCGCTTCGCCATGAAACGCAGGTTGTCGGTGCCGATGGTCCGGTCGTCGGTGGCGACGAGGAACCAGGACGGGATGGTCTTCCACGCGACCGACTGTGTGGGCTCGTTGCCGGAGGCGGCGGTCGCGGGCCGCTGGGTGGCGGCAAGCACCTGGGTGCGATTCGCGTCGAGCCGGTCACTCAGGAAGACATCGCCGAACTTCTCCGGTTTAAGGTACAGATCCACGTTCGTCGGGTCGCCGCCGAGCGGTACGGGATTCAGGGCAGTCGGCACCGGGGCATGCGGGTCGTCCGTCACCCGGCTGCCTGGGTACTTGGCCGAGAGTTGGAAGGCGGTCTCGCCCTTGTCGGGCGCGAACCCGGCGATGTAGACGAGGGACTCGACGTCGGGGTTGCCGGCGGCGGCGTTGGTGATGACGGCTCCGCCGTAGGAGTGGCCGACGAGGACGATGGGGCCCTTGATCGCCTTGAGCTGGGCAGCGAGGTAGTCGGCGTCGCCGGAGAGGCTGCGCAGCGGGTTCGCGGTGGCGACTACGGGATAGCCCTCGGCCTGCAGACTCTGGACTATCCGGTCCCAGCCGGATGCGTCCGCCCAGTACCCGTGCACCAGTACAACCGTCGGTTTGGCGCCTGTAGACGTCCCGCCTGAGGGGGTCGCACCGCCTCCGTTCTCGGACGCCAGGCAGGGGCCGGCGGCCATCAGGGCGGCCGCGGGGAGGAGGGCGGCCAGGGGAAGTGCCCGCCGGACGGCTGTACGTCGTATGTACTCCATGACCCTTCTTTCTCTGAGGGGAAAGGCTGCTGACCACTCTGCTTTCGGGTGAGGGACGCGGCACCGCCGTGTAGCCATATGAGTGAAGATCGGTCGCACAGAGTGAAGAGGGGAGGGTCAAGGGGGCAAGTGGCTGGGTTGCTGACCGCTATGGCGATGGTGAAGCGGAGCGGACACTGCCGGGGAAGCGGTGGTCCGGTGGACGGCAGCCGCAGGTCCAGGGTTGAAGGGACCGTCGACGTCCGCCCGCCCAGAAGCGACCGTGACGATCCGGGAGCTCGGATTCGCCCGCTGAAAGTCGGCGCGCCACTCCCGGCTGGGGTGGCGCCCTGCGTACGAGCTGGCCCGGGAGCCGTCTGGGAGCCGGTCCCACGCTTCGCGTAACTGCGGCAGCGGGGTCAAGCCTGCGTCTGCCGGGCGGGAAGGGTGTGCGACAACAGGAACTCGGTCGCCCCGGCGATGGCCTCGGCGGAGGTGGCGTGGACGGCCTCGGACTCCTTCTCCTGCTGGTCCGCGGCAGTGGCGGTGAACCACCAGGCGTCGGCATCCGGGTCATGGTGGATGACGGCGCCGCCGCCCGCGTACTGAAGCGGGACGGACTCACCGGCAGCCTTCTTGGTCACTGCGTGCGGCCACTTGAGGCGGGCCGACTGGCGCTTGATGCCGCCCCAGGCCGCGCCCAACTGCGCGTAGTTGGCTCCGCTGCGGCCGGCGACGGTGGCGGCACTCTCGGCCAGTCGGTCGACGGACAGCTTGGCTTCGTACAGCGACCTCAGCATGGCCAGCTGCACATCGGGAGCGGCCATGAGCGCGGTGTCGAAGGGCTTGCCGGCCGCGCGATAGGCGAGAGCACGGGTCGAGATCCCCTCGGCCAGCACCCGGACCGCCTCCAGCACCTTGGCGTCCATGGCGAACGAGTCGCCCTCGGTGGGCTCGCACCAGGCGGGCTCCACCAGAGTCATCACGGTGGCCCAGAAGTTCTCGTCGTCCCTGTCAGGGGTCGGGATCACATCGTTCATGCGACAAGATTACCTGTCGTTATCTTGAGTGACAAGAAAAACTGTCAATAATGGTTGCGGAGCGACCGCCGCAGCACTCGTAATCCGGCCTCGAACATGATCGGCCGGACAAGTCACAGTGAGAGCCGAGCCTGCCCTCAAAGTGCCGCTTCCGTCTCGGCGGCCCGCTCCCCGTACGCCCCGGCCCTGGGGAGCGCCCCCGCACCGGCCGTGGCCGCGGCAGCAGCAGGAGCGACGGCGGGAGTGCCGGCGGCGGGAGTGGTGGCGGCAGGGGCGGTGGCGCGCCGGCCGCGGTTGGCCAGGCGGCAGCCCACGCATCCCGGGTGGCCCTGCGCGGCGGACCTGTCGCGCACCCGCCAGTCCCGCTCGGCAGGGGGCCGGGGCCCACTGGGCTTGCCCCACCCGGCCAGGTGGAGCACCCAGGTGGTGCAGGCCGACAGGGCGACCAGGCCCGCCCCCAGGGCGAGTCCCGGGTACCACTCGGCGACCATCGAGCCACCGGCGGCCACGCTCCCCGCGAGCGCCATGCCGGTGCCCGTCCACCCGGCGACGGTGTGACCGTGGTCGTGACCGGGGGCGCGATCACTGTGGGTTCGGTTCATGACTTTCTCCCGTGGCTTTGTATCTTCGGCAACACAGCAAGCGGCCGAGAAGTCTTAGCTTCTAAGCTAAGTTTCTTAGATGGTAAGGAGATGTCTGGTGGAGGGCAAGCCGCGGGAGGGCACGCCGCGTCGTGACGCGACCGCACAGGAGGCGCTGGACGCGATGGACCGCATGGTCGCCCTCGCCCTGGTGTCCCAGCACGACATCGCGCTAAGGCTGGGGCTGAACGTGACGGACCTGACGTGCCTGGGGCACGTCATCGGCGCCGGGGAGCGGCATCTGAGCGCCGGGGACCTGGCGCAGCACGCCAACGTCACCACCGGTGCGATCACCGGCGTGATCAACCGTCTCGAACGCGCCGGTTACGTGAGCCGGCAGCCCGACCCCGCGGACCGCCGCCGGGTGCGGGTAGTGCTCGACGAGAACGCCGCGGCCCGGGTATACGCCGTCTACGGCCCGCACTACGGGCGACTGGCCGCTCTGGCCGCCGACTACACCCCGCAGGACAGGGCCGTACTGGCCGACTGGTTCACCCGTGCCCGGCAGGCCATGGAGGAGTCGCTCCAGGAGATCCGGGAGCCCGCGCAGGCCGGCCCGCAGCCCTGACCCTCGCACGCCGGGCCTCGGACACGGACCAGCCCCGTCCGGTGTGCGCCGGGCGGGGCTGGTCCGCTGTTGTGCGGTGGTGAAGGGCGGTCGCCTACGCGGCGAAAGGCTCTGCAGGGCTTCAGCCGGACGATCGTCCCTACAGGCAATAGGTGAGGCCCGGGGACACTGTCCCCTCCACCATCGCATCCGTGCCAACACGGAGCCGCCCGGCGGCATTCCCGTCCCGGTGGACCATCCGGTGGATCACTGTGCGGTGCGGCGTGACTCGAAGTAGCCGCCGTCTGGGGTCGTGCGGACCGTGGTCAGGGTCGTAGGGCCGCCGGGCCGGGAGTCGGTGCTTTCGCGGGGCAGCGGCGCAGCCGTCCGGCGTTGGGCGGGCCGTTCGGGGTGCGCGGGGCGTGCGGTGCCGGAGAAGGGCACGGGTTCCGCCGGGCGACGGGGTGTTGGCGGGCGGCCCGCAGCCATCCGTCGGCGTTGGGCTTGCGCGACCGGGCGTCCATCACCGTGCGCGCCTTGCCCCGGCCGGTCTGCCACACGTCGGCCGGGGCGTCGACGGCACGATCGAGAAACCGTCGTTGGGGCGCAGCGCGAACCCATCTTGGCGCCAACGAAGTCGCCCGCGAGCTCCGGTAGATGACGCCGGCCCCTCAATGTCGTCGGACGGTCAGCGCGCGGCGAGCGGCGTCTCGGACTCGACGCGGGTGAGCTTCTCGGGATTGCGGACGTAGTAGAGGCCGGTGACGCGGCCGTCCTCCACGCGGAAGGCCAGCACCCCGTCGATGACGCCGTCCAGGCGCAGCACGAGTGCGGGGTTTCCGTTGACGGTCGTGGTGTCGCTGGTGAAGGCGCCGCCGGCCTTGCCGAGACTGCCCGCCATGTAGCGCAGCACCTTGTCGGCGCCCTCGACCGGCTTCAGGGCCGCCAGCTTGAGGCCGCCGCCGTCGCTGACGAAGACGACGTCCGGCGCGAGGACGTCCAGGAGCGCTTGTACGTCCCCCGTCTCCAGGGCGGATCGGAAGGAGTCCAGGGCCGCCCGGGCCTGCTGTGGGGAGGCCGGTGTCCGAGGCCGGCGGGCGTCCACGTGCCGGCGGGCCCGGTAGGCGATCTGGCGGGCGGCGGCGGGGGTCTTGCCGATCGCGGCGGCGATGTCCTCGTATCCGAACTCGAAGACCTCGTGCAGTACGAAGACGGCGCGTTCCGTCGGTGAGAGCGTCTCCAGGACGTACAGGAGCGCCAGCGACAGGTTCTCGGAGAGTTCCGCGTCTTCGGCCACGTCGGGTGAGGTGAGGAGGGGCTCAGGCAGCCAGGGGCCGACGTAGTTCTCTTTGCGCCGTTTGACGGTGCGCAGCCGGTTGAGGGCCTGGCGCGTCGTGATGCGTACCAGGTAGGCGCGCGGGTCCCGGATCTGGTCCGGCGCCACCTTGACCCAGCGCAGCCAGGTCTCCTGGAGGACGTCTTCGGCGTCCGCCGCTGAACCGATCATCTCGTAGGCGACGGTGAACAGCAGGTCGCGGTGGGCGACGAAGCTCTCGGTCGCGGGGTCGTGCACAGGGTCGTTCATGGGGTGTGCTGCCTCTCGGGGCGGGCTGCTTCTGCGCGAGCAGTCGCCGTGGTGCGGGTGCCGGGTCCTGGCCCGGTCAGGTCGCGGGGGTCCGGGATGAAGAGGGCTACAGCGTCGTGACACGGTCGGCGCCCGTGCCGCGTGGTGCGCTCGAGGTGGCTCTGCGTGTCCCGGTGACCAGCTGGCGGAGGGTGAACCTGCATGCGATCTCCTTGATGCCTGCTCCCGGCCGTCCGCTGACGTGAAGGGCGTTGACCCGGTCGTCCGGGTAGGAGAACTGGGTGACGCCCTCCGTACGGCCCAGGCTGAGGCACTGCCCGGCGAACAGCATCCGAACCGGGGAGGGCGACTTGCCCGCGATGCGGCGCAGGATGGTGGTCGCCGCCCCCGGGCCCAATTGCACTGCGGCCTGGCAGCTCATCCGGAAGGGCCGGCCGGCGATCGCCGCTGCGTCTCCTGCGGCGACCACGTGCACGTCGTCCACGCTGGTCAGCGTGGCGTCGGTGAGCAGCCGACCCTCCGGGTCGGTGCGCAGCCCGCTGCGGGCTGCCAGGTCGGGGATGCGGAAGCCTGCGGTCCAGATGGTCACCGTGCTGGGCACGTCGCGTCCGTCCTCCAGCCGAACGGCGTCCGCCGTCACCTCGGTCACGCGGGTGCCGCGGCCTTCGAGCACAGTCACGCCGAGGGCTGCGAGCCGACGGGCGGCGGGACGGCGGACCCGGGCATGCAGAGAGGGGCCGAACACGCCGCCGCAGACCAGCGTCACCCGGTGCCCCTCCTCCGCCAGCTCGGCGGCGGTCTCCAGACCGGTCGGGCCGGAGCCGACCACGGTCACCGGAGCCTGCGCGGGCGCCGCGGCCAGCACGGACCGCAGCCGCCGGGCCGCTTCGAGATCGGAGACGGAATGGGCGAACTCCGACGCCCCAGGCACCCCGAGATCGGAGGCCCCGCTGCCCACCGCGTACACCAGGTAGTCGTAGGACACCGGGTCCCCGCCAGCCAGCAGCACGCGGTGCTCCTGCACGTCGATGCGGGTCACCTCGTCGACCACGAGCCGCACGTCGCCGCCCAGCACCTCGTCGTAACTGGCGACTGCGTCGTCGGAACCCGTCAGCAGCTGGTGCAGACGGATCCGCTCGACGAAGTCTGACCGCCGGTTGATCAGCGTCACCGCCACCCCGTCGCGCCGCGCCAGCCGGTTGGCCGCGCTCACGCCGCCGTAACCGCCGCCGACCACGACCACCCGTACGTTCCCGCTCATCATGTCTCCCTCGGTTATGGACTCGGCATGGAGACACCGGCCGGGGGCGGGGTATAACAACGTGCAGCTGAGACGTGGTGCACACGCTTCACGAAGGCCGATTCGCGCGAGGCGCTCGATCTGGCGGCGCGGGTCGCGAGGCTCACCGCGCTGGTCACGGCCGTGGCCTCGTTGGAGGCGTCGGCACTCGACGTCTCGTCACGCCGATTCCGGGGGTGTGAGCTGACCGGCTGATCTCACACCCCGGGGGCGAGCCCTCCGGCCGGCACCACCGCGCCCATCTCCCGTTCGTGCGACAGCACGGTCTCACGGAACGAGGCGACGACCGGCCGCAGATCGATGTGGTGCCAGACCGCCCACAGCTGGATGGACGCCTCGTACCAAGGCAGGGCGCGCACGGCCACGGCCTCGGTGGCGCCGCGCACCATGCTCTTCTGCACCAGTGCAAGACCGAGGCCGGAGGCCACCAGACCGAGTGCCGTCAGGGGATCCGCGGCGTCGAGCCGGATGTCGGGAGTGAACCCCGAGGCCACGCACGAGGCGACGAAGGTGTCCCGCCACGCCGGATCACCCTCCCCCTCGACCGCGATCCACGGTTGCCCGTCCAGATCCTTCGCCGAGATCGTCTCGCTCGCGGCCAGCGGGTGGCCCGCCGGAAGGACCAGCAGCAGCGGGTCCTCCAGCAGCGTCGCGGCCCTCAGCAGGGGGTCGTCGCGGTCCGGCGGCTCCCGCACCAGGGCGATGTCCAGGCTGCGCTGGCGCAGTCCCTCGAACTGCTCGGCCGCGGCCATGCTGTACAGCGCGACATGGATCCCGGGGCTCTCCTCCTGGAGCCGGCGCAGCGCGCCCGGGAGCACCCCGGTGTGCATGGCGTCGGCCACGTAGCCGATGCAGAGCCCACCCTCCTCTCCCCTGCCCAGCCGGCGGCCGAGGTTCTCCAGCCGGTCGGCGTGGCGCAGCAGCGCCTGGGCCTCGCTGAGGAAGGTCGCGCCGTCGCGGGTGAGGCGGATGCGCTGCTGGCTCCGCTCGAACAGGGTCAGGCCGAGGTTCTTCTCCAGCTGAGCGATCTGCCGGCTGAGAGGGGACTGTGAGATGTGGAGCTGCTCGGCGGCGCGGCCGACGTGTTCGGTCTCGGCCACGGTGACGAAGTAGCGCAGTTGTCGCAGGTCAAGCATGTAAGACCTCGGAGGACTCAAGTGTATCCAAGAGAGTCTTGGACAGTCTGAAGTCCCGATCCTAACGTCGAAGGCGAACGAACGACGGACCGGCCGAAGGCCATGAGTCCGTCCCTCCCCCCCTCCCCGAGGACACTTCATGACCATCACGTCTCTGCTCCCGGGCCGCCTCGGACTGGGTACGGCCCCGCTGGGCAGCATGTTCCGCGACGTCTCCGACGAGGAGGCCGCCGCGACCGTCGACGCCGCGTGGGACCACGGCATCCGCTACTACGACGCCGCCCCCTTCTACGGCGCGGGCCTGGCGGAGATACGCCTCGGCGACGCGCTCGCCGGGCGCTCCCGCGACAGCTACGTGCTCAGCACCAAGGTGGGCCGCGTCATCCTCGACGAGGTCGAGAACCCCGCCGCCCGTGAACTCGGCGAGAAGGGCGGCCTGTTCGAGCACGGCCGTCCCAACAAGATCGTGCACGACTGGACGGCCGACGCCACCAAGCGGTCCATCGAGGACAGCCTGCGGCGTCTGCGCACCGACCGGCTCGACATCGTCTGGGTCCATGACGTGGCGCAGGACTTCCACGGCGACGAGTGGCTCGCCGTCTACGAGAGTGCCCGTACCGGTGCCTTCCGCGTCCTTCAGCAGCTGCGCGACGAGGGCGTGATCAAGGCGTGGGGGCTCGGCGTCAACCGCGTCGAACCCATCGAGCTCACCCTCGAACTGGACGAGCCGAAGCCGGACGCCTTCCTGCTCGCCGGGCGCTACACCCTGCTGGACCACGACCGGGCCCTGCAGCGCCTGCTCCCCACGGCGGCCGACCAGGACGTCAGCCTCGTCGTCGGCGGCCCCTACAGCTCCGGCATCCTCGCGGGCGGCACCCACTTCGAGTACCAGGACGCGCCCGCGCACATCGTCGAGAAGGTGGCGCGCATCAAGGAGCTCGCGGAGCGGCACGGCGTCAGCATCAAGGCAGCAGCCCTGCAGTTCTCCCTGACCCACCCGACGGCCGCCGCCGCGATCCCGGGCGCGACCCGGCCCAGCCGTATCGCCGAGGACGTCGCGGCCCTCGACGAGAAAATCCCCGCGGCGTTCTGGGCCGACCTCCGCGAGGCCGGGCTGGTCTCCCCCCTGGCACCCCTGCCCACCGCCTGACACCCCCCACCTAGGACAGGAGCATCCCCGTGGCCTCCACCACCGCTACCCTCGACGTGGCCGTACCTCCAGATCGGGTGTGGCAGCTCATCGGCGGATTCGACGCGCTGCCCGACTGGCTGCCGTACATCTCCGAGAGCGTCGCCGCCGAGGGCGGTCGCGTCCGCCGGCTGCGCAATGAGGAAGGCGGCGTGATCGTCGAGCGGCTCGTGGCCTTCGACGACGCGGCACGCTCGTACAGCTACGCCATCCTCGAGGCGCCGTTCCCGGTGACCGACTACCTCTCCACGCTGCGCGTGCGCGAGGTCCCGGGCCGGTTGGACGCGTCGCGCGTCGAATGGTCCGGGACGTTCACCCCCACCGGCGTCAGCGACGAAGAAGCCGTCGCGCTGTTCCACGGCATCTACGCCGACGGGCTCGCCGCCCTGCACAACACCCTGTCGGGCTCGATTGCCTGACGCCCGTCACGCCGAGGCACCCGAGGAGCGGCCCGCCCGGCGGCACCCCCGCCCGAGCGGGCGGCGGTGCCGCCGCGGCGAGATCCCACTCCACGCGACCGACCGCCGGAACGTCGCAGGTGGCCACGATCCGGCGGACGCGGCTCTCCCTACGCACCGACGGGGCCAGCGCCAAGGCCATCTCCCGCAGGAGTTCGGCGAGGGGGGGCGCCGGGCCGGCGGCGTCAGGTACTCGCGACGGTCGTGGTCACGGGCGTGCCGATCTCCACCGTTCTGCTCACCGTGCACAGACGGTCGTGGGACGCCTTGACCGCGCGTGGCAGGATCGCACGGGCGCGCTCCGCACCCTCGACGTCAGGAAAGGCGACGGTGAAGGTGACCTGGAGGTTGGTCATGCGATTGCCTTGCTCGTCGCTGATCTTGTCGCCGGTGACCTCCACGGAGAACTCGGTGGGCTCGGCGTGACGGCCGGTGGCGGCGTCGACGTCGACGGCCGTGCAACCGCCGATCGCGGCCAGTAGCAGCTCCACAGGGGTAAAGCCGGTGGGCCCGGTGCCGTCGGGGGAAGTGCCGAAGCCGATCGACTCGCCGCTGGTGTTGGTCGCGACGAACCGGCCACCGCTGGTGCGCTCGACGACCACGGAACGCTTCGAGGTTTCACTCATGCACGGACACTAATGGTTCGGGGTGTGGCGCAGCACGAGGCCCGGCCGACAGGACGTGCACGCGCCGGGCGGTGGGGCGCCGGCACGTTCGGTCCTTCCCCCCCTGCCCGTGCGGGGCCGCCCAGGTGTCGGCGTCGTCCGGGTCAGTCGTCGTCCGGGCCGGCCGGCACCAACGGCAGAGAGTCCGCCCCGGATTCGGTGAGGCGGACCGGGATCGTCCAGGACGGCTCATGGAGGTGGCGGCGGGGTCCAGTCGCATGAGGGCGATCCACCACCCACGGCAGGCCCAGACTCGTAGGCGTCAGCGGGTGGGACACCGTCATCACCAACTTCTTCCAACGCAGGCCTCCAGGACCGTCACCCCACTGTCGGTCCTGGCTCGCCATGACACCGCCCTCGGGCGTCGCGCCGGGCAGCATCGACCACTTCCTCGGATACGCGGGGGGCGCGGTGCACCACCCCGCGGAGCAATGGCTCGTGGTGGACGCCGCCCGGGCGGAGTGAGTAGTGGGGCGGGGCCGTCCTCCCGACCCCCGTGGCGGGAGGACGGCCCCGGCTCTGGGGTGGCGGGCCGGTCAGTACAGCTTGTTGACGGCCCGGGTCGTGGTCTTCTTGAAGGCGGCCACGGGTGCGTCGGTGAAGTCGCCCAGCTGTGCCCACTGGACGACGGTGACGGTCCTGTTGTCGCGTCCGACCGAGAGCAGGGCGATGTCGGTGGCACCCCAGGTCGTCTCGGTGTGCAGTCCGCGGACGCGGGCGCCCTCCTCGACCGGCAGCGTGCCGTAGTCGCGGCCCTCGGCCGTGATGTCGGGTGTGGACTGCTCGATGCGGTCGGCGCAGGTGCGGATCAGGTCGTCGTAGTGCTTGGCCAGGGCCTTGGCGTGGGCGGCCGTGTCCGCGACGACGGTCAGCTGCACGGCGCCGGTGTCCAGGTCAGTGCGGAACGTGCGGTGGCGGTAGTCGTAGGAGGGCACGCCCTCCGTGTGGACGCACAGGTCGAGTTCTTCGGGGAAGCCTTCGGTGACCGGCCCGGCGGTCCAGGACGACGTCGGGTGCGGCGGCAGCTGGGACGCCGACAGGAACGCGGGCGCCGGCGTCTTCGGTGCAGCGGTCGCGGCGGGTGCCGTCAGGACCGCACCCCCGGTGAGGGCGGTGACGGCCAGGGCGGTCACGGCGCCCGTTCGGATGCGCATGGACATGGGTGTTCCCCCCGTGGGACGAGTGTGTGGACGGCGCGGCCGGGGCCGGCCCGGCCGGTGCGCCACCCAGAGCATCGGCTCGGGCGGCGGGCGGGCGCAACAGCCGGCGGGTGATCTGACACGGTGGAACCATCCCAGCCCCGCTGACGTGCAGGTACACGGATGCCTGGGACGCCGTCCCGGGCCGGGGCGTGGGTCGCAACGAGGACGGGGGACCTGATGTCGGCACAGGACGACGAAGGCGGCGGCGAGGTCGCGCGGTTCGCGGAGCAGTTGCGGGCGCTGAAGGAGCGCACCGACCGCAGCTACGGCTCGCTGGCCCGCCGACTGGGCATGAACACCTCGACGCTGCACCGCTATTGCGCGGGCGACGCGGTGCCGCTCGACTTCGCGCCCGTGGAGCGGTTCGCGGCGCTGTGCGGGGCAACGCCGGAGCAGCGGCTGGAACTTCATCGCAGCTGGCTCCTGGCCGTGGCGGCCCGCCACCGGCCCCGTACCGCACACGCGGCGGGTGCCGTCGCGGATGCCGCGGACGAGGCGGCGGACGACGGCGTGGGCGCTGCGGTGGAGGACGCCGTCGGGCCGGGTCCCGCGGCCGGGGCCGGCGGGGGTGCCGCCCCGGATGCCGCGCCCCCAGGGTCCGCGGTGTCGTCGCCGCGCCGGCCGTGGTACCGCCGCAGACGTGCCGTGGGCGCACTGGCCTGCGCCTGTGCCGTGCTCACGACGCTCGGTGCGCTGACCGCGCTGCCGGACGGGCACCGGGCACCCGCCGGCGATCCCGCCCGGGCGGCAGCCGTCCCGTCCGCCTCCGGCACGGCGAGGCCCGAGGCATCCCGGCGGCCGAGCACCTCGCCGCGTCCCAGCCGCACTCCCTCCGCCGCACGCTCTGCGCAGCCGCCCGCACCCGGGAAGAAGCCGGCCACCACGTCCCCGTCCGGCGCGACGTCCGGCGCCTCCGGCGACGGACAGCCAGCCCGCCTGCCGCTGGCCTGGTCCGTGAACTCACAGGCCTGGAAGCTCGGCTGCGGCCACGACTACGTCATCGCCAAGGAGCCCGACCAGGTCCCCCCGCCCCCTGCCCCGCAGGACGCCGCGCCCTGGGCGGCGACGCAGGGCGCGGTGCACGGTGGCGAGACGCTCGTGCAACTGACGGTGCAGGGGCGCAGCGACACCGCCGTCGTGCTGGAGGCGCTGCGCGTGCGCGTGAGCGGACGCACCGCGCCGGCCGAAGGCAGCGCCTACGCCATGGACCAGGGCTGCGGCGGCGCCGTCACACCCCGGTCCTTCGCCGTGGACCTGGACAAGGACCGCCCCATCGCACGCGCGGTCGCCGGGAACGACTCCGGCACGCCGATCCCGGCCGTGCGCATGCCCTACCGGGTCTCGGCCAAGGACCCCGAAGTACTGCTGGTCACCGCCGGCACTCGCGCGTGCGACTGCCGCTGGTACCTGGAACTGGACTGGTCCTCCCAGGGCCGCACCGGCACCGTCCGTATCGACGACGGCGGCCGCCCGTTCCGCACCAGCGCCATCGAGGGCCTGCCCCGGTACTCGTACGACACCCTGGAACGGCGGTGGGGGCCTTACAGCTAGGCAGTTTCGTCTGGATCAGTCGATCGAATGTGGTCCTGGCGGATTAGGCCTACTCGTCACGCTGCAACCGGCGTCACCTGCGCAGACGCCAGATCAAGCACACAATCTCCGAGCCGAGAGACCAGCGGGCCAACCGCCGGCGCCGCGGCAGCGAAGACGGTCGGCCCACAGGGTTCGACAAGGTGATCTACCACCGTACGTCTTTCACGGAACGGTCACCGTGGCAGCGATCCGCCTGTGGCTGCGACCGGCGGATAGGGCCCCGTTCAGAGATCCTCGGCACCCGGGTAGTGCTGGCGGAGTTCGCCGAGTACGCGCTCGTCGGCAGCCCTGACGTCCCACGCGGAGCTGTCGAACTCGGTCAGGACGAGCATCAGCTCGTCCTCGGCGAACCCACGTGCTTCGGCGTCGATCAACTGGAGGAAGGGGGTCGTCAGCGACAACAGGGTCAACGTGTCCATGCCGGCGTTAGCGGACCGTCTCTCCATCTCGACACAGCGAGGATCGACGATCTCGTCGAACTCGACGTGCCAGGTCAGGCCCAGGCCGAAGCTGCCGAGGCGAACCAGTAGCTCGGCCAGGGTCACGTAGTGCTTGCCGTGCCAGGCAGGAAACCTGATCCCTTTGAGTCCCGCCTCTGCTCCGGCTGTATCGCGTGCCATGCGGCCCCCTTCGTTCAGCGAACAGTAGGCCACATCCCTGATCAGCTCAGACAACCCTTCGGACAGCCCCTAGTCGGTTCGGGTAGATGACGCCCAGCGAAGGGCGGCCAGCCGTCCGGAGATGAGTGTTTCGGCCTCCGCCACGATCCGCCGCACGACGTCCCGGACGGTAGGGATGTCGCCGATGAGGCCCTGGGCCATGCCGGCGCTCCAGATGCCGGCGTCCAGGTCCCCTTCCTCGAACACCTTGCGCCCCCTGGCCCCGGCAACCAGCTCCCGTACGTCCGGGAACCCGCCCCCGCCGTGGAGTATGTCGACGACCTTCCTGCTGACCGAATTGCTGGCCACGCGGGCGGTGTTGCGCAGGGGACGGAAGATCAGTTCGGTGTCGAGTTCGCTGTTGGCGACGATCTGTTCCTTGACACGCCGGTGTACGGGGGATTCCGCGGTGCACAGAAAGCGGGTGCCCATGTTGATGCCCTCGGCGCCCAGGGCGAGAGCGGCCACCAGACCGCGGCCGTCCGTGAATCCGCCGGAGGCTATCACCGGGATGGACACCCGTCGCGTGGTCGCGGGAATGAGGACGAGGCCCGGGACGTCGTCCTCCCCGGGGTGGCCGGCGCATTCGAAGCCGTCGATACTCACGGCGTCGACGCCGACCTTCTCGGCCTTCACCGCGTGTCGGACGCTGGTGCACTTGTGCAGCACCTTGACACCGTGGGCGCGGAACTCCGGAAGATGCTCCGCGGGGTTGAAACCGGCGGTTTCGACGACCTTCACGCCGGATTCGATGATCGCATGGCGGTATTCGTCGTAGGGGGGCGGGTTGATCGACGGCAGGATGGTCAGGTTGACGCCGAACGGCTTGTCGGTCATCTCCCGGCAGCGCGCGATCTCCTCGACGAGCGCCTCCGGTGTCGGTTGGGTCAGAGCCGTCAGGAAGCCGAGCGCGCCCGCCTCGGCGACCGCGGCGACGAGTTGTGCCCGGCCCACCCACTGCATGCCGCCTTGGACGATCGGGTGCTCCACACCGAACGTCTCGCAGAAGCGCGTGGTCAGCATCGCGGCTCCTACAGTCCGTAGGTCTTGCCGATGATGTCCCGCTGGATCTCGCTCGTGCCGCCGTACACCGTGGACACGACGGTCGAACGGAGCAGGGCTTCCATGCCGTACTCCGTGGCGTATCCGTAGCCGCCCATCATCTGCATTCCTTCCAGGGTCACGTGTTTGGCGAGCTCGGTGCACTTGAGTTTCGCCATGGACGCTTCGCGCGCGAACACCCGGCCGGGTTCGGCGTCGATCGCGCGTGCGACGTCGTCGAGGAGCAACTGGGCGCATTCGAGTTCGGTGGCCATGTCGGCGATCCGGTGCTTGAGCGCTTGGAAGGAGCCGATGGGACGGCCGAATTGTTCGCGCTGGCGGACATAGGCGAGGGTGTCGTCGAAGGCCCGTCGTGCGACGCCGAGCATCAGGGCGGCGAGGATCATCCGTTCCAGGTTCAGCCCGGCCATGAGCTGCGTCCAGCCCTGTCCGGGCTCGCCGACCACTGCGGAGTCGGGCAGGAAGCAGTCGGTGAAGTAGAGGTCGTTGACGTCCTTGCCGCCCATGGTGTCGATGCCTCGGATCTGGAGGCCGTCGGCGTCGGCCGGCACCATGAACTGGGTGATTCCGTGGTGCTTCGACTCCCCTTGCTCCGTGCGGGCGATCAGCAGGATGTGATCGGCGAAGTGTGCGTTGGAGCACCAGGTCTTCTGGCCGTTGACCAGGTACCCGCCGGTGGTGCGCTCCGCACGGCAGGCCAGGGCGCCCACGTCGGAGCCGGCACCGGGTTCCGACATCGAGATGGCCTCGACCCGGCCGGCCGCCACGCCTTCGAGTACCGTGCGCTTCTGCTCCTCGGTGCCGAACTTCTCGTAGGCGGAGGCCGCGATGACGGTGGTGCCGAAACCGCTGATGGGGGCCAGCCCGTACGAGGTCTCCTGGAGGAACAGGCAGAGATCGGTCATTCCCTGGCCCCCACCTCCGTACTCCTCCGGAATCGCGATGCCGAGCCAGCCCAGGCGTGCCATCTTCTCGTACAGGTTCTGGTTGTGCTGCTCCTGACCGTTTGCGGTCAGCTTGTCGCGCTGTTCCTTTGTTCCGCACTCGCGGCGGCAGAAGTCGGCGATCGCCTTGACCAGGTCTCGGCGTTCATCTGACAGGACTCGGGGCATGGAGTTCTCTCCTCGGCAGGGGCGCTGAAGGTGGAGTCACTTGTCGCGCAGGGCGGGGTAGACCGTGTCGACCAGGTGGAGAACGGTGCGGGTGAGCATCACGTGCAGGTCGCTGCGGCTGAGGGTGCCGCGCACCAGCCATTCGCGGGAGGCGGCTTTGAGCATGCTGCTGTGGGCGCGGATCATCGCCCGGAGCTTCTCCCGGCCCTCGGTGACGTCGGCCATCATGGCGGCCTCGAGGACACGGTCGGTCGCGATCTCGTCGGCTTCGAGCATGATCTGGTCGATCTCCGGGTCGTTGCCGAGCGCTTCCAGACCGATCGCGGACAGCCACATCTCCCGGTTGCGTTCCACGACTTCGAGCCACCGGTCGACGCAGATCGAAACGCGCTCTTCCGCGGTGGTCGGCGGCAGCCGCTGCGAGACGGACGCCGGCACGACCATCATCTGCCGGACCACCTCCAGGTACAGCTGCCGCTTCCCGCCGAAGTAGTGGCTGACCAGGGCACGGGCCACTCCTGCCTCGGAGGCGATGTCCGCGATGGACACCGTGCTGTAGCTCTTGGCCCCGAACAGCCTGCGGGCGACCCCGAGGATCTCGGCTCGCCGGGCGTCCGGCTCCATCCTGCGGCGCGGGGCCTGGCGCTGAACGCCCATGTGGTGGTTCCTTCCGTGGTCGCGGTGTGCCGGACCTATGTGTACATCGACTCGATCGTGGCGGCGTGCGCTTCGTCTATGGCGCGGCGGCGCAGGCTCAGCTTGGGTGTCAGCTCGCCGGTCTCCGCGGTCCAGGGGCCTGCGAGGACACGGTGCTTCTTCACCTGCTCGGTGCGCGACAGCACCGCGTTCGCCTCGGCCACGGCCTGGTCGAGCGCCGCGTGGACCTTCGGGTGACGGGCCAGCGCGTCCACACCGGACGCGTCGGCGACACCGTTCGCCCGTGCCCACAGCGGGGCCGTCTCCTCGTCCAGTACCAGCAGGGCGGTGACGTAGCGCCGCCGGTCCCCAATGACGACGGCGTGGGCGATCAGCGGGTGCGCTCGCAGGAGGGACTCGATCTTGGTGGGGGCGATGTTCTTCCCGCCGTCGGTGATGATGATCTCTTTCTTGCGGTCGGTGATGGTGACGAAGCCCCGTGAATCGACGCCTCCCACGTCTCCGGTGGGCAGCCAGCCCTCCGCATCGGTAGCAGGCTCGATGCCGCCGTCGCTCCGCAGGTAGCCGGCGAACACGACCGGTCCCCTGACGAGGAGTTCGCCGTCATCGGCTGCCTTGACCTCGATGCCCGGTCCCGGCCTTCCGACCGAGCCGAGTGCGAAGGCCCCGGGTGTGCTGACCGTTGCCGCGCCGGTGGTCTCGCTCAGCCCCCACACCTCGTACACCGGCAGGGACACGCTCGCCAGGAACTCCAGTACGCGGGTCGGAATGGGTGCCGCGCCGCTGAAGGCCCTGTGGCATTCGTCGAGTCCGATCGCGGCCCGGACCGGCCGCATCACCCGGGTGTCGAGTTTCTCCAACACCTCGGCGAGCTCCGCCGGGACGTCCTTGCCGTCGGAACGGAGCAGGTAGGCCTCCAGGGCGGTCTTCCGGGCCTGCTCCATGGCCGCGGACTGTTCCTCGGGCAGTGCCGCGAGCTTCGCCTGCAGGCCGGCGGCGAGCTTCTCCCACACCCGCGGCACGCCGAAGAAGCCGTGCGGCCGCACCGTGAGGAGCGTGGGCAGGAGTTGATCGGGCTCCGGGCAGATCGTGACGTGGCCCGCGTTGCAGATGGGCATGTAGATGCCCAGGACCCGCTCGGCGATGTGGGCCAGGGGAAGGTACGCGACCGAGCGCGGGTGGTCCGGCACCTTCACGAGCTGCTCCTGCATCAGGCACTCGTGGATCACGTTGCGATGGGAGAGCACCACACCCTTGGGGTCACCGGTGGTACCCGAGGTGTAGGCAAGGGTCAGCGGATGGTCGGTGGTGACGGCGTCCGCGAGTTCCTCGAACCCGGCGTCGTCGGGAGGCACCGCGCCGCGTACGGCCGTGTAGCTGACGAAACGCGGGTCGTCGGCCGGAGCGGCGTCCCAGTCGAGCACGACGACGGCGCGCAGGTTCGGCAGGTCGTCCAGGACCGGACGCCACCGCCGCATCTGCTCCTTGCCCTCCAGGACGAGGACGGCAGCCGCGCTGTGCCGGGCCAGGGCGCCGATCTGTTCGGTGCTCAGCGTGTCGTACGTGCTGCAGGGCAGGGCACCGACATGGACCGCGGCCAAGTCGGCGATCCAGTGCTCCGCCCGCTTGGACATGGCGATGAGCATGCGGTCGCCCCGGTTCAGTCCCAGGGTCACCAGGCCACGGGTGACCGCGGCGACCTCGGCGCGCAGCTGCGACCAGGTCAGGGTTCCGGCGTCCGGGCCGATTCCGGTGGTCAGCGCCGGGCGCTCGGCGTACTGCTGGGCGTTGCGTCGCAGTAGTGCGGTGATCGTCTGCCCTTCGACGGACTCGTGCAACTGCTCTGCTGTGGCCATGACGGGTCCCCTCCCTCGCGAGACGTGAGCGGATTGCTGAGCGGACCCACAGTGAACCGCTCTTGGCACGGAGTCAATAGAGGCGTGCCCAAGAGCGCTCAACATGTCCACTGAACTCGTATTCCTTCTCATTCTCCGGTCAGCCCTGGGCGATGTGACGGCACGCAACACTATTGACGGACAGCCAATAAGCGCTCTTACTTGTCCCCACCGGATCCACCACCTGCACCCGGAGTGCCCGGATCGGCAGCACGTCGCCTGCCGACGAGAGGAAGTGCCAGGACAGTGACCGAAGCATTCATCTACGACGCGATCCGCACCCCGCGCGGTCGGGGCAAACGGGGTTCGCTGCACCACGTCAAGCCGGTCTCACTGGTGACGGGCCTGATCGACGAGCTCCGCCACCGTCACCCCGGTCTGGACCCGGACCGTCTGGACGACGTCGTGCTCGGCGTGGTCTCCCCGGTCGGTGACCAGGGCATGAACATCGCCAAGACGGCGGCGCTGGCGGCGGGACTGCCGGACCACGTCGCCGGCGTCCAGCTCAACCGGTTCTGCGCATCGGGGCTGGAGGCGGTGAACACGGCCGCGCAGAAGGTCCGTTCCGGCTGGGAGCGCCTGGTGATCGCCGGCGGCGTGGAATCGATGTCGCGAGTGCCGATGGGCAGCGACGGCGGTCCGATGGCCGCGGATCCCGAGACCGCCTTCGACACGTACTTCGTGCCACAGGGCATCGGCGCCGACCTGATCGCGACCGTCGAGGGCTTCTCGCGCGACGACGTCGACGCGTACGCGGTCCGGTCGCAGCAGCGTGCCGCTCACGCCTGGTCCGGCGGCTACTTCGCCAAGTCCGTGGTCCCGGTCAGGGACCGCAACGGCGTCACCGTGCTCGCCCAGGACGAGCACATGCGCCCGGAGACGACGGCGGCGGCGCTGGGTGAGCTGAAGCCCTCGTTCGCGGACCTCGGCGCCATGGCGGGCTTCGACGCGGTGGCGCTGCAGAAGTACCACTGGGTGGAGCGCATCGAGCACGTACACACCCCGGGCAACGCCTCGGGGATCGTGGACGGTTCGGCGCTCGTCCTGATCGGTACCGAGCGGGCTGGAACGGAGTGCGGCCTGGTGCCCCGGGCGCGCGTCGTGGCGACCGCGGTCAGCGGAGCCGACCCGACGATCATGCTCACCGGGCCGGCGCCGGCCACCCGCAAGGCGCTGGACCTCGCCGGTCTGACGGTGGACGACATCGACCTGTTCGAGATCAACGAGGCCTTCGCCTCGGTGGTCCTGCGCTACGTCAAGGACCTCGGTCTGCCGTGGGAGAAGGTCAATGTCAACGGTGGCGCCATCGCCATGGGCCATCCGCTCGGCGCCACGGGGGCCATGCTGGTGGGCACCGCCCTGGACGAACTCGAGCGCCGCTCCGCGCGACGGGCCGTGATCGGCCTCTGCGCGGGTGGCGGCATGGGCATCGCCACCGTGATCGAACGGCTGTGACCCCTCCCGCCCTCGCGCCGGCCACGTACATCCCCTCGAAAGGAGCGCCGCACCGATGCTGGCGAAGAACATGATCCACTGGGAACAGGGACCTGACGGGGTCGTCCTGCTGACCATGGACGATGCCGATCAGCCGGTCAACACGATGAACCGGACCTACGTGGACTCGATGGAGGCCACCGTCACCCGCCTCGAGGCGGAGCGGGACACCATCACCGGGGTCGTCCTCACATCCGCCAAGAAGAGCTTCTTCGCCGGCGGAGACATCGGCTTCATGAGCAGGGCTCAGCCGGACCACGCCCCGGAACTCAGTGAGCTGTGCACGGTCCTGAAGTCACAGCTGCGACGGCTGGAGACCCTCGGCAGGCCGGTGGCCGCGGCCATGAACGGCACGGCACTCGGCGGCGGGCTCGAGATCGCGCTCGCCTGCCACCGGCGCATCGCCCTGTCCGCGCCGAGCAGCCGCTTCGGCCTGCCGGAGGTGACTCTGGGCCTGCTGCCCGGCGCTGGTGGAGTCAGCCGGACAGTCCGTCTCCTGGGACTCCAGGACGCGCTGACCGACATCCTGCTCACGGGGCGGCAGTACAAGCCCCAGGAGGCGCTCGCCAAGGGGCTGGTCCATGAACTCGCCCAGACGCCGGAGGAACTGCTCGCCAGGGCCAGGCAATGGGTCGTGACCCACCCTGAGGCCACTCAGCCGTGGGACGCCCCAGGTTTCCGCATGCCGGGCGGATCCCCTTCCCATCCGAAGGTGGCGGCGATGCTGCCGACCCTCTCGGCGCACCTGCGCCAGCAGCTCAAGGGTGCGAACATGCCGGCGCCGCGCAACATCCTCGCCGCGGCCGTCGAGAGCGCACAGGTCGACCTGGAGACCGGGCAGAAGATCGAGACCGGCTACCTCGTGGAACTGATGACGGGTCAGATCTCGGCCAACATGATGCAGGCGTTCTTCTACGACATGCAGCACATCGGCTCCGGCGGAAGCCGTCCCGAAGGCTACCCGCCCCACACCGTCCACCGGGTGGGCGTACTGGGCGCCGGCATGATGGGAGCCGGCATCGCGTACTCCTGCGCCCGCAGCGGGTTGCCGGTGGTGCTCAAGGACGTCACCTACGACGCGGCGAAGAAGGGCAAGGACTACTCCCGACAGGTCCTGGCCAAGGCCGTGGCACGCGGACGGCTCTCCCAGACCGAGGCCGACGAGGTGCTCGCACGGATCATGCCGACCGCCGACCCGGCAGATTGCAGCGGCTGCGATCTGGTGATCGAGGCGGTCTTCGAGGACCCGGCCCTCAAGCGGCAGGTCTTCCGCGGCATCGAAGACGTCGTCGCACCGGACGCCGTGCTGGGATCCAACACCTCCACGCTCCCGATCACCGGGCTGGCGGAGGCGGTCAAGCGCCC
Source organism: Streptomyces sp. NPDC107500 (assembly GCF_055582785.1). NCBI lineage: Bacteria > Bacillati > Actinomycetota > Actinomycetes > Kitasatosporales > Streptomycetaceae > Streptomyces > Streptomyces sp. NPDC107500. Next base: position 61,302 of record NZ_JBVJPF010000007.1, read on the forward strand.
CGAGGACTTCATCGGTCTGCACTTCTTCTCCCCCGTGGACAGGATGCCCCTGCTGGAGATCATCACCGGGGAGAAGACCAGCGAGCACACCGTGGCGAAGGCGGTCGACATGGCGCGGCAGATCGGCAAGACGCCGATCGTGGTCAACGACAGCCGGGGCTTCTTCACGAGTCGCGTGATATCCAAGTTCATCGACGAGGCGGTGGCCATGATCGGCGAGGGACTGCCTCCCGCCTCGGTGGAGCAGGCCGGCTCGCAGGCCGGCTACCCCGCGCCTCCGCTGCAACTGCTGGACGAACTGACGCTGACTCTGCCCCGGAAGATCCGTGAGGAGACCAGGGCCGCGGTCCTGGCCGAGGGGGGCGGCTGGCGTCCACACGGTTCGGAGCCCGTCCTGGACCGCATGATCGACGAGTTCGGGCGTGGCGGGCGTTCCTCGGGCGCCGGGTTCTACGAGTACGTCGACGGCCGGCGTACGCGGCTGTGGCGGGGCCTGAACGAGCACTTCGCCGTGCCGGGCCGCGAGATCCCGTTCGAGGACATGAAGGAACGGATGCTTTTCGCCGAGGCACTGGACACGGTCCGGTGCCTCGACGAAGGCGTCCTGCGGTCGGTGCCCGACGCCAACGTCGGCTCCATCCTGGGCATCGGTTTCCCGGCCTGGACCGGGGGTGTATTGCAGTACATCAACGGCTACGCGGGCGGACTCCACGGTTTCGCCGACCGCTCCAGGGAGCTGGCCGAGCGGTACGGCGAGCGGTTCGAGCCGCCGCAATCCCTGATGGCCAAGGCCGAGCGAGGCGAAGCCTACGAGTGAGGTGTGTGCGGTGGTCCGAGCATCGGCACGAGGAACTGCCGGGCCACCGCACCCAGCTGTTCATCGTCGTCGAGATCGATCACATGGCTGGGAATGACGAGGAACGACGCGGACATGCGCACCATCATCTCGGCCACCAGGTCCACCTGCACATGACCGGCGATGTTCCCCGCGCGCTGTTCCCGAAGCAGTCGCGATGCCACGAACTGCTGCACCACGGCCAGGGTGCGGCCGCCGTCACCGGTCATGGACGGGACCACGGCGTCCGGCTCGGCGGTCATGAGACCGCCGATGAGGCGGTTGCGGCGGATGGCCCTGAGCGAACTCACGAATCCCACGACGACCCGGTCAGCGACGGTGTCGGCGTCCTGGATGTCCAGGATGAAGCGGTCGAAGTACCGCCGGAACTCACGCCGTACAACCTGCTCGACCAGTTGGTCCTTGGTAGCGAACCGGCGGTAGACCGTAATCCGGGAGACGCCGGCCAGCCGCGCCACGTCCGTCATGGTCGAACGCTTGATACCCATGCGGCAGAACTGCTCGTAGGCGGCGTCGAGCATTCGCTCCGAGACCTCGTCATCTCGCCCGGCACCCTCGACGGCCTCGGCGAACACGCTCTCCAGCACGGACGGAGCACCGGACGACGACCTCATGAGTGCCAACAGGACAGGTTCCACGACTGCCTCCCTGATTCTGTGAAGCCTCTGGCGTTCACGTCTCGCATGTGCTCCCCTGTTGAAACAAAGAAGCACGATGCGTTTCATCGTACCAACCTCCGCAACGACGCCACGGAACTCAAGGAGGAGTTCGCAGCGATGGATGGACTCAGCAGGCGCAAGATGTTGTTCGCGAGCGGGGCGGTGGGAGCCTTCGGGGCGCTGAGCCTGGCCTCGCCCACCCACGCGCGGTCCCTGTGGACGTGGGCGCCGAGCGGCTCGGTGGCGGGCAAGGGAGCCGGTCTGGACCCCGAATGGGTCTGGGACGAGGAGGTCGACCAGTTGGTCGCCGCCGTGATCGAGCGCGGAGACGTGGCCAGGACCAACGCCGCGCTGCGCTCCTGGACCCGCAACGACCAGGCACTGCCGGTCGGACTCCCCGCGGACCTGCGCGACTTCATGGAGAAGGCCCGCCAACTGCCCGCCTGGGCGGACCGGGACAAGCTGGAGAGGGCGGCCGAGTTCAACAAGTCGAGGGGCCTGTACCTCAACCTGCTGAACGGAGTCGGCGGCGGCATGCTGAGTACCGCCATCCCTCGTGAGGCGCGCTCCGTCTACTACTCCAAGGGCGGCGCCGACATGGAGGACAGGGTCGCCAAGACCAGCCTGCTGGGCTTCGCCGTCGGGGACCTCAACGCGTTCCGGCCCGACGGCGACGTCATCGTGCAGGCCGTCAAGACCCGCCTGGTGCACGCGGCCGTACGGCACCTGCTGCCCCAGTCACCGGCCTGGACCCGGACCAGCGGCGGCCAGACGATTCCCATCAGCCAGCAGGACATGCTGGTCACCTGGCACAGTCTGCCCACCTACGCCATGCGGAAGATGCTCGAGTGGAAGGTGCCCATCCCGGCCGCCGACTCGGCCGCCTACCTGCACGTGTGGCAGGTCACCGCCCACATGCTGGGCATCCGGGACGAGTACATCCCCGCCACCTGGGACGCGGCCAACGCACAGTCCAAGCAGGTCCTCGACCCCATCCTCGCCCCCACGCGCGAGGGCGTCGAACTGACCGACATCCTGCTGCGCCAGCTCGCCGAGCAGACCAGCCCCGGCGGGGTCGACCGCCCACTCGTCAACGCCCTCGCCCGGTACCTGGTCGGCGACCAGGTCGCCGACTGGGACGGCATCCCGCGGGAGGCGTTCTGGGAGAAGGCCATCGCGACCGCCTGGCCGAAGCTGGTCGCCTTCCGGGAGAAGCTGATCCCGCTGCCCCTCGTACCGCCCCTGGCCTGGACGATCGACGAGGCGGCCCGGAAGTACATCCTCTTCTACCTCACCAAGGGACGGGGAACCCACATCGACATTCCCGAAACCAACCGTCCCGCCTGACCGGAATCGGCACCCGCGCGGATGGCCTCCGCGGCCTCGGCGGGACTCAAGGAAGGGTTCTCAGCATGGACGACCTGAGCAGGCGCAAGATGCTGATCATGGGAGGAGCGCTCGGAGCGCTCGGAGCACTTGGGACGAGGAGGCGGATCCCGTCCTCGCCGCCGTGATCGAGCGCGGCGACGTGGCCAAGGCCAACGAGGCGCTCGGCAAGTGGACCCGCAACGACCAGCCCCTGCCGGCCGGACTCCCCGCCGACCTGCGGGACTTCATGGAGAAGGCCCGCCAACTGCCCGCCTGGGCGGACCGGGACAAGCTCGCGGCCGCGGCGAGGTTCACCACGAAGAAGGGCATCTACACCGGCGCGCTGTACGGTCTGGGCAGCGGCCTGTTGAGCACCGCCATCCCGCGAGAGGCCCGCGCCGTCTACTACTCCAAGGGCGGCGCGGACATGAAGGACCGCATCGCCAAGACGGCCCAGCTCGGCTATGACGTCGGGGACCTGGACGCCTACCAGCCGCGGGGCGGGATGATCGTGACCGCCGTGAAGACCCGGCTGGTGCACGCCGCCGTACGGCACCTGCTGCCCCAGTCACCGGGCTGGACCCGCACCAGCGGCGGCCAGACGATACCCATCAGCCAGGCCGACATCATGGTCACCTGGCACAGCCTGGCCACGTTTGTCATGCACAAGCTAAGGGAGTGGAAGGTCCCGATCACCACCACCGAGTCGGACGGCTACCTGCACGTGTGGCAGGTCACCGCCCACATGCTCGGCGTCCGGGACGAGTACATCCCCGCCACCTGGGACGCGGCCAACGCACAGTCCAAGCAGGTCCTCGACCCGATCCTGGCGTCCACCCGCGAGGGCACCGAGCTGACCGACGTCCTCCTCGACATCGTCGCGGAACTCGACGCCGGCCTCACCAGGCCCCTCATCAACGGCTTCGCCCGGTACACGCTGGGCGACCGGACCGGTGACCTGATCGGGCTGGACAGGGAGCCCTTCTGGAAACCGCTGATCAGCACCGCGTGGCCGCTGCTCGTGGCCTTCCGCGAAGGGCTCATCCCGCTGCCGCTGATCCCCCAGGCCGCCTGGACCGTGGAAGAGGCCCTCCGGAAGTTCGTCCTGCTCTTCCTCAGCGAAGGACGGGGCATCCACCTCGAGATCCCGGACGCCAACCGTCCCTCCTGAGCCACGTACGGCATCACGACGTGGGGGTACAACGTCACCGGCGTACCCCCATCAGTGCGCCCCACGTCCCGCTACCACACCGACGTCGAGAACGAGTTGAGACGATGACGACACCGCACGACAGCGAGACGAGCCGTTCGTGCTCGGCTCGGGCGGCCCACGCGCTGCCGCCGGCACCGGCCGCAGGGGAAGGAGACCGCCGGTGACGGACACCGATCACTCGTCCCGGCAGAACTCGGGCGCGCAGCCCTTCGCCAGACGCCGCTTCCTCGGATACGTCCTGGCCGCTCCCACCTTGATGACGGCGGCCCAGCTCGTCCCCGCCTCCGAGGCCCGAGCGGACATACCCTCGCCGGAGATCACGGAACTGATCGACCTCAACGACGTGATGACAGCGGCGGCCCTGCCGACGTCCGGCCTGATCACGGTCGAGGTGAACACGGACGGCACCGTGTCCTTCGCGTTGCCGCGGACCGAGGTGGGGCAGGGCATCACGACGTCGACGGCCATGCTGATCGCCGAGGAACTCGGCATCCCCCTCTCCCGAGTGCACATCACTCTCGCCGAGGCGCGCCCGGAGTTGCTCTTCAACCAGCTCACCGGCGGATCCAACACGACGTTCTCCACCTACACCCCGATCCGGGTGGCCGCCGCCGTCGCCCGCAACCGGCTGCTTCAGGCCGCCGCCGCCGAATGGGGCACCGCCGTCGACGAACTGGGCTGGGAGGCGGGACTCGTCACCGGCCCCGGAGGCCGGAGCGCCGACATGGGGGACCTGTCCCCGAAAGCGGCGCGCGCGCGGACCGAGGAGGTGTCGGTCAGCCTCAAACCTCGCGACATGTTCACCGTCATCGGCAAGCCGCACAACCGCGTGGACGCCCACGCGGCGGTCACCGGACGCAAGACGTTCACGCTGGATCTGAAGGTCCCGGGCGCCCTGCCGACCATGGTGTGCCGCCCGCCGACCGTCAACGGCAAGGTCGGATCGGTGTCCAACCTGTCCGAGGTCCGTTCCATGCCCGGCGTCACCGACGTGGTCGTGATATCGACCGGGGTGGCGGTACGCGCCACCACCTTCGGCCGATGCATCGACGCGGTGCGCGCCCTGCGGGTCTCGTGGAAACCCGGTAGCGCCGAGGGAAAGTCCGACGAGTCCGTGCTCGCGGAGTTGCGCGCCGCCGAACTGCCCATGGGACTGCCGTCGGTGACGCCGCACGTGGAGGAGCGTTTCACGTTCCACTTCCGCAGCAACAGCGCGCTGGAGCCCAACTGCGCGATAGCCGACGTGCGCCCCGACCGTGCCGAGATCTGGTCGAGCCTCAAGGCTCCGATCGTGGCGAAGCAGGCGATCGCCACCAAGCTCGGCCTGCCGCCCGGGGCGGTGACCGTGCATGTCACGGAGGGAGGGGGCTCCTTCGGCCGCAAGCTCTTCTTCGACGCGGCACTGGAGGCCGCCGAAGTCTCCCGGCGGATCAGCAAGCCGGTGAAGCTCATGTGGCATCGCGCCGACGACGCCCGCCAGGGACGCACCCATCCCATGGCCACGTCGCGCGTGCGCATCTCCTACCTGGGCAACACCGTCCTCGGGTACAGACAGCGGCACACCAGTGTGTCCACCGACCTCAGCCACGGCCTCGGGGAGATCTTCACCGCCTTGGCCGCGAGACTGCCGGTGGGTGACATCGGGTTCTCTGAGACCTTCTTCCAGCTCTCCCAGTCGATGCCCTACGACTTCGGTGCCAACAGCCGGCTCCTGAACGAAACCGACAAGGGCTTCAACACCGGCAGCATGCGCAACGTGTACTCCCCCGACGTCACCTGCGCCCGGGAACTCCTGGTCGATCGGCTCGCCGGGAAGATGGGCAAGGACCCTTACCGGTTCCGGCACGACTTCCTTCGGGACGACCGCGGCCGAGCCGTGCTGGACACGGCCGCCGAAGCCGGGAACTGGGGCCGGAGCATGCCGGCAGGTACGGCGCAGGGCATCGCCTTCCACTCCGAGTACCACTCCGCCAGCGCCGTCCTGGTGGAACTCGACTGCCGACCGGAGACCGTCGACCGCCCCATCCGGGACGGTGTCGCCGGCCCACGCGTGACCAAGGCCGTCATCGCCGTGGACGTCGGCCTCGCCGTCAATCCGCGTGGCCTGGAAGCTCAAATGATGGGCTGCCTGATGGACGGCATCGCCCTGACCCTGACCTCCAGCCTGCACCTGCGCGACGGGCACTTCCTCGAAGCGAGCTGGGACAACTACTTCTACACCCGGCAGTGGAACACCCCGCCCGAACTGCGGGTCGTCGTCCTGCCGCCCAGCACCGGCAAGCCCGGCGGCGCGGGTGAACTCGGCGTCGCCGCTTCGATGGCCGCGGTCGCGTGCGCGTACGGGCGTGCCACCGGCACGATGCCCACGGTCTTCCCGATCAACCACGGCACCCTCTCCTTCGAACCGAAACCGACCGTCCCGCCCATCCCCGCCTCCCCCACCGATGGTCTGGACCACGTCCGCTGAAGCCCTGCGAAACATCTGGGAGTTCTCATGCCCACGCACACTTTCCGCCTCAACGGTGAGCAGGTGACCGTCGATGCTCCGGACGACGAGCGGCTGCTGTGGGTCCTTCGCGACCTCCTCGGCGTCACCGGACCGAAGTACGGCTGCGGCATCAACGTCTGCAAGGCCTGCACGAGCCACCTCAACGGCAGGGCGGCGAACCCCTGCGCCATCCCGGTGGGGGACCTGAGGGCGTCCGACGAGGTCACCACCATCGAAGGGCTGGCGGCCACCGCAGGAGCGGACCTGCACCCGATGCAACAGGCGTGGCTCGAGCAGGACGTGGCCCAGTGCGGCTACTGCCAGCCCGGCCAGATCATGGCCGCCGTTGCTCTGGTCCGCCGTCTCAAGGAAGAAGGCCGAACCATCACCGAGGCGGATCTGGACGGTGTCCGCAACATCTGCCGGTGCGGCACCTACCCCCGCATCCGTGAGGCGATCAGAGCCGGCGCCGAGAACATGTGACCAGACAAGTGGAGGGAGGACGCCGTGTCCGCACGCCGCCCGTCGATCGCACTCATCACCATGGCCGTGATCCTGGTCGCCGCCGCGGCGGTCGTACGGCTCGTAGTGGCCCCGAACGCGACGAAGCTGCCCGCCGACACCGACCAGACGGTGCACTACGCGGGCGAGACCACCATGCTGGATGCCAAGGCCCTCCGGTCCGGAGACACCGCGCATGTGCTCCGGTCCGGCATCCCCGTCACCGCCGACCGGCGGGTGCGGGTCACATCCACACGTGGTGACACCGCCATGATCGAGGACACGACGACGGTCCATGCCGGTGAGCAGTCCTTACCCAGCTCGAAGACGTACGCCATCGACCGGACGAGCAGGAAGGGTGTGCCGCCACCGGCCTCGGCATCGGCGGAGAACTCACGGGGCGCACTGAGCTCGGCCTTTCCGCCGGATGCCGAACAGGACGACTCCTACACCTACTACGACGCGACGACCCGTTCGATCGTGCCGGTTCGCTACACCGGAACCGCCCGACGGGAGGGCCGTGCTGTCAATGTCTACGAGATCGAGGTCTCAGCGCCCGTCAAGGACCCGGCGGTGTCCAGGCCGCTGCCGACCGCTCTGCCGAAGAAGCTCGTCGCGAGCCTGGTGCCCGCTCTCGACTCCAAGACACGGGCCCGTCTCACACCCACGGTGCTGGCCGCGCTGCCGGACCCCGTTCCGCTCACCTACCTGGGCCAGTCAACGCTGGTCGCCTACGTCGACCAGCAGACCGGCATCGCCGTGGACCAGACGGTGAGCCGGAGAACGGTGGCGACCACCTCCGTCGCCGGGACGCCGACGCCTCTGCTGCCGGTGTCGGTCCTGACCCTCGAGGTCACTCCTGAGAGCGTGCAGGACCTGGGCGACAAGGCGACGTCAGCCGGTCGGATCCTGACCGTCCTGACCGTCCTCGCGCCGCTCGCGATGGTCGTCGTCGCCGCCGTGCTCCTCTTGGCCACGTTCATACTCGAGCGGAGGCGCCGACACCGCTCCCGAGCCCAGGGATGAGGCCCGCAGCACCCGGTCCGCGCGACCCCGCCGCCGGCACGCGGCAGCCGTCGCATCCCAAACGCCGGGCTGTGGGGGCTGTCACGGGGTGACCGGGACGAGCCGGTAGTGGCCGTTGCGGTGGGTGTCGAAGGTCAGGACGTGGTGCTCGGGGCGGTCGGCGTCGGCGCCCTCGACGCGCACCGGGTGCGGGGTGCGGATCCGTACGGGGTTGCCGAGGAGCGAGCGCACTTCCGCGCGGGTGATGCCGTGCGCGGTCCACTCCAGGTCGATCTCGAAGCCACCGCGTGCCCGCAGCCCCCGGAAGGCACCGGTGGGCCAGGCGTCGGGCAGGGCGGGCAGCAGCTCGATCTCGTCGGCGTGGCTCTGCACCAGCATCTCGGTGATGCCGGAGACGCCGCCGAAGTTGCCGTCGATCTGGAAGGGCGGGTGCAGGTCGAAGAGGTTGGGCGCGGTGCGCGCCGGGGTGAGCAGGTCCGCCAGGTGCTGGTAGGCGCGGGCCGGCTCCAGCAGCCGGGCCCACATGTTGATCTTCCAGGCGAGGGACCAGCCCTGTCCCGCGGTGCCGCGCAGTTCCAGGCTCTTCTTGGCGGCCGCGGCCAGCTCCGGGGTGCCCCTCGGGGTGATCTGGGCGCTCGGGAAGACGCCGTACAGGTGGGACACGTGACGGCTTCTGACCAGGGCCGCCTCCTCCCAGTCCACCAGCCACTCCTGGATCTGGCCCAGGTGGCCGACGCGGGTGGGGGCGAGCCGGTCGCGGACCTCGGTGACGCGTTCGACGAGGCGGCGGTCGCGGTCCAGCACCTTCGCGGCCTGCCGGAACGCGTCGAAGAGGTCCCGCAGCAGCTGCATGTCCATGGTGGGGCCGGCGCAGATGCTGACGCTCTCCCCCTCGTCCTGGTGGTGGGTGACCTCCGGCGACTGCGAGGGGTTGGTGACGAGCCAGCCGGTCTCCGCGTCCACCTGCAAGGTGTCGAGGAAGAACTCCACCGCGCCCCTCATCACCGGGTAGTTGCGGCTGAGCGCGCCCGTCTCGCCAGTGAACCGGTAGTGGTCCCACAGCATCACGCACAGCCAGGCGCCGCCGGTCGGCCACATCCCGTACTGGGCGGCGTCCACCGGTGCCGTACCGCGCCAGCCGTCGGTGTTGTGGTGCAGGACCCAGCCGGGGGCGTCGTACAGCTCCCTTGCGGTGCGGGTGCCGGACTCGGCCAGTTCGTGCACCATCCGCACGGCGGGGTCCCAGCACTCGGCGAGGTTGCCGGGGCCGGCGGGCCAGTAGTTCATCTCGAAGTTGATGTTGACGGTGTACTTGGACTCCCAGGCCGGGTTCAGGCTGTCGTTCCACAGGCCCTGGAGGTTGGCGGGCTGTCCGGGCGACCGGGAGCTGGAGGCGAGCAGGTACCGGCCGTACTGGAAGTAGAGCGCGGCCAGTTGGGGGTCCTTGCCGTCGGCGAACAGCGGGATGCGTTCGTCGGTGGGCAGGCTCGTGCGTTCGGAGGGGCCGAGGTCGATGGCGACCCTGCTGAACAGGCGCCGGTGGTCGGCTACGTGCCGGGCGCGCAGGAGGTCGTACGGTTTGCCCGCGGCCGGTGTCAGGTGCTTGCGGGCGCGGGCCTCGGGGTCCGCGCCGACGTCGAGGTAGTTGCGGTAGCTGGTCGCCATGGAGATCACCAGGGTGACGCTGTCGGCGTCCTCGACGGTGAGGGTGCCGCCGTCGGTGCGCACCCGGCCTCCCTCGGCCTCGGCGCGCGCCAGGGCCCGGAAGCGCACCGAGCCGGGCAGGCCGTACCAGTCGCCGCTGACGCCGTCGAGGGCGATGGTGCGGGCGTCCACGGCCGAGGTGCCGGACCTCTGCGGGCTGCCGAAGCGGGCGGAGAAGCCGACGGCGCCCGGGGTGTCCGTGCTCAGCCGGACGACGAGGACCTGGTCGGGTGCGCTGGCGAAGACCTCCCGGACATGGCGTACGCCGCCCCGGGTGTAGCTGGTGCGGGTGACGGCGGTCTCCAGGTCCAGTTCGCGTTCGTAGTCGCTCACCTCGCCCCGGCCCTTGAGGGTGAGTTCGAGGTCGCCGAGCACCTGGTAGGCGGCCTGCTCCGAGGGGCTCCCCAGGAATTCGGCGTCGATCAGCCGCTGTGCCTGGTTCCACTTCTCCTCGGCCACCAGGCGGCGGATCTCCGCCAGGTGCCTGACGGCGTCGGGGCGGGCGTAGTCGTTGGGGCCGCCGGCCCACAGGCTGTCCTCGTTGAGCTGGAGCCGTTCGGTGTCGGTGCCGCCGAAGACCATGGCGCCGAGCCGGCCGTTGCCGACCGGCAGGGCCTCCAGCCACTCCCCTGCCGGGGCGCGGTACCACAGCCGCATCGGGTTGGCGGCGTGGTCCCCTCGCCGCCCCGCCGACGCGGCGGTGTCCGCCGTCTGTGGCGCGGCCTGTGCGGGAGCGGCGCTCAGCGCGGTCGCTGCCGCGGACGCTCCGGCCGCGGCCAGGACGTTTCGTCGGGACAGCTCGGGCATGGCAGGCCTCCAGGTGTGTGTCGGGTGCGGGGCTGGTACTCGGTGCTCTCGGCACGGGCGGGTTCGGGGCCCGCGCCCACCGCACCCCGGGCGGCGGCGCGTGCGGCACGCTGCCCGGGGGCGCTGGTCGTCCGACCGGTCAGGGACGGCTCACTGGGTGTCCCCGTCGGGCATCGGGTAGGGGAAGCCGGCGGTGACGCCGATCTTGTCGTACTCCATGCGGGAGGCGTCGTACCCGTCCTCCCAGTTGGCGTTCTTGACGTCGTTGCACTGGTAGCTCTGGTACGACTGGTCGGTGGTCTTGCCGACCTCGATGTCCTCGAAGGTGAAGCCGCAACCGCCGGCGTCCATGTGGATGCCACGGGTGCCGCTGTCGGGCATCGACTCGTCCGGGATCACGTCGCCTATGACCATCTGGCGCACGTGGTTGTCCATCGGGTACGGCTCGACGTTGTTGACGCCGTAGGTGTAGAAGGCGCCCATGTCGCCGCTGTCCAGGCCGGCTTCGTCGATGCGCAGGTACTCGAAGGTGTTGCCGCGGGCGTAGTTGTCCTTGAGGGCCACTTCGGGGCGCACCTCGAGGCTGATGCCGTAGCGGGCGCTGTGCTTGACGTGGCTGTGGCTGACGGTGTTGTTCCCGGTGTTCATCAGCTCGATGCCGGAGGCGTCGCCGGGGTTCAGCTCGCCGTAGTGGGTGATGTAGTTGTTGGTCAGCAGGTGGCCGTTGGAGGTGTTCCCCTCGCCCGGGTAGGGGCCCTCGACCTTGATTCCGTCGGCGCCGATGTTCTCCAGCAGGCTGTCGCGAACCGTGAGGTGGTCGTTGGCGGCGATGGCGTAGACGGCGTGGTAGCCCGTGTCGGAGATCTTCAGCCGGGACAGGGTGATGTCCTTGCTGTTGGTGAGGGTGACGGCGCCGAAGCGGTTGCGCGGCATCTCGATCTGCCGGTCGTACTCCGGGTACTTGTGCACCTCGCCGGAATCGCCGTCACTGATCCACCCGTTGCGGTACCAGTCGACGAAGTCGCTGTACTGCAGGGCGAGTCCGTCCAGGGTGACGTCCCGCACCCGTCGGTCGGGGTCGGCGCCGGACAGGTCGAACAGGGTCTTGACCGTCGGACGCAGCACGGTGACGTCGTCGATGTCGCCGCGGGGCTTGTAGTACAGCCGGCCCTTCTTGAAGTCCAGGTAGTACTCGCCCGCCTGGTCCAGGAAGTCGAGCGAGTTCTGGAGGAAGTAGCGCGAGCCGCCGCCGGAGTTGTTGAGCGCGTACCGGGTCCAGTACTTGAGGGTCATCTGGTTCTTGGCGGGGTTCCAGTCCCGGATCGGGACCGTGTCGGTGAACCAGCTCCAGCTGCCGCCCGACCAGACGACGGCTTGAGCGTTGCTGAGGTCCCAGTCCGCCTGCCAGTCACCGGGGTTGGAGTACAGCCACTGGTGGACGGCCTCCTTCTCCGGCTCCGGCAGGGTGGAGGTGAGATACGGGGCCCACTCGTCGTCGGACTTGCGGTTGGGGTAGCGGGCGGTGGTGGCGCGCTTGCCGTCCTCGAAGAGGGTGTAGAAGGGGCTGTCCGTGCCGACGTCGGCACGGTAGATGCCGTCCTTGTACTCCTCCCAGCCGGTGACCGGCTGGGCGCCCGTCACGCGGGCCTTGCCGGGGCCGTCGTAGGAGCGGTAGACGACCTGATGGCCGCCGGTGCCCGAGTCGCGGTCGTCGAGTTCGACGGTGCGGCTCAGCGGGTAGTCGCCGGCACGCAGGTTGACGTGGATGTCGCAGCGCATCCTGCCGGGCCGGTTCAGGCCCTTGTCACGGATGTGGTCGCGGGCCTTCTCGATGGTCTTGAACGGCTTGCTCCTGCTCCCCTTGGCCTTGTCGCTGCCGTCGGGGGACACGAACAGCTCGGTGGCCTTGCAGCCGTCGGCCTGGGCGCTCGCGTCGGGTGGGTCCAGGGTGGCGCCGCCGACCAGCAGGGCGCCGGCCGCGAGCAGCAGGGGCAGTCGTCTGGTCCTTCGTCGGACTGGTCGTACCTGGGTGGTGGGCACGAGGTCTCCTTGCCGGGTGGAGTGCGTGATGTCGTGGTCCGGATCCCTGTGGACGGGCCGGTGTGTTCCGTGCCGTCACGGGTGCTGGTGCCGCGCAGGCTCGTGTACTGGTCCGGGGGCGTCGGCGCCGGCCGGCGGCTCGCGTCGGCCGCCGACGGGCCCGGGGCCCGGAGGAGGGGGCCCGCCCCCGAGGTGCTCGCTCCGGCGGAGCACCCGCACGGCACCGCCGTACATGACTAGTGGGTCACTGATCGAGCAACGATAGTTAATATGTTCGTGCCGTGGTGTCGTCAATACACGAGGCTGAACCTGAAATTGATGACCTGAGGGGCGACGCATGCGCGGCCTGTGAGTCATAAGTCGACGCATTCGAGGGAGCGCGGTGCCATGACGGATCCCGGCCTGCCGGCATTTCCCCAGCTCGGTGCGGAGGAGCGGGCGGCCCTGACGGACCTGGCCCGGCAGCAGTCGGCCGGGCTCCGGCTGCGCGGCCGGATCGTGCTGGCGTGTGCCGAGGGGCTGACCAACGCGGAGGTCGCCCAGCGGCTCACGGTCAGCCCGGCCACGGTGGCCAAGTGGCGGGGGCGCTATCTGCGGCGGGGCGTCGCCGGTCTGCACGACGCTCCTCGGCCGGGGCGGCCCCGCAGCGCGGACCGCCGGCAGGCGGAGGCGCGGATCGCGGCAGTGGTCGAGCAGGCCCGCGCCGGTGCTCCGGTGCCCTCGACCCGCTCACTGTCCGACACCCTCGGTCTGTCGCAGTCCACGATCGCCCGGATCTGGCGGGAGCAGCAGGCCGCGCTGCCCGATCCGCCGGCTGCCCGGCCGGACGGTCCGCGCGGGGATGCGGGTGGGGAGGTGCGCGCGGCCGAGGGCGGTCCGGTGCCGGGCACGCCGCGCATGCCGCGGCAGTTGCTCTCCGACCACGTGTACACATTGCTGCGCGACTGGATCGTCGGCGGCCGGCTGGCGCCCGGTCAGCGCCTGGTCGAGTCGGAGATCGCACGCGGTTTCGGCACCAGTCAGGCGCCGCCCCGCGAGGCGATCAAGCGCCTGGCGTACGAGGGGCTGGTCATCTCCCAGCCGCACCGCGGCACCTATGTCGCGCGGGTCTCCGAGCGGCAGGCGCAGGACGTCCGGGACATCCGGGTGATGTTCGAGGAGTACGCGGCCCGCCGGGTGGCCGGCCGGCTGGACGCCGAGCACGCGCGGCTGCTCACCGAGGACGTGGACCGACTGCGCCGGGCCGCGGCCGAGGACGACATCGGCGCCTTCCGCGACGCCGACATGTCATTTCACCGGCATGTGTGCGAAGCGGCCGACAACGCGGCGCTGATCCGCCTGTGGCGCATGATCGAGTCCAGTCTGTGGGACCTGCACGTGCTCGGCGATCCGCGCTATGCGGGAAGCTGGGGCGCGATGGCCGAGCACCACGCCGAACTCCTGGACGTCCTGCGCCGCGGTGACCCGGACGTCGCCGGGCCGATGTTCGCCGACCACGCCGCGGGCGAGACCGCCCGCTACCTTCCCGACCGGTCCGGGCCCGCCCCCGGACGGTGAAGCGACCGCCGCCACCTCACTCCGCCCCGCCCATCCGTCGGACGACACCCTTGATGAGCGCGGCGAGTGCCGCCACCCGCTCGGGTGTGGCCTGGGACTTGAGCAGCGAGGAGCTGACGGCGAAGGGCGGGCCGCCCGTCGGCGGCCCGGGCACGGCCGCCGCGACGCAGACGATGCCCTCGGCGGTCTCCTGGTCGTCGACGGCGTGACCGGCCGAGCGCGTGTCACGCACGTCCGCGAGCAGGGCGTCGAGGGTGGTGATCGACCAGGGTGTGCGGGACTCGAACGGCTCACGGCCGCAGAGCAGTTCACGCACCCCGGCGTCGTCCAGACCGGCCAGCATGGCCTTGCCCAGCGCCGTGCAGGTGACCGGGAGCCTCGCCCCCGCCCTGCTGGTGAGGCGCATCAGGACGGTGCCCTCGTGCACCGCCAGGTAGACGACGTCCGTGCCGTTCATGGTGGCCAGTTGCAGCGTCTCCTCGCGGTCGCCCAGGCGGCCCATCTGCTCCCGGAAGGCGCGGACCGGGTCTAGGGCGTCCAGGTAGGACTGGGCGAGCCCCAGCAGCCCGGGTCCGAGGGCGAAGCCGCCCTCCACGGCCCGGACGAGTTGCCTTTCGTGCAGGGCCGCGCAGATGTTGACGACGGAGGCTCTCGGTATGCCGCCCGCGGCGGCGGCCAGTTGGGCGGGCGACAGTGCGCGGCCGCGGGCGTCAGCCAGCGCGTCGAGGATCGCGCCCGCCCGCAGCACGGCCGGCGCCGGTGCGGCACTGGTCCATAGCGATCGGTCCCGAGTACTCATGGCGCCACACCCTAGTTGTCAGCCTGTTGACTGGTAAAGCAGTCCATTGACAACAAGCGGTGTCGTACACCGATACTGAGCCCACCAGCCCGGAGCGGCGGCGCCACGACGGCGCCGGTCACCGCGAACCCCCGCGCACGCCCGGGAATCGGCACCCGTCCCGTCATGGCGATCACCGCCTCTGCCCTCTCCGCACCCGGCCGAACCGGCCGGACAGGCGTGGCGGGCGCCACGGGCTGCCGGGGCCCCGACCAAGGAAGCGGCACATGAAACTCGTACGGCTCGGAGACCCCGGGCGGGAACGCCCCGCCGTGATCGACGACCGGGGCGTCACCCGGGACCTCTCCTCCCTCACCTCCGACATCGACGGAGCCTTCCTCGCCGCGGACGGCATCGCCCGCACCCGGCGGGCGCTGGCCGAGGACGCGCTGCCGGCGCTGGCGGCCGGGGGGCTGCGCTTCGGGCCACCCGTCGCGCGGCCGGGCGCGGTGGTCTGCGTCGGCCAGAACTACGCGGCGCACGCGGCGGAGTCCGGCGGCGAGCCGCCGTCGCGTCCGGTGATCTTCTTCAAGCCGCCCAACACGGTGGTCGGCCCGCACGACGACGTGGAGATCCCACGCGGTTCCGCCAGGACGGACTGGGAGGTCGAACTCGCCGTCGTCATCGGCCGCACCGCGCGGTACCTGGACTCCCCCGAGCAGGCCCTGGACCACGTGGCCGGCTACGCCGTGTCCAACGACGTCTCCGAGCGCGACTTCCAGCTGGAGCACTCCGGCGGCCAGTGGTCCAAGGGCAAGTCCTGCGCCACGTTCAACCCGCTCGGCCCGTTCCTGGTCCCCGCCGACGAGGTGCCCGACGTCCAGGATCTGCGGCTGCGCTCCTTCGTCAACGGCGAGCCGCGGCAGGACTCCCGCACCACGGACATGATCTTCTCCGTCGCGCAGATCGTGTACGACCTGAGCCAGTACCTGGTGCTGGACCCGGGGGACGTCATCAACACCGGCACCCCGGAGGGTGTTGCGCTGTCCGGCCGCTTTCCCTACCTGAAGCCCGGTGACGCGATGGAGATCGAGATCGAGGGGCTGGGGCGTCAGCGCCAGGCACTCGTCGCCGCCGAGACCTCTTCTCAGTCATCACTTGTATGATACGTTACGACTCGATGAGGGCACGGTTGCGGAACTGATTCCGCCGGCCGCACGACGCCCGTTCCCCTGGCCCGACGGCACGCTCCCCCCACCTCCCGCGCCTCTGGGTTCTCCCCGGCGCGGGACGGGTGGTCCGGCAGGCGGGACGGCGAGGAGAGCTCGAAGAGGGGGAGCAGTTGAAGATCACCGGATTCCGGAGCCTGACGACCGTGCACCGCTGGGGACGTCCCGTCGGGGACGCGAACGGCTTTGTCGCGCAGGGCGTCACCGAGGTCCCGGTCCTGCTGGTCGAGACCGACGGCGGCCTCACCGGAGTCGGCCTCGGCGCGCACGGCGAGGCCCCGCGGGTCTTCCCCGCCCTCGACGGGCAGGATCCGCGCGCCGTCACCACGCTCTACGACCGGATGCTGGCCCACACCTTCAAGAGCGGCCACGCCGGCACGGCCTTCGGCACCATCGGCGCCTTCGACATGGCGCTGTGGGACCTCAAGGCGAAGATGGCCGGCGAACCGCTGTGGCGCACCCTCGGCGCGGCGGACCGCTTCGTGCCCGGCTACGCCTCCGGTCTCGACATCGCGCTGGACGAGGAGGAGTTGGTCCGGCTGTACTCCGGCTGGGCCGCACGCGGCTTCACCGGCGCCAAACTCAAGGGCGGCCTGGACACCGAACGCGACGTCGGCAGGCTGCGCGCGGTCGCCGAGGTGCTGCGCGCCAACACCCGCTCCCCCGCCCTGATGCTCGACGTCAACGAGTCCTGGGGCAGGCACCAGGCCGTACGGCTGCTCGCCCGGATCGAGGACCAAGTCGAACTGACCTGGATCGAGGAGCCGGTGCGCCGCTGGGACGCGAAGGGCCACCGGGCCGTGGGCCGCGCCTCCCGCACCGCCGTCGCCAGCGGCGAGAACCTGACGGGCCTGGAGCAGTTCCGTCCCCTTCTCGCGGCCGACGCCCTCCAGGTCGTGCAGACCGCCGGTGTCTGGGGCATCACCCACTTCCTGCGGGTGGCCACCCTGGCCCACGGCCACGACCTCCCGGTCAGCCCGGTCGGCTACCACGCCAACCCGTTGGCGCACGCCGCCGCCGCCACCCCCAACCACCTGGTCACCGAAGTGCAGGACACCGGCACACCGGCCGGGCTCACGGTGGACCAGGCGATCGAGGACGGCGGCATCGTCCTCGGCGACGCGCCGGGACTCGGCATCACCGTCGACGAGAGCACGCTCGCCGCCCCGGAGGCGGACGCCGGCTGGACCCGTCCCGACGGTCCGCACGTACGTCCCCGCGACGCGGGTCTGCGGCTCGTGCCCGAGCCCGGCCCCCCGGGTCCGGCCACCCGCACACCCGCGGGCACCGCCTCCGCCGCCGTGCCCGGCCCCGTCCACCGTCCCGAGCGCACCGAGAGGGAGAGCACGCCGTGACGCGACCACGTGCCGTCTTCGCCATGAACCCCCGGCTCGTCCGCGCCGTCTTCGACGAGGACGCTCTGGCGCGGCTGCGCCGCGCGGCCGACATCGACACCGAACTGGTCCTCGGCGAACTGGACTCCGCCCGCTCCCGCGACGCGCTGGCCGCTGCCGAGATCCTCGTCGCGGGCTGGGACGCGCCCGTCGTACGGGCCGAGCACCTGCCCCGCACCGAGCGGCTGCGGGCCGTGGTGTACGCGGGCGGGGTCGCCGCCACCTGCCTGGAGGACCCGGCCGCCTTCGCCGCCCGCGGCGTGGTGGCGGCCAACGCCCGCACCGCCAACTCGGGGCCCGTGGCCGAGTACACCCTCGCCATGATCCTGCTCGCCAACAAGCGCGTCCTCGCCGAGGAGCGCCGCTACCGCGCCTCGCGGACCCGCCCCGACCACTTCGGCGCCTACGCCGGACGCGGCAACTACCGGCAGACGGTGGGCATCGTCGGCGCCTCCACCGTCGGCCGCGCGGTGCTCGCGCTACTGCGCCCTTTCGACCTGGACGTCCTCCTGCACGACCCCACCCTGACCGCGGAGCAGGCTCGGAACCTCGGCGCGCGCCTGGTGCCGCTCGACGAACTGATGGCGAGCAGCCGGGTGGTGTCCCTGCACCAGCCCCTGACTCCCGCGACCCGCGGCCGGATCGACGCGGGCCGGCTGGCGCTGATGCCGGACGGCGCGACCCTCGTCAACACCGCCCGCGGTGCCGTGGTGGACCAGGAGGCCCTGATCGCGGAGCTGCGCACCGGCCGTATCGACGCGGTCCTCGACGTCACCGACCCGGAGCCGCCCGACCCCGGCAGCGAACTGTGGACGCTGGACAACGTCGTACTGACGCCGCACCTGGCGGGTTCGCTCGGCGGGGAGCTGCACCGCCTCGGTGACGCCGTCGTCGACGAGGTGGAGCGGTTCGCGGCGGGGCGGCCCTTCGCCCACCCGGAGGACCTCGCGGCCTCCGCCCGTACGAGGGTGTGGTGAGCCGGATGCGTACCCGTGCCCTCACCCGCGGCGCGAAGCTGACCGAACTCGGCCTGGGAGCTGCCCAGTTGGGCAACCTGGCGCGGGAGACCAGCGACCCGGACGCCCAGGGTGCCGTCGACGCGGCCTGGGACAGTGGCGTGCGCTACTTCGACACCGCCCCGCACTACGGGCTCGGGCTGTCGGAACGCCGGCTCGGTGCCGCCCTCGCCCGGCGTCCGCGGGCCGAGTACATCGTGTCCACCAAGGTGGGCCGGCTGCTGGTGCCCAGCCCCCGGACCGCGCACCGCCAGGACGACGGCGGCTTCGCGGTGCCCGCCACCCACCGGCGCGACTGGGACTTCTCCCGGGACGGCATCCTGCGCTCCCTGGAGGGCAGCCTGACCCGGCTCGGGCTCGACCACGTCGACGTCGTCTACCTGCACGACCCCGACGACCACTGGCACGAGGCGTCCACCACCGGCGTCGACACCCTCGTCGAACTGCGTGACCAAGGGGTGGTGAAGGCGGTGGGCGCGGGCATGAACCAGGGCGCGATGCTCGCCGAGTTCGTCCGCCGCGCGGACGTCGACCTGGTGATGGTGGCCGGGCGCCACACGCTGCTCGACCAGTCCGCGCTGGACGAGCTGCTGCCGCTCGCCCGGGAGCGCGGGATCGGCGTCGTCGCCGCCGCCGTCTACAACTCCGGCCTGCTCGCCACCGACCGCCCGCCCTCCGACGCGACCTACGACTACCTGCCCGCATCCCGCGAGCTGATCGCGCGGGCCGCCGCGCTCGCCGACGTCTGCGAGCGCCACGGCGTCACGCTGCCCGAGGCCGCGATCGCCTACCCGCTGCGGCACCCGGCGGTCGTGTCGGTGGTGCTGGGCGCCCGCGACGCGCGGCAGTCCCGGACCAACGCGGAGCGGCTCGCGGCCCGCGTACCCGACGCGCTCTGGGCGGAGCTGGCGGACCTCGGCCTGGTCCCGGAGGTCCCCGGCGCACCGTGCACGCCGTCCGTCCCCGGGGAGGGGTCATGACCGTCGTCGACGCCCACCTGCACGTGTGGGATCCCGGGGTTGCCGCCTACGACTGGCTGGGGCCCGCGATGTCGCCCCTCGACCGCGCCATGCGGTTCCCCGACGCCCGCCGGGGCCTGCGCTCCGCCGGGGTCGACGCGGCCGTCCTCGTCCAGGCGGCCGACAACGACGCGGACACCGACCTGATGCTGGCGACCGCCGCCGCGCACCCCGAGGTCGTCGGTGTCGTCGCCTGGGTCCCGCTGGACGACCCGGGCCGGGCCCGGGCCCGTCTCACCGCGCTCCGCGGCGACCCGCACGTGGTGGGCGTACGCACCCTGCTCCACGAGCGGTCCGACCCGGACTGGATCCTCGGCCCCGACGCCGGCGCGGGACTCGCGCTGCTCGCCGAGGCCGGTCTGACCCTCGACTACCCGACCAGCTCGCCCGCCGCGCTGCGCCACCTGCCCGACCTGGCGGCCCGCCACCCGGGCCTGCGCCTGATCGTCGACCACCTCGGCAAGCCGCCGGTCGGCGGCGGCCGCGAGGACCGGGCCGAGTGGCGCCGCCTGATCGCCGCCGCCGCGCTCCACCCCGGCACGCACGCCAAGGTCTCCGGGCTCTACTCGGCCTCGGGCCCCCTCGACACGTGGACCACCGCCGAGGTCCGGCCGTTCGTCGAGGACGCGCTGGAGCTGTTCGGACCCGAGCGGCTGATGTACGGCGGAGACTGGCCGATCTCCCTGCTGGCCGGAGGCTACGCGCGCACCTGGGAGTCCGTGTGCGAACTCCTCGCCCCGCTGGCCCCCGACGACCGCGCCGCCGTGCTCGGCGGCACCGCCGCCCGCGTCTACCGCCTCGACCCCGCCCTGCTGGACGCCGCGCACCGCGCGGCCGTGTGATCCGCTCCGGAAGGAACGCCAACGCCATGGAACACCACACCACGACGCCGGACACGGCCGCGCTGGCCGGCTGGCTGCACAGCTGGGTGACGGACGAAGGGGCGATCAACGGCTTCCACAACCACAGCGTGTGGGGCACCAACCCGGCCACCTTCCTGGACTTCACCAGCGGGCACACCACGTTCGCGGGCCCGGCCGTCGGCGCCTGGGCCCAGGCCCTGGCCGCGCGGCCGGACGAGCGGGGCCTCGCCCTGCTGCGCCGGCTGCTGCGCCACCAGTGCGCCGAGGTCCAGCCCGACGGGCAGTACGCGCACATCGGCTTCCAGGTCGGCGAGTCCGCGACCAGCGGGCTCATCCACAACGCCGTCGGCAGCCTCGGCATGCTGCTGGCCGTGCGCCACGCCGGCCACCTGCTGCCCGCCGACGAGGTGACCGCCGTACTGACCGCCGTACGGCGCAACCTGGACGCCTGCGAGGTCTACGGCGGCGGACGCCCCGGCGAGGACGGCACCTGCAACCAGGAGTACGCCCGGGTCTGGGTCAAGCAGCTCTACACGGAGCTGAGCGACGACAAGACGTACGCCGACGAGATCCCCGAGGACCTGTCGGAGCTGGTCCGGCTCTTCCACCACCGGGGAGTGCCCGACGCGGACAGCGCCGGGACGTTCCGCACCGTGCGCGACCGCACCGAGGGCGGCATCCTGGAGCCCGCCGAGTACTACGGGCTCATGATCGTGCCGCTGGTGCTGGGGTACCGCGCCCAGGGCGATCCGGAACTGCTCGACGAGGCCCGGCGGTTGTGCCGGCACGTGGCCAGGTCTCCCTGGACGGACGAGACCGGCGCCACCCGCTTCCACCGTTACTGGTACGTGCGGGGCGAGCGCGCGCTGAAGACGGACACGCCGATGCTGATCGCGGGCATGGGGCTGACCCTGTACGGCATCCACGAGGTGCTGGCGGAGGGGCCGGACGCCGAGTTGGAGGCGTTCACCCAGGCATGCCTCGCCACCTACGCCCGCTACCAGACACCGGCCGGCTACTTCGCCTCGGCGAGCGGTTGGCACAACGAGGCCGACATCGCGCCCAGCACCGCCTGGCACGCGCACGACCTGCTGTTCCTGATGGCCCGGTACGGTCCGGACGACGACTTCTGGGACCGGGTGACCGCGCCGCGCGAACGGCAGTCGGTGCTGGTCAGCGATCGCGCGTACTGGGCCGAGTCCGGCGTCCACTGGTCCGTGCGCAGCCCGCTCACCGCGGGCGACCTGCATCTGTACGGCCGCAAGGACCGGGCCGTCTTCGCCCGGGAGTTCTTCGCCTGGACGGACCGCGAGCCACTGCCCGAGGAGCTGCGCCACCCGGACGTCCCCGAGTTCTTCGTCGCCGACGACGGCATCTACCGCGTCGACCGCGGCGAGGCCCCCACCGACATCACGGCCGTCGGCCCCCTGCCCTACCGGGGGCGGCTGTGACCACCGAACGACACCGCCGGCTTTCCCCACCGAGGAAAAGAGAGATGACAATGACGTCAGCCAGAAGAGGGAGCAAGGCGCGCGGTGCCGCGCTTGCCGCCGTGGTTCCGCTGTTTCTCGTCGCGGCCTGCTCGTCGGGCTCCGGCTCGGCGGGGGGCGAGGACGGCGAGATCCGGATGATGGTGAATCTGACGGACAACCTCAACCAGGCCTACTGGGAGAAGCTGGTCAAGCCGTTCGAGGACAAGACCGGTCTGAAGGTGAAGATAGAGGGCCCGACCGGCAAGTCGGTCGCCGAGTCCTTCCCGCAGCAGCTGGCGGCCGGCACCGCGCCCGACGTCATCCAGTCGATCTTCCCGGACGACGACACGGCGCCCGAGCTGATCGACCTGAGCGGCGAGGCCTGGGCCAAGGGCACGCCGATGTTCGACGAGTACGCCATGGGCGAGGCCCACTACGCGGTCGGCGTCGGCACCCAGACGCAGTCGCTGGTCTACTACAACAAGACCGCCTTCGAGAAGGCCGGGATCAGCGAGCCGCCCACCACCTGGGAGGAGCTGACCCAGGACCTCGGCGACCTGAAGAAGGCCGGGTACACGCCGATGCAGACGGCCGGCGACTTCCAGACCGGCCTCCAGCTCCAGCAGATCTACCACCCCACGCTGAATCAGCTGCACCCCGAGTGGCAGACCGCGGTCTCCGGCAAGAAGCTCGAGGTCGGCGACGCGTACCAGCCCGCGTTCCAGATGTACGCCGACTGGATCAAGACCGGATACATCGACAAGAGCGACGTCGGGCTCAGCCCTTCCCAGGCGGACGGCAACTTCACCGCGGGCAAGGTGGGCCTCTACACCAACGGCAGCTGGTTCGCCGCCACCCTGAACAAGGCCAAAAATCTGCCCTTCGAGGTGGGCGTGTTCTCCCCGCCGGCCGCGGACGGCAAGGAGTACCCGGGCCCGCAGGGCGCCACCATGGCCAACCCCTACATGATCCGCAAGGGCATCGGCGACGAGGACGGTGCCAAGCAGCTGGTGGAGTACCTGGTCACCGACGCCAAGGCCATCGAGGCGCAGCTGGGTTCGGACGGGGTGTTCCGCAAGGGCTCCCAGCTCGAGCAGTCCGAGGTCGACGCGCAGATCCAGGGCGTCCTCGACGCCGCTCCCGCACTGGTCGCCGTCGGCGAGGGCCAGGGCAACGTGCGGCTGCCCGTCACCGGATTCAACCCGAAATTCACCGAGGTCGCGCAGAGCCTGTACACCGGCGCGAGCCCGGCGGACGCCGCCAAGAGCATCGACCAGTGGGTCGACGAGAACCGCTGACCCATGGAACGGACAGCTGCCTCGAAACCGCGGGGATGGCGCGACCTGGGCGCCCGCGTCAGCATGGTCGTCCCCGCGGTGCTCATCTACGCCGCCCTGCTGGTCGTACCGGTGATCTACGCGTTCTACTACAGCTTCACCGAGTACAACGGATTCCCGAACCGCGTCCCCGAGTTCGTCGGCCTGGACAACTACCGGTCCATATTCGAGTCCGACGACATGACCGGGACCATGGTGGTCACCGCCGTGGTGGCCGTGGTGGGCGCGGTCGCGGTCAACCTGGCCGCGCTGGGTCTCGCGCTGCTGTTGCAGCGCACCAACCGGTTCAACACCTTCGGCCGGGTCGTCATGTTCTATCCGCACGTGCTCAGCGCGCTGGTCGTGGGCTTCCTGTGGCAGGCCATCCTCGGCCCGCAGGGCGTGGTCAACACCATGCTGGAGAAGGTCGGCACCGACAGCCTGCCCTTCCTCAGCGACCCCGACTGGGCCCTGTGGTCGATGATCCTCGTCATCGTCTGGTCGCTCTTCGGCGTCCAGCTGATCCTCTACCTGGCGGGCCTGCAGGCGGTGCCGGCTGACCTGCTGGAGGCGGCCAGGATCGACGGCGCGAACAGGTGGCAGACCTTCCGTGCCGTCACCTGGCCCTCGCTCGCGTCCACCGTGACGGTCGCCGTCATCACCTCCGGCATCTCGCTGCTCAAGACGTACGACGTGGTGGTGTCCCTGACCGGCGGCGGCCCGGCGGGATCCACCAAGACCCTCGCCTACTCGATCCTCGCCGTCTCCTTCCCGCAGCGGGACATCGGTGTCGCCTCGGCCCAGGCCGTGCTGCTGATCGTCGCCGCCGCGGTCCTGGCCATCACAGTCCTCGTGCTGCGCAGGCGCGCCGAGGACGACGCGGAGTCCATCGGATGAAGAAAACACTCACCTCGGCCGCCACCGTCCGGGTCGCGTTCGTCTCCCTGGTGTCCCTCGGCATGCTCGTGCCGATGTACCTCCTGGTGGTCAACGCCTTCAAGAGCCAGCAGGAGATCCTCGCCAACCCGTTCTCCCCGGGCTTCGGCTCAGCGACCTTCCAGTACCTCGCGGACGCCTGGAACAACCCCGACTTCAGCATCCTGAAGGGCTACGGCGTCACCATCGCGCTGGTCCTCTGCGTGAACGCCCTCGCCATGGCGGTGTGCGCGCCGGCGGCGTACGTGCTGGCCCGCACGCCGAGGCTGCTCTCGCGGCTGCTGCTGTTCTTCTTCATCGCCGGCATGTTCATCCCCACCCAGGTGATCCTGGTGCCGGTCATCTTCGTACTGCGCGCGATCGGGCTGATGGGGACGATGCCGGGGCTCATCCTGTTCATGACGGCCACCACCATCCCGTTCACGCTGTTCGTGTTCTTCGGCTACATCCGGGTGCTGCCCAGGTCGCTGGACGAGGCGGCGGCCATCGACGGGGCCGGAAGGTACTACACGCTGTGGCGGATCATCCTGCCCCTGATGCGGCCGATCATCGCCACGGTCTTCATCCTCAACTCGCTCAGCGTCTGGAACGACTTCGCCAGCCCGCAGATGATTCTCGGTCCCGGCAGCGGCGTCTACACCGTCACCACGGGTGTGTACGCGGCGGTCGGCCAGTACTCCACGGACTACACCAAGGTGTTCCCGACCCTGCTGCTCGCGGTGATCCCGATCCTGGTGATCTTCATCGTGATGCAGCGGCACATCATGAGCGGCCTGGCGGCGGGGGCGGTCAAGGGCTGACCGCCGGCAGGGGGCGGTCAAGGGCTGTCCGGCCTGCCGCCCGCTCGGGCCCGCCGCACCGACAAGCGACCCCTTCCGCGAAGGAGTGACCAGCCATGCCCGCACCCCGCCCACCCCGCCGGGTCGCGTCCGTGATCCGGCTGCGCCCGGAGCACGCCGAGACGTACCGGACGTTGCACCGCGCCGTGCCGCAGCCGGTGCTGGACACGCTCTCGCGCGCCCATGTCACCAACTACTCCATCTTCCTGCGCGAGGACACGCTCTTCGCCTACTACGAGTACACCGGCGAGGACTACGAGGCCGACATGGCCGCCATCGCCGACGACCCGCAGACCCAGCGCTGGTGGACCCTCACCGACCCCTGCCAGCAGCCCCTGGACTCGGCGCGGCCCGGGGAGCGGTGGGTGACCGGCGAGGAACTCTTCCACCTGGACTGACCACCACCCCATGCGAAGGAACACCGTCATGCCGCACACCCCCTCTTCCCGGTCCCCCGAACTCGGCGGTCTCGCGGCCGTCGTCACGGGCGGCGCCTCGGGGATCGGGCTCGCCACCGCCCTGCTCCTGGCCCGCCGCGGCGCCCGGGTCGCCGTCCTCGACCTCGCACCGGACACCCTGTCGGCCACCGGCTCCGAAGCCCTGTTCCCGATCCGGTGCGACGTCACCGACGACGCCTCGGTCCGCGCCGGTGTCGCTGGGGCGGTGGACCGGCTGGGCGGCCTGGACATCCTGGTGAACAACGCGGGCATCGGCGCGCAGGGGACGGTCGCGGACAACGACGACGCCGAGTGGCGGCACGTCCTGGACGTCAACGTCCTCGGCATCGTGCGGACCACCCGGGCCGCGCTGCCCCACCTGCGAGCTTCCGGGCACGCGGCGGTGGTCAACACCTGCTCGGTGGCGGCGACCGCGGGGCTGCCCCGGCGGGCCCTGTACAGCGCGAGCAAGGGCGCCGTGCAGTCCCTGACCCTCGCCATGGCCGCCGACCACATCCGTGAGGGCATCCGCATCAACTGCGTCAACCCCGGTACGGCGGACACCCCGTGGATAGACCGTCTGCTGTCGAGCGCCGACGACCCGGCCGCCGAGCGCACCGCGCTCAACGCCCGCCAGCCGACCGGCCGTCTGGTGAGCGCCGAGGAGGTCGCCGCGGCGGTCGTCTACCTGGCATCGCCGGCGGCGGCCTCCGTCACGGGCACGGCCCTCGCCGTGGACGGCGGCATGCAGGGACTGCGGCTGCGGCCCGCGGACGGCTGACCGAGCCACCGCGCGGCACCCTGCTCCGCATATCGCACCTCCCACGTCAGTCACATGAGAACCGACGAAGGGCACCCCCATGCTGAGAACCCGGCCACGACCGGCCCGGTCCCTGTGGGCCGCGCTCGCGCTGGCGCTGACGGCGGGCGCCGTCGGACCGGCGACCGGGGCCGCGGCCACGGCAGGCACCTCGGCCGCTCCCGGCAAGCTGACGGTCTACGTCTCCGCCACCGACGGGGACGACGCCAACAGCGGCGGCCGCAAGGACCCGTTCCGGACCATCGCCGCCGCCCGCGACGCGCTGGCCGGCCACACGTCGGCCAAGGCCCGCGGCACGGTGCTGATCCGGGGCGGCACGTACGTCCTCGACGACACCGTCGAGCTGAAGGGCGCCGCGAACTCCTGGGTCACCTACGCCCCGTACCGGAACGAGAAGGTGACGATCACCGGGTCGCACGAGCTGCCCGCCGAGGGGTGGAAGAAGCTCACCGACCTCTCCGAGGAGACCCTCGGCCGGCCGCAGTACTCCTCCCACTCCCGTCTGAACACCCCCGAGTTGCGGGAGGGCGTGTGGGTCTACGACCTCGGCGCCCAGGGCATCGACCCGGGGACGCTGTACAAGAACGGCTTCAACTGGGTGCAGGACCCCTTCGCTCCCGAACTGGTGGTCGGCGGTGACACCCAGGTCCTGGCCGAGTACCCCAACTCGAACTCCTGCGCCACCACGGAGACCGACTGTCACCTGTGGGGCACGGGCGACAAGTGGGACGCCGAGGGTCCACGGGACCTCATGAACGTGGACCTCGACGCCCGCTTCGGGCTCCAGGACGACTGGAACTCCTCCGGCACGACCCCGAGGGCGCAGTTCGAGGACAAGAAGCAGCAACTCGACGACCCGGAGCAGCGCGACACCTGGTCGCCGCAGGAGATGCGGCGCATGACGCCGCAGACCTTCACGGTGGGCGGCCGGGCGGCGGCCGGGGACCGCTACAAGAGCTGGGCACCCGAGGCGGTGCCGACGGTGGACGACCTCGGCACCCGCGGCTTCGGCGAGTACGCCGACGTCCCGGTGCAGCTCGACCCGCGGTGGATCGAGGACATCGACAACACGAAGGCCGAGACCGAGGGCTGGCTGTCGGGGTACTTCGGCAACAACTACGCCAACGACATGGTGCGGCTCCTGTCCTGGAGCGAGGACCGGCTGTTCACCAAGTACCCGTCGATGTACATCCCGCAGGACGCGTGGACGAAGGTCAAGGTCCTCAACGTCCTCTCGGAGATGGACACGGCCGGTGAGTACTACATCGACCGCTACGACGACAACGACGTCCTGTACTACCGGCCTGAGAGCGGAACGATGGAGGGCAAGGACGCCACGCTCCAGACCTTCGACAAGAACTTCTTCCTGCTCGACGGGACGCAGGGCGTGACCCTGCGCGGCCTGGCCATGACCGGGTCGCTCGTCAGCGGCGTACAGCTCCTGGACGCCGTCGGCACGCTCGTCGACGCGGTCGACATCTCCAACGTGAGCATGGACGCCGTCCGCATCGGCCGGACGACCGACACCATCACGGCCATGCCGGACTACCAGAGCCTGCGGGGCGGCCACGGCAACGTCGTGCAGAGCTCCTACCTCCACGACCTGGGCGGCGGCGGGGTCCTGCTCGGCGGCGGCGACCGGGCCACGCTGGAACGGGGCGACAACGTCGCCCGGCACAACGAGATCGCGCGCTTCTCGAAGCTGGCCACCTACACGCCGGCGGGCTACCTCTACGGGGTCGGCAACTCCTTCGAGTACAACTACGTCCACGACGCGCCGCACATGGCCGTACAGATCATGGGCAACGACATGCGCGTCAACCACAACCACTTCTACGACGTGGTGAAGAACGCCGGGGACATGGGGGCGGTCTACGCGGGCCGGGACTTCACATACCTGGGCAACGAGATCGCGTACAACCACTTCGAGAAGATCGGCGGTTCCAACGACGCGCTGTACATGGACGACGGCGCGTCCGGTGTGCGCTTCCACCACAACGTGGTGAACGGCTCGAACTCCGGCGTCAACTTCAACTCCGGACACAGCAACACCGCGAACGACAACGTGTTCGTCGGGGTGAAGCACGTCGGACACGGAGGCATCTACCACAAGAAGGGCGAGACCCGGCTGCCGCTGGACAACAGCTGGGTGCTGCACAGCAGGTTCAACACGTTCCTCGACGTCCGCGAGGGCGAGAAGTACAGCGCGACGCCCGAGACGGTGGCGGCCTGGCACGAGCACTACACGGACGGGCGGGCGACGTACTCCGACGGGAAGCCCATCGTGTACCCGCAGGTCGAGCGGTGGTACGTGCCGCGGGTGACCGCGACGGGTAAGGAGTGCACGGCGGCCGACTACGCGACGGTGGGCACCGACGGATGCAGCCGGGCGACGGTGTGGGACGACGCCGACTCGCTCTACGTGCCGTCCGGTGTGGAGATCGACCACGCGGTGGTCGTCGGCGGCGGCTCCGGGTTCGTGGAGACGACCGCGACGTTCACGGAGCCCGCGGCGGAGTACAGCCCGTCGCGCTGGAGCGACAAGGTCAACACCCGTTCGGTGGCGACCGCTTCGGTGGCGGAGACGGGTCTGGACCTGGACACGCTGCGGTTCTCCGGCTCCGGGGCGGTGGCCGAGGCGTACGGGGCCGCGTGGGTCGCGGAGTGGAACCGGCACGTGACCGCGGAGGGCATCGGCCGGCCGTGACCGGCTGAACAGGGCGAGGCGGCCGGGGGACCCGTCCGACGACGGGTCCCCCGGCCGCCTCGCTGTGGCCGTCCTACGCGTCCGGCGCGCCGGCCGGCCGGCGGCGGGCCCACGACGACGTGATGTGCTCGCGCATCGCCTCCGCGGCCGCGTCGCCGTCCCCGGCGAGCACCGCGGCGGCGACCCGGGCGTGTGCCTCGTGGGTCAGCTCGATGTCCTCGCGGGTCGGGTCCCCGCTGTACTGCGGGGAGCGCACGGCCTTGCCCTGGATGCTGGCGACGATGGCCCGCCCGAACGCGTCCCGGGAGACGCGGTGGATGATCTCGTGGAACTCGATGTCCGCGCGCGAGTACGCCTCGGGATCGTCGATCAGGCCCGCGAGTTCGTCGAGCTTGGCGGAGAGCGCCGCCGACTGCTCCTGCTCGATCAGCCCGGCGGCGCGGGCGGCCATCGCGCACTCCAGGGTGGTCCTGATCTCGATGAGGTTGTCCAGGTAGACCAGGCGGTCCTCGCGCTGGAACAGGGCGTCGAGGACGAGTGGGTCGAGCAGGCTCCACTGGTCCTGGCCCAGGACGACGGTCCCCCAGCCCTGACGGGTCGCCACGAGTCCCTTCTCGGCGAGCGTCGTCGTCGCCTCCCGGATCACGGTCCGGCTCACCTCGTACTCCTCGCAGAGCTCACCCGCCGACGGCAGCGCGGTGCCGGGCGGGTACTCACCGAGCACGATGGCCGTGGCGAGGCTCTGGACGACGGCGGCGGCGAGCGGCGGCCGGCGCCGTTGAGGTCGGGACACGGCGGTGGTGTCCGCGGATGGCTTGATCATCTGGTCAGAGACTCCCAATGTTCGTGCAGGTTCGCCCGGCCCCCGCTGTCCAATGACCCCAGGTTAGCCGAACATGCTAAGGTCATCACTCGTATCACAAGTTACGACTCACCCGTGGGAGAGCGATGCGCATCACCGGATACCGGTCCCTTGCCACGGTCCACGAGTGGGGGCGGCCGGTGGGCGACGTGAACGGCGTCGTCGCCGGCGGTGTCACCGAGGTACCGGTCCTGCTGCTGGAGACCGACGAGGGCCTGACCGGAGTGGGTCTCGGCGGGAACGCCGACGTCGCGCGGGTCTTCCCCGCCCTGGAGGGCCAGGATCCCCGCGCGGTGACCTCGCTCTACGACAGGATGCTCGCGCACGTCTTCAAGTCCGGGCACGGCGGGCAGGTGTTCGCCACGATCGGCGCCCTCGACATGGCGCTGTGGGACCTCAAGGCGAAGATCGCCCAGGAGCCGCTGTGGCGGACGCTGGGCGCCGCCGACCGCTTCGTGCCGGGCTACGCCTCCGGTCTGGACTACGCGCTGACCGACGACGAACTCGTCGCGTTCCACGAGCGGTGGGCGCGGCGCGGGTTCACCGGCGCCAAGGTCAAGGGCGGCCTCGACGTGGACCGGGACGTGCGGCGCCTGGCCGCGGTCCGTGACGTGTTCCGGGTCAACAACGACCGCCCCGCGCTCATGTACGACGTCAACGAGTCCTGGGGACGGCACCAGGCGGTGCGTCTGGCCCGGCAGGTGGAGGAGCGCGTCGAGCTGACGTGGATCGAGGAACCGGTCCGGCGCTGGGACGTGCCGGGACA
This sequence comes from Streptomyces sp. NPDC107500, assembly GCF_055582785.1. Lineage (NCBI taxonomy): Bacteria > Bacillati > Actinomycetota > Actinomycetes > Kitasatosporales > Streptomycetaceae > Streptomyces > Streptomyces sp. NPDC107500. The sequence goes on from NZ_JBVJPF010000007.1 coordinate 91,975, forward strand.
CCGCGCGGTCGCGACCGGTGTGCGTGCCGCCGTCGCGACCGGGGAGAACCTGACGGGCCTCGAACACTTCCGGCCGCTGCTGGCCGCGGACGCGGTGGGGGTGGTGCAGACCGGCTCCGTGTGGGGCATCACCCACTTCCTGCGCGTCTCCACCCTCGCCTTCGGGCACGGCCTGCCGGTGAGCCCGGTCGGGTACGACGCCAATCCGGTCGCGCACGCGGCGGCCGCCGTGCCCAACCATCTGGTGACCGAGGTGCAGGACCTGTCCTTCCCGGTCGGGCTGCGAGTGGACCAGGAGATCGCCGACGGCGGGATCGTTCTCGGCGACGCCGCGGGACTGGGCATCGAGGTCGACGAGGAGCGGATCGTGGCGCTGGCGGCGTCGGGCGGGTGGTCCCTGCTGTCGGGACCGCACGTGCGTCCGGCCGACGCCGGCCTCAGACTCGCACCGCAGGCGTGATGAGGGTGCGTCGGAGCCACGTCGGGAGCGCGTCGAGGCCGGGCGGAGGGAAGAGGACATGAGGATGCGAAAGGCCCTGGTGGTCCGCGGCGGGTGGGAGGGGCACGATCCGGTCGGCTGCACCGAGTCGGTCATGCCCGCTCTGGAGCACGCGGGGTTCGAGCTGGAGGTCGCCGAGGACCTTTCGGTGTACGAGGACGCCGGCCTGCTCGCCGCGACCGACCTCGTCGTGCACTCCTGGTCGGCGGGCGGCCTGACGGCGGCTCAGGAGGCGAACCTGGTCGACGCGGTGGAGGCGGGCACCGGCTTCGCCGGCTGGCACGGGGGCGTGGTCGCCACGAACGTCGCCAACCCGCGCTACCTGCGGATGGCCGGGGGCCGCTTCCTGTGGCACCCGGACGGCTTCCAGGAGTTCACCGTGCGCATCGCCTCCGTGCCGGACCGGGACGGCGAGATCGTCGAGGGCATCACGGACTACGACGTGGAGACCGAGCACTACTGGGTGCTCACGGACTCCCTCAGCACCGTCCTGGCCACGTCCGTGCTCGTCCCGGGCCCGGCCGACCCGTGGCACGAACCCGTCGAGTTCCCGGTGGTGTGGACCCGCCGCTGGGGAGCGGGGCGGGTCTTCGTCTGCACCCTCGGCCACCGCGTCGCGGACCTCCGGGTGCCGCAGACAGCGGCGATCGTCGGCCGCGGGCTCGTGTGGGCGGCGCGCGCGTGACCTTCGGGGGCGCCCGGAGCCTCTGGGCGTTCCCGCCGCGGGCCGTCCGGAACGCCACGCGTGCCGGGTGCCCTCGCGGGTCAGGTGCCCCCGCGCGTCAGGTGCTCTCGCGTGGAACCACCCTGTACCCCACGTCCCGGCGCGGGACGTCGACCGTGGCGCCGCGCATCCGCGTGAGCAGCAACTCGGCGCTCAACTCGCCGATGCGCACGCTGGGTACGGCCACCGTGGTCAGCGCCGGGACCAGGTGCCGGGCCAGTTCGAAGTCGCCGAAGCCGGCCAGGGCGAGTGTGCCGGGCACGTCGACGCCGCGCCGTACGCAGGCCTGGAGGGCGCCCGCGGCGAAGACGTCGCTGGAGAACATCACGGCGTCGGAGTCCGGGTACCGCTCCAGTGCCAGGTCCAGCAGGGCGACCCCGGTGTCCATGGTGACCGGCTCCGGACCGGCGTCCACGGTGCGCGGTTCGCTGCCCAGCAGGTCGCGGACGGCCCCGTGGTAGCCGTCGAGGCGTTCCGCGGCCCGGGGATCGCCGGAGGTGTGCCGTCCCGCGAAGGTGATGCGCCGCCGGCCGCGCCGGACGAGGTGGTCCACCATCGCCGCCGCGGCCGCCGCGTTGGAGAAGCCGACCAGCAGGTCCACCGGGTCCTCGGACCAGCCCCAGGTCTCGACGACCGGTACCCCGGCCGCCCCGAGCAGCGTCAGGGTGCCCGGGGTGTGGCGGGTCCCCACCACGAGCAGTCCGTCCGGCCGCCGGCCCAGGAAGCTGCGCAGCACCTCCTCCTCGTGCTCGGGCCGGTAGTCGGTGGTTCCGACGAAGATCTGGTAGCCATGGGCCGCCAGCACCGTGGAGAAGGCGTGCACGGTGTCGGCGAAGACCGAGGCGTTGATCTGCGGCACCAGGGCGGCGACCGTGCGACTGCGGTTGGAGGCCAGGTTGCTGGCGGCCAGGTTGGGCACGTAGCCGGTGGCCGTGAGGGCCGCCTGGACCCGGGCGCGCGTCTCGTCGGACACCGACATGGGGTCGCGGACGACCCGGGAGACCGTCTGGGCCGACACCCCGGCGGCCGCCGCGACGTCCGACAGGGTCACCGAACGGGTCGCGGATCGCTTGCGGGGACGGCGGGGCGGCGGCTGGGTCACGCCGGAAACGATATCGGGCGTCACAGTGCTCCCCGTGCCACCAGGGCCCGCATCAGATCCGCGATGCCGAACGTCCACGGCACGCAGGCGTCGCTCGGCCGGATCCGGTTGACGAGCGTGCCGAGCTTCGGCGTGGCGATGGAGACGAGGTCGCCGTCGTGATGCGTGAAGCCCTGTCCGGGCGCGTCCCGGTCCTCGACGGGCGCGAACATCGTGCCGAGGTAGAGCACGGCACCGTCCGGGTACTGGTGGTGCGGGCCCAGCAGCTGCCCCACGAGGTCCAGGGGATCGCGGCTGATGGCGGCCATCGAGGACTCGGCGTCGAGCCGGTACCCGTCGGCGCCCTCGACGGTGAGGGTGACCGTGGCCCGCCGTACGTCGTCGATGCGGAAGCCCGGTTCGAACAGCCGCAGGAACGGTCCGAGGGCGGCGGAGGCGTTGTTGTCCTTGGCCTGGGGCAGCAGCAGCGCGGAACGGCCCTCCACGTCACGGAGGTTGACGTCGTTGCCGAGGGTCGCGCCGACCACGGACCCGGTGGAGGACACGGCCAGCACCACCTCCGGCTCCGGGTTGTTCCAGCGGGAGGCGGGGTGCACCCCGGCGTCGGCGCCGCTGCCCACGGCGGCCAGCACGGGCGCCTTGGTGAAGATCTCGGCGTCGGGACCGATGCCGACCTCCAGGTACTGGCTCCACGCTCCCTGCGCGACCAGGATCTCCTTGAGCGCGGCGGCCTCCTCGGAGCCGGGCCGCAGGGAGGCGACGTCGTCGCCGACGAGCCGGCGGATCCGCTCCCGGGCCTCGGCGGCACCGGCGGCGTCGCCGCGGACCCGTTCCTCGATGACCCGCTCCAGCATCGAGACCACGAAGGTGACTCCGGCCGCCTTGACGGCCTGCAGGTCGACCGGCGCGAGCAGCCAGGGCCGTCGCGGGTCCCGGCCGGTCAGGGGCGTGTTGGCGAGCACCTCGTCGAGTCCGGCGATCCGCTCGCCGCGGGTGGCGCGCAGGCGTTCGGCCGGGTCCGGTGTCTCGCACAGGTCCCGGACGGTCGGGAAGGCGGTGGTGATGTCGTGCAGGCCGCCCTCGCGGACGGCCACGACGGACGGTCCGAGGCCGGGGCGCCAGACCCGGCCGACGAGCGCGCCCCCGGTGCCGTCGGCGGGCAGGGTGGTCGCGGCGTCGGGCCACTGGTTCATGGGATTCCCTTCGTGTTGCCCCGGCCCCCTCCCCGAGGTTGCGGCGCGGTCGGGACAGGGGCGTTGACACTGCGAGCGGCGCCCGCCTAGCGTGCATGTTAGCGCTATCGCTAGCGCTAACAACAGTGCCTGGAACTCTCCCACTGCGTCCGACGCCCGCTGTCCCCGCCGGTGCCGTCCTCCGTCCGCCGCCATCAAGGAGCCCCATGACCTCACTCGACAAACCCGGCGTCCTCACCGGGTACCGGGTCCTCGACTGTTCCATCGCCATGGCCGGCCCGTTCGCCGCCCAGCGCCTCGGCGACCTCGGCGCCGACGTCGTCAAGGTCGAACCGGTCACCGGGGAGTGGCAGCGCCACGCCGCGGCCGGCGGGGCGGCCGGCAACCGGATCAACGTCTCCTTCCTCTCCCTGAACCGGAACAAGCGGTCCCTCGCCGTCGACCTCAAGGACCCGGCGGGCAAGGAGGTCCTGCGCCACCTGGTCGCGGGCGCCGACGTCTTCCTCCAGAACTACCGTCCGGGCGTCGCCGACCGCCTCGGCGTCGACTACGCCTCCCTGGCCGCGATCAACCCCTCCCTCGTCTACGTGTCCATCTCCGGATACGGCGAGGACGGCCCCTACGCCCAGCGCCCGGGCCAGGACCTGCTGCTCCAGGCGATGTCGGGGGCCATGCTGTCCAGCGGCCGCTCGGGCGAGGCACCCCGGGCCGCGGGCCAGTACCTGGTGGACGCCGTCACCGCCTCCACGGCCTTCGAGGGCGTGCTCGCCGCGCTGCTCCACCGCGAACGCACCGGCGAGGGCCAGTTGGTGACGGTGAACATGCTGGACGCCGTCACCACCCTCCAGATGCAGGAGCTGTCGGTCCACACCGTCGGCGGGCTGCCCCAGACCCGCTCCGCCGAACCGCACGCCCACGTCTACATCCGCTCGCCCTACGGCGCCTTCCAGACCTCCGACGGCTATCTCGTCCTCGCCTTCCCGCCGTTGAAGAGGCTCGGCGAGATCCTCGGCGAGGACGGCTTCCTGTCCATGGAGGACGAGGAGCACGGCTGGACCCACCGGGACGAGATCTTCGCCCGCACCGCCGCCCGGCTGCTGACCCGGCCCTCGCGGCACTGGCTCGACGCCTTCGCCGCCGCCGGCATCTGGGCCGGCCCCGTCTACGGCTACGCCGACCTGGTCCAGGACCCCCAGATCCGCCACAACGGCACCTTCGTCACCTACGACCACCCCACCGAGGGCCGCGTGACCGTGCCCGGCTTCCCGTACAAGTTCTCCGCCACCCCGCCCCGCATCGACCGCGGCGCCCCGCTCGTCGGGGAGCACACCCGTGAGGTGCTGACCGAGGCGGGCCTCGCCGAACGGGAGATCGAGGACCTGTTCGCCACCGGCGCCGTGGCGGAGACCACCTCATGACGTACGGCGGACCGCCCTACCGCGGGCTGACCTGGGACCACCCCCGCGGCCACGACGCCCTCGCCGCGTCCGCGGGCGGCCTCGTGCACTGGGACGTCCAGCCCCTGGAGGGCTTCGAGTCCCACCCGATCGACGCGTTGTGCGCCCGCTACGACCTCGTCGTCCTCGACCACCCGCACCTCGGCGAGGCCCTCGCCACCGGGTGCCTGCGGCCCCTCGACGACCTGTTCACCGCCGAGGAACTGGTCCGCTGGGGCGCCGGCTCCATCGGCCCCACCATGCGCTCGTACGCCATGGGCGGCCGTCAGTGGGCGCTCCCGTTGGACGCCGCCACCCAGGTCGCCGCCACCCGGACCGACCTCGTCGGCGCGGCGCCCGGTACGTGGGACGAGGTCCACCGTCTCGCCCGCCGCGCGCCGGTGGCCCTGTCCCTGGCCGGGCCGCACGCCTTCCTCACCTTCGCCTCCGTGGCGGTCGCCATGGGAGAGGAACCGGCCACCGACCCCGACGAGCTGATTGGCGACGCCACGGGACTCGCGGTGCTCGACCTGATGGCCGCGCTCGACGCCCTCGCCCCGCCCGGGACGCGTGTGCTCAATCCGATCGGGCTGCTGGAGCTGATGGCCGGCACGGACCGGCTGGCGCACTGCCCGCTGGTGTACGGGTACGTCACCTACGCCGACCGCCTGACGTTCAGCGACGCCCCCGCCGTGGCGGCGGGCGGCCGTCCCGGCTCCACGCTCGGCGGCACCGGGATCGCACTCAGCTCCCGCTGCGTCCCCTCCCCCGAACTCCTCGCCCACGTGCGCTGGCTGATGTCCCCCGAGGCGCAGGGCGGCTTCCTCCCCCGGCACAGCGGACAGCCCAGCGCCCGCGCCGCCTGGACCAGCTCCGAGACCGTCGCCGCCGACTTCTACCGAGGCACCGCCGCCACCTGCGAGCAGGCCTGGGTCCGTCCCCGGCACGCGGGCTACATCGGCTTCCAGACCGCCGCGTCGGCCGCCGTACGCGCCGCGCTCGCGGGCGAGACCGACCACCGCCAGGCACTCGACCGGATGCGCGCCCTGTACCGGACGAGCCGGACACCGAAGGAACACCGGACATGAGCGACACCGGCACCCTCCCGCCGCCCCGACTCGGCACCGACCACGTCCTGCTGGACGTCGAGGACCGCGTAGCCACCCTCACCCTGAACCGTCCCGCCAAACTCAACTCCGTCACCCCCGACATGTCCCACGCCCTCGTCCGGGCGATCGAATGGTGCGACACGACGGACGAGGTGCGGGCCGTCGTCGTCACCGGGGCGGGCGAGCGCTCCTTCAGCGTCGGCTCCGACATCGGCGCCCTCGACCGGTACGCCACCCCGTGGGACTTCCGCAACCGCGTGGACTACTGCGACGCCATCCGCGCCGCCCGCACGCCGACCGTCGCCGCGGTCGGCGGCTACGCCCTGGGCGGCGGACTGGAGACGGCCCTGTCCTGCGACATCCGCCTCGCCGCGGACACCGCGTCCTTCGGCGCACCCGAGATCACCCTCGGCTGGATCGGGGGCGGCGGCATGGCCGCCTTCCTGAACCGCGCCGCCGGGCCGAGCAACGCCGCGCTCATGCTGCTCACCGGCGAACGCATCGACGCGGCACGCGCGTTGGAGTGGCACCTGGTGAGCGAGGTCGTGCCCCGCGCCGGGCTGCTCGACCGGGCCCGTGCCCTGGCCTCCGTCATCGCCTCGCGCGCACCCGTGGCGGCCGAGACCGCGAAGATCAACCTGCGGGCCGCCGGCAACCTGCCCGAGGACCAGGCGCTCGCCTACGAGCGCGACCTCCAGACCGTCTGCTTCGCCACCGAGGACGCCGCCGAGGGCCGGCGCGCGTTCGCCGAGAAGCGCACCCCCGTCTTCCGCAAGCGCTGAGAGGAACTCATGAAGCAACCCCGAGCCGCACTCGTGACGGGTGCCGGTGGCGCCCTCGGCCGGGCCACCGCCGTCCGGCTGGCCGCCGACGGACTCGACGTCGCCCTGCTCGACCGTGACACCGAGTCCCTGGAGAACACCGCCGCGCTCGTCGAGAAGGCCGGCGCGCGCGTGCTGGCCCTCACCGCCGATCTGCGCGACGCCCCGGTGGTCGAGGCGTCCGTCGAGCGGACCGTGTCCGAACTGGGCCCGCTGCACGTACTGGTCAACAACGCGGCCGTGTACCCGAGCCGGCCCTTCCTCGACGTACCGCTCGCCGAGTACGAAGAGGTCGTGGCGGTCAACCAGCGCGCGTACTGGGTCGCCGCGCAGGCCGCCGCCCGGTACATGACGGGCACGGGCGGCGGGGCGATCGTCAACGTCGCCTCGATCACGATGCACGGCGGCTGGGACTCCCTGGCCGCCTACGTCTCCACCAAGGGGGCCGCCGTCGCCCTGACCCGCGCGCTCGCCCGGGAGCTGGGTCCTGCCGAGATCCGCGTCAACTGCGTCTCCCCGGGCGCCTTTCCGACGGCGGCCGAGGACATCCACGAGGACCCCGAGGCCTACCGGCGGCACGTGCTCGACCACCAGGCCCTGAAACGGCGCGGGCGGCCGGAGGAACTGGCCTCGGTGGTGTCCTTCCTCACCGGCCCGGACGCCTCGTTCGTCACGGGTCAGTGCCTCGAGGTCAACGGAGGGTGGGTGATGGCGTGAAGCTGCACGGACGTTCCCACGACCGGCAGTCACTCGCCCGGCACGCGGGCGACCTGAGCGCGGCGGGCGGGGTGCGGTCCGTCGTCCTGGACGACGGTTCCGAACGCGGCATCCGCACGCTGGAGTTCCGGACCGGCGGCGGACTGTCGTTCGACGTGCTGGTGGACCGGGCGATGGACCTGGGCGGGGCCGAGTTCGAGGGGCGGGGCTTCGGCTGGCGCTCGGCGACCGGCTTCAGGCACCCCGGCCTGCACGAATACCGCGACGACGACGGCCTGTCCATGATGCGCAGCTTCTCGGGGCTGCTGCTCACCGCGGGCCTGGACCACACGCTCTTCGGCGCCGAGGTGGACGCCTCGCAGTACCGCTACCCGCCGCGGCGCACCGCCGTGCACGCCCTCCACGGGCGCGTCGCCAACCTCCCGGCCCGGCTGACCGGCTACGGCGAGCGGTGGCAGGACGACGGCCGGTGCGTGCTCTGGGCGGAGGGCGAGGTGCGCCAGGCCGCGATCTTCGGGGAGCACCTGCGGCTCACCCGCCGCATCGAGGCCGATCTGGGCGGCAGCGAGATCCGCCTGACCGACCGGGTGCGCAACGCGGGCTTCGACCCGACGCCGCACATGTACCTGTACCACGTCAACGTCGGCTGGCCCTTCCTCGACGAGGGCGCACGCTACGAGCTGCCGCCGCACCGGACACTGTGGCGCAGCGACAGCGTCGCCGAGCAGGGCGTCTCCCACACCGAGATGCCCGCTCCGCTGCCGGGCTTCGTCGAGCAGGTCTACGAGCACGACCTGGAGGCCGACGCGGCTGGTCTGGCCCGGCCCCGCCTGGTCAACGAACGCCTCGGCGTCTACTTCGAGCTGGAGTTCGACACCGCCCGGTTCCCGTCCTTCTTCCAGTGGCTGCACCTGCGCGAGGGCGCCTACGCGGTCGGCTTCGAACCGTCCACGCACCATGTGCAGGGCGAGGCCGCGGCCCGGGAGGACGGTTCCATGACCTTCCTGGAACCCGGTGAGGAGCGGGAGTACACGACGACGTTCCGGGTGGGTCACCTGGACTGACCCCGGGGACCCGCGGCTCGGGCGGCACGGGGGCGCGGCGCGTCAGGACGCGCGCCGGGTCCCCGTACGCGCGTGCACCGTCAGCCACGCCGCCGTCACCAGCAGCGCGGGGAGCAGCGGAGCGGCTCCGGGCAGCAGCCGCTCCAGCAGCGAGGCGGCGGCCGCGCCCAGGATCAGGAGGGTCGTCGTGCCCAGGACGCGCCACTGGACGCGCCGGTCCGTCACCGCGTCGGTGACGGCCCCGGTCAGCAGACCCGTCAGGTACGCGGTCGGCATCTGCCCGCCCATCGCGAGCCGGACACCGGCGTTCTGGCAGCCCATCGCGGCCGCCACCGTGCCCAGCATCGCCGTGCGCTCCCCGCCCGACGGGTCCGCGTCCACGGCGAGCCACCACCCCACGACGGCCCAGAGCAGGAGGAGTTCGAGCAGGAGGAAGCCGGCCCGGTGCGGCCGCCCGCCGCGTTGTGGGTGACGGGCCGCCAGGCCGGCGCCCGCCGCGCCGAGCACGTAGCAGAGCACCGCGACGGCGGCCAGGCCGCCGAGCGTCGGGTCCGCGCCGCCGAGACCGATCCCGATCAACGCCGAGTTGGCGGTGACCACGCTGGTGAAGACGCCGCCGAGGGAGAGGAAACCCCACGCGTTGACGGCGCCCGCGGAGAAGGTCAGCAGCCGCGCGGCCCACGTGTCCGCGCGCTGCCGTGACCCCGGCGGGAGATCCAGAGACCGATCGCCTTCCGTGGTCCTCTCCTCGCCTCGTCCGGGCCCCGGACGGCATCCTGGCCGACCGTCGTGCCGGCACGGACCGCGACATGCCGGACGTGCCGGTCGCGACCTACGGTCGGCCCCCGGGGCTCCGCATGACGTGGTGGGGCCGACCCGTGCGCCGGTCGCCCGTGTCCGATGCGCCGGTCGGGCGAGCGTGCCCGACCTCCCGGGTGCGGCGGCCGCCGCCCGGTACGGAGGCTCGGCATGATGTGGCGTCCGCGGGACTCCGTGGTCGAGGAGTCGGCGCCGGTGGGCCGCCGGGAAGGGTGAGGATGCCGAGACTGCCGTCACTCACCCGGTCGTTCGGCGGAAGCGGGCGCGCGGTGCGGGTGGCGCTCGCCGCGGCCGCCGGCTTCTACCCTGCGGCGTACCTCATGGACCGGCCGGTCGTCGCCCTGTACGCCCTGTTCACCCCCATCGCCTTCGGTGTCCTGTCCTCGCTGCCGGGCTCGGGGCGCCACCGCGCGAGCAGCGTGCTGCGGGCCGCGCCCGCCGCCGCGGCACTGGTCGCGCTCGGTACCGCCCTCGCGGTGACGACATGGGCGGCGGCCGTGGGCATGCTCCTCGTCACCCTCGCCCTGACGTTCGGTGCGGCCTGTGCCCCGCGGCTGGCGAGCGTCGTACCCGGGCTCCAGCTCTGCTACATCCTGGCCTGCTTCCCGCCCTACGCCCCCGCCGGCCTGCCCGAGCGGCTGCTGGGCCTGTTCTTCGGAGCCACAGCGCTGGTGGTGGGTGAGCTGCTGCTGTTCCCGTCGCCGCGGCGGCCCTCTTACGCCGAGCGGATCGCGGACGCCCTCGACCTGGCGGCCCACACGACCCGGCTGCTGCTCCGGGGCGAATCCGTCGACGACGCGACGGCTCGCCGGCTGCGGTCGATCGGGCGGGATCTCCGCTTCTCCCAGCAACCCCGCGGATGCCGGCCGACCGGTGCCGGCCGGACCGACCGGGCACTGGCCCAGGCGGGGTCGGCCACCCGACGGCTGCTCGACCAGCTGGCAGCACTCGGTCAACTCCCGCCCGCTCCCGCCGACACCGCCTCGCAGACCCTGCTGCACGGCATCGCGGCGACCTGCTCCGACACCGCGACTGTGCTGCGCGGTGGCCGTTCCGTCCGGGGTGCCGAGTTCCTCGAGGAGATGACGGCGCGGTTCCTGGACGAGCGGGCCGGCGTGCCGGAGGGCCACTGCGATCCTCCTTATGCGCTGCTGCGGCGTCGGTCGACGCTGCTGACGGTGGCGGCCTCGGCGGTGACCGTACGCACCGCCGCGGACCTCGCGACGGGCGGCGACCGGGCGGTGCCCGGGCTCCCCCACGAGCAGTTCTGGTACGCGGGGCTTCCGGCGGCGCGCCTGTGGCTCGTGCGCGCCCGCGGTAATCTCACGCCGCGCTCGGTCGTGTTCCAGAACGCGGTGCGTACGGCGCTGGGGCTCGCGCTCGCCCGTCTGGTGGCCGGGTCGCTGGACCTGTCGCACGGCTTCTGGGTGCTGCTGAGCCTGCTCACCCTGGCGCGGACAACGGCGGTAGGCACCTGGTCGGCCGTACGATCGGCCGCGGCGGGCACGCTGGCCGGTGCCGTCCTCGCGGGAGCACTCATCATCGGGGCGGGTGACGCGACCGCCGTCTACGCCGGTCTGCTGGTGCCGATGATGGTGATCGCCTTCTCGGTGGGACCCGTCGGCGGACCCGCCTGGGCGCAGGGCCTGTTCACCCTGGTGGTGTCTACGGCGTTCGCCCAGATCGCGCCGGTGACCTGGCAGCTGGAGGAGGCGCGCCTGGTGGACGTGCTGACCGGCAGCGGCATCGGACTGCTCTGCGGGCTCCTCGCGTGGCCGGCCGGGGCGCGCACCGAGATGCGGCGCAGTGTGGCCGCACTGCTGCGGGCCACCGCGCCCGTGGTGAGGGACACCGCCGACGCCGTGATCGGCCGCCGCGCCGAGCAGAGCGCCGAGGCGGCGGAGCGGCCCACAGCCGGCTCCCTGCGGCCCGCCCTGCACCAATTGCGCATCGCGGAGGCGGCGTACGCGCAGTTCCGCACCGAACCCGCGCTCCAGTCGGACGACGACGGCCCGGACTGGCTCGCCGCCCTGAACTACGGTTCGCGCGTGCTCAACGGCGCTTACTGGCTGCCTCCCTCGCAGGGTGTATCCGGCTTTCCGCCTGATGCACAGCGGTGGGTGGAGACGGCCGGGCAGCAGGTGGCGGCTGCCGCACTGCGGGCCGCCGATCTGCCTTCGCCGGGGGTCACGTTCCGGCTCGCACCGCTGTCCCCCGTCGTCCGGTCGGCGACGTCGCCCGGGGCCCGGTCCCTCCTGGTCGACCTGGAGGTGTGGCTGCACGCCCTCGCCGCGGATCTCGCCACCGCGACCGGCGCGGGCCGCCCGGGGCCCGCCGACGCGACGTATCGGCAGGGGCGGTGAGGGCTGTGTGACGGCAGGATCGCATGCCTGCGCCTGTCCCCCGCCGGGCCGAGCGCGCCTGCTGTCCTCGGCAGCCGCGTAGACCGTCCATCGAGGAGTTTCAGACGTGGTGGGTGCGACCGCCGGCTGCGCCGCCGTTGGCGCGGTCGGGAGATTCGGCTGGTCCCGGGACACGAGCCGCGGACCACACCGGTGCGGCGATGGGGAGGCAGGGCCGTCAGGGCGACGGGATGCGGAGGACGAGGAGCGCCACGTCGTCGTCGTTGTCGGCGGGACGGGCCCGCCGCAGTAGCTGGTCGGCGAAGCTGTCGAGCGGACGGTGGGCCAAGGAGGCCGCGTGCCGGCGCAGGTTCTCCATCCCGGTGTCCAGGGAGTGGGTGCGGGACTCGATCAGGCCGTCGGTGTAGAGGACGAGGGTGGAATCGGGGGGCAGGACGATGTGGGCGTCGGTCCGGGACTGCCTCATCGCGGTGCCCAGGAGCAGACCGCGGGCCTCGTCCAGATACCGGGTCAGGCCGTTGTGGTCGACGAGGAGAGGCGGCGGATGCCCGGCGTTGGTCCATCGGAGATGCCACACTCCGGCGGGGTCCGGCTTCAGGCGGGCCATGATCATGGTGGCCATACGGACATCGGTGATGTGAGCCAGGGCCTGGTCGAGCTCCTCGACGATGCCCTGCGGCGGCCGGTCCTCGGACCAGGCGAACGCGCGCAGCATGTTGCGCAGTTGTGCCATGCCGGCCGCGGCCTCGAGATCGTGTCCGACCACGTCGCCGATGACCAGTGCCGTGTCGCGGCAGGGCAGCGGGAAGGCGTCGTACCAGTCTCCGCCGATGTGGGACGCGTCCGGCGCGGCGAGGTAGCGAGCGGTCATCGCGATGCCCGGCAGCTGCGGGAGCTGGGGCAGCAGGTATCGCTGCATGGTCTCGGCGACCTGGGCCTGGCGCTGGTAGTGACGTCCGTTCTCCAGAGCCAGGCCGACGCGTCGGGCGATGTCCTCGAGCAGGCTGAGGTCGTCCGCGGTGAAGTCCTGGTCGCTGGCGCCCGAGCGCCCCAGCGTGAGAGCACCGACGACCTCGCGGGGACCGCGGATGGGAGCGATGGCCGCGGTCTTGATCCCGGTGGCCGCGAAGAGTCTGCGCTGCTCCACCGCGATGCCGCTGTCGGGAGGCCCCTGGTAGGTCTCCGGCCCGGCCAAGTTCGAGGCGACACCGCGCAAGGCCCGGGACAAGGGCATGGGTGAGTGCTCGGAGACCGGCGGCATGGGGCCTTGGAGGTCCTCGCGCCGCACGAGCTTCCCCTCCTCGGCATGGACCACCATGTGCCGCGAGACCTCTTCGGCCGCCGTGACGAGGTCGATGACGGCCCAGTCCGCGAGACGCGGCACGATCAGGGCGACTACGCGATGAAGTGCTTCGTCGACATCGATGTTGGAGATCAGCTGAGCCGTGGTGTCGGCGAGCAGCGCCAGCCGCTCGAGCACCGACAGGGAAGCGGGCGCCGTGGAGCCCTTTTCCTCCTGGTCCGTTCGGTCGGACATGGCCGCCCCTTTGATCACGAAGAGGGAGGGCTGCTCTCACTCACAGCCTGACCTGCAACCGGCCCCGCGAGCCGAGGAAGCATTTGTAGCACGAACACACGCGCCGCCGGCCTGCCGCAGGTTCCACCCGCGGTCACTCCGCCGAGGCGGACGGTGCGCTCAGCGAGGCGATGCACTCCCTGAGCAGGCGCCGCATCTGATCCTGATCGGCCGCGTTCAGGTGGGCCAGCATGTCCTGCTCGACCCGGCGGACCGCGGCACTGGCCGCCTGGAGTTGGCGACGCCCGGCCGCGGTCAGCTCCGTGGGCAGGGCCCTGCCCACGGGTGCCTGTGCCGCGCGGACGACGAGTCCCTGTCGTTCGAGGGCCTGCAGGAGCACGTTCATCGACTGCCGGGTGACGAAGGTGCCGCGGGCCAGCTCGGAGTTGGACAGGCCGGGCCGCTGGGCGAGCAGCTCCAGGCAGGAGTAGTGGGTGATCGTCATGCCCATCGGCTTCAGCACGGCCTCCATGGCGGAGTGGAGGGCGCTCGAAGCCGCTTTCAGCATGTACCCCAACGACGTGTCCAGCTCGATCCCGGGCTCACCTTGACTCATGTCAGTAGTCTGACATACGGTGGGTATGTCAGAAAGCTGACATTGAATGGGAGGTAAGATCATGGCCGTCACCGGACCCGACTTCATCTCGCTGCAGGTGCGCGACCTGGAGCGCTCTGCCGCCTTCTACGAGCGGTACCTCGGACTGAAGCGCTCCGACGCGGGACCGCCGCACGCCGTCGTGTTCGACACCAAGCCCATTGCCTTCGCCGTACGCGACATCGTCGAGGGAGTCGACCTGGACGCGATCGCGCAGCCCGGCCAGGGAATGGCCCTCTGGCTGCACGCACCCGACGCGCAGGACATCCACGACGCCCTCGCCGCCGCCGGCACGACGATCGTCTCGGCACCCGTCGACGGACCGTTCGGCCGCACCTTCACCTTCGCCGACCCCGACGGTTATCAGGTGACCCTCCACGACCGCGGGTGAACCGAGCGCCCGGACGCGTCGGCCCGGGACGGCGTCGCCCTAGGGGGCCGAGTCCGTGGTGGTCGGTCGTGGTCCCGTCGGTGCGGGCCGTGTGCCCGAGGGGCCGGGGCCGTACGAGGACTCGTCGGCCCACAGCGGATGTTCCCGCTCGGCCCATGCCCGCGTGACCGAACCCGTTCTCATGCCCCGCCGGGCCTCGGGGTCGGCGAGGGCCATCCCGACGTGGCCCGCCAGGACGATGCCGAGGGTCAGGGCCAGCCAGTCGTGGACGAACGTGGCACTGGTGCGCCACACCAGGGGCGTGAGGTCGGTGAACCACATCATCAGACCGGTGCCGAGCATCACCAGCGTCGCGCCCGCCACCCAGGCCGCGTAGATCTTCTGGCCCGCGTTGAACTTGTGCGCGGGACGGGAGGCCCGCCGTCCGTCCCTGCGGAGGACGGCGAGCAGCCAGCGCCGGTCGTGCGGGCCGAAGCGGTTCAGCAGACCGAGGTCCGTGCGCAGGGCGCGCGAACCCAGCGCGGCCAGGACCGGAACCGGAAGGGCCACACCGGCCCACTGGTGCACGGTGACCAAGAGGGCTCTGCGGCCCACGAGTTGGGCGAGCTGCGGAACGTACAGGCACGCCGCGGTCAGCACGCACACGCCCATCAGCACGGCCGTCGCACGGTGCGCCCAGCGTTCGGCGAGGCTGAACCGCGGCACGCGGGCGGAGGCGGGAGGGGAGTCAGGTCGTCGGCTCATCGTCCCGTCCGTTCGAACGGCCCACCCAGGCGTCGACGTCGTAGCCGCGCTCCTCCCAGTAGCCCGGCCGCACCTTCTTCGTGAGCGTGATTCCGGAGAGCCACTTGGCGGACTTGTAGAAGTACATGGGTGCCACATACAGGCGCACCGGGCCGCCGTGCGCGTGGCCGAGGTCCTCGTCCCGCATGCGCAGGGCGATCAAGACGTCCGCGCGGCGGGCCTGTTCCAGGGTGAGGCTCTCCGAGTACGCGCCGTCGAAGCACGTGAAGCGCACCGCACCCGCCGTCCCGCGGACCCCGGCGGCCTCCAGCAGCTCGGACAGACGCACGCCCTCGAAGGCGGTGCTCGGCACCCGCCACCCGGTGACGCACTGGACGTCGCGCACCATCCGGGTCTGGGGCAGCGCCCTGAGATCGGCCAGGGAGTACGTCGCCGGTCGATCGACCAGGCCGTCCACGGTGAGCCGGTAGGTCCTGGCGTCCTTGTGCGGCACGGAGGAGGTGACCGAGTAGTAGCGGAAGCCGCCGCCGTTGGGGAGGAGGTCCGTCAGGCCGGTGGGGTCCCGTTGTGCGGCGCCGCCCAGGAACGCCTCCATACCGCGTTGCAGCGTGGGTGCGGCGGCGACCCCGAGCGCTCCGAGGCCGAGGGTGCCGAGGAAGACGCGCCGGCCCACGGGAGCGCCGTTCCTCTCGGGTGGTTCAAGGTTCACCTTGTCATTGGAGCACCCCGGGGGTCACTGGGCCAGGGGTACCCGAACGACGTCAGACTTCGGTAATCCGACCGCCCACGGCGTGCGGATCGTGGCGGTGCCGCGTCTCCCCCGTGGCCCGCTCCCGATTAATGGGTGGAAGGGGCGGCCACGGCCGTCTACGGTGACCGCGTCCAGGATCCGTACGTGCTGCGCGAGGTGTTTTTGATGACGGTCCGAGTGCCGGCGGCCGACTTCGGCCGGCTGTCCCCCTCGAAGGTCATGACCGCATCGAACCGAAGGAACACCTCTCGTGGATCTTCCACGCATCTTCACCATTCGCGAAAGTAGCCACCGCATTCACAACCCGCTCACGGCCGGCAAGCTCGCTGCGCTGGGCCGTGCGCTGCGGTTGGCACCCGGGACCCGTGCGCTCGACCTCGCCAGCGGTTCGGGCGAGTTGCTGTGCACCTGGGCCCGTGACCACGGCATCACCGGCACCGGGGTGGACATCAGCTCGGTGTTCACCGAGCGGGCGCGTGCCCGCGCGGCCGAACTGGGTGTCGCGGATCAGGTCGAGTTCGTGCACGGCGACGCGTCGGGCCATGTCGCGGACGAACCGGTCGGGCTCGCGGCGTGCGTCGGCGCGACCTGGATCGGCGGCGGCGTGGCCGGCACGGTCGAACTGCTCGCCGGCAGTCTGGCCCCGGGCGGGCTGATGCTGATCGGCGAACCGTACTGGCGGCGGGAAGTTCCGGACCAGGAGACCGCCCGGGCCAGCCACGCCGACAGCAAGGAGGACTTCCTGCTGTTGCCGGAGCTGATCGAGCGGTTCGGTTCCCTGGGGTACGACGTCGTGGAGATGGTGCTGGCCGACCAGGACAGCTGGGACCGGTACCAGGCCGCGCAGTGGCTCAACATGCGGAGGTGGCTCGACCGCCATCCGGACGACGAGCTGGCGCCCGGGATCCGGGCCGAGCTCTCCGCCGAACCGGTCCGATACACGCGCTACCAGCGTGAGTACCTCGGCTGGGGCGTCTTCGCGCTGATGCGCCGCTAAGGGCTGTGGGCGGGGGTCCGGGCAGCCTGCTGCCCGGACCCCCGCACGTCAGGAGAGCCAGTCGGCGTACCGGGTCGGTGCCAGGTGGGCGTTCATGTCGGTGAGGACGTCGCCCTTGACGGCCGCGAACATGCCGGCGGCGGGGTCGGTGACCACCGAGCGGCCGTCTCCCTTGTGGGAGAGGGTCAGCCGGCCCAGTTCGTCGAGGGCGAAGACCTCGGGTCCGCCGATGTCGCGGATGCCGTTCAGCGGGGCGCCGAGCGCGACCTGTGCGACCGCCTCGGCCACGTCCTTGGCGGCGATCGGCTGGATCGGCGTGGCCGGGAGACGGACGGTTTCGTCGTCGGCCGTCCAGGTCAGCACCGCGTCCATGAACTCCATGAACTGGGTGGCGCGCACGATCGAGTAGGGCACCGGCCCGGACCGCAGGAGCTCCTCCTGGAGGGCCTTGGCACGGTAGTAGTCCAGCTCCGGCACCTTGTCGACGCCGACGATGGAGAGGACGACGAAGTGCCCCACCCCGCCCTCGCGGGCCGCGGTCAGCAGGTTGTCCATGGACGTCCGGAAGAAGGCCGGCGAGGCGTCGTCGAAGGTCGGGCTGTTCGTCAGGTTGACGACGACGTCCGCTCCCGCGACGGCCTGGGCCACGCCTTGCCCGCTGATGACGTCCACGCCGGTGGACATCGAGTGCGGCACCGCCTCGTGTCCGGCCGCGTTCAGCTTCTCCACGACCTGTGATCCGATCAGCCCCGTACCGCCGATGACCGCGATCCTCATGGCAATCCTCTCCTCGTGACATGTGTGGCTCACGGACCACTGTGTGGGGGTCCGGGTGCGACGGCTCCCTCAGGCGCCCGAAGGAATGAGTCTCAGGCGTCGACGAACGTGACCGTCTCCCGCACCGGAGCCCGTCCGGTGCGGGTGGTGCGGGCATCGGGGCGCTCGTATCCGATCGACATGCCGCAGAAGAGGGTCAGGTCCCGCGGGGGCATCACGGTTTCGGCGACGGTCCGGTGGAACTTGGCCCAGGCCATCTGCGTGCAGCTGTGCAGCCCTTCCGCGCGCAGGAGCAGCATCACCGTCTGGAGGAACATCCCCACGTCGCTCCACTGCGGGCGGCCCAGGTCGCGGTCGATGTAGCAGAACATCGCGGCCGGCGCCCCGAAGCAGTCCCAGTTAGCCGAGGCGGCCCGCTGGCGTGCCTCGACGTCGGCCCGCGGGATCCCCAGGCCACCGTAGCGCTGCTCCCCGAAGGCACTCCGGCGCTCCCGGTACGGCGACTTGAGGTCGGCCGGGTACTGCTCGTACTCGGGTTCGTCCCAGGGATCGCCCGCGGCCAGCCGGGCACCCGCCCGCTTCTTGACCGAGTCCAGCGGCCCGCCCGTGAGGACGAAGGCGTGCCAGGGCTGGAGGTTCGATCCGGAGGGTGCCCAGACGGCGGCGGACAGCACCCGTTCGAGGGCTTCCCGCGGGACGGGCCGGTCGGTGAACCGGCGTACGGACCGTCGACTCGCGACCGCCTCGTAGACGTCCATGAAGACGCATCTCCCTAATTGCTCACGATCATGGATTCGAACGCGACAGTATCATTCGCGACCATCTCGTGTATAACTTCATGGCGTGAGCAGCCCGGCCACCGCCCGGGCCCGACACCTCTGCACGGAGACGCTTCATGGCCACACTTCTGCACATCGATTCGTCCGTCTTCCCCTCCGGGGCGTCCGCGTCCCGGTCGGTCACGGCCGCCTTCCGCCGGACCTGGGAGGAGCAGCACCCGGGCGGCACGGTGGTCTACCGCGACCTCGCCGCCGAACCCGTCCCGCACATCACCCAGGACGCCTGGTCGGCCGGTTACGCCGACCCGTCGGAGCGCACGGCCGACCAGTCCGCCGCCTTCGCCGCCCGCCTGGAACTCATCGAGGAACTGGAGCGGGCGGATGCCGTCGTCATCGGCGCTCCCATGTACAACTACACGGTGCCGTCGACCCTGAAGGCGTGGCTGGACAGCGTGCTCCTGCTCGGCCGCACGGCCGGTGAGGCGCCCTCGGCGCAGGGGACTCCGGCCGTGGTGGTCGCGAGCCGCGGCGGCTCCTACGCGCCCGGGACGCCACGCGAAGGCTTCGAGTTCGTGCGGAACTACCTGGAGGCCGTCCTCGGGCGCACTCTCGGCCTGGACGTCGACTTCATCGTCCCGGAACTCACCATGGCACCGCGCAACCCCGCCATGGCGGAACTGGTCCCCCTCTTCCAGGCCTCAAAGGAGCGTGCGCACAGCGAAGCGCTCACCAAGGCCAAGGCGCTGGCCGAGCGCCGCATCGCCGATGCCGACAGGTGAGGGTGGCGCGTACGCGGTTCATCCGGAGTGAGCGGGCGGTGCCGGCTTTCGGTCGCCGGGGTGGGCCAGCACGGTCAGCAGACGCGTGAGCTGCTCCGAGCCGTCGGGCCCCAGGTCGGCGACCAGCCGCTCGGCCGACGGCTCGGCCGCGACGTGCGCGGCGTCGAAGAGCGCCAGCCCTTCGGGGGTGATCTCCACCGACCGTGCCCGGCGGTCCCCGGGCACGGCCTTGCGCACGGCGAGGTTACGGCGCTCCAGGTCGTCGACGACCCGCATGATCCCCGCCTTGTCCGTCCCCGTAGCCGCGGCCAGGTCACGTTGCACCGTGGGGCCGCGGTCGACCAGCACGATCAGCACGGCGAAGTGCCGCAACTCGATGCCGAGCGGGCGCAGCGCCTCCGACATCAGACCGGCCGCCCGCCAGTGCGCACGCCGCAGGAGCAGGCCGAGCGCGAACGGCGAAGCGTCACCGGGGCGGTCGTTGGCACGCGTCGCGGCGTCGCGGCGGGAAGCTTGGGGGACCATGGGGGCATCGTACAGCTACCGAACCGTTCGTGACCGTTTCATCTGAAACGGATGCGGGGCCGAGTCGGCGCGAGCCGCGGCGGACCGCGGCCGGGAAGGGGCGGTGGACACCGTGACCGTGCGTTCGTGCCGCCCGGGGCGCATCCTGGGAGGTGAGCACTGACGGTTCCGCCCTCCCGAACCGAACCAAGGAGCGGGTCATGCCATCCCTGCACTTCCACATGGACTCGTCGATGACGCCGGCCGAGGTGATGGGGGTACTGACCAACTTCACCCCCTCGCGCGTGGAGCAGTGGCCGTCGATCGACGCCGCGCACTACCAGGTCCACGACAAGGGCGACACCTGGGCCGAGGTCACCGAGGGGAATGACAAGTCCTGGGAGAACGCGCGCTACGAGTGGGATCCGTCGCACAACCGGGTCACGGTCACCACGCACGACTCGACGCCCTTCGGGCCGGGCGGGTGGGACTTCCGGCTGACGCCGACGGATGACGGCACCCGCATCGACGTCAGCCTGGAACGGCATCCCAGCTCGCTCAAGGCGAAGCTGCTCTCGCCGGTCATTCCCTTCGCCGGGCCGATGTTCCGCAAGTCCTTCCGGGAGCCCCTGAAGTCGACCTAGCGCCTGGTGCCGCCCGGCACACGCAGGGGGCCCGCTGCCGGGTTCAGTGCTCGGCGGACTCGACCGCGTCCCTGATGCCTTGCAGGGCTTCCTGGAGCCCTTCGTTGATGTGTCCGCCCTCGGCCCGCTGCGTGTGCAGCTCGACCTTGAGGCGGGAGGAGGCTTCGCTGGGGCCTGCGCCGATGTGGAGGCGGCCGTGGTAGTCGTGCGGCCCGGGCGCGCCCCACTCAAGGGTCTTCCCGTCCTCCAGGACGTGGATCCAGGCCTCGCTGGTCACGTCCTGCTCGGGGGCGTCCGGAGGGTCGATGTGGGCGGTGACGGTGACCCGGTCGCCGTCGTGGGGATGCGCGGCCGTCAGGCGCGGCATGTAGGCGGGCAGGTTCTCCACGTCGGAGAGGTAGGCGAAGAGCCTGCCGGGAGGGACGTTCACCGTGATCGCGTTGTCGTAGTCACCCATGGCGTGCCCAGTGCCCCGGCTCCCGGGAGACCAAAACCGGCGCGGGGACGGCTCACCCGACAGGACGCGCTCGGACGGCCGGGACGCGCGGACTGTGCATCGGGGTCCCGCCCGCAACGATGCGGCGAGGTCACCGCCGTCGCAGCCAATCGGTCAGCCGGGTGAAGTACTCCGGTGGAGGCTCGGCGGCGTCCGGCAGTCGCAGGCGGTGGTCCGCTCCCGGGAAGACCTCGACCGTCAGCGTGGCGTGGCGGGGGCGTGACGCGTGCGCCGCGGAAGTACCCAGCGCGCGAAGGGTGTCGGCGACCGGGATCAGACGGTCCGCGCCCCCGAAGAGCGCGAGGTGGGGGCAGCGCAGGCCGCGGAGGTCGCCGGTCGGATCGTGGTCCTGCTTGCGTTTGAGGAAGTTCCAGAGGCTTTCCTCGACATCGCCCCAGTAGAAGTCCAGCCCCGGTGGCCGGCCTGCCTGGTCCACGAGTCGCAGGGCCGTCGCGAAGTCCGCGTCGCGTCGGCCCGCTTCGACGAGACGGTCGTAGAGGTCCAGAGTGCGCTCGACGTCGTCCCGGGAGTGGGCGTGGGCCTCGCTGAGGTGCTGGGCCAGGGCGTGGCGCTCCTGGACGGCCGGGGTCGTTCCGGGGCAGCTGTTGGTGACCACCCAGGGGATGTCGTCCCGGGCGGTGGCTGCGCGGAGGACCACCCAGCCTCCCTCGCTGTGGCCGAAGAAGCCCGCGGTCCCGGACGGCACTCCGGGCCGGGAGCGGAGGAGGCCGAGCGCGGCTGCCGCGTCGGCCGCCAGGTCGGTCAGGGTGGCCGCGCGCCAGTCGCCGGACGATCCGCCGACGCCCCGCTTGTCGTAGGAGAGCACGGCGATGCCGGCGTCCAGCAGGGGCGGGAAGAACGTGCCGTTGTGCCGGTCGGTCGGCCCGGACCCGCCGACCAGCACCACACCCGCGTGGGCCGCCGCCCCTCGGCGCGGTACCGACAGGGAACCGGCCAGCCGCACCGGTCCGCTGGGAAACTCGACGTCCCGCGTCTCCACGCCTTCCATCGGACCAGTCTCCACGACCGGCGCGCCCGTCGGGCTACGCGCTCCGAGGTTCTGGCACCGCGCACGCCCCGCTCCTCCCCGGCAGGCGTGAGCGGTTGGCGGCCACCAGGCGGTACAGGACGTGAGCCGCGCTCCGGGCCACCGGCACCAGCAGGGCCGCCCCGAGCGGACTCCACGCGCCGCCCGCGCTCATCAGCAGCTTCGCCACCGCGTCGGAGCCGCCGTAGACCGTACCGACCGGGGTCACCCACAGCACCTCGTGCCGGGCGCGGTCCCCGCTCACGCCCAGGGCCGCGAGGTCGGCGCGCTGCCGGGCGACGCTCACGCAGCGGGGACGCACCCGGCGCTCCAGCACCCGCACCGCGGTGGTGCAGAAACCGCAGTCTCCGTCGAAGACGAGCACAGGCAGGGTCCGCATGCATCCATGGTGCCCCTGCCCGCCGGAGGGCACGAACAGAACGCCTCCCGCTCGTGATCCGCGCCATGGTCGTCGACGGCCTCGCCGCCATCGAGCAGGAGTGTCGGGGACCGGGCCGGTACGGGTGGCGGTCTGTCGGCGGCGATCACTACCACCTCCGGCAGATGCTTCGCAGTCTGCGCTCGCGGACGTTCGCCGACCGCCGGATACTCGATGCGGGTCACGTGCCTCCGCGCCGCGGCCCGGGTGCGGAGGGGTGTCATCCCTGCGGCTCGGCCCTGACCGATATGGAGATTGCGTCATGCGCTCCCGAAGGAACCCCCTGACTCCCCTGGCGGCGGTGACGGCCGGCCTTCTGGCCGGGGTTGTGGGAACGGTGTGTCTGGATGCCGTCC
Source organism: Streptomyces sp. NPDC107500 (assembly GCF_055582785.1). Lineage (NCBI taxonomy): Bacteria > Bacillati > Actinomycetota > Actinomycetes > Kitasatosporales > Streptomycetaceae > Streptomyces > Streptomyces sp. NPDC107500. The sequence continues at coordinate 114,677 of NZ_JBVJPF010000007.1, forward strand.
ATTACTTGAAGTACCGTCGCGCAGGCGGGGCTGACGGCCCCCTCGCCTGGGAATTCGCGCCGGTGGAAAACTGGGAGAAGGCTCCCGATCCGGGACAGGTGGCGAAGCGGGTGATCGAGGGTTTCACCCAGCGCCGGCTCCCTGATCGTTCCGCCTGGCTCACGAGCACCATCACTCACTGGGCCTACGGCTCGGCGGCGGGTGCGGCCTACGGCATCGTGGCCGGATCATTGCCCAGGTCCCCCCTCGTCCATGGCGTGCCATTCGGCGTCGCGGTATTCGCCGGGGACTACGTCGCCTTGCCGATCGCAGGGCTCTACAAGCCGATCTGGCAGTACGACGCCAAGGTCCTGGCCTGGGATGCCGGCGCGCACGTCGCCTACGGCAGTGGCACCGCCATCACCTTCTGGCTGCTTGCCCGACTCGGTGGCGGAGTCGTCAGGGGCAGATCCCACGCCGCCTGCCGGCCATAGCGCAGGCAACACCGCCGGCGACGCCAGTCGGTGGGCCTTTCTACGGGCCCGTAGCCGCCGGGACTGGGCGGCTACGGGCCTCGTGCGACCAGGGCGTTCGGCCGGGGTTCTAGCCGAACGGGATCGTGAGTGTCGAATCGGACGTCCCGGTGCGCAGTTTCGCCGGGGCGTTGCCGATCGCCGACCAGACCTCCAGGCGGACCGTGCCGCCCGTCAGGTTCCCCAGCGTGCCCGTCGCCGACTTGAGGCCGGTGCTCTCGCTGTAGGTCTCCCAACCGGTCACCGGATCAGTCGCGAAGTACCGGTAGGTCTCCGTCCGTTCGAAGGAGCCGTCGCCCGTGAGGTCGTAGCTGATCCGCGCCTGCTGGCCGAGGCCGACCGCGTTCCCCGCGTCCAACTGGATGCGGAAGGCCGTGGACGCGCCGGCCGCGTAGGTGCCGTTGACCTTCCTCGCCTCGTAGACGAGCGGCTGGTACGGCGTGCCGTCGTGGTTCGCGCCGCCCGCCGACGGGACGGTGTCGCTGCCGGCGGTCGTCCCGGTCGCCGTGGTCAGTGCGCCTCCCGTACGGAGCTGGAAGACGTTCCCCGTGGGCGGATCCGGATCCGGATCCGGGTCGCCGCCGCCCGTTCCGGTGCCCGTCGCCGTGGAGCGGGCCGGGACCGTGAGGGTCGCGCCGTCGGAGAACGTGACCGTGCGAGGGGAGGCGCCGAAGTTGTGCGCCGCGTAGGTGCGGATGGTCCCCTTGCTGAAGACGGCCGATGTCGGGATGTCGCCCGTCACCGTGGTGTCCGGGGCGCCGAGCGTGTCCAGGGTGCCGATCCAGTGATAGGTGTGCGCCTTGGACTCACCCTGTTCGGGGGTGTAACCGGCCTGGCCCGCGTCCCACTTGGCCTTGGCGGCGGCCGGGTCGGCGAGCGACTCGAATTCCCAGAGGATGTCACGCCACTCGACGGCCGGGCCGCCGTTCTCCCGCACCAGTTCGGCGAGGTTCCGCCGGATCGCGGCCTTGTGCCCGGACAGGTGCAGGGAGCCCCCGGTGACGGGGAGGACGTTGATGCCGTGGATCTCCTCCGGGTTCGCCGTCCACCAGGTCGCGTACGCCGCTCCGCTCCCCCACACCATCCCCGCGGTGTCATGGCCGAAGCCGGAGGGGAACACCTGCTGGTCGGCGTCGAACCAGTACTGCGCGATCGCCTCCGACTCGGTGGTGAGCAAATAGGCGCCCAGGTCCCGGAGTTCGTTGTCGTCGGTGGCCGATCCCCACAGCACCAGGGCCGCGCTGAGATTGGTCGACTCGGACGACGATTCCTGGTTGTTGCCCGCGGCGAAGCCCTGGTGGCCCGAGGCCCAGCTGTGGCCCGCGTACACGTCGAATCCGCGGAGGAAGGGGAAGGCCGTGTCGTCGCGGGCGGGGTTGGCCGCGTCCCTGATGAGGGTCTTCACCATGCCGCCCCACGCGGAGTCGGCTGCCCAGGCCCGGTCGTACTGGGCGATGATCGCGGCCGCGTAGACGTAGTAGCTGTAGTGGAAGTGGTGGTCGTTGAGTTCCGTGTCGCTGCCGTACGACGCGGGGTAGCCGGTCAGGGTCTTCCAGTCCCTGTCGTAGGAGAACTCGCTCGCGCCACCGGCGGTGAACCACTCCTGGAGGCGGCCCTTGAGCAGGCCCAGGAGCTTGTCGCGGGTGGTGGTCTCCCCGATCTGGTCGGCCACGGGGACCAGTTGGGCCAGCCTGCCGAGCGCCTTGCCCGTCCAGTACGTGTCGGTCGCCCCGGAGAAGGGGTCGGCCGCGTTGGCCACTTCGTCGAGGTGGGTCTTCAGGCGCGCCCGGTCGATGCCCGATGACTTGGGGAGTGCGGGCAGGACGGGCGACGACTTCTGCGTGGTCGTGAACGTCTTCCCCTCGCGCACCTTCATCGTGCCGCGCGACGACACGTACGTGTATGAGGTCAGCGGATCCGTCGTGTGCAGCCACTGGTGGCGGTAGAGCGCCTGGACGGTCCCGGTCTCGCTGCCCTCCTGCGCCTGGGTGGTGAGGGTGTAGTCGGTCCTGACCGAACCCGCGGCGTAGGACCAGCTCGCCTTGGAGCCGGTGACGAAGCTGTACGCGTACTTCTTGTAGGTGGCCAGCGCGTCGGTCGAGGGAAGGACAGCGAGCGAGAAGTAGTCCTTGGCGCCCAGCGCCGCGGTGACCGTGGAGCCCGAGAGGTTCCAGTCGCTGCCGCCGGGGGCGAAGAGGGCGTAGTGGTGGCCGCCGACCGTGATGCCGAGGACGTTGCCCTGGTCCGCGAAGACCGTGGGCGTGGAGGCGGTGGCGATCTGGGCGTTGCCGCCGGATCCCTTGGCGTACACGAAGGGGAGACCGTGGCCGATGGTGGTGCGCAGGGTGCGGGTGCCGTCGGACCAGTAGGGCGTGACGGTCCAGTCGGACCAGGCGTCGGCCTTCGTGTCCGGGGAGTTCAGGCCGGTCAGGCCGAGGGTCAGGTCGCGCTTGTGCGCATACTCGTACTGGCGGCCCTCGCCGACGACGGCGGGGGTGGTGGGGTAGCCGACCTCCAGCCCGGCGGCGGTTGCCTGGTAGGTGAGCGGGTGCCCGTACATCGGGGTGGAGTAGGGATTGTCGCCGTACCTCTGGAAGGCGAGGGACGACCACCAGTCGTTGGTCGGGACCGGTTTGCCCCTGGCGCCCGGAGTGACCTTGGGGGTCACCGGAGCACCGGTGTTGGTGGTCGGCCCGGAGGTTCCGGCGGGACGGGTGTCGGAGTAGCTGCCGGAGCCCACCGGTACGTCGGCCGCGGCCGCGGGAGTGGCGGCGGGGCCGAGACCCACGGCGGCCAACGCGGTGACCAGCACCACAGCGGCGACGGGTCTGCTTCGAGAGGCGGATCGCGAGCGGGAGACTGCCATGGAGGAAACCTCGAGGTCTTGACGTAAGCGACGTCTTGAGAGCGCTCTCACACCCAGGAAAGTAAAACTCTCACAAACAAGCGTCAATAGTTGTTGCGTGAGGGGAGTGAGAGCGATGAGCCCGTCGTCGCTGTCTGTCTGCTGTTCCCCCTGGTGTGGCAGTTGGACTGTGAAACCGTCCGGATCCGAGTCCAGCTCTGTCGTTCACCCGTCCCGGTACCGTGCCGTCACCCGGACGTCGTCGCGGTCAGGTGGTCGCCGGGGATGCCCGACTTCTCGGGCCGGTAGTAGTCCCGGATGCCTTCCGCCCAGGTGGCCACCCGGATGCGGTCGCTCCCGTCCGGACCGAAGGCGTCGAAGAGAGCCTCGATGTTCTGCCGTCCGAAGCCGATCGCGAGCATCAGTGCGACGAACTCGGGGCGGGCGACGAAGCCGTCGCCTTCCGGATCCCCCATCGCCGCGAGCGCCTCGGCGAACTCGTCGACGGCGGCGTCGAAGCGCTGCGGGTTGAGGACGACGGAGGCGAATTCCTCGGGGCTGACCCTTCCGTCGCCGTTGGCGTCCAGCTCGGTCAGGAGCGTGTCCCCATAGCGGCGGAAGGATGCGGCGAGCCTCTCCTTCACCCCGTCGGCCGCGGCCGGCACCGCGGCCGTGACGCGGTCGCTCATCAGCTCGAAGTCCGCGGCCTCCAGGCAGCCGTTGCCGTCGGCGTCGAAGAGGGAGAAGACCAACTGGATGCGGGCCGTGGCCTCGTTGGTGGGCGTCATGGTGCACCTCGAACTTCCGGGTGAGTACTGCCGGCGGAGCGCGCCGGCTCCACGGCCGGACGGCTCGTCCACTATCGGCCCCCTTCTCACGGGCCCGGCGGAAAAGACGTTCCGGTGCACACGAACGGGCGTTACGCAGGCGTCGACGCGTGAAATGCCTTGATCACGGGAAACGCCCTCGCGGATCGCGGCACCGTGTCGGCCTTCCGCCCCCGGCTCAGACGAAGGCACTCTCGCCGGTGATCGCCTTGCCGACGATCAGGGTGTTCATCTCCCTGGTGCCCTCGAACGAGTAGATGGCCTCCGCGTCCGCGAAGAACCGGGCCACGTCGTAGTCCAGGACGATGCCGTTGCCTCCGAAGATCTCCCGCGCCCAGGCCACCACCTCGCGCATACGAGCGGTCACGTGGGCCTTGGCCAGGGACGAGTGCTCGTCCCGGAATGTTCCCGCGTCCTGCAACCGGGCCAGCTGGAGCAGCAGTCCCCAGCTCGACGTGATGTTGGCCAGGCTCTTCACCAGAAGGTCCTGGACGAGCTGGAACCCCGCCAGGGGCCTGCCGAACTGCTGCCTCTCACCGGCGTAGCGCAGGGCGAGTTCGTAGGCGCCGATCATGACGCCGAGTGCCTGCCAGGCGACGCCACTGCGGGTGGCACGCAGGATCTCCGCCACGTCGCGGAACGACGCCACGTTCTGGAGCCGGTCGGCCTCCGGCACACGTACGCCGGTGAGGGTGACGTCCGCGTTCTCCACGATGCGCAGGGACGTCTTGCGGTCGATGCGCCTGGCCTCGAACCCCGGCGTCCCCCGGCCGACCACGAACCCCTTGACCTGGTCGTCATCCACGTCGCGGGCCCACACCACGACGTGGTCGGCGAAGGTGGCGTTGCCGATCCAGCGCTTCTCGCCGTCGAGCACCCAGCAGTCGCCGTCACGCTGTGCGGTGGTGTGCATGCCGGCCGCTATGTCCGAACCGTCGAGCGGCTCCGTCAGCGCGAACGCCCCGACCGTCTCCATGGTCGCCATGCCCGGCAGCCATCGGTCGCGCTGCTCCTGGCTGCCGCCGGACTGGATGGCGTACATGGCGAGTCCGTTGTGGACGCCGAAGAAGGTGGCCACCGAGGCGTCGACACGGCTCATCTCCATCGCCATCATCCCCGTCAGCAAGTGGGAGGCGGCGGGGCCGGGTTCGCCGTAGCCCTCGTACGGCAGCCCGACCAGCCCGCTCTCGCGGAAGCGGCCGATCAATTCCCTCGGGAAGGTCCCTTCGGCCCAGTGCTCGGCCACCAGGGGCGCGACTTCCTCACGCATGAACGCCCGTGTCCTGGCGAGGATCTTGCGCTCCTCTTCGGGCAGGGCGCCCTCGAAGTCGTAGAAGTCGGCGGGGTTGTGCTGCTTCGCAGGTGAACTCATGGGGCACTTCTTCCACGATCTTGCCGCGCCAAGCCCGAGCAGATGGCGTTCCCGCCATCTGCCTGATCGGCGCTCGCTATCCGTGGCGGTGCTTCGTCGCGAACACCCATCGGTTGCCCGCCAGCGCGTCGTTCTCCTCGGGCAGCGGGCCGCGTCCGTGTACGCGGGTGAAGTCGAAGGGCGTACGGATGGATGCCGACCAGCCCTTGCCCGCCAGGTTGCCGGCGGAGTCGGGGCGCGGTTCGCGGCTGAACAGCTCCAGCAGGTCGATGCCGAGCCGGTGGCGCGTCGAGGTGTAGAGCGGGCTGTCGCGGTAGGCCATCAGGTCCTTCTCCAGCTTGACCTCGTAGGCCAGCGCGCTGCCTGCCGCGCTCAGGCGGTCGACCGTGTCGACCAGGTAGGTCTCGGCCGCGTTGGGGAGGTAGAACAGCAGTCCCTCCGCGAGCCAGACGGTGGGTGCCGCGGCGTCGAATCCCGCGTCCGTCAGCGCACCGGCCCAGTCGTCGCGCAGGTCGACCGCGAGGGGTACGCGTGTCGTGCCCGGTGCCGCCGGCAGGTCGCCGAGCACCTGGTGCTTGAACTCCAGGACGCCTCCCCGGTCGACTTCGAAGACCACACAGCCGGGTGGCCAGGCGAGCCGGAAAGCGCGCGAGTCCAGCCCGGCGCCGAGGATCACGATTTGCCGGGCACCGCCCTCCCGCACCGAGTGGAGGAGGAAGTCGTCCAGTACGCGGGTGCGCAGGCCGAAGTAGCGCGCGAAGCGCCCCCACAGCGGGTCCGCGTCCCCGTGCGGGGCCTGTTCCGGGCGGACCGGCCAGCCGGCGGAGGCCGGAGCGGAGCGCACGAAGTGCTCCGCGTGGATGTCCTGGGCCAGGCTGTCGGGCCGGTGGGTCTCGATCGCCCGGGCCGCGGCGACCAGGAGGGCGGTCACGCCGACTCCTCCTTCCACGCCCTCCACGCCGGTGTTGTGCGGTGCCGTCTCGGTCATGCGTCATGTCCTCTGGTTCGCTTACGGGATGAGTACGGGTTTGACGACGCGGCCGGCGTCGCAGTCCTGCTCGGCCCGGTTGATGTCGGCGAGCGGGTAGGTGCGGATCAGCTGGTCGAAGGGGAAGCGTCCGGCCTGCCACAGGGCGGTCAGCCGCGGGATCAGCAGGCCGGGGACGGCGTCGCCCTCGCAGATGTGGGAGATGCCGCGGCCGCGGTCGAGTGTTCCCGGGTCGAGCGGCAGGGTGTCGTGCAGGCGTGCGACCAGGCCGAGGTGGCCGGTGGGGCGCAGGGAGCGCAGGACGTCGTTGATCAGCTCGGCCGATCCCGTGGTGTCCAGGGCGTACCCGGCTCCGCCGCCGGTCAGCCGGCGGATGCGGTCGGGCAGGTTGGTCGACGCGGCGATCAGGGGGGTGGCGTGGAATCGCTCGGCGAGGGCCAGCCGCTCCGGGTGCCGGTCGACGGCCACGGTCGTCGCGCCGACCGCGTCGGCCGCCATCACCGCTGCCATGCCCACGGCTCCCGCGCCGAGGACCACGAGGGTGTCGCCGGGGCCGAGGGCGAAGGAGTTGAGGACCGCTCCGGCGCCGGTGAGGAATCCGCAGCCGAGCGGTCCGAGCAGTTCGAGGGGCAGCGCGGGATCGACCCGCACGGCGTTGCGGGCCGGGACCACCGCGTACTCGGCGAAGGAGGACTGGCCGAACCAGCGAGGGGCCAGGATGGTGCCGGTGGCGTCGGTGAACCGCTCCGCCTGCTCCTCGCGTCCGCCGAAGAGGTTGAGCGTGGCGAACGAGTCGCAGTGGGCGGGAGCCGCGCCGAGGCAGTTCCGGCAGTGTCCGCAGGAGTCGAAGCTGAGCACGACGTGGTCGCCGGTGCGCAGGCCGGTGACCGCGCCGCCGGTCTCCACCACGACCCCCGCCCCCTCGTGGCCGAGCACCGCCGGCAGCGGTGAGCGGCCCGCCGAGTGCCGTACCGCGAGGTCGGTGCGGCACATCCCGCAGCCCGCGATCCGGACCAGGATCTCGTCCGCGCCCGGCCCCTCGTCCAGCATCACCTCCTCGACGGCGAACCGGGCCTCGTACGAGCGCAGTAGTGCCGCACGGAACTTCACGTCAGCCCTCCTGGGGGCGGTGCACGACGAACGGTCTGAGGTTCCCGTAGAGACCCCAGGGGCCGCCCGCGACGCCGACGCCGCTGTCCTTGGTGCCGGCGAAGGGCTGGGCGAGGGACAGTTCGGCATGGTGGTTGATCCAGGCGGTCCCGCACTCCAGGCGTTCGGCCACGGCCTCGGCACGGTCGAGGTCGGTCCCCCACACCGAGCCGCCGAGTCCGAATCGGGTGCCGTTGGCGGCCTCGACGGCTTCGTCGATGCTCTCGTACGGCAGGACCGGCAGGACGGGGCCGAACTGCTCCTCGGTCACCACCGGGCTGTCGGCCGGTGCGTCGGCCAGGATCGTCGGGGCGAAGAAGTATCCCGGCCGGTCCAGGCGGTGGCCGCCGGCCGCGGCTCGGGCGCCGCCCGCCAGGGCGCGGGCCGTGCAGCCCTCGACGCGGGCCAGTTGCGGGGCGTTGTTGAGGGGCCCGAGCTGTGAGGCCGGGTCGAGCCCGGGGCCGACGACGGCGGTCTCGGCCCGGTGCGCGAGGGCCTCGACCACCAGGGAGTGGATGCGGGCCGGGGCGTAGACGCGCTTGACCGCCATGCAGACCTGCCCGCAGTTGCGGAAGGCCGCCCAGAACAGGCGGTCCGCGATCTTCTCCACATCGACGTCCTCCAGCAGTACGGCGGCGTCGTTGCCGCCGAGTTCCAGGGTGACGCGGGCCAGCGAGGCAGCCGCCTGTCGGGCGACGGCCCGCCCGGTCTCGGCCGAGCCGGTGAAGGTCACGTGGCGGATGCCCGGGTGGGCGGCGAGACGGGCCCCGAGGGGCTCGCGCCCGGTGACGACGGTCAGTACGTCCTCGGGCAGGGCGGCGGAGACGACGGACCCCAGCAGGCGGGTGGCGAGGGGCGTGTACGGAGAGGGCTTGAGCACCACCGTGTTGCCGGCGGCGAGCGCCGGAGCGAACTTGGCCGACGCGAGTTGCAGGGGGAAGTTCCACGGGACGATCGCGGCGACCGGGCCGAGCGGCCGCCAGCGCAGCTCGCCGCGTACCGGCCGGTCGTCCGTGATCGGCTGCGTCCCGATGCCCGGATCGGCGAAGTGGCGCAGCCGGGCGGCCGTGCGGGCGACCTCCGCGTGGGACTCGGTCAACGGCTTGCCCTGTTCGCGGGTCAGCAGCGCGGCGAGTTCGCTCCCGGCCGCCTCCACGGCGTCGGCGGCCGCGAGCAGGGCGGTCGTACGGGCTGCGGGGTCGGCCCGCCAGCCGCGCCAGGCCGTGTGGGCCCGGTCGACGACGGCGTCCAGTTCCGCGGCCTGCCGGTCGGGGGCCTCGTCGAAGGGCTCGCCCGTCGCCGGGTCGACGACGGCGAAGTACCCGCTCCGGGTCCCGACCCCGTGGCCTCGGAGTCCTGTCGCCACGGTGGCGGTCAGCTCGCCGCGCCGACGGTGGCCGTGTGCTTTGGGGTGTGCCGGTCCATCTCCTCCCGGAAGGCGGCCACCAGGTGCGGCCGGATCCGGCCGGCGGTGCGGTCGCCGCCCTCGCAGACCGCACCGCGTACGCCGACGATGTCCGTGCCGATGCGAGCCAGGTCGCTCAGGTCTCCGGCCCTGATACTGCCCGCGAGCGCGGCGAGGAGACCGGCGTCGTGGGCGAGGCGGACGAACTGCCCGCAGACGTCGGGCGGAAGGTGGTCGAAGAGCCGTGTCCCGTCCTTGATCGCGGTGTCGAGCATGGCGGCGTCGGAACCGGAACGGCGGGCGATGTCGGGCAGGGCGAGCGGATTGACGCAGCCGATCCGATGGGCGTCGGCGTAGCCCGAGGCGACGACGAAGGCGTCCGGCCGGTGGTCCTTCACCGCTCGGACGACCCCCTGCATGACTTCGACGGCCTGCTCGGGCGTCGTGCACCCGTAGAGGCCGACCTTGATGTAGGTGGCGCCGGAGACCACCGCACCGAGCGCGGCCTGTGCGACCGTGCCGGGCTTGTACGGCACGTCGCCCACGGTGGCGGAGAGCGGCTTGTCCGCCGGGACCGCGGCGCGGATCTCCCTGATGACCCAGGGATAGTTCGCGCCGAGCGAACCCTCGTCGGGCTTCTTGACGTCGACGATGTCGAGGTGTTCGGCGGCCTTGGCGCAGTCGAGGGCCTCCTCGACACCGTCCGGAGAGATGAGAAGCAGCAAGGTGGAATCCTTCCCTCGCGTGTCCGCCTGCCGAGGCAGGTGAGCGGTTTTGCCCGGTCGCGTGCGGTCCGCACATCATTTCCGCGGGCGACGAGCCCTCGGCAGGGCGCGCGGGGGGACGATTGGGGCGTTGCCGCGGATCCCCACGCCCGGCGCAATGCGCCGTCCGCCGCTCACTCGGGCGCGATACGCACGACTCCCGTGATGGTGCCCTGGTAGACGACGCCACCCGGCGCCACGGTGCCGGCCATCTGGAGCGTGTCGTACAGCGAGGACGTCCCCAGGTGGTGCCGCCGCACGACGGCGCCCGTACCGGGATCGATCTGGGCGTAGGAGTAGTGGTCCAGGAGGGAGGTGGCGTCACTGCCGGGAAGGAGGGAACCTCGCAGGACGGTGTGGATGAGACCGTCCGCCGTCGAGAGGCGGGGGACGGCGGAGGAGCGGACGGTGGTGTCCCACTTGCGGTCGCAGCCGCTGCCGTCGGCGCGCACGTCCACGCGGGTCAGGCCGCCGGTGAAGGCCGCCGAGGCCGGCACGCTCTCCCCGGCGCCCTCGGGCACCGCGGGGTAGGGGTAGCCGTAGGTGCTCGCCACGAACACGGAACGTCCCGCGCCTATGGGCGAGTTCTCGCTGCCGCTGCCCGCGGAGAGCAGGACGGGCGTGGAGCAGACCAGGGTGCCGGTGTCGGTGCGGTACACCAGGAGGTTCACCGTGGGTGACGCGTTGTCGACGACGGTGACGTAGTCGGTGCCGGTGGTGGGGCCGGAGAAGGTGGGGGTGGATCCGGTTCCCCAGCTCAACTGGCCGGGTTTGCGTGCCGGGCCGCGCTCGTAGGCGCGGCGCCAGGTCACGGTCGGTGTGCCGTCCGGTGCGGCCCTCAGGAGGTAGGTGGCGTGGGAGGTGGCGACGGCGGTGCCTTCGGGGGCGGTGGAAATGGAGTTGTCGACGCGTTCGCCGGCGGGGAGCGTGAGGGTGCGCACGGCGCCGGTCGACTCGTCGGCGGTGCCCACGACGCCCGCGGCGGTGGCGAACCAGACCCGGCCTTGCCAGTCGGGGGCGAGGCCGGTGACCGAGTCGTCGCCGGGGATCGCGGCGGCGAGGGAGAGCGAGCGGTCGACGTACAACTCCCAGTCGCCGTCGGCGTTCCGGCGGTGCGCGACGCGCAGCAGGTTCGTGTCCCCGTCCACCACGACGAGCCGGTCCGCGTTGTCGAGGTAGGCGTAGACACCGCCGAGGAGGGAGCCCTTGGCGATGGGGAGCCGGGCCCGTGACTCACCGGTGGCGGGGTCCAGCAGGTGCACGGTGGGTACGCGGGTCAGGATCGGGGTGCACAGGGCGACGGGGTAGGTGTCGGCGCCCACCAGGACGGTTGGGCACGCCGACTGGAGCGGGATCCGCTTGGAGGTCGTCCGGCCCGCCCCGGGGCCGGGCAGCGGTGTGGCGTCGGAGGAGCCGGTGTCCCCGTGCATCGTCGCGGTACCGGACGGCCCGGCGTAGGGGTTGTGCGGCGGGAGGGGGCCGAAGCCGGCTTCGGCGGCCTGCGCCGGTGGGAGCGCGGTGGCGAAGAGGAGCGCGAGGGCGGCGGTGAGCACGCCGGTGTGCGGGAGCCGGATCGACGGCATGGCGGCGAGGTTCCTGTCGACGGGCGGCACCGGGTGGTGCCGACGAGGAGCCGGCAGGCCCGGTCGGCCTCGGTGCGGCCGCGCGCCGGACCGCCGAAGGGAGAGGGGGCCGCGGGCCGCGGGCGGAGGGCCGGCGGCACGGGTTTCGCGCGGGTCGCGGAGTCAGTCGGTGACGCGACGACAGCGGGCGGAGCACGCGTAGGCCAGGTCGACGTGGAGTCGACGGCTCAGATACGCGTGATCACCCATGCCGGCCAGTCTTCAGCTTTGCCGGGGACTCGACAAGTGCCGTCTCATGGGCCGGACTTCGGGCGCTGCTCCGGCTCCGGCACCGTGTGTCGGGTCAGCTCGTTCGGCCGAGCAGTTCCCAGGTCCGCCGCCGGTCGGCGTCGCCCGCGACGTCCGTCAGGGTGAACACCACCTCCGTCGCGCCGGCGTCCCGGTAGCGGCGCACTTCGGCGGCGACGGTCCGTTCGTCGCCGATCGCGGCGACGTCGACCGCGCGGGTTCCGCCGGAGAGTTCGACGACCCGGGCGTAGGACGGGAACTGCTCATAGAAGGAGAGGAGTTCACCCAGCTTCTCCCGTGCCCCGGTCGTGTCGTCGGTGACGACGCCCGGTGCGATGGCCACGATGCGCGGCGCCGGCCGGCCCGCCGCCTCGGCCGCCGCGGTGACGGCCGGGACGATGTGCTCGGCGAGGGCGCGGGGGCCGGCCAGATACGGGAGGATGCCGTCGGCGAGTTCACCGCTCGCCTTGAGCGCCTGCGGGCCCATGGCGGCGACCAGGAGCGGCACTCCGCTGTCGGCCCCCGGTACGCGGGCGGGCACCGGTGTGGTCGCCGTGAGCAGTTCGCCGTGGAAATCGGCCGCGCCGGTGTCGGTCAGCTCGCGCACGGCGGTGAGGAACTCGCGCAGCCGGCGGATAGGACGTTCGTAGGGGATGCCGAAGCCGCGCTCCGTGAGCAGGGCGGTGCCGAGCGCGAGCCCGAGGTGGTATCGGCCGTGCGTGGCCGCCTGCGCCGTGAGGGCCTGGCCGGCGACGGTGATCGGATGCCGTCCGAAGACGGGGATCGCGGACGTGCCGACGTGCAGGCCCGGCACCTCGCGTCCGACGATCGCGGCGAGCTGGGGCGAGTCGGCGCCGAAGGTCTGGCCGAACCAGACCGACCGCAGCCCGGCGTCGGCCGCCTCCCCGGCGAGTCGCACACTGGCGTCGACCTGGTTGTCGGCGTTCGTCGCGTCGAGAGCCACTCCTGTAGTCATGACTGGGCCAACCCGGGTTCCACGAGGGCGATTCCCTGCGCCGTGTGACACCTTCGTTGCCGGAATGTGAAGCGATCCGCCGCTTTGACATCGCTCGCGAGTTCGTTCTTGTTTCAGCGCACGAATGACATACCCCTCCTTCGATCAGAGACCAAGTGGCGATTTTTATAGCTGGTTCGAAGGCTTTCAGGACACGCACCCGTGGCTTCAAGAGTTCCTGCTTCTTTCATTGACACCGGAAAATAACGGCCCTAAGTTCCCGCCCATGCAGTCGACTTCGCCCCCGGCCGCCCCTCCCGAGGTCTTCCCGGCCCAGACGCCCGCGGTCGCCCAGATCTTCACCACGGTGCTGTCGCACGGTCCGCTCACCCGTTCCGAGGTGGCCGAGCGGACCGGGCTGTCGGCCGCGGCGGTGACCAAGGCGGTACGGCCGCTGATCGGGGCCGGGTACTTGGTGGAGGACGCCGACGACGCCCGCCGGGCGCTGGGGCGGCCGGCCAACCCGGTGCGGGTCGACGCAGGCAGAGCGCTGTTCGTCGGGATCAAGGCGACCGGCGACGAACTCATCGGCGTCCTCACCGACCTGTGCTGCCGGATCCGCGTGGCCCGGCACCTGCCGCTCACGGATCCCGCCCCGGCCGCTGTCCTCGCCGCGATCTCGGAGCTCGTGCGGGAACTGCTCACCGAGGCCGAGGGCTTCGGTGTCCCGGTGCTCGGACTCGGCCTCGCCGTCTCCGGCGACGTGGACCGCGCCGAGGGGATCGTGCGCTACTCGCCGTTCCTGGAGTGGCGTGAGGTGGCGCTCGGCGAACTCGCGGGCACCGCCACCGGACTGCCCGTCACCGTGGAGAACGACGTACGGGCGCTGACCGTCGCCGAGCAGTGGTTCGGCGCGGGCGTCGGGCTGTCCGACTTCGCGCTGGTCACCGTCGGCGCGGGCATCGGCTGCGGACTGGTCGTGCACGGGGAGGTGGTTGCCGGGGCGCACGGGGTGGCCGGAGAGATCGGGCACGTCGCCATCGATCCGGCCGGGCCGATGTGCCGGTGCGGAAACCGGGGCTGTGTCGAGGCGATCGCGGCCGACCAGGCCATCCTCGCCCGTATCAGCGAGACGACGGGGGACGCGGTCACCGACCCCGCCGAAGCCGTGGACCTGGCACGGCGGGGGCTCCCGGGGGTACGGGAGGTCTACGCCGCCGCCGGGGAGGCCATCGGCCGCGGCATCGCCACCATGGCCAACCTGCTCGGCCCCGAGCGAGTGATCATCTCCGGCGAGGGCCTGGCCGCGTACGACCTGTTCGCCGACCAGATCCGTGACACCTTCGCCGCCTACGCGTTCGGTTCCGCCGCGCGGTGCGACGTACAGACCCGCCCGTTGCCCTTCGAGGAGTGGGCACGCGGTGCGGCCGCCACCGCGATCCAGAACTTCATCCGATCCGACACCGGCCGGCCGCGCGCCAGCGGCGCCGCCGCGCGTCTCTGACGCACCGCACCATCGGCTCCAGCAAGGGCTGAGCCGCCCTCCCATCCTCCCCACCCCGACCACAGGAGGTACGCGCCGTGCGGTCATCCTCGTACTCCGCCCTGCCCGGAAGGCGGCTGAGAGCCGTCGTCGTCCTGGCCCTCACCGCCGGGCTCGTGACGGCCGTCCCCGACGCACGGGCCGAGCCGGTAACGCCCGCGGCCCCGGCCGCCACGACCACCACCACGCCGGCCGCCAAGCCCTTCATGGGCTGGACCAGCTGGACCATGCAGTCGTCCAAATACCCGGGCCTCAACCCGAAGGGCGACTACAGCTACCTCACCGAGGCGAACGTCACCCAGCAGACCGACGCCATGGCGGCCAAGCTGAAGAAGTACGGCTATGAGTACGTCAACATCGACGCCGGCTGGTGGATGGACTGGTCCTGGAAGCCACGGTTCGACGAGTACGGCCGGCAGAAGGCCGATCCCGAGCGCTTCCCGAGCGGCATGAAGGCCGTCGCCGACCGCATCCACCGCAAGGGCCTGAAGGCCGGCATCTATCTCCCGGTCGGCCTGCAGAAGGAGGCGTACGGCGACGGCAGGACGCCGATCTGGAACGCCGGGGGATGCACCACCGCCGACATCGTCCACGACGACCTGCGCACCACGAACGGCTGGGACAGCTCCTACAAGATCGACTTCACTCGGCCCTGCGCGCAGAAGTACATCGACTCCCAGGCGCAGATGTTCGCCGACTGGGGCTACGACTTCCTCAAGCTCGACGGCGTCGGCCCCGGTTCCTTCAAGAGCGGCGACAACTACGACAACGTCGCCGACGTCGCCGCCTGGCAGAAGGCGATCGACACCGCCGGCCGCCCGATCCACCTGGAGCTGTCCTGGTCGCTGGATTACGGACACGTCGCCGACTGGAGGAAGTACTCCAACGGCTGGCGCATCGACACCGACGTCGAGTGCTACTGCAACACCCTGGTGAGCTGGGAGAACTCGGTCGACGACCGGTGGGACGACGCGCCCGCCTGGACCGGCCACGCCGGCCCCGGCGGCTGGAACGACCTCGACTCCCTCAACGTCGGCAACGGTGAGATGGACGGCCTCACCAAGGCGGAGCGCCAGAGCTACGCCACCCTGTGGGCGATCGCCAAGTCCCCGCTCTACACCGGCGACGACCTCACCAGGCTCGACTCCTACGGTCTGTCGCTGCTGACCAACCGCGAGGTCATCGCGATCAACCAGAGCAGCGCGCCGCCCGCCGAACCGGTCACCGCGTCCGACCCGCAGCAGGTGTGGGCCGCGAAGAACCCCGACGGCACCTACACCGTGGCGCTGTTCAACCTCTCCGACGCGCCCGCCTCGGTGACGGCCGACTGGCCGACGCTCGGCTTCCAGGGCAGGGCCTCGGTGCGTGACGTGTGGAACGGCGAACGGCTCGGCACCCACCGGGGCGGGATCACCGAGGCCCTGCCCGCGCACGGCTCCCGGCTGTTCACGGTCACCCCCCGCGGCACCGGCCTCAAGTGGAACGGTTACGAGGCCGAGGCGGGCAGCCTCGGCGGCAACGCCTCCGTGGCCGACTGCTCCGCCTGCTCCGACGGCCGCAAGGCCGGCAACCTCTACGGCGGCGGCAAGGTCACCGTCAACGATGTCGTCGTGCGCCGGGCCGGCACCTACCAGGTCAAGGTCTCCTACGTCACCGGCGACGCCCGGTCGGCTCTCGTATCCGCCAACGGAGGCGGCGCCACCCGGCACAGGTTCGCCTCCACGGGTGACTGGTCCACGGTGAACAGCGTCCATGTACCGGTGAAGCTGAGGGCCGGGGCCAACACGATCACCATCGACAGCGGAAGCGACGGATACGCGCCGGACATCGACCGGATCGACGTGCCGAAGTAGCCCCCGATCTCCTTTCGTCCTCCACGGCGGGGGCCCGGACAGCGCCGGGCCCCCGCACAAGACGCATCCGGAGCCGCCATGAACGCCTGCCCGAACGAACCGAGCAGACGCACCCTCCTCTCCCTCGCCACCACGGCGGGGCTCGCCGCCGCCCTCGGCACGCTGCCCGCCTTCACCGCCTCCGCCGCTCCCGCCCGCCCCGCCGAGGACACGCCGGTCGCCGGTTCCTCCCGTCACCGGCTGTGGTGGCAGGCCCCCGGCGACGAGGGCTCGCTCATCGAGCAGGGCCTGCCCGTCGGCAACGGCCGCATCGGAGCGCTCGCGAGCAACGACCCCGGGCGCGAACTGCTGCTGATCACCGACGCCACCATGTGGACCGGCGGCCTCAACGACACCCTCGACAAGGACGGCCAGTTCCCCTACGGGCGCGCCGACTTCGGCTCCTTCACCCTGCTCGCCCGGCTCACCGTCGACATCCCCGGCCACGACCTCGGCGCCGTCCACGGCTACCGTCGCGACCTCGACCTCTCCCAGGGCGTGGTCACCAGCTCCTACGTGCGCTCCGGCGTCACCTACCGGCGCGAGATGTACGCCAGCCACCCCGACGACGTCATCGTCCTGCACCTCACCCAGAGCGGCGGCGGAACCTACACCGGCACCATCACCCTGACCGGCACACACGGCGAAGAGACCACCTCCGCCGAGTCGTTCGGCGCGACCCTCGCGAACGGGCTGCGCTACGGCGCGGCCGTCAAGGCCCGCGGCAGGGGCGGCAAGGTCACCGTCGAGGGCAGGCGGATCGACTTCTCGGGCTGCGAGGAACTCACCGTCGTGGTCGGCGCCGGCACCAACTACGCACCCGACGCCGCCGCGGGCTTCCGCGACCCCTCCCTGTACCCGGAGCGGCTGGCCCGTACGAAGGTGCGCGACGCCGCGTCGGAGTCGGGGGACGCCCTGTGGCGCACCCATGTCGCCGACTACCGCTCCCTCTACGGCCGGTTCGATCTCTCGCTCGGTGGATCCACAGCCGGACAACGCGAGCTGAACACCTGGGAACGCCTCCACGCACGCTCCCGGGATCGGGTTCCCGATCCGGAACTGGAGGCGGCCTACCTGCAGTTCGGCCGCTACCTCATGATCTCCGGTTCACGCGACAGCCTGCCCCTGAACCTCCAGGGCCTGTGGCTGGACGGCAACGACCCGGACTGGATGGGCGACTATCACACGGACATCAACCTCCAGATGAACTACTGGATGGCCGACCGGACCGGTCTGTCCCAGTGCTTCGACGCCCTCACCGCCTACTGCCTCGCCCAGCTCCCCACCTGGACCAAGCTCACCAGGGAGCTGTTCAACGACCCGCGCAACCGCTACCGCAACTCCACCGGCCGCACAGCCGGATGGACCGTGGCCATCTCCACCAACCCCCATGGCGGTGGCGGCTGGTGGTGGCACCCGGCGGGAAACGCGTGGCTGTGCAACAGCCTGTACGAGCACTACGAATACTCCCAGTCCTCCGCCCACCTCGCGAGGATCTACCCGCTCCTCAAGGGCGCCTGCGAGTTCTGGGAGGCACGGCTGCTGACCCACACCCTGCCCGGCACCACCGAGGAGGTGCTGATCGCCGACAGCGACTGGTCCCCCGAGCACGGACCGCTCGACGCCAAGGGCATCACGTACGCGCAGGAACTCGTGCGGACGCTGTTCGGCAACTTCGCCGCCGCCTCCGCCCTGCTGAGGAGGGACGCGGCCTACGCCGACACGATCGCCGGGATGCGCAAGCGCCTGTACCTGCCTCGGGTCAGTCCGAAGACGGGCTGGCTGGAGGAGTGGATGTCGCCCGACAACCTCGGCGAGACCACGCACCGGCACCTGTCCGGGCTGGTCGGCCTCTTCCCCGGCGACCGCATCCGCCCCGACGGCACCACACCCGGGGAGATCGTCGAGGGAGCCACCGCTCAGCTGACGGCGCGCGGCATGAACAGCTTCGGCTGGGCCAACGCCTGGCGCAGCCTGTGCTGGGCCCGGCTGAAGGACGGCGAGAAGGCGTACCAGTTGGTGATCAACAACCTCCGGCCGTCCAGCGGAGGCAGCAACGGCACCGCCTTCAACCTCTTCGACATCTACGAGGTGGAGAAGGGCCGCGGCATCTTCCAGATCGACGCCAACTTCGGTACCCCGGCCGCGATGACCGAGATGCTGCTGTACTCGCGGCCCGGCCGTCTCGAACTGCTCCCGGCGCTGCCGGACGCCTGGGCCGCCTCCGGCCACGTCACCGGTCTTCCGGCGCGCGGCGGATTCGTGGTGGACCTGGAATGGCGGGACGGGAGGCCCACGTCGCTGCGGCTCCACAGCGTCGGCGGACGCACGACGACGGTCGCGTTCGCGGGCCACACCCGCGATGTCGTGCTCGAGCCCGGTGCTTCGGTCACGCTGAAGGGTTTCGAGCGGTGAGCCGGCGGATCGCGTCCGCGGGAGGCGCACTGGCCATGGTGCTCACCCTGGCCGTCCCCTCCGGGCACGCCCTCGCCGCGGATTCGGGCCAGGCGGCTCGCCGGCACTCCACCATCACCTGGGGTTCGAGTGCCGACCGCCTGGGCGAGGGGGTCGCGGGGCGCGGCTACCGGCTCGTCGTGCGCACCAGCGTCGGAGGCGACCACCTTCGGATCCGGCTGTCCAACGCCTTCGGCGACCGGCCGGTGACCTTCGACAGCGTCTACGCGGGCCTCCAGAAGTCGGGGGCCGAGCTGGTGCGCGGCAGCAACAGACGGCTGACGTTCGACGGTGCCCGCTCGGTCACCGTCCCCGCCGGGCAAACGGTCCAGAGCGATCCGCTGCCCGGCCGGCTCGCCCCCGGGTCGGACCTGGTCATCAGCGTGCACAGCCCCGACGCCGCGGGGCCCGCGACCGGCCACGGGATGGCCATGGCGACGTCGTACGTCACGCGGGGCGATCACACCGCCGACGAGAGCGCCGCCGAATGGGCCGACCGCACCGGCTCCTGGTACTACCTCGACGCCGTCACCGTACGGACCGCCGCTTCCATCGGCGCCGTGGCCGCGCTGGGCGACTCCATCACGGATGGCTGGCAGTCCTCGACCGATCTGAACCGCCGCTGGCCCGACTATCTGGCCCGCCGGCTGCGCGGCTCCACCGCGACCACGGTCGAGGGCGTCGCCAACGAGGGCATCTCGGGCAACAAGGTGCTCGCCGACGGTGCCGGGCAGAGCGCGCTCAGCCGGCTGGCGCGGGACGTCCTGTCCCACCCGGGGGTCCGGACCGTGTTCCTCTTCGAGGGCATCAACGACATCAAGGCCCATACGGGGGTGACGGCGGAGGGCGTGATCGCGGGCTATCGGGAGATCATCGAGCGGTCCCGTGCCGCCGGCCTGTGCGTGGTCGGCGCCACCGTCGGCCCGTACAAGGGCTGGTCCGAGTGGGACGCGGCGGGAGAGGCCGTACGGCAGGAGGTCAACGCGTTCGTCCGGGACAGCGGCGAGTTCGACGGTGTGGCCGACTTCGACCGGGCCCTGCGCAGTCCCTACGATCCCGAGCGGCTGCTCCCCTTCCTCGACAACGGCGACCACCTGCACCCCAACGACAAGGGCATGCAGGCCATGGCCGACTCGGTCGACCTCGCAAGCCTCGAGTGTGCGGAGCCCTCCGGCGCCTGAGTTGGTCTGTACCAAACTCTTGACAGGCACATCTCTCACTTCTTAACTCACGTTGTGAACTAACCGGTCGGCGGGAGGTGTCACGACTTCGATTGACAGTGCCATGACACATACGACGTCCACGGGAGAGGTATCCCCATGACCATGACCACGACGCTCCTGCGTCAACCCGCCTTACGCGGTGCGCTGGGCACGGTGACCGCCGCCGCCCTCCTCACCGGCCTCACCAGCGGTCCCGCGAGTGGCGCCGCGGCGGCCACCGGGCAGATCACCGGGCTCGGCGGCAAGTGCGTCGACGTCGCCGGCGCCGCCACGGCCAACGGCACGGCCGTTCAGCTCTACGACTGCAACGGCACCGCCGCGCAGCAGTGGACCGTCGGTGGCGACGGCACGGTCCGCGCGCTCGGCAAGTGCCTGGACGTGGCCTCGGGCGGCACGGCCAACGGCACACGGACCCAGCTGTGGGACTGCAACGGCAGCGCGGCACAGCAGTGGACCGTCACCGCCGCCCGCGACATCGTCAACCCGCAGGCCGACAAGTGCCTGGACGTGACCGGCAACAACTCCGCCAACGGCGCCCCGCTCCAGATCTGGACGTGTACCGGCGCGGCCAACCAGAAGTGGACGGCGCCGACCGGCGGCGACCCGGGTCCGGGCCCGGGAGCCATGGCCGTCGCGCCGTACCTCTACAACGGCTGGGGCAGCCCGCCGAACCCGACCACCGTGATGAACGCGACCGGGGTCAAGTGGTTCACGCTCGCGTTCGTGCTCAGCAACGGGTACTGCAACCCGCAGTGGGACGGCGGCCGCCCGCTGACCGGGGGCGTCGACCAGCAGACCGTCAACACCGTCCGCGCGGCCGGAGGCGATGTCATCCCGTCCTTCGGCGGCTGGAGCGGCAACAAGCTCGAAAGCTCGTGCGGCAGCGCCGGCGAACTGGCCGCCGCGTACCAGAAGGTGATCAACGCCTACGGACTCAAGGCGATCGACATCGACATCGAGGCGGCGGCGTACGACAGTCCCACCGTGCAGCAGCGCACGGTCGACGCGCTGAAGACCGTCAAGGCCAACAACCCCGGCATCAAGGTGTACGTCACCTTCGGCACCGGCCAGAACGGCCCCGACAGCAGCCTCATCGGCAAGGCCGCCGCCTCCGGCCTCACCGTGGACAGCTGGACGATCATGCCGTTCAACTTCGGCGGAGCCGGACAGAACATGGGACAGCTCACCGTGCGCGCGGCGGAAGGCCTCAAGACCGCGGTCAAGAACGCCTACGGCTACACGGACGACCAGGCGTACCGGCACACCGGCATCTCCTCGATGAACGGCATCACCGACAACTCCGAGACGGTGACCGTCGCCGACTTCCGCACCATCCTCGCCTACGCACAGCAGCGGCACCTCGCGCGACTGACCTTCTGGTCGGTCAACCGCGACCGTCCCTGCACCGGCGGCGGGGCCGACACCTGCTCGGGCGTCTCCCAGCAGCCCTGGGACTTCACCCGCGTCTTCGCCCAGTACAACGGCTGACCCAGCCTCCCTACCCACCCCCCACTCACGCCGCCTCCCCGGCGCAGGAGATGACATGCTCCGATCCCCACGACGTACCCGCAGACCATGGACCGCGTTCTTCGTGGCCGCCGCCACGGCCGCCTCGGTCCTCACCGCCGTCCACCCCACCCAGGCCGCCCCCGCGGCGGCGGCCGCCCTGCCCACCGGCTGGTCCACGGTGGTGAACACCAGCAGCGGAAAGTGCCTGGACGCCCGGGCGGCCGGGACCGTGAACGGCACGGCGGTGCAGCAGTACGCCTGCAACAGCACCACGGCCCAGCAGTGGAAATTCACACCGTCCGGCGACGGCTACGTGCGGATCGACAACCGCAACGACGCCAACCAGGTCGTGGATGTGAGCAACGTGTCCACGGCCGACAACGCCCCGGTCCACCTGTGGACCTACGGCGGTGGAGCCAACCAGCAGTGGCAGCCCGTCGACGAGGGTGGTGGCGCGTACCACTTCGTCAACCGGCACAGCGGCAAGTGCCTCGACGTCCCGTCCGCCTCGACGGCCGACGGCGTCCAGTTGGTGCAGTACGCCTGCAATGGTTCGGCCGCCCAGCGGTTCCAGGTCACGCCCGTGAGCACGGCGCCGGGTGACGTGGACCTCGGCCCCAACGTGGTCGTCTTCGACCCTTCGATGCCGTCGTCCACGATTCAGAGCAGACTGGACACCATCTTCGAGCAGCAGGAGACGAACCAGTTCGGCTCCCAGCGCTACGCGGTGATGTTCAAACCGGGTACGTACAGCAACGACGTCAACGTCGGCTTCTACACCCAGGTGCTGGGCCTCGGGCAGTCGCCGGACTCCGTCACGATCAACGGCGGCGTGCATGTGGAAGCCGACTGGTTCCCGCCGCAGAACGCCACGCAGAACTTCTGGCGCGGCGCCGAGAACCTGTCCGTGAACCCGCCCGGCGGTACCGACCGGTGGGCGGTGTCCCAGGCCTCCGGATACCGGCGGATGCATGTCCGCGGCAACCTGGAACTGAGCGACGGCGGTTGGTCGAGCGGCGGCTTCATGGCCGACACCAAGATCGACGGCCAGGTGCGGTCCGGCACCCAGCAGCAGTGGCTGACCCGCAACTCCCAGCTCGGCAGCTGGACGGGGTCCAACTGGAACATGGTCTTCGTCGGCAGCCAGGGCGTTCCCGGCAACACCTTCCCGAACCCGCCGTACACCACGGTCGGCCAGACCCCGACCGTGCGCGAGAAGCCGTTCCTGTACGTGGACGCCGCGGGCGCGTACCGGGTGTTCGTGCCCGCGCTGCGGGCCAACTCCACGGCCACCACCTGGGCCAACGGCAACGCCGCGGGCAGCTCGCTCGGCATCGACCAGTTCTACGTCGTCAAGCCGGGCGCGACCGCGACCCAGATCAACGCGGCCCTGGCCGAGGGGAAGAACCTCCTGGTCACCCCTGGCGTCCACCACCTCGACCAGACCCTGCGGGTGACCCGGCCCGACACCGTGGTCCTCGGCCTCGGACTCGCCACGTTCGTTCCGGACAACGGCGTCACCGCCATGACCGTCGCCGACGTCGACGGCGTGAAGATCGCGGGCGTGCTCTTCGACGCCGGAACCACCAACTCGCGCACGCTGGTGGAGGTCGGTCCGGCGGGCTCCGCCGCCGACCACTCGGCGAACCCCACCTCCCTGCACGACGTGTACTTCCGGGTCGGCGGCGCGGCCGTCGGCAAGGCGACCACCAGCCTGGTCGTCAACAGCGACGACGTCATCGGCGACCACATGTGGATCTGGCGCGGCGACCACGGCAACGGCATCGGCTGGAACACGAACACCGCCGACACCGGACTCGTCGTCAACGGTGACGACGTGACCATGTACGGCCTGTTCGTCGAGCACTACCAGAAACACCAGACCGTCTGGAACGGAAACGGCGGGCGGACGTACTTCTACCAGAACGAGATGCCCTACGACCCGCCGAACCAGGCCGCCTGGATGAACGGCTCCACGCAGGGCTACGCCGCCTACAAGGTCGCCGACTCCGTCACCAGCCATCAGGCCTACGGGCTCGGCAGCTACTGCTTCTTCAACGTCAATTCGCAAGTCACCGCGGAGCACGCCTTCGAGGTCCCCAACAACCCGAACGTGCGCTTCCGGAACATGGTGACCGTCTCCCTCGGCGGCACCGGAACGATCCGGCATGTCATCAACGACCGGGGCGGGCCCTCCAACTCGTCCACCAATGTGGCCAATCTGGTGAACTACCCCTGAGGCATCGGACGCCGGGCCTCGGCCGGCCCAGTGGTCCGACGGGACGGCCGAGGCCCTTTTTGACAGGCGCTTGACAAATGCGTCGCGCGTTGCCAGCCTGCATAAGAATCGCAATTCCGCGCAACTTTCCACGTGCCACCCGCAATCACTGCACATTGCACGCAGTGCTCGGACGGCAATACGCGCATCCGGCGCGCGCCTTGCCTGACGACCCCCATGACGTCAGGAAGGAACCACCAGCATGTCCCAGCGTCCTCGCCCCAGACGCGGAACGATCACCGCGCTCGCCCTCCTGGTGGCCGCCGCGGCCGCGGTGGGCCCTCCGCCCGCCTCCGCGGCCCAGGCTGCCGACATCCCCGCGTCCGACTACCAGCAGGTACAAATGGCGACCGGCGCGGCGGAGTTGGGCGAGCCCATGTCGCTCACGGTGCTGCCCGACCGGTCCGTCCTGCACACCTCCCGGGACGGCACCATCCGCCGCACCGACGCCGCCGGCAACACGAAGCAGGCGGGGAAACTGGACGTCTACACGCACGACGAGGAGGGTCTGCAGGGCATCGCCGTGGACCCGGACTTCTCCGTGAACCGCTACGTCTACGTGTACTACTCCCCCAAGCTCAACACCCCCGCGGGCGACGCCCCGGTCACGGGCAGCGCCGCCGACTTCGAGGCGTGGAAGGGGCACCTCAACCTCTCGCGGTTCACGCTCAAGGCCGACGGCACCCTCGACACCGCTGCCGAGAAGGTGATCCTGGAGGTCCCCAACGACCGCGGCCAGTGCTGCCACGTCGGCGGCGACATCGACTTCGACGCGGCCGGCAACCTCTACCTGACCACTGGTGACGACACCAACCCGTTCGACTCGGCCGGATACGCCCCGATCGACGAACGCTCCGACCGCAACCCCCAGTTCGACGCTCAGCGCAGCTCCGGCTCCACCAACGATCTGCGCGGCAAGCTGCTGCGGATCAAGCCGACCGCCGACGGCGGCTACACCGTGCCCGCCGGGAATCTCTTCGCACCCGGCACCGCGAGGACACGGCCCGAGATCTACGCCATGGGCTTCCGCAACCCCTTCCGGATGTCCGTCGACCGCCCCACGGGGATCGTCTACCTGGGCGACTACGGCCCCGACGCCGGCGGCACCGCCTCGGACCGCGGCCCCGGCGGCCAGGTGGAGTTCAACCGCATCACCGGACCGGGCAACTACGGCTGGCCCTACTGCACGGGCACCAACACGGCCGTGGAGACGTACAACGAGTACACCTTCCCGAACGGCCCCTCCGGCACCAAGTACGACTGCGGCGGCGGACCCGCCAACAACTCCTTCCGCAACACCGGCCAGGCCAAGCTGCCCCCCGCGAAGCCGAGCTGGATCAAGTACGGACTGGAAGGCTCCCCACCCGAGTTCGGCGGCGGATCCGAGTCCCCCATGGGCGGCGAGGTCTACCGCTACGACCCCGCCCTGAACTCCTCCGTGAAGTTCCCGCAGGCGCTGAACGGCCGCTTCTTCGCGACGGAGTTCGGCCGCCAGTGGATCAAGGCCGTCGAGGTCACCGGCAACGGCGGCTACGGAGCGATCGAGGACTTCCCCTGGAACGGGACGCAGGTCATGGACTCCGACTTCGGCCCCGACGGCGCGCTGTACGTCCTGGACTACGGCACCGGCGGCAACAACCAGGCGCTGTACCGCATCGAGTACCTGGCCGGCAGCAACCGCAACCCGGTGGCCAAGGCCTCCGCCGACCGGACCTCGGGCGGCCTGCCCCTCACCGTGAAGTTCTCCTCCCAGGGCAGCTCCGACCCCGAAGGCACGCCGCTCACCTACTCGTGGGACTTCGGCGACGGCTCGACCTCCACTCAGGCCGATCCCAGCCACACCTACACCACCAAGGGCACCTACCGTCCCACCCTCACCGTGAAGGACACCGAGGGCCTCACCGGCACCGCCAGCCTCGTCGTGACGGCCGGCAACACCGCCCCGTCCGTCACACTCCAGCAGCCCCTCAACGGGCAGTTGTTCTCGTTCGGGGACACCATTCCCTTCCGGACACAGGTGAGTGATCCGGAGGACGGCAGCATCGACTGCTCCAAGGTCAAGGTCACCTACCTGCTCGGGCACGACAGCCACACCCACGCCATCACGTCCACGAACGGGTGCAGCGGTTCCCTCACGATCCCGGTCGACGGCGAGCACGACAGCGCCGCCAACCTGTACGGCGTCCTGGACGCGGAGTACACCGACTCCGCGGGCCTGACCACCCACTCGCAGCGCACCCTGCAGCCCCGTCACCGTCAGGCCGAGCACTTCTCCGCCCAGTCGGGCGTCCAGGCCGCCGCCCACGGCAACGCGGAGGGCGGCAACACGGTCGGCTTCACCGACGACGGCGACTGGATCTCCTTCAAGCCCTACGCGCTCGCGGGCGCCTCCGGCTTCTCCGCCCGGGTTTCCTCCGGTGGAGCGGGCGGCACGCTGGAGGTGCGTGCGGGATCCGCGACCGGAACGCTGCTGGGCCGGGCGGCCGTGCCGGTGACCGGCGGGTGGGAGACCTTCACAGACGTCTCGGCACCGCTGTCCCAAGTGCCCCCGGACAGCACCGAGCTGTACCTCGTCTTCCGCGGACCCACCGGACAGGGCAACCTCTTCGACGTCGACGCCTTCACCTTCACCACCGGCGGTCCCGCCACCAGGACCTGGGAAGCGGAGTCCTACACCTCGTCGTCAGGAGTGCAGCCGGCCGCGCACGCCGCGGCCAGCGGCGGGCAGACCCTCGGATACATCGACAGCGGGGACTGGGCCGGATACGGCTCCGTGCCCACGGCGGGCGCCGCCTCGGTCTCCGCGAGGGTCTCGTCGGCCGGGGCCGGAGGAACACTCCAGTTCCGCTCCGGGTCGCAGAACGGCCCGCTGCTCGGCTCGGTGCCGGTCCCGGTGACGGGCGACTGGGAGACGTTCACCACCGTCAGCACGGCGCTGAACTCGACGGGGACCGGCCCTCTCTTCCTGACGTTCACCGGCGGCAGCGGATCCCTGTTCGACATCGACAGCCTGACGCTCACCGCGTCGACGCGAAAGGGGCGATGAACCGTGTCCACTCTCACGAGACGCCTGCGTCGCGGAGCGGCGATCGTCGCCACGGCCGTCGCGTGCGCCCTCGCCGCACCGGCGCCGGCGACGCAGGCCGACCCACTGCGAAGGGCGGCGGACTTCGACGTCCTGGTGTTCTCCAAGACGGCCGGCTTCCGGCACGACGCCATCCCGGCGGGCATCGATGCCCTGCGCGAGCTGGGCGGCCAGGGCGGCTTCACCGTCACCGCCACCGAGGACGCGGCCGCCTTCACGCCCTCCGGCCTGTCCGGTTACGAGGCGGTGGTGTTCCTCAACACCACCGGAGACGTCCTGAACGACCCCCAGCAGGCCGCCTTCGAGACGTACGTCGACTCCGGCGGCGGATTCGTCGGGGTGCACGCCGCCGCCGACACCGAGTACGACTGGCCCTACTACGGCCGGCTCGTCGGCGCCTACTTCGACAGCCACCCCGCGATCCAGCAGGCAACGCTGGTGACCGAGGACCGCACCCATCCCGCGACCGCCCACCTGGGTGCGACCTGGACACGTACCGACGAGTGGTACAACTACCGCGCCAATCCCCGTCCCGGCGTCCACGTGCTCCAGACCCTGGACGAGACGACCTACAGCGGCGGCAACATGGGTGCCGACCATCCCGTTTCCTGGTGTCACAGCCAGGGCGACGGCCGCTCCTTCTACACGGGACTCGGTCACACCGCGCAGTCCTACGGCGATCCGGCCTTCCGCTCCCTGCTGCTGGGCGCCGTCCGCTATGCGGCCGGGCAGGCTCCGGCCGACTGCTCCTCGCCCGGCGGCACCGACCGGATCGAGGCGGAGTCGTACACGGCGGGCTCCGGTGTCCAGGCGGCCCCGCACGCCGGTGCCAGCGGCGGGCGGACACTGGGCTACATCGACGACGGCGACTGGGTGGGCTACGCCAACGTCTCCACCGAGGGGGCCCGCTCCTTCTCGGCGAGGGTCTCGTCGGCGGGGGCGGGCGGCACCATCGAGGTCCGGTCCGGCTCGGCCACCGGCACCCTGCTCGGCTCGGTACGGGTACCGGTGACCGGCGGCTGGGAGACCTTCACAGACGTCTCGACCACGCTCGGCGCCGCCGCGTCAGGTCCGCTGTTCCTGCGGTTCACCGGCGGCAGCGGCGCACTGTTCGACATCGACACCCTGAGCGTCACCACCGAACCCACCGCCGAAGCCCTCAACCCGAACGTGCACCTCTTCTACTACCCCTGGTACGGCAGCCCGGCGGTGAACGGCAGCTGGCGGCACTGGCAGCAGGGCGGCCAGACCCCGCCGGCCGCCATCGGAGCCGACTTCTACCCGGCTCTCGGCCCCTACGACTCCGGCGACTTCACCGGCGCGGTGGCCCAGCACATGGAATGGATCGCCCGATCCGGCGCCGGCGTGCTCGTCTACAGCTGGTGGGGCCGGGGCAGCTACGAGGACCGGCTCGCCCGGGGTGTCCTCGACGCCGCCCAGAAGAAGGGCATCAAGGTGGCCTGGCACCTGGAGCCGTACGCGGGACGAACCGCGGCGTCGACCGTGACCGACGTCCAGTACATCAACGACACCTACGGCAGCCACCCGGCCTTCTACCGCTCCCCCGAGCACGGCGGCAAGAACGCCTTCTACGTCTTCCAGAGCCTCGACATCACCGACTGGGCCCCGCTCGACCAGGTCACCGGCAGCAGCAGTGTGCTCGCCCAGACCACCGACACCACCAAGATCGCCCACTTCTCCGGGATGTACACCTACGACGGGATCGCGGGTGCCACGGCTCCGGGCTGGAAGCAGGCCGGCGACTACGCCCGGGCCCACGACCTGATCTGGGCCCCCTCCGTCGCACCCGGCTACCTCGACGACCGTGCCGTGCCCGGCAACACGACGCCCACCGTGGAACGGAACAACGGCGCGGCCTACGACCGGCAGTGGAACAACGCCCTCGATCCCGCCATCGGCGGCTCCCCGACCTGGGTGTCGGTCACGTCGTTCAACGAGTGGCACGAAGGCAGCCAGATCGAACCGGCAGCCGCCGTTCCGCCGGAGAACCCCGGGTATCGGACCTACGACGGAGCCTACGGACTCACGGGCGCGGCAGCCCAGACGGCATATCTGGACCGCACCGCCCACTGGGCCGACCGCTTCACCGGAGCAGGCTGAGTGCCCGCATCGCGTCGCGTTCGACACGTGAGAGTTCGTGGAGGACGGAGCCGGCCTCCGTGAGGTTCCTCGCGTCGCCGGACTCGCCGGCTGCCGCGACGAGTGCGGCCACCCGCGTCCAGAGGGTGGCCGCCTCGGCGTACAGGCGGTGGCCGGTGCGCAGGTGGTCGTCGTCGATCTGCTGGGCGCACTCGGCGAGGAAGTCCCGGTAGAGGTTGCGGAACAGGGCGCCGCCGGTGCCGGCCCGCTCCATGAGGACGGCGGCCCTTGGCAGGTCCTCCTGCGGATTGCCGGTACGTTCCAGCCACTTCGGCACCAGGGTGGCGGCCTTCTCGATGCCCCGGTGGCCCAGGTTCGCGATGGGCGGGTTCAGGAAGGCGTCGGCGCAGCTCTTGATCGCGGGGACGATCCGGTCCTGCGGTGGCGTCGGGCCGTCGGGCACCGTGAGGGTGAAGGAGCGGTGCCGTGCGGTCATCGGGCCGCGCGCGGCCCTGGCACCGGCCAGGGCGGCGAGGCTCGTGGAGACGGACCCGCCCTGCTGGGAGGTGTCCACCAGGTAGGCGTCCTGGTCGTCGTAGCCGTACATGGCCACGATGTGTCCGCCGAAGTGCGCCTTGGTGCTGAAGTAGTCCAGGTGGTAGCTGTCGAGCTGCAGACCCACCGGCCGGCCGGCGTCGATGTGTGCCGCGACGTTCCGCCATGCCTTGCGCGGGGAGGTGGTCTCCTCGGTCCGCAGCTCGAGTCCGAGTGCGCCGGCCAGGTTTCTGGTGAGTTCGAACGGCTTGACCCGGCCGCCCAGGAAAGGGAAGTCCATGTTCTTGCTCGCCCAGTAGACGAAGGACAAGCCGGAGCCGAGCCCGAAGAGCATGTGCTCGGACAGGTCGAGTCCTTCGTGCCGCAGCAGGACACCCAGCGCCGCCGTCTCGCAGTGCTCGGCAGGCCGAGCATCGATGTCCTTCACCATGGCCACGCGGCTCATCCTCCTTTCCGGGCACCCTACGGCCCGTGGCGCCCGGCACGCATGGGCTCCCCTCGAGAGGGCAACCGACAGCTACATCCCTCACGTTAGGAAGTCCCGTCATGATGATCGTCGGAATCGTCGCCGTGTGCGTCGTTCTCGCCGTGCTCGCGTTCCTCGTACCGCGCCTGTCCCATCGTCCGCAGCGCGGCACCCAGCGAACGCTGGGCGCCGGCTCCCGGGCCGGCGGCAAGGCCCCCGGCGTCCTGGGCCGCGCACTCAGCAAGCCGTTCCGCAGCAGCTCCAAGGCCGTCGGTCGCAGCGGTTCGGCCGGTCGCCGGGCCCGTGGCCACATGCCGTTCTGACCCCAAGGAGTCGGCCGCCGTCGCGTTCTACGAGGCGTGCGGTTGGTCGGTGTCGGGGCAGTTGGAGTGCGACGGACCCGACCGGATCGAGTTTCGGCGGTATCGAGAGCGGGCCGGCACTGCGTGAAGGTGCGGCAGGACGGTGTCAGCGGCGGTGGACGCTCACCGCGTAGCCGCCCCCTTCGTACGGGTCGGCGTCCCAGGTGGCGAAGCGGTCGGTGAGGGTGAGGCCGGCCGCGGTGCAGTGGGCGTCGTACTGCGCGAGGGTGAGGCTGGGTGCCACGGGCAGATGGTCCCGGTCGAGGCCGAAGCCCGCGACGAGCAGGCCGCCCGGGCGCAGCGCGCGGGACAGCGTGGCCGCGACGTCCGCCTCGGTGCCCG
Source organism: Streptomyces sp. NPDC107500 (assembly GCF_055582785.1). Taxonomy (NCBI): domain Bacteria; kingdom Bacillati; phylum Actinomycetota; class Actinomycetes; order Kitasatosporales; family Streptomycetaceae; genus Streptomyces; species Streptomyces sp. NPDC107500. The sequence goes on from NZ_JBVJPF010000007.1 coordinate 145,174, forward strand.
GAGCGAGGAGCGGGAAGACGTTGCCCGCCGCGACGACGAGGTCGAAGCCGGCGGCGACACCGGCGGCGGCCGGGTCGAATTCCGACAGGTCGGCTTCCAGCCAGGTCAGCCGCGGCGCGCTTCTCCGGGCCACGGCCAGCATGGAGGCGTCACGGTCGACGCCGACACCGTCGTATCCGAGCCGGGCGAGCTGGATCAGGACTCGGCCGGTACCGCAGCCCGCGTCCAGCACGCGTGCCCCGGGGGGCACCAGCGTGGCGCACAGTCGCGCCTCACCGTGGACGTCCTGTCCGTGTTCCGCCAGCTCCGCGAAACGTGCGGCGTACTGCTCACCGGACGTGCCACCGGTCAGCTGTTCCCATCGGTTCATGGCGGCGAGTCTAGGGTCCTCGATCGTTCGGCTCGTACGTCAGTGCCGTATGTGCGGCCAGTCGGCGAGTTCCTCGGCGCCCGCGGGGTGTGCGACGGCCTGGTCCACGGTGTCGTGGAACGAGTAGACGAGACGCAGCCCGCCGAGGGTGAAGACGCGGAGCAGCCGCTCGTCGTCGCAGGCGATCCGCAGGGAGCCGTGGCGTGCCTGGATGCGCTTGGTGACCGCGACGATCATGCCGAGGCCCGCCGAGTCCAGGAACGGAGTACCGCACAGGTCCAGGACGAAGTGCAGGTGGCCCTCGTCCAGTAGCCGGACCACCGCCGCTCGCACGACGGGCGCGAACGCGATGTCGATCTCACCACTGGCACCGACGACGGTCCAGCCGTTCGTCACGTGGTGGGCGACCGATCCGTACTCGTACGGTCCTGCCAGGCTCTGGTCAGTCACTTATCCGTCCCTCACATTGCCGTCCTATTTGCCCCGTCTCATCCAGGAAACGGGACGCGACCACCCCCTCACAAGGGCCTGGATTTCAGATGGTGAGCGAGAGCCCCCGGGACACCCGTTCCGCGGTGCCGAGCAGGCGCGCCACGGCGTCGCCGAGCGATGCGGCACGGCTGACGTTCACGGAGATCCCGAGCGCGCCGATGGTGTCGCCCTGGCGCACGGGCACCGCCACGCACGCCGTGCCCAGCGCGTACTCCTCGACGTCCGTCACGGCGGGTACCTGAGCCGCGGCGTCGAGACGTCGTAGCAGGTCACGGCGGTAGGTGATGGTACGAGGGGTGAGGTCGTTCAGCGTGTGACGGGAGAGGTAGTCGGCGCGAGCCTCCGGGTCCAGTTCCCGCAGCACGCACTTGCCGAGCGCCGTGGCGTGGCCCGCGTCCTCGAAGCCGACCCACAGATCGACACGGGGGGCCTTCGGGCCGTCCACGATCTCCGCGACCCGGATCTCACCCTCTTCGTAGAAGGTCAGGTAGGCCGCGGCCGACAGGCCGTCGCGCAACTCGGCGAGCGTCGGCCGGACCCTGCTGAGTGCCGCCTGCTCACGGCTGCCGCCGTGCAGCGCGCCCAGCTTCTCGCCGAGGACGAACGTGCCGTCGTCGAGTTTGCGCACGTAGCCGTCGTGCACCATGGTGCGCAGAAGGTGGTAGGTGGTGGCCAGGGCCAGCCCGGTCTCACGTGCCAGCTGCTTGGCCGGGACGCCGCCCTCGTGCGCGCCGACCGCTTCCATCAGCCGGAAGGCTCGCTGCACCGACGAGATGAGTGTGGGACCGTCCTTGCCACTCATCTCTCCACCCTGCTCGCGCGTACTGCCACCCGCAAGTCCGGACCGCCTCGACCTGCACGGCCAGGCGGTCACCTGGGCTGTGGATCCAGCCAGGGCCGCCGCCCCGGGCCGGTCGGGTGCGTGCCCGTGACCCCCATGACGACCGAGTAGAGGCTGGTCTCCGCGGTGATGAAGAGACGGTTGCGCTTGGGTCCGCCCCAGGAGATGTTGGCCACCGCCTCAGGGACGTCGAGCCGCCCGATCAGCGTGCCGTCGGGGTCGTAGCAGTGCACCCCGTCGGCCATCGCGGCCGCCCAGAGCCGGCCGTCGGCGTCGAACCGGAGGTTGTCGAAGCGCGCGTTCGCCCGACGGGCGGCCTCGGCGAAGATCTTGCCGTCGGAGAGGGTGCCGTCGTCCCGTACGTCGAAGACCCGGATGCAGCCGGCCCGGGTGTCGGAGACGAAGAGCTGACGCTCGTCCGGCGAGAAGACCAGCCCGTTCGGCGCCGCGAAGCAGTCGGCGACCAGATCCACCTCACCGCTGTCCGGGTCGATCCGGTAGACGTTGTTGGCCGCGATCTCGCTCTCGGCGCGGTAGCCCTCGTAGTCGCTGGTGATGCCGAAGTCCGGGTCGGAGAACCAGATGGAGCCGTCCGACTTCACCGCCGCGTCGTTCGGGCTGTTCAGGCGCTTGCCCTGCCAGCGGTCGGCCAGCACCGTGACCGTGCCGTCGTGCTCGGTCCGGGTCACCCGGCGGTTGCCCTGCTCGCAGGTGATCAGCCGGCCCTGCCCATCGAGCGTGTTGCCGTTGGTGTGCCCGGCGGCACGGCGGAAGACACTGACGGCGCCGGTCTCCTCGTCCCAGCGCAGCATCCGGTCATTGGGGATGTCACTCCAGATCAGCTGCCGCCAGGCAGGCACGTAGACGGGCCCCTCGGCCCAGCGGCAGCCGGTGTACAGCACCTCGAGGCCGTCGTCGCCGTTCATGCACCGCCCGGTACGGAACCGGTCGTCGAGCATCTCGTACAGCGCGGGGCTCTCGTCGGGCATGGGGTCCCCTCCCACAGACGGGCCGAACAATCTTCGGCATGACACGTATATTCTAAGATGACGTACTGTGCCTGCGCCTGTAGGGCGAATGGAGAATTGTGGATCACATCGATCGTGTCCTCCTGACGCGACTCCAGCAGGACGCCACGCAGTCCTACGCCGTGCTCGGCCAGGCCGTGGGCCTGTCCGCCGGGGCGGCCCACGAGCGTGTGCGCAAGCTGCGGGAGCGGGGGGTCATCCGACGGACCACGGCCGAAGTGGACCCGGCGGCGGTCGGGTGCGCTGTCCTCGCCTACGTGATGGTCGAATCGACGGCGTGGATGGGCGACTCCGCGCAGGACTTCGCCGCGCTGCCCGAGATCCTGGAGGCGCACGTCATCGCCGGCAGCGCCTCGGTGCTGGTGAAGGTCAGAACCGCGACCACCGAGCAGTTGCAGGACGTGCTGCGCCGGATCTACGCCATTGACGGTGTCAGCGGGACCAGTGCGACGGTTGTGCTGGAGACGTTCTTCGAGCGGCAGGTTTCCCCGGGGGCGGGTGACCAGGCGTGAGTCAGCGCCGGGACCTCGCGGGAGTCACGAGGTCGCGGCGGGCGGACGGAAACAGGCGATGACGGTCTTGCCGTCGGGACAGGGCCGGGCCTCCCATTCGTCCGCCAGTGCCTCGACGAGGAACATCCCGCGTCCGCCCAGGCGATCGGGGGATGCCGCCCGGGCCAGGGGCAGCTCGCCGGAAGAGTCGTGCACGGCGATGTGCAGACAGTTCTCGTCCCACGTCATCATCAACTGTGCGCTGCTGCGGGCGTGCACCTGCGCGTTGGTGACCAGCTCCGAGACGGTCAGCAGCACGTCGTCCACCGTCTCCGGGGCCGTGGCGGTCCACCGCATCTTCCGCAGGTTGCCGCGGGCCCAGTCCCGCGCCGTCCTCACATCGCTGGTGAGCGGCAACGACTTCGCCCAGCCCACTGCCCGTAGGGATGATTCGCTCACCTTCGGCACCTCCTGATCCGGTTCCCGTCCTCTGTCCCGACTACCCCGGCACGGCGGATCGAGGCCCGGTGGGCCGAGGCCGGCCGACCGTGTCGCGTCCGGGGTGTCCACCACGGACCACACCGGCCGGCTCGCGTGCCCGGCGTGGTCATCCGCCGAGGAACCTCAGGAGTTCGCCGGTGACGAAGCGGGGGTTCTCCTCGACCAGCCAGTGCCCCGCTCGCGGAACGTCCACCGACCGCTCGATGTTGGTCATGCGCGGGGCCACTGTGCCCCGCATCGCGTCGAGTTGTCCTTCCGCGGTCATGAGCAGGGTCGGGACGCGTACCGGTGCCGCGGCCACGGTGTCGCGGACGTCCTGTTCGAGAGCGCGGTAGAGCTCGAAGCCGCCCGCGAGTGCCTTGGGCCGGCTGTAGGTGCGTGCGTACTCGTTGATCTCGGTTCGGGTGAACGGGGAGTCGTCGGACGTGCCGCCGAACGCCGTGCCACGGTAGGAGACCTGGGGGTAGAACAGCGCCAGGTACTCCCTGACGTCGTCACCCACGACCGCCTCGGGGACGCGCCGCTGGGTGTGGAAGGCGATGTGCCAGCTCAGTGAGCGGTAGGCGGGCGCGTCGATCGCGGGCCCGGGCAGCGGCAGGTCCAGGTAGCCCAGGCGCGCGGTGTCGTCCGGGAATTGGCTCGCGTACTGGAATGCCACCGCGGCACCGAGGTCGTGCCCGACGACACGGGCGTCGCGCAGCCCGAGCCGGTCGGCGACCAGTTCGTGCACGTACCGCGCCAGCGTGGCCTTGTCGTAGCCGGACGGGGAGCCGGTGCTGTCGCCCAGTCCGGGCAGGTCCACGGCGTAGACCGTGTGGTGCTTGGCGAGTTCCGGCATGATCGGCCACCAGCCGTACCAGGTCTGCGGCCACCCGTGGATCAGCACGACCGGCGTGCCGCTGCCGCCCTTCACGTAGTGCATACGGACGCCGTCGACGTCGGCGAACTCGTGCCGGAAGCCCTTCTCGAACCGGGGATCGTCCTGGGTGACGGCGGCGTACGCGGGGGCGTCGTCCACCGCCGCTGGTGTGGAGCAGGCCGTGGCGGCGATGGTGAGAAGGAGGGTGAGGAGAAAGCTTGCCACCGTTCGCGCGGAGCGGCGGAAGGTGTGCGGCATCGGCCGTGGTGCTGGGGTCATGGGTCGCAGTCTTGCCAGCCGCCCCCCGACCTGGCACTCCCTCTTGCGGTTACGGCAAGAACCGGCCCGGCCCACCGGACGTCGGCCACCACCCGGTGGCCGACGCACTCGACGACCGGCCTGGCGGCACAATGGCACGATGGATCATCACTTCCTTGGCATACCGGAGTTGACCGACGTCCCCCGTGTCGCGGTCGTCATCGACGTCATGCGGGCCTTCACCGTGGCCGCCTGGGCCTTCTCGCGTGGCGTGGAGAGGATCGTCCTGGCCTCCACGGAGCGTGAGGCACTCGAGTTGAAGGAGAGCGGGCCGGGTTGGCTCGCACTGAAGGACGGCGCTCCGGCGGCGGGCTTCGACGCGGTGAACTCGCCGGGCCTGCTCAGGTCCGCCGATTTCACCGGTCGCACACTGGTGCAGAAGACGACGGCGGGAACCGTGGGCGCGCTGGCCGTCGCGGACGCACCGCTGGTCCTGTGCGCGAGCTTCGTGGTGGCCGGACCCACCGCGCGGTTCCTGCGGAGCCAGGAGGCCGGTCCGGTGACGTTCGTCGTCACCGGGGAGGACGGCAGGGCCGACGAGGACCTGGCCTGTGCCGAGTACATCGGCCGTTGCGTGGACGGTGGCGGTGTCGACGCCGCCCCGTACGTCCACCGTGCGGGCAACTCACGCGCCGCGGCGGAACTCGCCGGAGGGCTGCGGAGCGGGTACCACCCCGACGACGTCGGTCTCTGCCTGGAGGTCGACAGGTTCCCGTTCGCCATGGTGGCTCGCCAGGAGGGGCCGCTGACGGTGCTCCGGCCCGTTGCCGTGCCCGACCCCGACCGTCCCGGGCGGTCCTGAGCCGCTGCGACAGCCCTTGGCCGGAAGCGCGCGTCCGGCCGGATCGGGCGGGTCACACCCCTGGACGGTCGTCACGGGGGTGTGCTCTGATCCTCAGTGCGCTCCCGTCTTCCAACGATGTACAACTCCGCGACCTCGTACGCCCGTCGGCACGGAGCCCTGCCCCCGTGCGGCCCTTCAAGGGAACCGGCGGCACTGAAGGATCCGAGTCCACAGTCAGGAGACCCGCATGTCCGTCAGCAGACGCGCCCTCCTCGGCACCGGCGCCCTCGCCCTCGGCACGGCGGCGCTGGGCGGCCCGCTCGTCACCTCCGCGGCCGCATCCACGGCGAGGGCGCCCGGCGCGCTCGCGCCGGACGCCTTCCGCAAGCTGCCCGCCGGCAGCGTCACCGCGCGGGGCTGGCTCGCCGGTCAGCTCAGACTCCAGCTCGACGGCCTCTGCGGCCGGTTCGAGAGCCGGTCGCACTTCCTCGACTTCTCCTCGACCGGCTGGGTGCACCCGGAGCGCGGGGCCTGGGAGGAAGTGCCGTACTGGCTGCGTGGATACGTGCCCATGGCGGTCGCCACCGGGGACCGGGACGCGCTCGCGCGCTCGGGCACCTGGATCGAGGCGATCCTGGCCACCCAGCAGAGCGACGGCTTCTTCGGGCCGCGCGCGCTGCGCACGTCGCTGAACGGCGGTCCGGACTTCTGGCCGTTCCTGCCGCTCCTCCAGGCCCTGCGCACGCACGAGGAGTACACGGGGGACGAGCGCGTCGTCCCCTTCATGACCCGGTTCCTGCGCTTCATGAACGCCCAGGGCGCCGGCGCCTTCAACACCAGCTGGGTCTCCTACCGCTGGGGCGACGGCCTCGACGTGGCCCTGTGGCTGCACCGCCGCACCGGCGAGGCGTTCCTGCTCGACCTGGCCACCAAGATGCACACCCTGGGCGCCGACTGGACGGGCCCCACACCCTCCCGGCACAACGTCAACATCGCCCAGGGCTTCCGTGAGCCCGCGCAGTACGCGCAGGTCACCGGCGACCCGGAGCTGATCCGGGCCACCTACCGGGCCTACGACCGGGTCATGGACGTCTACGGGCAGTTTCCCGGCGGCGGCATGGCGGGCGACGAGAACTACCGGCCGGGGTTCACCGACCCGCGTCAGGGCTTCGAGACCTGCGGGATCGTCGAGTTCATGGCCAGTCACGAACTGCTCACCAGGATCACCGGCGACCCCGTCTGGGCCGACCGGTGCGAGGACCTGGCCTTCAACATGCTGCCCGCCTCCCTCGACCCGCAGGGCAGGGCCATCCACTACGTCACCAGCGCCAACGGCGTCGACCTGGACAACCGGCCGAAGACACAGGGGCAGTTCCAGAACGGCTTCGCCATGCAGTCGTTCCAGCCCGGCGTCGACCAGTACCGCTGCTGTCCGCACAACTACGGCATGGGCTGGCCCTACTTCACCGAGGAGCTGTGGCTGGCCACCCCGGACGGCGGACTGGCCGCGGCGATGTACGCCCCGAGCGAGGTCCGCGCGCAGGTCGCCGGGGGTACGACGGTCACCGTCACCGAGGACACCGGCTATCCCTTCACCGAGACCGTCGCGCTGACCGTGTCCACGCCGCGCCCGGTCGCCTTCCCGCTGCGGCTGCGGGTGCCGGGCTGGTGCGACGGGCCGGAGGTCCGCGTCAACGGCCGCTCCGTGGCCGCGGCGGCCGGGCCCGGGTGGGTCACCCTGCGGCGGACCTGGCGCAGCGGTGACACGGTGTCCCTGCGTCTCCCCCAGCGGACCACGCTGCGCCACTGGCCCGACCAGCACGACGCCGTCAGCGTCCAGCACGGGCCCCTCACCTACTCCCTGCGGATCGGCGAGCGGTACGAGCGGTACGGGGGCGACGACACCTTCCCCGAGTACGCGGTGCACGCCACCTCGCCGTGGAACTACGGTCTCGCCGCCTCGCCCCGCCTGGAGTTCGCCCCGGCGCGCGGTCCCGTGCCCGACAATCCCTTCACCCACGAGACGGTCCCGGTCCGCATCAGCGCCGAGGCCCGCCGCGTCGAGGAGTGGATCGCGGACGACGAGCACGTGGTGGCGCCCCTGCAAGCCGGGCCGGCACGCAGCGGCTCCCCCGTCGAGACGGTCACGCTCGTCCCCATGGGTGCCGCGAGGCTGCGCATCACCTCGTTCCCCACGGCCACGCCCGACGGCAGGGCCTGGACGCCCGAACCCCCGTTCCGGCGCGTCCAGAACAAGCACAGCGGCAAGGTCCTCGCCGTGGACGGCATGTCGCTGGAGAACAGCGCGCGCGTCGTGCAGTTCGACAACTCCGGCACCAGCGACCACGCCTGGCAGCTCGTGGACCGGGGTGAGGGCTGGTACCTGATCCGCAACGGCAACAGCGGCAAGGTCCTCGGCGTCGACGGCATGTCCACCGCCGACAGCGCCCGCGTAGTCCAGTACGAGGACAACGGCACCGCCGACCACCTGTGGACCCTGGTGGACGACGGGGACGGCTGGTACCGCATCCGGAACCGGCACAGCGGCAAGGTCCTGGGCGTCGACGGCATGTCGACCGGCAACAGCGCGCAGGTCGTCCAGTTCGACGACAACGGGACCGCCGACCACCTCTGGAAGTTCCTGTGACACGACGGGAGTGAGCTTTTGCCGCGCCTGGGTTGACGGCGGATCAGTGAAGTGGTGCGCGAGGTCTGGACAGGCGCGGAAGAGCGTGTTGTCATTCGGCTGACACAAGCTTTCCAACGTTGCAAAGATGGCTTCCGAGGAAGGGTCCGATGACGAGACCACCCACCCGCCCACGAGCCAGAGTGTGGGCGATCCTGACAGCGGCGGCCCTGGTGCTGCCCACGAGCGGCCTCACGGCCTCCGCCACGGCCGCGGAGGCGGCCACCGGCACGTCCGCGGTGCGGGCCGAGCAGGACGGTCCGGCCGCCGTCCAGGTGCAGGGCCTGAAGGGCGAGTACTTCAGCATGTCCGCGCCGGGGGCGAGGGACTTCGCCGAACTCGGCGGTACCGTGCTCGACCCGCAGGTCAACTTCTCCGGCCTGACCAGCACCTTCCAGGAGCTGACCGGAAAGACGGAGCACACGACCGCCCGCTGGACGGGGCAGATCGCGGCGCCGGCCACCGGCGACTACACGTTCCACGCCATCGGCGACAACGGCTTCCGGCTCTTCGTCGACGGCGAGCCGGTCATCGACCACTGGCAGCCGGACTGGGACAACGAGCAGACCAGCGCCGCGGTCCACCTGAAGGCGGGTGAGAAGCACGACTTCCGCCTGGAGATGTTCCAGGACACCGGCGGCGCCAACATGTTCCTGCGCTGGTCGACGCCGACGATGGACAAGCAGCTCGTGCCGATGTCGGCGTTCACCCCGCCCGACGACTTCGAGGTCTACCCGCTGGAGCTGAACGTCGGCGAGGACGGCCGGCAGGTGCGGGCCCGCTTCGAGGGCAGGGTCGGCGACGTCAAGGGACTGGCGGAGCACCTGAAGGTCGAGGCCGACACGACCCCGATGCCCGTCAAGTCGGTGCGGGTGGCGCCCGGCGACCGCAATGCGCTCCTCATCACGCTCGCGGAGCCCATCCAGAAGAACCAGCAGGTCAAGTTCTCCTACGACGGCGAGGGCGGCCTCACCGACGGCGGCGGGACGGTGCCCCAGGTCGTCCGGTACGCGCAGAACGAGTCCGCCCACCGGCTCACCACCCCGTGGGGCGACCGGCTCGACGAGAAGAACCCGCTGCCCGAGTACCCGCGCCCCCAGCAGGTACGGTCGAAGTGGAAGAACCTCAACGGGCCCTGGCAGTTCAGCGCCGCGGAGGCCGGGGAGCAGCCGGTCTTCGGCAAGGACCTCGACGAGAAGATCATCGTGCCGTTCCCGGTCGAGTCGCAGCTCTCCGGTCTCGAGCGGCACGAGGACCACATGTTCTACCGCAAGCTCGTCGAGGTGCCGAAGAGCTGGAAGGTCGGCGAGAGCGACAAGGCGGGCAACCGCCTGAAGCTCAACTTCGGTGCCGTCGACTACCAGGCACGCGTCTTCGTCAACGGCAGGAAGGTCGCGGAGCACACCGGCGGATACAACGCCTTCAGCGCCGACATCACCGACGCGCTGAAGGGCAAGGGGCCGCAGGAGGTAGTCGTCGCGGTGACCGACACCGGCGGCGCCAACCAGCCGATGGGCAAGCAGTCCCGCAACCCCGGCGGCATCTTCTACACCCAGTCCTCCGGCATCTGGCAGACGGTGTGGATGGAACCCGTCGCCCGCGCGTCCGTTGACAACGTAGTCACGACTCCGGACATCGACACCAGCAGCCTCGCGGTGACCGTCGAGTCCGGTGACGCCTCCGGCAAGGCACGGGTCGAGGCCGTGGCGCGCGACAAGCGCGGCAAGGTGGTCGGCAGGGTCAGCGGGCCGGCCAACGAGAAGCTGCGGCTGCCCGTGGCGAAGCAGCACCTGTGGAGCCCCGACGACCCGTACCTCTACGACCTCGACGTGCAGCTCGTCGACGGCAGGTCGACCGACCGGGTCGGCGGCTACTTCGGCATGCGGAAGATCAGCGTCGAGAAGGTCGGCGGGTTCCCGAAGCTGGTGCTGAACGGGAAGCCCGTCTTCTCGCTCGCCACTCTCGACCAGGGCTTCTGGCCGGACGGTCTGTACACGGCACCCAGCGACGACGCGCTCGCCTTCGACCTCGAGGCCCACAAGAAGCTGGGCTTCAACGCCGTACGCAAGCACATCAAGGTGGAGTCGCCGCGCTGGTTCTACCACGCGGACCGGCTCGGGCTGCTGGTGTGGCAGGACTTCGTCTCCGGGAACTTCCCCGACGAGTCCGGGCAGCAGGCGTTCGTCGAGCAGGGCACGGAGATGATGCGGCAGCATCACAACTCCCCCTCCATCATCGGGTGGATCGTCTTCAACGAGGGCTGGGGCGAGTGGAGCCGGGAGGCCACCGGCCGTCTCGCCGAGTCCGTGAAGGCCGCCGACCCGTCCCGGATCGTCAACGCCCACAGCGGTGTCAACTGCTGCAACTCCAAGGGCGACTCGGGCAAGGGCGACATCATCGACCACCACGACTACAACAACGAGGATCCGCCCTTCCCCGACGGGACCAGGGCCGCCATGGACGGCGAGCACGGCGGCTTCACGCTGCGCACGCCGGGGCACATGTGGCCGGGCGCGCCGACCGTGATCTACAGCGGTGTGGCCGACAAGGAGGCGCTGACCCGCAAGTACGTGGAGAACACGGAGGAGTTCTACCTGGCGCAGGCCGGTGCGGAGCTGTCCGGCTCGGTGTACACGCAGATCACCGACCTGGAGAACGAGCTCAACGGTCTGTACACCTACGACCGCCGGGAGATCAAGGTCGATCCGGACCGGGTCCGCGAGGTCAACCGCAAGGTCATCGCGGCCGGCGCGGCCGCGGGCGACCGGGAGCCGCTTACGGGCGGCGGCAGCTGGTCCCTCGACGAGGGCTCCGGCACCACCGCCGCGGACGGTGGGCCGGGCGGCCGGGACCTGACGCTCGCCGCGGGCACGGCCTGGACCCCGGGCGTCAGCGGCAGCGCGCTGAAGTTCGACGGTCAGGGCCAGTCCGCGCAGACGGACGGCCCGGTGCTGGACACCACCGGCAGCTACTCGGTGTCCGCCTGGGTACGGCTCGACGCGCTCCCCGGCAACTACGCCACCGCGGTCAGCCAGGACACGCGTCGCCAGGCCAGCCCGTTCTACCTTCAGTACGGTCAGGGCGCCTTCGCCTTCAGCACGCCCGGCGAGCAGCGGGCCCGGGTGGAGACCACTCTGGAGACAGGCCGCTGGTACCACCTCGTCGGCGTTCGTGACGGCGCGGACAACCGGCTCAGCCTGTACGTCGACGGTGAGCCGGCCGCCACGGCGGCCGCCGGACCGGCCTACCCGAGCACCGGCCCGCTGACCGTGGGCCGCGCCCAGTGGGGCGGCGACCCGACGGACTTCTGGAACGGGGCTGTCGACGAGGTCCACGCCTACGACAAGGCCCTCACCGACGAGGAGGTGAGGGCTCTGTACACCGACGAGAAGCCGTAGGTCCCAGGCTCTCCGAGGTCCCGGCGGGAAGCGGGTTCGCCCCGCTTCCCGCCGGATGTGCTCAGCGGACCGGGCCGACCGCGACGTTGTCGAAGGAGGCACCGGTGTCGAAGACCCGGACGCCGTTGGCACCGCTGCGGTACGTGCCGTCGGTGACGGAGATCCTCGGGGTCGTCATGTCGTCCACGTACACCTTGATGGAAGGGCCGGCGGCCGTGACCCTCACCCGGTGGGTGGTCCCGGGGTCGAGGGACGTGTGCGCGGTCGCCAGCGGTGTCCAGGAGTCGGCGACCCGGCCGAGCACGACCCCGCCGTCCCGGCGGATTCCCGCGTAGTACCCGGTGTAGCCGTCCACGCCGACCGAAGGCCGGGTCACCCGGAAGGTCAGGCCCGCGTCGCCGTTGCCCGAGCCGAGGCGTACGTCGGCGTCGTAGGTGAAGTCGGCGAAGTCGGTGTCGAGAAGTGCCTTGCCGCCCAGCGAGTGGCCCGCCCGGTAGCGTCCGCCGTCGGCCGACCAGGAACCGCCGTAGGTGCGCCAGCCGAGGGCGTTGTCGTCGGCGAAGTTGTCCCGCACCCCCATCTGGATGCGGCGGATGGTGCCATCGGCGTTGAAGTGCAGGCGGTCATAGGCGAGTTGGCGGTGGTTTCCGTCGGTCTCGCTGAGCGGGCGGCGGTGGTAGACGATGTACCAGATGTCGGTACCCGGCACGTTGATCACGGAGTTGTGCCCTGATCCCTTGGCGACCGCGGGGTCCTGGGCGAGCACCCTGTCGATCTTCTCGAAGGGGCCGGTCGGTGAGTCGGAGATCGCGTAGGAGACCGAGTAGTCGGGTCCGGTCCAGCCGCCCTCGGACCACATCAGGTAGTACTTGCCGCCCCGTTTGAACATCTGGGGCCCCTCGACGTAGTCCGCCGGGGTGATCTCCTTGTACGTCGACCCGTCGGCGAAGGTTCCGAGGCTGGTCATGTCCCGGTTGAGCTTGACGACGTTGGCGTGACCCCAGCCGCCGTAGTACATGTACGCCTGCCCGTCGTCGTCGATGAAGACGTCCTGGTCGATGGGCTGGGCGCCGTTGTGGAAGCGGGAGACGAGCGGGCCGCCGATGGCGTCCTTGTACGGCCCCTCCGGACGGTCCGCGACGGCCACTCCGATGCCGCCGGTCTGGGAGTCGTTCTGGATGTCGTTGGCGGCGAAGTACAGGTAGTACTTGCCGTCGCGCTCGATCGGCGCCGGCGCCCACAGCGCGTACTTCGCCCAGGAGACGTCGGCCGTCTTCAGGACCTCGCTGTGTTTGGTCCAGTGGACCAGGTCCGTCGAGGAGAACGCGTCGAGGTAGGTCTGCTCGGCGTAGCTCTTGGAGGTCGTCGGGAAGACCCAGTACCGGCCGTCGTAGCGGGCGGTGTCGGGGTCGGCGTACCAGCCGTCGACGAAGGGGTTGCCGGCCTCGGAGGTGGAGTACTCGGGTGCGGCGACGGCGGCGGAGGGCGAGAGCATCGCGATCAGTCCGCCGGCGAGCATTGATGCGCAGGACTTGGCGACGAGCCCGGTCGCTCTGACGGTGGTCATGGCTTGGCGTCTCCTGTCGGTCGGTGGTGGGGGGTGCACCGGCCGGCGGGTGGACGTGGCACCGGCCGTGGAAACCGGACGCGGCAGCCGGGGCGAATGGGGCACGGCTGCCGCGTCCGGGGCTCTGTCACATCAGGCGGCGTCTGCGCCCCAGCCAGGTCTGGGCGATGACGACGAGGGCCAGGAAGGCGCCGCTGACGACGAGTTGGTAGGAGGAGTCGAGGGAGCCGATCTGGTTGATGACGTTCTGGATGACCTTGAGCAGCAGGACGCCGACGAGCGAGCCGCTGACGTAGCCGAGGCCGCCGGTGAGCAGGGTGCCGCCGATGACGACGGCGGAGATGGCGTCCAGCTCCATGCCGTTGCCGAGGATGGTCACGCCGGAGGCGAGCCAGGCGGCGTTCAGGGCGCCGGCCAGCCCGGCCAGCAGCCCGGACAGGGTGTAGACGAGGATCTTGGTGCGGGCGACCGGGGCGCCCATCAGGGCCGCCGCGTCCTCGTTGCCGCCGACCGCGTACACGTGCTGGCCGAAGCGGGTGCGGCGCAGCACCACGGCGCCCGCGCCGAACAGGGCGAGCGTGATCCACACCGGGTTGCCGAGGCCCAGGGTGCTGCCCTGGCCGAGTTCGGCGAGGAAGGAGCCCTTGGCGATGAGGTACGTGTTCGCGCCTTCGTCGGTGATGGCCAGCATGAGGCCGCGGGCGCCCAGCATGGCGGCCAGGGTGACGATGAAGGGGGCGAGGCGGGAGCGCGCCACGAGCAGTCCGTTGACGACGCCGATCAGTCCGCAGACCGCGAGCGGCAGCAGCAGGGCGACCAGGGTGCCGTGGCGTGATCCCCAGGCGGCGAGGACTCCCCCGAGGGCGAACAGGGAGCCGACGGAGAGGTCGATGCCGCCGGTGATGATGACGAAGGTCATGCCGAGGGCGACGATGGCCAGGAACGCCGAACTGGTCGCCATGTTGGTGATGTTGTCGCCGGTGGCGAAGGAGTCGAAGGAGAACGACGCCACCAGGGAGACGATCACCAGGACGGCCAGGGCGCCGTGCTGCTGGACCAGGGCGCTCAGCCGCTCGGACCGCGCGGAGCCGGCCGGCTCGGTGGCGTCGGTCGGTTCGTTGCTCGCGGTGACCATGGGCGCGTCCGTCTTCGTCGCGCTCATCGCTTCCCCCGTCCTCGTGCCGCGTAGACGGCGCACACGATCACTATGGCCTGGGCGATCTGGGTCCATGAGGGCGGCAGATCGTGCTTGATCAGCGTGGCGGTGAGCAGCTGGATCAGGACGGCGCCCGCCACGGTGCCGGCGATGTTGACCCGGCCGCCGGTCAGGGGTGTCCCGCCGACCACGACGGCGGTGATGGCGGAGAGTTCCATCAGATTGCCGAGTGAGGTGGGGTCGCTGGCCTGGAGCCGGGCGGTCGCCAGCACACCCGCCACGGCCGCGAGCAGGGCGCAGGCCACGTACACGAGGATGAGTACGCGGCGCACCGGGAGTCCGGCCAGCTCGGCGGCGGGCCGGCTGTCGCCGATGGCGAGGAGCTGGCGGCCGAAGGTGGTGCGGCGGACCACGAAGGCCACCAGCAGGGCCAGTCCGGCCGCGATCAGGATCAGGTACGGGAAGCCGAGCACGTCGCCCGAGCCCAGGGAGGCCAGTGCGGGGTTGCGCAGGTCCTCCAGCTGGGGCAGCAGCACCAGGGCGAGGCCCCGGCCGCCGACCATGAGCGCCAGGGTGGCCACGATCGGCTGGACGCCGACGAAGGCGACCAGCGCTCCGTTGGCGAGCCCGACGCCGGCCGCGAACAGCGCCACCACCAGCAGGGCGGGCAGCAGCCCGTATCCGAGGTAGAGGGCGGTGGCGGAGGCGGCCAGCGCCATCACGGCGCCGACGGACAGGTCGACGCCCTCGGTGCCGATGACCAGGGCCATGCCGAGCGCGACGATGATGACCGGGGCGACCTGGACGGCCTGGGTGCGGAAGTTCTCGGCGGACAGGAAGTGCGGGGTGATGACGATGTTGACGATCAGCAGCAGCGCCACGCCGGCGTAGACGCCGTACGTCTGAAGCCACTGCATGAGGCGGGCCTTGTCCAGTGGGGCGGTGCGGAGGGTGGCTTCAGCCATGGGTGACCGCCTCCTCGGCCGTGTCCCGGGGCGGGGCCTCGCCGGCGATGGTGCGCATCAGCTGGTCCTCGGTGACCTCGTCGCCGGTCAGTTCGCCGACGACCGCACCGTCCTTCAGTACGACCACGCGGTCGGACCCTTCGATCAGTTCCTCCAGGTCGGAGGAGATGAGCAGGACGCCCAGGCCGTCCGCGGCCAGTTCGTCCACGAGCTTCTGCACCTCGGCCTTGGCGCCGACGTCGATGCCTCGGGTGGGTTCGTCCAGGAGCAGCACCTTCGGGTTCATCGCCAGCCAGCGGGCCAGGAGCACCTTCTGCTGGTTGCCGCCGGACAGCTCGCCGGCCTTCTGGTGGGGTGAGGACGCCTTGATGCGCAGCCGCTTCATGAAGGTGTCGACGACGGCGTCGACGCGGGACTCTGAGACCAGGCCGAAGCGGGAGAGCCGGGGCAGGACGGCGAGCGCGATGTTCTCCCGCACGGACAGACCGGGGACGATGCCCTCGCTCTTGCGGTCCTCGGGCAGCAGGCTGATGCCCGCCCGGATGGAGGCGGGTGTCGAGCCGCCGCGCAGCGGCGTCCCGGCCACCATGACGTTTCCCGAACTCAGCGCCAGGGCACCGGAGATGGCCTTGGCGGTCTCGGTGCGCCCGGAGCCGAGGAGACCGCCGAGGCCGACGACCTCGCCGGGCCGGATGTCGAGGGAGACACCGTGGAGCTTGTGCCGGACGGACAACTCCCGCGCCGACATCACCGGTTGGTCGTCGGCGATCTGGTGGTCGCCGGAGAACTTGGTCTGCCCCTCCGCGCGCACCTCCCCCAGTTCGCGGCCGAGCATGGTCGACACCAGGTCGATGCGGTCCAGGTCGGCCAGGTCGCCGTGGTGGACGCGGCGCCCGTCGCGCAGCACGGTGACCTTGCTGCACACGGCGTACAGCTCGTCCAGCCGGTGGCTGACGTAGATGACGGCGATGCCCTGGTCGCGCAGACGGCGGATGACCGAGAACAGGGTCTCCACCTCCCGCGGTTCGAGGGAGGACGTCGGTTCGTCCATGATGACGACCCGTGCGTCGGTGGCCACGGCGCGGGCCAGGGCCACCATCTGCTGGGCGCCGACACCGAGGGTGCGCAGCGACTGGCGGACGTCGACGCGGACGCCGTAGGTGCGCAGGATCTCCCCGGCCTCGCGGTTCATGCGGGCGAAGTCGAGCAGGCCGAGTCGGGTGCGGGGCTCGCGGCCGAGGAAGAGGTTGCGGGCCACGCTCAGCAGCGGGATGAGGTTGACCTCTTGGTAGATGGTCGAGATGCCGGCCTTCTGCGCCTCCAGCGGGGTCTCGAAGGAGACCTCCCGGTCCTGGAAGGTGATGCGGCCGGCGTCCGGTCGGTAGACGCCGGTGAGCAGCTTGATGAGGGTCGACTTTCCGGCGCCGTTCTCGCCGATCAGGGCGTGGACCTCGCCGGCGTGCACGGTCAGGTCCACGTCGTCCAGGGCGCGGACGCCGGGGAAGGTCTTGCTCAGTCCGCGGACGGCGAGGACTTCGGCGGGGGGTGCCACCTGTGCCTCCAGGAAGTGTGGTGCGGGCAGGACGACGGGGCCCGGGTGTCCCGGGCCCCGTGGAGGGTCAGTAGGCCTTGCCGATGTCCTGCTTGGCGTTGTCCGCGTCGTACGCGCCGTCCTCGATGACGATGTCCTGCGGCACCGCCTCGCCCTTGGTGAAGGTGTCGAGGGTCTGGAACGCCAGCGGTCCGAAGCGCGGGTTGGACTCGATCACCCCGCTGATCCAGCCGTCGACGATGCCCTGCACGGCGTTGCGCGTACCGTCCACGGTGATGATGTCGACGTCGCCCGCCTTCTTGCCGGCTCCCTTGAGGGCGGCCACCGCGCCCAGGCCCATCTCGTCGTTCTCCGCGTAGATGCCCTTGATGCCGGGCTTCGACTGGATGAGCTGCTCCGTGACCTGCTGGCCCTTCTCGCGGGCGAAGTCACCGGTCTGCTCGAAGACCACCTTCAGGCCGGGGGCCTTCTCGGCCACGCGGTCCTTGAAGCCCTTGGTGCGCTCGGTGGTGACGTTGTTGCCGGCCGCGCCGAGGAGGATGGCGACCTCGCCCTTGCCGCCCGTCGCCTCGATCATCTGGTCGGCGGCGCGACGTCCCTGCTCGACGAAGTCCGAGGCGATGAAGGAGACGTAGTCCTTGCAGGCCTCGGCGTTGATCTTGCGGTCGATCGTGATGATCGGGACCTTCTTCGCGGCGGCGGCCTGGAGCACCGGGTCCCAGCCGTCGGAGTTGAGCGGCGCGATGACCAGCAGGTCGGCGCCCTTGGCGAGGAGGTCCTGCACGTCGGTGATCTGCTTGGAGAACTGCGACTGGGCGTTGGCGGTGAGCAGCTTGACGCCCCGCTTCTTCGCCTCGTCCTTGATGGACTGGGTCTCGGCGATCCGGAACGGGTTCGCCTCCTTCTCCGACTGGGAGAAGCCGACGGTCGCGCCCTTCAGGTCCAGCTTCTCGGCGCCGTACGCGTCGATGGCGCAGGTCTTGCTGCCCGGCTTCGGCGTGACGGCCTTCTGCTCGGCGCCGGCCGCGGACGACCCGGACTGCTTGCTGTCCGACGCGTCGTCCTCCGACTTGGCGCAGGCGGTCGCGGTGAGGGCCACGGCGGCGGCCAGGGCCACGACCACCGGGCGGCCGAGGAGGTGTGGACGGTGAGTGGTGCGCTGCATGGTGACCCCGATCCGGGTGGCGCTGAAAGGGAATTGGGGAGCCGGACTATGTGCGACGACTACTGCTTCTCCCCCTGCGGAGGACCTTGTCCGGCCCGCCGCACAGAGGTTTTACATCGTTGCAAGGATGCTGTAAACCCCCCGTGCGCGACCTGCGATCAGAGCGTGCGGGCCGAACTCGCTTTTCGGGCGGTCTCGTTCACCGAACCCCGGCGAAGTCGCGGCGATCTCTTGACTTGTTGCCGCCGCTCCGCTGAAACTGGGTCATCGGCGCGCGTGACAACGATGTCACGCAACCCGTGCCTGTGCCACATGACCCACCCTCCCGGGCACGGGCCGGTGCGTGTGTTCAGATGCCCTCGGCGCCGCGGCCCAGCGTGCTCTCCCGCTCCACCAGCCGGTGGTCGGCCAAGAAGCGGCGGGGTTCGGCCGGTTGGCCGCCCAGCCGGGAAAGTACGGACTCCACCGCGAGCCGGCCGATGGCCTCCTTGTCCGGCGACACCGAGGTGAGCGTCACCGCACCGAACCGGCCCTCGACCACGTCGTCGAATCCGACGACCGCGATGTCCTCGGGCACCCGCAGCCCTCGCGCGTGCAGGACACGCATCGCCCCGATGGCCACGAGGTCGTTGTAGGCGAAGACCGCGTCGGGCCGCCGGCCGGCCTCCAGGATCCGGGCCATGGCCGCCGCGCCGTCCGCGTGTCCCCAGCCGTCGGTGGCGGCGACCAGTCCGTCGTCGGCCGGCAGTCCGGCGGCGGCCAGTTCCTCGCGCCAGCCGCGCACACGCAGCTGGGCGGGTTCGCTGCGACCGAGCCGGTCACCGATGAACGCGACCTCCCGGCGGCCGAGGCCGATCAGGTGGCGCACCGCGGTGCGGGCCGCCGCGACGTTGTCGATGGCGATGTGGTCGTAGGGCAGGTCGTAGTCCCGCTCGCCGAGGAGCACCAGCGGCACGTTCTCCGTGCGGTCGCGCAGGTCCTCCGTCTCCAGTTCGATGGGGCTGAGGATGAGCCCGTCGATCACCCGGGCCCGGAATCCCTGGCTGACCAGGATCTCCTGCTCCCGCAGCCCGCCGGTGTGGTCGAGGAGCACGGTGTAGTCGTGCGCGGCGGCGGCGTCGATGACGGCGGCGGCCAGCTCGGCGAAGTAGGGGTTGCCCAGCTCGGGCAGGGCGAGCGCGATGATGCCGGTGCGTCCCTTGCGCAGGTGGCGTGCCGTCAGGTTCGGCCGGTACCCCAGCTCGTCGATGGAGCGCTGGACGCGCTCCCGCATTCCGGCGGTGACGTAGGGATAGTCGTTCACCACGTTGGAGACGGTCTTGACGGAGACCCCCGCGTGCGCGGCGACGTCCTTGAGGCTGACCCGCACGTCGAATCCCTCCGAAGCGTCCCCACTCGGTGTTCGGTGCGGGGCGGGTGTCCCCACGGTGAGCCGGACTCCAAGCCCCTGGGCACGAGTTTACAACGTTATACAGCTCGTCTCCCGGCGCTGACAAGCATGGCGACCGACCGGCACCGGACTATCCGGGATGGTCGCACACACCGCCGGGAGGCGGGCCGCACGGGCGTGCTACTCGAAGAACTTGAGGCTCCAGCCGGTGTCGTTGTTCGGGCCGGGGACGTTGGCGCGGCTGTAGGTGGTGTTCCCCCACCAGGCGAAGGTGCCGGTGTACCAGTACCGGTTCTCCCAGGAGTACGGCGTGCCCTTCGCCACCGCGTGGAACATCAGGGGGAAGCGCGCACCGGCGGGCGGGCTCGTGTTGATGTCGCCGTCGAGCAGCACGAAGGTGTGGTGGCCGGGGCCGTTGACGTGCAGGGTCGGGTCCCAGCCGGACATCATGGTGGCGCGGTTCGAGCCGAAGAGGCAGCCGTTGGACTTGTACCAGTCCCACACGTACGTCGGATCGCCGCCGGCCCGCAGCCGGAGGTCGGCGAGGCAGTACTGGTCGCTCCAGCTGCCGTTGGCGGAGTACGCGATGTGCAGTTGGCCGTTGGGGTCCTTGATGGGCTCGGGCCCCTCGTTGATGTACGGGTTGCCGACCACCCGCTCCCAGCTCTCCCGGGGCTGCGAGATGACGTGGCGTGGGCCGGTCGGCGTGGTGGGGCTGCTCATCCGCGCGATGTACAGGTTCTGCTCGACGTTGGTGTCGCCCGCCCAGCCGGACCACACGAACCATCGCTGCCCGTTGAACGTGAACAGGGTGCCGTCGATGGCCCACTTGTCGTCCGGCAGCGCCAGCTTCGTCTCGGCGGTGTATCCGCTGTCCGCAGAGGCGGAGCTGATGACGTACATCCGGTGGTCGGCGCCGCGGCCGGCCGAGAAGTAGATGTAGTAGCGGCCGCCGTCCCGCACGATCTCGGGGGCCCACACCTCCCCGCGGTTCCCGGTGTCGGACCAGACCTGGCGGGCGGGCGCCGAGGCGAGGGCGGCCGTCGACGGCGCCTGGCGCACGACGATGCCGCCACCCGCCGACTGCACGGAGACGTAGGTACTGCCGACGCGCAGGACGCTGGGGTCGGCGGCGCGCAGCCCGGTCTGGTCGGCGGTGGCGGGCTCGGCGGACGCCAGGGACAGCGCGGCCGCGAGGATGCCGGAGAGGCCGAAGGCGACGGCGGCGTGGAGCAGGCGAAGAGGTTTCATGGTCCCGTTCCCTGATCGGTCTCCTGTTCGACACCGGCCCGGCCGTGGCGCGGCGGGTCGGGCCTGGCGTCCGGTCAGCAACGGGTCGGCGGAGTCTGTGGGGTCGGCCCGTGACCGTCGAGCGGGTTGTCGGTGCGGTCGGCACGTAGGTCGAGGGGGTGCGCCGAGCGGCTCGCAACGGACATTTACATCGATGGAAGCCAGCTGTCACAGAATCGCGATGGGTACTGTGCATGTCAACAAGTCCGGCACGAAGCCGGGTCGGATCGGTCACCCGGGGACCGGCTTGGCGCGGGACGGGCGGGCTCGGAGCGGGACGGGCGGGCTCGGAGCGGGACGGGCGGGCTCGGTGCGGTCGGGTCGGCCCGGTCCCGTCGGGAACGACACCTGCCGCCCTGGACCGTCCGCCGTGCGACAGCCGGCGCTCCCCCGCCGACGCGCGCGGCCCCGGCAAGCTGCCGGGAACCGTCCATCGCCGCTGGGAGGGACCCACTCTGGGAGATCGACGACGCCGTGGCCTCACTCGACGTGGAACTCACCGACGACGAGGTGCGCGCCCTGGAGGCCCCGTGGGGCGGCACGGCGCCACTCCGGTCCGCAAGGACCTCCGCGCCGAGCGCTCCGCGTGCGTGCGGCCGCCGTCCGGCCCACCCTGAGACCATGAGCGAGCAGCCGATCGTCATCTACCCCGCCGGAGCGGACAGCGGCAGGCGCGTCCGCATCAACGGTCACTT
This sequence comes from Streptomyces sp. NPDC107500, assembly GCF_055582785.1. NCBI lineage: Bacteria > Bacillati > Actinomycetota > Actinomycetes > Kitasatosporales > Streptomycetaceae > Streptomyces > Streptomyces sp. NPDC107500. The sequence goes on from NZ_JBVJPF010000007.1 coordinate 166,722, forward strand.
CGTCGGCATCGCCTACACCACCACCGACATCGCCGCCTTCGTCCAGGAGGCCGGGTTGCAGGATTTCGACGACATGGACGTCGTCCGGTCCAAGGGCATCGAATGGCGCGGCGAGGGGCCCGACGACTGGGGCACATGACTGCCACGTCGGGCTCCCCACCCGCCTACCGTCCGCCGTATCTCAGCGCGTCCTCCGATGGGCCGGACTCGGGTCGGACGACCGTCACACCGCGTAGGCGGTGCACGAAGTGCGGTCGACCCAGATGTGGGCGCTGATGCTGTTGTTGGCGCTGCCGAAGATCGGGTCCTCCATGAAGTAGTCGTCGCTGAGGTTCGAGGCGTAGCCCTCCGCTCGGGTCAGGCAGATGTGGGCGTTGAAGCCCTCGAAGCTGGTCGGGAACTGGAAGAACTTGACCTCCGAGTAGCGGCCCATGTTCAGGACCGAGGAGGCCCTGTTGTCGTCGGAGCCCTGGAAGCTGCTCGCGGAGTCGCCCCAGTCCTGGTCGTCGCCGACCGCGAGGCCGAGCTGTCCCTCGCAGTTGGCGCCGTTGTAGGCGTACATGTACCCGGCGCGCGCCGATTCGTAGTTGTCGGCGCAGGTGGCCGCCGGGGCGGCGGACGCGCCGGGCACGGGGCCGAGGAGGCTGAGGCCGGCGAACACGGCCACGGCGGCCGCGGCAGGGATTTTGCGCATGATGGATCTCCTTGGGTGGGTGTGATGGCGGTGCCGGGGTCAGGACAGGACGTCTTCGGCCTGGCGCAGGGCGTGCAGGCGCATCGTGCGGTAGGTGTTCCTCTGCTTCACGTACCTCTTCAGTACGTTCTCCCGGTACGAGGTCTCCAGGGCGCGCATGGTCCGCGCGAGGGCGGTCTTCCCGGCACAGGTCGCGTCGAGCACCGCCAGTGTCCGGTCGAACCTGTGGGCCTCGGCGGACGGCATGTCCGCCGTGGCCCTGACACGTTCCTGGAGGAGCCGGCCGGGGTCGTCGAAGGGGCGGCCGGCCTCCCGCATGCAGCGCGCCCACTGTGCGACCGGCTTCGTGAGCCGGCTGTCCTCCATGAGGTCCCGACCGTAGAGCGGCAGGATGCCCTCGACGGTCTTGCGCGCGGCGAACCATTTCTCGGCATCGCCGTAGAGCGTGGAGCGTGCCTGGTTGGCACACCCGCCGCGGGGCGCGTCCACCGTGCCCGAACCGCCCGGCAGTTCGGTGCTCATCCGGTTCCGGTGGTCGCCGTCCAGGGCCTTGTTGTAGGCGGCTCGCTCCCGGGGGCCCAGCTTGTTGATGTGGACGGTGGTCGGGTCGGTCCTTCGGATCTCCTCGCCGCGTTCCTCGAAGACGCGGCCGTAGCCGTACTTCCGCGCCCAGGACACGTCGTCGGTGACGTAGCGGCCGGCCTTGCGCTCGTCGGCGCCGGGGACCGGCAACTCCCAGTACGGGTAACCCTTCGCGGCCATGCACTCCTTCACGAGCCGCTCCTCTGCGCGCCCGATGCGGATCTCCTCCCGGACGGTGAGGTCCCGGACCTCCGTGTCCGAGACGGTCTGCCGTTCCGCCGGGGTGTCGCAGCCGGTCGCCCAGCACACCGCCGCGGCGAGGGCGGCGGCGACGAGGGTCTTCTTCCTCACGGACGTGTCACCTTTCCCGGCCGGAGGATCGGCGGCCTGTGCGCCGGCCCTCCGGGCGTGCCGTGGATGACCCTAGGGCGGTCGTGGGGAGGAGGCTTTGCCGTGCGTGCGGAGTGCTTTGTCAGGCGTGCGCGAACGTGTGCGCCGCGGCGAAGCCGCCCGTGAGGAGCGGCGGAAGCACCGCGGTGACCTGGCGGCGGCGCTGTTCAGCGCGAGAGCTTCGGGTCAGAATGAGGCCCGGGATCCGTCCGTGCCGAGGGGGACTTGTGGGGGAACGGGCCGAGCAGTCGCGGGGGCGGCGCCATGACCGGCGCAACGGGAGGTCTGCCTCATGAGTCCGGTTCTGGACACGGCGTTCGTCACGCCGCGGGACCGGGAGGAGGTGGTCCGGCATGCCGTGTGGGAGTCCCTGGTGGCGGTCGACATCGACCACCGGCCGCCGGTCGAGGACATCTCCGTCCGCATCGGGCTGGGCGCCGTCGGGCCGATGCGGTTCTGTTCGGCGCGGGCGTCCGCGGTCACCGTCCGGCGCACGGAGCGACTGGCGCGGCGGGACGAGGAACCGGCCGTCTTCCTCGGCCTCCAGGTGGCCGGCACCAGCCTCGTGGTGCAGAACGGCCGCGAATGCGTGCTGCAGCCGGGCCAGTTGGCCGTGTACGAGTCGGTCTCTCCCTACACGCTGCTCTTCGACAACGGTGTCGACCACCACTTCCTGCGCTTCCCGCGCTCATCGCTCGCGTTGCCGGACCGGCTGCTCCGGGAGACCGGCGCGGTGGCGATGGGAGCCGGCAACCCCGTCGCACCGCTCGCCTTCGGCTACTTCTCCCAGCTGGCCGTCGCCGACGCCCTGCACCAGGGCGGGCAGGCAGCCGACGCTGTCGTGGAGCCCAGTGTCGAACTCCTGCGCGCGGTCCTCACCACCCAGTACGGTGACTCCGGCCGGGCCAAGGGCCCGTTGGAGGCGACACTGGGCCTGCGGATCACCCGGTACATGCGGGAGCACCTGGCGGACGCCGACCTGTCGGCGGCCCGGATCGCCGCCGCGCACGGCATCTCCGTGCGCCACCTCTACGCCGTCCTGGCCCGCTCGGGCATCAGCCTCGGGGACTGGATCCGCACCCGCCGCCTCGCCGAATGCCGGCGGGATCTGGCCGGCCCGGCCGGTCGTCGGCGGACCATCGCGGCGGTCGGCCGCAGTTGGGGCTTCGTGAACGCCGCGCACTTCAGCAAGGTCTTCAAGCAGGCTTACGGCATGTCGCCCCGGGAGTGGCGCGATCAGAACCGGGCCGGTACGGCGGACGGTTGAGCGGTTCACCCGAGTGCGTGCGGGGAGGCCGCGATCTCGCGATGGCCTCCCCGCACGGCGCTCGGTGCTACGGTCCCGTCAGATGACGGGGCGCTCCCAGGTCAGCACGTGCGGCCGGTGTACCAGGCGCCGTCGACACCGGAGCTGGAGCCGATCCAGGTCACGCCCGGGCCCACGCACTGTTCGCTGTTCGGCCCCCAGTCGTCGATCTCGATGATGATGCGTGAGCCGTCCGAGGTGCAGTGGTTGTAGTAGGCGTCGGAATGGGTCTCATAGAAGCCGCAGGGGTTCGCGGCGGCGGGACCTGCGGTCAGGGTGACCGCGCCTGCGGACGCGAGGACGAGAGCGACGGAGCCGAGGGCACTGGTCGCGATACGACGAAGACGCAAGGAGAGCTCCCAACGGTAGGGGGATCGGCGTCCCCTGCGCAGGGTGCCCGCCGATCCGCTGTCGGTGTCCGATGCTCACAGCTCGGAGCGGCCGTTTCGGCTCCTCCGGACACCGTTCACCCGCCGAATCGATTCCCTGCTGCGCCGACCGGTTGGACTTCTCCGCTTCCTGCTGCGCCGCTCGTCCGGCCTGTGTTGGCTCCCGGGTCATCCCTCCCCCGTCCCGTCCGGGTGGGCCCACGACCCCTTCGCGGACCCGCTCACTCGGGCCAGTCGGACCCCTCGATGACCTCGACGAAGTCGGTGCGGCGGAAGCCGGGGACGAAGTGTTCGAGGACGTCCGCGTTCACCGTCCCGAACGTGGTGGCGGGACGGTGCCTGAAGCCCTCCGTGAACGCGTGGAGGATCTGCCGCTTGAAGTCCGGGCGGGGGTGGGCAGCCGTGATCTCGTCGAGCTGGCCCCGGGTGAGGTTGCCGAGGTTGAGGCCGAGCACGTCCGTCTCCACTCCCGCCGTGGTGGCCGCGATCTCCGGCGCCAGCTTGTAGGGCACCTCGGGCGTGGTGTGCAGGGCGACGGCCGTCCAGACCGTCTCGGCGTCCGACGCGGACGCGCCGCGGGCCAGCAGGAAGTCGCGGGCCTGGTCGGCGCCGTCCATCTCGAACCGCTGGTCGTCGCCGCGGTAGGGCGGGACGAGCCCGGTGTCGTGGAACAGCGCCGCCACGTACAGCAGCTCGGGGTCGGGACGGAGCCCGAGCGCGGCGGCCTGGAGGCTGCCGAACAGGTAGACCCGCCGGGAGTGGTGGAAGATCAGCGGTGGTGTGGTGGTGCGGATCAGCTCCGTGGCTTCACGGACGAGGACGCTGTCGGGGATCTCGACGCCGGCGATCTTCTCACTCATGAGGGCTCTCCTTGGCAGAGGTGATCGGTGGTTCCACCCTGCGTCCGCCGGTGTCCGCGCGTCCGCTCACGGATGGCCGACAACCCCTCGCGGACGGACACGGCCGTGCGGCACACCCCGGCGTGTCAGCGCGAGGTGCGCGCGACCCGGGTACCCGCCCCGGTCGTGGTGAAGCGGCGCTGGTACCTGGTCGGAGAGACGCCCAGATGCCGGGCGAAGGCACGGCGCAGGCTCTCGTAGCTGGGGAATCCCGCCCGGGCGGCCGCCTCCGTCGCGTTGTGCCCGGCGTCCAGCAGCGCCTTCGCCATGTCGAAGCGGATCAGCTCCACGTACCTCATCGGCGTCGTGTCCAGCTCCGTACGGAACATGCGGGTCAGGTGCCGGGGGCTGACCCGCACCCGCGCGGCGAGCGCCTCCAGGTCGTGATCGGTCGTGGGATCGGCCTGTACGGCGTCCTGGACCCTCCGCAGGACCGGCGTGCGCGGGGGCGGCCCCTGGAGGGAGGCGGAGAACTGGGACTGCCCGCCCGCTCGCTGCATGTACACGACGAGCGAGCGGGCGACGCCGCGGGCCAGGTCGGGTCCGTGATCGTGCTCCACCAGGGCCAGCGCCAGGTCGATGCCCGCGGTGACGCCGGCCGAGGTGTAGAGCGAGCCGTCCCGCACGTAGAGCGCGTCGGGCTCCACGTGTGCGGCGGGGCAGCGACGGGCCAGCAGCGCGGTGTGCTGCCAGTGCGTCGTCGCCCGCCTGCCGTCGAGCAGCCCCGCGGAACCGAGGATGAACGCACCCGTACAGATCGACGCGACCCGGCCGGACCGGGAGGCCAGCTCTCGCGCGGCGGCGGCGAGGTCCGGGGCCACCGTGCCGTGGGGCACCTGGTCGCCGCCCACGACCAGCAGGGTGTCGAAGGCGGAGGCCTCGGTGACGTCGGCGTCGACCGGGACGCGGACGCCGATGGAGGTGGCGACCGTGCCCCCGCCGACCGACACGAGGGTCAGCCGGTAGCGGGCGCCGAACCGGTTGGCCTCGCTGAAGACCTCGGCGGGCCCGGACAGATCCAGCATCTTCATCCCGTCGAACACGAGTACGCCGATGCTGTGCTCACCCGGCTCCATGGTCCTCACCCTCGTCGCGGCTCTCTCGCGGGAACGCGTTGTTCCCATTGTCCTCGCCGACGGGGCGCGACCGGCGGCGGCCGCCGGCTCAGTGGTCCGTGTTCGGCGTCCAGCCGGGCGGGCCGAAGACGTGGCCCGCGCGGTCCCGCCAGCGGGTCGCGGAGCGCACGTCGCGCCAGGTGGCCGCGTATTCGTGGAAGGCGACGCGCAGCGGGTTGTAGGTGTCAATGTTCTTCGTCAGGCCGTAGACCACCCGCTCGCCCTCGGGTTCGAACGTACCGAAGAGCCGGTCCCAGACGATCAGGATGCCGCCGTAGTTGCGGTCCAGATAGGCGTTGTTGGAGCCGTGGTGGACGCGGTGGTGGGAAGGGGTGTTGAAGAGGAACTCGACCGGGCGCCAGAGCTTGTCCACGCGTTCGGTGTGCAGGAAGAACTGATAGACGAGACTGATCGACTGCTGGAGCAGAATCATCCACGGAGGTACGCCGAGCAGGGCGAGCGGCAGCCAGAACGGCAGGGTGGTCATGGGCGTCCAGCTCTGCCGCAGCGCGGTGGAGAGGTTGAAGCGCACGCTGGAGTGGTGGACGACATGGCTCGCCCACAGCACCCGGATCCGGTGGTGGGCGCGGTGGAAGACGTAGTAGGCGAGGTCGTCCGCGAAGAACAGCAGCACCCACGTCCAGACCGAGCCGGGGGAAAGCTGCCAGGGCGCCAGGGTGTAGAGCCCGGCGTACGCGACGATCGCGACCGCCTTCCACGGGAGGCCGACGACCTGGCTGCCCGCGCCCATCGACATGCTGGTGACGGTGTCGCGGGTCTCGTAGCCCCGTTCCTCGTCGTCCGGCAGGAAGCGGTACGACAGCGCCTCCACGGCGACCAGCAGCACGAAGGCGGGTATCGCGTAGACGACTGCGGGTATCACGCCGGTCCTCCTTCGAGTTCGGGGGCGACGGGTGGGGTGGGCACGCTGCGGGCCAGCAGGGCGCGTGCCGCGGCCTCCGCGCCCTGCTCGTCGCGCGTCCCGATGAGCGCGGCGAGCCGCACATGGCCCTCGATGTCCAGCAGTTCGGCCGCGCGCAGCTCCGTCGGCACCTCACCGGCGACGAGGGAGCCGTCGACGAGGGTGTTGAAGGCCAGGAGGTAGGCGAGGTTTCCGGAGCCCTCCACGATCAGCCGCCACCACGCGACGTCCGCGGCGCCCAGCTCGGCGAGGTCGGGTCCGCAGCCGATGTAACCGGCCGCGCCGCTGACGATGTCGGCGGCGGTCTCGCGCGAGCAGCGGGCCGCGCACAGCCGGGCGGCGTCCGCCCCGAGCGAGGCCCGCATCTCCAGGACGTCCCGCCGCAGGTCGTGCGTGGGGGAACCGGTCGCGCGGGCGAGCTGCACGGCGAGATCGAGTCCGGCGGTGCGTCGCCAGTCCAGGACCCTGGTGCGTCCGCCGTGGCTCACCTCGACGAGCCGCGCCTGCTGGAGACGCTTGACCGCCTCCCGTACGGCGTGCCGGTTCACCCCGAACTCTGCGGCCAGCTCCCGTTCGGCGGTCATGGGCGCTCCGGCGGCGAGCGTCCCGCTCAGGATTCGGTCTCTCAGCAGCGTGAACAACTGGTCGGAGACCGCCTCACGCCGGATCGGCTGCTCTGTCATGGCCCAGAGCCTGAACCGTGCGCTCCATCTGGTCAACTGGTTGGACCAGAGTGAACCGGACTGGTTTTGAAGCCCGTTGTACGCCGGACGCGTTCCCGGACTCCCGTCGCGGTCCCGCGAGCCGAGGTCTCCGTCGAACGGACACCGAGTCGGCTCCGTACCGCATCCGTACGGATTGCGTACACGCTGTACAGCGGTGGCCGGCGGCGACCAGCCGGTAGCCGTTCGCTGATGTCCGTACTCACCCGAATGGTGCAGTGCGAGGTGTGGGCTTACGGTCGTCGTGGGGCTCTCTGGAGCCCGTCCCAGGCCCTCGCCATAGGGAACGCACATGTCGAACCCTCAGCCTGTCCCGGCCGATTCGATCACTCAGCCGCGACGAAAGCGCGGTAAAGGCGTAGCACTGCTGGTCATCGCCTCGTGTCAGCTGATGGTGGTCCTGGACATCACCATCGTGAACATCGCCCTCCCCCACATCCAGACCTCGCTCGGTTTCTCCACCGAAGGTCTGTCGTGGGTGATCAACGCGTACACCCTCACCTTCGGCGGGCTGCTGCTGCTCGGCGGCCGGTCCGGCGACATCCTGGGCCGACGGCGGATGTTCGTCGTCGGAGTGCTGCTGTTCGTCGCAGCGTCGTTGCTGTGCGGGCTGGCACAGAACCCGTGGGAGTTGCTGCTGGCCCGGTCGGTCCAGGGCATGGGCGGCGCCATCGCCTCCCCGACGGCGTTGGCGCTGATCGCGACGACTTTCACCGAGGGGCCCGAACGCAATCGCGCGTTCGGTGTGTTCGCCGCGGTGTCGGCGGGCGGCGGCGCGGTCGGGCTGCTCGCGGGCGGAATCCTGGTCGAATGGCTCGACTGGCGCTGGATCTTCTTCGTGAACGTGCCGATAGGCCTGCTCATCGCGCTGGCGGCGCCACGGTACATCCGTGAGTCGCAGCGCCGGCCGGGCCGGTTCGACGTCACCGGGGCGCTGACCTCGACACTCGGCATGGTCTCACTGGTGTACGGCTTCATCCGGGCGTCCGAGGACGGCTGGCGGGACGCGGTCACGCTCGTCGCCTTCGCGGTCGCCGTGGTACTGCTGGCCACGTTTCTGCTGGTGGAGCGGCGGTCCCGGCAGCCGATCACGCCGTTGCGGATGTTCCGCGACCGCAATCGGGCCGGCACGTACGCGATGATGCTCAGCCTGTCCGCGGCCATCTTCGGCATGTTCTTCTTCCTCACGCTGTACGTGCAGAACGTGCTGGGGTTCGGGCCACTGGAGGCCGGGCTCGCCTTCCTCCCCGTGAGCGCCGTGATCGCGGTCGGCGCCGGCCTGGCGTCGCAACTGCTGCCGAGAACGGGCCCCAAGCCGTTCATGGTGCTCGGTGGACTCCTCGCGGCGGCCGGCCTGTCGTGGCTGACGCTGACCGACATCGACAGCACCTACGCGGGCAGCGTGCTGGGCCCGATGCTGGTGTTCGGCCTCGGCATGGGCATGGAGTTCGTGTCCCTCACGCTGATGGCGGTCTCGGGCGTCGCGGAACGGGAGTCGGGGGCGGCGTCCGGGGTGCTCAACGCGACCCAGCAGGTCGGCGGCTCGCTCGGCCTCTCCATTCTGGTGACCACGTTCGGCACGGCCAGCCGCAACAAGGCCGAGTCGTTGCTGCCGAGTTTCCTCTCCGAAGCGACGCCGCAGGAGCAGGCGGAGGCGAAGCGCACCGGGGAGTTGCCGGGAATCTGGGGCGACCAGGTGCTTACCGCCGGCGTGACCGCGGCGTTCGTCGTAGCCGCCGTGATGGCCGGGCTCGCCGCCGTCATCGCGTTGTTCGTCATCCAGGTCCGCGCGTCGGACCTGGAACGCCTGAAGGGCAACGGCGGCACGGGCGAACCATGACCGGATCCGGGGAGGAACATTGTTTCGTCCTGCGGTTTTGGTGGCCCGGTGAGCGGGGCTGTCCAGGACGGAGCGGACACCTTGATCACACCAACCACAGCGAGATCGTCTCGGAGAACGACCCCATGGCACGATGACCGCCATGTCAGGTCAGGTCTGGGTGTCACTCATATCGCTCGGCGGCGTCGTCCTCGGCGGCTCGTTGTCCTACCTCGTCCAGCACAGGACTCAACTCTCGGCGGAACGCGCTGAACAGCAACGGCAGAAGATCGCCGTGTCGGAGGCCCGGCGCGGGGAACGGCTGGCGCTGCTGGAGCGGTTCATCGAGGTGGGAGCCGAAGCAGAACGCTCCGCCTTGAGTCGGCCTTCCGAGTGGGAGGAAACCGACGACTGGTTCCTCACGACCCGGGACGCCATGTACAGGCTGTGGGTCGCGGAGCGTCTCATCCGCATCCAGTTCCCCCTGCCCGTGCACCACGCGGCACGCGCGTACTTCCTCGACCTCAACCGGACCGTGTGGGAAGGCATGCCCGACGGCGAGAGCGTGCGCGACTACTTGGAGGACAACCGGCTGGCGTTTCTGGACGCGGCCCGGGCGGTCATGGGGTAGCACCCGGCCGAGATGACTTCTCGAACAGCGTCAGTCGTCGCCGGCGATGAAGCCGGCGATCGCGGCGGCGACTGCCTCGGGCTGCTCGTCCGGGATGAAGTGTCCGGCTTCGGGCACGACGACTCCGGTGGTGTTGTCGGCCCATGGGCCGATGGAGGCGGCCATGTCCGGGATGGAGCCGTGGCTGCTGGAGATGCCGAGGACGGGCACGGACAGGTGCCGGCGGCTGAGGGCCTGGTGGTTCCTGCGTGCCGACTCGGCGGCTTCTCGGTAGTAGGCGAGGGAGGCGCGGAGGCCGCCGTCGGCGGCGAGGGCCGCTGCGTAGTGGTCGAGGTCGGTGTCGTCGAACGTATCGGGAGAGAGGGTCTTCGTCCTCAGGAACCAGCCGACATAGTCCCGTTCGCGGCCGGCGAGCAGGGTCTCGGGCAGGTCGGGCACGAGGTGGAAGGCGAAGTGCCAGGTCTTCCACGCCCGGGCCGGGTCAGTGGGAATCGCTTCCGGGAGGGTGATGCCGGGGATCCCGGCGTCGAGCAGGGCGACCCCACGCAGCCGGCTCTCGTGGTTGAGGGCGAGGGAGAAGGCGACCCAGGCGCCGACGTCGTGGGCGGCCAGCCAGTAGGACGACACTCCGAGTGCCCTTGCGGCGGCGTGGACGTGGGCGGCGACGGTGTGGGTGTCGTAGCCCCGCTCCGGGCGCTCGGAGTGGCCCTGGCCCGGCAGGTCGATCGCGATGACGCGGAACCGGTCGGCGAGCCTGGGCATGACCTTCTGCCAGGCCTGCCAGGTCTGCGGGAATCCGGCGAGCAGGACGACTGCGGGGCCGGTCGGCCGGCCGCCTTCGACGGCATGAAGGCGGACGCCGTCCGCGTCGACCCAACGGTGGGTGAACCCGTCCAGGTCGTGCAGGGGCAGGTCGCGGACGGGGTTGGCTTCGGAGACATGCCGAGAGGTGGTCGCTGAGTCAGTCATGGGAGACCTTCACTGGTGTGGGCTTTGCCGGTTGTGCGCGCGTTGGAGTCACCCCCGAGGCCCAGGGCACCAGCACGGCGGTGAGGCCCGCGGTCGTGATCACGTCTCGAACGTAGCACATCTTGAACTAGTCAGTTCAAGATAGAATGGTGTGCAGCACACCCCAGAGACATCAAGACTCCGGCAAGGAAGTGCCACGTGGCAGGCAAGAAGCAGTTCGACATGGACACGGCCCTCGACGCCGCGATGATCCAGTTCTGGCGCGTCGGCTACGCCGACACCTCTGTGGACGACCTGTCACGGGTGACCGGCCTGAACCGCAGCTCCATCTACTCCTCCCTCGGCGCCAAGGACACGCTCTTCCTGCGCTGCCTGGATCGCTACGCCGCGCGCTACGGGGAGAAGTACGACGCCGCCCTGTCGTGCGCGGCCTCGGAACCCCTTGCGGCCGTTCGTGCGTTCTTCGACGTCACCCTTGAGCGCATCGCCGATCCCGAAGTGCCCGATGGGTGCCTGATCGCCCAGTCGGCCATGGCGATTCCGGTGCTGAGTCCCGCCGTCGCGGCGCACGCCAAGGAGGCGCTCGGCTTCCAGCGTCTGCGTCTGCGCGCCGCGCTGAAGGCGGGGGGATTGACCGACGAGGACGCCGATGCCTTCGCTGAACACACGGCTGCCGTGAACCAGTCTCTCGCGGTCATGAGCAGAGCCGGGGCGAGTCCGGCGCAGCTCCTGGCCATCGTGGGCGTGACCGTGGACGCGCTTGCGCAAACGTTGCGCGCAGCCAGGCATGCCTAGACATGCATCCGCCCTCCGTGGTCAGCTCCGGCTGTCCGCCCCGTCGCCGTCGAGTTCTGCTCGGATTCGGCTGAGCCACTCCGTTCCCATCCGTCGTCCGTCGGGGAACTGGTCGTCTCGGTCCCAGCGCCACGTTGTGATCATCGCCAGTACGAGGAGGCGGCACTCGCGCAGCAGGTGCCGGTCGACGCCCGGATAGTGTGCGCCGACCTCCTCGGGGGCATGGGCGAGATCGAATTCGACGGGCCCGCGACAGCACGTCTCCAGGTCGATGAAGAGCGGTCCGTGCGGCGTCCTGAGGACGTTGCCGGGGTGCGGCTCACCGTGCAGCAGCTGGTCGGCCTCGCCACGCTCGCCAATCGCTCTCCTCAGGCTTCGTAGCGTGTCGCGCAGCAGTTGCCGGTCCGCTTCGGCGAGATCCGGGGTGCGGTCGCGGTTGGCGACGAGTTGTTGAGCCTGCTCGACCCGGTCCGTGAAGTGCGGCGCCGGGACGTCGAGCCGACTCATGCCGGTATGCAGACGCTTCAGCGCGTCGGCGTAGTCGACCGGTGACACCTCGGGTGGTGCCATGGGCTCGTAGTAGGTCCAGAACGTGACCGCGAAGCCGCCACGCTCATGGACACGTGGCCCCACACGAGGTTCGAGGGCGGCCACCGGGCACCCGGATGCGGTGAGCCGCTGCGCCAGTTCGATCTCGAACTCCGCGACCTGCTGCGCGACGGGGGCCACCCGGGCCAGGACGTCGCAGGGCAGCAGACGCAGGGTGAGCTTGTTCGAGTCGTGGAGAACGGTCACGTCTTCGGTGGCCAGGCCGAGTGATGAGGCGATCGACGTGGCCGCGGTCACCGCCCGGTGGAACTCCGGCTCCTGCATGTGTCGCTCCGCTCCTCTCCCCCAACGCCGCCTGCTGCGGCGCGCCGCGGCTTGGCGGCGCTGTCCGACGGTACTTCAGGTGCGGTCAGCCGCCCTGGCCGGCGCTGCCGATCGGGCCGACCTTCACCGGGGAGCCGGTGCCGTCCGTGACGGGCAGCGTGGCGGCGCCCGGCCAGTCGAGGGTGACGGACTTCGTCTCGTCGGGCGGGGTGACCACGAGCCCGGTGATGCGGACGCCGGAGCCGCCCGAGTCGTTGATCGGGTAGTGGATGCCGAAGGCCACGGTCTCCCCGTCCTTGAGGGTGCCAGGGACGACCGGCTCGCCACTGCGCTTCGCGGACAGCGTGCCCGAGTCGGTCTTCAGATCGACGCCGGCGTACCCGGAGATCGCGCACTCCCGGCCGCCGCCGTTGGTCAGCTCCACCGCGACGGTGCCCTCGGTGTCGCCGCCGATGGTGGCGTCCATCGCCTTGAACTTCAGCTCGTCGGTACGGCACTTGCCGGTCTTGTCGCTCTCCCCGGAGCCAGCGCCGGAGCCGGACCCCGCTGCCGCCTCCTGCCCACCGGTGCCCTCCCCGCCAGTCTCGTCCCCGGCGCCCTGCTGCGAGTCGCCCGAGCCCGAACCGCCGCCCGAGGAAGCCTCGCTGGACGCCGCCGACGGGTCGCTCTGCCCCGTGGCGTCGTCGTCGTTCTGGCATGCCGTGAGCGAGAGGCTCGCGGCAACGGCGAGAGCTGCGAAGGTGAGCTTGTGAACGCGCATCGTGTCTTCCTCGGTATCGGTTGGGCGTGCCGGCCGTCGGTACCAGTCGCTGCTGTACCGGCGCTTGTGCACACCAAGAGCCACCCCGCCCGGCAGTCCGTTCCGCGCAACCGCCCCTGAAGACATTCCTGTTACACGCATCCCAGGGCGCACGACGCACCACCTTCGGCACACGCCCGGCCAGGGCACGCCCTCGGCCGGCCGGAGGGACACCTCAGCCGCCGTTCCTCACCTGTTCGCGGCCGCCGCCCCCTGGGACAGTCCTGTGACCCGGCAGATCTTGACGCTCGGTGGCGTGGCGCACGGACGCCGTGCCGGGTGGGTGACCCGTCCGGCGGGGCTCTTCATGTGTCAGGATGCGGTGAACTGACCTTGGGGGAAGGGTTCAGCCGGGGGGGGTCGGCATGGAACACGGGGAGCAGACAAGACGCCGGGCGGTACCCGGGGCGGTGGTCGCCGCCGGGGTGGTCGGGGCTTTGGCGGTCGCGGCGCTCGTACTGCGTCCCGCCGACGGCCTGCTGCGCTCCGGCCAGGGGCCGCTCGGCCACTGGGGCATCGTCGCGATCGGGTCGTCCGTCGCCTGGGCGGTGGGGGTCATGCTCGCCGTCGAGCGGCTGCGCCCCAGGATCGCGGCCGACCGCGGACCGCTGACACCGGGCGAGGAACGGCTGCGGCGGGCGGCTGTGCCGCTGCTCCTGGCGGGGCCGGGCGTCATCGGCGTACTGGCCCTGGTCATGCATCGGTTCAACCACCGGAGCACATCACCCGACCCGCCGGTGGACATGCCGCCGCCGGTCTCACCGCCGCCGGGTCTCGGCAGGGCCGATTCCGAGGGAGGCTCCGGGAACGGCTACTCCCTGCCGCTGTACGTTCTGCTCGGCCTGCCGGCCGCGGTGGTGGTCGTGGTCGTCGTGGTGCTCGTCGTGCGGCGGCTGCGCCGACGGGGTCTGACCGTACCGGCGCTGCCCGAACGCGCGGGCGCCCCGGCCGAGGACGAGGACGCGCGTCTGCTCCTGTCCGCCGTGCACTCGGGCCGCCGCGCCCTCGCCGACACCGGTGACGCCCGTACCGCCGTCATCGCCTGCTACGCGGCGATGGAGGACGCCCTCGTCGCGTCCGGCCTACGGCGGCACGCCTCCGACAGCCCCGCCGACCTGCTCACCCGTGCCGCCGACGCGGGCCTCGCCCCGGGCCCGGCCGCGCCGCGGCTCACCGCCCTGTTCCGCGAGGCCCGCTACTCCTCACATCCGATGGGGCACCCGCACAGGGAGGCCGCGGCCGGCGCCCTGGAAGAGATCGCCTCGCTGCTCCGGCACCGGGAGGCGCGGCGGTGAACGGGCGCACGGAACGGCCCGCGGGACAGGGCACCTTCACTCTGCGCGGGCTCGGTCTGCTCGCCGCGGCGGTCGCCGCCTCGGGCGTCCTGCTCGTCCTGCTCCTCGACGGGGTCCGGGCGGCCGGCGCCGTCGTGACCCTGCTCGCCGTCGCGACGCTGGTCGTGGCCCGGTACGTCGTCGGGGCGGGCGCCCTCGACTCCGGACGGCGGGGGGACGTGCGGCTGCTGCGGACCCGGACGCCGGGCATGGGCGAATGGCGGCGGAACGTACGCACCGCCACCGGTCCCGACGGTGCCCTCTACTACCGGGCGGTGCTGCGGCCCGAGCTGCGCCGCCTCTACGCCGCGGCACTCGCCGAACACCACCACGTCTCACTCGACCGACAGCCTGGGCGCGCCGCCGATCTGATCGGACCCGACCTGTGGCCCTGGCTCGGGTCCCAGACGCCCCGTACCGGGCCCGACGGCGGCATCCCCGTCGACGTACTCCGCCGCCTCGTCGACCGGCTCGAACACCTCGGCTCACCCCGCACGCGTACCCCCGGCACTCACAAGGAAGAAGCGACGTGACGAGTCCCACCACGCCTCAGCCCCTTACCCCCGAGCAGGTCGGCGAGCAGGCCGGTGCCGTGCTGCGCGAGATCGAACGTGCCGTCGTCGGGAAACCGGACGCCCTCGAACTGGTGATGCTGGGCGTGCTGGCCGGCGGGCACGTCCTCGTCGAGGATCTGCCGGGGCTCGGCAAGACGCTCCTGGCGCGGTCCTTCGCCACCACGCTCGGCCTGGACTTCCGGCGGATCCAGTTCACACCCGACCTGCTGCCGTCGGACGTCACGGGGGCGCCGTTGTACGACCAGCGCACCGGCGAGATGGTGTTCCGTCCCGGGCCGGTCTTCACGCACCTGCTGCTCGCCGACGAGATCAACCGGACGCCGCCCAAGACGCAGGCCGCGCTGCTGGAGGCGATGGCCGAGTCGCAGGTGACCGTGGACGGTGAGACGCGGCCGCTCGCCGACCCGTTCATGGTGGTCGCGACCGCCAACCCGGTGGAGTACGAGGGCACGTACTCGCTGCCCGAGGCGCAGCTCGACCGTTTCCAGCTACGGGTGCGGATGGGTTATCTGAGCGCGCGGGAGGAGCTGGCGATGCTGCGGGCCCGGATCGACCGGGCCGCGCCCGAGGCGGTGCTCAAGCCGCTGGCGGGTCCGGCGGACGTCGTGGCCTGGCGGCGCGTGGTGGAGGGTGTGGAGATCGACGACGACCTGCTGGAGTACGCCGTCGCGCTCGTCGGCGCGACCCGCGAGCACCCCCAGATCAGCATCGGCGCCTCGCCGCGCGGCGGGCTCGCTTTGGTCCAGCTGGCGCGGGCCCGCGCCGTGCTGAACGGCCGCGACTACGTCGTCCCGGAGGATGTCAAGGCGCTCGCGGTGCCGGCGCTGGCCCACCGGGTGTCGCTGCGGCCGGAGTTGTGGGTGCGCGAGGTGGCCACGGACGACGTGCTGCGGGAGATGGTCGACAGCGTCGGCACACCGTCCACGCGGCGTACGGCCGCCGTGTCGTCGTGACCGCGCCCGCGCCGGCACCGAGGCCCGGCGCCGCGGTGGTCCGTGCCCTGGAGGGGCGCACCTCCCCCACCCAGCCGCCGCCCCCGCCGCCCGGCGGGCCGCGCCCGGGCGAGCGGGCGCTGCGCCTGCTGACGGTCGCCGTCGTCGCGCTGTCCGCCGCCCTGCTCACCGGCCGGGCATGGCTCCTCGCGCTCGCGGCCGCGCCGCTGGTGCTGCTGGCGCTCGCGCTGCCGCGCGCGTACGCCCGGCGGGTCGAGACGTCGGCGGCCGTGGAACCGAGGCGCTGCTTCGAGGGCGACACCGTCACCCTCCGGATCTCGGTGGCCCACGACGGTGGCGCCGTCCGGCTCGATCCCGGGGTCACCCTCGGCCCGGGCCTGCGGCTCGACGAGGTCGCGGTCGGCGCGTCCACGGTGACGTTGCGCCACACGGCGCTGCTCTGGGGACGCTGGTCGCTCGGGCCCGTGGACCTCGACGTGTACGACGCCGGGGGCACCGTGCGCCGTACCGTGCGGGTCGAGGCGGCCGAGGTGTCGGTGTTCCCGCGCCCCACGCAGGCGCGGTTCACGCCGGTTCCGGCGCGGTTGCCGCAGCGGCTCGGCGAACACGCCTCCGTACAGGCCGGAGAGGGCGTCGAGGTCGTCGGGGTGGGGGCGTGGGTGCCCGGGGAAAGGCAGCGGCGCATCCACTGGCCGTCGACGACCCGGCGCGGCGCGGTGCAGTTGCACCGGTTCGCGGCCGAGCGTGCCGCCGACACGGTGATGCTGCTCGACGTGTTCGGGGACGTGGTCGACCCGGTGACCGGGGTGTCGTCCCTGGACGAGACGGTGCGGGCGGCCGCCGGGCTGGCCCGCGCGTATCTGCGCACCCACGACCGGGTGGGGGTCGTCTCGACCGGGGGCACCACGCGCTGGCTGGCGCCGGGCACCGGGGACGCGGCGTTCTACCGCATCGTCGAGAGTGTCCTCGACGTCCGCAGGGACCGGCGCTTCGACGGGCCCGGGCTCGAGCGGGTGCCGCCGTCCGCGCTGCCGGAGGGCGCGCTCGTCTACGTGTTCACTCCGTTGAGCGACGCCCGGATGCTCAAGGTGCTGCGGGATCTCCAGGGTCGGGGACGCCGCCCGGTGGTCGTGGAGATCCCGAGCGGGGACCCGCCGGTCGAACCCGGTGACGAGTCGGGCGAGTTGGGGCTGCGGCTGTGGCACGCGGACCGTGACGCCATGAGGTTCGCCCTGCGGGACAGCGGGGTGCCGGTGCTGCGGCACGTCGTGGGTGAGCCGTTGGATCTGGCGTTGGCACCGCTGTTGTCCGGGCGGGTCGGCGGGAGGGGGCGATGACGGTGCTCGACACGCGGGTGAGCCTGCGGGAGTGGGCGGGTTACTGGATCGGCACCCTGCCCGTGCGGGTGATCGGGTCGGCCGCCGTCGTGATGGCGTGGCGGCCGTGGGCGACCGTG
Organism: Streptomyces sp. NPDC107500; assembly: GCF_055582785.1. Taxonomy (NCBI): domain Bacteria; kingdom Bacillati; phylum Actinomycetota; class Actinomycetes; order Kitasatosporales; family Streptomycetaceae; genus Streptomyces; species Streptomyces sp. NPDC107500. The sequence goes on from NZ_JBVJPF010000007.1 coordinate 183,945, forward strand.
GGCGGGGCGCGGGATGCCCTGCTGTTCGGGTGCGCGGTCGTCTTCGCGTTGTGGGCGGCACCGGCGCTGGACCGGCGGCCGACACTGGAGTCGGCCCGCTGGTCCCACCTCCTGGTGCGGCACCGGACGACCGTGTTGGCGACGGGCGTTGTGGTCGTCGCCGCGTTCGGCGACCCGGCGTGGTGGGAGGGTGCCGGGGTGGTCGTGCTGCTGGTCGCGTACCTGGTGACGAGTGAGGGCCGGCCGTGGAGGTGGGGGCGCGGGACCGCGCGCGCGTGGGGAGAGGCGGTGGCGGCGTGCGCGGGCGCCGGCGTGGTCGCGGCGGCCTCGGTGGTTCCGGTGACCGGGGCGGAATTCGGTGCGGGGCGGGTGCTGGCGGCCGGAATCGTCGTGGGGCTGGTGGTCGGTGGTGGAGTGATCGGGGCCCGGCGGTGGGGTGTCGGGCGGTGAGCGGAAGCGCGGTCACCGAACGCCGTCGCTGACGAAGGAACGGAACGACCGCCGCCTCAGAGTCCCACCACGACCAGGGCGATGTCGTCGCGGGCGCCGTGGCTGACGCCCAGGCTCTCCAGGAGGACGTCGGCGAGCCGCTCGGGGTCCAGGCCGAGGCACTTGCGCAGGGTGTCGGTCAGGCGCCGCAGGCTGATGTCGATGTCCTCCTCCCGGCGTTCGACCAGACCGTCGGTGTAGAGGACCAGGATGTCGCCGGGCTGGTAGCCGATGCCGGCCTGGGGCCGCGGCACGTGGGTGAGCCGGGCGCCGAGAGGCGGGTCGGTGGCCTGGTCGAGGAGGTGGCAGGTTCCGTCGCCGCGCATCAGGACGGGCGGCGGGTGCCCGGCACTGGAGTAGATGATCAGCTGTGAGCGGGTGTCGACGAGGGCGGTGACGGCGGTCGCGGCCAGGGCGCCCTCCACGGAACGCGCGTACAGGCCCAGCACCTCCAGCGCCTGGGCGGGGCCGGGGACGGTGCGGCTGGCCGCCGACAGCGCGCTGCGCAGCATTCCCATGACGGTGGCCGCCTCCAGGCCGTGGCCCACCACGTCGCCCACGGCGACGAAGAAGCGCCCGTCGGTCAGGTCCACGGCGTCGTACCAGTCCCCGCACACGTTCAGCGAACCGATGGCAGGCAGGTAGCGCACCGCCACGTCGGAGTGGCGTGCGAGGTCGGGTGAGCGCAGCATGGCCTCCTGGAGGGTGATCGCCACCTGCCGCTCCCGGGCGTGTGCCTGCCGCAGTTCCTCGTTGAGTCGCTCCAGTGCCTTGGCCCGGGCGTACAGCTCGGCCTCGATGCCGGCCTCCATGCCGGCTTCCGGCGGGCCCGGGGAGTCGACGGGCGAGCGGAGCCAGTGCCGGCGGTCGCGGATGAAGGCGGTCACGTCCTCGACCCGGTGGATGATCCACGCGACCTTGCCCCCGGGGTCGAACACGGGTGTGTTCACCGGTGACCACCAGCGTTCCTCGAAGCCACCGGGTTGGTCGGCGCTGGGAATGTCGTAGCGCTGCACGGCCATGCTCTCGGCCTGCCCCGTGGCCAGCACCCGTCGCAGGGAGGCCGACACCTTGCGCGCTCCGTCGGACTCGGGATCGGCGGGATTCTCGGGGACGGCGTCGAAGAGGTACCGGCCGAGCAGGTCCCCCGCCGCCCGCCCCGTCACGCGGCAGTAGGCGGCGTTGACGCTCACGATCACCAAGTCCCGGTCGACGACCAGGTAGGGGCTGGGCGTCGCGGCGAACAGCGCCGCGTAGTCGACCTGGCCCGTCCATGGTGGCTCAGCAGTCACACCCACCTCTCCAATGTACGTACGGGGCACCGGCCCCGCACGCCGCCGCTGAACAGGGGCGTCCGTCAGGCGCGCAGGCGGCGGAGGTACACCGCGGTCAGCGCGACGGCACGGTCCTCGTCCCGGGAGAGTTCCTCCAGGGCGTGTGACGCCCTCGTTCCCGGGATGCCCGCCAGGGCCTGGGTCAGCCGTCCGCGTGCCTTTGCTCCGGTGGCGGCGCGGGCGAGGCTGCCGACCAGAGCGCCGGCGATCCGGTCCGCCGTCGCGGGGTCGGCGGCCAGCACGCTCAGCGCGTCCGCGGCGTCGGTGTCGTTCCGCCCCGCCACGATCATGTCGACCAGTTCCGGCACCGCCTCGGCCACGCCTCGTGTCCCGAGAGCGAGCGCCGCCCACCCGCGCACCTTGGCGTCGGGGCCGGCGAGCGCGTGGCGCAGGTGCCCGGTGACCTCGTCGCCCGGCAGCTCGGCGAGGCTCTGCACGGCACGTTCCCGCACCGCGGCCGCCGGTGAGCCGAGGGCTTCCGCCAGGAGCGCCGGGCCTCGCTCGCCCGACCGCGCCAGCGCCCACCGCAGGGCGCCGGCGACGATCGGGTCCGGCTCGCTCAGAACCGCCTCGACCAGGGCCTCCACCGGCACCGGGACCTCTTCGCCGGAGGAGAGGGCCGCGCGTTGCCGGGCGCCGGGACTCTTCGATCCCAGCGCCTGGAGGAGCGCGACGACCTGGAGAACGTCCTCCCAGCCGGCGGGGTCGGCGGCGTCGATCCGGGACAGCCGCGTGAGCAGCTCCGTCTCGGCCGCGACGCGTTCGCGTGTCCGGTGGATGAGGTCGCCGACGAGTTCCGAGGGCGTGAAGCCGGGGTCGTCGAGCGCGCGCCCGATCTCACGCAGCGACAGTCCCAGTGACCGCAGGCTCTCGATGTGGAAGATCCGCCGGATGTCCTGCCCGGAGTACTCCCGGTAGCCGGAGCCGGTGCGGCCGGAGGGCCTCACCAGACCGAGCGACTCGTAGTGCCGGAGCATGCGGGCACTGACCCCGGACCGTCGCGCCACCTCACCGATCAACACGTCCCATCATCCCTCATCCCTCATCCCGCGTGTCTCGTTCCTCGTCGCCCTGGGCGGGGGCTCCGCCGAGGGCCACCACGCGCTTCGCCTCCTCGATCGCGTAGCCGAAGCCGGTGTCCGGGTCCCGCAGCAGCCGCTCGGTGGCGAGGGCGTGCGCCCGCACGAGCGGGTCGGCGGCCGTGGCGACCGCGCGCAGAGCGGGCACGGCCGCCTCGCCGAGTGCGACCAGCGCCCGGCTGAGACTCAGCTGCGTCTCCCGCTCACCGCGGCCCAGCTGTGTCACCAGCAGCACGGCCAGCTCGGGCTCGTCGCCCTCCGGCACCAGCACGACCGCGGCCCGCCAGGCGCTGCGGGCCACCTCGTCGTCGGTGTCGGACAGCAGCGCGGGCGTGATGGCCGGCCAGGCCCGCCGGTCCCCGATCTTGGACAGTGTGTGCAACGCCTGGCTCCTCGCCTGGGCGCGCTCCGAGCCGACCTCCCGGACCAGCCCGGGCAGTGTCACGGAGACCGGGTGCCGGGTGAGCGCCCAGGTCAGCATGTCGCGGACGAAGAAGTCGGGCTCGATCGCGCTCCGCTCGACGAGCTTGTCGACGAAGCGCGGGTCGGGCGTCGTTCCCACCGTCAACGCGGCCCGCAGCCGCACCGACGAACGGTGGTCCTCCAGCGTCCGCAGCACCTGGAGGGCATCGCCGTCGTCCTTTCTCGTGGTCGTCATCGAGACCACCTCCCTGACGGGCAGTGAAGACCTTGCCACGGTGTCAGGGTCAAGTCGGGTAGTAGTCACCGTCCAGGAAGTCCGGGTCCGCCTCGAAGAAGAGGGTCGGGTCCTGCCAGATGAAGGAGAACGACGGGCAGGCCGCGTCCCCGCCGTCCCACCAGGCCTCGACGGTGACCGACCTGGGGCGCAGCCCGTGCGGGCGCGGCTTGAAGGTCTCGTCGTACTGGCGCAGCCATCGGGTGGTCCCCTGGCCGATGCGGTGTTCGCCGTCGGCGGTCACCTTCCAGTGGACCGTGTGGTCGGTGCAGCCTTCCGGTACGGAGACGCGGACGGTGCTGCTCAGCAGCCACGCCTCGCCGGTGCCGAAGCCCGCGGGGACGGTGAACGTGCTGTCGACGCCGTGCCGGACGTCCCAGACGTAGGCGTAGACCGGGTCGGCGAACTTGCCGCCGCGGGAGACGGTCTGCTGCACGGGCCGGTCTCCGCTGTCGTATCTCAGTTGGCGGCCGGAGATGCTGCAGGCCGCCGCGAGTCCGGCGAGGACGCCCAGGGTGAGCAGCAGGCCCGCCGTGGTGCCGCCGAGCCAGGCGCGCGGGCGGTCGGTGAGTGCCATCCGCTCCTCCTCACCACGGGACCAGGTCGAGGTCGACCGCGAGACGGGGGTCCGTCCAGACCAGTCCGAAGCTGGGGCAGGATTCGGTGCCGCCCGCCCAGGAGGCGCTGATCGTGAAGCGGTCCGGGGACCCGTTCAGGGGGATGTCCAGGGGCACCTGATGTTCCGTGTCGCCGGCGAGGGAGCCGCGGTCGCCCTCCCGTCCGTCGATCGTGATCTCCCACTCGATCGTCCGGTCCTCGCAGGGGCGTGGCACGGAGACCACGAGGTCGCCGGTCAGCTTGTCGGCGGCGTCGTTCTCGTCCGGGCGGAACGTGCTGGTCACGTCGGTCTCCACGTCCCAGACGTAGTGGGGGCCCTCGCCGCTCGGCAGGTCGGACGTGCTCGGCATCGACGCGGGCTTCCGCCCGGAGTCGTACGTCAGCGCCACCGTGTCCAGTGTGAACGCCCAGGCGATCACGACATACAGGACGGCGAGGACGGCCAGCGTCCAGGAGGTGCGGGCCACGGGTGCGGGTGGGCGTGGGGCAGGTGCCGTGCCCGGCGCGCCACGCTCCGTGGGGGTCTTCGGGGGTACGCCGCCGCGCTCCGCCGATCCGGCGGCCTCGGACTGCGTGGCGGCCGCCCCCACCAGTGCCTCGGCGGTGGTGGTGTCCCGCCCCTTCTCGTCCAGCAGCAGGCGCACCTGCCGGTTCAGTACCCGGACCTCCACGTCCAGCTGCCGCACCCGCTCCTGTGCCCGCGTCAGTTCGCCCTCGATGTCCCGGCTGTAGTCGCCCGCCCGGGTGAGGCGGTGGGTGAGGAGTTCCACCTCCTCCTGCCAGTACTGGAGCTGGGTCGCGGCGTCGGGTGCGGCCCGCTGGGCGGTGCGGCGCAGGTCGTGCAGGCGGGTCAGTCGGGTCTCGGGGAGGCGGTCGGCCAAGGCGTCCACGAAGGCGCGCGGGGCGACTCGTTCGCCCCGGAGGTAGGGGGCGGTGTCCGGGTCCGCGGCGTTGTCGCCGTCGCGCACGGCCTTGCGCAGGGCCGCCGCGTACTCCTGTGCCTCGGGTCCGGCTGCCGGGCTCCATCGGTTGCGGGCGAGGGTGATGCGGTGGCCCTCGTTGCGGGCGCGCTGCTGCGGCACCGGCCGCTTCCTGGCTTGCAGTTCCCGGCGTACGTGCCGGTAGACGGTCTCCATGTCCAGCATGTCGGGGCCGTGCGGCACGCCTTCGGTGACGGCTCTCAGCAGTGCGCCCGAGAACGCCGTGTAGTGCTCGCCCTTCGGTGCCATGGCCCGCTTGGTCTCGGCGGACGCGGTGAGGACGTACGTGCCGTCGATGTCGCCGCAGTCGGCGAGTTCGAGCGGGGCGCCCATGTATCCGTGCAGGGCGCGGCCGCTGTAGCAGCAGTCGAGGACGACGACGCGGCTGAGCGCGGCGCACTCCTCGGCGACCTGGTAGCGGAGCTGGTCGTAGGCCACGGCATGGAAGAGCCGGCCCGGCGGCGAGTCCGAGAGGGCCAGGTAGAGGTCGCCGACCGGGGACAGCAGGCCGTGGCCGGCGAAGTAGACGAACAGGGCGTCGGTCGCCTCGGTGGCGGCGGCGTGCACGGCGTCGAGGACCTGTGTGGCCGACTCGGGGTTGGACAGGACGGTGCAGTGCTCCGGTGGCAGGCGCCACGAGTCGGGGCCGATCAGTACGTCCTTGAGTCCGGCGAGGTTGTTGGCGACCGTGGGCAGCGGCTGGAGCGGTTCCGTGTACTGCTCCACCCCGATGAGCACCGCGCGGGAGGCGGCGGGGTCGGGCAGGGACGTCACGCCGGCCCCGGGGTGCCGTCGCCGTCCCGGCGTGGGGGTTCGTCCGGGGCGTCCGGGCGCGGTGCCGGTCCGTCCTCGCCACCCGCTTCGCCCAGCAGCTCCACGATCCGCAGCAGGGTCTCGTCCGACGCGCCCGCCACCGTGAGCGACCTGGAGCCGACGGTGATCGTGATGGGTGGGGCGGTGCGGCGCGCCGCGCGCCAACTCGCGTAGGCGAGGGCGAGGTTGAGAGCCGCGAAGGTCTGCCCGAGCACGAGGTTGACGATCTCGGTGGCACCCATGGCCTCACCGGCGGGATCCGAAGCCCCGAGGGTCAGCTCGGCGTGGCGGCGGATGTCGGGGTCCTTGCGCAGCCACGCGTACAGGTCGAGCGCGGTCTGTACGTCGTCGTCCGGCGCGGCCCTCAACTCAACGCGCATGACCGTCCCTTCGCGGTTGTGCGGGCATCCAGCCTAGGAGGCGCGCGTCACCGCGACGAGGTGTACGGGACATTCCACCGGAAGGTGTTACGCAGGTCCGCCCGGACCCTTCGGGGCCCGGGGCCGACGGCCACCGCGGGTGGGTGGCCGTCGGCGTTCTTGCTGCCGGTCAGTCGCTCCTGGGGAGTGCGGTCAGTTCGCGTTCACCAGGTCGTGCGGCGGCACGGTCACCGTCCGCTTGTCCGGCTTGCCGCCCAGCACGATCTTCCGCAGGGCGCTGTTGTTGTCGACGCTGGTCTCCTTGAGCCGCTTCTCCGGGTTGGCCAGCACCTGGATGTAGTACGTGCCGTTGGGCAGGTCCGTGATGTCGAAGGACTGGCCCGGCAGGTCCTGCGAGTAGGTGTCGCCGGAGCCGACGTCCAGCACCTCGCGGACGGAGATCGAGTTCTCCTCACCGCAGGCGGTCGACAGGTCGGTGTTGAACGGGTGCCAGTTGGCGTTCTTCACCGTGTAGTCGATCGCGTCGGTGTTGGCGAGGCAGAAGGCCTCCTTGCCGCTGCGCACGGCCTCCTTCTTGTCCGCCTTCAGCAGCCGGTAGCTGGCGAAGTCGGTGAAGTGCCAGTGCACGTGGCCGGGGCGCGGGTCCCATTCCATGGTGCCGGTCGGGGTGTAGCCGACCTGCTTGCCCTTGGCGTCGTAGAAGTACTGGTAGGCGTCCATCTTGGCCTTGCCGGGCGAGCGGAAGCCGTCCACCACCAGCTGTGCCGGGCCGGCGTTCCACACGTTGGCGCTGAACGCCAGGTAGTCCTTGCCGGGGACGTCCTTCTCGCCGTCGCTGATGACGATGCCGTAGGCCGGCAGCGAGCGCAGGTCGGGCTTGGGAACGTCCGGCACGGTGGGCTTGCCCGCGGGCCGCTTGGCGAGCGGCTGGAGGGCGGGCGCCTTGCGCGAGCCGTCGGTCTGGCCACCCGTGTCGCCGACCCGCATCGAGCGCGCGGCCTGCTCCTTCTTCTTCAGCGCCCATGGCAGGGCCGGCGGAGCGGCCTTGAGCGGCCCGTGGCCCACGTTGTACGAGGGGGTCGCGCCGCTGGTGACCGGCGCGCCGGCCTGGGCGGGCGTCGGGGCGTGACCCGGCCCGTGGCCCGCGTGCGCGGCGGGTGCCTGGTGGGCGGCACCGTGCCCGGCGTGCTTGCCGGCCGACGCGGCCCGGGAGGCGGGCTCGGCGGCTCCCTCCTCGTCCTCGTAACTCCGCTCCTGCACGGTCACCTTCACCGTGGCCGGCTTGTCGGCGATGCCGAACAGGTCGCGGTACTTCTTGGCGACGGCGATCTTGGCGGTGTAGGTGCCGGCCGCCAGCTTGACCGAGTCGCTGTAGGAGCCCGCGTAGGTGTTGGCCGCCCAGCCCTTCTCGACGCCCCATACCGATCCGAGGGTGAACGGGTTGGTGGGGCAGCTCTCCGGATACTTGGAGGTGGCGGGCGCGTCGGGCCGCACCCGGCCGCTGGCGTTGTTCGGGCAGAAGTCCTCGGTCCTGCCGAGGACCTTCTTGCCGGCCTTGTCGGTGACCGTGATCTCCGCGAAGCCGGGGAGTCCGGCGAAGTCCTTCACCGTGCCCTTGGGCAGGACCTTGGACTTGGCCTTGCCGCCCTCGTACACGGTCTGGGTGACGCTCACCGGGTCCTTGTAGGACTTGCGGGTCACCTTCAGCTCGAACGGGGTTCCCTCGGCGGTGAGGTAGGTGCCGAGGTCGAGGTAGACGCCCGGCTCCTCCTTCCAGGAGGTGAGCGTGATCGAGTCGGTCGCGGCGATGAGGCTCAGCTTGGGCCCTGTGGCAGCCTTCGCGGGCTCGGACGTGGCGGCCACGAGGCCCGCCGTCACGGCCATGGCGGCGACGGCCGTGGTGCCGGCGAGCAGCGGACGCCGCAGCCGGGTGGTGCGCGTTCTGGTCATCGATCCCTCGTCCTCCGGGTGTTGGGGGCACTCGCTGTGCCCGCGCTGTGAGAGGGGAGGACCCGATGCCCGGTTGTCCGGGTCGGGGAAAGCGGTGGCAGGTTGGCCGGATCACTGCGTCCCACGGGAAATCAGGCTGAAGTCAGGCGTATTGCCCACTCGGTGACGAGATCTCTGATATGGGGGCGATGTTCAGGATCCTCGGTTCCCGCCCGGTCCTCCTCCCCCACCCGCCGACCGCACACGACGGCCGGATATCGTCGTGTACATGCAGCCCACATACGTCCCCGCGTCCGCCCCGCCCGCCCGCAGCCGTTGGCCGCTGGCGGCCGCCGCCCTGGTGGGCCTGCTGATCGGCGCGGGCGGCGTGGGTGCCGCCTGGGCGCTGACCGGTGACGAGGCCGTCGGCGGTGACGGCGCCCGGGGCGACGCCCGGGGTGCGTGCGACGCGCTGACCGCCATGGACGAGTCGAAGCTGGCGACCCGAGGCAAGGCGGGCGAGCAGGCGCTGTACCGCTTCGCCGCCGCCTTCGACCTGTCGACGGCCGCCGCCACGGGCGACGCCTCCTACGAGCCGCTCGCGAAGGCCGTGTCCGGCGCCCACCAGCGGCACCGTCAGGTCTTCGAGGTCGATGCCGGGGTGAAGGCGAAACTGAGCGAGGCCCGCGGCATCTGTGCCGATCTCTGAGTGCCGGAGCGGCCGCCCGCGACCGCGGTCACAGCGCCCTGCTCGGCCAGTCGAGCAGGCGGGCGCCGATGACCGCGGTCTGCAGCATGTAGCGCTGTTCGGGCTCCGTGGGATCGACGCCCGTCAGCGTGTGGACGCGTTCCAGGCGGTAGGTCAGCGCCCGGACGCTCAGTGAGAGCCTGCGGGCGGTCTCGGCGGCGACGCAGCCGGCGTCGAAGTACATGTTCAGTGTGTCGAGCAGCGGCCGCGCGCCGCCGCGGGCCTGCTCCAGCGGGCTGAGCGTCTCGCGCACGAGGTCGACCAGGGCGGGCCGGTCGCGGGCGAGGACCGGGAAGACCAGCAGGTCGGCGGCGCGCAGGAGCGGGTCGTCGAAGCCCATCCGGTGGGCGACGTCCAAGGCGTTGAGCGCCTCCTGGTAGCTGTGCCCGATCCCCACCGCGCCGGAGCGCGGGCGGCCGAGCGCCACCTGGCCGCCCTCGGTCGCGGCGTGGGCCTGTTTGGCGAAGCGGGTCAGCACGTCTCCCTGGTCGCCGGGGGCGATGCAGACCATCCGGCCGTCCTTCGTGGTGAGCAGGAGACGCCGGCTCTCGAAGTGGCTGAACAGGGCGTCCTGCACCTGCCGGGGGACGGAGTCGGTCTCGTCGTAGGGGACCGGTCCCTCGGCCACGGCGACGGCGTGGTCGCGGGACAGGCGCAGTCCGAACCGTTCGGCCCGCGCGGCGAGATGGCCGGAGTCGCCGCGCCCGTGGAGCAGGTCGTCGATGAACTCCCGCCGCGCCGCCTCCTCCTGGCGGATGATCAGCCGCTGGGCGCTCTCGTAGCCTTCGGCGAAGGCGTCCAGCGCCTGTTCTACGACGGACAGCACGTGGTCGGGCGACGCCGCGGCGGGCCACGCGCCGCGGCTGGCGGCGAGGTGTTCCCGGACGAGGACCCGCCAGCCGAGTCCGGACGCGGCGGCACGTGCGCCCAGTTCGCGGCGGGTGGCGCGTTCCTCGCGGGTGAGGCGGCGGCCGGTGGTGGCGGCGTCTGCCAGGACCTGCACGAACCCGTCGAGGAACGCCGCGGGTGGGTCTTGCACGGTCACTTGCCCCTCCTGGCGGTGGCGGGAGTCGCGGCGGATTCCCGGCGCTGGTCCACAGGAAGGCCGTGAGAGCCTGACGAGCGGGAACATGCCCGTTGAAGCAGTGAGGCTCGCTAAGTAAGTTTAACGTACGCACCGGTGGAACCCTCGTCGGTGAGCGGCAGCTCGGCCAGGGCCCGCCAGCCCTCGGGTGTCAGTACGACCACGTGCAAGGCGTCGATCCCGGTGACGATCGGGAGACGGGCCGCCGTGCGGGCGGCGATGCCGACGGCGGCCTCGGTTCCCGCGTCCAGTGCCACGGTGACGTGCACCTGCGGATCGGGGCCGAACCGGCCGCCGTAGGGAGCCGGTGCCGGAAAGGCGGTCCGGACCGCTGTGGCCACGCCGCGCAACTCGGGGACCGGGATCCCGACGAAACCACCGGTCCGTTCGACCGCAGCCAGCCTGATCGGGATCCGGCCGGCCGGCAGCACGGCCCGCAGCCGGCGCAGCTCCGGCTCCCCCACCTCGTCGGCCGCCAGCCACGGATAGAGCAGCGCGGCGTGCGCGGGCACCCCCGGGCGCACCGCCCTCGGGTCCACGCGGGCCGCCGACTCGAGCAGCGGTTCGGCGTCCGGCAGTACGGCCAGCACCGCTGTCGTCCCCACCTGGGCCATTCTCCGTACCTTTCTCCGGCGACGGACTCGCTTCGGCGACGCGCTCACTTCGGCGGCGGGATCACTCCGGCGACGTTTTCACAGTCGTCGGACGCGGAGCACGCCCGTCAGCATCGGCAGGGTGAACTCGCCGCGGGCGGTCTCCGCCGCTCCGGCCAGGAACGCGCGGATCCGGTCCAGCGTGGCCGCTCGTTCCGGTTCCGGCATGACGAGCACCCCCGCGCGTGTGGCGAGGGTCGCGACGAGGGAGTCGGCGGTGCGGCGCTGCGCGTGCGGGAACTCGGCCTGCTCCGGGGAGCCGAAGCGGGCGGCGGCCGGCGGCTCCGGGAGGTGCATGCCGGCCGTCTCGGCCCGCCAGGCCGCGGGCGTGTCACGTGGGCCGACGGCCGCAGCGCCGCCGACCCGGGCGAGTTCGGCGACCCACTCGGTCCGGTCGTCGAGGAGGTTCCAGAGGCCGGCCAGGATGCCGTCGGGTGCGAGGACCCTGGCGATCTCGGGCCCGGCGACGGCCATGTCGAACCAGTGCATGGCGTTGCCGGCCAGTACGGCGTCGACGGAGGCGTCCGGCAGCGGGATCGCCTCGGCGCTCCCCCGCAGGGCACGCGCGTCGGGCAGCGAGCGGCGCAGCTCGCCGAGCATCGCCGGGTCGGGCTCGACCGCGACGACGTCGGCACCGAGGGCGACGAGCGTGGCGGTCAGCTTGCCGGTCCCGGCGCCCAGGTCGAGCACGCGCGGACCGGGGGCGGGCGCCAGTGCCCAGCCCACCGCGGCCTGCGCGTAGTCCGGACGGTGCGCGGCGTATTCGACCGCCGCCGCCCCGAACACCGAGGCGTGAACGGGTCGTTCGTCGTGATCCACACGGCGACGCTACTCGGACCGCCGCGGGCCCGCCAGCCCGTCCCCTTCACCGCTCGCGGGCCGTCTTCACCGCGTGCGGGCCGTCTTCACCGCTTGCGAGCCATCCCGGCGGCGATGAGGCGTTCCCACACGGTGAGTTCACGCTCGGCCGCCCCGGAGCGCCACAGGGACGCCGGGACTATCCCGGGTTCGAGGATCTCCAAGCCGTCCAGCAGGGACTCGATCTCGTCGTCGGTCCGCCACCGGCCGCGGCCGAACGTCCCCTGGAGGACCTTCTCGGCCTCCGCCGTCTCCGGGTTGTTCCCGGATCGGAAGTGGCTGACGAAGAAGTGGCTCCCCGAGGGCACTTGGTCGTGCCAGTAGCGGACGATGCCGGCGGGGTCCTCCTCGTCGTTGACGTGGTGGAGGATGGCACTGAACACGACGGCGACGGGGCGGTCGAAGTCGATCAGCTCCACGATGTCCGGATGGCTCCGCACCGCCTCGGGGTCGCGCACGTCGACCGGGACCACCCGGGTCAGGTCGTTCTCCTCCAGCAACGCCCGTCCGTGGACCAGCACCTGGGGGTCGGTGTCCACGTACACCACCCGGGCCCGCGGATCCTGTCGCTGGGCGACCTGATGGACGTTGTCCGCGGTGGGAAGGCCACTGCCCAGGTCGATGAACTGCCGCACCCGCGTGGTCGCGACGATCTCCCCCACCGCCCGGACCAAGGCCGCCCGGTTGGCGAAGGCGATCGCCACCGAACCGGGAAGGTCGCGCTTGAACACGTCGCCGATCTCCCGGTCCACGGCGTAGTTGTCCTTGCCGCCGAGCAGGTAGTCGTAGACGCGGGCAATACTGGGCCTGGTGCTGTCGATGGAGGAAATCTCTCCGGTCATGGCTCCCATCCTCTCCCCCGGCAGAGCCCGTCGGCCACCACTTTGCTCCAGCACCCGGCCGGCGCGAGCGGAGCGGCGTGCGCCCGGCTGTGCACCAGGACGCCGCGTCGGGGCTCAGGCCCCCGGCTCGTCCACCCGCCGCGCCGGGTCCACGTCGGTGTGGAGCAGGTAGTGGTCCGAGTACTCGCTCCGCTGTACCCGGTGCCGCAGCGGTGCCAGGCCGCGCAGGAACACGTAGTCGAACTTGCTCTGCCACTCGGTGGTGGGGGCGCAGCCCGCGTCCGGTGCCGGACGGCACGCGGGGTCCGTGTCCGTGGCCAGGGCCCACATGCGGCTGAGTTCGGGCGCGTCCGGTACGGCGTTGAAGTCACCGAGGACTATGGCGCGGTCGTGCCGGGCGACGGCCTTCGCCAGCACCCGGGTCTGGCCGTCGCGGAACTCCTCCTGACGGCGCTGGGCGAGGTGGGTGTTGAAGACCCGGACGGACTGGCCGCCGACGGTGGTGGTGACCGCCATGTACCCGCGGTCCTCGGATCCGCCCTCGGGATACTCCACCTCGACGCGGTCCGTCATCGGAGCCGCCGACAGGAGCGCCTGGCCGAACCCGCCCGGGTTCCACGGCGCTCCGCCGCAGCGGCTCCAGTTCTGGAGGACCGAGCCGTACGCGACGTGGTAGCGCAGGCCGTAGAAGACCTCCAGGTAGTCCCGGATCTTCTCGACGTCGCGTGCGCACGCTTCCTGCATGCCGACGACCTGGGGGGCGTACGTCGCGATCTCCGCCGCGCGGTCGACGTTGCTCGCGTCGCAGGGGTTGCAGAGGTTCCACGTCATGACCCGGTTCGGCACGACGTCCGTGACGGCGTCGACGGGCAGCGCCCTGGTGAAGGGAGCCCCTTCGTCCGGCGCGCTCGGCCCCAGGAGCAGCAGACACGCACCGGCCACGGCGCATGCGAGCCATCGCGAGCCGCCCTTCCTGAGCACCAGCGCCTCCCACCCGTGGACCCACGCCACAACTGACGTCTCCTTGGGAGAGGTTATGTCACGCGCCGCCCGGCGATACATCCTCGGCCGTGGCCGCGCCGGACACCGGCAGGGGCATCGCCAGGTGGGCGAGGTCCCCGGGCGGGGGCGTGCTCACCGGCCACAGGGGCGCGGGGGTGCCGTCGGCTACCGCCGCGGGGGCGTCGGTCAGCCGCATGCGTTCGCGCAGCCGTCCGTAGAAGTCCATGGGCCCGAGCCGCACGGCGCGCAGTCGGCGGGGCGCGGCGTAGACGCCGAGCCAGTCCCCGGGGTCGAGGACGCCGCGCAGTTGTCCGTCGATGCTCACGGCGGCCTGTCCGGACCGTTCGAGGATGCGCAGCCCGACGGGTTCGTCGGGCGCGGTGACCACCGAGCGGTCGAAGGTCATGTGCGGGGCCACCGCGGTGAAGACGAGCGCCTCGGCCCGGGGGGAGACCACCGGGCCGCCCGCCGCGAAGCTGTAGGCGGTGGAGCCCGTCGGGGTGGCGACCAGCAGGGCGTCGGCGGAGTACGAGGCCAGGAGGCGGCCGGAGACGTAGACGCCGACGGAGATCTGCCGGTCCCGGGACAGCTTCTCCAGTACGACGTCGTTGAGGGCGGTGACGTGCAGCGCGATGCCCCACTCACCACCGCTCTCGCAGTCCGTGCGCACGCGCGGCGGCGGCAGCAACGGGCCCCGCCCGTACCGCAGCAGGGCCTCCATCTCCGGCGGGATCTCCAGCGCACGGGAGGCCCTGAGGGTGAGCAGCATGCGGTTCTCCGGGTCCACACGACCGTCCCGGACGGCGTCGAGGGCGGCGCGTACCGCCGGTGCGGGGACCTCCGTCAGGAACCCGACCCGGCCCAGGTCCACGCCCAGGATCAGCGCGTCGTTCTCGGCCGCGAGCCGGGCACCGCGCAGGAAGGTGCCGTCGCCGCCCAGGGTGACGACGAGGTCCGGGTCGCCGGCCGCCCGGACCTCCTCCCGGGCGCTGTGCCGGCCTTCGCCGCTCCACACGTCGATGTCGGCACATCCGACCGCGTTCTCGTGGCACCACTGCCGGACGTCCCGCGCCGCCGCCGCCGCGCCCTCGCGGCCACCGTGCACCACGAGTCCGACCCGCTCGACCGTCACCGCTGCCTCCCCGCGTGTTCGTCCGGATTCGCCAAGGGCGTGCTCTGCGGGAATCCTCGCCGACCGTCGGGCGGGCCGGGCCGCGACATGCCGACGGGCGGGAAGGCGGCGCGCGCCGGGTCGCCTCAGGCGTTCCGTCCGGCCGTCACAGTCCGCGCCAGATGTTGTCGAAGGCGGCGTCCTCGATGCTGCGGCGCTGCCTGATGGCGGCCAGTTCCACCACGGCGTCGTTCACCGCGGCGAGCACGGCGGCGATCCCGTCGTCCTCGGGGTCCTCGACCCGGTCGGCGCCCTCGTGGTGGATTCCGACCGCGGCAGCGAGGCCCGCCAGCACGGGGTCGCCTGAGGCCCAGCGGTCGGTGGCCCGCCGGCGTGTCTCCGGATCGGCCGGTACCGGCCGGTCGGCGTCGCGCCGCCCCATCCAGCGCGGCCGCTTGCGGCGGGTGTCCTCCACCCCTTCGGCGGCGAGGTACTCGGCCGCCAGTCCCCGCCCCCGGCGCCACAGCCAGTCCTCCACCGACTCGTCCGGTTCCTTCCCGACCTCGGAGGCCGCCGCGTCCAGCATGGGGTCACCGGACCCCGGCCGCTCCACCGGGCGGAGAACGGACCCGTCCAGGGACACCGCGCCGGCTTCCAGCAGGTCGGCCAGTTCGGCCCCGGCGAGGGCCAGCGAGAGATCGCCGCGCTCGACGGGATACTCGGTACGCGCCTCCAGGGAGACGATCGTCAGGTCGTGCGCTGTGGTCATGGCGTGGGCTCCACATCTGTCACGAGTGCCGGGCTACGCGGCAGTGATCGGTTCAGCCTACCCACGGGCACCGGCCGGTCCCGGCGCTCGCCGAGGCGCTGTCGGTGGCTGGTGTGCATCGGGCTCATGACGGACACGAAGGCCTTGAAAGTTCCTCAAGGTCAGCGACGGGTGGCGGCACGCCGGCGGATTCGTGTGGCGACTGGCGGGGACCGCGGACGCGCGCTCTCGCAAACCTTGACCCGTCCGGGGTGACGGAGCGGAGGTGGGGCGTGCGGGTGGGGGGTTCGCGCGCTCTGCGCTTCATCAGGGATGTTTGTGCCTCGTGGCGTGAAGACCGCCCCCCTTCGCGCCTACCGGGAGGCCGCCCGGCGCTGGTTGTCTTGCTGAAGCGCACGGTCCACTTGTGCATCACGGGTCGTTCCGCTCACTACCGCCCGCCTTCCTGGAGGGAAATTGTCCGCTCAGGACAGCGCCACAGGTCTGGTCACCCCGGACCACGGTCCCGCGGCATCCGCCGAGAACCCGCCCACCAGCCTCGGCACCCGTGCCGCGCGTCAGCTGGCGACGACCACCAAGTCCGAGCCCCAGATGCGGGGCATCTCCTCCCGGTGGCTGATCAGGAAGCTGCCGTGGGTGGACGTCAGGGGCGGGGCCTACCGGGTCAACCGCCGGCTGCGGTTGCGGGTCGGGCGGGGGCGGGTCCAGTTCGAGCACAACGGCGCCGACGACGTCCGGGTGATTCCGCGGACCCTCACCGAGCTGCCCGTGCTGCGGGGATACGCGGACCAGGAGGTCCTGACGGAGCTGGCCGGCCGCTTCTCGGTCCGTGAGGTGCGGGCGGGTGAGGTGCTGTGCGAGGCCGGTCGGCCGGTCACCGAGATCTACCTGGTCGTCCACGGCCGCTTCACCCGGCTCGCGGTGGGGCAGTACGGCGGGGAGGCGGTGGTCGGTGTCGTCGGCGACGGCGAACCGGTGGGGGACGAGGCGATCGGCCGGCCCGACCCGGTGTGGCCGGCGTCGGTACGCGCCCAGACGGCCGCCGTGGTACTGGCCCTGCCGCGGGACGCGCTGCGTGAGTTCACCGACCGGGCACCCTCCCTGGCCGCACACCTGGCGGCGTACGCGGAGCGGCGGCGGCTGCCGACGAACCGCGAGGGCGAGGCGGACATGCCGGTCCAGGCCGGTCACAGCGGTGAGCCCACCCTGCCCGGGGGCTTCGTCGACTACGACCTCGCCCCGCGCGAGTACGAGCTGTCCCTCACCCAGACGGTGCTCCGCGTGCACACCCGGGTCGCCGACCTCTTCAGCGACCCCATGGACCAGACACGGCAGCAACTGCGGCTGACCATCCAGGAGATCCGCGAGCGCCAGGAGTGGGAGCTGGTGAACAACCGGGACTTCGGGCTGCTGCACAACGTCGACCACGGACAGCGCATCGGCACGCACTCGGGGCCGCCCACACCCGACGACATGGACGAACTCCTCTCCATGCGCCGCGGGACGGGACTGTTCCTCGCCCATCCGAAGGCGATCGCCGCGTTCTTCCGGCAGTGCAACCGGCGCGGTCTCGTCCCGGGCTCCGCGACGGTGAACGGGCACCACGTCCCCGCCTGGCGGGGCATTCCGATCTTCCCGTGCGGCAAGATCCCCGTCTCCCGTTCCCACACCACCAGCATCCTCGCGCTGCGCACCGGCGAGGCCGACCAGGGCGTCGTCGGCCTCTACCAGACCGGCATCCCCGAGGAGTACGAACCCGGGCTGAACGTCCGGTACATGGGCGTCAACCGCAACGCCGTCACCAACTACCTCGTGACCGCCTACTACTCGCTGGCCATCCTCGTACCCGATGCGGCCGGCCTCCTGGAGAACGTCCAACTCGGCCGGGTTGCCGACTGACCAGTTGGAGCACACGACCATGAGCACCTCCGCGAACGGCACGGCCGCGTTCTCACTGCCCGGCCCGCCGAACCCCGCCCGGTCCATGCGGGCCCGGCGCGAGAAGACCATCCCCGGCCTGAAGCACCGGCCCGTCGCACCCGCCGACCCGGACAAGGCCGCCGAGATCGACGAGAGACTGGAGGCCTGGGCCCGCGCGCTCGACCTGTTCCCACCGGAGTGGAGCGGGGACTTCTCCCAGTTCCAGTTCGGCCGTGCCGTGGCGCTGCAACACCCCGAGGCGGCCGACATGGAACGGCTCACCGCGGCCGGCAAGCTGCTGCTGGCGGAGAACATCGTCGACAGCTGCTACTGCGAGGAGGACGAGGGCCGGGGCGGCGCGCGACGCGGCCTCGGCGGCCGGCTGATCATCGCCCAGTCCGCCCTCGACCCCTTCCACTCCACCCCCGAGGCCGAGGACGACTGGCGCCAGGGCGTCCAGGCCGACGGTCCGCTCCGGTCGTACCACTGGGCCCTCAAGGACTACGCGGCGCTCGCCACGCCCAGCCAGACGACCAGGCTCGTGCACGACCTCGCCCGGCTGCACCTGGGGTACCTGGCGGAAGCCTCGTGGTCGGAGACGCGTCACCGGCCGCGCGTCTGGGAGTACCTGGTGATGCGGCAGTTCAACAACTTCCGCCCCTGTCTCTCCATCGTCGACGCGGTGGACGGTTACGAACTGCCCGAAGCCGTCTACGCACGCCCCGAGGTACAGCGGATCACCGTCCTCGCCTGCAACGCCACCACCATCGTCAACGATCTGTACTCGTTCACCAAGGAACTGGCGAGCGACCCGGAGCACCTGAACCTGCCCCAGGTGGTCGCCGCCAACGACCGGTGCGGTCTGAAGGCCGCCTACCTCCGCAGCGTCGACATCCACAACCAGATCATGGAAGCGTTCGAAACGGAGTCCGCCCTGCTGTCCACCACCTCGCCCCTCGTCGAGCGATACGCCCGCGGCCTGGCCGACTGGGTGTCGGGCAACCACGAGTGGCACGCGAGCAACAGCGACCGCTACAGCCTGCCCGACTACTGGTGACCGCCGCCCGGCACCAAGAGCACTCGGTACGACGGAACACGCACCACAGCACCAGGGAGCCACAGTTGACCACCGCCCAGACCCGCGCCAAGGCCGCGCAGGTACCCACCCAGTCCACGTACCAGAACCGTGTCGCGGACTACTGGAACGCCGAAGAGAACCCGGTCAACCTCGAACTCGGCCGAGTCGACGACCTGTACCACCACCACTACGGCATCGGGGACGCCGACACCTCGGTGCTGAACGAACCGGACGCGGACCGGCGCCGGGAGCGGATCACGCACGAACTGCACCGGCTGGAGCACGCCCAGGCCGAGTTCCTCGCCTCCCACCTCGGCGACCTCTCCCCCGACGACCGGGTCTTCGACGCCGGCTGCGGACGCGGCGGCGGCAGCGTGGTGGCCCATCTGCGGCACGGCTGCCACACCGACGGGGTCACCATCTCGGCCAAGCAGGCGGACTTCGCCAACGAGCAGGCACGCAAGCGCGGCATCGACGGCAAGGTGCGCTACCACCACCGCAACATGCTCGACACCGGCCTCACCACCGGCGCCTACGCGGCCTCCTGGAACAACGAGTCCACGATGTACGTCGAGCTGGACCTGCTCTTCGCCGAGCACGCCCGCCTGCTGCGGCGCGGCGGCCGGTACGTCGTGATCACCGGCTGCTACAACGACACCTACGGACAGGCCTCCCGTGAGGTGTCCCTCATCAACGCCCACTACATCTGCGACATCCACCCGCGCTCGGCGTACTTCCGGGCGATGGCCCGCAACCGGCTCGTCCCCGTCCACGTCCAGGACCTGACCGCGGCCACGATCCCCTACTGGGAGCTGCGCCGCGAGGCCGACCACCTCGTCACGGGCATCGAGGACACCTTCCTCAACGCCTACCGCAACGGCAGCTTCCAGTACCTGATGATCGCGGCCGACCGGGTCTGACCCGCGCCGCTCAGACGATCACGACCCGACGGCCGCGCGTGTGACCCGCGCGGCTGTCGGTGTGCGCCGCCGCGGCCTCGGCGAGCGTGTAGGACTTCTCGACGGGGATGTGGAGCCTCCCACGTGCGATGAGGTCGGCGGCCTCGGTCAGCGCGTCCGGCACGCTCCCGGCGACGCCGGAGAACCGGACGCCGAGTTGCGGCGCGTCGAGGTCGGCGATGGAGATCACCTTCCGCGGGTCACCGGTCAGCTCGACCAGTTCGCGGATCACGCCCGAGCCGGCCAGGTCGAGCGCCCCGTCGACCTGCCCGAGCCGCCGCACCCGCCCGACCCAGCCGTCGCCGTACGTGGTGGCGAGGGCGCCCAGGCCACGCAGGTAGTCCTGGTTCGCGGCACCGGCCGTGCCGATCACCGTGATGCCCCGTTCGCGGGCGATCTGCAGCACCGCCGAACCCACTCCGCCGGAGGCGCCGCTGACCAGCAGCGTCTGCCCGGCACGCAGACCGATCTCACGGATGAGGCGCAGCGCCGTCTCCACCACGGAGGGATAGCCGGCGGCTTCCTCGAAGGCCAGCCCCTCGGGCATCCGGGCCCAGGCGGACAGCACGGCGAACTCGGCGTAGGTGCTTGCCCCTTCACCGAAGACGTGGTCGCCGACCGCGACCCCTTCGACGCCCTCGCCGACCTCGTCCACCACCCCGGAGGCGTCCAGCCCCACACCGGAGGGCAACTCGATCGGATGGGCCCCCAGGATCTGGCCTTCGCGGATCCTCCAGTCGACGGGGTTCACACCCGCCGCCCGCACCGCGATGCGGACCTGACCGGGGCCCGCGTGGGGCTCCTCGGCGTCTATGAGGCGCAGTACTTCCGGGCCGCCGAACTCGGCGAAGCTCACTTTCTTCATGCCGCGGACCGTAGCACTAACGGTTAGTTTTTAACAACGGTTACACCTTTGCAGCTGATAGCGTGAGCGCATGCCGCAACCGACCGGGCGCCGCGAGCGCAAGAAGGCCGCGACCCGTCAGAAGATCGCCGACACCGCCATGGAGCTCTTCCTGGAACGCGGGTACGACAAGGTCGGCATCCGCGACGTCGCTGCCGAGGCCGACGTGGCGGTCACCACGCTCTTCTCGCACTTCGCCTCGAAGGAGGCCCTGGTCTTCGAGCGGGACGAGGACTTCGAGGCACGGCTCGCGCACGCGGTCGGGGGCCGGGCGCCGGACGAGCCGCTGATGCCGGCGCTGCGGGACGAGATCCTGGCCCTGGTGCGCCACTGCACGGCGGACGACGCCGCACCGGTCTGGCGCATGATCGACGGATCACCGGCCCTGCGGAAGTACGAGGAGTCGATGCGGCTGCGCCACGCGGAGTCGCTGGCGGCGGCCATCGCCGCCGACCCCTCACTGTCCCGGTCCACGACGGCCTGCCGGACGATCGCGCGGTTCGTGACCGACGCCTACGCGCTGGCCCGCGAGGCGGCCGATCCGGAGGCCGCCGTGGACGAGATCTTCCGGATGATCGAGGCGGCCTGGGCGGTCGCCTGACGTTCACGCCCCGTTGCGGGCGCGGTTCAGCCGGAGAGCGGAGACCAGGAAGAACACGCCGCCGAGGAAGGCGTACCCGGCGAGACTCGTCAGCGAGGCGTCGTCGCCGCCCGCCTGCGCGACGAACGAGGCGCCGGCGACCGTGGAGATGGCGCCGCTGATGATCATGGCCCACTGGCCGCCCAGCCTCCGGCGGGTGGCGCCGGCGACGAGCTGGACGATGCCCGAGGTGATCGCCCAGACACCCCAGACGCGCAGCACGGCCGGGACACCCGACGCGGCCGCCGCGGCCAGCCCGACGACGGCCAGCGAGCTGATCGCGACGTTCACGCGGAGCGCGGGCGCGCCACCGCCGTCGGCCCTGGCGGACCGGATGTCGACGATCGCGGCCGCCACGTCGAACAGGGGATAGACGAGCAGGAGGGTCACGGCGGCCGGTCCGAGCGTGTCGCCGGCCGCGAAGAGCAGCGCGGCCCACGCCGCGGCGAACGCGAAGCGCAGAAAGTACAGCTTACGCAGGGCCACGGGGGCGGGGGCGGCGGACGTGGTGCTGACAAGGGTGTCCACGGAGGTACCTTTCGCTTGCAACCATGAGGGAGAACGTTCGTTCTTCCTTGAGATACAAGAGGGTCGGCGCGACGCTTGTCAAGACCGAACGTTCTCCCTCATCGATTTGGTACCTTGGGCCGCATGAGTAGGAGCCCAGAAGGCGGCAGCACGTCGGAAGCGCGGGAGCGGCTGCTCGGTACCGCGACCCGGATCTTCTACGCGGAGGGGATCCACTCCGTCGGCATCGACCGGATCACCGCCGAGGCGAAGGTGACCCGGGCGACGTTGTACCGGCACTTCTCGGGCAAGGAAGACCTCGTCCTCGCCTACCTCGACCTGGCCGACCGGGGCATCCGGGGGCAGGTCGCCGAAGCCCGTGCGGGCGCCCGGTCCCCGGCCGACGAGGTCCGGGCCGTCGCCAGGTCCATCACGGAGGGCATCCGCTCCCCCGGCTTCCGCGGCTGCGCCTTCCTCAACGCCGTGGCCGAGTACCCGGACCCCGGCCACCCGATCCACCGGGCCGTCCTGGCGCACCGGGCGTGGTTCCTGGACACCGTCACGGAGCTGCTGGCACGGACCGGCGACGCACCCGCCGAGGCGGACGGGCGGCACCTCGTCATGCTCCGGGACGGCGCCATGGCGGCGGGGTGCCTCTTCGACCCCGAACTGGTCTCGGAGACCTTCCTCCAGGGCGTCGAGGGGATTCTGCGGGCGCGCACCGGTGCTTGAGGCGCCGGACGCCCGACAGCGCCGCTCAGCGACGTGCGCGGGCGGGGCGGTCGAGGGCCAGCGTGGCGATCCGCCGCCAGTCCAGCTCGGGGACCGGGTCCGCCGCCCCGGGACGGTCGCGCGGGACCAGGACGCGCAGGGCACGCGGTCGCAGGGTGCACACCACCGGGGTGGGCAGCGTCAGCGCCTCGCCGTCGACGGCCACGGGGATGCTCGCGGCACCGGCGCGGACCTCCACCCGCCGTGACGTCAGCATGGTCAGCGCGGGAGACATCGCGCCCCGCACGGCGAGGTCGGCCGCCTGCGCGGCACCGTCCACGCGGATGCCGAGCACGCCGAGTTCGCCCCCGTCCAGCCGGGGCCGGCGTCCGACGTCGAGCGGGTCGGCCGAGGAGTACGGGTTGTTGCTGACCAGCAACGCCTGCTGGCCGTCGACCCGCCGGTCGTCGGCGAGGGCGTCGAGGCGCTCACCGGCACCGCCGGCCAGCAGGTCCGGCAGCGCGTCGAGGGCCGTGCCCGCCTTGGCGTCGCGGTACTCGGGCCGCTGCACGATCGCCGCGTACACCCCGAACGACACGGTGTTGACGAACGCCCGGCCCGCCACGTCACCCAGGTCCACCCTGAGTTCCACCCCGTCGGTGAGGGCGTCCAGGCACCGGGACGGGTCGGTGCGGTCCAGGCCCAGGTCCATGGCGAGGTGGTTGCGGGTGCCGGCGGAGACGACCAGGAACGGCAGGTCGTGCTCGGCGGCCACCGCGGCGACCAGGGCCTGGGTGCCGTCCCCGCCCGCGACGCCGAGCAGGTCGGCGCCCTCGGCGACGGCCTTGCGGGCGAGTTCCTCGACGTCGGTGTGGATGCCCGGCCGCAGCAGGATCACCCGGGCACCGAGCGCCTCGGCCCGTGCGACGAGCCCGAACCGGGCCACCTTCCCCCCGCCCGAGGCCGGGTTCATGATGAGGACCGCCCGTCGGGGCAGCCGGCTCGGCACCACGGCCGCGGGTGCCTGATTCTGCCGCCGGTCCGCCCGCAGGGCACCGCGGGCACAGCCCAGGGCCCCGACCCAGAGCACCACCCCGACCGGGGCCGTGAACCAGAGGCCGCCGTTCAGGAACAGCGCCGGAACGGCCACCAACGCGCCCACGGCGAGAGCCGCGCCCAGCACCCGCACGGCACCTCGGTGGGCGAGGAACCACCAGGCGCCGACCGCGCACACCGCCAGTCCCGCGAGTCCACCCAGGATGATCATGAAGCCCGCGGCGAGGAGCGACAGCAGGACGACGAGGAGGGCCGCCGCGGCGGCGAGCAACGCGTAGCGGGCCAACGACCGGGCCCTCACCGACGGATCGGCCTTGCTCACCTGCGCGCCCCCGTTTCACCGAGGCTCCGTCGACCGGGAGCCGCCGGGCAGCCTACGGCCTCCGGACGGGCCGCAGGCGACATTCGGTCCCGCGCTGCCGGGGGCGTCGTCCGGCTACTGTTGCTCCCCATGTCCCCCACCGAGGCCGAGATCACCGCGGAGCTGATCCGCGATCTCCTGAAGGAACAGCATCCGGACCTGGCGGACCGGCCTTTGGGGCTGGGCGCGCGCGGCTGGGACAACCAGTTGTGGCGGCTCGGGGAGGACCTCGCCGTGCGGCTACCGTGGGCGACGGAGAGCGCCGACGCGCTCCTGCTGAAGGAACACGCCTGGCTGCCCGCGCTCGCCCCGCACCTGCCGCTGCCCGTCCCCGTGCCGCAGCGCCTGGGCGAGCCCTCCGAGCGGTTCCCGCGGCCGTGGATCGTCACCACCTGGGTACCGGGGACGCCGGCCGACCGTGCTCCCGTCACGCGCGCCGCCGACGCGGCGGGTGCCCTGGCCGCCTTCCTGACGGCGCTTCACCGGCCCGCACCCGCCGGAGCCCCGGTCGGCCGCGGCCGTGCGGGTGCCCTGGCCGACCGCGCGGAAGGGTTCGCCGGCCAGCTTGCCAGGGCCACTGAGCTGGGTCTGCTCCCCGACCCGGACGCCGTACGCGCGGTGTGGGAGGACGCACTCGACGCTCCTCCGTGGGACGGCCCGCCGGTGTGGGTCCACGCAGATCTGCATCCGGCCAACATCCTCACGGCGGACGGCACGTTCTGCGGTGTGATCGACTTCGGCGACCTCTGTGCGGGCGATCCGGCGAGCGACCTCGCCGCCGCCTGGGTCCTCCTGCCGGACGGAGCCACCGACGCCTTCCACGCCGCCTACCGGCCGTCCCCGGACAGCGCCACCCTCCGCCGCGCCCGCGGCAACGCGGCGGCGAACGCGCTGGGCGGTCTGCTCATCGCGGACGCGGGTGAACGCGGCCTCCCCGGTGGCAAGCCCACCTGGGGTCCCCCCGCTCAGGCCGCGCTGCGACGGCTCACCGAAACGAGGCACGACTGAGGTTCGGCGTCGGCACGGACAAGAACCGGCCAACCGCGGTGGGCGAGTTGCCTACGGGCACGTTGACACGCGCGGGGATACCCGGGTGGGCCATTCAGGTGAGGGTAATGTGTTCACAGGTCGAACGGATCTCCGTGTGACCCGTGGTGGCGACCGCACTGGCCGGAGGCCGCCCGTCCGAGCTGCCCGCACACGACCTCTGAAAGTGGAGCCGATGAACGTGTCGACCGGCGGCGGACGGCTGCGGGGCCGGGCCACCGTAGCAGCATTCGTCTGCGCGATGGCCCTGATACCCGGCCCGAGTTACGCGGCCCCCGACGAGCCCGACCCGCGCGACGACACCTCCATCGAGGGCATCCGCGCGGAACTCGACGGCCTCTACCGCGAGGCGGAGGTGGCCACCGAGGCGTACAACGCGGCGAACGAGAAGGCCAAGAAGCAGGAGAAGCGGCTGGCATCGCTGCGCAAGGACCTCGCCCGCACCGAGGACCGGGTGGACGACCTGCACGACCTGGCCGGCGCGGCCGCCCGGACGCAGTACCGCGGGGGTCATCTGGCCTCCACCGGCATCCAGTTACTCCTGGGCGACCACCCCGACCAGGCCCTGGACGAGGCGTCGCAGGCCCGCCAGGCCATGCGGGGCCTCGTCAACGTCTCCGAGACCCAGCAGACGGTCCGCGCCGAGCTGGACGAGCAGACCGAGGCCGCCGCGGAGGAACTGCGCAAGCTGAAGAAGACGCGCGCGGACAAGGCCGGGTCGAAGGAGCGGATCGAGAAGAAGATCGCCGAGGCCGAGAGCATCGAAGCCGGTCTCGAGGAGGAAGAGGCCCGCAGGCTGGCCGCGCTCGAACGGCAGCGGACCGAGGAGGCCAAGTCCAAGTGGCCGGGCTCCGGTTCGGGCGGCAGCGGTTCCGCCGGCGGGAGCGGCTCGGGCGGCGGTTCCACCGCCGGAGGCGGCTCGGGCGGCGGGACGAGCGTGAGCGGGGCGGCCGGGAAGGCGGTGGGCTTCGCGATGGCCCAGATCGGCAAGCCCTACGTATGGGGAGCCGTGGGCCCTTCGTCGTACGACTGCTCGGGACTCACCTCCGCCGCGTGGGCGGCCGCCGGGCACCCCATTCCGCGTACCTCGCAGGCGCAGTGGCAGGGCCTGACCCGGGTCGGCCTCTCGTCCGCGCGCCCCGGTGACCTGATCATCTACTACAACGACGCCACGCACGTGGGCATGTACATCGGTGGCGGTCAGATGGTCCACGCGCCAAGGCCCGGACGGAACATCACGACCGCGCCCGCCGCCTCCATGCCCATCCTCGGTGTGGTCCGACCCGGAGTCTGAGCGTATGCCCCACTCGCCGACACCCCGTGACACGGGGAACCTGCCCGTCCTCAGCGCACCGCCGCTGATCCGACTCGACGCCTACGTCGCCGAGGACGGGTCGACGGTGGTCAACGGCCATCTGCTGGAGATGGGCGGCATGCGCCCGGCCAACGAGGCGATCCTCGACGCCATCGCCATGTTCGCCCGGACCCTGGGGGCCCCGGTGGCGGCGACCGTCATCGACCGCCCGGCCCAGCAGGTGGCGCGCCTGCGGGTGTACCCGGACGGCTCCAGCCGGACCATCGCCGAGGAGGAGGACCTGCCGCCCGGCCGCGAGCGCACCGCCGCGGAGGAGGAGGCGTTCCCCCCGCTCGCCCGCGTCGAGCGCATCATCCAGCACACGCAGCGCGAGGAGTTGCACGCCGCGTTCGTCCTCGCCAGCGCGCTGCGCGAGCACCTCTCACTGCGCCGGGGTGCGGAGGACGAACTCTCCCTGGAGGCGCGGGCGATAGAGGCGTACATCGCCTACCTGCGGGGCGACTACATGATCTCCACCGTGCTCGCGCTGACCGTCGCGCGGATCCGCTGCCGCACCGACCTGAACCGGGCCGCTCCCGAGGTCGCCCGGGCCACCGCGGCGTGGCAGCGGCTGTGGGACGAGGGCCAGGTCGCGACCCGGGGGCAGGAACTGCTCCGCATGTGGGAGCGGTTGTCGGCGGAGGGCCTGCTTCAGGATCCGTCCCACCACGCCATGGCCCAGGCGGTCCGGACCCGGCTCGAACGGGGCAGCCGGTACGTGGAGAGCCCGCCCCCCGCCGCGGCGGCGGCGCTGCCGGCGGCACCGGCTCCGGCCGCCCCCGAGGACAGGCCCCTCAAGCCCACCCGCCGGGGACTGCGCCGCTTCACCCGCCGCCCCGGACGCTCAGCCGGCTGAACCACCGCCCGCCGCGGGAGGTGCCGGAGTGTCCTTGCCCGACGCGACGGCGGCCGGGGCGGCGGGAGCCGCGCCGGTCACGTCCGCGGACCGGTCGGGGTCCGCGTCCCGCTCCTCGACGAACTCGTGCTCGCCATCGAGGACTTCGCGTGCGCGGGTACGGTCCAGGGCACCCTCCCACTTGGACACGGCGAACACGGCGACGCAGTTGCCGAGCAGGTTGGTGGCCACGCGCATCGTGTCCATGATGCGGTCGACCCCGAGGAGCAGGGCCACGGCGCCCGCCGGGATGACCCCGAGCGCCGAGGCCGTCGCGGACAGGGCGAGGAACGCCGAACCGGGCACCCCCGCCATTCCCTTGCTGGTGAGCATCAGGACGAGGACGACGGTGACCTGCTGGCCGAGCGTCAGGTCGACGCCGACGGCCTGGGCGATGAACAGGGTCGCGATCGAGAGGTAGATGGACGCGCCGTCGAGGTTGAAGGAGTAGCCGGTGGGCAGGACGAGGCCGACGGCGTCGTCGCGGCAGCCCGCGTGCCGGAGCTTCTGCATCATGCGGGGCATGACCGTCTCGCTGGACGCGGTGCCCAGGGCCAGCAGCAGTTCCTCACGGGTGTAGCGGACGAACTTCCACAGGCTCACGCCGGTGAACGCCTTGAGGGCGAGGCCCAGCAGAAGCAGGAAGATCAGCGCGACGGCGTAGCAGACGCCGATCAGCTTTCCGTAGGTGGACAGGGCACCCAGCCCGTACTCGCCGACGAGGTGCGCGGTGGCGCCGAAGACGGCCAGCGGGGCGAGCTTCATGACGAAGCCGACGATCGCGAAGACGACCTCCTGCGCCTGCTCCACCGCCGGGAGGATGGCGGGCACCTTGGTGTGGCCCAGGTGCAGTACGGCGGCGCCCGCGAGGCAGGCGAGGACGAGCACCTGGAGGAGGGAGTTCTCGGCGAAGGCGCCGACGGCGCTGTCCGGCAGGGAGTGCAGCAGGAACTCGCTGGTCGACGGCAGTTCACCGCCGCCGGTCTCCGCGTCGACGGCCGAGGCGTCCAGCGATCCCGGGTCGACGTTCATTCCGCTGCCGGGGCGTACGAGGTTCCCGGCCAGCAGTCCGACCGCGAGGGCGACCGTGGTGGCGACCTCGAACCAGATGAGCGCCTTCAGCCCGATCCGGCCGAAGGCCTTGAGATCCCCGGCCTTGGCGATGCCGGTGACCACCACGCAGAAGACCAGCGGGGCGATCATCGCCTTGATCAGCCGGACGAATCCGTCACCGAGGGGCTGGACGCTGCTGCCCACCTGTGGCCACAGGCCCCCGACGACGACACCGGCGACCAGGGCGCAGGCCACCTGCACGAACAGTGACGCCCGCAGAAAACGGCCGAGGCGACGAGCCAGGGACGGACTGGCATTCGACACGGAGCACACTCCCTTCCATGCGATTCCATCATGTGGAATCAAACTTTCACCGCGAGCCACTATCGGGGGCGTTCGGCCGTCAGAGAAGGGTCCGAACCACAGGTCGCCGGGACTTTGGCACAAGATCCAAACCTCAAGCGGGAGCAAGGGCCGCACTCACCGACACGGGCTGACGAAAAGGACACGGCGGGACCGAAGCGCGCCAACCCGGTTCCCGTACGGCCGTGTTGTGGCACCATTCGCTGC
This sequence comes from Streptomyces sp. NPDC107500, assembly GCF_055582785.1. NCBI lineage: Bacteria > Bacillati > Actinomycetota > Actinomycetes > Kitasatosporales > Streptomycetaceae > Streptomyces > Streptomyces sp. NPDC107500. The sequence continues at coordinate 212,386 of NZ_JBVJPF010000007.1, forward strand.
CATGTCGCCGATAGCCGCGTGGTCGCACAGGTCCGGTCGTCCTCCGTTCGCAGTGCCGCCCGTCCTGGTCGTGCTCCTCGTGCTGTCCGCACTGGTGGGTGGCGGCGGAACGAGCGCCGGCGCGGCGGACCGGGCGGGGGCGTCCGCAGGCACCGCCACGCCGGACCGGGCCCGCTACGACGTGGCCCTGCGCTCCGACGCCGACGGCGGTCACTGGACCGGGCGGCAGCGGGTGTCGTTCCGGAACGCGTCCGAACGGCCGCTGCGCGAGGTGTACCTGCGCCTGTGGGGCAACGGCGAGGACGGGTGCGGCAGGGCGGGCGCGCCGTCGCCCGTCAGGGTCTCGGACGTGCGGGGCGGTTCGGCCGCGGGGCTGTCCGTCAACTGCACGGCCCTGCGCGTCACCCTGCCGAAGCCCCTCGTGCGCGGCGCGCGTGCGTCGCTCGCCTTCGACGTCTCCCTCACCGTCCCCGGCCGCAACGCCCGCTTCGGCCGCGAGGACGCCCACCGCTTCCTCGGCAACGCGCTGCCCGTGCTCGCCGTGCACGACGCCAAGGGATGGCACCTCGACCCCTATGTGGCCGTCGGCGAGAGCTTCTACGCCCTGGCGAGCGACTTCCGGGTGCGTCTCGACCACCCGTCGGGCCTGAAGGTGCCGACGACCGGCCGCACCCGGACCGTGCCCTCGGGCGAGCGGGGCCGCACGGTCACCCTCGCCGTCGCCGACCGGGTGCGCGACTTCGCCTGGGCGGCCGGGCCCTTCCGGACGGCCACGGACACCTCGCCGGGGGGTGTGCGCGTCACGTCGTACTGGGCGGACGGCACCCCCGCCGCCGGCGTGCGCCTCACCCGCGAGGACGCCCTCGCGGCGATCGACCGGTTCGGCGAGGAGTTCGGCCGGTATCCGTACGGCGAGATCGACCTGGTGATGACCCCGGGATTCGGCGGCGGCATGGAGTACCCGGGGCTCGTCCTGCTCGGCACGACCGAGGAGGGCGGCGCCGTCGTCCACGAGCTGGCGCACCAGTGGTGGTACGGCGTGGTCGGTAACGACGAGTACGCCTCCCCCTGGCTGGACGAGAGCTTCGCCCAGTACGCCAACGCCCGGTTCTACGGCTGGGAGACCCGGGACTGCTGGGCCGAGGTGTACTGGCCGGACGAGGACGCCGCACTGACGTCCTCGATGGACTACTGGTCGACGCACCCGGGTTCGTACCACCTCGTCTACACCGCCGGGCCCTGCGCGCTGGCCGACCTGGAGCGCACCCTCGGTGCCGGCTCCATGGCACGGCTCCTCATGCGGTACGCCCAGGACCACTGGTACGGCGTCTCCACCACGGCCGGCTTCAAGAAGGCCGCCCAGGCCGTGACGGACCAGGACCTCGGCCCCTTCTGGGAGGCCCACCGCATCAGGTGACGGTGGGCGCGGACCTCACAGCGCCGCGAAGCGGTCCAGGAGCCGCTCCGCCTGCTGGATCTCCGAGCTGAGGGGGTGGTCCTCGACGACGTGCGGCAGCGCGGACGTGGCCAGCCGGTACGCCTCGCGCAGCGGGGTGTCGGGCAGTTCGGCATCCGCCATCCGCAACGCGCGTACCGCGCCGAGCAGTTCACAGGCCAGGACGGTTCGGTACGCGGCCGTCGCGGTGACCGTGCTGCGTACCGCGTGGGTCGAGAAGCTGGCGTGGTCCTCCAGGCCCCGGGAGATCACCGCGGTGCCCAGCGTCACCGGTGAGGCGGCGTGCCGCAGCGTGCCGAGCGCGTCGTGGGAGACGTACTCGAGGATCATGATCCCCGAGCTGCCGGCGGGGCCGTCCGCGAGGAACGGCGGCAGTCCGCTCAGGTCCGGTTCCACCAGGTCGCTCAGCCGGGCGGCGGACAGCTCGGCGATGTGGTGCAGTGCGGCTCGGAGGTAGTCGAAGGCCAGCGCCACCTGGGCGGTGGAGAACTGGCCGTGGTGGTAGGCCTGGTGGGTCTCCGCGTCGATCAGCGGGTTCTCCGCGGCGGCGTTGACGTCGACCTCCAGCACCTCCCCCACCCGGGCGGCCGCGTCGAGTGCCGCCCCCTGCACCTGGGGGAAGGCCCGCAGTCCGAACGGGTCCTGCAGCCGCCGCCCGGGAACCGGATCGCCGGAGCCCGTGAGCAGCCGTCGCAGATCCGCGGCGCAGCGCACCGAACCGGGGTGGGGGCGGGCGGCGTGGACGCGTTCGTCGTAGGCCTCGGCCGAGCCGCCCAGGGCGCGGAAGGTCAGCGCGGTCACGACGTGGCTGGCGGCCAGCAGGCGGTTCAGGTCGTGCCAGGCCAGGACGGCCTCGCCGAGCGTGGCGGCGTTGCTGGAGATGAACGCCAGCGCGTCCCCCGGGCTGATCGGCACCGGTTCGATGCCGCCGGACGCCCAGGGCAGCTCTCCGGCGAGCGTCAGCGCGATCTCCGCCAGGGCCGTCAGGTCGCCGGTGCCGATCGCGCCGCGGGTGTGCACGAGGGGCAGCGCGCCGACCCGCAGCGCCTGCTCCAGCGCCCGCAGCAGGCGGGGGTGGACACCGCTGCCGGCGGCGGCGAGCTGGTTGAGGCGGATCACCATCACGGCCCGCACCGCGTCGTCGGAGAGGGGCTCCCCGGAACCCCCGGCATGGCTGCGCAGCAGGCGCAGCCCGTGCAGGTCGGCCGCCCCCGGGTCGACGACGATGTGGCGGTTGGCGCCGACCCCGGTGGTCCTGCCGTAGACGGCTCCCTTGGCGCCCAGCTCGACGGCCAGCTCGTAACTCTGCTCGGCCCTGCTCAGGGCGTCGGGGGTCAGCTCCGTCCACGCACTGCGCCGGGCCGCGCGGACCACGTCGGTGCAGCGGAGCCCGGCGCCGCTGATCTCGATCCGGCTGGTATCGATCATCACCCCTCCTCTTGACAAGTCTTCATTCATTCCTGCGAATAGCATGTAACTCTTGATTCGTCGGACTGGCAAGAAGGAGATCCCGGTGCCCCGGTCGCTGCACGAGTTGCTCACTGCCCACCGGCTCACACCGGCGCAGCGCCGCATCGCCAGTTACCTCGCCGAGCGCCCGGTCGACGCGGCCGCGCTCACCAGCGCCGAGCTCGCCGAGCGCGCCCAGGTCAGCCAGCCGTCCGTGACCCGGTTCGTGGCGCTGCTGGGCTTCGACGGGTACGGGGACTTCCGCCGCTATCTCCGTACGGCGACGGCCGTGCCCGAGGTGCGGCGCGGGGGCAACAAGTTCCAGGCCGCCATCGACGCGGACCTGCGCAACATCGCCGCGCTGCGCGCCGAGCTGTCGGACGACACCCGGCTGCGCTCGCTCGCCGCGCGGCTGATGGAATCGACGCCGCTCGTCGTGGCGGGTTACCGCATCTCGGCGGCACAGGCGGCGTCCTTCGCCTACCTGGCCACCAAGATCCACCCGGACGTCCGGCTGCTGACCGACTCGGGCAGCGTGTTCGGGGACCAGCTGCGGCACGCCCACCGGAGCGGTGCCCGCACACTCGTCCTGGTCGCGCTCCCCCGCTACCCGCGGGAGAGCGCGGCCGCTCTCGACCAGGCCCGGGAGCTGGGCCTGCACACTCTTCTGATCACGGACCGGCTCGTCTCGGCGCTCACCCCCCTCGCCGACGACGTGCTGAGCGCGGGCGTCGCCTCCGAGTTCGTGTTCGACTCCCACGCCGCGGTGGTCTCGCTGACCGTGGCACTGGTGGAGGCGATGGCCGACGCGGCCGGCGCCCTCGCCCGGCAACGACTGGAAGGTTTCGAAGACTATGCCGCAGAGCACGACCTCTTCCTCCGGGAGTGACTCGGCCGTCCCCGTCGGAGGCGAGGCGGCGGCCACCGCGTTCGACGACGCCCCCCTCAACCGGTTCCACCTGCGCATCACGTCCCTGACGTTCTGCGCCAACGCCTCCGACGGCTACGAGCTGGGCATCATCAGCATCGCCCTGCCGCTGATCGCCTCGCAGCTGGGCTTCGGAACGGTCTGGGAGGGTCTGCTCGGCGCGTCCGCCCTGATCGGCATCTTCCTCGGCAGTGTGATCGTCGGCTGGGCCGCCGACCGGATCGGCCGCCAGCGGCTGTACACGTGGAACTTCGTGCTGATAGCCGTGGCGTCCGCGGCCGAGTTCTTCGTGACCGGGCCGGCCCAGCTGTTCGTGCTGCGGCTGCTCATCGGCATCGGGATCGGCGCGGACTACGCGCTGGGGCCGACGCTCGTCGCCGAGTTCGTGCCCCGCAGGTACCGCGGCGGGCTGCTCGCCTCGCTGACCGTCCTGTGGACGGTGGGCTACGTCGTCGCCTTCTTCCTGGGCAACTACGTGGTCTCGCTGGGCGACGACGCCTGGCGCTGGCTGCTCGCCTCCAGCTGTGTGCCGGCGGTGGCCGTGGTGCTGCTCCGCATCGGCGTGCCCGAGTCGCCGCGGTGGCTGCTGGCGCAGGGCCGGGTCGAGCAGGCCCGCGCGGTCGTCCACCGGCTCGGCGGCGACACGGAGGCGTTCGCCTCGCTGGTGCGGACCACCCAGGCCGCGGGCGGTGCCGCGAAGGCGCGCTACCGGGATCTGTTCGGCCGTGACCACTGGCGGCACACCGCCTTCGGCGTGGTCTTCTACAACGCCCAGGTGGTGCCGTACTTCGCGATCTACACGTTCCTGCCGCTGGTCCTGCTGAAGATGGGGGTCGGCGAGGAGGACACCACCAGCGACGGCTGGCTGAACGTCTTCCTGCTGGCGGGGAGCGTCGCGGGGCTCTGGTTCGTGGCCAAGGCCTCCCGTCGTGGCCTGACCATCTGGTCCTTCGTCGTCCTCATCGCCTCGCTCGCACCGATGGCGGTCTGGCCGGACGCCCCTACCGCGGTGCTCTTCCCGCTGTTCCTGGTCTTCACCTTCACGATGTCGGCCGCGGTCAACCTGGACCAGGTCTACCCGGCCGAACTCTTCCCCACCGACCTGCGCAGCTCCGGCGTCGGCCTGCTCAACGGGCTCAGCCGGGTGGGTTCGGCCATCGGTACGTTCCTGCTCCCGCTGAGCCTGGACCACCTCGGCTTCTCCCCCACCATGCTGGTGCTGACCCTGGTCCTGGCCGCGGGGCTGGCCGCGTCGGCCGTCTGGGCCCCGGAGACCAAGAACATGGCGCTCCACTAGCCTCCACACCCCGGCGTACGCCCTCGGCCTGGGCGTATGCAGTTGCGAACCAGGGGTGATCCCTGATCTCCTGACCAGCAACGTGGGACTTCCGGCCGATTCGCGGTGCGGCGGTCCCAGCCCCATCCCCGACCGGCGACAGGACCCATGACAGACCGTGCCCAGCCCGTGACGGCCGACGACGAACAGCCGCCCACGGGGGACGACCGTGCCTTCTTCGGACAGCCGAAGGGTCTGCTCACCCTGTCGGGCCTGGAGGTCTGGGAGCGTTTCTCGTTCCTGGGCATGCAGGCGATCCTCGTCCTGTACTTCGCCGACTCGGTGGCGAACGAGGGCCTGGGCATGGACGCGGGCACCGCCGCGTCCGTGTCGGCCGCCTACGGCACCCTCGTCTACCTGGTCTCCGTCGGCGGCGGCTGGCTCGCCGACCGCATCCTCGGCTCCTACCGGGCGGTGCTGTGGGGCGGCATCCTCATCGCCCTCGGCCACTACTCCATGGCCGTGCCCACCGCCACCATGACCTGGGTCGGCCTGGGCCTCATCAGTCTGGGCACCGGGCTGCTCAAACCCAACGTGGCCGCCATGGTCGGCAAGCTCTACCGCACGGACGACGACCGCCGTGACGCCGGCTTCGCCCTGTACTACATGGGCATCAACATCGGTGCCTTCGCCGGTCCGCTGATCACCGGCTGGCTCGGCGAGCACCAGGGCTGGCACTGGGGCTTCTCGGCGGCGGCCTTCGGCATGACCCTGGGGCTGATCCAGTACGTCGCGGGGCGGCGGCACCTGGCCGGGCGCAAGCACGCCGCCGAGTTCGCCCTGGCCCCCGCGGCCATGCGGCGGGCCGTGTGGCTCATGGTGGGCGGGACCCTGGCCTTCGCCGCGCTGTGCGGACTGCTCGCGGGCGTCGGCTGGCTGACCATGGACCGGTTCGTCGACGTGCTCACCCTCGCCTCGGTGATCGCGCCGGCCGTCTACTTCTGGGTCATGTTCACCAGCCCCCGGGTCACCGCCGAGGAGCGCGGCCGGCTGCGGCCCTACATCGTGCTCTTCCTGGCCTCGGTGGTCTTCAACTTCATCCTCTTCCAGGCGTACTCGACGATGATGCTGCTCGCGTCGACGAACGCCGACACCAGCATCCTCGGCTTCGACTTCCCGTCCAGCTGGTACGCCTCCGCCCTCGGCGCCTTCGAGGTGGCGCTGGCCCCCGTGGTCGCCGCCGTCTGGGTGCGGATGGGCCGCCGCCAGCCGCACGCCTCCAACAAGATCGCGTTCGGGGTGATCCTCGGCGGCCTGTCGTTCCTGCTCATGGTGGTGCCGACCGCGGGCCACGAGGGCACCGACTACCGGATGGCCGCCTGGTGGATCGTCGGCTCCTACCTGCTGCTCGGCCTCGGCGACGTCCTCCTTGAGACCTCGGGCCTCTCGGCCAGCAGCAAGCTGGCGCCGAAGGCCTTCTCCAGCCAGACCATGGCCCTGTGGTTCCTGTCCCTGGCCCTGGCCAACGGGATCCAGGCCCAGGTCGTGAAGATCTACGACGACGTGTCCCACCCCGTGTACTTCGGCGTCAACGGCGGCATCGCGGTCGTCCTCGGCCTGGTCGTCGTCGCCCTCGCGCCGTGGCTGCGGCGCACCATGCACCCCGTCCACTGAGCACCGGCACGCCGGAAGGTACCGCCCCATGCGCATCCGCACGGACTTCCCCCACGAGACCACCCACGAGGACATCCGCATCCCGCTGCCGGACGGCACCCGGCTCTACGCACGGATCTGGCGGCCGGTCACCGAGGAGCCGGTCCCGGCCCTGCTGGAGTACCTGCCGTACCGCCTCAGCGACTGGACGGCGCCCCGCGACAGCCAGCGCCACCCCTGGTACGCCGGCCACGGCTACGCCTCCGTGCGCGTCGACGTGCGCGGGCACGGCAACAGCGAGGGCCTGCCCGGCGACGAGTACGACGCCACCGAGCTGGCCGACGGCGTGGCGGTCGTCGAGTGGCTGGCCACACAGCCCTGGTGCAGCGGCAAGGTGGGCATGTTCGGCATCTCCTGGGGCGGCTTCAACTCGCTCCAGATCGCCGCGCTCGCCCCCGAACCGCTGAAGGCCGTCGTCACCGTCTGCTCGGCGGACGACCGGTACGACAACGACGTGCACTACATGGGCGGCTCCGTCCTCGGCGTCGACATGCACGCCTGGGCCGCCACGATGCTCGCCTTCGTCTGCCGCCCGCCGGACCCGCAGTACGCCGGCGAGGAGTGGCGGGAGATGTGGCTGCGACGGCTGGAGGCCGTCGACCCGTTCATCCACACCTGGCTGGCCCACCAGCTGCGCGACGACTACTGGAAGCACGGCAGCGTCTGCGAGGACTACTCCGCGATCGACGCCGCCGTCCTCGCCGTCGGCGGCTGGCACGACCCGTACCGCGACACCGTGCTCCGGCTCGTGGAGCACCTGCCCGAGGACCGGGTGCGTGGGCTGATCGGCCCGTGGTCGCACCAGTACCCGGACCGCGGTCTGCCGCCGGGCCCGCCGATCGGCTTCCTCCAGGAGACGCTGCGCTGGTGGGACCAGCACCTGAAGGGCGAGGACACCGGCGTCATGGACGAGCCCCGGCTGCGCTCCTGGATCAGCGAGTCGCACCGGCCGGCCACCGTCTACCCCGAGCTGCCCGGCCGCTGGGTGGGCGATCCGGCCTGGCCGTCCCCGTACGTCGCCCCCACCACCCATGCCCTCGGCGGCGGCCCGGTCGTCGTACGGTCCCCCCAGCACACCGGCGTGGACGCCGGGCGGTTCTTCCCCTTCGGCAACGACGCCGACCTGCCGCCCGACCAGCGGGAGGAGGACGGCCGCTCGGTGTGCTTCGAGTTCCCCGTCACCGACGCCCCCATCGAGATCCTCGGACGCCCAGAGGTCACACTGCGCCTGCGGATGGACGTGCCGCACGGGCAGGCCGTCGCCCGGCTCTGCGACGTCGCGCCGGACGGGTCGTCGACCCTGGTGACCCGCGGCGCGCTCAACCTCGCGGCCCGCGAGGGCCGGGACCGCAGCGTGCCGTGGACGCCGGGGGCCACGGAGACGGTGACCTTTGCGCTCAACGGCATCGGTCACACCTTCCCCGCCGGACACCGCATCCGGCTCGCCGTCTCCTCGGCGTACTGGCCGTGGATCTGGCCGCAGGCCGGCTCCGACGGCTTCGTCCTGGAGCCGGCCGGCTCGGCGCTCGAACTCCCCGTGCGGGACGCCGGGGAGCACCCCGAGGACACCGGCATCCGCTTCGAGGCCCCCGAACAGTCCGAGCCCTTGCAGGTCGTGTCACCGGCGACGCTGGAGGAGGAGCGCCCGGAGCGGCTGGTCGTGCGGGACGTGGCCAAGGGCGAGTGGCGGCTGGAGGTCGACCCCCGCTACGGCGGCACGCGGGTGTACCCGGACGGTCTCGAGTTCGCCGAGGACGCCCTGGAGACCTACACCGTCCGGGAGGACGACCCGCTGTCGGCGCGGGCCCGGTCGGAGTGGACCGTGCGGCTGCACCGGCCGGAGCTGGGCTGGGACGCGCGGGTGGCGACCCGCTCGGAGATCACGTGCGACGCGGGCGACTTCGTCACGTCCAACGAGGTGGTGTGCCGGGAGGGTGACGAGGTCGTCTTCCACCGCACCTGGGAGCGGCGCATCCCGCGCGTCGCCCGCTGAGCCCCGGACCTCCGGACGGTCCCGGGGCGGCGGCTCACTCCTCGCCCCGGGCCTTCATCACCGTCTTGTTCAGCACCCACAGCCCGATGCCGATGGCCACCAGCACACCCGCCCGGATGTACACGTCCGCGGGCCGGTCGGCGAGCGGACTGGCCAGGGCCAGCGAGGCGATCGCGCCGAGCACCGGCAGGACGGTGGGAGTGCGGAAGTGCCGGTGCTCCACCGGGTCGCGGCGCAGGACCAGGACGGCGATGTTGACGACCGCGAAGACGCACAGCAGCAGGAAGGCCGTGGTGTCGCCGAGGCCCGCGATCTCCCCGGTGGAGACCAGGCCGATGGCGAGCAGCGAGACGAAGACGATGCCGACGACCGGTGTGCGCCGCCGGGGCAGGACGCGGCCGAGGGCGCGGGGCAGGATGCGTTCGTTCGCCATGCCGTAGCAGAGACGGGACGCCATCATGATGTTGATCAGCGCCGAGTTGGTGACCGCGAACAGGGCGATCAGCGCGAACAGCTTCGGCGGGAAGTCGAGCCCGCCGGCCTTGACGACCTCCAGCAGCGGTCCGCTGGAGTCCTCCAGCACGCGGTAGTCGACGAGGAGCGAGGAGATCAGGGCGACCAGGACGTAGATGGTGCCGGTGACGGTGACGCCGATGAAGATGGCACGCGGGAAGGTGCGCGCGGGCTCCACGGTCTCCTCGGCCATGTTGACGGAGTCCTCGAAGCCGACGAAGGCGAAGAAGCCGAGCGCGGTCGCGCCCAGCACGCTGGTGACCAGCGCATAGCCGGAGCCGCCGGCCTGGAACTCTCCCAGCCGGGAGGGTTCGCCGTCGCCGGTGAGGACCGCCCAGGCGCCGACGGCGAGGATGACGAAGAGGCCCGTCAGTTCGACCAGGGTGAGGACCACGTTGGTCTTCACCGACTCGGAGACGCCGCGCAGGTTGAGGGCGGCGAGGGCGAGGATGAACAGGATCGCGATGAGCGTGGGCGGGAAGAAGTCGGTGAACTCGGAGAGGTAGTCGCCGCTGAAGGCGCGGGCCGCCGCGCTGGCCGAGGACAGGCCCGAGCACATCACCATGAAGGCGACGATGAAGGTGAGGAACGGGACCTGGAACGCCTTCTGCGTGTAGAGCGCGGCCCCGGCCGCCTTCGGGTACTTCCCGACCAGCTCGACGTACGAGGCCGCCGTCAGGATGGCCACCACGAATCCGATGACGAACGGCAGCCACAGCGCGCCGCCGACCTTGCCCGCGACCTGGCCTGTGGTGGCGTAGATGCCGGTGCCGAGGATGTCGCCGATGACGAAGAGGATCAGCAGCTTGGGGCCGATGGCCCGCTTCAGGGGGGTGTCGTCCGCTCCTCCCGGCGAGGCGGCGGCGTCGCTTCCGGCTGTCGTCACGAGGTTCCCCCTGGGGCGGCTGACACGGACAGGTGTCGACTGCCCTGCCGATCACCGAGTCATGCCCCCGCGTACTCCAGGCGGAAGCATGCGCGCTACCCCACCGGCCTTTCGGAGGCGGTGCTCTCGATCAGGCTCTTGGGCCGGAGATCGGTCCAGTGCCTCTCCACGTAGGCGAGGCACGCTGCGCGGGTGTCCTCGCCGTGGACGACGGTCCAACCGGCCGGCACCTCCACGAAGGAGGGCCAGAGGGAGTGCTGCCCCTCGTCGTTGACGAGTACCAGGTACACGCCGTTCTCGTCGTCGAACGGGTTGGTCACGACTCCTCCTTCAGCTGAACTTAGGCGAGGCTAGCCTTAGTTAGCCGTGGAGGGCAACACCACGCGGCCGGCGGCAGGCCCGGACACCCGGGGCCCGTCCGCCGGCCGCGCGGTCGCGCAGGTCAGCCGGTCAGCGTGAAGGTCTGGGCGGTCGACTGGGAGCAGGGCTGCTGGGAGAGGCGGGCTCCGTTGGCGGTGGAGGCGTTGTCGACGGTCAGGCACTTGGCGCTGTGGCGGGCGACGAAGCGGTACCGGTTCGCGGTGCCGGTGGGTTCGGGGCGCCACTGCTGGTTCGTGCCGCCCACGTAGTCCCACAGGTGGACGCGGGCGCCGTCCGCGGTGGCGCCGGAGCCGCCGTCCACGTCCCACGCCTTGCCGTTGTGGCGGTTGACGGCCTGGTAGTACCCGTCGCCGGTGGGGCGGAACTGCCAGGACTGGTTGGCGCCGGTGCCGCAGGCCCACTGCTGCACGGCGGTGCCGTTGGCGGTCCCCCAGTCGGCGGCGTCGAGGCACGCGCCGCTGCCGGTGTTCGCGACGCGGTACCAGGAGGCGGGGTCGATCGGACCGGTCGGCTCGCCGCCGGTGTCGCTCCACACGAAGGTGGCGACGGCTCCGGCCGGCAGCGTGTAGGCAAGCGACTTCCCGCCGTCGGTGAGGGAGAAGCGCTGGGACGACGACGCCGTGTTGACGACGTAGGCGACGCGGGAGCCGTCGGGGTTCTGGAAGGCGACGTTCTGCACGCCGCCCGCGCCCTGGCTGCTGGAACCGATGCGGGTGGCCCCGGGTGCGACGAACTTGCTCACGTGACCGAGCACGTAGTACTCGGCGTTGCGGGTCACGCCGCCGCCCGCGATCTCGACCACGCCGTTGCACCGGTTGGTGCAGTGGCCCTGGTGGGGGCCGCCGTTCCGGTCCAGGGCGAGGTTCCAGGTGAGCACGGTCTCGCCGCCGTGGCGGAAGTTCTGGACGACGAGGTTCTCGGCGTGCCAGCGCAGGGTGTCGGCGAACGTCCTGCTCGTGTCGGAACTGTCGGTGCCGGAGCACTCGGTGAAGAAGACGCGCTTGCCGGCGTCGACGACCTGCTGCTGCGCGGAGACCTGTCCGCCGTAGCAGTGGAAGGCGGCGCCGATGACGCGGTTGATGCCCGCCGTGCGGGAGAACACGTCGAGCGGATAGTTCGGGTGGTCCCAGTTGTGGTCGTAGGCCAGGATGTTGGTCGGCAGCCCGGCCGCCGTGAGTTTCGGGTCGAGGACCTTCAGGAAGTCGGCCTGCTGTGCCGACGTCATCGACATCGAGGGGTAACTGGTGGCGAACTCGGGCTCGTTCTGCACCGTGAGGTCGGTGAGCGCGATCCCCTCCTGCTGGTACGCCCTGATCGCCTTGACCAGGTAGTCGGCGTACGCCGGGTAGTTCTCCGGCTTGAGGCTGCCGCCGTTGAGGGAGTTGCCGCTCTTCATCCACGCGGGCGGGGACCAGGGCGAACCCATGAAGCGGATCTGCGGGTTCACGGCCGTGGCCTGCTTGAGGACGGGGATGATCTCGGCCCGGTCCCGGTCGATGGAGAAGCCGCCGGGGTTGTCCTCGTAGGAGTAGGGGCTGTTCGTCGCGTCGAAGTCGGTACTGCCCAGCGGCTGGCGCAGGTAGTTGAGTCCGATGCCGTCACCGGCGGTGGAGAACAACGACCGCATCAACTCACCGCGCCGGTCCTGCGGGAGGCTCTGGATCAGGCGGGCGGAGGCGCCCGTCACGGACGCGCCCGCGCCCGTGAACCGCTGGCCCCTGCTGCCGGCGTCGATACGGATGTCGACGGACTGGGGCGTGCCGGTGAAGGGGACGCTCCCCTCGGCCGCGAGCCTCTTGGCGCCGTCCGGTGTGGTGACCCACACCTGGGCGACGGGGTCGGCGGCCTGCGCGGTGCCGGACCCGGTGAGGCCCGTCCCGAGACCGGCGAGGGCCAGGGCGAGGGCGGCCAAGACACGGGAGCGGGACCGGGATCTCGGAAGGCGGGTTCTCGTACTGGTCGACACGGTGCGGATCTCCTTCGCTTCGGTGGGGAGCGGGGCGTACCGGCGGCCCGGAACGGCGGTGCGGAGAAGCGGCCCAGCCGGTCGGCACCCGGCGCGGGGAACGGAGCCTCAGCTGAACGACGGCGCCATGAAAGCACACCTACTAAGTACTTAGTAAGTGGTGTGCGTCACACTCGTGCGAGCCGTTCGAAGACCACCGATCGGGCCGCCCGACGGAACGTAGGCTGTCGCACGTGAGCGACCAATCAGTGGGCAGGCCCACGCGCAGACCCAAGAGCGGGCCCCGCACACCACGCAGCCCCGAGGCCCGGCGGCGCCAGCAGGACATCCTGGAGATCGCCACCGACACCTTCGCCGCCCGCGGCTACAACAACGCCTCCCTGGCGGAGATCGCGGACCGCGCCGGACTGACCCAGGCCGGCGTCCTGCACTACTTCCGCTCCAAGGCGCTGCTGCTCACCAGCGTCCTCGAAAGGCGCGACCAGGGAGACATCGAGCAACTGGGCCCCGAGCGCCCGCACGGCATCGCCTTTCTGCGCCACCTCGTCGACACCGCCCTGCGCAACGCCGAACGGGAGGGTCTCGTCCGGCTCTACGCGGTCCTCTCCGCGGAGTCCGTCACCGAACAGCACCCCGCGCAGGCCTACTTCCGCGACCGCTACACCGGACTGCGCGCCTTCGTCACCGACGCGCTGACCGAGGCCTGCGGCCCGGCGGAGTCGGACGCGCCCCGTGTGCACGACGCGGCGAACGCGATCATCGCCGTCATGGACGGACTCCAGGTCCAGTGGCTGCTCGACCCCGACTCCGTCGAGATGGCCGCCTCCACGGACCTGGTGATCCGGTCCTTGCTGAGCACGCTGGCCCCGGACCGCTTCACGCCCTGAGGCCCGCCACGGCACCGCGCCCAGGAGCGCGGGCCGTGGACCGGGCCACGGCCAGCCTCAGTGGGCCGGCGCCGGCGGCAGGCATCCCGCCTCGGGATAGTGGCCGTCGACTTCGACCCACACCCGGTGAGGAGAACAGGTCGTCCGCGGTCTGCCCACAACCCGTCAGGAGAGCGACGGCCAGGGCGACGAGGGCGGGATTCCGAGTGGACACCATGCGATCCTGCGCCTCTCGACGCCGAACGGCATGAGTGCCGGTACTCAGAACACGGCTTCGTGCGTGTGACGCGATCAGCCCTCCCGGGCGATACGGAACAGTACGTTCGGGCGCAGGGGGCCCTCTGGTGCCGTCGGGTCGTCGAAGTCGTCGGCCGGGTTCCGGGTCATGCCGATCCTGCGCATCACCGCCTGGGAGCGGACGTTGGCGGCCGTGGTCACGGCGAGGATCTCGGGCAGTGCCAGGGTGTCGAAGCCGTGGGCCAGTACCGCGCGCGCGGCCTCCGTGGCGTAACCCCGGCCCCACGACGACCGGGCGAGCCGCCAGCCGATCTCCACGCCGGTGAACGGCAGCCCGTCGTCCACTTCGTCCAGCCCCGCGAAACCGATGAACTCGCCGGTTTCCCGGACCTCGACGGCCCACCACCCGTAGCCCCGCCGCTCGAAGTCGGCCCGGAAGGCGGCGACGGAGGCGTCGCTCTGCTCGCGGGTGAGCGGCTCGCCGAGGTGCTCCCGGACCTCCGGGTCGGCGTTCATCGCCGCCCACGGCGCGAGGTCGGACGCGCGCCAGGGGCGCAGGACGAGGCGATCGGTGCGCAGTTCGGTCATGCGCCAAGCCAAGCCAGCCCCGTCGTGCCGCGCAATCGCATTTACCGGGGCCGCCGCCGCGGGGCGTCTACCAGGCCAGCTCCCCGTTCTCGTCCTGGAGGGTACCCGTCGGGCCGTCCGGGCCGAGGGTCGCGAGCCGCACGATGGTCCGGGCGCTCTCCTCGGGCGTCCGCCCGCCCTCGAATCCCGCCGTCATGTCGGTGGCGGTGAAGCCGGGCTCGACCGCGTTGAACCTGATCCCCGGCTCGGACTTGGCGTACTGCACCGTCAGCATGGTGGCCGCCGCCTTGGAGGCCGAGTACAGCGTGGTCGGCAGGTGGTACTCCGGCCGGTCCGGGTTGTTCACCGCCCAGAAGGATCCCGCGCTGCTGGAGACGGTGACCACGGTGGGGTTCGACGACCTGCGCAGCAGCGGCAGTGCCGCTTCGGTGACGCGTACGACGCCCACCGCGTTGGTGTCGAAAGCCCGCAGGGCGGTGGGACCGTCGGGGGTTCCGCTCGGCAGGATGCCCGCGTTGTGCACCAGTACGTCGAGCCGGCCCTCGGCCGCGTCGATCGCCGCCAGCGCGCCGCTCACCGAGGCGTCGTCCGTCACGTCCAGTTGCACGAACCGCGCCCCGAGCTCCGCCGCGGCCTTCTCCCCCCGTTCGGCGTCGCGCGCGCCGACGTAGACGACGTGCCCCAGGGCCAGGAGCTGCTTGGCTGTCTCGAAGCCGAGGCCCTTGTTGGCTCCGGTGATGAGTGTGACGGTCATGGGTTTTCCCCTCGCAGGACCGACTTCCGCATCGATCGATGCGGAAATTGAACCGTAGCACTTCTGAAGTGATCGATGCGGAAGCGGTAGGCTGGGGTCGTGGAGACGAAACAGAGCTGCCCCGTCGGCCGTCCGCGGGGATTCGACACGGACCAGGCTCTCGAGCGGGCCATGGTGGTCTTCTGGGAGCACGGCTACGAGGGCGCCAGCCTGACCTGCCTCACCCGCGCGATGGGCATCTCCACCACCAGCATGTACGCGGCCTTCGGCAACAAGGAGGAGCTGTTCCGCAAGGTCCTGGAGCGCTACAGCGAGGGCCCGAGCGCCTACTTCACCCGGGCCCTGGAGGAGCCGACGGCGTTCGGCGTCGCGACCGGTGTCCTGACCGGCACCATCCGCACCACCACGCGCCCCTCCCATCCGCAGGGGTGCCTGGGCGTACAGGGCGCCCTGACGGCGAGCGACGGCGGGCGCGAGGTCCGCGACCTGCTGGCCGCCTGGCGCAACGACAGCCACACGTCGATCCGGGACCGCTTCCGGCGGGCCGTCGACGAGGGTGACCTGCCGCCCCGGACGGATCCGGACGTGCTGGCGCGCTGCCTCACCACGTTCGCCTTCGGCATCGCCGTGCAGGCCGCGAGCGGTGTCTGCCGCGACGAGCTGCGGGAGGCGGCCGACGCCTTCCTGCGCGGTTGGCCGCAGGCCTGACGCGCCGGGGGGCCGGCGAAGCCCGACGCCGGATCAGTTCGTGAAGCGGTTCACCTTTTCCGGGTGGATGACCAGGCGCACCTGTTCCACCGCCAGCATCCCGGCGAGGTCCTCGGCCCGGCCCGGGTCGTCGACGTCCCAGTAGCGGGCGGCCAGCCGGGCCGCCAACTCGTGGGCTCCGCCCGTCTCCAGCGTGGTGCGTCCGGCGACCGAGACCCAGCGCTCGCGCTCGCCGACCGGGGAGGCGACGAGGAGGGAGGCCCGGGGATCCCGGCGCAGGCGCCGCACCTTGACCGTCTCCGGGCCCGTGAACAGCTGGACGGTGCCCTCGTCGGTGACCTCGAACCACACCGGGCGCGGCTGGGGCGGGACCGGGCCGGCGGCCACGGTGAGGAACCCGTACAGGGGGCGCCGGAGGAAGTCGAGGTCCTCGGGGGTCAGCAGACCGGTGCCGGTGCTCATCACTTCCCCTTCGGCCGGTCGCGGCCATCGCGGCCGGGAGCGGGCGACGCGTGCGATTCCACGATGCCCTCGACGATGCCCAGCAGCCGTTCCCCCACCCGGTCGATGCTTCCGTTCTGCGTGCTGACCTGCGCGCCTTCCAGGAGGAAGGTGATGTGGGCCGCGGTCTGTTCGGGGTCCGCCATACCGGCCTCCACACACATGGCGGTCAGCCTGCACGTCTGCCGGGCCTTGTGCTCCTCGATCACCTGCCGTGCGGGGTGGGCGCGGTCGGGGAGTTCGGCGAGGGAGTTGATGAAGGGGCAGCCCCGGTGCGAGATCGCCGGGAGTCCCTCGGCGATGAAGCGGGCCAGGCCCATGATCTGCTCCTTCGGCCGGCCGGGACGGTCGGCCTCGACGCGGTCGAAGGCGGCCTGGTAGTCGGCGGCGACGATCCGCAGCCACTCCGCCACCAGGGCGTCCTTGGTCGCGAAGTGCCGGTAGACCGCCATCTTGGTGGTCTCGGCCTTGTCGGCGATGGCCTGGACGCTCACGCGACGGATCCCCTCGCTCTGGAAGAGCTCCTCGGCCGCGTCGAGGATGCGCTCGCGAGGGGGCAGCTTCGCCACCCTGCTCGGCCTTCTGACGGTCGATGTCATGACTCCTCCGCGGCGTCCGTTCGGCTGGGAACCCTCTCACCTCCTGCTACGGTACCAGTCCGTCCCGGACGATACCGTTGGGTATCGTCCGGGACTGTCCGGTACCGAACTCTCCTGTGGAGTGACGATGGAAGTGAACGAGTACGCGCGTCTCGACGCGGTCGGCCTCGCGCGGCTGGTGGCCCGCGGCGAGGTCACCCCCGCCGAACTCGAGGCGGCCGCCCGCGAGGCCACGATCGAGGTCAACGGGCGGCTCAACGCCGTCGTGGAGACCTGGCCCACCGACGACGAGCCGGTTCCGGGAGGTACGACGCTGGCCGGGGTGCCCTTCCTGATCAAGGACATCGGGGTCACCATGGCCGGGAGGCGCTCGGAACTGGGCAGCCGGCTCGCGGCCGGGAACGTCGCCCCCGCCGACTCCTTCCTGATGCGGCGCTTCCGCCGCGCCGGCCTCGTGACGTTCGGCCGTACCGCGACGCCGGAACTGGCCTACAGCATCACCACGGAGCCCGCGCTGTACGGTCCGACCCGCAACCCGTGGGACCTGGAGCGCAGCGCGGGCGGCTCCAGCGGGGGTGCGGGCGCGGCCGTCGCCGCCGGGATCGTGCCGCTCGCCCACGCCACCGACGCCGCCGGCTCGCTGCGGATTCCCGCCGCCTGCAACGGGCTCTTCGGCCTGAAGCCCACCCGCGGCCGCGTCTCCCTGGGCCCCGACGCCGACGAGACCTTCAACGGCCTCGCCGTGCAGGGCGGCGTGAGCCGGACCGTCCGTGACAGCGCGGCGCTGCTCGACCGCATCCTCGGACCGGAACCCGGCGACCCCTACGCCGCCCGACAGCCCTCCCGCCCCTACCTGGAGGAAGTGACCCGCGCACCGGGCGTGCTGCGGATCGGCGTCCTCACCCAGGCCTGGGGCGGCCGTCGCACCGCCCCGCCGGTGACCGACGCGCTCACCCGCACCGTGCGGCTGCTCGAATCGCTCGGCCACAAGGTGGAGGAGGCCACGGTCGGTCTCGGAGCGGACTGGGAGGAGTTCCTGTCGGCCACCGCCCGGCTGTTCACGGCCAACCTCGCCGCCACG
Organism: Streptomyces sp. NPDC107500; assembly: GCF_055582785.1. Lineage (NCBI taxonomy): Bacteria > Bacillati > Actinomycetota > Actinomycetes > Kitasatosporales > Streptomycetaceae > Streptomyces > Streptomyces sp. NPDC107500. The sequence continues at coordinate 230,302 of NZ_JBVJPF010000007.1, forward strand.
GTCTCCGCCGTGGCCACCGCCTTCGGACGCCCGGCCGACACCTCCACCCTCGAGCCGGCCACCCTCACGGGTTACCACCACGGACAGCGGGTCAGCGGCCCCGAACTCGTCGCCGCCCTCGCGATACGCAACGCGGTCGCTCGGAGCCTGGGGCGGTACTTCGCCGGCCACGACGTCCTCCTCACCCCCACCCTCCCGGAGCTTCCGATGCCGCTGGGCACGTACGCCGAGGGTGGGGCGGCGCTGGACGGAGCCGGCTGGATCGACCGGCTCAACGACCGTTCGCCGTTCACCCTGGCCTTCAACGTGTCCGGCAACCCGGCCATGTCCGTGCCGCTGACCGCCGACCCCGTCACGGGGCTGCCGATCGGCATGCAGTTCGCCGCCGATCACGGACGCGAGGACCTGCTCTTCCGCCTCGCGGGGCAACTCGAACGGGCCCGGCCGTGGGCGGACCGCACCCCCGCGGTCCGGGCCGGACGCCGTCCCGGAGGCGGCACCTCCCTGTGACCCCGACCGCCCCGCGGGCTACGGGCGGCCCGGGGCCCGCCGCACCCGGTTCCCGGCGTGCCGGAGGCAGGAGGCGACCACGACCAACGGCCACAGCGACTGGACGCCGGTCACGACCCGCTCCGCGATGCCGACGTCGCCCTGCCGGTGCATCTCGATCAGGAACCACGCCCCACCGACCGCCATCAGGGCCGTCACCGTGATCGAGGGCATGAGACGCAGCGCCCACGGGGCGGCCGAACCACCGTTGGCGGCGAGGACCGGCCACACCGCCAGCAGGGTGAATCCGACGACCGCCACCGCGCCGTGACGCAGGGATCCCCCGCTGCTCGGCGCGGGAAGCACCACCACACCCAGGGCGGCGAGACCACCGCCGGCCAGTGCCACCCGGCCGGCGGTGGCGGCGGCCCGCAGCCCCCAGGCGGTCAGCAGATGGCAGGCCCCCAGGGCGAGGAACGCCGCCGACATCACCCAGAATCCCGGGGCTCCGTAGGCTCCCAGGACGCTGATCGTCTGGGAGACGGGGTCGTAGGCGGGCCCTTCGAACAGCGCCGCGCCCGTCCAGCCTCCGATCAGCAGGACGGGCGCGCACCCTGAGGTGAGCAGGACCCATCTGGGGACAACTCGCATCAAACAAGATTAAAGCGGAACCTGGAGGCATGGCCAGGCGTCCCGTGGTGGTGGGCCGGCCGTCGCCCGGCGGCGGTCGGCGGGTCCGTGCGGACGGCGAGATACTCGGACTGGCGTACGGCCTGCGGGATGTCGAGGAGTTTCTGCGGCGGGCCGGTCTGGAGGACGTCGACGCGGAGACCTCGGACCTGATCGAATGGCGCGGCGGTGGTCCGGAGGTCTGGTCGGTACGGACGTAGCGACCCTCACGGCGAGGAGAGAGCCATCACCACACACGCGGGCAAGGTGATCTGCGACATCACGGTCACGGCCGACGGGTACTCGGCCGGGCACGGCCAGAGTGAGGAACGCCCGTTCGGTGACGACGGCGGGGACGGCACGGGCGAGAGGCTGCACGCCTGGATGTTCGACACGCCCGACGAGAACAGGGCCGAGCTGGACCGGATGGCCGCCGCCAGGGCGTTCATCATGGGACGCAACATGTTCGGGCCCGTGCGGGGCGAGTGGGACCGGCCGTGGAACGGCTGGTGGGGCGACGATCCGCCGTTCCACGCCCCGGTGTTCGTCCTCACCCACCACGCGCGCGAGCCGCAGGCGATGGCCGGGGGCACGACGTACCACTTCGTCACCGACGGGATCGAGTCGGCGCTGGCCCGGGCGCGGGCGGCGGCGGACGGCGGCGACGTGCAGGTCCAGGGCGGGGCCACCACCGTCAACCAGTACCTCGCGGCCGGCCTGATCGAGGAGTTGAGGCTGCACGTCGTGCCGTTCACGCTCGGCGCCGGCACCCGGCTCTTCGAAGGTGTCCCGCCGCTCCGGCTGGAGCAGGTGGCCGCGCGCGCGGCGACCCAGGTCACGCACGTGACCTACCGCGTGCGCTCCTGACGCGGAGGGCCTCCGGCCGGGTGGGGTTCCCGGCCGGAGGCGTGGCGCTCGGCCCCGTCCGGTCCCGCGTCGCACACCGGCCGGCGACGGGGCGTCAGTCCTCGCCCTCCAGATCGCCCTCGGTCTCCAGGTACACCTGCCGCAGGGCTTCCAGGACGGCCGGGTCGGGCTTCTCCCACATGCCGCGCGACTCCGCCTCCAGCAGGCGCTCGGCGATACCGTGCAGGGCCCAGGGGTTGGCCTGCTGGAGGAACTCGCGGTTGGCGGGGTCCAGGACGTACGCCTCGGTGAGCTTGTCGTACATCCAGTCCGCGATCACGCCCGTGGTGGCGTCGTAGCCGAAGAGGTAGTCGACGGTGGCGGCGAGTTCGAAGGCTCCCTTGTAACCGTGGCGGCGCATCGCCTCGATCCACTTGGGGTTGACCACGCGGGCGCGGAAGACGCGGGAGGTCTCCTCCACCAGGGTGCGGGTGCGGACCGTCTCCGGGCGGGTGGAGTCGCCGATGTACGCCTCGGGCGCGGTGCCGCGCAGGGCGCGGACGGTGGCGACCATGCCTCCGTGGTACTGGAAGTAGTCGTCGGAGTCGGCGATGTCGTGCTCGCGGGTGTCCGTGTTCTTGGCCGCCACCGCGATCCGCTTGTACGCCGTCTCCATCTCGTCGCGCGCCGGGCGGCCGTCGAGTTCACGGCCGTAGGCGTAGCCGCCCCAGACGCTGTAGACCTCGGCGAGGTCGGCGTCGGTGCGCCAGTCGCGGGAGTCGATGAGCTGGAGCAGCCCCGCCCCGTAGGTGCCGGGGCGGGAGCCGAAGATACGGGTGGTGGCGCGGCGTTCGTCGCCGTGTTCGGCGAGGTCGGCCTGGACGTGGGCGCGGACGTGGTTGGCCTCGGCCGGTTCGTCCAGGGAGGCGGCGAGGCGCACCGCGTCGTCGAGGAGGCCCACGGTGTGCGGGAACGCGTCGCGGAAGAAGCCGGAGATGCGCAGGGTGACGTCGATGCGCGGCCGGCCCAGTTCCTCGTGGGGGATGGCTTCGAGGCCGGTGACGCGGCGGGAGGCGTCGTCCCAGACGGGGCGCACGCCGAGCAGCGCGAGGACCTCGGCGACGTCGTCGCCGGCGGTGCGCATGGCGCTGGTGCCCCACAGGGACAGGCCGACGGAGGTGGGCCATTCGCCGTTGTCGGTGCGGTAGCGCTCCAGGAGGCTGTCGGCGAGGGCCTGGCCGGTCTCCCACGCGAGGCGGGAGGGTACGGCCTTGGGGTCGACGGAGTAGAAGTTGCGGCCGGTCGGCAGGACGTTGACCAGGCCGCGCAGGGGTGAGCCGGACGGTCCCGCGGGGACGAAGCCGCCGTTCAGGGCGTGCACGGCGTGGTCGATCTCGGCGGTGGTGGCGGCGAGCCGGGGGACGACCTCGCGGGCGGCGAACTCCAGTACCGCGGCGACCTGTTCGCCGTGCTCGGACGGTACGGCGGCGGGGTCCCAGCCGGCGTCGTCCATGGCCTGCACGAGTGCGCGGGCCTGCTCCTCGGCGGCGTCGGCCGTGGTGCGGGTGGCGGCGGACTCGTCGAGGCCGAGGGCTTCGCGCAGGCCGGGCAGGGCGGTGGTGCCGCCCCAGATCTGGCGGGCGCGCAGGATGGCGAGGACGAGGTTGACGCGGTCGGCGCCGGCCGGCGGGTTGCCGAGGACGTGCAGGCCGTCCCGGATCTGGGCGTCCTTGACCTCGCAGAGCCAGCCGTCGACGTGCAGCAGGAAGTCGTCGAAGCCGTCGTCGTCCGGGCGGTCCTGCATGCCGAGGTCGTGGTCGAGCTTGGCGGCCTGGATCAGGGTCCAGATCTGGGCGCGGATCGCCGGGAGCTTCGCCGGGTCCATGGAGGCGATCTGGGCGTACTCGTCGAGGAGTTGCTCCAGGCGCGCGATGTCGCCGTAGGAGTCGGCGCGGGCCATCGGCGGCACGAGGTGGTCGACGAGGGTGGCGTGGACGCGGCGCTTGGCCTGGGTGCCCTCGCCGGGGTCGTTGACGAGGAAGGGGTAGATCAGCGGCAGGTCGCCGAGGGCGGCGTCGGGGCCGCAGGCGGCGGAGAGGCCGGCGTTCTTGCCGGGCAGCCACTCCAGGTTGCCGTGCTTGCCCAGGTGGATCATCGCGTCGGCGCCGAAGCCGCCGTCCTCGGCCCGTGCGGCGATCCAGCGGTAGGCGGCGAGGTAGTGGTGGGAGGGCGGCAGGTCGGGGTCGTGGTAGATGGCGATGGGGTTCTCGCCGAAGCCGCGGGGCGGCTGGATGAGGATCAGCAGGTTGCCGCGGCGCAGTGCCGCGAGCACGATGTCGCCCTCCGGGTTGCGGCTGCGGTCGACGAACATCTCGCCCGGCGCCGGGCCCCAGTGCTCCTCGACGGCGGTGCGCAGTTCCCCGGGCAGGGTGGCGTACCAGCGCTTGTAGTCGGCGGCCGGGATGCGGACCGGGTTGCGGGCGAGCTGTTCCTCGGTGAGCCAGTCCTGGTCGTGGCCGCCGGCCTCGATGAGCGCGCGGATCAGTTCGTCGCCGTCGCCGGACGCGAGGCCCGGGACCTCGGCGTCGGCGCCGAAGTCGTAGCCCTCCTCGCGCAGTCGGCGCAGCAGGGCGACGGCGCTGGCGGGGGTGTCCAGGCCGACGGCGTTGCCGATGCGGGAGTGCTTGGTCGGGTAGGCGGACAGGACCAGGGCCAGGCGCTTGTCGGCGGCCGGGATGTGCCGCAGGCGGGCGTGGCGTACGGCGATGCCGGCGACGCGGGCGGCGCGTTCGGGGTCGGCGACGTAGGCGGGGAGGCCGTCCTCGTCGATCTCCTTGAAGGAGAACGGCACGGTGATCAGGCGGCCGTCGAACTCGGGGACGGCGATCTGGCTGGCGGCGTCCAGCGGGGAGACGCCCTCGTCGTTGGCCTCCCAGTCGGCGCGGGAGCCGGTCAGGCACAGGGCCTGGAGGATGGGGACGTCGAGGGTGGTGAGCGCGCCGGCGTCCCAGGACTCGTCGTCACCGCCCGCGGACGCCTCGGCGGGCTTGGTGCCGCCGGCCGCGAGGACGGTGGTGACGATCACGTCGGCGGCCCGCAGGTCCTCGATCAATTCGGGCTCGGGGGCGCGCAGAGAGGCCACGTACCGGGGCAGCGGCCGTCCGCCCGCGTTCTCGACGGCGTCGCACAGGGCGTGCACGAAGTCCGTGTTGCCGCTCATGTGGTGGGCGCGGTAGTAGAGCACGGCCACGGTCGGGCCGTCCGCGTCCGGGCGCGGCGCACGCTCCAGCGGGCCCCAGGTGGGGGCGGGCGTCGGCGGGTCGAAGCCGTGACCGGTGAGCAGCACGGTGTCGGACAGGAACCGGGCGAGCTGCTCCAGGTTGGCGGGGCCGCCGTGGGCGAGGTAGGCGTGCGCCTCCGCGGCGAGGCCGACGGGGACGGTGGAGGCCTCCATCAGCTGGGCGTCCGGGGCCTGTTCGCCGCTGAGCACCACGACGGGGCGGCCGTCGGCGAGGAGCAGGTCGAGACCCTCGCGCCAGGCACGCACTCCGCCGAGGAGGCGCACGACGACCAGTCCGACGCCGTCCAGCAGGGCGGGCAGGTCGTCGAGCGGGAGGCGGGCGGGGTTGGCGAACCGGTAGGTGACCGGACCGGTGGCGGCGCGGGCGCTCAGCAGGTCGGTGTCGGACGTCGACAGGAGCAGGATGCTGGGGTGCGAGGCGCGCTCCCCGGACGAATGCGGCATGCGGCGTCTGCCCTTCCTCGGGGTCCGCGCCCCGGGCGGTGAGAGACGGCGGGAGTTCCTGACTCGTCCGGCCCCTCAGGGTGGCCGGACTCACAGTGGCGGGACCGCGCCGGATTCACACCGGCTTCCTCCCCTGTCGCCGTCTGGCGGTGGGCCGATCGGGTGATCGGTCCAGGAGCATAGTAAGGGTCCGGCCGGGAAGGGCGGGGGCTGCCACCGGTGTGATGGTCGGTATGCTCGCCGCCATGTCCTCGGCGCTCCCTTCCACGTCCTCCCAGGCCACAGCGGTCTCACGGGACCGGGGTGACGCCTGCCCGGGGACGCTGAGGCTGCACGCCGCCGACGACGGTGCCCTCGCCCGGGTACGGATACCCGGCGGGGTGCTGAACATCGTCCAGGCCGAGGCGCTGGCGGACGCGGCCCGGCGGCTGGGCGACGGGGACCTGCATCTGACGTCCCGGGGCAACGTGCAGCTGCGGGGGCTGCGCGACGGCTGCGGCGGTGAGCTCGCCGGCTTGCTGGACGCGGCCGGGCTGTTGCCCTCGCCGGGGCACGAACGGGTGCGCAACGTCGTCGCGTCACCGCTGTCCGGCCTCGACGGGCGCGGTCTGCGGGACGTACGGCCCTGGCTGTCGGCCCTGGACGCCGCGTTGTGCGCGAGCGACCGGGCGCGGGAGCTGTCGGGCCGGTTCCTGTTCGCGCTCGACGACGGGCGCGGGGACGTGACCGGGCTCGGCGCCGACGTCACCGTGCGGGCGGCCGGCGACGACGACGCGCTGGTCTCGCTGGGCTCGGTGGACGACGCCTGGCGGGTGGCCTCGGGCGAGGCGCCCCGGGTGGCGCTGCTGGCGGCCGAGGCCTTCCTCGACGTCGCGCGCGAGTCCGGGGCGCGGGTGTGGCGGGTGGACGAACTCGCCGTACCGGCCCGTGTCCTGACGCGTGTGCTGGACCGCCGTCTGTCCGAGGCGGGAGTCGCCCACGTCAAGGAGCGGACGGACACGACCCGTACGGACGGGCCTCCTCCCGGGCTCGTCGGGGACGCCCTGTGCGTGCACGTCCCGCTGGGCCGTCTCACCGCCCCGCAGTGGCGGGAGTTGGCCCGCGTCGCCGCCCCGACGCGGGACGCCGAACTGCGGTTGACGCCGTGGCGCGGCGTCGTCGTACCCGTCCGGGGCCTGGGCACGACGGACACCGCCGACGCCCTCGGCCGCCTCTCCGCCGCCGGCCTCGTGACCGACGCCGCCTCCCCCTGGCCGCGCGTCGGTGCCTGCATCGGCCGTCCGGGGTGCGGGAAGTCCCACGCCGACGTGCGGGCGGACGCGGCCGACGGCCTGTCCGCCGCGGGCCGTTCCCCGCTCCCCCTGTACTGGTCCGGCTGCGAACGCCGTTGCGGACACCCGCGGGGCGAGCGGATCGACCTGGTCGCCGTCCCCGAGGGCGGCTACCGCCTCACCGCCGGCGCACCTGGCGGACCGACACGCACCACGGTCCTGACGGACCCCTCCCATCTCGCCACCGCACTGGCGGCGATCACCCCATGAGCCGTACGACGACCGAGAGCAGCGGGAAGAGCACCGTGACCACGCACGCATACGAGAAGGACGGAGCGGCCATCTACCGCCAGTCCTTCGCCACGATCCGGGCGGAGGCGGACCTCACGGGCCTGCCCGCCGACGTCAGCCGGGTCGCCGTCCGGATGATCCACGCCTGCGGCATGGTCGACCTGGTGCGCGACATCGGCCACACGCCCACGGTCGTGGCCCGCGCCCGCGAGGCCCTGCTGGCCGGTGCGCCGATCCTCTGCGACGTGCAGATGGTGGCCAGCGGTGTGACCCGCAAGCGGCTGCCCGCGGACAACGAGGTGCTGTGCACCCTCTCCGACCCGGCCGTCCCGAAGCTGGCGGCGGAGCTGGGCACCACGCGCAGCGCCGCCGCGCTGGAGCTGTGGCGCGACCGTCTGGAGGGCTCCGTGGTCGCCGTCGGCAACGCGCCCACCGCCCTCTTCCGGCTCCTGGAGATGATCGAGGAGGGGGCGCCGAGGCCCGCGGCCGTCATCGGCGTGCCCGTCGGCTTCATCGGCGCCGCCGAGTCCAAGGACGCCTTGGCCGCCCACCCCTCGGGCCTGGAGCACCTGGTCGTCCGGGGCCGTCGCGGAGGCAGCGCCATCGCCGCCGCCGCACTCAACGCGATCGCGAGCGAGGAAGAATGAGCGGCAAGCTGTACGGGGTCGGACTCGGTCCCGGCGACCCGTCCCTGATGACCGTGCGCGCGGTCGAGGCCATCGCCGAGGCGGACGTGATCGCGTATCACAGCGCCCGGCACGGACGCTCCATCGCCCGTTCCATCGCGGAGCGGCACCTGCGCGCCGACCACGTCGAGGAACGGCTGGTCTACCCGCTCACCGTCGAGACCACCGACCACCCGGGCGGCTACCAGGGCGCCATGGACGACTTCTACGCCGAGGCCTCGGCGCGGCTCGCCGCCCACCTCGACGCGGGCCGCACGGTCGCCGTCCTCGCGGAGGGCGACCCGCTCTTCTACGGCTCCTACATGCACATGCACAAGCGGCTCGCCGACCGGTACGACACCGAGGTGATCCCCGGTGTGACGTCCGTGTCCGCCGCCGCGGCCCGGCTGGGCACGCCGCTCGTCGAGGGCGAGGAGGTGCTGACCATCCTGCCGGGCACGTTGCCCGAGGAGGAGCTGACGGCCCGGCTCGCCTCGACGGATTCGGCCGTGGTGATGAAGCTGGGCCGTACCTTCTCCAAGGTGCGCCGCGCGCTGGAGGGGTCGGGCCGGCTCCCGGAGGCGCGGTACGTCGAGCGGGCCACGATGGCGGGAGAGCGTCTCGCGGAGCTGGCCGACGTCGAGGCCGAGTCGGTGCCCTACTTCTCGGTGGCCGTGCTGCCGAGCCAGGTGGACGCCGAGCCGCCGGTGCCGGAGCCGGGTGCCGTCGGGGAGGTCGTGGTCGTGGGGACCGGACCGGCCGGCCCGTTGTGGCTGACGCCCGAGACGCGGGGCGCGCTCGCCGCCGCCGACGACCTGGTCGGGTACACCACCTACCTGGACCGTGTCCCGGTCCGGACGGGTCAGCGGCGCCACGGATCGGACAACAAGGTGGAGGCCGAGCGCGCGGAGTTCGCGCTGGGGCTCGCCCGGCGGGGGCGCCGGGTCGCCGTCGTGTCCGGCGGCGATCCCGGGGTGTTCGCCATGGCCACGGCCGTGCTGGAGGCCGCCTCGGCCGAGGAGCACGCGGACGTTCCGGTGCGGGTGCTGCCCGGCGTGACCGCGGCCAACGCCGCCGCCGCCCGTGCGGGGGCGCCGCTCGGGCACGACTACGCCGCCCTCTCGCTGTCCGACCGGCTCAAGCCCTGGGAGGTCATCGCCGAGCGGCTGCGGGCCGCGGCCGGGGCCGACCTGGTGCTGGCGCTGTACAACCCGGGTTCCGGCAGCCGGACCTGGCAGGTCGGCAAGGCCCGCGAGCTGCTCCTCGAGCACCGGGCGCCGGACACGCCCGTCGTGGTCGCCCGGGACGTGGGCGGCTCCGGCGAGCGGGTGCGGATCGTACGGCTGGCGGAGCTGGACCCGGCCGAGGTCGACATGCGCACGATCCTGCTGGTCGGCTCGTCCCAGACGCGGGTGGTGCGGCGCGGCGACGGCGAAGAGGTCGTGTGGACGCCCCGCCGCTACCCGGAGACGTGAGGGGCGCCCGGCGGCCGGCGCCTCGCGTGTGCCTCCCGGACCCACCGCGCCGCCTCCCCGGGCCCGCTCACGACCGGCACGCCCTCGGGCACCGGGGGCCTGCGCACCACGACCACCGGCACCCCGGCCTCACGGGCGGCCGCCAGCTTCGGCGCGGTGGCCTCTCCCCCGCTGTCCTTGGTGACGAGGACGTCGATCCGGTGCCGGCGCAGCAGCTCGCGTTCGCCGTCGAGGGTGAACGGGCCGCGGTCGAGCAGTACCTCCGTGCGGGGCGGACGCGGTGCGCCGGGCGCGTCGACCGACCGCACGAGGAACCACAGGTCGCGCAGACCGGCGAAGGCGGCGAGACCCATGCGGCCGGTGGTGAGGAAGACCCTGCCGCCGAGCGCGGGGAGCAGCGCGGCGGCCTCCGCGAGGGAGCCGGCCTCGTGCCAGTCGTCCCCGGCCACCGGCGCCCAGCCTGGGCGGCGCAGGGCGAGCAGGGGAACCCCGGCGGTGGCGGCGGCCCGCGCGGCGTTGAAGCTGATGGTGCCGGCGAACGGGTGGGTGGCGTCGACGAGCAGGTCGACGGTGTGCTCGCCGAGCCAGACGGCGAGTCCTTCGGCTCCGCCGTAGCCGCCGACGCGCACCTCGCCGGGCGGCATCCGGGGTGCGGCCACCCGTCCGGCAAGGGAGTTCGTCACCCGGAGCCCCGGCAGGTGTTCGGCCGCCAGGAGTTCGGCGAGCCCGCGGGCCTCCGTGGTGCCGCCGAGGATCAGTACGTGCACGGCAGGGTCGTTCCCTTTCTGCGGTTTCGTCCCTCTATCGGGACACGAGTGAGCGGGACATGAGCGGCGAGGCCAGGGGCGGTCGCGGCGCCCAACTCAAGCACACCGGTCTGCGGCCCGGCTGGACCACGGGTGCCTGCGCGACGGCGGCGACGACCGCCGCGTACACGGCGCTGCTGGCGGGTGACTTCCCCGACCCGGTGACCATCACGCTGCCCAGGGGCCAGACGCCGTCCTTCGCCCTCGCGGCCGAGGAGCTGACGGAAGGCTGTGCGATGGCGGGGATCGTGAAGGACGCGGGCGACGATCCGGACGTCACGCACGGGGCGCTGGTCCGGGCGACGGTGCGGCATCTGCCCGCCGGGTCCGGAGTCGTCTTCCGCGCCGGGCCGGGCGTGGGCACGGTCACCCGCCCCGGCCTGCCGCTGCCGGTCGGCGAACCCGCCGTCAACCCCGTGCCCCGGCAGATGATGCGCGAGCACGTCGCACGCGTCGCCGAGCGGTACGGCGCCGGCGGCGACGTCGAGGTCACCGTCTCCGTCGACGACGGCGAGGAGATCGCCCGCTCCACCTGGAACCCCCGGCTCGGCATCCTCGGCGGCCTCTCCGTCCTGGGCACCACCGGAATCGTCGTGCCGTACTCGTGCTCGGCGTGGATCGACTCGATCCGGCGCGGGGTGGACGTGGCCCGTGCGGCGGGGCGTACGCATGTCGCGGGGTGCACCGGCTCCACCTCGGAGCGGACGGTCGTCGAGGAGTACGGGCTGCCCGAGGACGCGCTGCTGGACATGGGCGACTTCGCGGGCGCGGTACTGAAGTACGTGCGCCGTCATCCCGTGGACCGCCTGACGGTGTGCGGCGGTTTCGCGAAGCTCTCCAAGCTCGCCGCCGGCCACCTCGATCTGCACTCCGGGCGCTCCCAGGTCGACAAGGGCTTCCTCGCCGGGCTCGCCCGGCGCGGCGGCGCCGACGAGGCCCTGGCCGCCGAGGTGGCGGCGGCCAACACCGGGCTCGCCGCCCTCCAGCTGTGCCGGGCGGCCGGGGTTCCGCTGGGCGACCTGGTCGCGAGGGCGGCCCGGGACCAGGCGCTGGCCGTGCTGCGCGGGGCGCCGGTCGCGGTCGACGTGATCTGCGTCGACCGCGCGGGGACGGTGGTCGGCCGCAGCGGGGTGGCCTGAACGCGGGGCAGGGGGCTACCCGTCCGCGTGGCCGGTCGCGTCCCGCACCGGGCCGACCCGCAGGCGGTTGCCGTCCGGGTCCCGGAGGGCGAGTTCACGTCCCCAGGGCTGCTCCTCGGGCACGACGCCGAACTCGGCGGCGACCGCGTCGAGGCCGGCGACTCGCAGGTACACCAGGGTGTCCGGGCGCGCGTCGCCCTCGTGCTCCGACAGATGGAGCCGGACCCGCCCGCGGGCGACCTCCGTGTACACGGGGAATCCCGGTTCGAAGCGGTGCTCCCACTGCTGGACGAAGCCCAGCCGGGCGTACCAGCGCACCGCCGCGGCGGCGTCGCGCACCCGCAGGACCGGGATGACCTCTTCGGAGGGTGCCGCGGACTCAGCAGACATGCCGGTCCCGCTCCGTCGAGTACAGGTGGCTGTCGCGGAACTGCTCCGCGCCGAGCGTCCGCCCGACCATGATGACGGCCGTGCGCAGCACCCCCGCCTCCTTCACCTTCCCGGCGATCTCGTCGAGCGTGCCGCGCAGGACCAGCTCGTCGGGGCGGGAGGCGTACGCGACGACGGCGGCGGGGCAGTCGGCGCCGTAGTGCGGCAGCAGCTCGTCCACCACGCGGTCCACGTACCGGGCGGCGAGGTGCAGCACGATCAGCGCTCCGCTGCGGCCCAGGGTGGCGAGGTCCTCGCCCTCGGGCATGGCCGTGGCCTGCTGGGCGACGCGGGTCAGGATGACCGTCTGCCCGACCGTCGGCACGGTCAGCTCCCGCTTCAGGGCGGCCGCCGCCGCGGCGAAGGCGGGAACGCCCGGGACCACCTCGTACGGCACCCCGGCCGCGTCCAGCCGCCGCATCTGCTCCGCGACCGCGCTGAACACGGAGGGGTCCCCGGAGTGCAGCCGGGCGACGTCGTGGCCCTCCGCGTGCGCGCGGACCAGTTCGGCCGTGATCTCGTCCAGGGTGAGCTGCGCGGTGTCCACCAGCCTCGCGTCCGCGGGGCACTCCGCGAGCAGTTCGCGCGGCACCAGGCTGCCCGCGTACAGGCAGACCCGGCAGGCGGCGAGCGTCCGGGCGCCGCGCACCGTGATCAGGTCGGCGGCGCCGGGGCCGGCACCGATGAAGTACACGGTCATGTGTCTGCTCCTGCGGATGGTTCGACGGTCTTCTCCACGGTCCACTGGGTGACCGGCATCGCCTGCCGCCACCCGGTGAAGCCGCCCACGGGGACGGCGTGCGCCACGGCCAGGCGGACCAGTTCGCCGCCGTGGCGGCGGTGGGCGTCGGCGAGCAGCGCCTCGGATTCCAGCGTCACGGTGTTGGCCACCATGCGGCCGCCGTCCGGCAGCGCGTCCCAGCAGGCGGCCAGCAGTCCGGGGGCGGTGAGGCCGCCGCCGACGAAGACCGCGTCCGGCCGGGGCAGCCCGGCCAGCGCCTCGGGGGCGGCTCCGGTGACCACTTGGAGGCCCGGCACGCCGAGCCGTTCGGCGTTGCGGGTGATGCGCTCGGCGCGGGCCGGGTCCCGTTCGACGGTGATCGCCCGGCAGGAGGGGTGCGTGCGCATCCACTCGACGGCGATCGAGCCGGAGCCGCCGCCGACGTCCCACAGGAGTTCGCCGGGTGCGGGGGCCAGCGCGCCGAGGGTGGCGGCCCGGATGTGCCGTTTGGTGAGCTGCCCGTCGTGCTCGTAGGCCGCGTCCGGCAGGCCCGGCACCGCGCCCAGGCGCAGGGCGTCCGGGGCCCGGCGGCACTCGACGGCGACGATGTTGAGGGGGTCGCCCGGAGGGTGCGGCGGGGACCAGTCCTCGGCGGTGGCCGGCGTCGTCGTGCGCTCCCGCGCGCCGCCGAGCTGTTCCAGCACCCGCATCCGGCTCGGGCCGAAGCCGCGGTCCCTGAGCAGGGCGGCGACCTCGTCCGGGGTGGTGGCGTCCGCGCTGAGCACGAGGAGGCGCCGGCCGTCGTGCAGGGCGGCGGCGAGGCGGGCCGCGGGCCGTCCCACGAGCGTGACGACCTCGACGTCCTCCAGGGGCCAGCCGAGACGGGCGCAGGCGTGGGAGACGGACGAGGGGTGCGGCAGGACGCGCACGGCGCCGGGCCCGAGTTCTTCGGTGAGGGCGCGGCCGATGCCGTAGAACATGGGGTCGCCGCTGGCCAGGACGGCGATGCGCCGGCCGGCGTGCGCGGCGAGGAGGCCGGGGACCGCGGGCCGCAGCGGGGAGGGCCAGGCGACCCGTTCCCCGGTGCACTCCGGGGGCAGCAGATCGAGTTGGCGTGCGCCGCCGATCACGACGTCCGCGTCGAGCAGGGTCCCTCGCGCGGCGTCCGCGAGCCCTTCCCAGCCGTCGGCGCCGATCCCGACGACGGCCGGTGCGGGGGTCTGGGCGGTGGTCACTGCTGAGTACCTCGGGGTCCGGGAGAGGCGGCAGACGCGCTCTGCCGAGGAGGCACTCTACGGGGCGCCCACCTGCGCCGGGCCGCTCGGGTGCACATCACCCGTGCACATCGGCCCCTTCTTATTGCACAATGTTCGCAACAGCTTGTTCAACGCAGGAAGGGGTGGGTGCCGTGCTCGTCCCCATACGTGCCGGCCGGGTGCCGGCCGTCGACCGGGCGGCGCGAGCGGGGGATCCTCGCGCCGCCCTCCTCCCCCTCCACCGCCGGTGACCGCCCGATGACCTCCGGCATCCGTGTCCACCGCGGACCCGGCGTGCTCGCCCACACCGAAGCGCTCCGTTCGGTGTACGTCGACGCGTTCTGCGCGCCGCCCTGGAACGAGGACGAGGAGAGGGCGACGGGGTTCGCGGCGCGGCTGCGGGTGGACGTGGGCCGGCCCGGGTTCACCGCGGCGACCGCCGTGCGGGGCGGGGAGGTCGTCGGTTTCGCCACCGCGTGGACGACCCCGGCGCCCTTCCCCACCGACCGCTGCCACCCGCAGGCCGCCGCGGCCCTGGGCGCCGGCCGCACCGCCGACTGGCTGTGCGGCGCCCGGGGGATCGACGAACTGGCCGTCCGCCGAACCGACCGCGGCTCCGGTCTCGCGGGCCGCCTGCTCGACGCGGTGACCGAGGACGCGCCCGGGGGACGCGCCTGGCTGCTGACGTCGGTCCGCGGCGGACGGGCCCTCGCCTTCTACCGCCGCCGGGGCTGGACCCGGGTGACCCACCCCTCCCCCGACGGCCGGGGCATCGTCGTGCTCCTCGGCCCGCGCCATCCGGCCCGTTTCTCGGCGCCGCTTCCCCTCTGAGCAACCCGGCCACACGTCGGTCCAGGCGCCGCCTGACTGGTCGCACATGCGTGAGTGATGAAAACTGACGCTATGGACCGCTCGCCACGGCGGAGCATCGCCGGCCAGGTCTTTCTGCTGCAGGTCGGCACAGCGGTGCTGCTCATCGTCACCGCGGTGGTGCTCCTTGTGTTCCAGGCGCAGCGCGACAGCACCGACGACGCCCGCCGCACCGCCCTGGGCGTCGCGGAGTCCTTCGCCAGGGCCCCGGGCACGGCGGCGGCCATCACCGGGGCCGGCCCCACGGCGGTGCTCCAGCCCCGTACCGAGGCCGTCGCCGAGTCCTCCGACGTCGACTACGTCGTGGTCTTCGACGACGAGGGCATCCGCCTGACCCACCCCGACCCGGGACTGATCGGCAAGCGCGTCACCGGCCCGCCCGGACTGCTGGAGGAAGTCCTCGGCGGTGGGTCGGTCACCCGTACGTTCGACACGGTGGTGGGCCCGACGGTGAACGCCGACGCCCCCGTGCGGGACGCGGACGGCCGCGTGGTGGGCGGTGTGGCCGTGGGCATCACGATCACGAACGTCAACGAGTCGGCCAACCGGCAACTGCCCGCTCTGCTGATCGCGGGCGCCGCCTCCCTCGCGCTGGCCCTCGGTGCCGGAGCCCTCGTGAGCCGGCGGCTGCGGCGGCAGACCCACGGTCTCGGACCGGTCGAGATCACCCGCATGTACGAACACCACGACACCGTGCTGCACACCATTCGGGAGGGTGTGCTGATCGTCGACGGCGACCGTCTGGTACTCGCCAACGACGAGGCCCGGCGCCTCCTCGGCCTTCCCGAGACGTGCGAGGGGCTCCCCCTCGACCGCCTCGGACTGGAGCCGGGGATCGTCGAGCTGCTCACCTCGGGCGCCACCCGCACGGACGAGATGCACACGGCCGGGGACCGGCTCCTGGCGGTCAGCCTGCGCCGGTTGGACCGGGACGGCGCGGCCTCCGGATCCGTGGCCACGCTGAGGGACACGACCGAGTTGCACCGGGAGCGGAGCAGGGCGGAGCGCGCCCACAAGCGGCTGGAACTCCTGTACGACGCGAGTGCCCGGATCGGCACCACACTCGACGTGGTGCGCACCGCCGAGGAACTGGCGGAGGCGTCGACGCCCCGGTGCGCCGACTTCGTCACCGTCGAACTGCTGGAAGCGGTGACGCGGGGCGAGGAGGCCGCCCCGGGCGACCTGATCATGCACCGCGTGGTCCTGCACGGCGTCCGCGACGACGCACCGCTGATCCCGGTCGGCGAGGCGATGACCATTCGCCCCGGTACTCCCGCGACGACGGGCCTCGCCTCCGGACACGCCGTTCTCGTCGCGGACCTGAGCGCGCAGGCCGGCTGGCAGCTACAGGATCCCGACCGCGCGCCCAGGGTCCTGGCCTACGGC
This sequence comes from Streptomyces sp. NPDC107500, assembly GCF_055582785.1. Taxonomy (NCBI): domain Bacteria; kingdom Bacillati; phylum Actinomycetota; class Actinomycetes; order Kitasatosporales; family Streptomycetaceae; genus Streptomyces; species Streptomyces sp. NPDC107500. The sequence continues at coordinate 246,360 of NZ_JBVJPF010000007.1, forward strand.
ATCCACTCACTGATCTCCGTTCCCCTGCGCGCCCGGGGCGTCGCGCTCGGCGTGGCCAACTTCTGGCGCGGTGCGGGCTCCGAGCCGTTCACCCGGGAGGACCTGTCCATCACCGAGGAACTGGCGTCGCGGGCCGCGGTCGCCATCGACAACGCGAGGCGCTACCACCGCGAGCACACCGTCGCGGTGGCTCTCCAGCGCAGCCTGCTGCCGCACGGACTGCCGGTGCAGAACGCCGTCGACATCGCCTACCGCTACCTGCCGGCGCAGGCGGGCGTGGGCGGCGACTGGTTCGACGTGATCCCGCTGTCCGGCGCGCGGATCGCCCTCGTGGTGGGCGATGTCGCCGGTCACGGCCTGCACGCCGCGGCCACCATGGGCCGGCTGCGGACCGCCGTGCAGAACTTCGCCGGTCTGGACATGGCTCCCGACGAACTCCTCGGCCACCTCGACGAACTGGTGACCGGCCTCGACCGGGACCGCGCCGAGACGAGCAGCGGTTCGGACATCGTCGGTGCCACCTGTCTCTACGCCGTGTACGACCCGGTCTCCGGTGACTGCACCATGGCCCGCGCCGGGCATCCGCCGCCGGCCGTCGTCCGCCCGGACGGCAGCGTGGACTTCCCCGAGCTGCCGCCCGGCCCTCCGCTGGGCCTCGGCGGCCTGCCCTTCACCCCGGCCGAGTTCCGGCTCCCCGAGGGCAGCCGGCTAGTCCTGTTCACCAACGGGCTGGTGACGGGCCGGGGCCGGGACATCGAGGCGGGCCTCGACCAGCTCCGCGGGCGGCTCGCCGGTGCGGACCGGACGCCGGACGAGACCTGTGCCGTGCTGCTGGACGCGCTGCTCCCCGACCGCCCCGACGACGACATCGTCCTCCTGGTGGCCCGGACCCGGGCCTTCCCCGCCGACCGGGTCGCCGAGTGGCACGTGCCGCGCGACCCCGCGGCCGTCGCCGGCGTCCGGGCCGACGCGACGCGCCGGCTCGCCGAGTGGGGCCTCGAGGAGACGGCGTTCACCACCGAGCTGATCCTCAGCGAGCTGGTCACCAACGCCATCCGGCACGCGGCCGAACCGGTGCGCGTCCGGCTGCTGTTGGACCGCAGCCTGATCTGCGAGGTCTCCGACGGCAGCAGCACGGCACCCCACCTGCGCATGGCCGCCACCACCGACGAGGGAGGCCGCGGCCTGTTCCTCGTCGCCCAGTGCGCCACGCGCTGGGGCACCCGGTACCACGCGCAGGGCAAGGTCATCTGGACCGAACAGTCCCTGAACGCCCTCGACCCGGACGGCCCCTGACCGCCCCCCCTCAGTCCGCCAGGCAGCAGTCGCCGCACTTCGAGCCGTTCGGCGCGCGGTAGTAGAGACAGCAACTACGGCGCCGGAACGTGAGATCCGGTCCGGTGATCTCTCCAGTGCCCACGAGCCGTCCGGTGTTCAGCAGCTCCGTGGTGAGGCCGGTGAGCGGCTCGCGCAGCGCGGGGTGCGCCGCCAGCAGCGCGCGGGCCGCCTCGACGAGCGCCGAGGCGGCGTTGCCGTCCAGCAGCCGTGGCGCGACCTTGACGCGGAGCCCTTCGGCCAGCGCTTCCAGGTGGGCCGTCACCTGCCGGTACACCGCGAGGGCGGCGGACGGACGTGCCGTCCTGCCGCGCAGGCCGGCGGGACGGGGCATGCGCAGGGCCGGGCCGTCGTCGGCCCGCTCCAGCCGGCTCAGGTCGAGGACGATGCCGTGCAGGAGTACGCAGGCCAGGGCGGGCGACCAGAGGCGTGCCGCGTGACCCAGGTGGGCGATGGACACGCCAATCCGCGCTTCGGGCGCCCGGTGGCGGTGCGCGACGGCCTCGGCGAGGTCGGTGAAACCCCGCGCGTAGGAGTGGCCGACCGGATGCCAGCCCGCATCCGCACCGCCGACGCGCAGGACGAAGAAGCCCCCGAGGGCGGCCACGTCGTGCAGGGCGGCGGTGACATCGGCGGGTGAGGCCTGAACGTTTCGGGACACCGGTCGCTCCTCGTGAGCGCCGAGTCAGGCGGCCGGGCCGCGGCGCGGGGGCGTGATGGCGTACAGGTCGAGGATGTCGGGCCGCGGTGCGACACCGGGGCCGCCGGCGCGGACCCAGTCGGCGATGTCCTCGGTGGCGTCGGGGTCGTTGACCAGTCCCAGCCAGACCGGACGGGCGCCGGCGGCGCGGCCCGCCGCGGAGGGCTGGACGACGATCACGTTGGCCTGTTCGCACACGTCGAGGCAGTCCGACACCCGCACGGGCACCAGGGCCCGCAGACGCGCCGTCTGCGCCGCGTGATCGACGCCGATGATCTTGGGGGTGCCGCAGCAGCAGTCCCGGCAGACGACGACGCGGGCGGGCGTCGGGTCCGCGGGTGCGCCGGGCGTCGCTCCGGCCGGGCCGGTGTGGGCGGGCATACGGCATCGTCCCTCTCCCCGGGGAGATCCGCCCCGGTGGTCCGTCGAGGAGGCGACCGCGTGAGTCTCCTGGCTCTCGGGTCGTCGCTCGCCCCACCCCTTCCCACCCGGTACGGGCAGTGGTCGTGTGGGGGCTCGCTCGCCGATCACAGTGGCGGGACCGCGCCGGATTCACACCGGCTTCCTCGGGCCGCCGTCGCCCAATTGCTCCGGGCATCCTCGCATCCCGGCCCCGGAGCTGTCAGCGGGGCCCCGCTCCGCGCACGGGCACCGCGTGCCCGCTGAACACCCGCGCTTTGCGCCCTGCCCAAAGGAACGTAATATCGCCAGGTCATAGCCGCGACGGGAGACAGGAAGCCGGTGCGAATCCGGCACGGTCCCGCCACTGTGACCGGGCGTCACGCCCTCGACCTGCCCCGCGCCCACCGGCCGGGCAGCCGGGGGCCGAAGGCCCGGGAGTCAGGACACTGACCTGTCGCGGGCCCGATCCGAGGAGCGCGGACTCCCCAGGAGGCTTACGTGTCAGCCCTGTTCTCCCCTGCCCGACGCCGCCGGAGCCTGCGCGGCACGGCCGCGGCGCTCGCCCTGTCGGCGGCCCTGGTGACCGCCGGATGCGGCTCGTCCGGCGGCGCCGACGACTCCGGCCACGACGGTTCGGCATCGGCGTCGTCCCCCGCGGGATTCCCCGTCACCATCGACAACTGCGGTGTGAGGACGACGTACGACAAGCCGCCGTCCCGGGTGGTCACCATCCATCAGCACCCCGCGGAGCTGATGCTCGCGCTCGGTCTGAAGGACCGCATGGCCGGCACCGCCTTCCCCGACTCGGCCGTCCTGCCGGAGCTGCGGAAGGACTACGAGGCGATACCCGAACTCGCCGAGCGGGAACCGTCGTTCGAGAAGATCCTCGACACCGAGCCCGACTTGGTCTACGGCGGCTACGGCAGCGCCTTCGCCGAGAACGAGGGCCGCTCCCGCAAGGCCTTCGCCGACGCGGGCATCGACACCTACCTCAACCGCGAGTACTGCGGCAAGCAGAGGGTGACGATGAAGGACACCTACGCCGAGATCCGTACCGTCGCGAGCATCTTCGGCGTCCCCGACCGGGCCGACAAGCTGATCGCGGACCTGAAGAGCCGCGTCGCCAAGGCGTCCGCCGCGGTGAAGGGCGAACCGGAGGTGCCGGTCTTCGTCTACGACAGCGGCGACAAGAGCGCCTTCACCGCGGGCGGCAAGGGCCTGGGCACCGACCTGATCCGGCTGGCCGGCGGCAAGAACGTCTTCGGCGACCTCGACGAGGTGTTCGGCGACGTCTCCTGGGAACAGGTCGTCGAGCGCAGGCCCGAGGTCATCGCGATCTACGACTACGCCGGAGCCGGCAGCGTCGAGCAGAAGAAGAAGTTCCTGCTCTCCCAGCCGGCCCTCGCCGACGTCCCCGCCGTCAGGAACAAGCGGTTCGTCGTCCTGCCGCTGACCGCGACCCTGGTCGGCATCCGGTCGGCGTACGCGGTCGGTGACCTCGCCCGCGGACTGCACCGCGAGAGCTTCCGGTGACGGGCACCGCCACCAAGGCGGTAGCCGAACCGGATCCCTCGGCCGCCCGGTCGCGCCGGGCGGGGCGTACGACGATGGCGGGGACGTCACTCGCGCTGGCGGCCCTGCTGTTGGCGTCCGTGACGGCCGGACTGGCCATCGGCTCGGTCCAGGTGCCACCCGGCCAGGTGTGGGGAATCGTGACGCACGCCCTGGGCGCCGACTTCACCCACCCGGACTGGTCCCGCGCGCGGGAGACCATCGTCCTCGACGTACGGGCGCCGCGCGTCCTGCTGGGAGCGGTGACCGGTGCGGGTCTCGCGATGGTGGGCACCGCCCTTCAGGCGCTGGTCCGCAACCCGCTCGCCGAGCCGTACCTGCTCGGCGTCTCCTCCGGCGCCTCCCTCGGCGCGGTCTCGGTCATCGTCTTCGGCGTCGGCTTCCTCGGCCCCCTGTCGCTGTCCGCCGCCGCGTTCGCCGGCGCCCTCGGCGCACTGGTGCTCGTGTACGCCACCGCCCGCACCGGCGGGCGCATCACCTCGACGCGCCTGGTCCTGTCCGGGGTGGCGGTCGCGGCGGTGCTCACGGCCGTCCTCGACCTGCTGCTGCTCACCACCGACCGCGGCAACGAGGCCCGGGCGGTGCTCGCCTGGACCCTGGGCGGTCTCGGCGGCGTCACCTGGCAGACCCTGTGGTTGCCGGGACTGGCGGTGCTGCTGGGCATCGGCGTGCTCCTGGTGCAGGCCCGCAACCTCAACCTGCTGCTGGCCGGTGAGGAGGCGGCGACGACGATGGGCCTGGACGTCGCCCGCTTCCGGGCCCGCATGTTCGTGCTGCTGTCCCTGGTCACCGGCGTACTCGTCGCGGCGTCCGGCCCGATCGGCTTCGTCGGCCTGATCCTCCCGCACGTGGTACGGCTGTTCGTCGGCGGCGACCACCGCAGGGTGCTGCCCACGGCCGCGCTCGCCGGAGCGGTCTTCCTGATCTGGGCCGACATCGCCGCACGCACCGTCGCCGCGCCCATGGAGATCCCGGTCGGCGTGCTCACCGCGCTGTGCGGCGGGCCGTTCTTCCTGTGGCTGATGCGCCGGGACGCCCGGCGCGGCACCGACCGAGGAGGGGCATGAGCGCCGCCACCGACCTGTCCGTCGAGGGCGTCACCCTCACCGCCGGAGCCCGCCTCCTGGTGCGCGACGTCTCGCTGACCGCCTCGGCGGGCGAGGTGATCGGCCTGGTCGGTCCCAACGGCAGCGGCAAGTCCAGCCTGCTGAGGGCCGTCTACCGCGTCCTGCGCCCGGACACCGGCACGGTCCGCGTCGACGGCGCCGATACCTGGTCGATGCCCGCGCGGCGACTCGCGCGCACGGTGGCGGCGGTGGTGCAGGACTCGGCCGCGGACTTCGACCTCGCCGTCCGGGAGGTCGTGGCCATGGGCCGCACGCCGCACAAGCGGATGCTGGCCGGCGACACGGCGGAGGACGCCGCCGTCATCGACGACGCCCTCGCCGCGGTGGACGCCGGCCGGCTGGCCGACCGCCCCTTCGACCGGCTCTCCGGCGGCGAGCGCCAGCGGGTCCTCATCGCCCGCGCCCTCGCCCAGCGGCCCGCCCTGCTGGTCCTCGACGAGCCGACCAACCACCTCGACATCCGCCATCAGCTGGACGTCCTCGGCGTGCTGCGCCGGCTGCCGGCGACCGTGCTGCTCGCCCTGCACGACCTCAACCTGGCCGCGTACTACTGCGACCGCCTCCACGTCCTGTGCGAGGGGGAGGTCGTGGCCTCGGGACCGCCGGCCGAGGTGCTCACGCCGTCGCTGCTCGCCGACGTGTACGGGGTCGTGGGAGAGGTGAGCGTGCATCCGCGTACGGGCGCGCCCCAGGTGACGTTCGTGCCCGGCGAGCGTCCGCGCTGACGCGCCGGGCCTCGTCGCGGGCGGGCCGCGTCAGTTGTTCACGTCCTGCTCGAAGTCGTCGGCGCAGGCGTCCCGTTCGCTCTGCGAATCGGCGTGCTGGACGCAGTCGTCGAAGTCCTTGAACTCGTCCGAGTTGAGGATGGACGCACCGATCGCGATGATCACCACGGAGGCGATCAGACCGAGTCCGCCGAGTACGGCTCCGACGATGGACATCCCACGGCGCGGCGCCCGTCCGCCGCGTGCCCGGCGCGCGCCGATGATGCCGAAGATCAGGGCCAGCAGGCCGAGCAGGGCCCCGCCTATGACGGTCCAGAAGAGCAGGACGGCCAGGATGCCGAGGGCGAGGGCGGCGACCGCCATGCCGTTGGAGCGTCTCATGCCGGCGTCGTGGTGCGTCTGGTGGGCGTCGCCGGAGGATGCGGGGTGTTGGGGAAACGACATGTCGTCACTCTCATCTCTGGTTCCGTCCGGTTGAGTTGCCGTACGTGCCGGATGCCCCGATGTCGGTGGCGGATGCCTTCGAGCCCGGCTTGGGGCGTCACACGGTCGGGTGACACCGCCGCGGGCGGCCGGTGGTCCGTGGCCGAAGGCCTCTTCCGAAGCGGACCGGCACGCCAGACTGGATACGTGCTGAGCAATCTCCCTGAGATACCGACCGGTTTCGTCGGCCGCGCGAACGAACTGGACCGCCTGGACGAGGCGTTGCGTGAGCCGCGCCTGGTGACCCTCACGGGGGTGGGCGGGGTCGGCAAGAGCCGGCTCGCCCTCCAGGCCGCGGACCGCGTGCGCGACGCGGGCGGCCGGGCGGTCGCGTGGGCCGACCTCTGGCCGCTGCCCGACGACCGGCTGCTCACCGCGACCGTCGCGGACGCCCTCGACTTCTCCGACCACACGGCGATCGACCCGGTCGACGCGCTGGGCCGATGGCTGGCCGACCAGCAGCGCCTGCTCGTGCTGGACTCCTGTGAGCACGTCACGAGCGGCTGCCGCGACCTGGTCGACCGGCTGCTGCGGGCCAGTCCGGGGCTGACGGTGCTGGCGACCAGCCGGGAGCCGCTCGGGCTGACCGGTGAGCGGGTCATGGAGGTCGACCCGCTCCCCGCCGAGACGGACGCGGTGCGACTCCTGTGCGACCGGGCCGCCGCGCTCGGCGTCGCCCTGGACGGCACGACGGATCTGCTCGCCGCGGGCCGCCTGTGCCGGTGGCTGCAAGGCATCCCGCTCGCCGTGGAGCTGGTGGCGGGCCAGTTGGCCGGCCAGAGCATCGAACAGGTCGAGGAGACGCTGCTCTCGCGCCTGGACCTCGCCGCGGACCGGAGTGCCGGACCGCCCCGGCACCGCGCGGTGCGCACCACCGTGGGCTGGAGCCACGAGCTGTGCACCCCGGCGGAGCGCCTGCTGTGGGCGCGGCTGTCGGTGTTCCGCGGCCCGGTCGACGGCGACACCGTGCTCGCCGTCTGCGGCGGCGGGCCGCTCACGCCGCCGCTGCTGGCGTCGGCACTCCAGGGCCTGGAGCGCAGGTCGGTCGTGACCGTGCGGGGCGGCCGGCACCGCATGCTCGACACGGTCCGCGAGTACGGGCGGATGTGGCTCGACGAACTGGGCGAGGCACGGCAGGTGTCCGAGCGGCACGCCCGGTTCTTCCTGGAGCAGGCGCGCCTCGCCGACGCGGGCTGGCTGGGCCCGGACCAGACCCACTGGTACCGGTGGACGGAGGACGCTCACGCCGATCTGTGTGCCGCGCTCGACCACTACCTCGCCACGCGCTCCCGCGCGGCCGTCGAACTGACCGGCCTGCTCGGGTTCTTCTGGAGCTGCTGCGGCCATCTCCCGGAGGCCGCCGGCTATCTGGAGGACGCCCTCGCCCTGCCCGGGGCGCCCGGCCCGGCGCGGGTCCGGGCGCTGTGGGCGCTGGGCGTCGCCCAGGTCCTGCGCGGGGACATCCGGGCCGCCGTCGACCTGGCGGAGGCCTGCGGCCGGGAGGCCGAGCAGGTGGAGGACGCGGACGGCCGGCTGCGGGCGGCGTACCTGGTGGGCCTCATCCATCTGCTCACGGGGCGCCCCATGGCCGCCGGGCACACGGCGGACCTGACGCTGGGGCGGTCGGCGGGGGTCACGACCCCGGGCGCGATGATGTGCCGCCTGGTCCGGGTCTTCGCCCTCACCGGCCAGGGCTTCCTGGACCGGGCGCGGGAGGAGGCCGAGTCCCTGCGCGCGCACTGCGTCGCGCTCGGGGAGTGGTGGACCCGCGCCTACACCGACTACCAGCTGGCCCTCATCTCGCTCTTCCAGGACCGTGCGCCGCAGGCGGTCGCATACGCCCGTTCGATGCTGGACGGCAAGCGGCGCATCGGTGACGGCTTCGGGCTGGCACTGGGCCTGGACGTGCTGGCGGCGGCACTCGCGGCCGCCGGCTCCGCCGAGCCCGCGGCGCGGGCCTACGCGGTCGGCGAGACCCTCTGGAGTTCGGTCGGGCACCCCCAGCGCGGCACGCCGGAACTGGGCGCGGTGCGCGACCACTACGAGAGCACGGTCCGCTCGGTGCTCGGCGACGAGGGGTACGAGACCGTGATGCAGCGCAGCGTGGGCCGCGAACCGCAGGAGGTGCTGGCCGAACTCCTGGGGTCGTCCTTCCGGGGGTGACGGCGGCCGGTCCGTGCGGTCGACCGGCATCCGAGGGGGCGGCGGCTACGAACCATGGGTGAGGGCCGTGCGGCCCCACGGCTCCCGTCGTCCGGCCAGGCGGTGAACGCGTCAGGCGGACGGCTCCCGACCGCGTGCGCTCCCCGCTGGGATGCCCCAGTGTCGTGCAGAGCGCGGAGGAGCGGGAATGGACGACGGAGCCGAGACGGGCGCGGGACGGTCATCCGGCGAGAGCCGGGCGGACGAGCTGCTCACCCGTGCCGCCGCCGGCGACGAACAGGCGTTCGCCGGGGTCTACGACGCCCTGGCGCCGGCGGTGATGGGACTGGTCTTCCGGGTTCTGAGAGACGAGGCGCAGGCGGAGGAGGTGACCCAGGACGTGATGGTGGAGGTGTGGCGTACCGCCGACCGCTTCCGCCCGGAACGGGGCGCCGCCCGGAACTGGGTGCTGACCGTCGCGCACCGGCGGGCCGTGGACCGGGTGCGGTCCGTGGTCTCGGGCCGTGCCCGCGAACTGCGCACCGGCGCCGCGGAACTCGACCGGCCCTTCGACGCCGTCGCCGAGGAGGTCGAGGAGCGGGAGGAGCACCGCACGGTCTTCCGCTGCCTGGCGGAGCTGTCCCGGAAGCTGCGGCTGCCCCTGGTGCTGGCCTACTACGAGGGCCTGACCTACGCGGAGGTGGCCGATTCCCTCGCCGCCCCCGCCGGCACCATCAAGTCACGGATGCGTGAGGGGCTGCGGCGCCTGCGCGAGTGTGTGGAGACGGGAACATGACCGCGGGCGGCGGCGACCCGCATCTCGACGTCGGTGCCTACACGCTGCACGCCCTGCCTCCCGGCGAGGAGGCCGCGTTCGAGAACCACCTGGCGAGCTGCGCGGCCTGCCGGGAGGAGGCCGCCGAACTGGCGGCGACGGCGGCACTGCTGGCCGCGGCGGAGCTGCGCGCGCCCTCCCCGGAGGTGCGGCGGCGCGTGCTCGCGCAGATCGGGACCGTACGTCAGGAGGGACGTGTCGCCCCCGACCGCGACCTGACCGAGACCGAGGCCGAGGCTCCGGCGGCGCGGCGGCGACGCAGGGGGCAACGCGTGCTGGGGTTCGCCCTCGCGGCGTCCGTCGCGGCCGCCGCGGCGCTCGGGGGGATCGCCTGGTGGCAGCACTCGGAAGCGGACACGGCCCGAGAACAGGTCCACGAGGCCGAGGCCGGCGCCGAGGCTCTCGCCAGTGTGCTGGCCGCTTCCGACGCCACCATCAGCACGACGACGCTGTCGGACGGCGCGACGGCGAGCGTGGTGACCTCGCGCGGCGAGGGCGAGGCCGCGTTCATCGCGGCCGGCCTCCCGCCGCTCAGCGGCGACCAGGTCTACGAACTCTGGTACGGAAGGGGGGACGAGCACTGGCCCGCCGGTCTGCTGCCCGGCACGGGCGGGGACGTGGCGCACGTGATGGAGGGGCCGCTCCGCCAGGCGACCGCGGTCGGTATCACGGTGGAACCCGCGGGCGGCTCACCACAGCCCACCACCAAGCCTCTCGGCGTCATCGCCCTCCCCGCGTGACCCGCGTGACCCGCGACGACGTCTGCTCCGGGGAGAGGGCGTCGTCGCCGTAGAGGGCCTGTACCCAGTTGCTCTGGTAGACGGTGTCGAGGTAGCGCTCACCGAGGTCCGGTGCGATGGCCACGGGGGTGACGCCGGGCGTCCCGTGCCGGGCGAGCCAGTTCGCCGCGCCGCTGACCACGGTGCCGGTGGAACCGCCGAAGAGGAAACCGCGCCGCGCCAGACTCCGGCAGGTGCGGATGGTGTCGACCTCGTCGACGCGCACCGCCTCGTCCACGTACGCCTCGTCGAGGAGCGGCGGCCGGGTGCTCATGCCCAGGCCCGGGATCATCCGGCGGCCCGGCGGGTCCCCGAAGATGGCGGAGCCGACACTGTCCACGGCGACGATCCGCACCGGCCGGTGCCAGGAGCGGAACCAGCGGGCGCACCCCATGAGGGTGCCGGTGGTCCCGACGCCGATGAAGAGCACGTCCAGACGCGGGAACCGGCGGGCGATGGCGGGAGCGGTCCGGAAGTAGTGGGCCCGCCAGTTGTCGGCGTTGGTGTACTGACTCAGCCAGACGTAGTGCGCGTCCGCGGCGCACAGGGCCCGCACGTGGGCCAGCCGCGCGCCCAGCAGGCCCCCGGTGGCGTGCTCGTCGGAGACCACGTGCACCTGGCTGCCCAGGGCTTCCATCATCAGCCGGGTGGTCAGGTTGCAGCGGGAGTCCGTCACGCAGACGAAGCGGTATCCCTTGCTCGCCGCGATCATGCTCAGCGCCACGCCGAGATTGCCGGAGGAGGACTCCACCAGGACGGAGTCCGGGGAGAGCGTTCCGCTGCGTTCGGCGGACTCCACCATCTCGGTGGCGGCCTTCAGCTTGATGGAGCCGGCGAAATTGAAGCCTTCGCACTTGAGGAAGAGCCGGTGCCCGAGCATCGGGGCGAGGTCGACGTAGAGGTCTTCCTCGTTGAAGGACTGGGGGGCGGTGATGACTGGCACGATGCTCTCCTCGGAGGTGTCCGTGGGTCGGCGGGACGGCCTCAGCCGTGCCGCCTCAGTTCGTGGAAGAAGTCGTCGATGATCCGCAGCTCCCCGGACCGCGCCACCTCGTCGTAGACGAACTTGCCGACGGCCAGGTCGAGCACTCCGAGACCGAACGGCGAGAAGACCACCGGCCGGTCGGCCGGAACGGTGACCCGGCCGGCCATCACGTCGTCGAGCGTGCCGTGCAGGAAGGCGCGGCTGCCGGTGAGACGTTCGGTCAGGTGGGGCGAGGTCGAGGCCCGGAGGCAGTGGTCGATGTCGTCGACGACGTTGGTGGCGGAGAGGAGCACCTGGGGGGCCAGGTCGCGCAGGGAGACGTGGAGCACCACCGGGTTGTGGCGGAACCAGGACGGCTCGTCGATGTGCGGCCGGTCGGCGACGGTGGCGAAGACGATCAGGTCGCTGGTGCGGACGAGTTCCTCGGCGCCGCGGTGCACCGTGACCCGGCCGGCGGCGCCGGACTGCTCCAGGTAGGTCCGGAAGCCGGCGGCGCTCTCGGCCGACACGTCGTGCACGCCGACGGCGTCGAACGACCAGCCCGTGGCCGCGAGGTAGGTGTGGATGTACCGGGCGATCAGGCCCGCTCCGACGAAGCCCACCCGGGCGGGGCGGACTCGTCCCCGGCTCAGCCGGTCGGCGGCCGACGCGGCGGACGCGGCGGTCCGGGAGGCGCTGATGATCGAACTCTCCAGACAGGCCAAGGGGTAGCCGGTGTCGTGGTCGTTGAGGACCAGGACGGCCGACGCCCTGGGGAAGCCGGAGGGGACGTTGGTGGGGAAGCTCGATATCCACTTGATGCCGTCCACGCCGTGGTCGCCGCCCAGGGAGGCGGGCAGCGCGATGATCCGCGCGGTGGGCCGGTCGGTGAACCGGAGGAAGGAGGACGGCGGGTTGACGGTGCGGCCGGCGCCGTGCAGGCGGTAGGTCTCCTCCACGACGTCCACCACGGCCTTCTCCTGTCCCCGCAGGGCCTCCTGGACCTGACGGCCGGGGATGACGGCGAAGGGCGGCACGGACGGTGTGTCCGTGAGCGCGGTCGCGGCTGTGCCGGGTCGTACGGTGGTCATGACGCTGTCCCTTCGGATCCTCGGGCGTCCGGCGCTACGGGGTCGCCCATCGCCACCAGCACCTCGCGCGGTCCCTCGTACGCCTCCCGGCTGTGCGCGGTACGGATGTTGTCCACGACCATCAGGTCCCCGGCCTGCCAGGGCCGGCGTACCGTGTGCGCCTCGTAGGTCTTGTTGATCTGCTCCACGACGTCCGGGGGCACCGGCTCGCCGTTGCCGTACAGGGTGTTGAAGGGGAGACCGTCGGGCCCGTACTCCTCCACGAGGAACTCCCGGACCTCGGAGGCCATGGTCCACTCGTTGAGGAACGCGATCTGGTTGAACCAGCAGCGCAGACCGGAGACCGGGTGGCGGACCACGGCGCCGCGGTGCTGCCGGGTGCGCAGCGAACCGTCCGGCTGCCAGGACCAGTCGATGGCGTGGGCGCGGCAGTACGCCTCGACCCCGGCCCGGTCGTCGGTGCCGAAGGACTGCTCGGGCGAGGTGCCGATCTCGTCGTGGTAGGCCCGGGTGAGCATCCAGCCCTCGCGCTCGAACCGGTCGGCCACCTCGGGTGGCAGCGACCGCAGTACGGCGGCCGAGTCGGCCACGGCGGTGGCCCCGCCCGCGGTGGGCGGCCGGAGGCAGGCGAACAGCAGGAGTCCGGGGCAGCGGACCGCGTAGCTCATCTCGTGGTGCATGCACATCGGTTGGTTCTGCGGCCATGCCGACGACGAGTAGACGCCCTCCGCGTGGCGTTCGCGGGCGGCGAAGCCCTCCCGTTCGGTCGTCGGACGGGCGGCCAGCCGGCCGAGGACCGCCTCGACACCGGCCGGGTCGCGCAGGCCGAGACCGCGGACGGTGAGCGCGCCGTGCTCGGCAACGAGGCCGCGCAGGGTGTCCCGGTGCTCGGCCACCCAGGACGCGGGGTCGGCCGAGTCCGGGGCCTGAAGGACCGGCGGTGCGTCGCTGTCCGGCACCGGGGGGACCCCGGTGGGCGGGGCCTGCGTCGGGGCGGCCGGGTGCTTGCGGAACAGGGCGGACAGCATGGGTTCCTCCTTCGGAGGTGTCTCTTCAGGTCCCGGCCGCCGGTGCGGCGGATCCCGCGCCGGTCCGGGTGTCGAGCAGGCGGGCCAGCTCGGCGAGTGCCGGGTGGCCGGTGAGGTCGCGCAGGGAGATCGCCCGGTCGAGGGCGACGGCGAGCCGCACCGCGGACAGGGAGGTGCCGCCCAGCGCGAAGAAGTCGTCGCCCCGGCCGATCCGGTCGGGTGGCAGGCCGAGCACGTCGGCCCAGGCCGCCGCGAGCCGTTCCTCGGTGGGGGTGCGCGGGGTCCGGTCGTCGTGGCCCGGGGCGCCGGGTTCCTCGGCGAGTGCGGCCAGCGCCTTGCGGTCGGTCTTGCCGTTGGGGGTGAGCGGCAGGCTCTCCACCAGGTGGAAGGAGGCCGGGACCATGTACGCGGGCAGCAGGTTCGCGAGCCGCTCGCGCAGGCCGTCGGCGGACACGCGCTGGTCGCCCGCGCAGAAGGCCGCCAGCTGACGGCCGTGCCCCTCGGCGCCGGTCACGACGACGGCGCAGTCCCGGACCCCGGCAACCCGCAGCAGCGCGTTCTCCACCTCGCCGGGTTCGACGCGGAATCCGCGGATCTTCACCTGCGCGTCCGCACGGCCGAGGAATTCCAGCTTTCCGTCGGGCCGCCAGCGGCCGATGTCGCCGCCCAGGTAGAGGCGTTCACCCGGGCGGTGCGGGTCGGGCAGGTAGGCGGCGCGGGTGCGCTCCGGGTCGTTGACGTAGCCGCGGCCGACGCACACGCCGGAGAAGGCGATGGTGCCGGGGGCTCCGAGCGGGACGGGGTCGAGGTGGTCGTCGACGACGTAGACGCGCACGTTCTGGACGGGGCGGCCCAGGGGGGTCCGGCCGGTGGCGGGCGGCTCGTCCATCACCTCGTGGTTGGTGTCGTCCGACGTCTCGGTCAGTCCGTAGGCGTTGACCAGGCGGACACCGGGCCCGGAGCCGAACCACCGCCGGACGAGTCCGCCCTTCAGCTCCTCGCCGGTGACCGACACGCACCGCAGGTCGGGCAGTTCGCGGGGGCGGCGTTCCAGCGCGCTCAGGACGACGTCGAGGTAGGAGGGGACGAGCTGGAGGACGCCGACCCGGCCCTCGGCGATCGTGTCGAGGAAGCGGTCGGCGTCCAGGATCGCGTCCTGGCCGACCAGCAGCGTGCGTCCACCGGTCAGCAGACCGGCCAGCAGTTGCCACAGGGAGATGTCGAAGCACTGCGACGCCGTCTGCGCCACCACCGTGCCCTCGCCGATGCCCAGGTCGTCGATCTTGGCGTGGAGATGGTTGAGCAGGCCCGCGTGCTCGCACATCGCGCCCTTGGGTTCCCCGGTGGAGCCCGATGTGAAGAAGACGTAGGCGAGCCCGTCGGCCGGTACGCGCACGCCGGGGGCGGTCCCGTCGGCGGGCCGCTCGATGACGTCCGGGACGAGCAGGGCGCGGGTGCGGGGCAGGCCGGTGAGGGCCCGGTCCAGGTGGGCCGTGCTGTCCGGTTCGGTGAGGACGAGGCGGCAGCCGGCGCGGCCGAGCACGGTGGTCATGCGGTCGGGCGGGTGGTGCGGGTCGACGGGCAGGTAGGCGGCCCCGGCCTTGAGGACGGCGAGGACGGCGGCGGCCCAGTTCAGGTCGCGCTCGGTCGCCACCGCGACCACGTCCTCGGGGCGCACCCCCTCCGCGAGCAGGGCGTGTGCCAGCCGGTTGGCGCGGGTGTCCAGCTCCCGGTACGTCCAGTGCCGGTCGCGGTGCACGACGGCGACGGCCTCGGGGTGGATCCGTGCGCGCTCCTCGAACAGTTCGTGGACGCGGCGGTCGGGCAGGTCCCTGCGCGGCCCGGCGAGTCCGTCGAACTGGCGGCGGACCTCGTCCGGGGAGAGCAGGGTCCGCCGGTCGTGGGGGGTGCCGGGGTCGGCGGCGATCTGTTCGAGGGCGGCCAGGTGGTAGCCGCCGATCCGGTCGGCGCAGTCCGCGTCCAGCGCGTCGGTGCGGTACCGCAGGCGCAGTACGCGCCGGCCGTCCCGCTCCCCCGCCGTGACGGCGAGGACGGTGCCGTCGGGGAGGGCCGTGGACGCGTCGCCGGCCGGGTCGAGGACGACCTCGAAGCCGGGCGCGGGCGCCGGCCGGGTGGTGGGCGTCGGCGCCGCCCGCCGGGCCGCGTGCACGAGGTCGCCCCAGGTGCCGGGGCGGATCGTCAGTTCCCAGGGCAGCGGTCCGGAGCCGGACGTCAGGTGCCCGGCACGGACGGTGCGGTCGCCGGAGAGCAGCGACAGCACCTTGGCGTGCGCGGCCAGCACGATCGCAGTGAGCGGTACGCCGAGTTCACCGGCCCGCCGGCGCAGCGCCGCCGTCAGGGCGTCGGGGAGGGTGACGGTGTGCTCGGCCGTGCCGGGCACGGGCGTGCGCGTCCAGCGCGGCAGGGACGTTGTGCCGGTGCCGGCCTGCGCCTCGGGGACGGGGGCGTGCCGTTCGGTCGTCGCGGTCGCCATCACGTTTCGCCTCCGTCGCCGTGGGCCGCCGGGCGGGCCGGATTGCCCGTCCAGCGGGCGTGGGCGGGCACGGTCTCGCCCTTCATCAGGAACACGTCCGCCGCCAGTTCCGCGCCGTCGCCGACCGTCACGCCGTAGTGCACGAAGGCGCCGACGCCGAGGGTGCAGCCGGAACCGATCGCGCTGCGGTCCGACTTGAAGGTGCCGTCCTCCTGCGAGTGGCACTGCACGACGCTTCCGGCGTTGAGGGTGCAGTCGTCGCCGATGGTGACCATCTGGCGTTCGGTCAGGCTGCAACCGTCGTCGAAGACCCGGGCGCCGACCCGGACACCGAGCATGCGCCACAGGACGCTCTTGAACGGGGTGCCGTTGAGGATCCGGAAGTACGTCTCCGAGGGGATCTTCCAGTAGCGTTCCCGCAGCCAGAACCGGGGGTCGTAGATCGAGCAGAACAGCGGTCCCGGGGGATGCAGGGCGACGACGGCCCGCTCCACCAGGACGAAGTACACGAGGGCGAAGGGCAGCAGGAGGGCGTTGGCCAGCGCGACGACCACCGTGCCCCACTGCGGGTACAGGCTCGCCGCCGAGGCGTAGAGCAGGCTGACGCAGAAGAAGAACAGCCAGCCCGTGAACAGGTGACAGGCCATCGTCGTCGCGTTGTGGCGGTTCTTGGCCGCCAGGCGGCGGCGCAGCCCGTCGCCCTCCTTCAGCTCGTCGAAGGTGCTGTCCCGCGGCACCGAACGCGGGATCTCGAAGGAGGGGGAGCCGAGCAGGCCGACGTCGTGCCGCAGCGGCCCGTCGAGGGGGATGTTCACCTTGGTCGCCAGGAGGCAGTTGTCGCCGGTCCTGCCGTCCGGCGGGTAGGCGATCCGGTTGCCGAGGAAGTTGTGCGCGCCGACGGCGGTCCGCCTCAGCCGGAACGAGGAGCCGGAGTACTCGGCGTTCATCAGCGAGAGGCCGTCGGCGACCATGGTGCCGGTGCCGACCACGCTGACGAAGGGGCTCTCGTGCTTGACCTGGGTGCCGAAGTTCGAGCCGGTCTGCTCGATCCGGCACAGGTCGTACCCGATCCAGCGCAGGTAGTGCACGATGCTCGTGCTGTCGCCGAACAGCCGGGTGAGTGACTTCCGGTTGCTGATCAGGGCCGTCGCCCGGTGCAGGCCGTGGTGCATGCCGTAGAGCGGGTACGTCCGGCCGGGGACGACCCACCGGCTCACCAGGCGCGGGACGGTCCCCACGACCAGGATCGCGAGGAGCACGGCACCGAAGAAGGCCGCGGACGTGACCACCAGCAGGTCGGCGTAGAACACCCAGTTGACCGGTGTCACCGGTCCCTGGCCCGGCACCGAGGCACCCTCCAGGACGCGGGAGCCCAGTACGTCGACCAGCCCCACCGCGACCGGCAGGTAGACCAGCAGCGCGGTCAGGAGGAGGACGGTTCCGTAGCCGGCGCGCCGTGCGGTGCCGCAGGGGGCGGGCTCCACCCGGCGGAAGTCCGGTCCGCCGGGCTGCGCGGGTGACCCGTACCAGCGCTCGCCGTCCGGGACCGCCTGGCCGGTGTGGAGCGAGGAGGCGTGGCCCAGCTGGGAGCCGCGCCCGAGTGAGGTGCCGATGTCCAGCACGGTCGCCTCACCGACGACCGCGTCGGGGCCGAGGGCGACGGGACCCGTCTCGATCACGCCGTCGGTGGCGCGGTAGCAGCTGAGCAGCGAGTCCTTGCGGACGACCGTGCCGGCGCCGATCGTCAGCAGATCGGTGCACACGGGCAGGCCGCGCGAAAGGAACGTCACTCCTTTGCCGACGCGCGCCCCGAGCGCCCTCAGGTACAGGGGGAACAGCGGCGTGCCGGCGAACAGGGCGAGGGGGCTCGTCCGGATCAGCGTCCTGACCAGCCAGAAGCGGACGTAGACGAGGCTCCAGACCCGGAACCGGGTCGGCTGCCACCGGCCGACGAGCAGCCACTTCGCGATCACCGGGAGGGCGGACAGGACGACGAGGAGCACGGCGCCGAACGCCACGGACCTCAGGTACGTGTCGAGCAGACCACTTCCGGCGGAGATCCAGTCGTAGCCGAGAGTGGTGACGACCGCGAGCAGCCCCGCGTAGCCGAAGTAGCTCAGGACCTGGAGTACGCCGCAGAGCAGGTGGTGGGGCCGGCCGGCCGGTGGCGGCTCCGGTGCCACCGGCGCCTCGGACACGGTCGTCGCCGGCTCGGGAGCCGGCGTCGGCGGGTGCGCGAGCGCCGCGGTCAGGGCGCCGACGCTCGGGTGCCGGTAGATGTCGCGCATCGACACGGACGGCAGGTCCGGCCGCTTCCTGACCCGGGCGCAGAAGTGGGCCATCACCAGGGAGTCGGCGCCGAGGTCGTTGAAGAAGTGACTGTCGGGGTGCACCTCCGCGACGTGCACCACGTCGGCGAGCAGCCTGGCGAACGTCTCCTGTGTACGGTCGGCCGAGGAATCCGCGGACTCTCCGGGAAGGTGGGCGGGGGCCGTCCCCCGCACCTCTAGCCGCTGTCCCGTCATGAGGGCTCCCTGGGCCGCTGCCTGTCGGACGTCTTGCCGTCTGCCAGGTATTCGTCGCCGGGAGGGAGAGGTATGAGGGGAGCGCGGGTTTTCTTGCCCGGAGAGGTCCGCGGTCGCTCGGTGCGCGTTCGGTCAGGGTGCCCAGGGGGCCGCGATGCTCCACGTCGCGTCGGCCGTGAGGGTCTGCGGGCGGTTGTAGGTGCCCGGGGCGCCGCTTCCGGAGGCGATGTACACCGCGGACTCGAAGTGCCGTAGATAGGAGCCCGGGATGTTGATCGATTCGAAGGTGACGCCCGGACCGCCGATTCCGGGGCGGGCGCAGAAGGTGGCGTCCTGCCGGAAGAGGGCCGAGCCGTCGTCGGTCGCGGTGCGGGCCCGGCTGTCGGCGTGGCGCAGGAACCGGCCCGGGTAGTTCACCGACTCGAAGGAGTAGCACGACGAGTCAGCGAGCCCGCGCCGCAGGGTCCAGGTGGCGTCCTGTTTGAGCAGGCCGGAGCTGTTGGCGTCGACGATCTCCGTGTGGGCGAGGCTGTCGGCGTGCCTGAGGTACCGGTTGGTGTGGCCCCACGTGGTCACCCGCAGGGACTGGCGCCGGTCGGTGGGCAGCAGGACGGAGCTGCGCCACAGTGCCGGCTCCCCGGCGTTCCAGGTGGCGTCCGCGGCGAAGGACGTGCTGGTGTCCCACGGGTTCGGGCCGCCGCCGCGGGCCAGGTACACCTGGTCGGCGTAGTGGCGCAGGTAGCTGCCCGGCTGGTTGGACGCCTCGAAGGAGACGCCGCCCGCGGCCAGGCCCGGCCGGGAGCACCAGGTGGCGTCGGCGGCGAACGGGCCGCCGGTGTCGGAGTCGATGCGGACCCTGCTGTCGGCGTGCCGCAGATAGCGGCCCGGCTGGTTGACCGACTCGAAGGAGAAGCAGCGCGGGTCGGCCAGCCCCGCGACGGTGCGGAAGGAAGCGTCCTGGCGCGCGCCGTCCGCGGAACCGGTGCTCAGCACGTCGGTGCGGGCCACCGAGTCGGCGTGCCGCAGGTAGCGGTCGGTGTGGCCGGACGTGGTCACCCTGAACGAGCGGACGTGGCCGAGGGTGAGTCCGGCCGGGGCGTTGAGGTTGCGGGAGGCGTCGAGGAGCGCCGTGTGGGCCTGGCGCACCTGCCCGGTGTCGACCTTCTGCACGCGCCGGTCGTAGGTGAGCAGGCCGTTGTACTCGCCCTCCACGTCGGTGATCTCGGTGTAGACGTAGGCGGACAGCCCCTTGGTGGTCATGAGCTGCCGGACGTCGCGGACCATGCCGGTGTAGCGGTCGTTGAGCTGCTCGCTGCTGCCGACCTGCTCGTAGGCGAAGAACTGGCCGTTGGGGCTGTACTCGTGGCCGGGCGTGCGCAGTCCGATGCCGCCGAACTCGCCGAGCACCGAGACGCGGGTGTCGGAGGGGCGCGGTGCGTCGGGGCCGGTGTAGACGTGCCAGTCGATGATGTCGCCGGTGCCCGGGTCGCCCCTGGAGTCGCAGCAGTTGTAGCCGCTGTGCGGGTTCATCAGCCGGGCCGGGTCCTGGTTCTCCAGAGCGGTGGTGACGCGCCGGGTGGCGGCGAGGTCCCATTCGCCCCAGCCCTCGTTGAACGGGACGTAGGTGACGACGGCCGGTGAGAAGCGGTGTTCGTCGACGATCTCGCGCGCCTCGGTCTCGAACTGCGCGGTCTGCGCCGGGGTCCGGGCGTGGTCGAAGGCCGGTGTGGACGGGATGTCCTGCCACACCAGCAGCCCGAGCCGGTCGGCGTGGTAGTACCAGCGGGCCGGCTCGACCTTGATGTGCTTGCGGACCATGTTGAAGCCGAGTTCCTTGTGCTTGCGCAGGTCGAAGGCGAGAGCGTCGTCGGTGGGCGCGGTGTAGAGACCGTCGGGCCAGAAGCCCTGGTCGAGGGTGCCGATCTGGAAGACGAACTCACCGTTGAGCGTGGGGCGCATGACCCCGTCGATCTTCTTGGTGCCGATCTCGCGCATGCCGAAGTAGCTGGTGACGGTGTCCACCGCGGCGCCCGAGGCATTGCGCAGGGTGACCCGCAGGTCGTACAGGAAGGGGTCGTCGGGCGACCAGCGGCGGGCGTCGGGGACGGGTACGGAGAACTCGGTGAAGCCGCCGGTGGCGCGGCCCACGACGGCCGTGCCGTTCATCGCCTCGGCCAGCACGGTGTGGCCGTCGACGTTGCCCCGGGTGAAGACGCGGACCCGGGCGGTGTTGTCCGACAGGCTGGGCCGGATGTCGACGGAGTAGACCGACGACACGGGTGTGGGCTCCATCCAGACGGTCTGCCAAATCCCGGAGGTGGGCGTGTAGAAGATGCCGCCGGGGTTGTTCACCTGCTTGCCGACGGTCTGCTTCTCGCCGCGCCCGTCGGTCGGGTCGTAGACGCGCACGATCAGTTCGTTGGCGCCGCTCCTGAGCTGCGGGGTGATGTCGGCCTCGAAGCGGTCGTAGCCGCCCTTGTGGGAGGTGACCCGGGTGCCGTTGACCCAGACGGTGGCCTCGTGGTCGACGGCCCCGAAGTGGAGTTGCACCCGTCTCCCGTTCCAGCTCTGCGGGACGGTGAAGGACCGCTTGTAGAACATCAGGTCCCGGTTGTCGTTGCGCATGATGCCGGACAGGGCCGACTCCACCGGGTAGGGCACCAGGATGCGTTCGGGCAGGGTCTGGCCGATCGGCGGTGCGGCGTCGCGGTCGACGTTGCCCGCGCCGTCGGCCGGCGGGTTGAGGAACTCCCACTCCCCGTTGAGCGACTGCCACTCGGGCCGCGTCATCTGGGGTCTCGGGTACTCGGGCAGGGGGTTGGTGGTGGACACCTGGCCGGTCCACGGAGTCGAGAGCGGAGGTGTCTTGGGCATGACAACCGCAGAAGCGGTGCCGCCGAGCAGTACGGCACTTCCGGTCAACATCAGCAGAGCCGCCAGACAGGCGATGAGACGTCGCATCGAACTCCTCCTGAGCGCAGGGGCACACGTGGGTGAGCGACTGAGACGCGGGGAACGTAGCACGGAAACAGACTTCAACGAAGTCCCTCAGTAAGAGCTAGAAACAAACATTTTCCTTCAGCGAGAGCCAGGGCGTCACTCCTGTTTACATCGATGTACACGCGGCTCTACCCTGGCGCGGATTTCGTCCTCGCGGGAAGGAAGACCGTCGTGATCCTCCGCCTGTACCACCTCCTCCGGCGCGCCCGTACCCGGGCCGCGCTCTGTCTGATGACCGGCGTCCTCGGCCTGTCCCTGGCCGTTCCCGCCACCGCCGGCACACCGCAGGTGTCCGGCCGGTCCCCGGCCGCCTCCCCCGCCGCCACGGGAACGCCGTTGCGTGACGGCACCGGTCTCTACCCGCGCGCCGTCCGGCTCGGGCACAACGGCGCGGCCAACGGGCGCGTCCTCGCGAGCGTCGTCACCTTCGACGGCAACAACGGCGTCGGCGCCATCCACGAGAGCACCGACCAGGGTGCGAGCTTCCGCGAGGTCGGCCGGGTCGTCGACCCGGACTCCGCGGCGGGCCAGGGCCTGTGCTGCGCCACGCTCTTCGAACTGCCCCGGCAGGTGGGCGGGTTGCGGGCCGGCACGCTGCTGTGGGCCTCGTCGGCCGGTCAGGACGAGCAGGACCGCCGGATGGCGCTCAGAATCTGGCGGAGCGACGACGTGGGGCGCACCTGGTCCTACCTCTCCTCCTGTGCCGTCGCCGGCGGCACCGGCGGCCTGTGGGAACCCGAGTTCTCGGTGGCCGCGGACGGCGCGCTGGTCTGCCACTACGCGGACGAGACGGACCCCGGGCACAGTCAGAAGCTGGTCGCCGCGCGCAGCTACGACGGCGTCCACTGGCAGGGCCACCACGACACCGTGGCGAGCGGAGTGTCAGCGGACCGGCCGGGCATGCCGATGGTGCGGCAACTGCCCGACGGCAGCTACTTCATGAGCTTCGAGATCTGCAACCCCGGCGGCCAGTACCAGTGCGTGGTCCACTTCCGGACCTCGGCGGACGGGTGGAACTGGGGCGACCCCGCCTTCCTCGGGTACCGGCCGGAGACGGTGGACGGCAAGTACCTCCGCGCCGCGCCCACCGTCGCCTGGGCACCCTCCCCGGACGGCGCTCCGAACGGACGGCTGCTGCTGATCGCGCAGCGGCTGCTCAACAAGGACGGTACGCCCGCGGCGGACAGCGGCCGCACCATCCTCGCCAACACGGAGAACGGCAGCGGGCCCTGGTACGAGATCGAGGCGCCGGTCGCGGTGGAGGCGCCGGAGGTCAACTACTGCCAGAACTACAGCTCGCCGCTGCTGCCCTCGGCGGACGGCCGGCGGGTGCTGGAGATCGCCACCGACTGGGACGGCTCGGTGTGCAAGCCGTACTTCGCCACCGGGAGTCTCACCGGCACCGGTGACGCGGCGGGCGTCGTGGACGGCGCGCTCCACCGGCTGGTGAACGCGAACAGCGGGCACTGCCTCGACGTCGCGGCCGACTCGCGGGAGCCCGGGGGCAACGTCCAGCAGTGGACGTGCAACGGGCTCGGTCCGCAGGACTGGACCCTGCGCGCCCGCGGCGGCGGCCACTTCACGCTGACCGGCCGGAACAGCGGCCACTGCCTGGACGTGGAGAACGGCTCCACCGCACCGGGCGCGAACGTCCGGCAGTGGCACTGCAACGGGTCGGCCGCCCAGGACTGGCGGCTGGAGAACGCGGGCCGGGGCTACTACCGGCTGGTCGCCCGCGCGGGCGGCCGGTGCCTGGACGTGGCCGAGGGCTCCCGGGCACCGGGCGGCAACGTCCAGCAGTGGACCTGCAACGGCCTCCAGCCGCAGCTCTGGCGGCTGCTGCGGGTCTGACCGGCGCGGATCACGGTGTGGCCCGCCGGGCGGTGCTGCCCCGCACCACCAGTTGGGTGGGGAGTTCGAGCCGGAGCCGCTCGGCGGGCTCGCCGTCGATGATGCGCAGCAGGGTGTGGGCGGCCATCGAGGCCATGTCCTGCAACGGCTGGCGGACCGTGGTCAGCGGCGGGTGGGTCCAGCGGGCCACGGGGAGGTCGTCGAAGCCGACGAGCCCGACGTCGTCCGGGATGGCGTAACCGCGTTCGCGCAGCGCCTCGAAGGCGCCGAGGGCCTGGAGGTCGCTGGCGGCGAAGAGGGCGGTGGGCGGCTCCTCCCCGGCGGCCACGGCCGCGTCCAGCAGGCGGGCCGTCTCGGCGCGGCCGGAGGTGTCGTTGAACTCCCCGTGCGGCACCCAGCCCGCCGGCACCGGGAGTTCGGCCGACTCCATGGTGGCGCGGAAGCCGTCGGCGCGCGCCCTGCTGCACAGCACGTGCCGAGGGCCGGCCAGGTGGGCGATCCGGGTGTGGCCGAGGTCGATGAGGTGCCGGGTGGCGCTCACCGCGCCCGCCCAGTTGGTGGCGCCGACGGTGGGGACCAGCGCGTCCACGCTGCCGACGGGGTCGAGCAGGACGAACGGGACCTCCAGCGCGG
The DNA here is from genome assembly GCF_055582785.1 of Streptomyces sp. NPDC107500. Taxonomy (NCBI): domain Bacteria; kingdom Bacillati; phylum Actinomycetota; class Actinomycetes; order Kitasatosporales; family Streptomycetaceae; genus Streptomyces; species Streptomyces sp. NPDC107500. The sequence continues at coordinate 270,046 of NZ_JBVJPF010000007.1, forward strand.
CCAGCCGTTTGCGCTGCTGCGGGGTGAGGTCGGAGACGACGAGGATCGCCCCGTTGCTGCGTCGGGCGGCGAGCTGGTCGATCCACTCCCGGGTGTCGGAGCTGCGTCCGTGCACCGCCGACAGGACCATGCTCGCCCCGGCCTCATGGAGCACCTCGTCGACCCCGCGGATGATCTCCACCGACCAGAGGCTGTCGAGTTCGTTGAGGACGAGGTCGACGACGGCGCCACGGCGGCGGGTGGGACGGCGCTGGTATCCGAGGTGTTCCATGACCGCCTCGACGCGGTCCTTGGTGTCCGTGGAGATGTCGGAGCGCCCGTGCAGGACCTTGGAGACGGTGGACACGGACACCCCCGCCTCGGACGCGATCATGCTCAGGGTGACCCGGGCCCGGGCGTCGGGCTTCTCCGCCGTCATGCGAGTGTCATTCGAGGTGTCCGTTCCGCTGGGTGGTGCGTACTCCGCCACTCCGGGGGCCGCCACGCAGGAGTCTGCCACGGTCCCTCCGCCGGGCTCACCTCGCCTCGTCGGGGCCGGGCGGGGTGTGCCGGTACTCCGCCCAGGCGAAGTCGGCGGTCATCCGGGCACCGGTGAGGTCCTGGGCGCACAGCCCGGCGAAGGCTCCGGTGAACCCCCACGCCGTGAAGTGTCCGGTCGACGGGTCGCCGAGGGTCGCGCTCTCGTCGGAGAGCCGGGTGACGTCGAGGTCGGGACCGGTCCGGCGCCAGCCCGTCGCCCGGCTGCCGCGCCAGGCGAAGGCGCCCTGCGCCCCGCGGACCGTCAGCCGCAGGTCCACGGCGCCGGGCGGTACCGCCACCGGGGGTGCGGGCTCGAAGTACCGGCCGTGGGCGCACAGTCCGACGCGCAGCACCCGGCCGAGGTTCTCGTCCCAGGTCAGGTGCAGATAGTGCCAGAGGGTCGAGTTGTAGTAGTGGACGATGCCCGCCATCTGGAGCGGTGAGCGCGGTGCGGCCTCGAGTCGGGCCGAGAAGACGAAGTCCTTGGCCTGCTGGCGCCGCGCCACCAGGCTCTGGCCGTGGGTGGAGCCGAGTGACTGGCCGCCGCGCAGCCGCAGGTGGCCCGGGCGTTGGGTCAGGTTCAGCCAGGAGGGGTCCGGATGGCGGCGCAGGGTTGCCCAGGGGACGGCGAGACGCGGCCGGTCGAAGTCGTCCCGGACGGGTGGGCGGGGTGCGGGGGCCGGGGGCAGGGCGGGTCCGGGCACGACGGTGCGCGGCAGTGGGCCGCCCCGGTCTCCGGTGGGCGGTTCGCCGTCCAGGCGCGGCCAGCCGTCGGCCGTCCACACGACACGCTGGATGGCCGTCTCCCGGCCGAGTACGCACGGGCCGAGCGGGCCGAGCGGCCGCGCCAGGAGGTGGGCGAGGTACCACTCGCCGTCCGGGGTCGTGACGAGGCTGCCGTGTCCGGCCTTCTGGAGGGGCAGCCGGTCGTGTCCGGCGGAGGTGAGGAGAGGGCCGGCCGGGTCGGCCTCGTAGGGGCCGGTCAGGTTTCTGGCGCGGGCGACGGTCACGGCGTGCGACCAGGAGGTGCCGCCCTCCGCGGTCATCAGGTAGTACCAGCCGTCCCGTCGGTAGACGTGCGGGCCCTCGGTGTGGGCGAGCCGGGTGCCGCCGAAGATCCGGTGCAGCGGGCCGGTGACCCGGCGCTCCCCGCGGTCCCACTCCTGGAGGAGGATGCCCGCGAAGGGGTGGCGGCCGGGACGGTGGTCCCACTCCATCCACAGCGCCCAGCTGCGTCCGTCGCCGTCCGGGCCGTCGTCGTGGAAGAGGGACGGGTCGAAGCCGTGCGAGGGGAAGGGCGCCGGGTCGGACCAGGGTCCGTCGAGGGCGGGGGCGGTGATGACATGGTTGCGTACGTCCTTGAAGGCACCGGAGAGGTTGGTGACGTCGCTGTAGACGAGGTGGAAGAGTCCGTCGCTGTGGGTCAGGCAGGGCGCCCAGACGCCGCCGGAGTCGGGCCGGCCGGCCAGGTCGATCAGGCGTTCCTCGCGCAGGATGCCGCCGAGCGAACGCCAGTTGACGAGGTCGCGGGAGTGGTGGACGGCGACCCCGGGGAGCCATTCGAAGGTGGAGGTGGCGATGTAGTAGTCGTCGCCGACGCGCAGGATCGACGGGTCGGGGTGGAAGCCGGGCAGGACGGGGTTGACGATGTCGGGGCCTCGCCGCCCGTCGGGCGTTCGGCTCTCGGACCGGTCCTGGCCGGGAGCGGTGGGCACGGCAGTCATGTGTTCTCCGGGGATGAGGGGTGCGTCAGCCCTTGACGGCGCCGGCCATCACGCCGGAGACGATGCGCCGGGCGAGCAGGGTGAAGGCCGCGAGGACGGGCAGGACGGAGACGACGACGCCGGCGAGCATCAGGGTGTAGTCCGTGTAGTAGCCGGCGGCCAGCTGGTTGAGGGCGATCTGCACGGTGCCGTTCTCCGGCGGCAGGGCGATCAGCGGCCAGAAGTAGTCGTTCCAGGCGAACATGAAGGTGAACATGGCGAGGACCGTCGCCGTCGTCCGCACCCCGGGCACCACCACGTGCCAGTACGTGCGCAGGAGTCCGGCGCCGTCCATGCGGGCGGCCTCGATCAGTTCGTCGGGGATGTTCTCCTCGACGGCCTGGCGCATCCAGAAGACGCCCACGGCGGAGACCAGCGCGGGCACGATCAGCGCGGACAGCTTGCCGTACAGGCCCATGTCGGTGACGAGCATGTACAGCGGGATGATGCCGAGCTGGGTCGGGACCATGACGGTGATCACCACACAGACCAGCAACGGGTTGCGGCCCCGGAAGCGGAGCTTGGCGAAGGCGAAGCCGGCCAGGGAGGAGAGCAGGACGTTGCTGACGGCGGTGGTGCCGGCGACGGCGAAGGAGTTGCCGAGGGCCTGCCAGAAGGCGGACAGCTCGAAGACGCGCTGGATGTTCTCGATCAGGTGGCCGCCGGGCACCAGGGGCGGTGTGGAGCCGGCGAGGACGGAGTTGTCGTCGTGCGAGGCGACGACGACGCTCCAGTAGAGGGGGAAGACGGAGGCGGCGGTGATCGCCGCCAGGAGGGCGTAGGCGAGGGGTCCGGCCTTGTCGAGCCTGCCCGGTCCGCGCTTCGGGACGGTCCGCAGGGCGCGGCGGCGGGCGGTGGCACCCGGACCGGGTGCCGGGACTCGGGGTGGGGTGGTGACGGCCATTGGGTCTCCAGGTTGCCGGGGCGGCGGTCAGCCGCGCTCGGAGCGGCGTGCCAGCAGGAAGTTCACGGCGGCGACGACCGCGATGACGAGGAAGAGCACCCAGGAGACGGCCGAGGCGTATCCGGCGTCGTTGTTGATGAAGCCGTACTTGTACAGCATCAGCGTGAGCGTCTGGAACTGGTGCTCGGCGCCGCCCTCCGCGTTGCCCTGCTGGTCGAACAGGAAGGGCTCGGCGAAGAGTTGCAGGCCGCCGATGGTGGAGATGACGACGGTGAAGACGACGGTCGGCCGGATGGCCGGCAGGGTGACCTTCCGGAAGGTGAGCAGGCGGCCGGCGCCGTCGATCTGCGCGGACTCGTACAGGTCGCGCGGTACGGCCTGCATGGCCGCGAGGTAGATCAGGGCGTTGTAGCCCGTCCAGCGCCACATGACCATGAAACTGATGGCGAGGTGCGAACTCCACGTGTCCGCGGTCCAGTCGATCGGGTCGCCGATCAGTCCCGTGCCCTCCAGGACCCAGTTGACGATGCCGAAGTCCCGCCCGAAGAGCTGCGAGAACACCAGGGCGACGGCCACCACGGAGACGTACTGGGGCACCAGGACCAGGGCCCGCCACACGCTCTGTGCGCGCAGGTGGCGGTCGAGGAGCCAGGCGACGCCCAGGGCCGCGAGCAGCTGCGGCACCGTGGAGAGCACGAAGATGCTGAGCGTGTTGAAGGTGGCCGTGTAGAAGTCCGAGTCCTCCAGCAGCCGGCTGAAGTTCGCGAGACCGACCCACTCCCCCGCGCCGGCGAGGCGGTCCCAGTCGTGCAGGGACACCCAGAACGTCTGGAGCAGCGGATAGAGCCCGAAGACACCGAAGACGAGGAAGAAGGGGGCGATGAACAGGTAGGGGAGCAGATGGCGCTCGGGGCGGATGCGACGAGAGGGCTTCGCCCTGGCGGGCGGGTCTGTGGTGGTGGTGGCCTGGAGCGCCATGCTGGTCTCCGAAACGGGGAGGGGCTGGAGGGCTGGGGAGGAAGGTGGCGGCGCGCTGGGGGCGGCGCCGCCCGTCCGACGTCAGCGGATGTTCTTGGCGGCTTCGTCGAGCGCCTTCTCCCACGCCTCCTCCGGGTCCGCCTTGCCCTGTTCGACGAGCTGGAGTGCGTTGCCGAACGGGATGCGGGCCTGCTGGTCCTTGGTGCCGCGGTAGTTGGGCTTGAGGCTCTTGGCGGACGACGCGAAGATCTCGCCCGTCGGGGCTTCGTTGAAGTACTCGGACTTCGTGCCCCGCACCTCGGGGTCCTCCAGGACGGGGACGAGTGAGGGCAGCGCGCCGACCGGGCCGGTGAAGATCTTCTTCTGTGCGGCGGCCGAGGTGAGGAAGCCGGCCAGTTCGGCGGCCTCCTCGGCGTGCTTGCTCTGCTTGGGCACGGTCAGGAAGGAGCCTCCCCAGTTGCCGCCGCCGCCCGGCACCGCGGCGATGTCCCACTTCCCGGCGCCCGCCTCGCCGGCCGCGGTCGCGATCTGTCCGGTCATCCAGGCGGGACAGGTCATGGTGGCCATCCGGCCCTGCTTGATGCCTGCGTTCCACTGCTGGCTGAAGGGCTGGAGGTTGGCCGACTGCTCGTCCGCCGTCGCCTCGGCGCTCGCCATGAAGAACTCACGGACCTTGGGGTTCGTCTCCCCCACGTACTGGTCCCGGGCGTCGAAGAAACCGAACTCGGTCTGGTTCATCATCGCCGTGAAGATGTTGCCCGAACTGTCGAACCAGGCCTTGTCCTTCACCCGGTCCTGGAACTTCTCCCCGGTGGCGAAGTAGGCGTCCCAGGTGGGCCAGAGCTTCCCGACCTCCGTGCGGTCCGTGGGCAGCCCGGCCTTCTCGAACAGGTCCTTGCGGTAGCAGATGGCGAGGCTGCCGACGTCGGTGCCGTACCCCATGACGAAGCCGGGCGTGCCGAGCGTGCCCTGCTCCCACTTCCAGTCCAGGTACTCGTCCTCGCGGTCCAGGGCGCCGAAGTCGGCGAGGTTGGTGAACTTGTCCTTCACCGCCCGGAACTTGGGCAGGTAGCCCTCCTCGATCGCGACCACGTCGGCGGCACCGCTGCCGGAGGCGATCTGGGTCGAGAGCTGGTTGTGGTGCTGGTCGAACTGGGAGATGCGTTCCTTGACGTCGACGTCGGGGTGGGTGCGCTCGTACTCCTCGATGAGGGGCTTGTAGCCGAAGTCGCTGAACGTGGCGACGGTCAGGGTGAGTTTGCCGTCGGCCGTGTCGGAGCCCGAGCCGCAGGCGGAGAGGGCGAGGAGAGCGGTGGCGGCGGAGAGCGCGGCGGCGGTTCTGCGGGCACGCGTACGGCCCATGGTGGTCCTCCGGAGCAGGGGGCGTGGATGAGTGGCAACAAGGTCGCCGCCCCCGAAAACAAAGTCAATAGTTTCGCGAAAACTTTAGTACTGGTCCGGTCGACCTGCGAGTTTTCCCCAACTGCGGTGGTGTTCTGCAAAGTTTCGTAGCGCCAGGCCCGCGAGCTGCCCGGTTCTACGAAAATTTCGCAGCCGGTTGACCCGGCCCCGCGCCCACCGCACCATGCGAGCGCCGTGACCCTACGAAGCGGAGACACACATGACACACAAGAGACGGGCGTTCGGCGCGGGAGTCGCCGCCGCCGTCCTGCTCGCCCTGACCGGGCTGCCCTCGGCCGCCGCGGCGGATCCGGCCCCGTCGGCCCGCGCCGACGGCAAGGTCATGCTGGTGATGGGCCAGGACAGCGACACGCTCAGCGACTACCGCGCGGACGTGCTGGACGACCCGGCGCTCGGGGCACCGGATCCCGGTGGCGTGACGCTGTACACCAACCTGGTCCTGGGCGGCTCCCCCGAAGCGCTGGCCGGGATGACCGGACCGGCCGACTGGGGCGCCGGGACGGTCGACTTCGCCCGGACGATGCGTGAGTACCCGGACGCGACCGTCGCCGTCGGCCTGTACCTCTCCGACGCCACCTCCGGCTGCACCAACCAGCCGCTGCGCGCCATCATCGGCCGCGACGACGCGGACGTCACCGCCGGGAACCCGAACCTCGTCACGCGGTACCGCGCCAAGGTCGACGAGATGATCAACCGGTTCAAGGGCTACGACCGGGACATCCTGCTGCGCATCGGCTACGAGTTCGACGGCCCCTGGAACTGCTACAACTCCGAGTTCTACAAGGACGCCTTCCGCTACATCAAGGGACGCGTCGACTCCCTCGGCGCCACCCGGGTCGCCACCGTGTGGCAGAGCGCCGCATGGCCGGTGAACACCCACCCGGACCATCCCGAGTGGAACTACGTCGTGACCGACCCCGGCCACCTGGACGACTGGTATCCCGGTGACCAGTACGTCGACTGGGTCGGACTGTCCTCGTTCTACAACTCCCGTTCAGTGCGCACCCAGTGGGGCTGCGGGACGTACGACACCGATCCGGTCGGCCTCCAGGACCGGCTCCTCGACTTCGCCCGCGCGCACGGCAAGCCCGCCATGGTGTCGGAGGCCGCGCCGCAGGGCGCCCGCACCGGCGCCGGGACCACGAGCTGCATCTTCCGCAACAGCCCGGCGCCTTCCAGTGGCCAGGCGATCTGGGACGGCTGGCACGCCGGCTACTTCGACTGGGTGGAACGCAACAAGGACGTCATCCGCGCCGCGGCCTACATCAACACCGACTGGGACGCGCAGACCCAGTGGCAGTGCGCGAGCGGCGCGCAGGCCGGCGGTCCCGGCTGCGTCAACGGCAACTGGGGCGACTCGCGCGTGCAGGCCGACCCCACCGTGCTCGCCCGATTCCTCGACGAGATCAGGAAGCCGACATGGACGCACAACGAGTGAGAACCGTCCTGCGGTCCCTGACCGCCGCCGCGCTCGCGGGCCTTCTGTTCCTGCCCGTGGGCACCGGATCCGCCCGGGCCGCGGAGGCAGCACCCACCGCGGCCGCGCCGCCCGAACTGCTCCTCGGCCAGTCCACCCGGGGTGCCTGGGACGACTTCCACACCTTCGGGCAGAACGCCGACGGCGGCTCCGTCTACTACGAGCTGCGCGGCGGCGACTGGGTGAACCCCGCCCACCGCGCGTACGCCACCCTCCTCGCCGAGCAGGGGAAGACCGTCCAGGTCGGCATCAGCTGGAAGGACAACCCACCCGGCTTCGAGGGCGGCGACGAGAACGCGAAGGCGGCACGGTCCCGGGCGGTCACCGCCGAGCTGGCCGCCGGCGGCCACACGGCCTCCCTCGACCGTCTGCTGGCCTTCACCGACGCCCACCCCGGGGCCCGCTTCAAGCTGCGGCTGGACTACGAGGTGAGCAGCTTCTACCACTGCACCGACGCGAGCTGCTCCTCGTACAAGAACGCCTTCAACCGCCTCGCGGCCCATCTCGACAGCCGGTCCACCGCGCACAACCTGGAGTACGTCTTCCACCCGGTGCGCGGCGAGTTCGAGACGATGTACCCGGGGGACGCCGCGGTCGACTGGATGGGCGTCTCGGTCTTCGCCCACGAACTGTGCCTGCCCATCTACGACCGGGGCCCCCTGTACAACGGCACTCCGCCGCAGAACTACGACGTGGCCGCCAAGCAGTGCCGCAACGCGTACATCGGCACCGACACGCACGGCAACCCGGCCGCCGTGTGGCGGAACTTCGACCACGACGCCAACGTGCTGAAGCTGCTGAAGTTCGCCAAGGACCACGGCAGGCCGGTCGTGGTCTCCGAGGCGGGCCTGATGAACTTCACGGCCGACGGCACCTCCACCGACGGCCTGGAGCAGCAGACCGGTGACCTGTGGGTGAAACGCCTGTTCTCCCTCATGAACTACCGGGGCCCGATCCCCAACATGTCCGGGACGCACGACCTGACCGGGGTGATCCGCTCGATCGCCTACATCGACCTGGACTTCCGTTACGGCTGGGACGGCATCGACGACGGGAGTTTCGACTTCCCGCCGGACACCACCTGGTTCGTCGACGGGAGGCTCTCCCGGTACGGCGCGGCGAAGGCCTCGTTCTGCCAGGGCCTGGCCGCGAACGGGTTCACCGCGCGCTGCCGGTGACGCGGTGACCGGGCGGGTGGGCCGCGGTCCGCCCGCCTTCGCCCGGGGTCACCGCCTCCCGCGGCGGGGAGCCTTCGCCGCCGCGGGCAGCACCCGGGCGCCGTCCGCCGTACTCGGCAGGGCGCTCCGCGCGGCCGCCTCCTCCCTGGCCGCCTGCTCGGGGTGTCTCGCCGCCCAGTAGGGGTTGTCGTGCGAGAGCTTGCTGGAGACCCGGCCGTACATGCCGAACGTGGCGATGAACAGTCCCATGACGAAACTGAAGATCACGTTGCTCATGCCGAAGCCCAGGACGTTGGCCGGACGGTCCAGCACGAAGATGTGCGCGAAGCCGCTCAGGAAGAAGAGCGCGCCAACCACGATGTTGAGGGTGGAGGCGACGTTGCCGCCGATCACCGCCCCGCCGAGCAGCGCAAGTCCCACCACGGTGGAGATGACGCTGAGGGCGACGTTCGTGGTCATTCCGGCGACCATGCCGCCCCCCGTGTCGAAGGGGCTGAGCGCGTCGGCGAAACCGAGGGCGGCGAAGGCCAGCAGGACGAGACCGCAGAATCCGGCACCGTAGCGGTAGACGCTCGCGAGGTGGTGATCGACGGGCAGTTCCTCTCGTAGCTTCATGCACCTGTTTCGCCGCCCGCGCCCGGGTCGGATGCGCCGGCGCGCCGTTCACCCGGGTGGAGCAGAGGGCTCGCCGCGTCCGCCCGTCGCGACGGGCGCGGTCGTGCCGATGCCCCCATGATCTCGTATCAGGGACGAATCGGAGTGAGCGCCGGAAGGAAGCGGTCATGGGAAGCACCGTGCACTGGCTCTTCGGGGACCAGCTCGGGCCGCACTTCCTCGCGCCGGGCGAACACGGGCCCGGCCGGGACACACCGCTGCTGATGGTGGAGGCCCGGTCGGTGTTCCGGCGGCGCCGCTTCCACCGGGCCAAGGCGCACCTGGTGCTCTCCGCCATGCGGCACCGGGCCGCCGAGCTGGGCGACCGGGTGGCCTATGTGCGGGCCGACACCTACCGGGAGGGTCTCGACCGGGCCGCCCGCGGCCGACCGGTCACCGTCCACCACCCGACCTCGTACGCCGCCCTCCGGCTGGTGCGCTCCCTCTCCCGGGTCACCGTCGGCCCGGCACGGGGCTTCCTGGTCCCGGCGGACGACTTCGCCGCGTGGGCGGACGGGCACGGTGGCGGGCGGCTGCGGCAGGAGGACTTCTACCGCTGGGTGCGCCGGCGGCACGAGCTGCTGATGGACGCCGACAGCCCGGCGGGCGGTCGCTGGAACTTCGACCACGACAACCGGCGGCCGCCCCCGCGCGAGGCCGACACCCTGCCGGTTCCCGCGCCCTACCGGCCGCGCGAGGACGAGATCGACGAGGAGGTCCGCCACGACCTCGACCGGTGGGAGAAGGACGGCGACGTCTCCTTCGTCGGCCGCGACGGGCCGCGGCTGTTCCCCGCCACCCGTACCGAGGCCCGGGCGGCGCTCAAACGCTTCCTGGCGCGTCGGCTGGGCAGCTTCGGGCCGTACGAGGACGCCATGCTCGCCGCCGACCCCGTGATGAGCCACAGCCTGCTGTCGTCCTCGCTCAACCTCGGCCTGCTCGACCCCGTGGAATGCGTGGAGCGCGCGGAGGCGGAGTGGCGCGCCGGCCGGGCGCCGCTGGGCAGCGTGGAGGGATTCGTCCGGCAGATCGCCGGCTGGCGCGAGTACGTGTGGCAGCTGTACTGGTACTTCGGTGAGGAGTACCGGCGGTCCAACGAACTGCGCCACACCGCCCCGCTCCCCGACTGGTGGAACGAGCTGGACGCGGACGCGGTGCGGGCGCGCTGCCTGCACACGGTGCTGGCGCAGGTACGGGACACGGGGTGGACCCACCACATCCCCCGGCTGATGGTCCTCGGCAGCCACGCCCTCCAGCGCGGCTGGGATCCCGCCGCGGTGACGGACTGGTTCCACCGCTGCTTCGTGGACGGCTACGACTGGGTCATGGTGCCCAACGTCGTCGGCATGTCCCAGTACGCCGACGGCGGCCGGATGACGACCAAGCCCTACACGTCGGGCGGCGCCTACCTGCACCGGATGAGCGACCTGTGCGGACCGTGCCGCTACCGGCCGGGCGACCGGACCGGCGAGCACGCCTGCCCCTACACCGCGGGCTACTGGACCTTCCTCGACCGGCACCGGGAGCGGCTCGGCCACAACCACCGCACCGCCCGTCCGGTGCGACAGCTGGACCGGCTCACCGACCTGGCCGACGTGCGCCGCCAGGAACGGGCCCGCGGCGACGCGCCTCCCTGAGCGACGGCCGTGAGCGACGGGCGGGAGTCCGGCGCATCCGTTCGGGCCCGCCCGGCGGAAGCATGGGTGTGCAAATGACCGAGAGCGACAAGGGGTTGTGCATGCTGGGACCGCCGTCCACGGTGACCGAGCCGGTCAGACCGGCCGACGGCCCGCTCACGGCTCGTGACGCCGTCCGGGCGGCCGAGGCGGAACTCGGCACCGTCCTCGACGCCAGGCTGCGGCAGGCACGCGAGGTCGATCCGGTGTACGCCCGCGACGTCGCCGAGCGCGTCGCCGCCTTCGTGCGGCGCGGCGGCAAGCGGCTGCGCACGGCGTTCGCGTGGTGCGGGTGGCGGGCCGTCGGCGGAGCCGGGGACGTCACGCCGGTCCTGCGCACGGGCGCGGCCCTGGAACTCGTCCAGGCGTGCGCGCTCGTCCACGACGACGTGATGGACGGATCACCGCTGCGCCGCGGCGCGCCCGCCGTGCACGTCGACCTCGCCCGCACGCACCTCGCCGCGGGGATGAGCGGTTCCGCCGACGCCTTCGGCGCGTCCGCCGCCGTGCTCGTCGGCGATCTGGCCCTGGCGTGGGCGGACGACCTGCTGACCGAGACGGCGCTCCGCTCGCCCCACGGTTCACGGCTGCACCAGGAGTGGCAGGAGATGCGCGGCGAGATGGTCGCCGGCCAGTACCGGGACCTGCACGCGCAGGCCACCGGGGCGTCGGGCGTCGACACGGCGCTGAGCGTCGCCACCCTCAAGAGCGCCCTGTACACGGTCGAGCGCCCGCTGGCGCTGGGTGCGGTCCTCAACGGTGCCGAGGGGCCCGCCCTGGACGCGCTGCGGGCGGCCGGACGGTGTGCCGGGCTCGCCTTCCAGCTCCGTGACGACCTGCTCGGCGCCTTTGGCGACCCGGCGGTGACCGGCAAACCGGCCGACGAGGACCTGCGCACGCGCAAGCTGACGTGTCTGCTCGCGGTCGGCCGCAGGGCCGCCGAGACCGGCGGCGATTCGGACGCAGCCGACGCGCTCGCCCCGGGGGCGCGGCCCGGCCCGGACGACGAGGTGCGCCGGATGCGCGACGCGCTGGAGCGGACCGGGGCGCGGGCCGTCGTCGAGGCGACCATCGCGGAGCTGGCGGCGAGGAGTCTGCGGCACTTCGCCCGGACCGGCGCCGAGCCCGCCGTGCGCCGTGAGTTCACCGCCCTGGTCGAGCGGGCGTCCGGCGTCGTCGCGGGGCGCACCACCGGGGAGGCCGCGTGAGGACGGTGACAGGCCCGACGGATCACGTGGTCGTGGTGGGCGCCGGCCTCTCCGGGCTGGCCTGCGCCCTGCACCTGCTGGGCGCGGGTCGCCGGGTGACGGTCGTCGAACGGGACGACCTGCCGGGCGGCCGGGCGGGACGGGTGAGCCTGGGCGGCTACGAGATCGACACGGGGCCCACGGTGCTGACCATGCCGCACCTGGCCGACGAGGCGTTCGCCGCCGTGGGCGACCGCCTCGACCGCCATGTCGAGCTGACGCCGCTGCATCCGGCGTACCGGGCGGCCTTCGCCGACGGGAGCGCCCTCGACGTCCACACCGACGGCGACGCGATGGAGGCGGAGGTCAGGCGGTTCGCGGGTCCGGCCGAGGCGGCCGGCTACCGCGGGCTGCGGGACTGGCTGGAGCGGCTGTACCGGGCGCAGATGCGGCGCTTCATCGACACGAACTTCGACTCGCCCTTCCAGCTGCTCCACCCCGACCTGGCCCGGCTGGCGGCGCTGGGCGGCTTCGGGCGGCTGGACCGGCGGATCGGCCGGTTCATCGCCGACCCGCGGCTGCGCCGGGTCTTCTCCTTCCAGGCGCTGTACGCCGGTGTGGCCCCGGCCCGGGCCCTCGCGGCGTACGCGGTGATCGCCTACATGGACACCGTGGCCGGCGTCTGGTTCCCCAAGGGCGGCATGCACGCGCTGCCCCGCGGGATGGCGGACGCGGCGGGCGCGGCGGGGGCCGGGTTCCGCTGGTCGTCCGAGGTGACGTCGCTGGAGCGGTCGGCGGGCCGGGTGCGGGCGGTGCGGCTGGCCTCCGGGGAACGGATCCCGTGCGACGCCGTGGTGCTGACCTGCGAACTGCCCGCCGCGCACCGGCTGCTGGGGCGCACGCCGAGGCGTCCGGTGCGGCTGCGGCACTCCCCCTCGGCGGTCGTCCTGCACGCCGGAACCGACCGGACGTGGCCCGGTCTCGCCCACCACACGCTGTCCTTCGGCGGCGCCTGGGAGGCCACCTTCGACGAACTGACGCGCACGGGGCGGCTGATGAGCGACCCGTCCCTGCTGATCACCCGGCCGACGACGCACGACCCGGGCCTCGCACCGCCGGGCCGGCACCTCCACTACGTCCTCGCACCGTGCCCGAACACCGACGTCGGGCCCTCGGCCGCCGAGTGGCGGGACCTGGGGCCCCGCTACCGGGACGGCCTGGTCGCCGAGCTGGAGCGGCGGGGACTGGACGGCTTCGCGGCCGGTGTCCAGGAGGAGTTGCTGGTCACCCCGCTGGACTGGGCGGCGCGGGGGCACGCGGCGGGCAGCCCCTTCTCGGTCTCCCACACCTTCGCCCAGACCGGCCCGTTCCGCCCCCGCAACCTGGTGCGCGGCGTGGACAACGTCGTACTGGCGGGCTGCGGTACCACCCCGGGCGTCGGCGTGCCGACCGTGCTGATCAGCGGCAAGCTCGCCGCAGCGCGGGTCACCGGCGGGGCCCGTACCGCCGCCCGTACCGTGCGCCCCCGTCCGGCGCCACGAGCCGAGCGTTCCGATGCCACCCCGACCGCGGAAGGCTCCCATGGCCCGTCGTGAACTGGATGCCGCGCACATCACCGATCCCGGGCTGCGCGCCGACTACACCCTGTGCAGACGGCTCAACGCCCGCCACGGCAAGACCTACTTCCTGGCCACCCGGCTGCTTCCGCTGGAGCGCCGCGCCCGCGTGCACGCGCTGTACGGCTTCGCCCGGTGGGCCGACGACATCGTCGACGACCTGGACCGGCACCGCACACCGGCGGAGCGCGACCGGCTGCTGCGGGTGCTGGAGAGCGACCTCGCGCACGGGCTGCGGACCGGTGAGGGGACCGAGCCCGTGGTCCGCGCGGTCGCCGACACCGCCGCTCGGCACGGCATCGAGCACTCGCTGTTCGCCGACTTCCTCGTGTCGATGCGCAGCGATCTGCACGTCACGGACTACCCGACCTACGCCGACCTGCGGGCCTACATGCACGGCTCGGCCGCGGTGATCGGCCTCCAGATGCTGCCGGTGCTGGGCACGGTCGTCCCCCGCGAGGAGGCCGCCCCGCACGCGGCCGACCTCGGGGTCGCCTTCCAGCTCACCAACTTCCTGCGGGACGTCGGCGAGGACCTGGACCGGGGCCGCGTGTACCTGCCGGCCGACCTGCTCGCCGCGCACGGTGTGGACCGGCCGCTGCTGGAGTGGAGCCGCCGCACGGGACGCCGGGACCCGCGGGTCCGCGCGGCGCTCGTCGCCGCCGAGGCCATGACGCGGCAGGTGTACCGGGCGGCGGAGCCGGGCATCGCCATGCTCGATCCACGGGTGCGCCCCTGCATCCGCACCGCGTTCACGCTCTACGGCGGGATTCTCGACGCGATCGCGGAGCAGGACTACACCGTGGTGCACCGCCGTGCCGTGGTCTCGCGCGGGCGTCGCGCGGCCACGGCCGCCGCCGGAGTGGTGGGCGTCGTACGCGCCCGCCGACGTGCCCGCGGCACGCACCCGGCGCCGCGGACGGGCGACGCGTCGCCCCGGACGAAAGGACCCGTGCAGTGAGTGACCGAGCGGACCGGGCGGGCTGGACCCCGCCGCTGCGGCGGCGCGGCCGGTCGGCCTGGGCGGCCCAGACGCCGACCTGGCGGGAGGCGCGCCCGGCACTGATCGACGACGCCCTCAAACGGGCCTCGGCGCGTCCCTCGGGCAACTGGTTCGTCGTCGGTGCCTCCCGGGACGTGCGCACCGGTGGCCGCCCCTGTGGCCGAACCGTGGGCGGCACCGAGGTGGTGCTGTGGCGGTCGGACACCGGTGAGCTGCGCGCGGGGCCCGGGGCGTGCCCGCATCTGGGCGCGCCGCTGCGGGAGAGCCGCGTGGTGTGCGGGACGCTGGTGTGCCACTGGCACGGACTGGCCCTGGACGGCGGGCCGTTCGCGGGGTGGGAGCCGTTCCCGGTCCACGACGACGGTGTCCTGGTGTGGGTCCGGCTGGACGCGGTCGGCGGCGAGGAGCCGACGGAACGTCCCGTGGTCCCGGAGCGGCCCGCGCCGGGTGGCGGGGTGGACGCCGTCTTCACGGCCGTCGGGGGGTGCGAGCCGCAGGACGTGGTCGCCAACCGGCTCGATCCGTGGCACGGCTCGTGGTTCCACCCGTACTCGTTCGTGGATCTGACGGTGGCCCGGCCGCCGCTGGGCGACGCGGACGACGCCTTCGTGGTGGACGTGTCGTTCCGGGTGACGGGCCGTCTGGTGGTGCCGGTCCGGGCGGAGTTCACCGCACCGGAGCCGCGTACGGTCGTCATGCGGATCACGGAGGGTGAGGGGTCCACGTCCGTCGTGGAGACCCATGCCACGCCACTGACCGCCGAGGGGGCCGCGCGTCCGCGGACCGCCGTCGTCGAAGCGGTCGTCGCGGCCTCCGGTCGGCGGGGCTTCGCACTCGCCCGGGCCGCCGCGCCGGTGCTGCGGCCCTTGATGCGCCGGACGGCCGGGCGGCTGTGGCGCGACGACCTCGCCTACGCGGAGCGGCGGTGGGCGCTGCGCAGCACGGGCCGGTTCCCGGGCTGAGCGCGGCGGTTCCCGGCCCGGCCCAGTGCCCGCAGTACGGGTGACCGGCCGGCCCGGGGCACCGTCCACAGCACCTGACCCCCCACTCCCCAGCCGGCGAGGAGCGCTCCGGCCGCCAGGAACCCGGTGGTGGCCGCGCGTTCCATCAGGGCGACGGGCAGGTCGCAGCGGATGGCGTCGCCCGCCAGCGTCACGTTCGGGTGGGGGGTCACGACGGTGGGCCGCCGGGAGTGGGAACCGACCGGGAACAGGGGGCAGTCCGCGCGCCATTCGTGCCGGGCGTCGACGATCCGGGCCCTCCGTGTCTCGGGGTAGACCCGGCGGAGGCTGTCGAGGAGGCGGTCCTGCACGGTCTCGCGGTGTGCGTGGGCGGGGACCGCGTAGGCGTGCAGTTCCACCACCGAGCCTCCGGTCCGGGCGGCCCAGCGGGCGGCCTCGCCCTCGTAGCGCTCCAGCACGCTGATGTTGTCCAGTCCGTCGTAGCCGCTGGTGCCGAGGAACCCGGCGCGGTCGGCGTGGACCGGCCGGTCCAGCCAGAGCCGGGAGACGAGGAAGGGCGGTGCGGTGCCGAGCGAGGCGATGTCCTCGCGCCAGGCCGGGGTGCCGAGCCCGGATGACGCGGCGGTCAGTCCGCGCAGGGCTCCGGGGTCGAGGGCGAGCACGGCGGCGTCGTACCGGTCCAGGGCGTCGTCGGTGCGCACCTCCACTCCCCCGTCGTCGTCCGGGTGGACGCCGCGCACGGGGGTGCCGGTGCGGAGGTCGGTCCCGAGGCGCTGGAGGTAGTCGCCGAGCGGGTCCCACAGCGCCTGGGGGAAGGGCTCGTCCGGCACGTCGAAGAGCAGGCCCTCGGCCGAGCCGAGGAAGTAGATGTGGAACATCAGCAGCAGTTCCGCGGCGGACAGTTCCCGCGGGTCCGCGAAGAAGCTGCGGGAGAACACCTCGAAGGCCAGATGGTGCGCGGCCTCGGGGAAGCGGACGCGTTCGAGGAACTCCGTGGCGCTCGTGGAGTCGAAACGGTCGTAGACCTCGGGCACGCGGACGTCGAGGAGCGGCAGGGCGGCCCCGGCGTCCATGGCGGCGAGGTCGCGCCAGCCGAAGGTGGGGCTCAGGGCGACGAAGCCGAGCGCGCTGAGCGGCGGGGTGCGCGGGACACGGGCGAAGCTGTCGGTCAGCCCGCCGCTGTGCCGCAGCGGGTAGTCGGGCAGGGGGCGCAGCCGGTCGAGTCCGGGGTCGGTCCGGCGCAGCAGGCCACGCAGGTTGTAGTACTGGCGGAAGAAGGCGTGGAAGCCGCGGCTCATGGTGGCCCCGGACCCGTCGGCGAGGCGGGTGGGCCGGCCCGCGAGCCGTCCGCCGAGTGTGTCCTCGCGTTCGTACAGGGTCACGCGGGCGCCGCGTTCGGCCAGCAGGGTGGCGGCGGCCAGTCCGGCGATTCCCCCGCCCACCACGGCGACCGCCGGGGCGTCCCCGGGGTCGAGGCGGTCCCGGCCCGGCGCGGGCATCACGATCTCGGCCTTGCGGTCGCGTCCGCGCCGGGCCGCCGGCCGGCCGGCGCTCATCGGGCCACCTCCACCGGTGGGGCGGCGGCACCGTTGCGGGCCAGGAAGGTGTGCACGAGGCCGGTCTGCCACCCGGCGACCGGGGCCGCGCGCACGCCGGTGAACCCGGCGTCGGTGAGGCGCGCCGTGAAGGCGGGAGCGGTGTCGAAGTGGACGACGCTGTGCCACAGGTGCCGGTACAGGGCGCGGTCGCCGCTCAGGGTGCCCGCGGGAATGATCATGCCCTGGCAGACGGCGTTCCACAGGGCGTGGTGGGTGGCCGAACCGCTGAGGCTGTACTCGTGCACGGCGAGCCGGCCGCCCGGCCGCAACAGGGTGCGGACCGCTGCCAGGACAGCGTCCGGGTCGGTGACGTTACGGAAGAGGTAGGCGGCGAAGACCGCGTCGTACGGTCCCTCGTCGGTCGTGACGACTTCCTCGGCGGTCAGGTGCCGGAAGCGGACGCGGGCCGGCCAGGGTTTGGCGAGGGCGCGCCGCAGCATCCCCGCCGAGGCGTCGACGGCGGTGATCCGGGCGCGGGGTGCGGCCCGCAGCAGGGCCCGGGTGGAGGTGCCGGTGCCGCAGCCGAGGTCCAGGACGTGCAGGCCGGCGCCGGCGCGGGGCAGCCGGAGCCGGCGCGCGGAGCGCAGGAGGTCGGTGCGGTAGCCGGGGTTGAGGGCGGTGAGCCGGTCGTAGGTGCGCGAGGCGTGGTCGAAGGCGCGTGCCAGGTCGTGGTCGCGCAGGAGTGTCATGGGTGGTTGTCTCCGGTTCGTGGGGTGCCGTGCCGGCGCCGGGGCAGGAAGGGGAGTTCGAGGGCGGTGCGGAGCATCGGACCCACGGGGGTGCGCAGGCCGATGCCCCATTCCTCCCACGGGGTGGTGTCGCCGTCGAGGAAGCGCAGCAGCCGGTGCGGCGGGATTCGCCGGAAGAGGCCGGTGAAGAAGTCGGGGCCGTTGATCCGGCCGGTGTCCAGGGCCCGCAGCAGCACCGCGTCCATGGCGAGGGCGCGCCGCCCGTGCGGAGGCGGCACCAGGGCGCGGCCCTGGTGCAGGGCCGCGGCGATCGCGCGGCTCTGCCGTTGGACGGCGGCGAAGGTGTATCCGGTCGCGGGCCGGGTGGCGCCGCCCGCGGTGCCGATCCGGAACACGGCGGGGCCCACCCGGCGGGCGAAGCGCGCGTCGGTCATCGGGATGACCCCCTGCTCCGCCGACTCCACGGTGAACACCCCGAGTTTCAGGACGTCGTGGGTGTAGTGGGCCAGCGCCGCCTCGTACGCCCCGGTGGTCAGCGGGGTCCGGGAGAACTCGGTGTACTCGACGAGCGCGCGGTCCGGTGCCAGGGGCAGTACGTAGCCGAAGGCGAGGCCGTGCGGGGGTTGCGGGACGCGGAAGTCCATGAGGTCGGCCACGCCGGGGTCGAACCGGTGCGCGTCGGTGCGCACGAACCAGCCCCGGAAGTGCTGCGCCAGCCGGGTCCGGGCCGGGGGCAGGGCGGGCCGGGGGCGGGAGTCGAACACATGGCGTGCGCGGAGCAGCCGGGATCCGCCGCCGGGGGTGGTGCAGCGTACCTCCGCCGTGCCGTCGGCGGCGTTGCGCACCGTGTCGGCCGTCGCGCGCAGGACGCGTACGCCGGGAGAACGCGCCAGCCGCGCGTGCACCAGCCGTTCGAAGTCCGTGGAGCGGAGCATGCGGTAGCGCAGGGGTGCCGGGTCGACGGTGACGGCGCGGCCGTCGCCGCCGTGGACGCGCAGGTGGGACCAGGAGGCGCCGACCGCCGCGCCGAAGTCGCCGGCTCCGTGGGTGCCATGAGGGTCGTCGGTGTCCTGATCCCAGTAGCACCAGGTCCGTTCGGGGGGTCGCAGCGGGCCGTCCGGGGCCTCCACGAGGGTGACGGTCGGGGAGGCGGGGGCCGTCAGCCGGAGCGCGAGGCTGAGTCCGGCCGCACCGCCGCCGACGATGACGACGTCCGACGTCAGGTCGGGCGCGGGGGCGGGCCGGCTCACCTGGTGCGCCGTTCGACGACGGGCGTTCCGTCCGGGTCGGTGCGGACCAGTTCGGCGTCCGCCTCCAGCGCGTCGGCGACGGCCGCCACGACCCGGTGCGGGTCGCCTCCGGCCGGCAACGGCGGGGCCGTGCCCGCGACGGGCCGGTCGGCGAAGCCCGTGTCGAGGTGCCCCGGCCGGACCTCCAGGACCGTGATGCCGCCGGTCCGCACCTCGCGGCGGGCCGCGTCGAGCCAGGTGCTCAGCGCCGCCTTGGAGGCGCTGTAGTCGGCCATGCCCGCCTGAGGGCGCCGCGCGACGACTCCGGTGAAGGCGGCGATCGCCGAGCCGGGACCCAGGACGGTGAACGATGCGCGGAAGAAGGCGGCGGGCGCGAGGACGTTGACGGCCGTCAGGTGCTCCGCGATCTCGTCGCCGACCTCCGCCGCCGGACCGAAGGCCACCGACCCGAAGGCGGTGACGACGGCGTCCAGTCCGCCCAGTTCCTTCGCCGCGCCGTCGACCGCGCGGGCGCAGGACGCGGGGTCGTAGGCGTCGAACGTGACGGTCGGGGCGCCCGGATGGGCCCGGGCGGCCGACGCGAGCCGCGCGGGGTCGCGTCCCGCCAGTGCCGGCCGCGCTCCCCGGGCCCGGAGTTCGGCGGTGAGGGCACCGCCGAGGACGCCGGTGGCACCGGCCACCAGCACGCGCGCGCCGTCGAGGTTCACTGTCCACTTCCGATCGCAGGGTCGGGGCGGCGGTCCCGCCCCTCGTCGGTGTCGTCCGGGTATTCCGTGTCACGGCCCGTGATGGATGCGGCGGGTGCCGTCCGGTCGGCGCTCAGTCGCCGGCCCGGTCGGCGAGCAGTTCCCGGGCGGCCCGGGTGCCCGAGGCGAGGGCGCCCTGCACGCTGCCGGTCGCGCGGTGGTCGCCGCAGACGTAGCGGCCGTCGGTCGCACGCGTCGTACGGCTCGTCGGCCACGGCGGCGTCATCGCGGGCAGTGCTCCCCGGACGGTGTACGTGGCGACCGGTGTCCAGTCGCCGGTGTCGGTGCCGTACAGCTCGGCCAGGCGGCGCAGCACGGTCCCGTCCGCTCCGGGGCGGTCGGGGCCGAGCACGGAGGTGGAGACCAGCGAGGTGCCCGGGGGTGCGTAGGCGGGCGCGGCCTCGGTCAGCACGCAGGTGTTCAGTACCGCGCCGGTGCCGTCCACCACCAGGGTGGGTTCGGCCAGGGGGGTGCGGGGCGCGGCGTGGTAGTAGGTGGTGACGGTACGGGTCTCCGGGACCTCCTGGCCCGGCAGCAGACGTGCCGCCGTGGCCGCGTCGGTCGCCACCACCACGGAGGGCGCCCGCAGTTCCCGTCCGTCCGCCAGGAGTACTCCGGACGCGGTGACCGCCTCGACGGGCGTCTCCAGCCGGAGGACCCCTTCGGGCAGGCCGTCGGCCAACTGCGCGGGGACGGCGCCGATCCCACCGGCGGGCAGACAGAGGGTCCCCCTGACCATGCTGCGCCAGACCAGGTGGAAGAAGCGTGCGGAGGTCTCCAGCCGGTCCTCCAGGAACACCCCGGACAGGAAGGGCCGCAGGATGTCGGTGACCACCGCGTCGGAGACTCCGGCGCGGGACAGGGCGTCGGCGGTGGACCGGTCGGCGCCCCGTTTCAGCAGACCGGCGGGGAGCAGGGTGTCCCGGGCGGTGAGCGCGGCGAGGGCGGCCAGGTCACGGGCGTCCAGCACCCTCCCGGGCAGCAGCGTTCCCGCCGCCCGGGGACGCCGGGTCGGATCGGCGAGGCGGACGGCGCCCGCCGGGGTGTGCGCGAGGATGCCGGGGGTGAACGGCCCCAGGCGCAGGGCGCGCAGGTCGAGGCGCCTCTTGACCTGCGGGTATGAGGTGTTGAACACCTGGAACCCGCGGTCGAGCAGGAACCCGTCCCGCCGGTCCGTGCGCATCCGTCCGCCGACCGCGTCGGAAGCCTCCAGCAGCGCCACCCGCCGGCCGGCCCGGCACAGGTCGAGGGCGCAGGCCAGACCGGCGAGCCCCGCTCCGACGACGACCGTGTCCGGGGTCCCGTGGTGGTGAGTCGTCATGCGCGCCCCTCCTTCGACAGCGGCCTCCGCCGGCCGGGAGACCGGATCCACCCGAGCACGTTCCGCCCGGTGAGGCCAGGCGGCACCGCCGTCGGGTACCCGAGAGGACGAGCGACGTCACCTGTGTACGACCGACTCCACCACCGCGACGGCCTCCGACAGGCCCGGCGGGTGCGGCAGCCCCGGTGAGGTCTGCCCGGCCCAGCCGGGGCCGAGCGTCAGCACCACGGGTTTCCTGCGGGCGCCGCGCACGCCCCACTCGATCGCCGAGACGTGCTGGGCGAGCGGCCGGCTGGCCGTGGTGCGGGACTGCGCCCACAGCCCCACCGCGGCCGGGCCGGTCCTGCGGACGGCGGTCACGAGCGACTCGACGGGCAGGGCGCCGCCGAACATGCGGACCGGCAGGCCCCGTTCGGCCAGCGCGGCGGCCAGGACCTCCAGGGGCAGCGTGTGGTTCTCCGCGGGCACGCAGGCGAGCACCGTGGTGGCGCCGGGCCGGTCGGCGACCACGGGCGGTGCGTGGCGGCGCAGGGCGCCGGAGACGTGCCAGGACAGGAAGTGCTCGACCTCGACGTACCGCTCGCCCGCGGTCTCCCACTTGCGTCCGACGGCCTGGAGCGTCGGCATGATCACCTCCGTCCAGGCGGCGACCAGGCCGTGCTCCTCGATCGCGTCCTCCAGCAGTTTGTCGAGGGCGGCGGCGTCGAGTCGCAGGGCCGAGCGGGCGATGCCCTTGCACTCCTGGCGTACGTCGCCGAGCCGCATGCCGGTGCCGGCGCGGCTGCGTTCCGGAGACGGCGGCCGGGGAGCGGGCCGGCGCGGGGGCGTGTCGGGGGCGGCTTCGCCGAGGGCCAGGCGGGCGGCTTCGGCGGGCGGCAGCCCGGTCGCGGTCAGCGCGCACATCCGTTCCAGCCGGGCGAGGTCGCCGGCGGTCCAGCGGCGGTGCCGGCCGCCGGTGTGCGCGGCGGGACCGAGCCCGTAGCGGCGGTCCCACGACCGGACGGTGGTCGGCGCCACCCCGAGGCGCCGTGCCACCTCGCCGGTGGTCAGCCCGCCACCGCTCCGGGCATCCGCCCCGGCATCCGTCTCATCGTCCCTGTCCAGACCCACATCTCCACCTTACGACGCACAAACGACGCATGTTGTGTGCGTCGTTCGCTCTCACAAGACTGCTTTCCAAGCGCTGCTGCCAACGAATCCCACACCGTCCGGAACCCGCCGCGCGGGTGGCTCTCCGCCTCGGACAGCGCAGACGGCAGGAGGAACAGATCATGAGCACGAAAGCGCGACACTCCGACGCCCCCGCCGGTCCGCCGGCGAGCCCGCCGGACGAGGAGGAGCTGGCCCGTGGTCTGTGCGCGTCCGACGAGGTCGCCTTCGCGGCCGTCTACCGGCGCTGGGGCTCCCTCGTCCACACCCTGGCCAGCCGCTCGCTCGGCGACCCCCACGAGGCCGAGGACGTGACGCAGCAGGTGTTCATCGGCGCCTGGCGCGGACGAGCGGGTTACCGCCCGGAGCGGGGGCCGCTCGGCGGCTGGCTGGTCGGCATCACGCGCCGCAAGATCGTCGACGCCCTGGCGGCCAGGACGCGCCGCCTCGCCCTGGTCGAATCGGTGGCGTACGACGCCGACGGGCACCGCCACGACGCGGGCGTGGACGAGGTCCTGGACCGGGTGCTGCTGGTCGACGCGTTGTCGCGGCTGCCCCGCGGCCAGCGCGAGGTCCTGTGCATGGCCTTCTACGAGGACCTCACCCAGGCCCAGATCGCCGAGCGCACCGGCACGCCGCTGGGCACCGTCAAGAGCCACACCCGCCGCGGTCTGCACCGGCTGCGCGAGGGGATCGAGCAGGGCCGCGCCGACGAGCGGGCGGCGGCCCGCGAAGAGAAACCGCACCCCATGGCGCATCCGTCGTGACGCCCGTGCCCGAACCAGATACGAGCCATCGACGAGACCGCCCAGAAGGGCGCCACTCGAAGAAGGGATGATCCTCATGGCTTCCCGAATCCCGCTCATCCTCGGCGCGTCGGCCGGAGCCTGCGCCCTGGCCCTCACCGCCGCCGCACCCGCCCTGTCCGCACCCGCGGGCGGCGGTGACGACTCGGCCATGGTGTCCGTCTTCCACGGCGTCCCGGGACTCGACGTCGACGTCTACGCCAACGGTGACAAGCTGCTCAGCGACTTCAAGCCCGGCACGGTGACCGACCCGCAGTCCTTGAAGGCGGGCACCTACGACATCCAGGTCTTCGAGGCCGGCCAGGGCCCCGACGGCACCCCGGCCATCGAGAAGGAGGTCAACGTACCCGCCGGCGGGAACGCCACCATCGCCGCGCACCTGTCCGCCGACGGCACACCCCAGCTGACGGCCTTCACCAACGACGTCTCCGCGGTCGACGACGGCCAGTCGCGGCTGACGGTACGCCACGTCGCCGCCGCGCCCGCCGTGGACGTCCGCGCGGACGGTCAGCCCGTGTTCAAGGGGTTGGAGAACCCGAAGCAGGACACCGCCGTGGTCGACGCCGGCACGGTCTCCGCCGATGTGGTGCTCGCCGGCACCGACACCGTGGCGATCGGCCCGGCCGACCTGAACCTCAAGAGCGGCACGAGCAACGTCGCCTACGCCTGGGGCAGCGCGGCCGACAAGAACCTGGCACTGGCGACCCAGACGCTCGACACCACGGGGGCCTCACCGAGCGCCGGCTCCTCGGGCGCCAACGCCGCCGGCCTCGGCCCGAACTCCTCGGAGCAGTGGCTGGCCTGGGCGGGCGTGACGGGCCTGGTCACCCTGACCGGCGTCCTGGTGATCCGCCGGGCCGCGGAGCACCGTGGGTGAACCGGCCCCGGCACACCGGCAGGAGGGCAGCGGTGCCACATGTGGACCCCGCGCATCTGGTGGAACTGGCACTCGGAAACGACGTCACGCACGACGACGTCGGCGCCCTCCGGCACCTCGCCGCGTGCG
Organism: Streptomyces sp. NPDC107500; assembly: GCF_055582785.1. Classification (NCBI taxonomy): domain Bacteria; kingdom Bacillati; phylum Actinomycetota; class Actinomycetes; order Kitasatosporales; family Streptomycetaceae; genus Streptomyces; species Streptomyces sp. NPDC107500. The sequence continues at coordinate 293,950 of NZ_JBVJPF010000007.1, forward strand.
GGCGCTGCCGGGAGGAACTGCACCTCATGACCCGGGTCGTCATGGCGGCCCGCGGAGTCGAGGAGCCGGACCTCCCGAGCGCCCCTCCGGCACATGTGTGGCAGCGGATCACCCAGGGCCTGTCCGAGCCGGACGAACCCACCTCACCGGCACCCGCGGACGAGGGACGTCACCCGCACACGGCATCGGCCACGCCGCACCGCGACCGACCCCGCACCCACGGGCGCCGCGCGGCCGGAGCCGCACTCGGGCTCCTCGCCGGGGCGGCGGCCGTTCGGTGGTGGCGCAAGCGGTGAGCGCGCCTCCGCGGCCGGGGCCACGCGCCCGCCGGTCATCAGCCGAGCAGCAGCGCGTCATCGATGTCTCCCGCGTCCCCACCCCGCGCAGGGGCAGGCCGACGGAACCGGTGCACCGCCCCTGAGCGAGCGGTTCGCGAGCGCCCGGAGAACGTACTCCGGGCAGGCACTCGCCGGGACCGGGAAACGTCGGAGATCATGAAGCATGCGACCGGACGACTGGCACGTCACCGAAGACCTCGACGAATTCCTCGCCCGCGCCGGAGACTTCCTGCGCTCACGCCCCGCCCTGCACACCACTCCGCTGACCACGCTGGAGAAGATGCGCACCCGGGAAGCGAAGGTGTTCGGCACCGAACCCGTCGTGTTCGGCCTGCTGGAGGCGGCGGGCGAGGTCCACGCGGCCTTCTACCGCCTCCCGTCCCGGCGCCTCACCCTCACCGCCCTCTCCCCCGAGCAGGCCGAGGTCCTCGCCTCCCACCTGGCGGGCCTCGGTCTCTCCGTCACCGGTGTCACCGCGGACCACGACACCGCCACCGCGTTCGCCGAGGCCTGGCAGCGGCACACCGGCGCCGCGTCCGCGCACAGCTGGCGGGGCCGGCTCCACCGCCTCGGCACGCTCACCCCACCGGAGCCGCCGCCGGCGGGCCGGGGCCGGGCGGTGGACGAGGCGGAGCACGAGCACCTCATGGGCTGGTGCCGCGAGTTCGCCGCGGACGTCGGGGAAACCGTCTCCATAGACGCCGCCTCCTGGGCCGGCACCCGCTTCGCCGAGAAGCGGTACACCTACTGGGAGGCACCGGACGGCACACCCGTCTCCATGGCGGGCGTCAACCCGCTGGTCGGCGGCCAGGTCCGCATCGACCCCGTCTACACCCCGGCCCGGCTCCGGGGCCGCGGCTACGCCGGCGCCGTGACCGTCGAGGTCACCCGGGCCGCGCTGACCGCGGGCGCGACGGACGTCGTCCTGTTCACCAACCCCGCCAACCTCACCAGCAACGCCCTCTACCGGCGCATCGGATACCTGCCGTACGCCGACTTCACCAGCTACGACCTCTCCCTCCCGGACGCCCCCGCACCCCGCCTCCGCCGGGACGGGTGAACGCACGACCATTGACACACCTCTCCGGGCCGTTCAAGGATGACCTTCGTTGACAACGTTGTCGCCTGGTGAAGAAGGACCATGATGGGCCCCGTTTCCCTCCCTGTCGGCCGCAGGCTCCTGCTCCAACTGCTCGGCGCGAGCGGCGCCGCGGCCGCGCTCCAGCCGGTGCTGAGCACGTCCCCGGCCGCCGCCGCCTCCGGCCCGGCCGCGGCCAGGTCCGTCGATCCGCCCGACGAGGTCGCCGCCACGTACCACCGCGTCCTGCTGAGGCACACCCGCTGGTCCGAGACGCAGTGGGACGAGGCCAAGGGGACCTACACGGACGAGTACTTCGGCTTCGCCGTCGTCCTCGGACACGCCGTGCTGCTGACGCACGGGAGCTTCGACGAGCACGAGGCCGGCGTCGACCGGGAGACCCTCAGGCGCCGGACCCTGGCGACCCTGCGCCACTTCGCCGCCTCCAACCGGCTCACCGGCGGCACCGAGTGGGGCCGCACCCTGTTCTTCGACACCACGTTCCAGTCGTACTTCATCCTCGCCGCGCGCCTGCTCTGGGACGAGCTGGACGCGGGCACCCGCGCCGCCGTCGACACCATCACCCGCGAACAGGCGGCGTACACCCACTCCCTGGGCACCGGCGACGACCCGGCCTCCGGGGACTGGACGCCCAACGGCCTCCAGGGCGGCCACGTCGGTGACACCAAGCTGGAGGAGATGGGCCTGTACGCGCAGACCCTCGCCCCGGCACTGGCCTGGGCACCGGACGACCGGCGCCGGGCCGACTGGGCCACCGACTACGGAACCTGGTCGCGCAACGAGGGCGGGCTGCCCGCCGCCGACCTGGCCAACCCGGCGCGCGTGGACGGCGTCCCGGTCTCGCGCAACACCGCGCACAACACGTACGACACGTTCATCGTGGAGAACCACGGCTCGTTCGGGCCGCACTACCAGGCGGAGATGTGGCGCACCTCGGGCCGCAACGCCGCGCACTTCCTCGCGGCGGGCCAGCCGCTGCCCGAGGTCCTGACCAGGCAGCCCAACGCGGAACCGCTGTGGCGCACGCTGCTGGGTGTCATGTCGAACGCGGGCGAGCCGCTGATGCCCATGGTGAACGACCGGGAGCACCTGTACGGCAGGGACGTGATCCCGCTCGCCTTCCTCTCCCGGGTGGCCGGGGACCGGGCGGCGGCCCGCGCGGAGGCGGACCTGGCCGAGCGGCTGGAGGCGTACCAGAAGTATCCGCCGGAGTACCGGCTCGCGAAGTTCTCGGGCGAGCCCAAGTACGAGCCGGAGGCACGCGCGGAACTCGCGATCAGCTACCTGTTGCACGTGTGGCCGACCGCCGGCCGCGGGGTGCGCCCGATGTCGCGCGAGGAGCTGTTCGCGCACGCGGCGGGCGTCACCGACTTCGGGACCGGACCGGGTCTGGTCTCCCACCAGTCCCCCGCCGCCTGGGCGGGCGTGGTGACGAAGCCCGGGTTCGTCAAGTTCGGCTGGCAGCCGGGGCACGACGACTGGCTGTTCCGGCTCAGCGGCGCCACCCCGATGTTCCTGCCCTCGACGGCCGCGCAGGTCACCGGCAGGCAGGTGCGGGTGCACACCGCCCTGCGCGACGGGTTCGACGGCAGCGCCACGGTGCTGCGGCTGGGCGAGGGCTTCGCGGGGTACACGACACTCCCTTCGGGCGCTGTCGTCTACGCCTCCGACGGGGCGGGAGCGGGCGGTTCGCGGCTGGAGGTGCACAACCTCACGATGCCCGGTGTGGCCGGCCTGGACGGCAGCCGCACCTACCGGTTCGCGGAGGGTTCGGCCACGGTCCGCGCGCAGGACGCCTCGCCCGAGGCGAAGGGACGCGTGGACGAACTGGCCTTCCCGGCCGCGACGGTGCGCCACGTCAGGATGCTGGGCGTGCGGCCCGACCCGACGTACGGGTACTCGCTGTACGCCGTCGAGGTCCGCGCCGGTGACGGCACCGACGACCTCGCGCGCGGCAGGGCCGCGACGGCCTCCTCCCAGTCGGCCGGCATGACCGCCGACCTGGCGGCGGACGGCGACGCCGGCACCCGCTGGGCGGTCTCCCGCGAGGACAGGAAGCGCGCGGACAGCTGGTGGGCGGTGGACCTCGGCGCCGCCCGCGCGGTCGACCGGGTCACCCTGCGCTGGGAGGCGGCCGCCGGACGCTCCTACCTGATACAGGGCTCGTCCGACGGCGAGCGGTGGACGGACCTGGCCACCGGACCGGCCCCGGCGCTGCGCAGCGAGGGCGGCTGGCTCGACATCGACGGCCGCGCCGGTCTGGTCGTCCGTGGCGGCGACGGCGGGCACACGGTGGCGGTGTACGGCGACACGATCGTGCCGGCCGAAGGGGCGCGGGACGCCGTCGTGATCGAGGGGCACTGCGGTGCGTCCCCCGCCGAGTTGCGCGCGCTGGCGGGCCGGCCGGCCCCCGTCGCCGAGGACGCCCGGGTCCGCGCGGCCCTCGTGGACGATCACCTGAGCCTGTTCAACCTCTCGGCGGACCCGGTCGACACCGGGGTCGAGGTGCCGCAGGAGGGGCGCCACCGGCACGTGTACGAGGGCGAGCAGACGATCACCCGGCAGGGCATCGGCTACACGGCGCACCTGGACGCGGCCTCCGCGCTGCTGCTCCCGCCCCGGTTCACGCTCGTCCCGCTCTCCGGCGGGAGCCTGCCGCCCGGGCTGCGGGTCAGGGTGAGTGACGGGGCGACCCTGCACCTGTCGGGCCCCCGCTGCCGGGTGCGGATCGAGGCCCAGGGGCGCAGCACCGTCACGTCCGTGCGCACCGGGCACGAGGTCCGTGTCACGCTACGCGGCGCGCGGCCCTTCCCCCACGACGACCACGCCCTGGGCCGGAACACCTTCCCGACCAATCCGCTGCCGCCGGGGATGTCCGGCCCGGGTGCCGCCGTGGACGGTGCCCCCGACACGGTGTGGCGGCCGGGCCGGGACGGCCGCATGGTGGTCGACCTCGGCGCGAACACCGAGGTGCGCCGGGTGGAGGCGGAGTGGACGACCGGTTCGGCCCCGGCGGCCCGCGTGGAGTTCAGCACCGACGGTGTGCGGTACCGGCGGGTGGGGACGCTGACCGGTCACGGGCGGGTGCGCGCGGTCGCGTACCGGGGCTCGGCCCGCTACGTCGCGGTGACGGTGGACGGCACGCCCCGCGCCGACGAAGGGCTGGTGCGGCTCTCCGTGAACTGAGGAGGACCGGGTGACGGAATGACGCCCGGCAAGGCCGTGCCGACCCCCTTCGGGTGAAGCCTGGCCACGACCGTCGTGTGACCATCACGCGATTCACTCGTTTGAGAGATCAGCAACAGCAGATCCTCGGTCGTGGAGGGCACCGCTTATGCCCGTCAGTCGGTTCCGTGAGAGAAGTCGCTCGGTTCAAGGGCGTGTGCAGAGAGCCGAGTCCGTGCTGGTCGAGCAGTACGGCGGCCTGGTACGCCTGGCGTACCTGGTGCTGCCGGCCTCGTTGGGCAGGCACCGCAGGGTCCTCAGGGCCCACTCCCTCGCCCAGCGGGCACTGCCCCGGACCGGCGGCGGAGCACGGCCGGCGCCCGCTGTGCCTGCTCCGCGCGACGGTGCCGAGCGGGTCGCGGCCCACATCGGCAACGATCTGCGCGTCGCGGTCCTGCGCGCCGCGCTCAAGGACGGGCGGCGCGCGGACAGCTGGGCGGGCCGGGCGACGGCGGTGTGGCCGCCGCGCCGGCTGCCCATCGTGCTGGGGCTGCGGCTGTTCCCCCGGTCGGGCAACGCCGACGACATGGCCCTGGGCCGGGTTCTGTCCGGCGCGGAACCGGCCGCCCGGGGCGCGTTCGTCCTGCGGCACGTGGACGGGCTGTCCGAGCCGGAGGTCCTGGAGGTGCTGCGGGCCGCCGGCGTCGGGGATCCGGCCGGGGCCCTGGACGCCGCGGACCGGCTCGGCCCCGGCAACGGTGCGGCGGCGCGTGCGCTGTCGGCCGCGGGACCCAGCGAGTTCGACGCGTGCACGGTGCGGGCGCAGCCGACGGACCTGCTGCGCCGCAGGCGGCGGACGCGGCTGGCGGGCGCGGTGGTGCTCGCCGCACTCGTCACCGCGACGGCGCTCGTCGCCACCGGCCAGGACACCGAGGGCTCCGCCGTGGCGGGGTCCGACGCCGCACGGTCCGCCCACGCGCCCGCCGCACAGGACCTGCGCCGCACGGACCCCGCGCTGTGGGCGGACACCTCACGGGTGGACTTCACCGCCTGGCCGGCCCGCGGCGACCGGACCGACGACACGGCGCTGCTCACCCGGGCCCTGGAGACCTGGTCGAACCCGTCACGCGGGGACACGGACGTGTCCTTCGCTCCGGGCACACCTGCGGACCCTCCGCCCGGCGCCCCGCAACTGCTCTACGCGGGCGAGGTGGACGCCCGCACGGTCGTCCTCCTCCACGACGGCCGACGGCTGGCCCGGTACACGGAGCCGGACGCCTCCGGTGGTGAGCCCGCCGCCCTCTCCGTGGCGCGGGCCGACGACGCGGACGTCACCACCGCCGCCGCGGTCGCCGTGACGGAACGCGACGGAGCGGCCCGGTACCTGCTGGCCCCGTGGATCGCCGAGGCCGGCACCCGTGACCTGCTGCGCCCCGACGACGCCGCCCGCGACCTCGACGTCTCGGCCGCCGGTGTCACCGAGCCCGTGCCGGCGACACCGGCGGGCGGGTCCTGCGAGCGGCGCACGGTGCTGCAACTGCGGTCGTCCTCCCGCATCGTCGAGGACCACTCGTTCCTCCTGGCCGACCGGGGCGGCCTCTCCCCCGTGCACCTCACCTACACGCCGCTGCCCGGTGCCGGCACACCCCCGGCCCGACAGCCCAGGGAGGCCACCGGGAGCGCCGCCCTGGTGGCCTGGTCCCGGCTGGCGTGCGGCCTGGACGGCCTCTCCGGCGAGGGCGAGCCGGTCCGCGCCGTCAACCTCTGGGACTTCGCCGACCAGCGACTCCCCCAGGACGCCGGACGTGCCGTGTGGTCCTGCGCCCGCGCCGTCACCTGGCGCGGCACCGACGAGGTCTCCGTGGACCTGCGCACCCGCGACGCCGCCCAGCCGGTGGTACGGGCCCGGGGGACGGCGGCGTGCAGCCGGTTCGGCCAGCACGTCGTGGCCGACACCCGCTGGCGTTCCCCCGACGGCGACTGGTACGTCCTCGCCGCCGGCAGCCGCGCCGTGACGGGCCTGCGGGTGACGGGTGAGGTCACGGCCGAGAGCGACGACCGGACCCTGGCGGTCCGGGCGCCCCGGGAGGCCGAGGCCGAGGTCACGGGCCGGCTGCGGACCGGCGAGGACCTGGCCGCCCTGACCGGCGACGGCCGCCGATGAGTTCCGCCGGCGGCGCGGGTCCACCCTGACATGACGCACATCATCGCGGACATCTCGGTCTCCCTCGACGGCTTCGTCACCGGACCCGACCCCGGCCCGGAGAACGGGCTGGGCACGGGCGGCGAGCCGCTGCACACCTGGGCGTTCTCCGACGACCCCGACGACCGCCGCATCCTGCGCGAGGCCACCGCCCGGTCGGGTGCGGTCGTCCTCGGCCGCCACCTCTTCGACGTGGTCGACGGACCGGGCGGCTGGGACGACACGACCGGCTACGGCGCGGGCGAGGTCGGCAAACCGGCCTTCGTCGTCGTGACCGGCTCACGACCGGACTCGGTGCGCCTCACCGGCCTCGACTGGACCTTCGTCACGACCGGCCTGGCCGACGCGGTCGCCACCGCGCGCGAGCGTGCCGAGGCGGCCTCGGCGGCCGCCGGCCGGGACCTCGACGTCGTCCTCATGGGCGGCGGCTCCCTGATCGGTTCGGCGCTCGACGCGGGACTGGTCGACTCGCTGACGCTCCACCTGGCACCCGTCGTGCTGGGCACCGGGACGCCGCTGTTCCCGGGCCGGGCTCCCCGCTCGCTGGTACAGCGGAGCGTGACCCCGACGTCGACCGCCACCCACCTGACCTACGACGTGCTCTGACGCCGGGCGGCACCTCCTTCGGCCGTCCCGCGGATCTCGGCCGGCCCGCGGATCTCGGCCGGCCCGCGGATATTCGCGTGCGCCGAGCGGCGGCGGGCGCTAGCTTCGTCCGCATGAACGTCATCGGCCGAAGCACCTTCGCGACCGCGCGAGCGACCAGCTCGCCGGCCGCCGCCGCCTGACCTTCTCCCTTTCCCACCGGCGACCGGAAACGGCCCGTCGGTGGTCTCGTGGCGTTCCGGCCCCTCGCCCCGCCGCCCCGCTCGCACGGACCGTTCTCCGGTGCCTCCCGCCACGCAGCGAAGGAGTCACCCCCATGGACACCGAGCAGATCGTCCGCACGTTCACCGAGTACTACGAGGAGCACGGTCACCGCCGGATCACCGGCTCGACCCTGCTGCCCCCGCCGGGCGACGCCGTGCTGTTCACCACCTCCGGCATGCATCCGCTCACCCCGTACCTGGAGGGCCGTCCGCACCCGCTGGGCCGGCGGCTGGTCAACGTCCAGCGCTGTCTGCGCACCACGGACCTGGAGGAGGTCGGCGACAGCACCCATCTCACCGTCTTCGAGATGCTCGGCACCTGGTCCCTGGGTGACTACGAGAGCCGGCAGAGCCTCGACTGGGCCCACCGGCTGCTCACCGAGGGCCTGGGGATCGATCCTGGGCTGCTGCACGCCACGGTGTACGGCGGCGGGGACCAGGTGGGACCGGACACCGAATCGCTCCGGCTCTGGCAGGAGCGGGGTGTGCCGGTGGAGCTGACGGTGGAGGACAACTGGTGGTCCAACGGTCCGGTCGGCCCGTGCGGACCCGATTCGGAGATCTTCCTGTGGACCGGTGACACCCCGCCCCGGTCGACACCCACCCGCGACGACCGCTGGGTGGAGGTGTGGAACCACGTGATGATGCGTCACCGCCGTCTGGACGACGGCAGCCTGGTGCCGCTCCCGCAGCGCAACATCGACACCGGCCTCGGCCTGGAGCGCCTCTTCTCGCTGCTCCAGGGCAGGTCGTCGGTGTTCGAGTGCGACGTGTTCGACCCGTGGCGGCGGCTGGTGCCGTCCCTGTGGCCGCTGGACGAACCGTCGCTGCGGCTGGTCGTCGACCATCTGCGCTCGGCCGTCGTCATCATCGGTGACGGGGTCCGCCCGGCCAACACCGGCCGCGGGTACGTGCTGCGCCGCCTCGTGCGGCGCGTCCTCACCGTGCTGTGGCGGGACGACCCGTCGCGCGCCCTCGGCGACCTGCCGCAGGAGCTGGTCTCCCACACCCTGGACCACTTCCGGCAGGAAGGGGACCCGGAGACCGTACGGCGACTGCTGCTGGAGGAGGAACGCCGGTTCCGCGGGCTCCTGGAGCGCGGCCGGAGCGTGCTCTCCAGGCCCCGTTTCCGCGGCCCGCTGGGAGAGGACGACTTCCACTACCTCCACGACACCCACGGACTCCCGCGCGACCTGGTGACGAGCCTGCGCGAGGAACGGGTCCCGGGCGGCCATAATCGCCCGCGTGAGCGAGACTGAGTCCCACGAGACAGCGCAGGAGATGTCCACCAGGGGCGGCACCCGCTGGCGCACCTTCGTGCAGACGGAGACCGGCAGCGCGGTCCTGCTCCTGGTGGCCGTCGTCGCGGCACTGATCTGGGCCAACATCGACGTCCACTCCTACGAGGCCGTGTGGCAGGCCCACTTCACGGTCGGCTTCGACACCCGCCACCTGTCGCTGACGGTCCACGAGTGGATCAACGCGGGGCTGATGAGCCTGTTCTTCTTCGTCGTCGGGCTGGAGGCGCGACGCGAGTTCGACATGGGGGAACTGCGGGACCGGCGGTGGGTGCTGCTCAGCGCGGTGGCCGGCCTCGGCAGCATGGTGGTCCCCGCCGTGATCTACGTCGTGATCAACGCGGGGCACGACTCGGTGCACGGCTGGGGCACGGCCATGTCGACCGACACCGCGTTCGCGCTGGGCATCCTGGCCGTCCTGCGCCGTCGGCTGCCGGCCTCGCTGCGGGCACTCATGCTGTCCATCTCGGTCGTCGACGACGTGGTGGCGCTGCTCGTCATCGCCGTCTTCTACAGCGACGAGATCCACCTCCCGGCGCTCCTCGTCGCCCTGGGCGCGCTGCTCGCCCTCGTCGTCGTGCTGCGGCTGGCGGACGCCGGTCGCGGTCTGTTCTGCGCCCTCCTCGCCGTGGTGGTGTGGGTGGCGCTGCACGAGGCCGGGGTCGATCCGGTCGTGACGGGTCTGGCGGTCGGGGCCCTGGTCATCGCCTACCCCGCGCCCCGTGGTGATCTGGAGCGGGCGAGCCGTCTCTTCCGGCTGTTCCGGGAGCAGCCGACGCCCGAGCTCCAGCGTTCGGCGGCGCGGGGCCTGGCCTCGGCGATCTCGCCGAACGAGCGGCTGGAACAGCGGTTCCTGCCCTGGGTGAGCTTCGGCATCGTGCCGTTGTTCGCCCTGGCCAACGCGGGGATCGAACTGAGCGGCGCGCGGCTGGCCGACGCGTTCACCTCGCCCGTCACGCTGGGCATCCTGTGCGGCTGCGTGGTGGGGAAGATCGTCGGTGTGGTGGGTTCCATGGCGGGCGCGCAGCTGTTGTCGGGGCGGCGGCTGCGGCCCAACGTGGGCTGGGGCTCGGTCACCGCCGCCGGATCGATCGCGGGGGCGGCCTTCACCGTGTCGCTGCTGATCGCCGCCATCGCCTTCGAGGGGGAGGAGCTGAACCAGGCGCGCATCGGCATCATCGCCACACTGATCGGCTCGTTCGCGGTCAGCTGGGCGGTCTCCGGGGTGATCGGCCTCCTGCCCGCGGCACGGCGGACGCGGGCCCTGCTCGGCACGTCCGAACCGCTGACGGATCTCGGGGTGGCGGTCGACGAGCGCCACGACCATGTGCGCGGTCCCGCGGACGCCGCCGTGACCCTGGTGGAGTACGGCGACTTCGAGTGCCCGTACTGCGGCCAGGCCGAGGGCGTGGTGCGCGACCTGCTGGGCAGTGAGACCGACGTCCGCTACGTGTGGCGCCATCTGCCGCTGACCGACGTGCATCCCAACGCCCAGGCGGCGGCCGAGGCGTCGGAGGCGGCCGCGCGGCAGGGCAGGTTCTGGGACATGCACGACCTGCTGATGGACCGCCAGGACGAGCTGGGCGAGCGGGATCTGCTGCGGTACGCGCGCGAACTGGGCCTGGACATGGAGGTGTTCCGTGAGGACCTGGCGCGGCGCCGGGGTGCCCGGCGGGTCGCCGAGGACGTGGACTCGGCGGACCTGAGCGGCGTGTCGGGCACGCCGACCTTCTTCGTCAACGGCAGGCGCCACCGTGGCGCCTTCGACATCGACGCCCTGAAGCGGGCGGTCGAACAGGCCAGGCGGCGGGCCCTGGCCGGCGGATGAGGTGACGTACGGTCAGGTGCCGCGGCGGGCCGCCGGGCGGCGGCGCTGGACGGCGCCGTAGGTCTTCTCCAGTGCGGCGGTCGACGCGTCGTAGGAGCGCTGGGCCACGCCGACGAAGAGGCAGTCGACGACGGCGAGCTGGGCGATGCGGCTGACGGTCGCGCCGGAGCGGAACGGCGTCTCCCGGGCGCAGGTGGTCAGTACGAGGTCGGCGCCGGTGGCGAGCGTGGAGCCGGGGTCGTTGGTCAGGGCGATGGTGGTGGCGCCGCGTTCGGCGGCGGCCTGGAGGGGTTCGGTGGTGTCCTCGGTCTCGCCGGAGTGGGAGACGGCCAGCGCCACGTCGCCGGGCCCCAGGAGCGCCGCCGCGGTGAGCGCGGCGTGCCGGTCGCTCCAGATGAAGGCCATGCGGCCTATGCGGTGCAGCTTCTGATGCAGGTCCTGGCCGACGAACGCGCTGGCCCCGACTCCGAAGATGTCGACCCTGCGGGCCCCCGCCACCGCGTCGACCGCCCGGCCCAGCGCCTCGATGTCGAGTCCGGCGCCGGAGTCCTCCAGGGCCCGGACCTCGTTGTAGATGATCTTGCCGACTATGCGGTCCAGCGTGTCCGTCGGGCTGATGTCGGTGCCGCCGTGCTCGGGAGGCTCACCGCCCAGGGCGTGTTCGCGTGCGGCGGCGGCGGCCAGTGCGAGGCGCAGCTGGGGGTAGTTGCCGGTGCCGATCGTGCGGCAGAACCTCATCACGGTGGCGGCCGACGTGTCCGCCCGCTCCCCCAGCGCGTTGATGGACAGTTCGGCGACCTGTCCCGGGGCGGCCAGGACGGCGTCGGCCACACGGCGTTCGGAGGGGGCGAGGGAGGGCCGGGCGGCACGGACTCGCGTGAGGATGTCGGCGAGCGGGGCGTCCTGTGCGGACTGCTCCGGCGTGCCGGACGAGGACTGGCGGACCATGGCCCCTCCTGAGTGTGGTGGACACAGGCTAGTGGGGCCACCCGGGTTGGTCAAAAATTTACGTACGGTCCGAACAGTCGTCACTTATTGACATCCGGAGTGCGGCATTCCCATACTCGGACGGCCCTCTCCCCACGCCGGCGACCCCACCGGCCAGTGTCTAGGAGCACGCGTGCGCCAGCTCGACCTCGTGGTGATCGTGGTCTATCTGATCGGGATCGCCTGGATCGGCCTGCGGAAGGCCGGCAAGCAGAAGTCGGCGAAGGACTACTTCGTCGGTGAAGGCCACATGCCGTGGTGGACGGTGTCCTTCTCCGTCGTCGCCACCGAGACCAGCGTCCTGACCGTGATCAGCGTTCCCGGCGGCGCCTACAGCGGCCAGGGCTTCGGCAACGTCGAACTCGCCCTGGGCTACGTCATCGGACGGGTCGTCGTCGCCACCGTACTGATTCCCCTCTACAAGCGCGGCGGGTTCGTCAGCGCCTACCAGTACCTGGGCGACCGGTTCGGGCTGAAGCTCCAGGGGCTCGCCTCGGTGACGTTCGTCTTCACCCGGCTGCTGGCCGAGGGCGTCCGGCTGTTCGCCTCCGCCATCCCCATCAAGCTGCTGCTCGACGAGTTCGGCGTGCACGCGAGCTACCGCGTGATCATCATCGTGCTCACGCTGATCACCGTGGTGTACACCTACCTGGGCGGCATCAAGGCGGTCATCTGGACCGACGCCATCCAGATGGGCCTCTACCTCGGCGGCGCGATCCTCGCCGTCGCGGTGCTCTCCGCCCACGTCGGCGGTGACGGCTACGCCCGCGCCTGGGACGCCGGACGGTTCACGCTCTTCGACACCGACTTCAACCTGGCGCACGTCCTCACCAGCCCGTTCGCCCTGCCCACCGCCATCATCGGCGGCGCCATCTTCGCCATGGCCAGCCACGGCTCCGACCAGCTCATCGTGCAGCGGGTGCTGGCCACCCGGACTCTGCGCGAGGGCCAGAAGGCCATGATCGCCTCGGGTGTCTTCGTCGTCATCCAGTTCGCCGCGTTCTCGCTCGTCGGCGCGCTGCTGTGGTCGTACAACCAGGGCCGGTCGTTCTCGGAGCTGGGTCTGTCCAGCTCGGACAACCTCTACCCCGAGTTCATCCTGAACGGGCTGCCCGTCGTCGTCTCCGGGCTGCTGGTGGCCGGCATCCTGGGCGCCGCGATGGGCTCGCTGTCCTCGGCGCTCAACTCCATGTCGAACTCGACGGTCGCCGACATCATCCACAGCTTCTTCCGCAGCACCCCGTCCGAGGAGTCGCTGCTGCGGCTCGCCCGCTGGATGACGCTGGTGTGGGCGACCCTGATGGCCGTCTTCGCGTGCGCGTTCAGCGCGAGCACCGGCAACGTCTACCTGACCGGACTGACCATCGCCGGCTACACCTACGGCGCGCTGCTCGGCGCGTTCCTGCTCGGGCGGCTGGTGACCCGCGCCAACGAGGTGGACTCCGTCGTGGCCTTCCTGGTCACCATCGGGGTGATGACGTACATCGTGCGCGTGGTCAAGATCGACGTCACAACGGGCGGGACGACGGTGTCGCAGGCGATCGCGGCCCAGTGGCTGGTGCCCATCGGGGTGGTGATCACCCTGGTCGTCGGCGGCGTGCTGAGCCTGTTCCACCCGGCACCGGCGGCCGGCGAAGGCGCCCTGGCGGGCGCCGAGCCGGGTACCGGCCCCGACCGGCTCACCGCGGCCGGCCGGAAGTGAGCGGGCCGCCCGCCAGCCCGGCCCTCTCCGGTCCGGACCCCTTCGCACAGGAGACGTCTTGCGTGTGATCGGCCTGATGTCAGGCACCTCCTACGACGCCGTCGAGGCGGCCGCCGCGGATCTCGTCCTCCAGGACGACGTCCTGGTGATGCGGCCCCTCGGGCATCTCTCGGCCCCCTACCCCGACGGACTGCGCGAGCTGATCGCGGGGTTCCTGCCGCCGTCGGAGACGACCGCCCGTACCGCCGCCGTGCTCGACACCGGCATCGGGCGCGCCTTCGCCGACGTGGCCGTCCGCGCCCTCGGCGAACTGTGCGACGGGACCGCGGACCTGGTGGTCTCGCACGGGCAGACCGTCTACCACTGGGTCGAGGACGGCGCCGTCCGCGGCACCCTGCAACTGGGCCAGCCCGCCTGGATCGCCGAGGCCACCGGTCTACCCGTCGTCTCCGACCTGCGCTCCCGGGACGTCGCGGCCGGCGGCCAGGGCGCCCCCTTGGTGGCCATGACCGACACCCTCGCCCTGGCCGCGCTGCCCGGCACCCCGGCCGCGCTCAACCTGGGCGGCATCGCCAACCTCACCGTCGTCGCCCCCGGCGCCGACCCGCTGGCCTTCGACACCGGGCCCGCCAACGCCCTGATGGACGCCGCCGTACGGCACTTCACCGAGGGCGCCCTCGGGTACGACGAGGACGGGCGGCGGGCCGGCGCGGGGCGGGTCGACGCGGCGCTGCTTCGGGTGCTGCTGGACGACCCGTACTACGCCAGGCCGGCCCCGAAGAGCACCGGCAAGGAGCGCTTCCACCTGCCCCACCTGCTGGACGCGCTGGCCCTGGCGCCGGTGCCGGAGCCGGACGACGTACTGGCGACCCTGGCCCGGCTCACCGCGGTCACCGTGGCCGACGCCTGCCGGGCGCACGGGGTCACCCGGCTCGTCGTCTCCGGCGGCGGGGCGCACAACCCGGTGCTGATGGGCATGCTCACCGACGAACTGCCCGGTGTGCCGCTCGGCCCCAGCGACGCGCTCGGGCTGCCGTCCGACGCGAAGGAGGCCCTCGCCTTCGCGCTCCTGGGCTTCCTCACGGTGCACGGCCTGCCCGGCGCGATCCCGTCGGGAACCGGTGCGCGCCGGGCGACGCTCCTCGGCAGCATCACCCCGGGCCGGGAGCCCCTGCGCCTGCCCGAGCCGGCGGCCCGACCGCCCCGTTCGCTGCGCGTCACGGACGAGCCGGTGTCGTGACCGCCGGCCCGGGCGGGGCCGGCCTCAGCCCATCTCTCCGGTACGGGCCTGGCGCCACAGGTCGACGCTGCCGTCGGCGACCGCGTACTTGTCGATCTCGGCGAGTTCGTCAGCGGTGAAGGTGAGGTTGTCCAGCGCGGCCACGTTCTGCTCCAGCTGATCGGTGCGGGAGGCACCGATCACCAGCGAGGTGACGCGCGGATCGCGCAGCGCCCAGGCGAGCGCCATCTGGGCCAGGGTCTGGTCCCGGCGGGCGGCGATGTCGTTCAGCGCGCGCAGCCGCTGGAGGGTGTCCTCGTTCAGCCAGTCGGCCGCGAAGGACTTGCCCTGGGTGGCGCGGGAGCCCTCCGGGACGCCGTCGAGGTAGCGGCCGGTGAGCAGGCCCTGGGCGAGCGCGGTGAACCCGATGACGCCGAAGCCCTCGTCGCCCGCGGCGTCGAGCAGGCCCTCGGTCTCGATCCACCGGTTGAGCATGTTGTACGAGGGCTGGTGGATCAGCAGCGGCGTGCCGAGGTCGCGGAGGATCGCCGCGGCCGCACGGGAGCGTTCGGCGTCGTAGGAGGAGATCCCGACGTAGAGGGCCTTGCCCTGCCGCACCGCGGTGTCCAGCGCGGTCATGGTCTCCTCCAGCGGTGTGGAGGCGTCCAGGCGGTGGGAGTAGAAGATGTCGACGTACTCAAGGCCCATGCGCTTCAGGGACTGGTCGAGGGAGGCGAGCACGTACTTGCGGGAGCCTCCGCCCTGGCCGTAGGGGCCGGGCCACATGTCGTATCCGGCCTTGGTGGAGATCACCATCTCGTCCCGGTACGGTGCCAGGTCCTGGCGCATGATCCGGCCGAAGTTGATCTCCGCGGATCCGTAGGGCGGGCCGTAGTTGTTGGCCAGGTCGTGGTGGGTGATGCCGAGGTCGAAGGCGCGCAGGGCGATCTCCCGCTGCGACTCGAACGGCTTGTCGTCGCCGAAGTTGTGCCAGTAGCCCAGCGACAGGACGGGCAGGTCGAGACCGGAGCGACCGGTGCGGCGGTACCGCATGGTGCCGTCGTAGCGGTGGGGGTCGGCGACGTGGTTCATGGTGGCTCTCCGGTGGGGAAGCGGGGGCGGGCGGCCCGTGACGGTCGGGTCAGCCGGTGGCGGCACCGAACCACCGGGGCAACCGGTCGAACAGGTCCTGCTGGTCGTCACCGGCCCATGCCACATGGCCGTCCGGCCGCAGCAGCATCGCGGGCACCTCCAGTCTCGCACCGACGTCCACGACGTGATCGATCCGGTCCGACCAGCCCGTCACCGACAGCCGGCCCGTCCGGTCGAGGAGCAGCCCGCGACCGGTGTGCGTCAGCTCGTACAGGCGCCCCTGCCGCAGTTCGACGTCCCGCATCCTCCGGCCGACGAGTTCGTGTCCGGCGCCGAGGTCGTAGCGGACGTTCAGCGCGGTGACCTTCTCGGTCAGGTGGCGGCTGACGTCCTCGAACCGCGTCAGTTCCGCCAGCAGGCGGCGCACCGCCCGCGGGCCGGGTTCGGTGGAGAGCAGTTCCATCTGGGCGCGGGTGTTGTCCAGCACGTCTGCGGCCACCGGGTGCCGTTCCGTGTGGTAGCTGTCCAGCAGCCCGTCCGGGGCCCAGCCGTTCACCTCTGCGGCGAGTTTCCAGCCCAGGTTGAAGGCGTCCTGGATGCCGAGGTTGAGGCCCTGCCCGCCGACGGGCGGGTGGATGTGCGCGGCGTCGCCGGCGAGCAGCACCCGTCCGGTGCGGTAGCGCTCGGCCAGCCGGGTGGCGTCGCCGAAACGGGACAGCCAGCGCGGCGAGTGCACGCCGAAGTCGGTGCCCGCGCACGCCTTGAGCTGCCGTCTGAACTCGTCCAGGGTCGGCGGGAGCGAGCGGTCCTCGGCCACGCCCGCGGCGGGCACGCCGACGCGGTAGAAGCCGTCCCCCAGCGGTCCGGCGCCGAACCGCTTCTGGGTCTCCCGGACCTCGGCCACGACGGCGGCCACCTCCTCGGGCTCCGCACCGACGCGCATCTCGCCGATCAGCGTCTCGGTGCGGGAGGGTTCTCCGGGGAAGCCGACGCCGAGCAGTTTGCGGACGGTGCTGCGGCCGCCGTCGCAGCCCACGAGGTAGCGGGCGCGCAGCCGGGTGCCGTCGGCCAGCTCAGCGGTCACGCCCTGGTCGTCCTGGCCCAGTCCGGCCAGTTCGCGGCCTCGCTCGACCTCGGCGCCGAGTTCGACGGCGCGCTCCGCCAGCAGGCGGTCGGTGACGGGCTGCGGGATGCCGAGGACGTAGGGGTGCGTGGTGTCCAGCTCGACGGGCGCGGACTTGGCGATGCCGGCGAAGAAGCCGCCGACCGGATACCTCGTGCCGTGTTCGAGGAACCGCTCCAGCAGGCCGCGCTGGTCCATCACCTCGATGCTGCGCACGTGCAGCCCGAGCGAGCGCACCACTCGGGTCGGCTCGGTCTCCCTGTCCAGCACCCGTACCTGTACGCCGTGCAGGCGCAGTTCGCCGGCCAGCATCATGCCGGTCGGTCCGGCGCCGACGACGAGCACGTCGATCATGAGTCCCCCATGGTGAGAAAGCGTCCGATCGGCCCGGCTGCCTCACGTGGGCCGCGGCCGAGGGCGCCGATTCTGCGCCACGGAGGGGCCCTTGCCGCAAGGCCCCCCATGCGCTATAGGTTGAGAGAGGCAGGCGGGATCGATGCGCCTGCCTTTTCGCTGCCCCGGATCGGAGTGCCCCGGATCAGAGTGCCTCGGATCAGGGCTGCGCCAGCACCAGGGAGGAGCCGCCGGCCCGGATACCCTCGGCCGCCGCACCGGTCAGGTCGGTGTCCGTGACGATGGTGTCGAAGTCCGTCAGCGGTGCCACCCGGTAGCGGCCGAAGGTGCCGTACTTGGACGAGCCCGCCACCAGGACGGAGTGCGCGGCCGAGGCCATGGCCGCCTGCTTCACGTCCACCTTGGCCTCCGAGGGCGTCGTCGTGCCCCGCAGCAGGTCCCAGGAGCTGGTGCTGATGAAGGCGACGTCCAGCGCGAGCTGCCGCAGGGTGTCGGCGGCGAGGCGGCCGACGCTGGAGCGGTTGGAGACGTCGACGCGGCCGCCGACGTGGACCAACTCCACGTTCTCGGCGTCCATGAGCCGTCCGATGGTCGTGAAGTCGTTGGTGACCACGGTCAGGTCCGACAGCGCGCTCAGCGCGGGGGCCATGGCGAGGAGCGTGGTGCCCGCGTCCAGGTAGACGGTCATGCCGTCCTGGACCAGGCGGGCCGCCTCGGCCGCCATCGCCCGCTTCTGGGGCTGTTCGACCTGGGACTTGTCGAGGAAGCCGGGTTCGCTGCTGATGGTGCTGGCGATGCGGACACCGCCGGGCACCGAGAACACCAGCCCACTCCGCTCGAGTTCGGCGATGTCGCGGCGGACCGTCATGTGGGAGACCCCGAGCAGCCGCGTGATCTGCTGCACGCTGAGCACGCCGTCCCGCCGCAGGTGCTTGAGCAGTTGTTCGCGGCGCTGGTCCGGGATGAGCGGAGGGTGCTCGCCGTCCGAGGTCATGGTCTGGTCTCCCTTCGACCGTGCTGACGTTAGCCGATGATCATGCCGGTGACGGCCGGGCCCGCCACCGGCAGGCGCCGTCAGCCGTGCACCACCGTGCTGAGCAGCATCACCCCGCCGAGGCTGAGGAGTGACTGGAGGGACAGCATCAGCGTCCAGGTGCGGAAGGTCTGCGCCACCGACAACTGGAAGTACTCCTTGAAGAGCCAGAACCCGGAGTCGTTGACGTGCGAGAGCATCACCGCCCCCGAGGCCGTGGCCAGCACCATCAGCTCGGGCGAGGTGCCGGGCGAGGCGCTCAGCAGGGGCGCGACGATGGCCGTGGCCGCTGCGGTCGCGACGGTGGCCGAGCCGAGGCACACCCGCAGCAGCGCGGCGACCAGCCAGCCCAGCAGCAGCGGGGGTATCGCCCAGTCGACGGCGTAGTCGGAGATGAGCTGGTCGATCCCGGTCTCCGTCAGCATCGCCTTGAAG
Source organism: Streptomyces sp. NPDC107500 (assembly GCF_055582785.1). Lineage (NCBI taxonomy): Bacteria > Bacillati > Actinomycetota > Actinomycetes > Kitasatosporales > Streptomycetaceae > Streptomyces > Streptomyces sp. NPDC107500. The sequence goes on from NZ_JBVJPF010000007.1 coordinate 312,695, forward strand.
CCGCCGCCCGCCCCCAGGATCAGGATGATGGCGCCGACCGGTGCGAGACCCTTGGACGCCATCTTCTGCAACTGGCCGAAGCCGAAGCCGGACCGGACGCCGAGCGCGAAGAAGGCGAAGACCACGGCCGCCAGCAGCGACAGCACTGCGGAATTGCAGGCGTCGAAGAACTGGTACGGCAGCGTGCCCTCGGCCGTGTTGGCCGTGCCGAGGGTGCCGACGAGCATCAGGCCCGGCGGCAGGAGCACGGTGATGAGCGCGAGCGTGAAGGAGGCCGGCTTGCGCCGGTGCTCGGGCTCGGTGGTGGCGGACTGGACCGGCCCCCGGTCGAGGTCGGGCGCGGGACCGAACCAGCGGCTGACGATACGGGTCAGCACCGGGCCGGTGAGCACGGCCATCGGGATGCCGATGATCAGTCCCCACAGAATGGTGAGGCCGGTGTTCGCCCCGTACGCGGAGACCGCCAGGGTCGGTGAGGGGTGCGGCGGGAGCAGGCCGTGCGACACGTACAGGCCCGCGGCCATCGGCAGGCCCACCCACAGCAGGTGGGTGTTGCTGCGCTTGGCGACGGTGTACACCAGCGGCACCAGCATGACGAAGCTGACGTCGAACAGGTGCGGCATGCCGATCAGCAGCGCGGCGGCGGTGATGGCGGCCGGGATCCACTGCACGGGCCGGGACCCGATGAACACGGTGGCGATGCGGTCGGCGCCGCCGGAGCCCAGCAGGATGCCGCCGAGCAGGGTGCCGAGACCGATCGTCGGGCCGCTGCCCGCGAGGGTGTCGCCGAAGCCCTCCTGGAAGGCCTCGACGGCCCGCACCGGGGCGATGCCCGCCGCGACGCCCAGACCGAGGGCGGAGAGGGCGAGCGCGAGGAACGGGTGCAGTTTCGCCTTGGTGATCAGCAGGACCAGGACGACGACGGCGACGACCCCGAGGAGGAGATGCTGGAGGTCGGTGCTCATGCGGCCGGCGTTCCTTCCGTGCCGTCGGGGCAGCCGCGCGAGGCGCGTCCGGAGCGCCAGGCGCGCAGCAGAGCGGCGTCGGGGTCGGCGAGGTCGGCCACGCGGACCGGTTCCCCGGCGGCCACCGGCCGGGCGAGGGTGGTGTGGGCGGCGAGGTAGAGCGGGGCGATGTCGTCGTCCGCCTCGTCGCCACGCAGGAGGACCGCCTGGACACCGGTGACGTCGTGGTGGTGGCCGCCCATGGTGAGGACGGTCCCGGCGGCCAGGTCGGTGCGGGCACGGCCGGCGAGCACGGCGTACGAGCGGGGGTCGGTGGAGCCGGAGGGGCGGTGGTGCAGTACCGCGGACAGCAGGCTCACGGGGGTCTCCACGCCCATGAGGTGGTACGGCAGGTAGATCGCGGCGTAGCGGCCGTCCTTGCTGAGGACGTGGCCCTTCTCCCGCAGCGTCTGCCAGGTCACCGGATCACCGGTGCGCACGACGACGAAGACGCCGCCGGCGAAGGATGCCTCACCGGGCAGGCGCAGCGCGCTGAAGACGTCGACGACACCGGTGCGGTGCAGCACGCCGCCGTCCTCGCGGGGGCGGTAGACGTCGGCGAGTTCGGCGATGCGGGCGACGGGGTAGTGCAGGCGCTCCGTGTCGGGACCGAATCCGGTGTTGTTGGCCACGACGGCCATCTCGCAGTAGTCGGCGGTGGCGCCGGTGGGCAGGGCCGCGACGGCGGCGGCGCGGGCGTCGAGTGTGGCGCGTACGTCGTCACCGAGGTCCAGCAGGCCGGCGAGGGCGGGTGCCGGCACGGTGGTGTCCAGCTGGGTCACGGTGCCGGCGCCGGGGTCGAGGACGAGGTCGTACTCGGTGGACTTGCCGATCGCCACGATGTCGAGGCCGAGCAGTTCGGCCCAGGTGACCAGGCCGATGAGGTTGGCGGGCTGGTCGCCGTCGGCGGTGGTGTAGACGAGGCCGCGCTCGGCGGCGAGGCCGGCCAGGTGCAGCCCGGCGACGGAGTCGACCTCCTTGCTGACCATCGCGACGTGCCGGCCGTCGCTCAGGGCGCGCTCGGCCATGGCGAGGCCGTCCGCGGGGCTGCCGGTGGCTTCGACCAGGATGTCCCAGGGGGCCGCGGTGAGCAGGGCGGCGTCGGCGACGAGGGCGATGCCCCCACCGGCGACGGCCGCCGCTACGCCGTCGGCGTCGTCGCACTCGGCCACGGTGCCGGAGTACGACAGCTCCTCCAGTACGGAGCGCAGTGCGGGCAGGTCGCGGTCGCACAGGACGGCGGGCACGAGGCCCGGCATCCCGCGTGTCTGGGCCAGCAGGGTCCGCGCGAACCCGCCGCCGGCTCCGGTCAGTGCGTACCGCACCGTCCGGCCGCCGCTGTCGGCGAACAAGTGGTGCAGGTTCATGAGGCCCTCCTGGATTGAGCGCGCAAGGCTGTGACGGGGGCTTCTCGCGCGGTCGGCGGGGCGACGGGGTGCTGTGGGGCGCGCGTTCTAGAAGCAGCGAATGAACAACGTGTATCACCAGATCCCATCTGCGTAAAGTCTGGTAACATAATTTCACAGATCATCACGGGTGGCCGTCGGCCGCACCACGAACCCGGACACCAGCAGGAGCACCAGATGCCGACCCTCGGGGCCATCGCAGACGATTTCACCGGCGCGACCGACCTCGCGACCATGCTGGTCGCCCGCGGTTTCCGGACCGTGGTCGCCGTCGGCCCCGAGGCGGTCGCCTCCCCGGGGCCGGACGAGGCGGACCCGTGGCAAGGGACGGACGCCGTCGTCGTGGCCCTCAAGTCGAGAACGGCCCCCGTGGCGGAGGCGGTGGACGCCTCGCTGCGAGCCCTGCGCGCCCTGCGGGCGATCGGCTGCCGGCGCTTCTACTTCAAGTACTGCTCGACCTTCGACTCCACCCCGCGCGGCAACATCGGCCCGGTGACCGACGCCCTGCTGGCGGAGACCGGCGAGCGGCGCACCGTGGTGGTCCCCTCGTTCCCGGCGACCGGGCGCACGGTGCACGGGGGCCGCCTCTTCGTCCACGGCGAACCGCTCGACGAGAGCCCCATGCGCCACCATCCGCTCACCCCGATGCTGGACTCGCGCGTCGACCGGCTGCTCCGCCCCCAGACGCGGCACCCCGTCGCCCGCCTCGGACTCGACACGGTCCGGGAGGGGACCGCCGCCCTGCGCGCGGCCCTCGACGACACCGCCCTCGCCGACGCGCTCACCGTCGTGGACGCGGTCGACGACGGTGACCTGCGGACCATCGCGGCGGCCACCGCGGACTTCGGCCTGGTGACCGGTGCGGCGGGGCTCGCCCTGGGCCTGGGCGGTCCGCATCCGGACGAGGCCCGCGCCGCCCCCGCGTCCCGTCCGGGGGATCCGGGGGTCGTCCTGGCGGGCAGCGCCTCCGCGGCCACACGCGCCCAGGTCGCCCACGCCCTGCATCGCCTGCCGCACCGGCGGCTGGACCTCGCCCGGCTCCGCGCCGACTTCGACGCGGAACTCGCGGGCCTCACGGCGTTCGTGCGCGACCGCTGGGCCGAAAGCCCCGGCCTGCCGCCCCTGATCTACGCCGTCGCCGCGCCCGAGGACGTGGAGACCGATGCCCCGCCCGGCACCGAGCCGGCCTCGTCCCTCGTGGAGAGGACCCTGGCCGCCTGCGCGACGGCTCTCGTCGAGGCGGGGGCCCGTCGGCTGCTCGTGGCCGGCGGCGAGACGTCCGGCGCCGTCGTCACGGCGCTGCGGGCCCGCACGCTCGCGATCGGCGCGCCCATCGCGCCGGGGGTGACCTGGGCGCGCACCGGGGTACGGCCCGCGGGGGCCGACCACACGATCGACCTCGCCCTCAAGTCGGGCAACTTCGGCGGCACCGACATCTTCACGCAGGCATGGGAGCGGCTGGCATGAACGCCCTCGCACACGAACTCGTCGCGGCGGCCGCCCACCTCGCGGGTCTCGGGCTGAGCCCCGGCTCCTCGGGCAACGTCAGCGTCCGCGACGGCGACCGCGTCCTCACCACGCCGACCGGGGCCGACCTCGCGGCACTGGACCCCCACGGGCTGTCCGTGCTCGACCTCGGCGGCCGCCACCTCGACGGGCCGGCGCCTTCCAAGGAGTACCCCCTCCACCTGGCCTTCTACCGGCGGGAGCACGCCACGCGGGCCGTCGTCCACCTGCACTCCCGGCACGCCGCCGCGGCCTCGTGCCGCAGCCCCTGGTCCGAGCGGAGCGCGCTGCCGCCGCTGACGCCGTACTTCGTCATGCGGGTGGGGCAGATACCGCTCCTGCCCTACGCGCCGCCCGGCGATCCGGCGCAGGCCGCCGGTCTGGAGCGGATCGCCTTCCCCTGCCGGGCCGCGCTCCTGCAGAACCACGGCCCGGTGGTCGCGGGGACGAGCCTGCGCGCGGCCACCGAGGCCGCGATCGAGGTGGAGGAGGCCTGCGCGCTCCACCTGCTCCTCGGCGACCGGCCGGTGCGCCTCCTGACGCCGGAGGAGGCGACCGCGCTGGCCACGAAGTACGGCACCTACTGGGAGCCCGCCCGCTGAGCGGACCACCGGTCAGGTGCTGATGGTGGTGACCGCGTCGACGCCGTACGTGCGGGCGTAGCCGTTCTCGGTGCCGACGAGGAGGTCGACGACCTCGAAGTACCGGTCCCAGAAGGGTGTTTCCCGCAGGGCGTCGACGAGCAGCTGGTAGGCGTGGTGGTCGTCCGCCTCCCAGACCCAGACGTCGGTGACGCGCGCGGAGTAGAACTCCGTGTCGTAGAAGCGTGACCGTACGCCGGTGGTCTTCGCCCTGACGGCGGGGACGACCCGGGTGGTGAAGGCGTCGATCCGTTCCTCGACGGTCATGGCGAGCCATTCGGGTGTGGTCTTGACGAGCATGAACGCGGTGACCGGGGGTTCGGTCGTCTCGGCGGTGGTCATGGCTGCCTCCGGGCTCGGGGTGTGTTCGGGAGTGTCAGGAGAGGACGGCGGGCTCGAGGGTCTGCGCGCACCACTGTTCGAAGGTGGTCGGGGAGGCGGTGTCCGGGGTCCGGGCCACGCCGGCGTCGAGGCCGTCGTCCTTGGCGCGCTTCATGTCGACGATGCCCTCGACGAAGGCCGGGTCGAGGCCGTGTCCGACGAGGGTGGTGCGCACCTCTTCGGGGGCCTGGCGTTCGTAGCGGACGGGCAGGCCCAGCCGCTCGGTCATGATGCGGGCCAGGTCGTTGGGCGACAGGTCCCGCGGGCCGAGGACCGGGACGCTGCCGGTGCCGGTCCAGGAGCGGTCGAGGAGGAGGCCGGCGGCCACGGCGGCGATGTCGGCGACGGCCACCATCGGTGCCTTGCGGTCGGCGTCCACGAGGTCGCTGAAGACGCCCTTCTCCCGGATCGAGCCGGCCTCCTCCAGGACGTTCTCGAAGAAGGAGGGGTTGGCCAGCGCCCGGTAGGCCACTCCGGTCCCGGCGATGAGGTCGTCCATGGCGAGGGACGCGGTGACGAGTCCGGCGCGGCCGGCGACCGGGGTGCCCCGGCCGAGGGCCGAGACGCCGACGACATGGCCGACGCCGTGCGCGGCGAGCGCGTTCGCGGCGGGGCGGGTGAAGCCGCGGTAGGCGTCCTCGGGGGTGCGGGAGGCGTCCGGCGGGACGAGCCAGAAGACGGCGTCGGCGCCCGCGAAGGCCCGGTCGACGACCGCGGGGTCGCCGTGCGAGCCGGTGACCACCTCGACCCGCTCGCGCACCGCCTCGGGCAGCCGCGCGGGGTCGCGCACGATCACGCGCAGTTCCTCGCCCCGGGCGGGGGCCGAATCCAGGAGCCGGGAGACCAGGTGGCGGCCGATGTTCCCGGTGGGGGCAGTGATGACGATCATGAATACCTCGTGGGGTCGTGCCGGTTCGGTACGCCCCATCCTGCGAAGCCACCGGGTGTTGCCACAATGGGAACTTCAGCAAGGGATCATTGCCCGGAACGGAATAACCCAGGTGAACACCACAGATCCGGTGGCGCCGGTCCTCGACGCCAACCTCGTCGTCGCCCTCGACGCCCTGCTGGCCGAGCAGAGCGTCACCCGCGCCGCCGCCCGCATGCACACCTCCCCCGCCGCCATGAGCCGCACCCTCGCCCGGCTGCGCCGCGTGCTCCAGGACCCCCTCCTGGTCCGGGCCGGCCAGGCCATGGTGCCCACGCCCAGGGCGCTGGCCCTGCGGGACGAGGCCGCCACGCTGGTGCGCCGGGTGGGCGCGCTCCTGACCCCGGCCACCGGCGTGGACCCCGCCGTCCTGCGCGGCACCTTCACGCTTCAGGCCGCCGACCTGGTCGGTGCGGCGCTCGCCGCCGGACTGCTGGATCTGGCCGGCCGGGAGGCGCCGGGGGTCTCGCTGCGGTTCCGGGCCGAGGAGTTGGAGGCCGGGCCGGCCCTCCGCGACGGCCGGATCGACCTGGAGGTCGGGGCCATCGACCACGCGGACCCGGAGACCCACGTCGAGGAGCTGGTCACCCTCCGGATGACGGCGGCCGTCCGGCCGGGCCACCCGCTCACCGACGGTCCCCTGACGCCGCGGCGGTTCGCCGCGGCCGAGCATGTCGCGGTCAGCCGCCGCGGACGCTTCACCGGCCCCGTCGACACCGCCCTCGCCGAGCACGGGCTGAGCCGCCGGGTCGCCGTCGTCCTGCCCGGCCATCTGGCCGCGATGACCCTGGCCGCCCGCAGTGACGCCGTCGCCCTGGTCCCCGCCGCGGCGCCGGGCGCCGCGCCCTCGCCCCTCACCGAGCAGGCCGCGGTCCTGGGCCTGCGGCTCCTCGACATCCCGCTGGCCCTGCCGCCCGTGACCATCGGCATGGCCTGGCACCCCCGGCACACCTCCGACGGAGCCCACCACTGGCTGCGCGGGGCCGTCCGCCGGGTCCTCCGGGTGGCCCATTGACGCCGACAGGGACCCACCCCCGGGCGAAAAGGGCGCAAACGCGCGATTGAGGATGCGATACGTGGGCACGCGTCCGGCCTGTCGTCTCCGCTTGCGCGCCCTCGGCGGCGGCGGAGACTGATACGGACGACGGCACTCCGGAAGGCCTGGACGGATGGGTGAGCACGCGGCGCGTCCCGGCGCCGGGACGCGGCACGGGAGCGGGAGCGGCGGTGCCCCCTGCCCGGGCCCGGAGTCGTTCCGCGAGAGGCGCCGCGAGACGCGTGAGGCCCCCGTCCGGGCGTACCCGGACCGGATTGGCGTGGCCACTGCGGGGCACCCCTCCCCCGCGATCGTGTCGCGCGGCGCCTGGGCGTCACCCCCTCCACGACGAAAGGCAGTCTCATGACGGACATCACGCCTGCCACCACCACGGACTCCGGCGCGCCGGTGGAAAGCGACGAACACTCGCTCACCGTCGGCCCGGGAGGCCCGGTCCTCCTCCAGGACGCCTACCTCATCGAGCAGATGGCGCAGTTCAACCGGGAGCGGATCCCCGAACGCCAGCCGCACGCCAAGGGCAGCGGCGCCTTCGGCCACTTCGAGGTGACGCACGACGTGAGCGCCTACACCAAGGCGGCCGTCTTCCAGCCGGGGACGACGACCGACCTGGTCATCCGCTTCTCCACGGTGGCGGGTGAGCGCGGCAGCCCCGACACCTGGCGCGACCCGCGCGGCTTCGCGGTGAAGTTCTACACCAGCCAGGGCAACTACGACATGGTCGGCAACAACACGCCGGTGTTCTTCGTCAAGGACCCGATGAAGTTCCAGCACTTCATCCGGTCGCAGAAACGCCGGGCGGACAACAACCTGCGCGACCACGACATGCAGTGGGACTTCTGGACGCTGTCACCGGAGTCCGCCCACCAGGTCACCTGGCTCATGGGGGATCGCGGTATCCCCCGGACCTGGCGCCACATGAACGGCTACACCTCCCACACGTACATGTGGATCAACGCGGCCGGCGAGCGGTTCTGGGTGAAGTACACCTTCAAGACGGACCAGGGCATCGAGTTCTTCACGCAGCACGAGGCCGACCAGATGGCGGCGGCCGACACGGATTACCACATGCGGGACCTGTTCGAGCACATCCGCGACGGCGAGTTCCCGAGCTGGACCCTGTACGTGCAGGTCATGCCGTACGAGGACGCCGCGGGCTACCGGTTCAACCCGTTCGACCTGACGAAGGTGTGGCCGCACGGCGACTACCCGCTCATCCCGGTCGGCCGCATGACGCTGGACCGCAACCCGACCGACAACCACGCCGAGATCGAGCAGGCCGCCTTCCAGCCCAACAACCTGGTTCCCGGCATCGGCCCGAGCCCGGACCGCATGCTGCTGGCCCGGCTCTTCTCCTACGCCGACGCCCATCGGCACCGGATCGGCGCGAACTACCAGCAACTCCCCGTGAACGCCCCGGTCGTCGACGTCCACACGTACTCCAAGGACGGGGCGATGGCCTATCGGAAGACGAGTGACCCGGTCTACGCGCCGAACTCCAAGGGCGGTCCCGCCGCCGACACCGAGCGGTTCGGCACCCCGCCCAGCTGGGAGGCGGACGGGGCCATCACCCGCGCCGCCTACGTCGACCACCCCGAGGACGACGACTGGGGTCAGCCGGGCACGCTGGTCCGCGAGGTGATGGACGACGCGGCCCGGGACCGGCTGGTGGACAACGTGGTCGGTCACCTCCTCAACGGGGTGAGCGAACCCGTCCTCCAGCGGGCCTTCGAGTACTGGTCGAACATCGACAAGACCATCGGCGACCGCATCGCCAAGGGTGTGCGGGCCAAGGCCGACGAGAAGGACCCGAAGGCCGCCGAGCAGGGCAACCCGGCCCGACGGTCCATGCAGGAAAAGGCCTGACAGCAGGGCACGACCCGATCCAGGGAGGCGCTCCGTGACACCACGGGGCGCCTCCGCCGCTCTGCTCGGACGGCGCTCGGTCGAGGACGTCCGGCGGCGGACAAACGCGTTGCCGGACGCGGTGATCGGCCGCTAGCGTGCCGGGCGTGCGTTGAGCCGCGGGGCGACGGTCACGGCCGTCGCGGACGGATTCACCGCCCTCGGGTCGGCAGGACTTCGAGGGTGGCTTCCCATGCCCCCGTAGAGCTGTCCGGAGACGGTCGGATGTCCGCACAACACCCCATGACCTACGAGGCGTTCGTCGCCCGAGCCACCGCCGACCCCGATGTGGCCGGACTCGTCCTCAAGGGATCCCACGCCCACGACGGCATGGCCACCCGCCACTCCGACCACGACCTGTACGTCGTGCTGGCCGACTCGGCCGACGGCGCTCTCGCCCGTCTCGACGGATTCCGCTCGGCCGGGCTGGACCTCGTCGTGGTGACGGTCGCGGAATTCCGCCGGCTCGGCGGCTTCGAGCGGTACGCGCTCGCCCGGGCCCGGGTCGTGCTCGACCGGCTCGACGGGGGTGTCGCCGCGATGGTGGCCGCGAAGGGGCGGCTCGACGCCGGGGAGGCGTCGCGGGTGGCGGCCGACCGGCTGGACGCCTACGCGAACTCCCTCTACCGGTCGGTGAAGAACGCCCGGGACGGACAACCGCTCGCGGCGCGCCTCGACGCGGGTGACAGCGTCGGCTTCCTGCTGGAGCTGCTGTTCGCCCTCGACCGCCGGCCGCGTCCCTACAACAAGTACCTGGCGTGGGAACTGGACCGCTTCCCCCTTCCGGGATGGGACACGCGGGCGCTGCTGTCCGCGCTGGCGCGCGTCGCGGAGACCGGTGACGCGGACGTGCAGCGGGAGCTGTTCGGCCGGGTGGAGCCCGCGGTGCGCGCGGCCGGCCACGCGGCGGTGCTGGACGCGTGGGGCGAGGACCTCGGGCTGATGCGCCTCCCGTAGCGAGGGGCGGCCGTCCCTCAGGTCGCCGTCGCGGCGGCCGCCGCGCGTCCGGCCTCGCGGCCGGAGAACAGGCAGCCGCCGAGGAAGGTGCCCTCCAGCGAACGGTAGCCGTGCACCCCGCCACCCCCGAAGCCCGCCACCTCTCCGGCCGCGTACAGACCCGGCACCGGGTCGCCCGCGGCGTTCAGGACCCGGCCGGAGAGGTCGGTCTGGAGGCCGCCGAGGGTCTTGCGGGTGAGGATGTTGAGACGGACCGCGATCAGCGGGCCCGCGCCGGAGTCCAGGATCCGGTGGACCGAGGCGGTCCGGCTGAGCGTGTCGCCGGGGTAGGCCAGTGCGTTGCGGATGCCCATGACCTGGACGTCCTTGGTGTACGGGTTGTCGATCTCGCGGTCGCGGGCCTCGATCTGGCGTTGGAGGCCGTCCAGCGCGATCAGGTTGTCGCCGGTCAGCTTGTTCATGCCGCGGACCAGTTCGGGCAGGGTCGTCGCGACCACGAAGTCCACGCCGTTCTTCTTGAACTTCTCGATCGGCTCCGGCGTCTGCCAGATGCGGGAGAGGAGCTTCCAGACGTTCTTCTCCGTGAGGTCCGGGTTCTGCTCGGAGCCGGAGAGCGCGAACTCCTTGGCGATGATCTTCTGTGTGGTGACGAACCAGGAGTAGTCGTAGCCGGTGCCGGTGATGGACTTGAGGGTGTGCAGGGTGTCGTAGCCGGGGATGTCGGGCGTGCCGAAGCGCTTGCCGGTGGCGTCGAACCACATGGACGACGGTCCGGGCAGGATGCGGATGCCGTGGCCGGGCCAGATCGGGTCGTAGTTTCTGAGGCCCTCGGTGTAGTGCCACATGCGGTCCGGGTTCACGATCCGGCCGCCCGCCTCCTCGGTGATCGCCAGCATGCGGCCGTCCACGTGCGCGGGCACACCGGTGATCATGGACGTGGGCGGGGTGCCGAGCCGGGCCGGCCAGTTCCGCCGGACGAGTTCGTGGTTCGCGCCGATGCCGCCGGAGGTCACCACGACGACCGGGGCGCGCAGTTCGAACTCGCCGACCACGGTGCGGGAGCTGGGTTTGCCGCGCTGTGCCGTGCTCGGTTCGAGGACGGCGCCGCGTACGCCGGTGACGGCGCCGCCGGTCGTCACGAGGCCGTCGACCCGGTGCCGGAACTTGAAGGTGACCTTGCCGTCGGCGCGCGCCGCCCGCACCTTCTTCTCGAACGGCTCGACGACCGCGGGGCCGGTCCCCCAGGTGACGTGGAAGCGCGGCACCGAGTTGCCGTGCCCGTCCGCGAGACCGCCGCCGCGCTCGGCCCAGCCGACGACAGGGAACCACTGCACGCCCAGCCCGGCGAGCCAGGAGCGCTTCTCGCCGGCGGCGAAGTCCACGTACGCCTCGGCCCACTTGTACGCCCAGTGGTCCTGGCCAACGGGGTCGCCGACGCCCCGGTCGAAGCCGGCCGTTCCGAGCCAGTCCTGCCAGGCCAGTTCGCGCGAGTCCTTGATGCCCATCAGGCGCTGTTCGGCGGAGTCCACGAAGAAGAGACCGCCGAAGGACCAGAACGCCTGGCCGCCCAGGCTCGCCTCGGGTTCCTGGTCGAGGAGCAGCACCTTGCGGCCCGCCGCGGCGAGTTCGGCGGTGGCCACCAGCCCCGCGAGACCGTGCCCGACCACGATCGCGTCCGCCGCCTGCTCCCCGGCCGCGAAGGCGGGCACCGCCTGGGCCAGGGTCGCCGCCGCGAGCACTCCCCCGGTCACGGTCAGGGCGTTGCGGCGAGTGATCCCGGCAGGTGACGTGTTCTGCATGGGCTGCCTTCCGACGGTGTGCGGAGGGGCGGAGGGACACGGGAGTCACTCCTGCGCCGACAGGGTGTTACCGACGGTAGCCCAGCGAGTCTCCGACGACCAGAGCGCTGCGTCGTTTTCGTGAACCGCCCGACCCCGCAGGCCGGTTGGCCTGCGGGGGGCACGGAATCAGACGAGTTCGGGCTGCGGCTCGGCGGGCCTCGGCGGATCCGGCTGCCGCGCCGGCTCGGGCTCCGGCTCCCACGCCCTGGTGGTCCGCAGGTACCCGAACACCACCGAGGCCGTCGCGAGGAGGAGCAGCGGTCCGGCCACCCACGGGTACGCGGCCATCTCCTCCGCGAGGAGGCGGTACGAGACCAGCAGCACCGTGAACACCGTCGCTCCGTGGGCGACCAGCCGGACGGCCGACCGGTCCCAGCCGCGGGCGAACGCGCGCATCGCCGCCTCGACCGTCAGCGCGAAGACCACGCCGGCGACGAGGTCCACCCCGTAGTGGTAGCCGAAGCCCAGCGTCGCGGTCAGGGTGGCGACCAGCCAGAAGGCCCCGGCGTACCGCATCGGGCGCGATCCCTTGCGCGAGTGGACGAAGAGCGTCGTCGCCCACGCCGTGTGCAGACTGGGCATGCAGTTGCGCGGGGTGATCTCGTCGAACGGCACCGCGTGCGGGGCACCGATCGACGGCAGGGTGTCCGGCCACAGGTTGGCCACCGCCCACTGTCCGCCCTCGGCTCCGTAGGCGTACACGGGCCCGACGACCGGGAAGATCATGTAGACGACGGGCCCGAGCAGGCCGATGACGAGGAAGGTGCGGACGAGGTGGTGGCTCGGGAAGCGCCGCTCGAGGGCCACGTGGCGCAGTTGGTACAGGCCGACCAGGGCCGCCGCCAGCGGGAGCTGGCCGTAGACGACGTGCAGGATGCCGCCGCCCACCGGCGAGGTGGCCTCCACCAGCCGGCCGACCAGCCAGGAGGGATCGCCCAGCGCGTGGTCGGCGGTCGCCAGATAGGGGTCGAGCACCGCCGGGCGGGTCTCCGACGTGATGAGGAGCCAGGTGTCCCCCGTCTTGTGCCCGGCCACCAGCAACAGTCCCAGCCCGACACCCTTCAGCAGCAGCGCCCGTTCCCGGCCGGTACGGCGCGTGACGGCGACGACCGCGCAGCCCAGGACCACCCACAGGGCGCCGTTGCCGAAGTTCATGTCCGCGCCGACCGCCCAGCGCACCGGCCAGAGCACGAGGTCGACGCCGATCGCCACACCGGCCGCGACGAACCGCTGCCGCCAGGTGAGTACCACCATCGTCAGCGCGAGCCCCGCGTAGAGCAGCGGCCCGGAATCCGGGGCGAAGACCACCTCGCGGGCCTGCTGGGTGATCGGTCCCGGCTCGCCGTAATGGCGCGCGGCGAACTCCAGCGCGATGAGGAACCCGAGGGTCGCCACACCCGCCGCGGCCCAGAGCGTCGTTCGCGCGGATATTCGTGTCGGTATGGTCTTCAATTATTTGGCCTGATTGCTAGTGATCGGACAAACGGGTCACTCATGGCGATCGTCACGAGTTCGAACATGCTAACGGCAGGCTGTGCGGGACCTGATCGCCCGTTGTGCGTCCGGCGGCCCGCCGCGTTCGGCCTCGCCGAGGGACCGGACCAGCGCCTCGCGGGCGCGGGCCACGCGGGAGCGGACCGTGCCGACCGGGCAGCCGACGAGTTCGGCGGCCTCCGCGTAGGAGACACCGACGAGTTGGGTGAGGACGAAGGCCTCGCGCCGGTCGTGCGGCAGCGCGTCCAGCAGTTCGGCCAGGGCGATGCCGTCGTCGAATCCCGGCAGACCGTGTTCCTGGGCACACTCGACGGCGGTCTCCCAGTCCTCCGTGGCCAGCAGCCGGGGCCGGGCGGACGCGTGCCGGTAGCTGTCGATCACCGCACGGCGGGCGATGGCCAGCAGCCAGGTGCGGGCGGAGGAGCGGCCCTCGAAGCGGTGCAGGCTGCCGAGCGCCCGCAGGAAGGTGTCCTGGGCGAGGTCGTCGGCGGACTGGGGGTCGGCGCCGAGATGGGTGACGAAGCGGCGGACGTCCCGCTGGAGGGCGCGGACGAGGTTCTCCACGGCCCGCGGATCGCCGCCGCGGGCGGCCAGCGCCCAGAGCGTCGCCGCCTCGTCGGCGGACGTCCGTTCCTGACGTGCTCTCGCGGCGCGCGCCGTCCGGTCGTGGACGGCGGAGGGGGCAGGACTGATCACGTGCTGTCCTTCTCGTGAGTCCGGATCTCCGGCACACGACGCGCGGCATGCGGGCACCGCGTGCGCGGACGTCCGGATTCCGGACCCGGCGGCGCGGAAGCGCGGCGGGGCCCGGTGACGGGGTGGGAGTGGCGGACGCACCCGCGCGGCGGTGTACGTCCGACGCCCGGCCCGGCCCGGCGTGGAACGCCCGGCGCGGTCGGGGGACCGGCTGTCTCAGACGACAGCGGTTCCCGCGGGCGGACCCCGAGAAGTGATCGCGTGGACGAGGAGCAGCTGCGGCGGCCGGTGGGCCGCGTGGCGGCGGCGGGGGGCGAGACGCGGCCGGTGCGGTGGCACCGGGAGCGTGAGGACCAGGCGCAGCGGGGCGGCCAGCCATCCGGCGACGGCCCGCAGGATGCGGAAGACCGCGCGCTCGCCGTACGCCAGCCACAGGCCGCTCAGCAGCGCGGCCAGCAGGTGGGCGGCGAGCATGCCCGACGAGGACATCGCCTCCATGACCGGGCCGAAGCCGGTCATCGAGTCCATGGCGCCCGCCGGTCCCGCGGCGGAGCCGCCGTGCGCGGCGGGATGCATGGCGTGGCCCAGGTGGGCCACGCCGGCCGTGTGATCGGGGACGGACGCGCCGGCGCCCGTCGGGGACGCGGGCGGCGCAGTGAGCCGCTGGGCGTAGGAGAACCACTCGTGCAGTGCCGTCTGGGCGACCACCACGACGGACGACACGAGGAGGACCCCTCGCTCCCGGCCGGCCAGACACCATCCCGCGCCGCCGGTCACGGTGACCGCGGTGACGAGTGCCCACCAGGGCACGGCGGTGTCCGACATCAGGACGTGCCCGAGGGTGGCGAGCAGCACGCAGACGGCCGCGAACACCGCGGCCCGCGTCGTGCGGCAGCACCACCCAGCAGTCATGGCGGCTCATCCTCGCATTCACAGCACCGCTGTCATGAGAGGGATACGAAACTTCCCCGCCCGGCAACCGCGCGCCGGTGCGTGATTCACGTCACACACCGGCGTCCGAGCGGTCGTCAGGCGGTGTGCTGATAGGCCGAGTAGGTCAGGTAGCCGGCGTCGCCGCCCTGGTAGTAGGTGTCCTCGTCCACCGGGGCGACCGGAAGCCCGGTGCGCAGCCGCTCGACCAGGTCGGGGTTGGCGATGAACCCGCGGCCGAAGCTGATGAGGTCCGCGCCGAGCCCGAGCCAGTGGTCGGCCTCGTCCCGGCCGGCCTGCTTCGGCCCCATCGGCAGCACCGGGTTCATGATGAGCGTGCCCGGCCAGGCGCGGCGCAGACCGACGAGCATCTCCTCCTCGGCGGTGGCCTCGACGTGGACGTAGGCGAGACCGAGGCGCGCCAGTTCGGTCAGCAGCTCGGCGTACAGCTCGGGGACGTCGGTCTCCTCGACGCCCCAGAAGGTTCCGGCCGGGGAGAGTCGGATGCCGGTCCGGTGGGCGCCCACGGCCTCGGCGGTCGCGGACACCGCCTCGACGGCGAAGCGGATCCGGTTGGCCACCGGGCCCCCGTAGCGGTCGGTGCGGAGGTTCGCGTTGGAGGAGAGGAACTGCGAGATGAGGTAGCCGTTGGCGCCGTGCAGTTCGACCCCGTCGAAGCCGGCGTCGATCGCGCGGCGGGCGGCATGGGCGTAGGAGAGGGCGTGTTCGGGCACCTCGGCGGTCTCCAGGGCGCGCGGAGTCGGCGCCGCCTGGGGGCCGGTCGGGGTGAACACCTGTCCGACGGCGGGGACGGCCGAGGGGCCGACGGGCCGCATGCCCGTGGTGTCCGGGTGCGAGACGCGCCCCCCGTGCATGATCTGGGCGAAGATCCGTCCGCCGTTGGCGTGCAGGGCGCCGGTCACCGGGCGCCAGGCGGCCACCTGTTCGTCGGTGTACAGCCCGGGCGTACCGGGGTTGGACTGTCCGACGAGGCTCGGCTGCACGCCTTCGGAGACGATCAGCCCGGCCGAGGCGCGCTGGGCGTAGTACGTCGCCATCGAGGGCGTGGCCAGCCCTCCCTCCGCGGCACGGACCCGGGTCATCGGGGCCATCACCATCCGGTTGGGCAGGGTCAGTTCACCGAGCGGGTAGCTGTCGAAGAGGGACGTCACGTCGGAACTCCTTGGTCGCGCGGGGCCCGGATGTCAGGCTCGGCGGCTACGCTAAAACCTGACACTGACGTCAGAGGCAAGGGCCTGTGTCGCGGATCACAGCGAGCAGTGGGGAGTACGGCATGCGCATCGGGGAGCTGGCGTCACGGGCCGGGGTCAGCGTGCGGTCCGTCCGCTACTACGAGGACCAGGGGCTGCTCGCCAGCACCCGCAGCCCGAGCGGCCAGCGCCACTACACGGACCACGAGGTCGAACGGGTCAGGTTCCTCCAGCGGCTCTACGCGGCGGGGCTGTCCAGCCGCACCATCGCCGAACTGCTGCCGTGCGTCGACTCGCCCAGCGAGGACAACTCCGACGCCGCCCTGGAGCGCATGGCGCAGGAGCGCGACCGGCTGTCCGAGCACATCGCGGACCTCATCAGCACCCGGGACGCGCTCAACGTGCTGATGGCCGCGGCGCGAGAGGACCGGGAGACCCGCTGGGCGGCGGCGACGCACCACTGACTCCCCAGGTTGCCTAATCATGTTAGGCACACACATAATCTTCTACGGTTGCTCGGCACGTGACGTGGAGGACGAGTGTGGCGCGGGCGGGACTGACGACGGAGACCCTGTTCAGGGCGGGGGCCGAGCTGGCCGACGAGATCGGGTTCGAGCACACCACGCCCACGGAGCTGGCCCGGCGCTTCGGGGTACGCACGGCGAGCCTCTACTCGCACGTGCGGAACGCGCACGAACTCAAGACCGGCATCGCCCTGTTCGCTCTCGAAGAGCTGGCCGACCTGGTCTCCGAGGCGGTGGCCGGCCGGGCGGGCAAGGACGCGCTGACCGCCTTCGCCAACGCCTACCGCGACTACGCGCGCCGGCACCCGGGCCGTTTCGCCGCCGCGCGGTTCCGCCTCGATCCCGAGGCGGCGGCGTCGAGCGCCGGCGCGCGGCACGCCCAGATGTCGCGAGCCGTCCTGCGCGGGTACGACCTGGCCGAACCCCAGCAGACGCACGCCGTACGCCTGCTGGGCAGCGTCTTCAGCGGATTCGTCGGCCTGGAGTCCGCCGGGGGTTTCAGCCACAGCGCACCCGACTCGCAGGAGAGCTGGACGGAGATCCTCAACGCACTGGACTCCCTGCTCCGCACCTGGCCGGCCGGCGGTGAAGAAGGGCGCCCACAGCGCCCGTCGGCCTGAAGCCGTCCGCGTCGCAGGCGTCCGGATCACTCGGCGCGGCGCCGGATAGGCTCCGACCTGCCAGCCCCCGGACGTGACAGGCAAGGAGTCGGCGATGGGCCCACGGGACGCGCGAGACCATGTGGCCGCTCCCGGCGTGCAGGACGACGTCCTGGACACCGCCCGGCGACTCCGTGCGATCGGCGAGGAGGTGTCGGACCGCTTCTACGAACGGGCCGACGTGGTGCGGACGCTGCTGGTGACACTGCTGGCGGGCCGGCACTCCCTGATACTGGGCCCGCCCGGGACGGCGAAGTCCGAGCTGGCCCGGGAACTCACGGGCAGGATCGAGGGGGCGTCGTACTGGGAGATCCTGCTGTCGAAGTTCACGGCGCCGACGCGGATGTTCGGCCCGATCGACGTCGCCGCGCTGTCCCGGGGCGAGTACCGCCAGGTCTACGAGGGTCGCGCCACGACCGCGCACGTCGCGTTCATCGACGAGATCTTCAAGTGCTCCACGGCGGCGCTGAACGAGACGCTGGGCTACCTCAACGAACGGATCTACCATCCCGAGAGCGGCGGAGAACCCGTCCGCTGCCCGCTCATCGGGGCCATCACGGCGAGCAACGAGCTGCCAACCGGAGAGGACTCGGCCGCCATCTACGACCGGCTCCTGGTGCGGATCGAAGTCTCGTACCTCGAGGACCCCTCGAACTTCGCCGCGCTGGTCCGCTCCGCCGTCGGCCGCCCGGCCCCGCCGCCGCGGACCACGGTGGAACTGGCCGCGTTACAGCACGCCGTGACCGGGACCGTCCCCGCCGTCGACGTCCCCGACGCGATCGTGGACGCGGTGTGCACGCTGCGCGCGGCCCTGCGCCGCAAGGAACTTGTCGCCTCCGACCGGCGCTGGCGGCAGGCGGTGGGCCTGCTCCAGGCCTCCGCCTACCTCGACGGCCGCGGCGCGGTCGGCGAGAGCGACCTGTCGGTGCTGACCCATGTGCTGTGGCACTCCCCCGCCGAACGCCCGACGGTCGAACGCGAGGTGCTGCACCTGGTGAACCCCGACGCCCGCGAGGCCCTGGACCTCGCCGACACCATCGACGAACTGGAGACCCAGCTCGACGCCATGGCCGGGCAGTCCCGCGAGGCGCTGAGCGAATGGGTCATCAAGAAGGCCCACAACCAGCTCGCCACCGCCGGGACCCGGCTGGAGAAGCTGCGGGAGGAAGCGGTGGTGGCCGGCCGCTCCACCGCCGCCATCGACCGGGTCACCGGCCGCCAGCGCGCCGTCCGCGCCCGGGTACTCACCGAGGCCCTCGGCGTGGACGCGAGCACGGTGCAGTCCCGGCTCTGAGCACGAGGGGCGATCAGGAACATGGACGAGATCCCGGCCCTGCTGGAGGCTCTGGCGGCCCGGGCCGCGCCATGGCTGGCCGGGTCGGCCTCCGCTCCCGCACGCCACACCACGGCCGTGGTCGCCGACCGTTTCGACCGGATCGCCTGGCGCGACACCTACGAGCAGTCGCCCGCCCTGCGCGACCTGGCCGCGGAACTGGGCGAGCGCCACGCGTACGCCACCGACCTGCTGACCGACGCGTTCCTGGCCGCCTACCGAGTCGGCCCCCGACTGCGCGAACCCGGCGAGATGGACCCCACCCGGCTGGTCAACCACCGTGTCGTCGAGGCCATGCTGGAGTCGCCGCACTTCGCCGAACTGCACCGCGAGACGGCCGGCGACCCGTACGCCGCCGCCATGGCCGTACTCGCCCAAGCCGGTGCGCTGCGCCGGATGCTGGACGACTCCGGGGACGCCCAGGACCGCGCGGAGCGGGCGGGCCGGGCCCGCGGGGCCGCCGAGGACGCGGCCACCGCCGTCGCCGAGGCGCTGCGGCAGGCCGCCGACGAGGCCGGCGAGGACGGCTCCGTGCCCGGTCCGGCCGCCGGCGCCGTGGAACGAGCGATGGAGAACGCTCGGGCCCAAGCCCGGCAGAGCGCCCAAGTGGCTGGTGAGGCGCTCGCGGTGCCGCTGCCCGGGATGCCCGCCGCCGCCCGCGGCGGAGTGGCGAAGGCCGCGGCGGCCGCCCGGGAGGAGGCGGCGCTGATGCGGGCCTGGGGCGTCGGTTCCGGCGAGCTGGAGCGGATGCCCTTCGAGCGGCGCGCCCGGCTCGCCGAGCGGCTGCGCACCGGCCGGCTCGCGCGGTGGGCCGAACTGATCGGCCGTTTCCGGCAGATGGCCGAAGGCGAGCGCGCCCGCAAGGTGGAGAACGCGACCGGCGAGCTGATCGGTGTCACGCTCGGCGACGACCTCTCCCGTGTCATCCCCTCCGAACTGGCTCATCTCGGACTCGCGGAACTGCGTGCGGTGTTCGCCGCACGCTACGCCGCCGGGGAGCTGATGCTCTACGACAGCCAGGGTGAACAGGCCACCGGCCGGGGCGCGGTCATCGCCTGCGTGGACACCTCGCACTCCATGTACGAGGCCGGGCCCGGCGGCATCACCCGGGAGGCGTGGGCGAAGGCGTGCGCCCTGGCGCTGCTGGACCAGGCCCGCCGGGCGGGGCGCGACTTCGTCGGCATCCTCTTCTCCGCCGCCGACAAGCTCCAGGTCTTCCACTTCCCCGCCGACGAGCCCGCCGACCTCGGCCGGACCCTCGACTTCGCGGAGACCTTCCTCGGCGGCGGCACCAGCTACCAGCGGCCCCTGGCGGCGGCGGGCGAGCTGCTGCGGGAGGAGTTCGACGACGCCGCCCGCAGGCGCGGGGACATCGTGATGCTCACCGACGACGACTGCGGCGTCACCGAGGAGTGGATGCGCGACTGGAACGAGGCCAAGCGCCTGCTGGGCTTCCGGGTCTTCGGTGTCGCCATCGGCACCCCGCGGGCCGCCGAGGCCGGGTCGGTCCTGGAGGCCCTGTGCGACAACCTCCGCTCGGTCGAGGACTTCACCGACGTGCACGCCGCCGCCGACCTCTTCCGCGTGATCTGACGCCCCAGGGCCTCCGGTCCCGCCCGCTCCCGCGCGCCGTTACGGTTTGCGGGCCACCGCGCCGTACATCGCGATGTCCTCGTCGCGGATGCCCTGCTCCCCCGCGCCGTCCGGGTGCCACTTGTGCACCTGGACGATGCCGGGTTCGACCAGGTCCAGGCCGTCGAAGAACTCGTGCGCCTCGTCCAGGGTGCGCAGCCGCATCGGCATGTCGCGGGCCGCGTACTCGCGTGCGACCCGGCCGACCTCGTCCGGTGCGAACTCGGCGGTGCCGATGGTCATCGCCAGGTAGCTGCCCGACGGCAGGGGCTCCAGGAGGCGGCGGACGATACCGACCGCGTCGTCCTCGTCGAGGACGAAGTGCACGATCGCGATCACGGTCAGCGCGACCGGCCTGCCCAGGTCCAGCGTCTTGCGGAACTCGGCGGATTCGAGGACGTCCTCGGGATGCTGGAAGTCCGCCTCGATGTACGTCGTCCGGCCCTCGGCCGTGCTGGACAGCAGCCCCTGGGACAGGGTGAGGACGATCGGGTCGTTGTCCACGTAGACCACGCGCGACTCGGGTGCCACCGACTGCGCGATCTCGTGCAGGTTGGGTGAGGTCGGGATGCCGGTGCCGATGTCGAGGAACTGGCGTATGCCCGCCTCCTCCGCCAGCCAGCGCACCGCGCGGTTCATCCAGTCCCTGTTGGCGCGCATGTGCACGGGCAGCGCGGGCCACTCCGCGGCCATCGCGTCGCCGGCCTCCCGGTCGGCCGGGTAGTAGTCCTTGCCTCCCAGGATGTAGTCGTAGATCCGGGCCGAGTGCGCGTGCTCGGTGTCGATCCGGTCGGCCGGCCATCCGCTGTCGGACAACGTCCGCCCCTCTCCGTCAAGTCGTGCGGTACCAGTGGTCTCTCGGTGGAACCTACGGCAACCGGCGCGTTCAGTAGAGGAAGTCGGCCTGTCCCGCCTTCACACCGTCCAGGAAACGCGTCATCTCGTGCGGGGTGAAGACGAGCGCGGGGCCGTCCGGGTCCGAGGACTGGCGCAACGCGATCCGTCCGTCGCCCAGCCTGCGCACCTCGACGCAGGCGCCGCCCGCGTCGTCGCTCCACGGCTTGACCCACTCGTGCGGGCCCGGTTCCGGGGACGGTGTCCCGGAGCCGGCGAAGTGCTGCGGGTGCTGGTCCATTCACAGCTCCTTGCGTAGCGCGCCGAGGAGTTCCTCGGTGCTTCGGGCCGGTACGGCCTGGGCGCCCAGGCGGTCCAGCGCCTCGCGGTAGACCACCACGTCGTCGCCCTTGTCCAGGTAGACGGCGCCCACGAGACCGCTGAGGTAGACGATGTCGGGGAGTTCGGGAGCCCGGAAGCGGAAGACGTGGAACGCGCCGGCCCGCATCGCGGGGTGCGGGCCCTGGGCGAACGGCATGATCTGGAGCGTGACGTTGGGCAGCCGGCCCACCTCGATCAGGTGGTCCACCTGCTCCCGCATCACCTCGGCGCCACCGACGGGCCAGCGCAGGACCGTTTCGTCCATGACGACCCACAGCCGGGGCGGCTCGGGGCGGGTGAGGATCTCCTGGCGCCGCATGCGCAGGGCGACCCGGCGCTCGGTGGCGACCGAGGAGGCGTGCGGATTGCCGGCGCTCAGCAGGGCCCGCGCGTAGGCCGGGGTCTGGAGCAGCCCGTGCACGAACTCGGGCTCGTAGGCGCGGATGTGCAGGGCCGCCTGCTCCAGGCTGAGGTAGGCGGCGAACCAGTCCGGCATGACGTCGCGGTAGGTGTGCCACCAGCCCCGCTTGTTCGCCTCGCGGGCCGACTTCAGGAAGGTGTCGATCTCCTGCTGGTCGCGGACGCCGTAGTACTGGAGCAGCTTCTCCACGTCCGGCAGCCGCAGGCGGGCCACCTTCGCCGCCTCCATGCGCCGGATCGTGGAGTGGCTCACTCCGATCGACTCGGCGGCCTGTTCGAAGGACAGACCGGCCCGGGTGCGCAACTCCTCCAGCTGTCTGCCGAGGATCATGCGCAGCACGGAGGGGGCACCGCCCCAATCGGTCTCCGAGGTCACACCATCTCCTTCTTCGCGGCCGCGCGCCAAGCCTCGGGTGCGCAGTCTGCCACGGCGGGCGTCCCCGTCCGAGGAGCATGCATCCACTCAACTGCAAATTTCAACTTGCCGGTTGCGTACGGTTGCTGACGGATGACACAGTGGTTCCACCGCCCCATTTCTTCACGTCCGGGTCGGTCTCGCATGACAACGTTCTCCTGGTGCACCGCCGGTTGTGCGCGTCGGCAGACCGCGCTCCCCTCCCGGCCAAAGGACACCCCCCATGGACCTGCAGCACACCCGTGATCCACGTCCGTCCACGGCCCCCGCCCCGCTGCCCCTGCCCGCCGGACTGCGCACCGGCCTCGGGCACGACGCGGTGGGCACCTCGCCGGACCACGGCGAGCGCATCCTGGCCCGCCTGCCCCGGGCGGGCTGCGTCTTCGCCGACCGGGGGCGCTGGTGGTGGATCGTGCCGTCGGGCTCCGACATCGGGGTCGCCTGGCCGCACGGCGCCCTCTACGTGAGCGGCGACCCTTCCTGGACCCGCGCGCGGGCACAGACCCCGCCCTCGGGCCCCCGCATGGTCCACGGACCCGACGGCGACTCGCCGTACACCGCGCCCATACCGCTGTACTTCCTCGTCTGCCGGCTCGCCGGGGTGACGCCGCGCTGGTCCCTGACCCCCTGAGGGAGCGCGGACCACCGGGCCGGACCCCGGTTCATCTTCCGAAGCTGGAGCGCCTCCCTCCGATTCATTTCGTTCATCTTATTGACATGTACAGGGGAGCACTACAACGTTGCAAGTCCCCCCACACCAAGGAGGACCGTGTGCTTTCCCCACGCAAGCTGACGGCGTCCCTGGCCGTCGCGGCGTCCCTCGGCGCCGTCGCCGTCGTCACAGGGCCGGCCGAACCGGCCTCGGCCGTGCCGGACACGATCCCGCTCACCCTGAAGAACGACTCGGGCAGCGGCGAACAGGTCTACGTGTACGTGATCGGCACCGAACTGGCCTCCGGCAAGCAGGGCTACGCCGACGAGAACGGAACCTTCCACGCCTGGCCGGCCGGGGGCGCCCCGCCGGTCCCGGCCCCCGACGCGTCCTTCACCGGCCCGGCAAACGGCGGGTCAAAGACCGTTCGGCTTCCGAAGTTCTCGGGCCGCGTCTACTTCTCCTACGGCCAGAAGCTGGACTTCCGGCTCGCCGACGGCGGGCTCGTCCAGCCCGCCGTGCAGAACGCCGACGATCCCAACCACGACATCCTGTTCAACTGGACGGAGTACACGCTCAACGACTCCGGTCTGTGGATCAACTCCACCCAGGTGGACATGTTCTCGGCCCCCTACTCCGTCGGTCTCACCGCGGGTGACGGCTCCACGAAGCACACCGGTTCGCTGAAGCCCGGCGGCTACAAGGCCGTGGCCGACGGACTCGCCCAGCAGGGCGGCGGCTGGGAGGGCCTGGTCCAGAACCGCGCCGACGGAACGCCGCTGCGCGTGCTGGCCCCCGGGCACGGCATCGGCTCCGGCGACCTGCCCGCCGGGGTGCTGGACGGCTACATCGACCGTGTCTGGAGCAAGTACGCCACCGACACGCTGACGGTCACGCCGTTCAAGGACCAGCCGGACACGAAGTTCTTCGGCAAGGTCAACGGGGACCGGATGGACTTCACCGACGGCTCCGGGGCCGTGGTGACCTCCTTCGAGAAGCCGGACTCCGACTCCGTCTTCGGCTGCTACAACAAGCTCGACGCGCCCAACGACCAGGTGCGCGGACCCATCTCGCGGACCCTGTGCGCCGCGTACAACCGGTCGACGCTGCTCACCAACCCCGAGCAGCCGGACGCCGACGCCTCCGGCTTCTACCAGGACGGCGTCACCAACCACTACGCCCGCCTGGTCCACGCGCAGATGCAGGACGGGAAGGCGTACGCCTTCGCGTTCGACGACGTCGGGGCCCACGAGTCGCTGGTGCACGACGGCGACCCCAAGGACGCGTCGATCACCCTGGAGTCCTTCGGCTGACCGGCCGGCCCCACCCGCGCCCGGACAGTCCGCACCGCACCACCTTCCCCCCACCCGAGTGCCCGCCCCCGCGTCGTGGGAGCGGGCCCACGAAAGGGAGAGACATGAACTCCCCACGCTTGATCCGCAGTTGCCTGCTCACCACCCTGTCGGTCGGCCTGGTGGCCGCCGCCGCGGTCGCGCCCGCGCACGCGGACCGCCCGGCGGAGACGGCCGCCGCGGCCGTGACGTTCTCCGACACCTTCGACGGACCCGCCGGGTCCGGCGTCGACTCCGCCAAGTGGCAGCTGGAGACCGGCGACAACGTCAGCAACCACGAGCGGCAGTACTACACGCCCGGCACCGACAACGCGAAGCTCGACGGCCAGGGGAACCTGGTGATCGAGGCCCGCCGCGAGAACCCGGGCAACTACCAGTGCTGGTACGGGTCGTGCGAGTACACCTCCGCGCGACTCAACACCTCGGGCAAGTTCACCGCCACCTACGGGCACGTCGAGGCCCGGATGAAGATCCCGCGCGGGCAGGGCATCTGGCCCGCGTTCTGGATGCTGGGCCAGGACATCGGCGAGGTCGGCTGGCCGAACTCGGGCGAGATCGACATCATGGAGAACGTCGGCTTCGAGCCCTCGACCGTCCACGGCACCATCCACGGCCCCGGCTACTCGGGCTCGGGCGGCATCGGCGCGGGTTACACCCTGCCGAACGGCGAGGCCTTCGCGGACGCCTTCCACACCTTCGCGGTGGACTGGGCCCCGGACAGGATCACCTGGTCGGTCGACGGCAACGTGTATCAGACGCGCACGCCGGCCGATCTGAACGGCAACCAGTGGGTCTTCGACAAGCCGTTCTTCCTCATCCTGAACCTCGCGGTCGGCGGCTACTGGCCGGGCGACCCCGACGGCTCGACCACCTTCCCGCAGCAGCTGATCGTCGACGAGGTGAAGGTGACCACGAGCGACGGCTGACGGTTCCCTTCTTCCGGGACCGGCGTTGAGTCGATCGCCGCGCGCGCACGTAGGGAGTACGGGAGGAGTCTCGTACTCCCCACGGCCGCGTCGTGCGCGGCCGGACGCCGCACGACCCGAGGGAGCGCCCACCGATGAGCACCGCACGCCTGAACGACCGGCTGACCAGGCAGCAGCCCCTGGTGCTCGGCCTGTTCCGCATCGTCCTGGGCCTGCTGTTCACCAGTGAGGGCGCCGCGACGGTCTTCGGGCTGCTGGACCGGCCGGCCAGTCCCGTGGGTGACTGGCCGTTCTGGTACGCCGGGGTGATCGAGCTGGTGACCGGCGCCCTCGTCCTCGTCGGCGTGGCCACGCGCGGCGCGGCGTTCGTCGGCTCGGGGATCATGGCGTTCGCCTACTTCACCGAGCACCAGCCGGACGGACTCTTCCCGCTCCAGAACGGCGGGCTGTCCCCGGCGCTGTTCTGCTGGGGCTTCCTGCTGCTGGTCTTCTTCGGGCCGGGCGCCCTGTCCCTGTCAGGGCGAGGTGGTCGTCGCCCCGGCGGCGCCTGAGGCGTCGTCCTCCTGGGCCGCCGGGGGCGGGAAGATCAGGTCCTCGAGCGCGTCGGCGGCGAAGAGGAAGGCCATCATCACGACCGGTAGGAGAAGCGCGAGCAGAATCACAGGACCTCCCGGTAGGTCGGTCTGTGGGCTCCGTGGCCCGGCTACCAGGATGACCCCGAATGGCGGAACGCGCACGGCGGGACCGGGCCCACAGCGATCCCGCTCCATTTCGAACATACGTTCCGAGGGTGGCCGGAGCCCCTTCTCGCGCACCGCACCGCGACCCTCACCTGCACCTCAGGTGACCCTTTGGCCAACCGTTCATGCATATGCAGAACGAATGTGCGGCGCAACCTCTGCCCAGGACATCGCCGTTGGGTGCGTATGGAACCCCCGATCGAGATCAACTACAGCGATGTCGGCGGCTGGACCGTCGTGGAGATCCGCGGTGAGGTCGACGTGTACACCGTGCCCACGATCAAGCAGCACATGATCGAGCGGCTCGCGGACGGACTCCGCCGGTTCGTCATCGACCTGCGCGGGGTGGCGTTCATCGACTCCATGGGCCTGGGCGTCCTGGTCGGCGCCCTCAAACGGGTCCAGGCAGTCCGCGGCGAGCTGAAACTGGTCATCACCGACGCCCACACCAAGCAGCTCTTCGCGCTGACCGGGCTGCGCCACGTCTTCCCCATCTACGACTCGGTGTACCAGGCGAGACGTACGTCGTGACCGGATGTCTTCTTGACGGTGGGCTCCCCCGGCCCCATATTCACCAGCATCCCCTCGACAACCCCCCACAGAGGTGACCTGTGAGAGGCCTCAGACCCTGGGCTGCCGCCCACGCAGCCACCGCTCTCCTCCTTCTCACCACGGCTCTCACCCCCGGCACCTCTTCCGCGGCCTCCTCCCCACCCAACGGGCCCGCCTTCGCCACGCACCCCGCGAGGGCGGCCCTGGCCCGCCTGCTCCCCCGCCATGTCTCGCAGTTCAGCCTCGTCCCGGCGGCCCGCCCCGCCTCGGGCGACTACTTCAGCGTCTCCGGCGAAGCGGGCCGTGTGCGCGTCCGGGGCACCAGTCCGGCGGTGATCCTCAGCGGCGTCAACTGGTACCTCAAGCACACGGCGAAGGTGGACCTCGGGTGGCCCGGGCGGAGTACGGAGAAGCTGCCGCGCACGCTCCCGGCGCCCACCGGGACCGTCCACCGGCAGGCGTCGGTGCCGCACCGCTTCGGGCTCAACGACACCGACGACGGCTACTCCGGCGCCTACCGCGACTGGGCCTCGTACGAAAGGCAGATCGACCTGCTCGCCCTGCACGGGGTGAACGAGGTCTTCGTGCAGATGGGCGCCGACGCCGTCTACCACGAGACGTTCCAGGAGTTCGGGTACTCCGGCAAGGAGCTGAGGTCCTGGATCCCCGGTCCGGCGCACCAGCCGTGGTGGCTGATGCAGAACATGTCCGGCTTCGCCGGTCCGGTCTCCGAGCGGCTCCTCCAGGACCGCGCCGACCTCGGACGCCGGATCGCGGACCGGCTGCGGCAGCTCGGCATGACCCCGGTGCTGCCCGGCTACTTCGGCACGGTGCCCCCGGGATTCACGGAACGGAACCCCACCGGGCCGGTCGTCCCGCAGGGCGACTGGGTCGGCTTCCAGCGGCCCGACTGGCTGGACCCGCGCAGCGAGGTCTTCCGCCGGGTCGCCGCCTCCTTCTACCGCCACCAGCGTGCGCTGTTCGGCGACTCGTCGATGTTCAAGATGGACCTGCTGCACGAGGGCGGCCGACCGGGGAACGTGCCGGTCGGGGACGCCGCCCGTGCGGTGATGAACGCTCTTCAGACCGCCCGTCCCGGTGCCGTCTGGACCCTGATCGGCTGGCAGAAGAACCCCTCGCCGGAGATCATCGACGCCGTCGACAAGAGCAGGCTGCTCATCGTCGACGGGCTGTCCGACCGCTACAACGGGCTCGACCGGGAGACCACCTGGCACGGCGCGCCCTACGCGTTCGGCACCATCCCCAACTTCGGCGGCCACACCACCATCGGCGCCAACACATCCGTCTGGGCGGAGCGTTTCGACCAGTGGCGCACCAAGCCCGGCAGCACCCTCGCGGGCATCGCCTACCTGCCCGAGGGCACCGGCGGCAACCCGGTCGCCTACGAGCTGTTCACCGAACTGGCCTGGCGGACGGCCCCGGTGGACCAGCGGGCCTGGTTCGCCGCCTACGCGTCACGGCGCTACGGCGGCCCCGACCCGCACGCGTCCCGCGCCTGGGAGCTGCTGCGCACGGGCCCGTACAGCACGCCCTCCGGCACCTGGAGCGAGTCCCAGGACAGCCTGTTCACCGCCCGTCCCCGGCTGAACGCGACCACGGCGGCCAGTTGGAGCCCCGGCGCGATGCGCTACGACCCGGCCACCGTGCGGGAGGCGCTGGCCGAGTTGCTGAAGGTCGCGCCGGCGCTGCGGGCGACCGACGCCTACCGCTTCGACCTGGTGGACGTCGCCCGTCAGGCGCTGGCCAACCGCAGCAGGTCCCTGCTCCCGGAGATCAAGACGGCCTACGACGCCAAGGACCTGTCCCGCTTCCGTGCGCTGGCCGCGGAGTGGAAGGGCGACCTGGCGCTCCTCGACCGGCTGCTGGCGACCGACACCCGGTTCCTCCTCGGGCCGTGGCTGGAGGACGCCAAGTCCTGGGGCCGTACGCCGGCCGAGCGGGCCGCCGCCGAGTTCGACGCCCGGTCGATCCTCACCACCTGGGGGCACCGCTCCGGCAGCGACACCGGCGGGCTGCGGGACTACGCCAACCGTGAGTGGTCGGGGCTCGTCCGCGACTTCTACGCGATGCGGTGGACGACGTACCTCGACTCCCTCGACACGGCGCTGGTCACCGGCGGCCCTCCGGCCGCCATCGACTGGTTCGCGCTGGAGAACGCCTGGAACCAGGAGCGCGACCGCTACCCCGTCCATCCCTCCGGCGACCCCGTGGCCGCGGCCACCGCGGTCCTCGCCGCCCTGCCCGCCCCCGCGGGCGGCTGACGGTACGTCACGTTCGTCACGAACAGTCCCGCACCGAGCTACGAGGGAAGGACCGCGCATGCGCTTCACCGTGCTCTCGGAACCCGACGGCAGACGCTCGGCCAGACGTGCGGGTGCCGTCGTGGCCGCACTGGGCGGTCTGGCCCTGGCCCTGACGACGACCACCGCACACGCCGCACCCGCCGACCCCGACGTCATCGCCCACCGCGGCTCCTCCGGCATGGCACCCGAGAACACCGCCGCCGCCATCGACCTCGCCATCACCCAACGCGCCGACTTCGTCGAAATCGACGTCCAGCAAACCAAAGACGGCAAACTCGTCAACTTCCACGACTGCACCATGGAACGCACCACCAACATCGAAGACCTCTACCCCGACCGCCCCCGCTACCGCGTCTCCGACTTCACCTGGAACGAACTGCGCCGCCTCGACGCAGGCACCTGGTTCCACAAGAAATACACCGGCGAACCCCTCATCACCGTCGACGACGTCATCCGCCACATCGACCACACCCGCACCGGACTCCTCGCCGAAATCAGCCCCTGCGGCCACTACACCGACATCGCCACCGACCTCGCCGACCACCTCCACACGAAACCCGCCTACCTCCGCCGCGCCCTCGCCCGCCACCAACTCGCCGTCCAGTCCTTCCAGACCGACGACGCCCGCCAATTCCACACCCGCCTGCCCGACATACCCATCGGCATCCTCGACGCCGACCGCCCCACCGACACCGAACTCCAGCAACTCAGCGGGTGGGCCGACCAGATCAACCCCCAGCACACCGTCACCGACCAGACCCTCGTCGACCGCATCCACCAACTCGGCATGGACATCAACGTCTGGACCGTCGACGAACCCGGCGCCATCCGCAAGATGACCGGCCTCGGCGTCGACGGCATCATCACCGACTACCCCCAGACCCTCACCCAGCGCTGAGTCAGGGCCGGGTCGCCCGGTCCAGTTCGATCAGGACGGAGTGGTACGAGCGCCCCGTCGCCCGGTCCATGCCGATCTCGCACATCCGGTTGGCGGACAGGTGGGCGTCGTAGGCGCGCGAGGTGACCTCGGCGGCCTCCTTCTCCGTCGCCGACGCCGTCAGCTCCTTGTGCAGCATGCCCCGGTCACCGGCGAAGGCGCAGCATCCGGCGTCGTCCGGGACGACGACCTCGTCGGCGACCGCCTCGGCGACCTCACGCAGTTGACCGACGTCGCCGAGGTGCTGCATCGAGCAGGTGGGGTGCAGTACCGCCGAGCGGGCGGTGCGCCGGATCGTGAGCCCGGGCAGGAGTTCCTCGGCGGCCCAGACGACGGAGTCGACCACCGTGAGGTGCCGGTGCAGTTCCCGGTTGGCCTCGGTGAGGTGGGGGACGACCTCGTCGGCGATGCCCAGGGTGCAGGAGGAGGCGTCGACGACCAGCGGGAGCCGTCCGCCGTCGGTCCAGGCCCAGGCGGCCTCGACGACGCGGTTGGCCATCACGGTGTTGGCGTCCTCGTAGCCCTTGGAGTGCCAGATCGTCGAGCAGCAGGTGCCGGCGACGTCGTCCGGGATCCAGACCGGTTTGCCGGCGCGGGCCGAGACGTCGACCACGGCCTGCTGGAGCGAGGGGGTGTCGTCGCTTCCGGCGCCGCCGAAGATGCGGTTGACGCAGGCGGGGTAGTAGACGGCCCGCGCGTCCGTCTTCGTGGTGCGGGGCACGGCGCGGGCGGCGGCACCGGGGATCTCCGGCAGCCACTCGGGCACCAGGTCGGGGCTTACGGCCTTGCGGGCGAGGCCGGTGGCGGCCGTCAGCAGCCGGTCGGCGATCCGGTCGGCCGCGCCCACCGCCAGCCGCGCCGACGCCTCGACGGCCTTGAACCGCCTGGCGGTGAGCGCGGCGATCCGCTCCTCTCGGGGGGAGTGCCGCTGGTGCCGGAAGTCCTTCATCATGGCGCCGGTGTCGATGCCGACGGGGCACGCGATCCGGCAGGTGGAGTCGCCCGCGCAGGTGTCGACGGCGTCGTAGCCGTAGGAGGCGAGGAGTTGTTCCTCCACCGGTGAGCCGTCCGGCTGGCGCATCATCTCCCGGCGCAGCACGATCCGCTGGCGTGGCGTGGTCGTCAGGTCGTGGCTGGGGCAGGTGGGTTCGCAGAAGCCGCACTCGATGCAGGGGTCGGCGACGGCTTCGATGCCGGGGATCGTCTTGAGGCCGCGCAGGTGGGCCCTGGGGTCCCGGTCCAGGACGATCCGGGGTGCCAGGACGCCGTCGGGGTCGACGAGTTGCTTCGTGCGCCACATCAGGTCGGTCGCCCTCGGGCCCCACTCCAGCTCCAGGAACGGGGCGATGTTGCGTCCGGTGGCGTGCTCGGCCTTCAGCGACCCGTCGAAGCGCTCCACGGTCATCCGGCAGAAGTCGTCCATGAAGGCGGCGTACCGGTCGACGTCGGCCGCCTTCGACGCGTCGAAGGCGAGCAGGAAGTGCAGGTTGCCGTGGGCGGCGTGACCGGCGACGGCCGCGTCGAAACCGTGGCCGGCCTGGAGCCGGAGCAGGGCCTCGCAGGCATCGGCCAGCCGGGACGGCGGGACCGCGAAGTCCTCCGTGATCAGCGTGGTGCCCGCCGGCCGGGAGCCGCCGACCGCGGTGACGAACGCCTTGCGGGCCTTCCAGTACCCCGAGATGACCTTGGCGTCGCGGGTGAACTCGTTGGTCACGGAGGCGACGGGGGCGACGAGGCTCAGCCGTTCCAGGACGTCGGCCGCCGCCCGTTCGTACGCCTCCTGGCCCGCCTCGTCCGGTGCCCGGAACTCCACCAGCAGCGCGGCCGTCTCGCGCGGCAGTCCTGCCCAGTCCGCCGGCACGCCCCGCACGCTGACCGAGGCGCGCAGGGTGTTGCCGTCCATCAGTTCGACGGCCAGGGCCCCGGCCTCGTTGAAGAGGGGCACGGCCGCCGCGGCGGCGGTCAGCGACGGGAAGAAGAGCAGGCCACTGGTGACCCGGCGGTCCAAGGGCAGGGTGTCGAAGACGACGTCGGAGATGAACCCGAAGGTGCCCTGGGAGCCGACCATCAGACCGCGCAGGATCTCCACGGGCGTGGTGCCGTCCAGGAAGGCGTCGAGCCGGTAGCCGTTGGTGTTCTTGATCTCGTACTTGGCCCGGATGCGGTCGGTGAGTGCCGCGTCCGCCTCGATCTCCGCCTTGAGGGCGAGCAGACCCGCGCACAGGTCCGGCTCGGTGCGGGCCAGCTCCTCGTCCGCGTCCGGGGCGGCCGTGTCGACGACGGTGCCGCTCGGCAGCACGAAGGTCAGCGAGGCGAGGGTGCGGTACGAGTTGCGGCTGGTGCCCGCGGTCATGCCGGAGGCGTTGTTGGCGACGACCCCTCCGACGGTGCAGGCGATGGCGCTGGCCGGGTCGGGGCCCAGGACCCTGCCGTACCGGGCGAGGGTCGCGTTGGCCCGCATCACGGTGGTGCCGGGACGGATGCGGGCCCGCGCGCCGTCGTCCAGGACCTGCACGCCGGTGAAGTGGCGGCGGACGTCGACGAGGATGTCCTCGCCCTGGGCCTGGCCGTTCAGGCTGGTGCCGGCGGCGCGGAAGACGAGATCGCGGCCGTGGGAGCGCGCGTACCCCATGATCGCGGAGATGTCCTCGGTGGTCTCGGGCAGGACGACGACCTGCGGGACGAACCGGTAGGGGCTGGCGTCGGAGGCGTACTTGACCAGGTCGGAGACCTTCCAGCGGACCTTCTCGGGACCGAGCAGTGCGGTCAGCTCCGCGCGGAGCCGCTCGGGTGTGCCCGAGGCACCCCGGTCGGGGACCCGGTCGGCCGCGGCGGCGCGGGCCGATCCCGGGCGGAGGCTGTCCGGCTTGGGCTCCAGCAGGGGCATGACGTTCGTCTCCCACACGGTCTCGTTCGGTGCTGATCAGCGTACGACTGCGAAGGGCTCGCGTGCCCCGGGGTGTGCCGGGGCACGCGAGCGCGGAAGGGTGGTCACTCCGGCGTGGGAGGGCCGGGCAGGGCGGCCACCACGTCGATCTCCACGAGGATGTCCATCAGGTCCGACCCGACGGTGGTGCGCACCGGGCAGGGCTCGTCGAAGAACTCGCGGTAGGCGGCGTCGTAGGCGGCGAAGTCCCGCTTCAGGTGTTGCAGGTGCGTGGTCACCTTCACGACGTCCCCCAGGGAGAGCCCTTCCTCGGCGAGGACCGCGCTGACGTTGCGCAGCACCTGTGCGGTCTGCGCGCCGACGCCTTCGGGCACCTCGCCGGTGGCCGGGTCCTGCGGGCCGAACCCGGCCGTGAACAGCAGTCCGCCGGCCACCACGCCCTGCGCGTACGCGCCCGCCGGCCGGGGAGCCCCGGTCGTGCGCACGGCTCGCTTTCCGGTCCGCCCGCTCATCCGGTGAGGTCTCCGTCCCGCTCGTTGACCCCGGCGTAGTGCCGGAGCTTGTCCTCGTCCACCCGCACGCCCAGGCCCGGTCCTGACGGCACCCGCAGCCTGCCGTTCTCCAGGTGCAGCGGCTCGATGATGTCGTCCGCGTGCAGGTAGTACATGCTGTCGATCGCCCGGGAGAGGACGGGTGTGCTCGACACGACGGCCAGGTGCGCGGCCGTGGCGATGCCGAGTTCACCGCCGCTGTGCAGGTTCATGCCGAGGCCGAAGGTCTCGCAGTGCGCGGCGAGCGCCTTGGTCGCGGCGATGCCGCCCCACTTGTAGACGTCACCGTGGATGACGTCCACGGCGTTCAGCCGCATGGCGGGCGCGAAGTCCTCGAAGCGGACGACGCACATGTTGGTGCACAGCGGGATGCGCACCTTCGCCTTCACCTGGCTCATGCCCTCGATGCCGACGCACGGGTCCTCCAGGTACTCCAGGTCGAGTTCCTCCAGCGCGATCCCGGCGCGCACCGAGTCGGGGACGGACCAGGCGGCGTTCGGGTCGACGCGCAGGTTCACCCCGGGCAGCGCCTCGCGGACCGCGCGCAGGATGGCGACGTCGCCCGCGCAGTCCTTGGTGCCCTTGAGCTTGACGGCGTCGAAGCCGCCCTCGGCGACGACGCGCACGGTGTGCTCCGCCAGGGCCCTGGGCAGGTCCGCCGGCGTGGCGCCCGGCGCGTCGGCGCGGGTGATGAGCGCGGTGATCGGGACCTCGTCCCGCACGGGGCCGCCCAGCAGGTCGGTGAGGGACTGGCCGGTCGCCTTGCCCATCGCGTCCCAGCAGGCGACGTCGACGGCGGCGAGCGCCGCGTAGCCGAGGTAGCCGTAGAAGAACGGCACCATGTGCTGCTTGCGGTGGAAGCTCTCCAGGGCGAAGGGGCTGGTCCCGATCAGGTCGGGGGCCAGTTGCCGGACGATCGCGGCGACCGGGGCGCCCCACATCGTCTCGCCCCAGCCCTCGACGCCGTCGTCGGTGCGGATGCGGACGACGGTGCGGGTCTCGCCGGTCTTGGTCTCGAACGAACTCGTGAAGGGGTTGACCAGCGGGAGGTTGACGACCCACACGTCCACGTCAGTGATCTTCATTGCTTCTCCTTGTCGCAGCTTCATCAGGACGGCCGGCTCGCCGTGTCGAACGCCCGGATCGCGTCGGCGAGGCCGCGCGCCCGGTCGTCCAGCAGCAGGCCGCCCCGGACGGCGTCGGCGCCGGACGCGTCGTCCGTGGCTCCGTCGACCCGCTCCCACTCGCCGTGGCGTTCCACGGTCAGGCCGGGGTGCGGCGGGTTGTCGAACAGGGGCGGCGGCTCCACCGGGGCGCGGGCGGGCACGGGTGTGCGCACCAGACGGGGGTGGGCGGCGAGCATCAGTGAGGTCTCGAACCATCCGGCGTGCCCCGGGGTGACGTCCGGCCGGCCCGCCCCGTCCTCGCCCGCGGTGAGGGTCCAGTACGAGCAGGCGGCGACGGTCACCCGGGCGCGCAGCGCGAACCGCTTCACGGCGAGCCGCATGATCTCGTCGTTGCCGCCGTGGCCGTTCACGACCATCACCCGGTGGTGTCCGCTGGTCACGAGCGAGTCGAGGACGTCGTCGAGGACCGCGCCCAGGGTGGCGGCGGAGAGCGAGACGGCGGCGGCGAACAGGTGGTGCGGGCTGTGGCCGAAGGGCAGCGCCGGCAGGCGTACGACCTCGGGTGCGGCCGCCTCCCGGGAGAGGAGGTCCAGCGCCCGGTCCACTACCTCCTCGACCAGGAGGGTGTCGGTGCCCATGGGCAGGTGCCCGGCGTGCTGCTCCTGCGAGCCGATGGGCAGCAGGGCGATGCCCCGCTCACCGGCCCGGCGGACCTCGCGCCAGGTGAGTTCGGTCAGTCTCGATTGGCTCACGGTGCTACCTCTCCGAAACGGGGCCGTGGCAGAGTCGGCGCATGGTCCACAAAAGTTCTCCGTTGCGACTGGTCCCCGCGGCCGTGCCGCGACCGGCCGCGCCGCCCGCGCCGCGGCGGCTGGGCGCCGTCGAGCTGGTGCCCGGCCGGGTCAGGGCGGCCGTGCTGTCCGTGGCGGGCCGGGTGCTGGACCGCGCCGAGTCGTCGTACGACGCGGCCGGTGCGACGCCGGCGGACATCGACGCCGCGCTGGAGGAGGCCGCCGGTGTCTTCGCCGCGCACGACCTCCAGGGGATCGGCGTGGCCGCGGCGGGGCTGGTGGACCCCCGCGCGGGGCTGATCCTGGAGGTGAACGACGTGCCCGCCCTGCACGGCTATCCGGTGACGGAGCGGCTCGGCGCGCTCACCGGCGCCGGGGTGCGGGTGGAGCACCGGGCGCGGCTCCAGGTGCTCGGCGACCGCTGGTTCGGCGCGGGCCGCGGGCGGCGCACCTTCGCCTCGGTGTCGACGGGCGAGGTGCTCGGGGTCGGTGTCCTGTACGACGGCGAGGTGATGGCCCCGCCCGGCGGGCGCAGCGGCGCGCACATGACCGTGTCGGCCAGTGGCGAGCGCTGCACGTGCGGCAGCCGGGGCTGCTGGAAGACGGTGGCCACGACCGGCTGGCTGCGCGCCCGGGCGCGGGATGCGGGCCTCGGTCCGGCGGTGTCGCTGGAGGCGCTGGTGAACGGCGGGGACGCGCTCGCCGGACGGGTGGTGGAGGAGTACGCGCACAACCTCGCGCTGGGTCTGGTGAACGTGCAGCAGCTGTTCGCGCCCGGTCTCTTCATCCTGCACGGTGAGGCGCGTGAGGGCGGTGAGCGCTTCCGGACCGTGGTGGAGGAGCGGCTGCGCGAGGCCGTCGCCTTCACCGAGGCCGAGCAGCCCCGGGTGCTGGTGGGCACCGCCGCCGTCGACGACGTCGCGCTGCTCGGCGGTGCGGGTCTGGTGCTGTCGCACTTGTAGGGCGGTGCGGGTCATCGGCTCGCCTCGGCCGTCGGCGAGGCGGCGGCGCGCTGTGCCGCGCGGCGCCCCTTGCGCGGGTCGAGGACGGGTACGGCGTCCAGGAGTTGCCGCGTGTAGGGGTGGCGCGGTGAGCGCAGTACCTCCGCCGTGTCGCCGACCTCGACCAGGCTCCCCCGGCGCATGACGGCGACCCGGTCGGCGACCTGTCCGACGACGGCGAGGTTGTGGGAGACGAACACGTAGGTCAGCCCGAGCCGTTGCTGGAGGTCGGCCAGGAGGTCGAGGACCGTCGCCTGCACGGAGACGTCCAGGGCGCTGGTCGGTTCGTCCAGGACGAGGAGGCGGGGGCGCAGGGCCAGGGCACGCGCTATCGAGACGCGCTGGCGCTGTCCGCCGGAGAACTCGTGCGGGTAGCGGTCCTGGACACCGGCGTCCAGGCCCACCGCCTCCAGGAGTTCGCCGACGCGTTCGCGGGTGCGGGGCCGTGCGCGCCGTCCGCGCGCCTCGGGGTCGTGGGTGACGAGGGGTTCGGCGACGATGTCCGTGATGCGCATGCGCGGGTTCATGCTGGAGTAGGGGTCCTGGAGGACGACCTGCATCTGCCGGCGCACGGCGCGCAGTTCGGGCGCGGAGAGGGCGGCGAGGTCCTGCCCGTCGAAGCGGACGCTGCCGGCGGTGGGTTCCAGGAGCCGCAGCAGCAGCCGGGTCAGGGTGGTCTTGCCGCAGCCGGATTCGCCGACGAGGGCGAGGGTCTCGCCCTCGTGGACTTCGAGCGACACGTCGTCGACGGCGGTGGTCGTGGCGTGCGTGCCGAACTCCTTGCGCAGTCCGACGAGTTCGAGGAGGACCTTGGCGGCCGCGGGTGTTGGTCCGGTGGCCTCGGTGGTTTCCGTGGTCATGCCGCCTCCAGTCGCGGGGTGGCCGCCAGCAGCTTGCGGGTGTAGTCGTCGGCCGGACGGTCGAAGACGTCGAGGACGTCGCCGGTCTCGACGACGCGGCCCTTGTTCATGACCACGACGCGGTCGGCGGTCTCCGCGACGACGGCGAGGTCGTGGGTGATCAGCACGACGGCCATGTCGTGCTTGTGCTGGAGGGTGACGAGCAGGTCGAGGATCTGGCGCTGCACGGTGACGTCCAGGGCCGTGGTCGGCTCGTCGGCGATGAGCACGCGGGGCCGTGCGACCAGCGCCGTCGCGATCATCACGCGCTGGCGCAGGCCTCCGGAGAGTTCGTGCGGGTACTGGCGGTAGCGCAGGGCGGGGTCGGGGATGCCGACCTCGTCCAGGGCGGCCAGCGCGGCCTCCTTCGCCTCGGCGCGGGACATGCCGGTGTGGTGCCCGAGTACCTCGGCGACCTGGGCGCCGACCCGCTGGAGGGGGTCGAGGCAGGTCATCGGGTCCTGGAAGACCATGGCGATGTCGCGGCCGCGGACCCGCCCGAGGTCCTTCTCGGTGAGTTTCAGCAGGTCGCGTCCGTCGAAGCGGATCTCACCGCTCGCGTAGACGCACGGCGGGCTCGGGTTGAGGCGCAGGACGGAGAGGGCGGTGGCGCTCTTGCCGCTGCCCGACTCCCCCACGACGGCGAGGGTTTCACCGGCGTGGACGTGCAGGGAGACGTCCTTGACGGCGTGGACGACGGAGGTCTCCAGGCGGAAGTCGACGCTGAGGCCGTCTATCTCCAGCAGCGGCTGCGGGGTCGGTCGGTCGTGGGTCATCGGCGGTAGGCCTTCGGGTCCGCGACGTCCCTGAGGGCGTCGCCGGTGATGTTGATGGCGAGGGAGGTGAGCATCAGGGCGATGCCGGGGAAGACGGCGACCCACCAGGAGGTGCCCAGGTAGAGCTGGCCGTCGGAGAGCATGCCGCCCCAGGTGACCGTCTCCTTGGGCACACCCAGGCCGAGGTAGCTCAGGGAGGCCTCGGCGACGATGGCGGCGGCGACGTGCAGGGTGCCGATGGTGGCCAGCGGTGCCATCACGTTGGGCAGCAGGTGGCGGCGCATGATGGTGACGTCGGTGACGCCGATCGCGCGGGCCTCGGTGACGAAGTCTCGGGTGCGCAGGGACATCACCTCGGAGCGCACGACGCGGGCGTAGGAGACCCAGCCGGTGAAGCCGAGCACCAGGATCACGTACCACAGGCCCGAGCCGAGGAAGCCGACGATGGCGAGGGCCAGCAGCAGCGACGGGAAGGCGAGCTGGACGTCGGCGAGCCGCATGAGGGTGCGGTCGGCCCAGCCGCCGAAGTACCCGGCGGACAGTCCCACGACGGTGCCGATGACTCCGGCGAGGAGCGCCGCGCCGGCGCCGACGAGCAGGGAGACCCGGGCGCCGTAGATGACGCGGGAGAGCATGTCGCGTCCGAGCTGGTCGGTGCCCAGGAGGTGGGCGCCGCTGCCGCCGTCCTGCCAGGCGGGGGGACGCAGCCTCAGGAGGAGGTTCTGCGTGTTGGGGTCGTAGGGGGCGATCAGGGGTGCGAACAGGGCGGCGAGCAGCAGCAGCGCGAGTACGGCCAGGGCCGCGACGGCGAGCTTGTTGCGCAGCAGGGCCCGCAGGACGGCGGAGCCCGAGCCGCCGGACGGTGCCGCGGCCGGGGTCCGGTCGGTGGCGGCCGGTGACATGACGGTCATCGTGACGTCCTCACCCTCGGGTCGAGGAAGCTGTAGGAGAGGTCGACGAGCAGGTTCACCACGACGAAGGTGGCTGCGAAGAACAGGACGGTGGCCTGGACGAGCGGGAAGTCGCGGTTGGAGATCGCCTCGACGGTCAGCTGGCCGACTCCGGGCCAGGAGAAGACCCGTTCGGTGAGGATCGCCCCGCCGAGCAGGTTGCCGACCTCCAGGCCGACGACGGTCACCACCGGCAGCGAGGCGTTGCGCAGTCCGTGCCTGAGAACCACCTTGAGGGGGCCGAAGCCCTTGGCGCGGGCGCTGCGGATGTGGTCGGAGGACAGGACGTCGATCAGCGAGGAGCGCAGCAGGCGCGCGACGACGGCGACGGAGTAGACGGCGAGGGTGACGGCCGGCAGGACGAGGTTGGCGAAGGTGCCGTAGCCGGAGGCGGGCAGGGCGCGCAGCCAGACGGCGAAGACCAGGATGAGCAGGATGCCGACCCAGAACGGCGGGGTGGACTGGCCCAGCAGGACGCCGGTCATCACGGTGTGGTCGGAGCCGCGCCCGCGGCGCATGGCGGCGAAGATGCCCGCCGGGACGGCGACGACGAGGGTCACCGCGAGGGCGGCGGCGGCCAGTTCGATGGTGGCGGGCAGCCGGTCGGCGAGGATCTCGCTCACGGGCTGGCCGTAGACCAGGGAGTCGCCGAAGTCGAGGCGGAGCAGTCCCCAGAGGTAGTCGAGGTACTGCGCGAACAGCGGCTGGTCCAGGCCGAGGGAGGCGCGCAGCACGTTCTCCTGCTCGGCGGTGGCGTCGGGCGGCAGCAGGATCTTCACGGGGTCGCCGGAGAGCCGTACCAGGAAGAAGGAGACCGTCGCGGTGCACAGCAGGACGAACAGCGCGGTGGCCAGGCGCCTGAGCACCGTGCGCAGCAGCCCGGTCCGGTCCGGGCGGCGGGGTGTGGTCTGCGCGGGGGCGGGGGGTTTGTCGAGGGTGGGGGCGCTCATCGGGACACCTCCGCGCTCTCCATGGCGAGGACGCCCGCGGAGCCGGGTGTCCAGCGGGGGCGGTCGTTGCGGGCGAAGATGTTGTCGATCTGGTAGAGGAAGACGAAGGGCGCCTCCTGGCGCATCAGCCGTTGCAGGTCGGAGAAGGCCCGTTCGCGTTCGGCGGGGTCCTCGGAGAGTTCCTCGAGGTCGATGAGGCGGTCGGCCTCCTCGGAGTGCCAGCGGCTCTGGCGCCGGTCGCTGCGCACGTTGGACTGGACGATGCTCGCGCCGTCCATCGTCCAGACGGTGCTCGCCGCGAGGTAGATCGGGCCGAGCGCTCCCCGGTTGTCGGAGGTGAGCCGGGCCGAGTAGGTGCCGGGGTCGAGGAGGTTCACGCGTGCGTCCACCCCCGCCTCGGCCAGCAGTCCGGACAGGGCCTCGGCGACGTTGGCGTCGACGTTGGAGGCGGTGATCGTCGTGGCGAAGCCGCGCGGGTGCCCGGCGTCGGCGAGGAGGGCGCGCGCGGTCTCGACGGACCGCTCGAACGGCTTGACGGTGGGGTCGAAGCCGAAGGCGCCGCGCGGGACGAGGGCGGGTGTCTCGGTCGCCTTGCCGCCGAGCACCGCCTTGATCAGCAGGGGTACGTCGATGGCGTGGTTGAGGGCCTGGCGGACCCGGCGGTCCTGGAGCGGGCCGCGTTCCAGGGTGTTCAGGGACAGGTAGGCGGTGCGGATGCCGGTGTGGCCGTCCAGCGAGACGCCGCCGTAGCCCTCCAGTTGCTGGGCGGCGTCCGGGGTGAGTCCGGCGACGAGGTCGACGCCTCCGCTCTGGAGCGCGGCCAGGGAGGAGGAGGCGTTCGGCGCGGGACTGAAGACGAGGCCGTCGACGGCGGGCCGTCCGTTCCAGTGGCCGGCGTGGGCCCGCATGCGCAGTTCGTGGTCGCGCTGCCAGCTGACGTAGGTGAAGGGGCCGGTGCCGACGGGGTGGTCGGCGAACTCGGCGTCGCCCACCTCGGCCAGGTGGCGGGGCGGCACGACCACACCGCCGAAGAGGGAGAGCTTCGCGGGCAGGATCGGGTCGTGCACGGTGGTGTGGAAGTCCACGGTGAGGCGGTCGACCACGGTGACGCCCTTGACGAAGCGCAGTTCGACGATCGGGGACTTGGTGGCGGGGTCGAGCAGCCGCTCGATGCTGAAGGCGACGGCCCGCGCGTCGCACGCCTCACCGTTGTGGAAGGTCACGCCGGGTCGGAGGGTGAAGCGCCAGGTGCGCGCGTCGGTGGCCTTCCAGGAGAGGGCGAGCCTGGGGTGCAGCCGGTTGTCCCGGCCCCGGGTGGTGAGCGTGTCGAACATGTTGATCAGGACGTTCATCGACACCATGTCGCCCTGCTTCTGCGGGTCCAGCGTCTTGGGGTCCCCGGGCTGGGAGACCCGCAGGACGTTGCCGGCCCGGTCCGCGGCGGCCGTCGTGC
This sequence comes from Streptomyces sp. NPDC107500, assembly GCF_055582785.1. Taxonomy (NCBI): domain Bacteria; kingdom Bacillati; phylum Actinomycetota; class Actinomycetes; order Kitasatosporales; family Streptomycetaceae; genus Streptomyces; species Streptomyces sp. NPDC107500. The sequence continues at coordinate 353,715 of NZ_JBVJPF010000007.1, forward strand.
CGCACGCGGTCAGGAGCGCCGGGGCGCCGAGGGCTCCCAGGAGCAGACCGCCGGTCCGCAGGACGTGACGTCGGGTGGGACGGCTGCGGTCCATCGTGCGCCCCTGATGAATTCGTTCCATTGAACAACACCTCCGTTCCGTCAGATGGAATGCGGTTGGGTTAAGCTAAGCGACATGGTGAAAGCGGTCAACACCCGGTCGGTCGATCAGGAACTCGTGAAGGGCCCCGTCGACAAGGCGATGGAGGTCCTCGACGCGCTCGTGCAGCCCGGCGGTCCCCACCGGTTGGGCGAGATCGCGCGCCGCACGGGACTGACCAAGCCCACCGTCCACCGGCACCTGCGGACGATGGCGGAGTACGGTTTCGCGGAGGCGGCGGAGAACGGCAGCTACCGCCCGGGCCCGCGCCTGCTGGGCCTGGCCGCGGCGGCCCTGAACGACAGCCGCGTCCTCGAACTCACCCGGCCCGTCCTCGCCGACCTTCGGCGGCGCACCGGACACGTGGCGTTCTACGCGGTGCGGCACGCGGCCGACGCGGTGTACCTGGAGGGGTCCGAGCAGGCCCGGGAGTACCGGATGAGCACGGCGCCCGGCCTGCGCTCCCCGCTGTACGCGTGCGGTGTGGGGCTCGCCATGCTCTCGGCCCTGCCTCCGGAGGAGGTCGACGCCGTGCTGGACGTAGGCGGCCTGGAGGCCCGCACGCCCAGCACGCCCACCGAGCCCGCCGCCGTCCGGGCGGTGCTGGCGCGCGCCGCACTGTGCGGGTATGCCGTGGACGACGAGTACGACGAGCCGGACGTGCGCTCGGTGGCGGCCCCCGTCCTGGACGCGGAGGGCAGGGTCGTGGGCGCGATCGGCATCCTGGGCCTGACCTTCACCCTGGATCCCGACAGCGTGGAGGTGTTCGGGCCGATGGTGCGGGCCGCGGCGCGCACGGTGTCGGCCGGGCTCGGCGCGCGCACGCCGGTCCTCGGCGTGGTGGACGACGCCTCGCGGGGTGAGCGGTCGTGAGCGCCCTGGCCGAACTGCTCGCCGAGGGGCGGGAACGACGGGTGTTCTCGGGGGCCGCCTGGTCCGTCGGAGACCCGGAGGGCCCGCTGGACCGCGGCTGGACCGGCACCCGGTCCTGGGACGGGCCGCCGCTGGACGGCGACGACCTGTGGGACCTCGCCTCGGTGACGAAACCGGTCGCGGGGCTCGCGGTGATGGCCCTGGTCGAACGCGGTGTGCTGGGGCTCGACGCGACGGTGGGCACGTATCTGCCCGACTACCGAGGGGGCGACAAGGCCGACCTGACGGTACGCCAACTCCTCGCGCACACCTCGGGGATCCCCGGTCAGGTGCCGCTCTACCGCGACCGTCCCACCCGTGCGTCCCTGCTGGAGGCGGTACGGCTGCTGCCGCTGACCGCGGAGCCCGGCACCCGGGTCCAGTACTCCTCGCAGGGCTTCATCGTCCTGGGCCTGATCGCCGAGGCGGCGACGGGACGGCCGCTGGACGCGCTGGTGGAAGAGCTGGTGTGCGCGCCGGCCGGGATGCGGGACACCGTGTTCCGGCCGGACGCCGGGCGGCGGGCGCGGGCGGTCGCCACCGAGGACTGCCCCTGGCGCGGGCGCACCGTCGTGGGCGAGGTCCACGACGAGAACGCGGTGGTGCTCGGCGGCGTCGGCGGCCACGCGGGCCTGTTCTCCACCCTGGCGGACATGGAACGCCTCGGCACCGCACTCGCCGACGGTGGCCGCGGACTCCTGCGCCCCGGCACCTTCGCCGTCATGACGGCGGGCCACACCGACCACTTGGCGCTGCGGCGCGCTCTCGCCTGGCAGGGCCGCGATCCCGTCGGCTCCCCCGCCGGGGACGTGTTCGGCCCCGCCTCGTACGGCCACACGGGCTTCACCGGCACCAGCCTCTGGGTCGACCCGGACACGGGGCGCTATGCCGTGCTGCTCACCAACCGGGTGCACCCCACCAGGGCCGGGGACGGGATCGTCGCCCTGCGCCGGGCGTTCCACGACGCGGCCGCGGGACTGCCCCGCGATGGCGCGAGGCCGGCCCCGCCGTGTGGAATGGCCGGATGAACCCTGCCGAGCCCGAGCCGCACCCCGGACACGCGCCCGCACCCGGCGCCGAGCGCCCCGAACGCGCGCGCCCCGCCCCGCACAGCCTCACCGGAGTCGGTCTCGCCGTCCTCGATCCCGCCGGACGGGTCCTGCTCGGCCTCGGCCATGACGGACGCTGGGAGCTGCCCGGCGGCAAGGTGGACCCGGGCGAGGACTTCGAGGCGGCCGCCGCCCGGGAACTGGCGGAGGAGACCGGACTCACGGTGGCCGCCATGGACGTAGGCGTGCTGGCCGTGTTCGTCGACGGCCTGGCCGGGCTGACCCGGGTGACGGCGGCGGCCGTGACCGAGCGGGCCTCGGGCACGCCCCGGGTCACCGAGCCCGACAAGATCGAACGCTGGGAGTGGTTCGCCCGGGACGCGGTCCCGTCCGCCCTCTTCGCCCCGTCCGCCTCGGTCCTGGACTGCCTGTGGCCCGAGGCGGAACACCGGGGCGTCGCCGGGGTGCGTCACTACACGCTGGCCGGCTCCCCGTCCGCCCCGACCGTCGTGAACGGCAGCACCAGCCGGGACGGGTGCGCGGCGTCGCGGTAGATCTTGTGGGTGACGGGCCGCCCCACCGGCAGGTGGAAGGCGTCCGGTGGCAGCAGCGCGTTGTGCTCGTCGGCCAGGGGTTCGTCGTTGGACAGCTCCACGACCAGCTTGTGGCCCGGCAGGAACGTCGCCGCGAACGGGTGGATCCGCAGCACGTACTCCTCGATCGTCCCCGGCTCCACCGGCACCGCGCGGGTGTGCGGGTGGTGCGGGTCGCCCTCGGTGGTGCGCTCCTCGTCCAGCTCGCGGTGCGAGGCCTTGAGGTAGGCGGTGGTGACGAGCTGCCGCCCGCCCGTCGGGGCCTGGTCCCACAGGCGCAGGATGAAGTTCGTGTCGGGCTGGTCGATCTCCGCGAAGAGGTGCGCGGCGCCCTGCCCGATCAGCTCGGTGGGCTCGGTGAACGCGGCCGTGCTCCAGCCGATGATCTCGACCTTGTCGGTCACCGTGAGCGGTGCCTGGTAGAAGCCGTCGGGCGCGGCGTATTCGGTGCCCATCGGCTCGGGCTCGAAGGAGAGCGCCCGGCGCGGGCGCAGGTAGAGGGACTTGTACTCCACGTCCTTCGGCGGCCACCGCGTCCCGGTGACGTACTCGCGCGAGCCCTCCACGTGGACGGTGACGGCGGGCTCGTCCATGATCCCGTTGTCGACGCCCTTGAGCCAGTACTCGTACCAGCGGAACATCTTGTCGTGCTCCTCGACGAAGGGGCGCGACTGCATCGGCGGGTAGGGGCCGATGTCGAGCTTCTTGGGGCCCTTCAGCGACTGGTACAGCTCGATGGTGCCGTCCACCGTCCAGCCTCGGCCCTGGTCGATCTGGAGCCAGACCGGGATGTCGACGGCGGGGGCGAGGGTGATCGGGTTGCGCTCCTCGTACCAGTCCCCGTCGACCTCGTTCATCACGATGTCGAACCACGCCTCGTGGTTCTTGGGGTAGTTGAGCACATGGACCAGGTTGGGCCACGCGGCCACGTCCGGGTCCCGGAGCCGGCGGGCGACCTTCTCCCTGATCTCCTCGGGCGAGAACGTCTCCAGCATGCGGGACCTGACGCCGTCGGTGAAGGCCCAGCCGGAGTCGCCGCCCCGGCCCTCACGGGCGGCGCGGGGCATGAGCCACATGATGCCGCCGTGGTAGGTGGTCTCGTAGAAGTCGTAGTGGCCGCCGCTGACGAAGACCGCCTTGAGGCTCGGCGGCCGCTCGGCCGCGGCCAGCACCTGCATCGAGCCGAAGTAGGAGATGCCGATCATGCCGACGTTGCCGTCGCACCACGGCTGGGCCGCGACCCACTCGATGAAGTCGTGGGCGTCCTCGCCGAGCGGGACACCACCGGCGTTGTAGTTGCCTATGTGCTCGCCCTCGGAGGCGCCGGATCCGCGCAGGTCGCCGATGACATGGACGTAGCCCTCGTGGACGACGCGCGCGATGTCCCCCGCCTCGATGCAGCCGTCCCACATGGGGCTGGGCCTGCGCTGCGGCGGCGTGGTGAGCGCGAGGGCCTGGAGTTCCTTGCCGTACGGGCTCAGCGCGACCAGCGCGGGGCGCGGTGTGTCGTCCGTGCCGCCGTAGGCGTCGGCCGCCAGGGTGACGCCGTCGCGCATCGGGACACGGAGGTCCTTGTGGACGGTGATGCTCTGGCCGCCCGCCTGGATGGTGTGGAAGTCGGTCATGGGTGCGAAACTCCTGTGCTACGCGTTCTGGTTGCGCATGCGGTAACCGTGCATCGAGGTGAAGAACGGCGACGGTTCGAGGGTGGGGTCGCCGCTGTATCCGAGGGCGTCGGCCGCGCCGGCGAACGGGGAGTACGGCGACCGGGTCTCCTCCAGGCCGGCTTCGAGACAGGTGCACGCGGCGTCGGCCACACGGCTCTCGACGGCGAGGCTCTGCTCCAGGGCCTCGCGGGCCTCGGCGGCGTCGAGCTCGACGCCGTAGGGCGTGCCGTCGGCACGGCGGTAGGGGTGTCCCAGGTACAGGCGTTCGGGACGGACCCGGTCGCGCAGGTGGGTCAGGCCGGCCCGGTAGCCGGCCGGGTCCACGTAACCGGGGAAGCCGTTGGCCGCCCCGTGGACCTGCACGGCGTCGCCGACGAAGGCCGCGCGCTGCCCGTCCAGGACGTAGGCGACCGACCCCGGGGTGTGCCCCGGGACCGCGTGCACCGAGACGGTGACTCCGCCGCCGAGGGACAGGGTCTCGCCGCCCCTGACGAGCAGGGTGGGCTCCATCTCGCCGGAGATGACGGCCTCCGCGGCCGCCGTCACCTTGGCCTCTCCCTCGTGGTCGCCCAGGTAGCGGCCCCGCCCCGCGCGGTACTCCGCCACGTGGGCCCGCCGTGAGCGGAGCATCGGCGCGTCGGCCTCGTGGATGACGACCTGTGCGCGCCCGCCGGTCAGTTCCCACAGGGCGTGGGCCCCGCCGACGTGGTCGATGTGACCGTGGGTCAGCAGGATCCAGCGCACGTCCTCGACGCGGCGTCCGATCGCCCGGAGTGCGGGAGCCATCCCCTCGGCGGGCGAGGAGGCGATGCCGGTGTCCACGATCGCGGGCTCCGGTGCGTCGATGAAGAAGCTGTACAGACCGAACCGGCCCCAGGGCGAGACCAGGGGGTGGACGGTGGCGGAGTGCGTCATGGCCCTCCTTCCGGGTGGATGTCGCGTGGGACCTGGTCAGCGGCGGGCGAGGAAGTCGCGCGTCTCCTCGAAGACCCGGTGGTACTCGGGGATCCAGGAGAAGTGCTGGACGAATCCGTGGCCCGCGCCCCGGTACCGGCTCACCGTCGCCCGGACGCCGGCCTCCCCGAGCCGCCGGCCGTACAGCTCGCCCTCGTCGCGCATCGGGTCGTACTCCCCCGTGACGACCAGTGCGGGCGGCAGCCCGGTGAGGTCGGCGCGCTTCACCGGTGAGACGAGCGGGTCGGCGGGATCGGCGCCGCTGTCCAGGTAGAAGGCGTTGAAGGGCTTCAGCCCCGCCGTCTCCAGGCCGTAGCCCACGGCGTTCTCCCGCAGCGACGGGTATCGGTCGACGTCGAATTCCAGGTCGAGTGAGGGGTAGTAGAGGACCTGGTGGGTGATCCGGTCGAAGCCGTCGTCGTGGGCGCGGGCCGCGACCGCGGCGGCGAGGGTGCCGCCGGAGCTGTCACCTGCGACGGCGAGGGTGCCGCCGTCCCAGGCGAGACCCGTACCCTCCCCGGCTGCCCAGCGGACGACCGCGTAGCAGTCGTCGAGCCCGGCGGGGAAGGCGGCCTCGGGTGCCAGGCGGTAGCCGACGGAGACCACCTTGAGCCCGGTCTCCTTCGCCAGGGAGCGCGCGACGTGGTCGTGGGTCTCCGGGCTGCCGAGGAAGAAGGCGCCGCCGTGGAAGTAGACCAGCAGGCCGTGGCGGTCGGCCTCGGCCGGCGTGTAGATCCGCACCGGTACCTCGCCGGACGCCGTTCGGGCGGTCGCGTCCTCGACGGCGTGCAGCGGGAGGCGTTTCTCGGGCGGCACGACGTGCGCCTCGTCCGCGGCACGCATGGCGACGGGGTCGAGCGGGCCCTGGGGCGGGGTCGGCAGGCCGGCGAGGAACGCGGCGATCTCGGGATGCAAGGGCATGACGTGTCACTCCTGTCCGGCAGCGGCGGCGGGCTTCTGACCGGGGAAGACGTCGCTGATCTCTTCCTCGGTCCAGCCCTGGCGGGAGATGCGCTGCAACTCGTCGGTGACCGGCTTGCGGACGGCCTGGAACAGGGCCAGCGCCTCCTGGACGGAGTCCGCCTCCCGCAGGGCGTCGGCGAGCGCGCCGCCGTCCTCGATGGCCGAGTTGGCGCCCTGGCCCTGGTGGTGCAGCATCGAGTGGGCCGCGTCGCCGACGAGGACGACGGAGCCGGTGTGCCAGGTGTCGACCGGGTCGATGTCGTAGACCGCGCGGATGTTCACGGTGTCCAGGTCGAGGTCGCGGGTGATGCTCACCAGGCGCTCGTCGAAGCCGGCCACCGTGGCGAGCAGGTCGTCCTTGGTGACCTCGGGTGTCCAGGTGGCGTCGGGGCACAGGGCGGTGATGTCGAACGACACCTGGTCGCGGTGGCGCAGCGGCAGCAGGTAGACCTTGGTGCCGCGGCCGATGTACATGCGGAGGTTGTCGTCGGTGACCATCCCGTGGGCGGCGTCGACGGGGATGACCGCGCGGTAGGCGTGCTCGCCGGAGAAGACCGGACCCTTGTAGCCGAACAGCTCCCGGCGCACGGCCGACTTGATGCCGTCGGCGCCGACGACGAGGTCGGCCTCCACGGTCCTGCCGTTCGCGAAGGAGAGGACGGCGCTGTCGCCCTTGTCCCGCACGGCCTCCAGCTTGTGCCCGAGGTGCACCATGCCCTCGGGGAGCACACCCATCAGGGCGTCGATGAAGTCCCCGCGGTGGATCAGGTGGGTGTGGGTCTGCTCGCCGTCGGCCGGCCAGGTCTCCTTCATGATCGGGTCGCCGGTGGCGGTGAGGATCTCGAAGTACTCGCTGGGCGAGCTGACGTCGGCGATGGCGTCGAAGACCCCCCACTGGCGGAAGCGGTTCATGGTGGCGGGGCGCAGGCCGATGCCGGCGCCGACCTCCCGGATCCGGCCCGCCTGCTCGTAGACGTCCACGTGCGCGCCGAGCAGGCTCAGCGCCTTGGCGGCCGCGGCGCCGCCGTATCCCGCTCCGACGACGGCGATCTTGAGTTTCTTCAGGTCCGATGGCTGCATGGATGGTTCTCGCTATTTCTGGAGGGTCAGGAAGTCGGCCGGGTTGTCGACGAAGATCGTCCGGATCGCCGCCTCGTCGAGGCCGGCGGCCCGGAGGTCCGGCACGAGGTCCTCGAAGATGTAGTTGACGGTGTGGCCCTTCACGCCCGGCCAGCCCAGCGGGCTGCAGTTGGCGTCGGCCGAGGCGAGGACCTGCCCCAGCCGGCCGTCGCCGATGAACCGGAGGAAGTGGTCCAGCCGTTCCTGGCGGGGACGGGCCCAGAACGGCGGGTCCGGCAGTTCGGTCTCGTAGCCGAAGGTGTCGAAGCCGACGCGGCCGCCCTGCTCCGCGATCCACAGGTCGCGCGTCTTGTCGGCGTTGACGCCGTCGTCGACGTGCCCGAACAGCACGCGGTGCAGGGGCAGGCCCTCCTCCTCGAAGATCGCGACGGCGTTCTCCGCGTCGATCGCGAGGTGGGTGAGGATCGGTACGCCCGTGGTGAGGGCGGCGCGGGCCGCGGCCCGGTAGATCCGCTTGTCCAGGTCCGTCATCCGGCCGCCGCGGCTCACGCCGACCTTGATGACGCCGGCGAGGCTGCCGGTGTCGCCGATGCCGACGGTGATCTCGTGCACGAACTGCCGCATCAGGTAGTCCACGTCGGCGCCCGCGAAGTGCGGCAGCGCGGTGTCGCCGCCGACGAATCCGGTGCAGGCCACGATGTGCACGCCGGTCTTCGCGGAGAGCGACTTGTAGTAGTCGACGTCGCGGCCGTTGCAGATGCCGGTCGCGTCGACGAACGTGCCGCCGCCGTACTCGTGGAACCTGCGCAGCTTCGGGACGGTCTCCTCGTACCGCTGCTCGGGGGTCTTCCACCACTTGGTGTCCAGTTCGGACCCGGGCATGCCGTAGCCGACGTGTTCGTGGACGGCCACGACACGCAGCTCCTCGGCGGGGACCGGCCCGAGGACCGTGTTCACTCTCGACACAACACTCACCTTTGAGAGAAAGAGACTTGATGGTCGTCGGCGGCGGCGCGGTCAGCGCACCGACAGCAGCTCGCGCGGGTTGTCCACGAGGATCCGCCGGGTCTCCTCGTCGCTGAGACCCTGCTTCCTCAGCAACGGGACGAACGTGGTCAGCACGTTGCTGTACGGCAGGTCGTTGCCGGGGTGGCCCTTCGCCACGCCGGTCGCGCCGCTGGAGAGCAGGACCCGGCCGCCGAGCCCCGCCCGCACGAGGTCGGCGACCAGGACGGCGCGCTCGGCGTCGGTGATGTGGTCCCGGTCCGCCACGCCGACGTGGTCGAGTGCGGCGTAGGCCCCCCGGCGGGCGATCTCCAGGGGTGCGCCGGCGGCGACGGCGTCCCTGCGGTCGAGTCCGCCGACGACGACGCGGTCGGCGGGGAGCCGCTCGTCCAGGACGACGCCGAGGTCGTGGACGGCGTCGCTCCCGTGGCGGACGGAGAGCGCGACGCCGGTGCGCAGGGCGGTGCGCGCCGCGCCGCGGAACAGGCTCTCGTCGGTGGCGGTCATGCCCGTACGGGTCGCGGTGGTGGCCACCAGTCCCGCGGGGCCGCGGCGCTCCACACGGGGAACGACCATGCCCTCGGTGACCTCCTTGGTGAAGAGGTCGGCGAACCGGTCGGCGGGCCAGGGCGTCGGCGGGTTGGTCTGGGGGGTGAGGAAGTAGCCGCCGAGCATCTCCTCCGGGCCCTGCCCCGTCGAGGCGACGATGTGCACCCCGGTGGTCCGGGCCAGGGCCTCGTACAGCCGGACGTCCCGGCCGTGGAACATGCCGGTGCTGTCGACGACCGTGCCCCCGCCGTGTGCGCGGAAGTCCTTCAGGCGGGCGGCGAGGGTCTCGAAGATCTCCGCGCGGTCGAGGGTGACGTCGAAGGCGTACTCGGCGCCGGGCACCACCGACAGCAGCGCCTCGTGGACCGAGACGACGCCCAGCTCCTCGGCCGGCACCGGGCCCAGGACGGTGTTCACGGTGTTGTTCTCGACGCTCATGCCTGCCCTCACGTGACCGGTGGGGGTGCGCTGCACCCGGTGGATGACACGCACACTAGCCATTCGCTTTACATAGCGTCAATCAATTGGACATGAGGAAAAGACAACGAACGGTGCGCATTACGAGAGGGCGGTCCGCCCCGTCGGCACGGTTCCGGGCATGCGAAAAGGCGCCGTCGCGGACGACGGCGCCTTCGGTCGGGAGGAGGGTCAGGTCAGCAGGGACACCCAGCCGGCACTCAGCTCGTCGAGCATCTGGCCGTCGGTGAGCTTCCAGTCGACCCGGTCCCAGTTCTGGGCGACGTAGTCGAGCTGGGCCATGGCCAGCACACCGCGGAAGTGGCGCTGGTGCGGTTCGAAGCGTCCGGCCAGCGTGAGGCCGTCCTCGATGTCGCCGACGGCCTCCTCCATCCACCGCTCGACCAGGTCGGTGAGGTCCGGTTCGATCACCGCGGCGTCGCGGCCGAGGCGGATGATCGGCCGGATGGCCGGCCAGGCGTCGGTGGTCCGCCGCAGCCACGCCGTGATCGCCTCCGGCGTGCCCTCGGCGACGGTGGCGACCAGGTCCCGCGCGGTGGAGCCGTGCTCGGGAGACCGGACGCGCTGCAACTCCTCGTTGAGCTGCTCGTCGATGAGCGCCTTCATCAGTTCACCGCGGGACGGGAAGTAGGCGTAGAAGGTCACCCGCGTGGTGCCGGCGGCGGTCGCGATGTCGTCGACCGTGGTGGCGGCGTACCCCTTCGCCTTGAAGAGTTCGAGTCCCGACTCCAGCAGCAGGCGGCGGGTCATCCGCTTCTGCGCCTCACGAAGGTTCGCCATGGGCCGGATCCTATCGCGCGCGCCCAGGTCCGGCATACAGGCCGACTTAACGTAGGACGTTCCGTATACACCCTTGACGCACCGTAAAGCGAGTGTCATTCTCCACGGCATCACGCCCGCCTCGCGTCGTGCCCCTCTCCCCCACCGCGTACGCCGGCCGGCACCTTCCACGCTCCTTCCGGGCCTCCGGCCTTCCCCGGGGACGCCCGCCCTTCCCAGCCAGGGAGATCGGCAATGACGCTCAACAACGGGACGACGACGTCCCCGGGCCCCGCCGCGGGGGCCGCCCGGACACCGGGCTACGCGGGAACACTGGCTGCCGCCTGCGGCGCGGTCTTCGTGGCCCAGGTCGCGAACGCCCTGCCGGCCTCGCTGAACGGACTGCTCCAGGAGGACCTCCACACCCACGGGTCGCAGCTCACGTGGATCACCGCCGCCTTCATGATCGCCGTGGTCTGCTTCGAGTTCACCTTCGGCGTCCTCGGTGACCTGTTCGGCCGGCGCCGGCTCGTCGTCGCGGGCACGCTCCTGGTCGCCGCGGGCAGCACCGTGGCCGCCCTCGCGCCGACCGTCCAGGTGCTCTGGGCCGGCGCCGCCCTGAACGGCCTGGGCGCCGGAGCCATGTTCCCCGGCTCGCTCACCGCGATCACGGCCGTCACCCGCACCGCGCGGGAGCGGGCGCACGCGGTGGCGGTCTGGAGCGGGTTCCTGTCCGCGGGCGCCGCGGTCTCGCCGCTGCTCGGCGGCATGTTCGCCAAGCTCGGGTCCTGGCGCGGTTCGTTCTGGGTCCTCGTCGGACTCGCCCTCGCCAGCGCGGTGCTCACCCTGGCCCTCGCCAAGGAGTCGAAGGCACCGGAGGGCCGCAGGCTCGACGTACCCGGGCAGATCACCTTCGCGGTCGGCCTCGTCCTGGTGCTGTACGGCGCCGTCGAGGGGCCCGAGTCGGGGTGGGCCACGCTGCCCGTCATGCTCGCCTTCACCCTGGGCGCGTGCTTCCTCGCAGCGTTCGTGCTGGTGGAACTTGGCGCCGAGGCCCCGATTCTCGACCTGCGGCTGTTCCGCAACCGGGCGTTCGCCGTGTCGTCCGTCGTCGCGGTGATCGGCATGCTGGCCTTCCTCGGCGCCTGCTTCGCGACGAGCATGTGGCTGGGCCCGGTGCAGCATCAGGACCCGATCCGGGTCGCGATCCCGTTCCTGCTCCTCCAGGGTCCGGCCTTCCTGCTCATCCCGGTGATCTCGCGACTCCTGCACCGGGTCGCCGCGTCCCGGCTGCTCACCTCGGGGTTCGTGCTGATGGCGGCCGGCTGCCTGCTGTGCGCCCGGCTGGACGTGACCGACCCGCGGCTCGGCGCGTTCGTGGCGCCCGCCCTGCTGATCGGCGTCGGTTTCGCGCTGACGGTCAGCTCGGTGACGGCCGTGGCACTCGACAGCGTGCCGCGCCGCCTGGCGGGGATGGCCAGCGCCACCACCAACATGCTGCGCGACCTGGGCTTCGCCCTCGGGCCCGTGGTGGTCGGCGCGGTCGCCCTCAGCAACGCCGGGCCGGCCTTCGCCACCGGCCTCGCGGGGGCGGACCTGCCGGCCGGCGAGGAGGCGGCGGCGCGGGCCGTCGCCGAGTCCGCGGGGCCCATCGCCGTGAACAGCCTGCCGCCGGGCACTCCGGGATCCGCGGCACACGGCCTGGCGCTGGACGCCCTGGGCAGCGGCTTCGGGACGGCGTTCCTGGTGTGCGGGGTCGCGGCCGCCGTCGCCGCGGCTCTGACCGCCTTCGGCATGACCGGACTCGCCGCCCACCGCACCTCCAAGGACGAGGAGTCCGTCCCGGCGCCCCCGCGGCACGACGGCAGCCCGGAATCGGCGCTCGCCGAATAGCACCGGGGGCAGCGGGGGCCGCCCTTTCCCGCGCGAGCCGCGCAATGCCCCCGGCGGGCACCGGTGCGCCACGGCCGGTGCCCGCCCCGCCCCCTCCCCACCGAGCCGCGTGACTTCGCGGCATCCCGCCCCGCGCATTGACATGCACGCGTCCCGGCGCAACGCTGAGAGCGCTCTCAGAATCGGTACGGACCAATTCCCCCACACCCGCACGGAGGTGGAGAGTGCTCTCAAGAATCAGACGCCGTCTGCTCGCCGTGGCCACGGCAGCGGGCCTGGCCGGCACCCTGCTCACGTTCGGTGCCTCGGCACCCGCGGACGCCGCGGTGCCCGCCACCATCCCCCTGAAGATCACCAACAACTCCAGCCGCGGCGAAGCCGTGCACATCTACACCCTCGGCACCTCTCTGACGACCGGTCAGCAGGGCTGGGCCGACGCCAACGGCACCTTCCACGCCTGGCCCGCCGGCGGCAATCCGCCCACCCCCGCACCGGACGCGTCCATCCCCGGACCGGCCGCCGGGCAGACCAAGACGATCCGGATCCCCAAGCTGTCGGGGCGCATCTACTTCTCGTACGGCCAGAAGCTCGACTTCCGGCTGACGACGGGCGGTCTGGTGCAGCCGGCCGTGCAGAACCCGAGCGACCCGAACCGCAACATCCTCTTCAACTGGTCCGAGTACACGCTCAACGACGCCGGGATCTGGCTCAACAGCACGCAGGTCGACATGTTCTCCGCGCCCTACACGGTCGGCGTGCAGCGCGGCGACGGGAGTGTGACCAGCGCCGGGAAGCTCAAGGCCGGCGGCTACAACGCGGTGTTCAACGCGCTGCGGGCGCAGTCCGGCTGGGGCGGGCTGATCCAGACCCGGCCCGACGGCACCGTGCTGCGGGCGCTGTCGCCGCTGTACGGGCTGGAGACCGGGGCGCTGCCCGCATCCGTGCTGAACGACTACATCAACCGGGTCTGGCAGAAGTACTCGACGAGCACGCTGACCGTCACGCCGTTCGGCGACCAGCCGAACACCAAGTACTTCGGGCGCGTCTCCGGCAACGTCATGAACTTCACCAACGGCTCCGGCACGGTCGTCACCAGCTTCCAGAAGCCGGACGCCTCCAGCGTCTTCGGCTGCCACCGGCTCCTGGACGCGCCCAACGACCTGGTGCGCGGGCCGATCTCGCGCACGCTGTGCGCCGGGTTCAACCGTTCGACGCTGCTGAGCAACCCCAACCAGCCCGACCCCTCGGCGGCGAACTTCTACAAGGACTCCGTCACCAACCACTACGCCCGGATCATCCACGACCGGATGGCGGACGGAAAGGCGTACGCCTTCGCCTTCGACGACGTCGGCAACCACGAGTCCCTGGTGCACGACGGCAATCCGGTCCAGGCCCAGCTCACCCTCGACCCGCTCAACTGACCAGGCGCCCGGCCCCGGTCCGCCCCCGTCCTCCGCTCGCGCGGCAGGGCGGGGGCGGCACGCGGTCAGGTGCCGGGCAGGACTCCGGTGCGGGCGATCTCGGAGTACCAGCGGGCGCTCGCCTTCGGGATGCGGGTGCCGGTCGGGTAGTCGACGTAGACGGCACCGAAGCGCTTGCTGTAGCCGTGCGCCCACTCGAAGTTGTCCAGCAGCGACCAGAGGAAGTAGCCGCGGACGTCCGCGCCGTCCAGGATGGCCTGGTGGACGGCGGCGAGGTGGCCCCGCACATAGGCGATCCGGGCGGGGTCGTTGACCTGGCCGGCAGGGTCGGCGTAGTCGTCGAACGCGGCGCCGTTCTCGGTGATGACCAGCGGCAGCGCCGGGAAGTCGGCGGCCAGCCGGCGCAGCAGGTCGTACAGCCCGGTGGGGTCGACGGCCCAGCCCATCGCGGTCCGGTCGCCGGGCGGCTGGTGGAAGGCGACCCGGTCGGCTCCCGGCCACGGGCTGTGGGAGCTGTTGCCGTGCCCGTCGGAGCTGTGGGTGCCGCTGCCGTCGGTCTCGGAGACGACGGTGGGGGTGTAGTAGTTGACGCCGAGGAAGTCCAGCCGCTGGTGGATCTGCCGCAGGTCGCCGTCCTGGACGAAGGACCAGTCGGTCAGCCCGGCGGTGTCCTTGAGCAGGTCCTCCGGGTAGGCGCCCTGGAGCATGGGGCCGGTGAAGACCCGGTTGGCGAGGGCGTCGATCCGGCGGACCGCGTCGGCGTCCCCGTCGGTGCCGGTGAGCGGGCGGACGTGGTGGATGTTGAGGGTGACCGAGCAGCGGGCGTCGGCGCGGAGGCGGTCGCGCAGCGCCTGGACGGCCAGGCCGTGCCCCAGGTTGAGGTGGTGGGCGGCGCGCAGGGCGGCCACGGGGTCGGTGCGGCCGGGGGCGTGCACGCCGGAGCCGTAGCCGAGGAAGGCGCTGCACCAGGGCTCGTTGAGGGTGGTCCAGGTCTTCACCCGGTCACCGAGGGCGTCCGCGGCGAGGGCCGCGTACTCGGCGAACCGCTCGGCGGTGGCCCGCTCGGGCCAGCCGCCGGCGTCCTCCAGTTCCTGCGGCAGGTCCCAGTGGTAGAGGGTGGCGACGGGCTCGATGCCCTTCTCCAGGAGGTCGTCGACGAGCCGCCGGTAGAAGTCCAGGCCCCGCTGCACGGCCGGACCGCGCCCGGTGGGCTGGATCCGGGGCCAGGCGAGGGAGAACCGGTAGGCGCCCAGGCCGAGTTCGGCCATCAGGGCGACGTCCTCGGCACTGCGGTGGTAGTGGTCGGTGGCGACGTCACCGGTGTCGCCGTTGCGGACGCGGCCGGGGGTACGGGCGTAGGTGTCCCAGATGGACGGCGTGCGGCCGTCCTCCGCGGCGGCCCCCTCGACCTGGTAGGAGGCGGTGGCGGAACCCCAGAGGAAACCCTTGGGGAAGGTACGGGAGGCGTCCGGGCCGGAACCGGTCTGGTGTGCTGCGGTGACCACGTAAGTCCTTTCTGGATGGGGATGTTCGCGAGGCGGCGGGTCAGCCCTTGACCGCGCCCGCCATGATGCCGCTGACGATCTGACGGCCGAAGACGATGAACATGGCCAGCAGCGGCAGCGTGCCGAGCAGTGCGCCCGCCATGATCAGCGACTGGTCGCGGACGTAGCCGGCGCTGAGCTGGGTGAGCGCGACGGGCACCGTCGGGTTGGTCATGTCGAGGACCACGAACGGCCAGAAGAAGTCGTTCCACGCGTGCACGAACGTGATCATGAACAGGACCGCCATCGCGGGCCGGGCGACCGGCAGCACGATGCTCCAGAAGATCCGCAGCGAGTGCGCCCCGTCCACCCGTCCGGCCTCGACGAGTTCGTCCGGCAGCGCCTCCGAGAGGTACTGCCGCATGAAGAAGACACCGACCGCGCTGACCAGGGTGGGGAAGATGACGGCGGGCAGCTGCTGCGACCAGCCCAGCTCGGCCATCATCATGAACAGCGGTACGACGCCGAGCTGCGGCGGCACCAGCATGGTGCCGATCACCAGCATGAGCAGGGCGTTGCGCCCCTTGAACCGCAGTTTGGCGAAGGCGAACCCGGCGAGCGTCGCGAACATCACCGTGGACAGGGCGATCACCCCGGCCACGATCAGGCTGTTGACCATCGCCTTGCCCATCGCCGCCTCGTCCCAGGCGCGGGCGAGGTTGCTGAACAGGTTCGGGCCGGGCAGGAACGGCGGCGGCGTCTGGCTGACCCGCGTGTTGTCGGTGGAGGCGGCGACCATCGTCCAGTACAGCGGGAAGATCGACAGCACCGCCATGACGGCGAGCAGGACGTAGGCGAGGGGCCCGGCGTGATGCTGGCGGCCCGCCCGCTGGCGCAGCAGCCGGCGCCCGCCGGGGCTGCCCGCCCGGGCGGCGGGGGTGCGGTCCGGGCTGTCCGTCCGGGCCGGGAGGCTCTGTGTGGTCATGGCGACTCCAGGTCAGGACGTACGGGAGCGCAGGCGCTTGGTCAGGCGCTGCACGACGAAGACGAGGACGAGCAGCAGGAACATCGCCCAGGCGACGGTCGCCGAGCGGCCCATCTGGTAGTTCTTCCAGCCCTCCTCGTACAGCAGGAGGCCCAGCGTCTGGTACTGGTTGTCCGCGCCGCCGGTGACCCCGTTGGGCCCCTGCCCGAAGATGAGCGGCTCACCGAACAGCTGGGTGGCGCCGATCGTGGAGAGCACGATGGTGAAGACGATGGTGGAGCGGATCCCGGGCACGGTGACGTGGGTGAACTGCTGCCAGCGCGAAGCCCCGTCGAGCGAGGCCGCCTCGTACCGGTCGGCGGGGATGGCCTGCATGGCCGCCAGGTAGAGCAGCGCGTTGTAGCCGGTCCAGCGCCAGATCACGATGGTGGAGATCGCGACCTGGGCGGGCCACTTGTCGGCCTCCCAGTCCACCGGGTCGATGCCGACCGAGCCCAGCGCCCAGTTGATCATGCCGAAGTCGCGCTCGAAGATCATGGTGAAGACGAGGGCGGCCGCCGCGACCGAGGTGGCGTAGGGGACGAGCGAGGCGACCCGGAAGAACAGCGAGGCGCGCATCCGGTAGTTGAGCAGGTGCGCCAGCCCGAGCGCCATCATCAGCTGCGGCACCGTGGAGATGACGCCGATGGTGATCGTGTTCTGCAGCGCGTTCCAGAACCTGGAGTCACCCCACAGGTCGACGTAGTTGTCGAACGCCACCCACTCCATGACATCGAGGGTGGCCAGCTCCACGTCGTGCAGGGAGATCCACGAGGTGTAGACGAGGGGGTAGAAGCTGAACGCGGCGAAGACCACGAAGAACGGCGCGACGAAGACGTACGGGGCGCCCTTGATGTCCAGCCGGTGCAGGAGCGCGCCGCGCCGCGCCGGGGCCTTGGTGGTGGAGGTGGCCACCGGGATTCCTTCCTGAGTTCGGAGGTGTGCGACCGTGCGCCGGGCCCGCCGGAGTGACGCGGGCGGGCCCGGACGGCCGCGGGGCGGGGCGGAAGGTCAGCCGACCGCCTTCTCGATGCGCTCCGCGGTGGTCTTCCACGCCTCGTCACGGGCGGTGCCCTGCTGCTCGATCAGGGTGAGGCCCTGGGAGAAGGTGTCCTTGATCGTGCCGTCCTTGCGGCCGAGGACCTGCTTGTCCGGGATCTCCTGGGCGGCGGCACCGAAGATCTGCCCGATCGGCGCGTCGCTGAAGTAGGCGGACTTGGCGTTCTTCACGTCGGCGCTCTCCAGCGCGGTGCGCGAGGACGGGATGTTGCCGATCTCCTTGAAGATGTGGGCCTGCTGCTCGGGCGCGGTCAGCCAGGCGACGAGCTTCTGCGCCTCCTCCTTCACCGGGCTCTGCTCGACCACGCCGAGGAAGGATCCGCCCCAGTTCGCGCCCTTGGGGGCCTTGGCCACGTCCCACTTGCCCTTGTTCGCCGCGCCGGCTTTCTCGCTGATGTGGCTGAGCATCCACGCTGGGCAGACCGCCGTGGCGAACGTGCCGTTGGCCAGACCGGGGTCCCAACCCGGCTGGAACTGACGGAGCTTGGCCGTCAGGCCGTCCTCCGCCGCGTCGGCGGCCAGACCCCACGCCTCCTTGACGGCCGGGTTCGTGTCGTAGATCAGCTCGCCCTTGTCGTCGTAGTACTGCTCGGGGTAGCCGTAGACCATGGCGTTGAACAGGCCGCTGGCCGCGTCCATGTAGGCGACGTCGTCACCCTTGAAGCCCTTCTTGAAGTCGCGGCCGACCTCGACGTACTTCGCCCAGTCGCCCTCCCACAGCTTGGCGACCTCCTCGCGGTCGGTGGGCAGGCCCGCCTGCTCGAAGTAGTCCTTGCGGTAGCAGACGGCCATCGGGCCGATGTCCGTGCCCAGTCCCAGCACCTTGCCGTCCCCGGTGCTGATCTGGGACTCCTTCCAGGGCAGGAAGTGCTCGGTGCCCGAAGTCCCGGAGAAGTCCGCGAACTTGTCCGCCTGGGTCTCGGTGATCTCCTTGGCCCGGCCGATCTCGATGCCCTGGATGTCCTTCAGCCCCTTGCCGGCGGCGAGCCTGGTCTGGAGCGCGGTGTAGTACGTCTGCTCGTCGCCGGCGATCTCGGCCTTGATGTCGACGTCCGGGTTCTCCTTCTCGTACTGCTCCAGGAGGCCCGTCTCCTTGATGCCCATCACCCCGTACAGGCCCATGGTGATGACGGTCTTGCCGTCCTTCTCACCGCCACCGGTGACGGAGTCGTCGCCGCTGCTGCATCCGACGACGAGCGCCAGCGCGCCGACGGCCGCGACCGTCGCCACCGCCTTCCCGCGCAACGAACCGAGAGTGCCCATGGATCTCCTCCTAGCGACGGCTCAGACAAGGTGGGAACGTGCCCAATTTTGGTGGGCACGTTCCCACCGGCGCATCGAAGACTCGTGGGAGCGCGCCCATATGTCAATGACTTGAAAGCAACTCGCTCCCCTTCCCGGTCCGGGAACGGGCCTCCCGGCCGCCGGGGGGTGCGCCGACGGCGACCGGGTCTGCAAGAATTGCCGCAGGTCACCTCCGCGGCCGGCACGTCCGCCGCGGCCGCCGAGGGGGGAGTGCATGACCGGCAACCGCCGTCCCACGATCAAAACGGTCGCCGCCCGCGCCGGCGTGGGCCGCACCACCGTCTCCCGCGTCGTCAACGGCTCGGAGCTGGTGAGCGCCGACGCCCGCGCCAGGGTCCTCGCTGCGATCAAGGAACTGAACTACGTTCCCAACTCCGTGGCCCGCGGGCTCGTCACCAACCGCACCGACGCCGTGGCCCTGGTGATCCCGGAGTCCGAGAGCAGGCTCGGCTCGGAACCGTTCTTCGCCGCGCTGATCCGCGGCGTCAGCGGCGCTCTGGCCGAGAGCCGGACGCAGCTCCAGCTGATGCTCGTCCGCGACCAGGCGGAGCGGGACCAGCTGACCGAGTCGGTCGCGGCCCGCCGGGTCGACGGCGTCCTCCTGGTCTCGGTGCACTCCGAGGACCGGCTGCCCGGCATGCTGGAGGAGATGGGCCTGCCCACCGTCCTGGCCGGCCGCCGGGACGCGGGCGAGCGGCTGAGCTACGTGAACGCGGACAACGCCGGCGGGGCCGGCGCGGCGGTGCGGCACCTGCTGAGCGGCGGGCGGGAGCGGATCGCGACCATCACCGGGCCGCTGGACATGGACGTCGGCCGCAGCCGGCTCGCGGGCTGGCGGGACGCGCACCTGGAGGCGGGGGTGCCCGCCGCGGAAGTCCTGGTGGAGGCGGGCGACTTCACCGAGGAGGGCGGGGCGCGCGCGATGCGTTTGCTTCTTGAACGCGCCCCCGACCTGGACGCCGTCTTCGCGGCCTCGGACCTCATGGCGGTCGGCGCCCTGGCCGAACTCCGCCGGCACGGGCGGCGGGTACCCGGCGATGTCGCCGTGGTCGGATTCGAGGACTCCGTCCTCGCCCGGCACACGGACCCACCGCTCACGACGGTGCGCCAGCCGGTGGAGGAGCTGGGTCGGACCATGGCCCGCATCCTCACCGGCATCACCCGGCACGGCGCGCCACGGCAGCAGTTGACGCTTCCGACGGAGCTGGTGGTGCGCGAGTCGTCCTGACCGTGGTGCGCGAGTCGTTGTGACCGTGGTGCGCGAGTCGGCCTAACCTCGGCCGCGCGTCATCGACATCAGCAGTTCGTGGGTCCCGGCGTCCGCGGCGACCACGAGACCGCGGCCCGCCTCACCGATCGGGGCGCCGTCGATCCCGGTGACGGTGCAGCCGGCGGCCCGGCACAGGGCGATGCCCGCCGCGAAGTGCACGCTCCGGGAGAGGTCGCCGCCATCGGTGACGTAGGCGGCGCGCCTGCCCGCCGCGACCCAGGCCAGTGCCAGGGTCGAGGAGACGACGCGCGGCCGGAAGCGGCCGACGAACTCGGGGTGGGCGAGCAGATCCACGGCCCGGAATCCCGGCGCGCTCGGAAACGGCGGATCCAGGTTGACGTCCACCAGCCGGCTCGCGGACGTGGGCGTCAGCGGTGCGTCGCCGGCTCCGTCACGCCGCACCAGGGCGGTCTCCCCGTCGGTGACGAAGGCCTCGCCGCTGAACGGGTCGGCCACCGCTGCCGCCCCGTCGCGCAGGGCCACGTTGACGGCCACCAGCATGGTGCCGGCGGCGTAGTTCAGCGTGCCGCACAGGGGGTCCACCAGCCACTGGCGCACCGCGTCGCCGTTGCCCCGCAGCCCGCCTTCCTCTCCGAGCACCGCGTCGTCGGGCCGTCGGGCACGGATCACGCCGAGGATCGCCTTCTCGGCCTCCACGTCGGCGTCGGTGGCGAAGTCCCCGGCGCCCTTGTCGATGCGGTTGAGCCGTCGGCCGTACAGGTTGCGGACCACGTCCGCGCCGGCCAGCGCCCCCGCTGTCGCGACGGCCGCATCGTCGGATCCTTCGTATGAGTCGATCACGTCGCGCAGACTATCGAGGCGGGCCGCCACGACGCCGCGTGCCGGGTAGCGTCGGCGGCGAGCGAGCCGTTGGGGTGCATCCACCAGCGGTGACCGACCGGAATCGGGCATCGACGAGCGGTGGTGGTCATGGCAGTCGGGTGGGAGTGGGACGACACCCTCTTCGCGGGTACCGCCGCCCACTACCGGCGCGGACGGCTTCCCTACGCCCCCGGGCTGGTGGACCTGCTCGCCGAGGTGCTGTGCCTCGACGGGCAAGGCCGGCTGATCGATCTGGGGTGCGGGCCGGGGACGGTTGCCCTGAGTCTCGTGCCGCTGTTCTCCGAGGTCGTCGGCGTGGACCCGGATCCCGGAATGGTCGCCGAGGCCGAACGGGAGGCCGCGGCCCGGGGCGTGCGCGGGAGGGTGCGATGGGTGCGGGCCCGCGCCGAGGAACTCCCCCCGGGAATCGGTGACTTCACGGTCGCGACCCTGGCGCAGTCCTTCCACTGGATGGATCGTGAGCAGGTGGCCGCGAGCGTCAGGGGCATCCTCCGGCCGGGCGGCGCCCTGGTGCACATCTCGGATCTCAAGGGCGGGACGACGAGCGTTGCGGGGTTGCCGTACCCGGCGGTTCCGTACGCGGCGATCGGGGAGCTGGTCCGGCACTGGCTGGGGCCGGTCCGCCGGGCCGGGCGCGGGGTGCTGCCCGCGGGAACGCCGTCCGGTGAGGCGGCGGTGCTGGCCGGGGCGGGGTTCGCCGGCCCGTACCGTCATGTGGTGCTCGGCGGGCAGGCGTTGGTACGTACGGGGGACGACGTCGTCGCCGGGGTGTTCTCCATGTCGTTCTCGGCGCCGCACCTGTTCGGCGATCGCCTGGACGCCTTCGAGGCGGAGCTGCGCGGGCTGCTGCGGGAGGTCTCGCCCTCGGGCCGGTTCTCCGAGCGCCAACCGGGCACCGAGGTGTTCGTCTGGCCGCGCGACGCGACGTGACCACGGCCGAGGGCGGCCCCCGGCGCTCCCGCCGTCCGTTCCTCACCAACGTCCGCTCCCTCAGCCGGCCGGGGTGCACGCCTCGGCGATCGACAGGCTGTTCTCGTAGAGGTGGTGCCGGGTGATCCGGCCGTCCTCGACGGTCAGGCGCAGGGCGAACGGTCCCTCGAAGCTCCGTCCCGTCGCGCGTACCGTCCCCGACACGTGGCCCATCAGCACGGCGTCCGCGCCGTCGACGAGGAAGGTGTCGACCGAGGCCCGCGCGTCCTCGGGCACGGTGTGCTCCATCAACTCGGTGAACTGCGCCGCGCATTCCGCACCCGTGGAGCGGGGCCGGATCCAGGGGACGGCGGGGTTCTCGGCGAGCCGCCAGTCGACCTCGTCGGCGAACAGCTCGATCAGCCGCCCGGTGTCCCCCGCCACCCGCGCGGCCAGGAAGTCGCTCACGACGCTCCGGGTGGCCTCGGTGACCTGCTCCCCCGCGCCTGCGGTGTGCTCGACGGACATCGTGTTCTCCTCGCGGCGGTGTTCCGGTCCGGCGGGGGTTCCCGCCGACGTGTCCGATCCTGCCGGGCGGAACGGGGGGCGGTCGATTACCTCTCGGGTAACGGCACTGGGCCAGTCGGCCTATCGCGAGCGTTTCCCCCCGGGCCGCCGTTCGTTGGGGCGCACATGATCAAGAAACTCGTCTGTGTCTCCGTCCTGGCCGCCGCTGTCCTGGGGTCGGCCCCCGCCGCCGTGGCCGCCCCCGCGCCGGACCCGTCCGCCGGGGTGCCCGGTGCTCCGCTCCTGAGCGGTCTCCTCGGAACGCTGGAGGTGGGGCACCCCGCCACCTCACCGCGTTCGCTGCTGCCCGCGGGCATCCTCGGCGGGTGACGTTCCGGCCGGAAGGGCGGCGAATGCGCGCGTTCGCCGCCCTTCCGCCGCGATTGAGCGATTCGGCGTCGCGCTCCACCGGTCGATCCCGGCGGCGCCAGCCGTCGGCAGGGTTCCCGTAACCGTGCTCCGCCAGCCTCCAGGGAGTCATCCAACGCGGGAGGTTGCAGTGAAGCATGCGAGCAAGAGGCACGCCGGTGCCGTCGTGGCCGTGCTGAGCGGTCTGGCCCTGGCCCTGACGACGACCACCGCACACGCCGCACCCGCCGACCCCGACGCCATCGCCCACCGCGGCTCCTCCGGCATGGCACCCGAGAACACCGCCGCCGCCATCGACCTCGCCATCACCCAACGCGCCGACTTCGTCGAAATCGACGTCCAGCAAACCAAAGACGGCAAACTCGTCAACTTCCACGACTGCACCATGGAACGCACCACCAACATCGAAGACCTCTACCCCGACCGCCCCCGCTACCGCGTCTCCGACTTCACCTGGAACGAACTCCGCCGCCTCGACGCAGGCACCTGGTTCCACAAGAAATACACCGGCGAACCCCTCATCACCGTCGACGACGTCATCCGCCACATCGACCACACCCGCACCGGACTCCTCGCCGAAATCAGCCCCTGCGGCCACTACACCGACATCGCCACCGACCTCGCCGACCACCTCCACACCAAACCCGCCTACCTCCGCCGCGCCCTCGCCCGCCACCAACTCGCCGTCCAGTCCTTCCAGACCGACGACGCCCGCCAATTCCACACCCGCCTCCCCGACATACCCATCGGCATCCTCGACGCCGACCGCCCCACCGACACCGAACTCCAGCAACTCAGCGGGTGGGCCGACCAGATCAACCCCCAGCACACCGTCACCGACCAGACCCTCGTCGACCGCGTCCACCAACTCGGCATGGACATCAACGTCTGGACCGTCGACGAACCCGGCGCCATCCGCAAGATGACCGGACTCGGCGTCGACGGCATCATCACCGACTACCCCCAGACCCTCACCCAGCGCTGACCGGTGGGGTGCTGGGCAGGGCCGTGCCCCTCCGGGGAATCCGGTGACCCGAGCAACCCACGAAAGCGGCACACGACGATGTACGACCAGACACGCGCACAGCAGCCGTCGAACCAGCCCCCGCACCGCCCCGAGCACCACTCCACGGCACCGGACGCGCTCGTGCCGCCGGACGAGCGGGACGCGGTCCTGGCCCGCCTCCGCATGGCGATCAACAGCTTCGCGGACACTCCGCGCGAAGCGCTGCAAGAGGCGGAGGGTGCCTACGACGAGGCCGTCGCCCATCTCGCACAGGCGCTGGCGGAGCGGCGCCGGGTCCTGCACGAGAGCTGGCAGGACCGGGACCCCGGCTCGGCTGCGGAGGAACTCCGGGTCGCGCTGAGGCAGTACCGGGAGATCACCCAGCGACTGCTGCGCACGTAGCGGAACGGCGCGACGGTCAGACGAACTGCTGGAGGACGAGGAGCACGGCACCCGCGACCGCGAGTGCCGTGGCCGCCGCGCGGGTGCGCCGGACGTTCAGCCGCCGGGTCAGCGGCCCCGCGAGCAGTACGCCGGCCACGGCGGCGGGGGTGAGCAGGGCGGTGCCGCGCAGCGCGTGTGCGCCGACCGCGCCGGCCGCCGTCAGCGCGGCGAGGCTCATCAGGGAACCGGCGAGGAAGAACGCGCTCATCGTGGCGCGCAGTTCCGGTCCGCCGAGCCGCTGCCACACCATCGCCATGGGCGGCCCGCCGATCGAGGTCGCCGTGCCCATCAGGCCCGAGGCCATCCCGGCCAGGACCACCGAGGAGCGCCGCTGCCGCGGCACGTAGCCCGCCACGCTCACCGTGGCGCCGGCGAGGACCACCGCGGCGACGAGCAGGGCGAGGTGGCGGGCTGGGAGGGCCACCACGAGCAGGGCGCCGGCCAGGACGCCCGGCAGCCGGCCGGCCAGCGCCCAGCCGCAGCCGCGCAGGTCGGCCCGGCCGCGCTCGCGCACGAGCACCGCGGCGGTGACGCCGGTGGCGAGCAGCAGGACCGCCGTGGGGGCCAGCTCGGGGTCCACGAGGGAGAAGACCGGTGCGGCGATCATGCCGAGGCCGAAGCCGACGGAGACCTGGAGGAGGGCGCCGAGCCCCACCGTGACCGAGAGCAGGACGAACTCCGGGCCGGTCAGGCCCACGTCGTCGCCGCCTCCAGGGGGAAGTGGCACAGGGCCGTGTGGGGTTCGGCCCCGTCGGCCGTGTCCCGGGTCACGACGGGTGGGGCCCCGGTCGCGCACCGGTCCTCGGCCCGCCCGCACCGGGTACGGAAGCGGCAGCCGGAGGGGATGTCGAAGGGCGAGGGGATCTCGCCCCGGAGCTGGATCTCCCGGCGGCGGGCGTCGCGGCCGGGGTCGAGGGCGGGCGCCGCCGACATCAGCGCGGCCGTGTAGGGGTGCTGCGGGTTCTCGAAGACGTCGTCCGTGTCCCCGTGTTCGACGACCTTGCCCAGGTACATCACCGACACCCGGTCGGAGATGTAGCGCACCACGGAGAGGTCGTGGGAGATGAACACGTAGGTGACGCCGAGGCGGGTCCGCAGGTCGGAGAGTACGTTCAGGACCTGCGCCTGCACCGACAGGTCGAGCGCGGAGACGGGTTCGTCGCACACGATGAGGTCGGGGTCCAGGGCCAGCGCGCGTGCGATCCCGATGCGCTGGCGCTGTCCCCCGGAGAATTCGTTGGGGTAGCGGTGCGCGTCGCTCGCCCGCAGTCCGACCAGGGAGAGCAGTTCGCGGATCCGCCGCTCCCGGGCCTTGGCGTCCGGGAGCACGTCCCGGTGGGTGCGCCAGGGTTCGCCGATCAGGTCGGCCGCCGACATGCGCGCGTTGAGCGAGGCGAACGGGTCCTGGAAGACCATCTGCACCCGGCGCCGCCAGGCCAGCAGTTCCCTGCCGCGCAGGGCGAAGGGATCGGTGCCGTCGAACCGGACGGTGCCCGCGTCCGGGCGCTCCAGTCCGAGCAGCACCCTGGCCAGGGTGGACTTGCCGCACCCCGACTCGCCGACGAGTCCGAGGGTCTGGCCCCGGCCGATCCGTACGTCCACCCCGTCCAGTGCGGTCAGCCGGCGCCGTCCGCCGCCGAAGGTCTTGGTGACCCCTCGTACCTCCAGCAGCGGCGCGGCCTCCTGCGGGACGGGCCCGGGCGTGGCGGTGGTGGCGCGGGAGTCAGGCACGGTCGAGCTCCTCGGAGAAGTGGCAGGCGGCCGCACGGCCGTCGCCGGACGGGCGCAGGGACGGCCGCTCCCGGACGCAGCGCTCCCGTACCAGCGGGCAGCGGGCCTGGAAGACGCAGCCGGAGGGCACCGCGCTCAGTTCGGGCGGGCTGCCGGGGACGGCGGGCAGCGGGCGTCCGCGCACGCTGTCCTCGGGCACCGAGTCGAGCAGGCCCCGCGTGTAGGGGTGGCGGGGTGCGGCGAAGACGTCGCGCACGGGTCCGTTCTCCACGACCGTGCCCGCGTACATCACGACCACGTCGTCGGCGCGCTGGGCGACCACGGCGAGGTCGTGGGTGATCAGGACGACGGCCATGTCCCGTTCGTCCTGGAGGTCGCGCAGCAGCCGCATGATCTGGGCCTGCACGGTCACGTCGAGGGCCGTGGTGGGTTCGTCGGCGATGAGCACGTCGGGCGCGAGGGCGACGGCCATCGCGATGAGCAGCCGCTGCCGCATGCCGCCGGAGAACTGGTGGGGGTAGGACCGGGCCCGCTCCCTCGGTTCGGGGATGCCCACCCGGGTCATCAGCTCGATCGCCTTCTCCCGCGCCTGGCGGCGGGAGAGCTTCTGATGGATGCGGAAGGGTTCGCCGATCTGACGGCCCACGGGCTGCACCGGGTTGAGGGCGGTGAGGGCGTCCTGGAAGACGATGGAGAGGACGGGGCCGGCCAGCCTGCGGCGTTCCGCGGGGCTCATGCGGAGCGTGTCGTCGCCCCGGACGCGTACGGCTCCGCCGGTCACCTCCGCCGCCGGGTCCAGCAGTCCGACGACGGAGAGGGCGGTCATGGACTTGCCGCAGCCGGACTCGCCCAGCAGGGCCAGGGTGCGGCCGCGGTGGACGCTGAAGCTGACGCCGTCGACGGCTCGTACGGTCCCCGTGGGTGTGGTCAGGTCCACGCACAGGCCCTCGACGTCGAGGGCGGGGGTGCGGGTGCCGGTCGGTGCGGCACTGGCGGTGGTCGTCACGGGATCATCTCCGGCGGTACGGGGGCCTGGACGGGGCGGCGCTTCCTGGGGAGCGTCAGCCGCCAGCGCTGGGCCGGGTCGGTGGCGATGCGGGCCCAGGCGGCGAGCACCGTCGCGGAGACGGTCGTCAGGACGATGGCGAGGCCGGGCAGCACGGTGATCCACCAGGCGGTCTGGAGGTACTGCCGGCCCTGGGCCACCATGAGGCCCCAACTGACGTCCGGGGGCTGGATTCCGATGCCGAGGAAACTCAGCGACGACTCGGTGAGCATCACGAAGCAGAAGTCGAGGGTGGCCACGGTCAGCAGCGTGGGCAGGGCGATCGGCAGGACGTGCCGGTAGATGATCAGGTGGCTGGGGGTGCCGAAGGTCCGGGCGGCGTCGACGAACAGCCGGCTGCGCAGTTCCGCCGCCTCCGCCCGCGCGGTGCGCAGGTACACCGGGATGCGGGTCACGACCAGGATCAGCACGAGGTTGAGCGCGCTGGGCGAGAAGACGTACAGCACCACCACCGCGATCAGCAGGGAGGGGAAGCTGAGGATCACGTCGGCGACCCGCATGGCGACGCTCTCGCGGCGGCCTCCGTGGTATCCGGCCCACAGGCCGAGGGCGGAGCCGATCGCGAGGGAGCACACGACGGCGGGGACGGCGACGGACAGGGTGGTCGCCGCGGCCTCGATCAGCCGGGCCACCATGCTGCGGCCGAGGACGTCGGTGCCGAGCAGCCCGTACACGCCGTCGCTCAGGGACGGTGGCCGCAGTGAGGCGTCGAGGTCCTGGCGTTGGGCGCGGTCGCCGATGAACAGCCGGCCGAAGAGGGCCACGATGGCGACCAGGGTGAGGACGACGGCGCCGACGGCCGCGGCCCGGTCCCGGCCCAGCATCCGCCAGCGGCTGGGCCGGTGGTCGCGGGCCGAGGGGCTCTCGTCCGTGCCGGCGGCGGCGTCGGTCTCTGCCTGGGTCATGGTGCTTCCTTCGCTCACGCCGGCACCGCCTGACGCACTCGGGGGTCGGTCAGCGCGTGGCAGACGTCGACGAGGATGTTCAGCGCGAAGATCGTCACGGCGGTCATCAGCACGGCCGCCTGGAGGACCGCGAAGTCGCGCTGGAGGATGGAGTCGATCATGAGCTTGCCGATTCCGGGCCAGCCGAAGATCGTCTCGACGATGACGGCCCCGTTGACCAGGCCCACCGCCAGGTCGCCGGCCACGGTCAGTACGGGCGTCACGGCGTTGCGCAGGGCGTGGCCGAAGACGACGCGCCGGGGCGTGGCTCCCTTGCTCCGGGCGATCTTGACATAGGGCGCGGACAGCGCGGTGACCATGCTGCCGCGGACCACCTGGACCAGGACGCCGAAGGGGCGGATGAGCAGCGTCACGATGGGCAGCACCCAGATCTCGGGGCCGCCGAGCGTGCCGGAGGTCGGGAGCAGGCCGAGGCTCACGCCGAAGACCAGGACGCCCATGACGGCGAACCAGAAGTCGGGGATGCTGGCGGCCGTCATGGAGAGCAGGCTGGCGACCCGGTCGATCAGGGAGTTGGGGCGGTAGGCCGCGAGGCTGCCGACCAGGACGGCTCCGGTGAGGGCCAGCAGCATGGTGACACCGGCGAGTTGCAGGGTGACGGGGAAGGCGTCGAGGACCATCGAGCCGGCCGGCTGCCCCGTCCGCAGGGAGGTGCCGAAGTCGAAGTGGGCTGCGTCGACGAGGTAGTTCCACAGTTGCGTGGGGATGGACAGGTCGAAGCCCTGCGCGGCGGAGAACTCCGCGCGCTGCTCGGGGGTGGCGCTCAGGGGGAGGTAGAGGTCGACGGGGTTGCCGGTCATCCGGGCCAGGAAGAACACGCCGAGGACGACGCAGACCAGGGGGACGGCGCTGGAGAGGACGCGTTTGCGCAGGAACGGGATCATGTCAGTGCTTCGCCCCCTCGGCCGGGCGGACCTCGGCCAGCCGCAGTTCGTCTCCGGTGGCGGAGTCGGGTCGGTAGCGGATCGACCGGGACAGGCCGAGCAGGCCGCTCATGTGGGCGAGATGGGCGTACTGGACGACGCTCTCGTTCTGCTCGGCGAGCAGGTCGGCGAAGGCCTTCTGCCGTGCGGCGCCGGACAGGGCGCCGGCGTCGGCGACGCGTTCGTCCAGCGCCTCGGTGCCGAACGTGGACTGGGGGCCGTCGCCGAGCAGGTACTGGCTGGTGGTGAAGCCCGCGTCACCCGCCTGGTTGCCGTGCATGATCAGCAGGGCGATGGGGCCGACGTCCTCGGGCAGCGGGCGGAGCTGGTACTGGAGGTGGGTTGCGGTGTCGGCCATGCGCACCTTCACGTTCAGCCCGATCTGCTGCATCTGGTACTGGAGGGCCTCGGCCGTCTCCGACACCCCTGAGAACATGCCGTTGCGGGCGACCAGGGTGATCCGGCGGTCGGTGGGCACTCCGTCGGCCGCCGCCTCGCGGACCAGGGCGCGGGCCCGGGTGACGTTCTGCCGGGTCGGTTCGATCGCGTCGTTGTGACCCACCACGCCGGGCGGCACGAGTTGGCCGGCCGGTTCGGCGAGTGAGCCGAGGAGCGCGTCGACGATGCCCTCGCGGTCCACGGCCAGGTCGATCGCCCGGCGCACCCGGATGTCGTCGAGCGGGGCCTCGCGGCCGTCCAGCCGCAGCGCGGTCGTCTCGTTGTTGGGATAGGCGGCCGTCGTGTCCTTCTCCGCCTCCATCGGGTCGAGTGCCACGGCGATCTCCGCCTCGCCCTTGTCGATCATGGCGGCGCGGACACTGGCGTCGCTGCGCCAGACGTAGCGGGCCCGTGCGAAGGCGGGGGCCTCGCCCCAGTAGCGGTCGTTGCGGTCGAGGGAGATGGCCGCCCCGGGCTTCCAGGACGCCACCGTGTAGGGGCCGGTGCCGACCGGGACGCGGACCTTGGCCTTCGGGTCGGTCGTGCGGGGCACCACCTCCACGAAGCTGAGGCGCAGCGGCAGGATGGGGTCCGGCCGTTCGGTGGTGACGGTCAGTCTGCCGTCGTCCACCGCCTCCACTTCGAGGTCGTCGTCGCCGAAGACGTAGCCCTCGACGTTGCAGGCGAGGTCGGAGTTGACCGCCCGGTCGATGGAGAAGGCGGCGTCCTCGGCGGTGAAGGGCGCGCCGTTCTGGAAGGTCACCCCGGAGCGGATGCCGAAGGTCCAGGTGCGGGGGGCGGTCTGCTTCCAGCCGGTCGCCAGCAGGGGGTTCAGGTCACCGGAGGTGGGATCCCGTTCCACCAGCGGTTCGGTGATGTTGGACCGGACCACCACGCCGGTGCCGGTCAGTGATGCCTCGCAGGGTTCCAGGGTCGGCGGTTCCTGGGTGAGCACCACCCGCAGGGTGCGGCCGTCGGCGCGGCCGGTGTCGCCGCCCGCGCTGCCTGCCACTGCGCACCCGCTGGACAGGAGCACGACGCCCGCCAGCAGCATCGCGCTCTTCGTGCGGGGCCGCCGCGGTGCGGGGCTCCGGGTGGATGAAACGGAGGACTTCATCGTCGCGTGTCTCCGGGGAAGTGCTGATGTGTCACGTTCCGAACTCGGGGGTGTGGGGCGGACCTCCACGACTGTCTACACTTGCGTACTCGGTCTGCATCTGTGAACGCGAAGCTAAACCGGTGCCGAGGCAGCGTCAAGACATGCGGAGGATCGGACATTCTCCGAGCGGCCCGCGTCCCGGCACCCCACCCGACGGGAGCGTCCCTTGCCGAATTCCCCCACCCACCCCAGCGCCCCGGACACCGTCCTCCAGGTGTCCCCGCTGCTCCCCGCCCTGGAGAGTGCGCTCGGCGAGCGGTTCCGCACGGTCCGCCTCTTCGAACTCCCGGACCCCGGCGCGTACTTGCGCGCGCACGGCGGCGAGGTGGCGGCCGCGGTGACGAGCTCGCGGACCGGGGTGGGCAACGCGCTGATGGACGCGTTGCCGCGCCTCGGGGCCATCGTCCACTTCGGCGTCGGCCACGAGACCACCGACGTGGTGCGCGCCCGCGCCCGGGGCATCGACGTGAGCAACACCCCGGACGTGCTCACCGACTGCGTGGCGGACCTCGCCGTCGGTGCGCTGATCGACGTCGTGCGGCGCCTGTCGGCGGCCGACCGGTACGTCCGCGCGGGGGCCTGGACGGCAGCGCCCTTCCCACTGGCGGACCGGGTGAGCGGGAAGCGGGTCGGCATCCTGGGTCTCGGCCGGATCGGCCGGGCAGTCGCCCGCCGGCTGGAGGGCTTCGGCGCGGACCTCGCGTACTGCACGCGCACGCCGGTGCCCGGCGTCACCCACCGCCATCTGCCCAGCGCCGAGGCGCTGGCCGAGGCGTGCGACGCGCTCGTCGTCACCGTCGCCGGGGGCCGGGGCACCCGGGGCCTGGTCTCGGCGAAGGTCCTGGACGCGCTCGGGCCCGCGGGGTACCTGGTCAACGTCGCCCGGGGCAGCGTGGTCGACGAACCGGCGCTCGTGGCGGCGGTGACGGAGGGCCGGATCGCGGGGGCCGCGCTGGACGTCTTCGCCGACGAGCCCCACGTGCCGGCGGCGCTGCTGGCGTCGGACCGGGTGGTGCTGCTCCCCCACATCGCCAGCGCCACCCACGAGACCCGGGCGGCCATGGGCGACCTGGCGCTGCGCAACCTCCAGCGGTTCATGACCGAGGGCACCCTCCTGACACCGGTCCCGGACCGGCCGGCCCATTGACAGGGCCGTGCGGCCGTGCCTACAACTAGTTGTCCACACATGCGAACGACGACTACATATGAGGATGGTATGCGGGCAGGCACCTCCGAACGCATCGTCGACGTCACCGTGACCCCCGTGGCCTTCCGCGACCCTCCCCTGCTCAACTCGGTGGGTGTGCACGAGCCCTACGCCCTGCGCACCGTCGTGGAGATCACCACGGAGAGCGGCGTCAGCGGCGTCGGGGAGACCTACGGCGGCACCCTGCACCTGGAACGGCTCCGCCGCACCGCCGGTGAACTGGGCGGCATGGAGGTCTGGAGCCTCAACGACCTGATCGCCCGCACCACCCGGGCGCTGGGCACCGACACCGCGGGCGGCGACGGCATGGCCGGGATGGTCACCGGCAGCAGCGCCGTGGACCGGGTCGTGTCGCCCTTCGACGTCGCGTGCCTGGACATCCAGGGCAAGCTCGCGGGCCGGCCGGTCAGCGACCTGCTGGGCGGCGCCGTACGCCCGGCGGTCCCCTACAGCGCGTACCTCTTCTACAAGTGGGCCGGACACCCCGGCCAGGAGGACGACGAGTGGGGCGCGGCGCTCGATCCGGCGGGCCTGGTCGAGCAGGCCCGCCGGATGATCGACACCTACGGCTTCTCCTCCATCAAGCTCAAGGGCGGAGTCTTCCCGCCGGACGAGGAGATCGAGGCGGTCAGGGCGCTGCGCGCCGCCTTCCCGGACCATCCGCTGCGCCTCGACCCCAACGCCGTGTGGAGCCCGGAGACCTCGCTGCGCGTCGCCCGCGAACTGGACGGCGTACTGGAGTACCTGGAGGACCCGACGGCCGGGATCGACGGCATGGGGTCGGTGGCGGCACGCACGGACACGCCGCTGGCGACCAACATGTGTGTGGTCTCCTTCGACGACCTGGCGCCGGCCGTGGCCCGGGACGCGGTGGGCATCGTGCTCTGCGACCACCACTTCTGGGGCGGCCTGCGGCGCTGCGGCCGGCTCTCCGCGATCTGCGACGCCTTCGGGCTCGGACTGTCCATGCACTCCAACTCGCACCTCGGCATCAGCCTCGCCGCGATGACCCACCTCGCGGCGGCCACACCGCGGCTCACCTACGCGTGCGACACCCACTGGCCGTGGAAACGCCCCGACGAGGACGTGGTCGACCCGACGCCGCTGCGGTTCGCCGAGGGCTCCCTCGCGGTGCCCACGGGCCCCGGCCTGGGCGTGGAGCTGGACCGGGACGCGCTCGCCCGGCTGCACCGCCAGTACCTCGACTGCGGACTGCGCGACCGGGACGACACCGGATACATGCGCCGCGTCGACCCGTCCTCCTCGACCAAGAACCCCAGGTGGTGACCGCCTCGTGCGCATCATGCTCGCCCACCGCATCCTCAGCCGCTTCCACGAACCCCTCAAAGCCCGGACCGAGGGCGGCCACGAGTGGCTCGACGCCTGCGACTGGGACGCGGCGCGGATCTCCGGGGCCATGCCGGAGGTGGAGGTGTTCGTCGGCTCCGGGCTGCGGGCCGAGGACGCCCGCCGGGCCGCCCGGCTGCGCCTGGTCCACGTGGTCGGCGCGGGCTACGACGGCATCGCGCTCAACGCGCTGGGCCCCGGCGTCACCGTCGCCACCACCCACCACCACGGCCGCTCCATCGCGGAGCACGTGCTGATGTCCGTCCTGATGCTCTCCCGCGACGTGCTCGGCGCCGACCGCGCCCTGCGCGCCGGGCGGTGGCGCAACGTGGCCGTGGACCCCGGGCTGCCGTTCGGTACCACGCTGCGGGGCCGCCGGGTGGGTGTCGTCGGGTTCGGCGAGACGGGCACCGAGGTCGCCCGGCTCTGCCAGGCGGTGGGCCTGCGCGTGAGCGCCGTGCGGCGCGATCCGTCGGCCCCGTTCCCCGTCGACCTGCGGCCGGACTGGGTCGGCGGCCACGAGCGGCTGCCCGAGCTGCTCGCCCAGTCCGACGTCGTGGTGGTCACGGTGCCGCTCGGCCCCGCCACCCGCGGTCTGATCGGCGCGGCCGAACTGGCCGCCATGGGACCCGGATCGCTGCTGGTCAACGTGGCGCGAGGACCCGTCGTACGGGAAGACGCGCTCTACGAGGCGCTGCGCGGCGGCACCATCGGCGGCGCGGCGCTGGACGTGTGGTGGTCCGGCCCGCCCGAGGCGCCGAGCCGGCTGCCCTTCCACGAACTGCCCAACGTCCTCATGACCCCGCACCACTCGGGGCACACCGCCGACACCTTCGCCGCGCGTGCGGCGGAGATCGCCGACAACATCGGCCGGCTTCGCCGCGGGGAACCTCTCACGGGCGTCGTGCACCGGGGCGCCGACGCGGCCCCGGGCCCCGGCCGCCCGGCAGACCGCTCCACCGACTCTCCGAACCGTTAGGAAACCACTCGTGCTCGAAGGCGTTCTCTTCTTCCCCGTCACCCCCTTCACCGCCACCGGCGAGATCGACCTCGATGTCCTGCACCAGCACGTGGCGGCCGGTGTGGCCGCCGGGCCCGGCGGGGTGTTCGTCGCGTGCGGAACCGGCGAGTTCCACGCGCTGGACCGCGAGGAGTACGCGGCCGTCACCCGTACCGCCGTCGAGGCGGCCGCGGGGCGCGTCCCGGTGTACGCCGGTGTGGGCGGCGCGCTGGGTCTCGCCCGGCAGTTCGCCCGCGACGCGGCCGAGGCCGGCGTGGACGGACTGCTGCTCATGCCGCCCTACCTCGTCGAGTCGCCCGCCGCCGGACTCGTCGCCTACGCCCGTGCCGTCGGCGCGGAGACGGACCTCCCGCTGATCGTCTACAGCCGGGCCAACGCCCGCTTCGACGAGCACGCGGCGGCAGAGGTCGCGCAGTTGCCGACCGTGACCGGTCTCAAGGACGGCACCGGCGACCTCGATCTGGTCGCGCGCATCGTGCCCGCCGTGCGCGAGGCGCTCGCCGGGTCGGGCAAGGACTTCCAGTTCTTCAACGGCATGCCCACCGCCGAGGCCAGTCAACTGGCCTACCGCGCACTGGGCGTCGAGCTGTACTCGTCGGCCGCTTTCGCGTTCGCGCCGGACCTCTCGCTCGCCTTCCACCGCGCGGTCGAGGCAGGCGACACCGCGACGGTCGACACACTTCAGCGGACGTTCTTCCATCCCCTGGTGCGGCTGCGGCGGCGTGTTCCGGGGTACGCGGTGTCGCTGGTGAAGGCCGGGGTGACGCTGTCCGGGCTCAAGGCGGGTCCGGTCCGTCCGCCGCTGACCCCGCTCACCGCCGACGAGACCGAGGAACTGGCGGGTCTCATCGAGGGGGCACGGGCCGCCATCGCCTAGGAGGACGGCGGGGCGCCGTCGTTGGCGCAGCGGAAGCCGAGGTTGCCGGACGAGGACTCCGGGGTGTTGGAGGACCGTGCGGCGACCCGGTAGCGGTTGCAGTAGGAGTCGTGGCACAGGTAGGAGCCGCCGCGCAGAACCCGCGTGGTCCCGGTCTCCGGGCCGTGCGGGTCCGACGCGGGCGACCGGGAGTAGTAGGCCGGCGAGAACCAGTCGGCGCACCACTCCCACACGTTGCCCGCGGTGTTCCACAGCCCGAAACCGTTGGCGCGGTAGGACCTGACCGGGGCCGTGGTCAGGTGGCCGTCCTCCTCGGTGTTGACGTGCGGGAACCGGCCCTGCCAGATGTTGCAGCGCCAGTGGCCGCCGGGATTCAGGTCGTCGCCCCAGGGGTAGCGCCGGCCGGCCTGCCCGCCGCGCGCGGCGTACTCCCACTCGGCCTCGGTGGGCAGGCGTTTGCCGGCCCACCGGGCGTAGGCGGTGGCGTCGTTCCAGGAGATGTGGACGACGGGATGGTTCTGCCGGGTGCCGATGCTTGACCGGGCGCCCTCGGGGCGGCGCCAGTGCGCGCCCCGCACGTTGATCCACCAGGGGGCTCCCGCGGCGTTGCCGAGCACGTCCGCGGACGCGGCGTCGACCACGAGGTGGAAGACCGCGGAGGAGCCGTGGTGTTCCGCGTCGGTCACGTACCCGGTCGCCTTGACGAAGGCGGCGAAGCGGGCGTTGGTGACGGCGGTCTCGTCGATGTGGAAGGGCCGCAGACGCACGGTGTGCACCGGTGTCTCGCCGTCGGCCGGATATCCCTCGCCGAAGGCGTCCCCCATCGCGAACCCACCGCCCGGCAGCAGCACCTGCCCCCGCGTCGAGCGCGCCCGGCCGGCCGGCCCGGACAGGGGTGGGGCGACCGGGGCGGCGGCGGGTGCCGCGGCAGGGGTGCAGCACGGGCGGTGATCGCTGGTCATGGTTCCTCGAAGGGGTCGCGGGCCCGCTAGGCCCGGTACGTGGACTCGTCGAGCCCGCTCAGGGTGGGGTCGTACGCGACCTCGCCGACGTCGTACATCGACGTCATCCAGTGGTGGAAGTTGTCACCGCGCTCGCGCAGCACGCCGTACAGCCGGCGCATCATGCGGGTGCGGACCTCCGCCCGCTCGGGATGGGCGTAGACGTTCTGGAGTTCGTCCGGGTCGGTGCGCAGGTCGTACAGCTCGTTGACGGAGTCGGGGTTGACGACGAGTTTGTACCGGTCCTCACGGAGCATGCGCTGCGGATACGGGAAGTGGTGGCCGTGGAACTCGCAGACGATGTCCTCGTCCCAGTCCACCGCCTCGCCCCGTACCAGGGGCAGCAGGCTGCGGGAGTCGACGGCGGGTTCCGGGTCGGCGCCCGCCAGTTCGAGGATGGTCGCGGTGCAGTCGAGGAGGCTGACGAACTCGTCGCGGACCTGGCCGCCGGGCGCGCCCGGCACTCGGACCAGGCCGGGCGTGCGGTAGATGTCCTCGTACATCGCCGGGCCCTTGTCGTGCAGCCGGTGGGCGCCGGTGAACTCCCCGTGGTCGCAGGTGAAGAACACCGCGGTGTCGTCCACCAGCCCGAGCCGCTCCATGGCCGCCATGACCCGGCCGATCTCCATGTCGATGAGCGCCACGTAACCCCAGTAGACCGCGATGAGTTTGCGGGTGGTCTCGATCGGCATCGTGTCGAAGGTCCAGTGCGCGCTGTAGTTGCGCTGGACCGGGGGTTTGCCCTCGAACGTCTCGGCCACGGACCGCGGCAGCTCCACGTCGGCGGGGTCGACCAGGTCGAAGTACTCGTCCGGCAGGATGTACGGCAGGTGGGGGCCGAAGAAGTGCAGGGCGAGGAAGAACGGCCGGTCGTGTGCGCGGGTGTCCGCCGCGTACCGTTCCAGCGTCTCGATGGCACGGGTGGCCAGGTAGTGCTCGAAGGTGGCCTCGACCGGCTGGTGGAGCCGGGCCGCCAGCAGGTTGCCGGGGCCTCCGTTGGGCAGGGTGCCGCGGATCCGGTCGCCGATCCCGTACGGCGGCAGTCCGCGTTCGGCGAGGTACGCGAGGTAGTCGGGGTGGTCGACGGGGTTGTGCCAGCCGGGGAGTTCGGGGCCGTCGAAGCCGTAGTCGGCGGCGGTGCGCCGGCTGCCGGCGTGCCACTTGCCGATGAGGCCACAGTTGTAGCCCCGCTCGCGCAGCGCCCCGGAGAAGGTGAACTGCTCCTCGGCCAGGTCCTCCAGGTAGCCGACGTTGCGTTCGTGGTTGGCGAGGAGCTTGTGGCGGAAGGGTGCCTGGCCGGTCAGCAGACTGGCCCGGGCCGGGGTGCAGATCGCGGTGGGTGTGTACCAGCGGTCGAACCGGGTTCCCGTGGCGGCCAGTTCGTCCAGCACCGGAGTGTGGGCCAGAGCGTTGCCGTAGGCGCCGAGGGTGTCCGTCCGGTGCTGGTCGGTCATCAGGAAGAGGATGTTCTTCCGGGACGTGCCCGCCCGCGTCACCGGCCCGCTCCCGTGAAGAGGTCACCGGTGTAGTAGGTCTTCGGGTCGACGGGCTTCTTGAGCTTGCCGGTGCCGACGAAGTAGTCGTTCATGCCCTCCAGCCATGTGTCGACGGTGCCGTCCCGGGTCAGCTTGTCGAGTTCCGCGACGCCGAGCACCTTGTTGTTCGCGGCGTCGGCCTCGACCTGGTCGGCGGGGATCTTCAGTTTGTCCGCGGTGAGCCGGATCGCCTCGTCGGTGTGGTCGGCGCGGAAGGCCATGGCCTCGCGCAGCACCGCGAGGACCTTCTTGGTCCTGTCCGGGTCCTGGGCGACCAGCTTGTTGTTCGCCACGAACGCGGTGGGGAAGGAGATGTCCTGCTCGAAGTCGGCGTTCTTGGCGAGTTCCACCATGCCGGGCACCTGCTTCTTGATGGTCGCGGCGGCGGGGTACCAGAAGCCCGCCGCGTCGACCTGCTTGGAGGAGAAGGCGGAGACGATGGTGGACGGGTCCATCGGGACGACCTTCAGGTCCTTCTTGGTCATCCCGGCCTTCTCCAGGGCGAGGGAGAGGATCATGTCGCCGGAGGTGCCCTCGGGCACGGCGACGGTCTTGCCCTCGAGCTGTCGCATCGAGGTGATGCCCGGCTGGGCGAGGACCCGGTCGGAGTTGCCGAGCGTGTTGATGGCGACGACCTTGGCCTGGCCGGAGGCGGGCAGCCACATGGCGCCGGGGCCTATGTAGCCGAAGTCGAGGTTGTCCGTGCCGAGGGCCTGGATCTGGAGGGGCCCGTTGGTGAAGACCTTGCTCTCCGCGGACAGGCCGTGCTTCTTCCACAGGCCCTTGGCCTCGGCGATGGCGATCAGGCTGGCGCCGTTGAAGTCGTTGATGTAGCCGAAGCGGACCTTGTCGCCGGAGGCGCCGGAGGACGATCCGTCGCCGCACGCGGCGAGCAGCGCCAGCGCTGCCGCGCCGGCCAGGGCGGCGGTGAGGCGCCTGCGGGTGGGCGTGGTGGGCATGGAGGTGCGTCCCTTCCGGGTCATGACGTCGGGGAGTGGGTACCGGAAAGGGCGGCGGTGCGGCCTTCCTGGTGGTAGACGGAGTGCCACACCCGGTTGCGCAGTGCGGCGAACTCGGGGCTGAGCCGGAACGCCTCGTCGCGCACGAGGGCGGGGTCGACCTCGATGACGTCGTAGACCCGCCCGGGACGGGCCGCCATGACGATCACGCGGTTGGCCAGGAACACGGCCTCGTCGACGTCGTGGGTGATGAACAGCACCGTGCGCCGGTCCTGGCTCCAGGTCCGCAGCAGCTGCTCCTGGAGGGTGACCCGGGTGAGCGCGTCGAGGGCGCCGAAGGGTTCGTCCATCAGCAGGATCGAGGGGTCGACGGCGTAGGCGCGGGCGATGGCGCAGCGCTGGCGCATGCCTCCGGACAGCGTCTTGGGCAGGGCGTCGGCGAAGCGTTCCAGCCCGACCAGTTCGATGAAGTGCTCGGCGCGGGCGCGCCGTTCGCGTTTGGGGACGCCCGTGGTGCGGAGGCCGAACTCGACGTTCTGCCGCACGGTCAGCCAGGGGAAGAGGGCGTACTGCTGGAAGATGACCCCGCGTTCGGGTCCGGGGCCCCGGACGGGCACACCGTCGACCAGCGCGCGGCCCGCCGTGGGGGTCTCCAGACCGGCGAGGATGTTCATCAGGGTGCTCTTGCCGCAGCCCGAGGGGCCGACGACGGTGACGAACTCGTGGTCGGCGATGTCGATCGAGACGTCGTCCAGGGCGGTGAAGGTCTCCCGGCCCAGCGCGAAGGTCTTGGTGACGCCCTGGACGGATATCTTGGCCGGTTTGCTGGTCATCGGCGTTCCTGCCATCGGGTGAGCCTGCGTTCGGCGAGGAGGAGGACGCGGTCCATGAGGAGACCGAGGATCCCGATCGAGATGAGTCCGACGAAGATGGTCGGCAGGTCGTAGTAGAGCTGGGCGTTCTGCATGCGGTAGCCGAGGCCCTGCTGGGCGGCGATGAGTTCCGCGGCGACCAGGGTGGCCCAGGCGGAGCCGAGGCCGACCCGCATGCCGACGAGGATGAAGGGCGTCGAGGCGGGCACGACGACGCGGGCGAAGATGGTGGCGTCCCTGGCGCCCAGCACCCGGGCGGCGTCGATCAGCGTGCGGTCGACGTTCACCACGCCCTGGAAGGTCGAGATCACACAGGCCAGGAACGCGGCGAGGAAGATGACGAAGATCTTCGGGGTCTCGTCGATGCCCATGGCGACCACGGCCAGCGGGATGATGGCCAGGGGCGGGATGGTGCGGAAGAACTGGATCCAGGGTTCGACCAGACCCCGCACGATCCCGTACCAGCCCATCAGGAAGCCCACGGGGACGGCCACGGCCGTGCCGAGGGCGAAGCCGGTCAGGACCCGGGTGAGGCTGGCCAGGGCGTCGTCGGCCAGGGTTCCGTCGCCGATCAGCGTCCCGGCCCGGGAGACGACCTCCGGCGGGGTGGGCAGTTTGAACCCGGCCGACGCGGCGGCCCACCAGAGGGCGATGCCGGCCGCGACGGACACGGTGTTCAGGACGAGGGTCAGCCCGCGCCCGCCGGTCCGCGCACGTCCGGGCGCGGCTCCGGTGGCCTCCCCGCCGGCGGCGGGCGGGGCTCCGGGCCGGGGGTGCCCCGGGTCGGCGCCCCGCTTGTCAAGGACGGACATGGGCGGCTCCTTCGGTGGCGGAGTCGGGTGCATCAAAACGGCCCTTCACTTCGGCGGTTTCGGGATACCTCGCCAGGAGGGGGGAGCTGTGGAAGACCGCCGCCAGCGCGCCCAGGGCGCCGTCGTCGTCCGACAGCCGCGCCGCGGCGACGACGGGACCGGCCGAGGCGGTCGGGAAGATCTCGGCGGCGAGGGTGGCGGCGACCTGTTCGACGATCACGGGCGCCAGCCGGGTGATCTCACCGCCGATGACGACCTTCGCCGGGTTGAGCATCATGGTGGCCGCGCCGACGACCCGGCCCAGCGCGCCGGCGGCCTCCCGCAGCACCCGGTCCACGACCGGGTGGGCGCGGCGCACGGCGGCCGCCAGATCGTCGAGGTCCTCCAGCCGCAGGCCGAACTCCCAGCAGGCGGCGAGGATCCCGGGCACCGAGGCCACCGTCTCCAGACAGCCCCGCTTGCCGCACCGGCAGGGCCGGCCCGCCGGTTCCACGGTCACGTGTCCCAGCTCGCCGGCCAGCCCGGAGGAGCCGGTCACCAGCTGGCCGCCGACGACCAGGCCGCCGCCGACGCCGTCCGACAGACGGACGTACACCAGGTCGCCGACGCTGTCGGCGCCGCTGATCGCCTCGGCGAGGGCGGCGAGCCGGGTGTTGTTGTCGACGATCACCGGTGCGTCGAAGCGTTCGGCGAAGGCCACGTCGACGCCCTCCGGGGCGGGCCGGAGCACGGTGGTGCCGGCGGTGGCGCGCGGCCAGGCGGCCCCGTCGGGCGCCGGGTAGGGGCCCGGCACGCCGATGCCGATGCCCTGCAACGCGCCGTAGTGCACCCCGGCCTCGCTGCTCAGCCGGTCGACCAGCCCGAGGGCCAGTTCGGTCCGGGTCCGCCAGGTCGCGGTGTCGTCGTACCGGACGGAGCCCGAGACCATGATCTCGTGCGAGGCGTCGGCGACGACGACGTGCACCCGCCGGTGCCCGAAGTCGACCCCCATGAACTGGGCCGACGCCGGATCGAGGGCTAGGCGCTCGGCCGGCCGCCCGCTGCCCTCGCGCCGGGAGGCGTCGGTGTCCACGACGACGATCGCCCCCCGTTGCAGGAGGTGGCCGGTGATCTCGGACAGAGTGGTGCGGGAGAGGCCCACGACCCGGGCGATCTCGCCGCGGCTCATGGCGCCGTTCTCCTGAAGCGCACGCATCACGCGCTCTTCGTGGGTCCGCCTGACCAGTGCGTGCACTCCGCTGGGCATCTGCATGCCGGTCAACGTAGGGAGGGTCGATTATTCCGTCAACACTCCGACAGAAAGACGAAATGAAGCGTTCACAATGCCAGGTCGGAGCAGTCCTGCATGGGCGCCACTTCTTCGTTTATTCGTCCGCCCTGTTGACGTAAATGCACCGACGTTCGCATGCTGTGCCGCACCCCTCGGACGGACACGACGAAGGAGAGCGCCACTGATGACCCCTGCCGAGAACGGCCCGAACCGACGTTCCCTGCTGGCCGGCGCCGCCGGGCTAGGGGCGGCGTTCGCCCTGCCCGCCGGCGCCGCGCAGGCCGCCCCGGGCACGGCGCACGGCGCGGCGCGCAGACATCCGCCGAACTGGCCCGACCCCGCGCCGTACGGCCTCGCGGACACCAGGGAGGACCTGTGGCCGCGGGAGGACAACTCGTTCGTCCTCCCGCTGGAGCTGCGGCCCCGCGACGAGGAGCGCGGCACGGTCTGGATGCGGGACACGTACGTCAACTGCTTCGACGTCGGCGGCCGTACGGTCTACGTGGCCACCGGCACCACCCGGGTGCCCGGGCTCGAGGCCGCCGCCCCGTGGAACGACGGGATTTTCGTGTGGCTGGCGCCGTCCCTCAGGGGCCCGTGGCGCCTCGCCGACACGACCGGCATCCGGCCGGGCGCCGAGAAGGGCAAGGTGTGGTCGCCCGAGTTCGCCGGGGAGAACCGGCCCGGGCGCACCGTCGTGGCGCCGTGGCAGGAGTACTGGCACGACGACCGGTTCGGCAAGCGCGGCCAGGCCTGGGCCCCGGAGCTGCACTACTTCCGCGGCACCTGGTACATCGTCGCCTGCATGGGCGACCACTCCCGCAAGGTCGGCTCGTTCATGCTGGTCAGCGAGGGTGGCGTGGAGGGTCCGTACCGGCTGGTCGAGGGCAACCGGGAGAAGCCCTTCGGCGACTCGTTCATCGGCGGCCCCTCGTTCATCGAGCCCGGCGCCTACCACCACATCGACGGCAGCCTCTACTCCGAGGGCGACGACGCGTGGCTGGTCCTCCACAACGACCTGTACGCCAGGTTCCGCGACGACATGGAGGACATCGTCCCGGCCACGGACCTGCCGCGGTTCCGGCAGACGCCCTACTCCCCCGAGCCGTACCTGGAGGGCGCGTACGTCTTCAAGCACCGCGGCAGGTACTACCTGGTCCACGCCGCGTGGGACCGTACGTCACGCAACGCCGACGGCAGCACGCGGTACGCCTACGACCCGCCCGGCACGGGCCGCACGCAGTACCAGTACGACGCGGTCGTCGCCGTCTCGGACCACTTCGAGGGGCCGTACTCCGAGCGGTGGACAGCGGGGGTGGGCGCGGGGCACAACAACTTCTTCACCGACCGCCACGGAGACCTGTGGGCGACGTTCTTCCGCAATCCCAACTTCGGGTACTGGGCCGACCCGTCGCGCGTCGACGACGCCGCCGTGCCCGGGGTGGTGCGCCTGGAGTGGACCGGGCCGAGGGAGGGCCGCCTGTACGTGAAGCGCCGGTCCCGGGGTCACGGGCACGGCCACTGACCCTCTCGCATGCCGTCGCGGCGGTACGGGCGTAGTGTCCTCATATGCGTGATGTGCGGTCCGGCCGGCGCCGGGCGGTCCCGCGGCGGTGGGGCCGGGCGGTCGGCTGATGGATTCCGCGATGGCCGCAGTGGTGCGGGACAGCGGGGCCTACGGGGGACTGCTGTACGTACTGCCACCTGGTGACGACGCCCTGTGGCAGGTCTTGGTGGCGGGGGTGCCCCGGGAGATGGCGGCTCCGTGGCGGCGGGTGGGACTGACCGATCCGACGCCCGTGGCGGACGCCGTCCGCGAGCGCCGTCTGGTATGGGGCAGCGGGCGGGAGGACATCGCCCGCCAGTACCCGCGGGTCGCCCTCGTCCTGCCCTACGACTTCGCGCTGGCGGCCGCCCCGCTCGTCTCGGAGACCGCCGTCCGGGGCGGGCTGGTGCTGCTGTGGCCCGGGGATCACGGGGCACGGCTGACCACGGCTGAACGCGAGGTCGTCGAGGCGGGCTGCCGCCGTCTGGGCGGCATCGTCCAGGATGTGCTGGACCGCGACGGGCCGCTGGTGACCGCGGACCGGCCCCGGGTGCTCAGGCCGCCCACCCCCCGCACCCCGGCCCCGTTCGAGGCGGCGGCGCGGTCCGCGTTCGTGGACCGCCTGCCGGGCGGGTCCTGCGCGTTGGACCTGGAAGGGCGCGTCACCTTCGTCACCCCGGGCGCGGCCGCGCTCCTCGGCGCCGACCGGGGTGACCTGGTGGGGGCCCTCCCGTGGGAGGCGCTGCCCTGGATGGACGTCCCGCACGTCGAGGACCGCTACCGGGCCGCGCTGGTCAGCCGCCGTCCACACGCCTTCACCGTACTGCGGCCGCCGGACACCTGGCTGGCCTTCGAGCTGTACCCGGACGCCACCGGGCTCAGCGTCCGCATCGCCCCGGGCGCACCGGGCGAGGAGGGCCCCTCGGCCCGGTCGGTGCCGGCCGCGGGACCCAGCCGGGCCACCGTGCTGTACCACCTGATGCACCTGGCCTCCACCCTGACCGAGGCCGTGGCCGTGCAGGACGTGGTCGAGCAGACCGCGGACCAGTTGCTTCCGGCTCTCGGCGCCCAGGCCATGGTGGTGATGGTCCCGGAGGACGGCCGGCTGAGGATCGTCGGTCAGCGCGGGTTCCGTGCCGAACTCCTGGAGCGGTACGACGGTGCCCCTCTCGACTCCGCCAATCCCGGCGTCGACGTCATGGCCACCGGTGTCCCGGGGTTCTGGACGACCTTCGACGAACTCCGCGAGGCCTACCCGGCCACCGTGCACGAGGACGGCATGGCCGCGTGGGCGGTACTGCCGCTGATCGCGTCCGGCCGCCCCATCGGGTCCCTGCTCCTCGCCTACGCGCGGCCGCACGTCTTCCCGCCCGCTGAGCGGGCCGCGCTCACCTCGCTCGCGGGGCTGGTCGGCCAGGCCCTGGAGCGCGCCCGTCTCTACGACGCCAAGCACCACCTCGCCCACCGCCTCCAGTCCGCCCTGCTGCCGCACACGCTGCCCCGCGTGCCCCGGCTGGACGTCGCCGCCCGCTATCTTCCGGCCGCCAGTGGCCTGGGCGTCGGCGGCGACTTCTACGACCTCATCCGCCTCGACGAGCACACGGCGGGCGCCGCCATCGGCGACGTGCAGGGCCACAACGTGGACGCCGCCGCGCTCATGGGACAGGTCCGCACGGCCGTGCACGCCCACGCCACCGCGGGGGTGCCCCCCGACGACGTACTGGCCCGCACCAACCGGCTGCTCACCGACCTGGACCCCGGCCTGTTCACCAGCTGCGCCTACGTCCACCTCGACCTCGCCACGCACCGCGCCTGCGTGGC
Organism: Streptomyces sp. NPDC107500; assembly: GCF_055582785.1. Taxonomy (NCBI): domain Bacteria; kingdom Bacillati; phylum Actinomycetota; class Actinomycetes; order Kitasatosporales; family Streptomycetaceae; genus Streptomyces; species Streptomyces sp. NPDC107500. Next base: position 398,006 of record NZ_JBVJPF010000007.1, read on the forward strand.
CCTGGCCGGTCACCCACCGCCCCTGATACGCCACGCCGACGGGCGCATGGAACCCCTGCGGGCGTCTCCCGGCCTGCTGCTCGGCATCGAACCGGACACCCGCTACTCGTCGCTGGAGTTCCCGCTCCCGCCGGGGAGTGTGCTCGCGCTCTACACGGACGGGCTCGTCGAGGCTCCCGGGGTCGACCTCGACGACGCGACAGCCGCCCTCGCCGGGCTCCTGGAGGCCGGTGACCCGGCCGACCTCGACGAGATGGCCGACACCCTCATCCGGCACGCGCCGGCCCCCGACGACGACATCGCGCTGCTCCTGATCAGTCCCCGTGCCTGAGGGGAGGGCACTCGGGGGGCGGGCGGCACGTTCGCACAGGTAAGAAGGACGGACGCCGGTCGACTCGGGCCGGCAGCGGAGGAGAAGACCCTTCATGAAACACCAGAAGGTGCGCGACCTGATGAGCGACGCCGTGATCCGCGTCCAGCACGGCACACCGTTCAAGGAGATCGCCCACCTGCTGCTGGAGTACGACATCACGGCCGTCCCGGTGGTCGACGAGGAGAACCGCCCCGTGGGGGTGGTGTCGGAGGCGGACCTCCTCCAGAAGATGTGGGGCGCGGAGCCCGACGGTTCCGCCGGGTACGAGGAGTGGTCCCGGTCGGCGGGGCGCAAGGCGTCCGCCACCGACGCGGCGGGGCTGATGACCTCTCCCCCGCTGTGCGCGCAGGAGGACTGGAGCGTCGTCGACGCCGCCCGGCTGATGGCGCGGCACGGCATCAAGCGGCTGCTGGTCGTCGACGCCGACGGGCGGCTGATCGGCGTGGTCAGCAGGAGCGACCTGCTGCGGGTCTTCCTGCGCGCGGACCGGGCCATCCGCACCGAGATCATCGAGGAGGCACTGGTCAAGACGCTCGGCCTGGCCCCGTCGTCGGTGCAGGTGGACGTGGCCCACGGGCACGTCGTGCTCAGCGGCCGGCTGCCGGGCGACGTGTCGGCGCCGGCGCTGCTGGAGCACTGCCGGAGCGTCGACGGCGTCGTCGCCGTGGAGTTCCGGCAGGCCGGGGAGGCCGGTGCCGAGGGGGCCGCTTCCGCGGGCTCCTGAGCGGGCATCCGGACCTTGGGGCGTGAGATCTCCCTGACAGTGTTCGGATTCCTGATGTGCCATCAGGTACCGGCGCCATAGGGTCGCCCCATGCCCACAGAGCGACCCACACCGCCCTCCCCCTCACTGCGCGAGCGACGCCGGGCCGCGGCGGCCCGGGAGATCCTGGACGCCGCCGAGGAACACATCGGCCTGCACGGACCCGCGGCCCTGTCCCTGCGGGCGGTCGCCCGCAGTCTCGGGATGACGGTGCAGGCGCTCTACCACTACTTCCCGAACCGGGACGCCCTCGTGACGGCCCTCGTCGCCAAGGCCTACGACGATCTGGCCGACGCGTTGCAGGCAGCCGCCGACGGCGCGGCCCAGGACCCGTCCACCCCGCGCCTGCTGCCGGTGACCCGGACGTACCGCGACTGGGGTGTCGCCCATCCCGAGCGGTTCCAGCTCCTCTACGGGACGCCGCTCAGGTACTACGCGGCACCGGCGGAAGGACCGACCACCCAGGCCGTCCGCCGCATGGGCGCGATCTTCCAGCGCGAGCTGTTCGACGGCTTCACCACGCCGCAGCTGGCCGCGGCCGAGGTCCCGCCGCTCTCGTCCCCGTTCCAGGAGCGGCTGGCCCTCCTCCCCGCGAACGCCCAGGGGGGCCTGCCGCCCGCCGCGACGTCGCTCTTCCTGAGCGCGTGGGGCCACCTGCACGGCCTGGTCGTCCTGGAGGTGTTCGGGCACACCGGCTTCCTGGGCGAGCATCAGGCCGAGGTCTTCGAATCCTCGGTGCGGATGATGATCGAGGACATCCACCGGCGGATACCCGCCGCGTGAGCCCGTGGGGGCGCGGCCTTCACGGGCGGTCGTCGCGTCGCTCGGGGACGGATCGCGGGGCGGCGAGGGCGGGGATCTCGGGGTGGTCGCGGAGCGCGGCGATGACCGCGCCGACCGCCGCGCGCCGGGGAGTGCCCCGGCGTACCACGACGACGACGTTGCGGTGCACCGCCGGACTGAGCCGCCGGGTGAGGACGGCGTGTTCCGGTGTGACGGCCAGGGCGGGCAGCAGGGCGATCGATCCCGTCGTCTCGACGTGCCGCAGCAGCATCAGGTAGTTGCCGAAGCGGCAGGCCACCCGGGGTTCGAACCCCGCCTCGCGGCACAGCCGCAGGGTCAGGTCCGCCATGTACGACTGGGGCCGGTCGCACGCCCAGGTCTCCTCCTCGCAGGCCGCGAGGTTCACCGCCGCGCGGGAGGCCAGCGGGTGGCCCACGGGCAGGACCAGCACGACCGAGTCGCTGCCCAGCGAGACGATGTCGAGGTCCGCGCCCCAGGAGAGGCCGGTGTAGTCGGTGGTGGTGACGATGATGTCGGCCTCGCCCGAGCGCAGGGCGGGGCCGCTCTCGTGCGGCTCCATCTCGATGAGTTCGACGTGCAGGTGCGGGTGGGTGGTGGCCAGGCGGGTCACCGCCGGGACCGCGAGGCTGTAGATCGCGCTCTGGAACACGCCGAGCCGGACGGTGCCGATCGGCTCGTCGTTCAGGGCCCGCAGTTCCGCCTCGGCCTCGGCCATCCGGTCGAGGATCTCTCGGCCCCGGCGGGCCAGCAGGAGCCCGGCCGGTGTGAGCCGCACCCGCCGCCCGGTCCGCTCGATCAGCCGGCACCGGGTCTCCGTCTCCAGCACCGCCAGCTGCTGGGAGACCGTCGACGCGCTCAGATGCAGTGTGTCGGCGACCGCGCGGACGGTACCGAGCGTGTCCAGCAGGCCGAGGAGATGCAGCCGTCCCGAGTTGAGCACCCCGCGATTGTACGGTGATGACGTACAGCAGCGTCGAAACTGTGCGATGGACACGCGCAGCGGTGCGTCCCTACCGTCGGCCGCATGCCTTCCGAGACTCCCGGCACCGATCCGGGGCGCCACCTCATCCGCTACTCCGGCCACGCACCGTTCTCGCCGGAGGTCGTCGTCCGGGCCGCCGGCACCTCCGTCTTCACGGAGAGCGGCCGTGAACTGCTCGACTTCACCTCGGGTCAGATGAGTGCCATCCTCGGCCACTCCCACCCGGCGATCGTCTCGACCGTGCGCGAGCAGGTCGCCCACCTCGACCACCTGCACAGCGGCATGCTCAGCCGGCCGGTCGTCGAGCTGGCCCGGCGGCTGGCGGGCACGCTGCCCGAGCCGTTGGACAAGGCGCTGCTCCTGACCACCGGGGCGGAGGCGAACGAGGCCGCCGTGCGGATGGCGAAGCTGGTCACCGGCCGGCACGAGATCGTCTCCTTCGCCCGGTCCTGGCACGGCATGACCCAGGCCGCCGCGAACGCCACCTACAGCGCCGGGCGCAAGGGCTACGGCCCCGCGGCACCCGGCAACTTCGCGCTGCCGGTGCCGGACCGCCACCGCCCCTCCGTCGTCGGCGCGGACGGCGAGCTGGACTGGCGCCGCCAGCTCGACCTGGGCTTCGAGATGATCGACGCCCAGTCGGTCGGGAGTCTCGCGGCGTGCCTGGTCGAGCCGATCCTCTCCTCGGGCGGCGTCGTCGAACTCCCGCCGGGCTATCTCGCCGCGCTGGCGGAGAAGTGCCGGGAGCGCGGCATGCTGCTGATCCTCGACGAGGCACAGACCGGGCTGTGCCGCACCGGCGACTGGTACGCCTTCCAGCACGACGGCGTGGTGCCGGACATCCTGACGCTGTCCAAGACGCTCGGCGCGGGACTGCCGCTGGCCGCCGTGCTGACCGGCGCGGAGATCGAGCGGCGGGCGCACGAGCGCGGATTCCTGTTCTTCACCACCCACGTCAACGACCCGCTGCCGGCCGCTGTCGGCAACACCGTCCTCGACATCCTGGTGCGCGACCGGCTCGACGAGCGTGCGCGGCGGCTCGGCGGCGCACTGCGGGACGGCCTCGACCGACTGGCCGAGCGGCACGAGGTGGTCGGCGACGTCCGCGGCCGGGGGCTGCTGCTCGGCATGGAACTGGTCGGGGACGACGTGCTCGGTGACGGCGGAGCCGACCGGCTGGGCGCCGCCGTCACCCGGCGCTGCTACGAGCTGGGGCTGCACATGAACATCGTGCAACTCCCGGGAATGGGCGGGATCTTCCGTATCGCGCCGCCGCTGACGGCGAGCGACGAGGAGATCGCGCGCGGGGTGGCCGTTCTCGACGAGGCGCTCACCGACGCCGCCCGCGACCTCTGAGGCGACGCGTGCGGCCCCGGTGTCCGGACGTCCGGGCACCGGGGCCGCACGCGTGATGCGCGGCGCGCGCGGGGTCAGACCCCGGCCGTCTCCGGCTCGCGCGCGGGCTCCGCGGGCGGCGGTGTGTCGCCCAGTTCCTTGTGCAGCTTCTCGCCCTCCACGTCGACGTTCGGCAGGAGGCGGTCCAGCCACTTGGGCAGCCACCACGCCTTGGTGCCGAGCAGGGCGAGCACCGCGGGCACGATGGCCATGCGGACCACGAAGGCGTCGAAGAGCACGGCGACGGCGAGACCGAAGCCCATCATCTTGATCATGTCGTCGTTCTCCATGATGAAGCCGGAGAAGACGCTGATCATGATGATCGCGGCCGCCGCGACCACCCTGCCGCCGTGGGTGAAGCCGGTGGTGACGGAGTCGGCGGCGGACGATCCGTGGACGTACGCCTCGCGCATGCGGGTCACGAGGAAGACCTCGTAGTCCATGGCGAGGCCGAAGACCACGCCGATCATGAAGATGGGCATCATCGACATGATCGGGCCCGGCTGGTCCACGCCGAAGACGTCCGCGAGCCAGCCCCACTGGAAGACCGCGACCACCGCGCCGAGCGCCGCGGCGACCGACAGCAGGAAGCCCAGGGCGGCCTTGAGCGGGACGAGGATCGAGCGGAACACCAGCATCAGCAGCAGGAAGGCGAGGCCGACGACCAGCGCCAGGTACGGGATGAGCGCGTCGTCCAGGGTCTGCGAGAAGTCGATCGTCATCGCGGTGGCGCCGGTGACGAGCATGGTCGCGCCGGTGTCGGCCTTGATGTCGCCGGAGAGTGCGCGGATGTCCCGGACCAGCGACTCCGTGGCGGCGTCGCTCGGGCCGGTCTTGGGCACCACGGTGAGGACGGCGGTGTCGCCCTGCTCGTTGAACCTGGCCGGAGTGACGGCCGCGGCCTCGCCGAGGCCGGTGATCCGGTCCGCGACGCTGTCGGCGGCGGCCTTCGGGGCGTCGGCGTCCTTGGCGTCGACGGTGACCATCAGCGGACCGTTGAACCCGGCGCCGAACGAGTCGGACAGCATGTCGTACGCCTTGCGCTGCGTGGTGTCCGGTGCCGAACTGCCCTCGTCGGGCAGGCCGAGCTCCATGCCGGCGGCCGGCACGGCGATCACGCCGAGGCCGAGGACGGCGGTCAGCAGCACGGTCACCGGGCGCCGCAGGACGAACCGGGCCCAGCGGGTGCCGAGCTTGGGCTTGGCGGGGGCGGTCCGCTCCGTGGCGGCCGCCTTGCGGTCCTTGCGGCTGAGCGCCTTGCGGCCGGCGAAGCCGAGCAGCGCCGGGGTGAGGGTGAGCGCGATCAGGACGGCGATGCCGACGGTGCCGGCGGCGGCCAGGCCCATTTTGGTGAGGATCGGGATGTTGACGACCGCGAGGCCGGCCAGGGCCACGACGACGGTGAGTCCGGCGAAGACCACGGCGGAGCCCGCGGTGCCGACGGCGCGTCCCGCGGCGTCCTCGGGGGTGCGGCCCTCGGCGATCTCCGCGCGGTAGCGGGAGACGATGAACAGGGCGTAGTCGATGGCGACCGCGAGGCCGATCATCATGGCCAGGGTGGAGGTGGTGGCGGACAGCTCCAGCGTGCTGCCGAGCGCCCCGATGGCGGAGATGCCGATCCCGACCCCGATGATCGCCGAGAGCAGCGGCATGCCGGCCGCGACGAGTGAGCCGAAGGTCAGCAGGAGCACGACCGCGGCGACGCCGATGCCGATCAGTTCGGCGGTGCCGCCCATCTCCTGCTCGGCCATGACCGCGTCGCCGCCGGTCTCGACGGTGAACCCGCCCTCCCGCGCGTCGTCGGTGGCGCTGGTGAGCGCGTCCCGGGCCTCGTCGGTCAGCTCCATGGCGTTGACCTTGTAGGTCACGGAGGCGTACGCCGTGGTGCCGTCCTCGCTGACGGCGTTCGCCTTGAACGGGTCGTCGACCGAGGCGACCTGCGGGCCGTTCCCGAGAGCGGCGACCAGCTCCTCGACCTGGTCCTTGCCGGCCGGGCCGGATATCTTCTCGCCGTCGGGGGCGCGGATCACGACCCGCGCGGTGGCGCCCTCGGCACTGGCGGCCGGGAACTGCTCGTCGAGCAGGTCGAACGCCTTCTGCGACTCGGTGCCGGGCATGGAGAAGGAGTCTTCGGGCGGGGCGGGCGCGGTGGACGCGGCGACACCGGCGCCCACGAGTATGGCCACCCACAGCAGGGCGACGAGGCCGCGGCGCCGGAACGCCCTCCGGCCGAGTCGATAGAGAAACGTAGCCACCTGAGACCAATCCGTCGGGTTACGAGCAGGACGAAGACCCGGCACATGGGGGGAAGGCCGAGGCGCTGACCGGGGTACTCATCCATGCTCGCCCGGGGATTTTCGAAATTGATCCGACCCTGGGTCTGGACCGGCGTACTGCGACGGGTGTAGTGCTCCCCCGTTCCCCTCTCCCCCGGGTGTAGATCACGAAGATCGGTGTACGCCGCATTCCGTTGCCGCGGGCAGCCGAAGTCCGTGACCATCGAGGGGGCGGCGGCGGTTGACCTTCGGTTCGGGGGGAGGCCACGGCATCGGTGGAGCCGGGCGCGGCACCGGCCGCCGGCCGATCAGGGCGGTGCCGCGCCGACGCGGACGCGGTCGCCGTCCCCGTCGGAGAGGAAGGCGGCCAGGGCCCGTCCCTCCTCGGCGACCTCCGCGCGGTCCGCCCGGGAGAGGCGGCGCAGCGGGGTGACGCTCACCGTGCCGTCCTCGACGGTCCAGGTCGCGGCGACCCGGCCGTCGACCAGGACGACGCGGGTTCCGGCGACGGACAGGCCCCGGTGCTCGTCGTCGATGATCCGGCTCCGGTCCTGGTAGCCGAGGATGGCGTTGTCGAACGCCGGCAGGAACCGCACCGGGGCGGGGGTGCCGGGATCGGGGCGCGGGGCCTCGGGGAGGTCCAGCAGTTCCCGGCCCCGTTCGTCGCGGAAGGCGACCAGTTCGCCGCGTACGGCGGCGACCGCGGCCGGAAGTCCGGCGAGGCCGCACCAGGCGCGCAGGTCCGCCGAGGCGGCGGGGCCGAACGCCGCGAGGTAGCGCCGTACCAGCGTCTCCCCGACCGGGTCGGTGCCCGGCGGGGCCGGCGGGTCGGCGTCGCGGCCGAGCCAGGCGGTGAACGGGGCGTTGCGCACGCCGGCCCGGGTCCGCCACAGTCCCCGCGGGGGCAGCTGCACCATCGGGATCAGCGCGGCGACCAGCATCTCCCCCAGGGCCCGGTGTCCCGGTTCCGGCCAGCGGTCGGCGAGCGCCCGCGCCAGGTCACCCATCGAACGGGGCTCGCCGTCGGACATCACGGCCCGCCCCGCCGCCTCCAGTTCGGCCAGGTCGACCCCTTCGAGTTCGCGGCGGTAGGTGCCGAGGACGCGGCCACGCAGCATGGCGTCGTGGCGGGGCCGCCAGGCAAGGGCGTCCACGGCGGTGACGAGGTGGACGGTGCGCCGCATGAGGTGGGTGCGCACCACCCGACGCCCGGTCAGCAGGTCGGAGAGCTCCGCGGGCCGGAAGCCGCGCAGCCGCGACCAGAGCCCCACGAAAGGTTCCTGCGGCTCCTGCGCCTGGAGGCCGCCGAGGTGCGCGACGGTGTCCAGGACCGGGGCGTCCGCACGGTCGAGCAGCAGTTGCCGGGCGAGGGTCGCACGGCCCAGTGCCCGGGCGTCGAGCACGCTCACGCCTGGTACCCGCCCACGACGTCCAGGACCCAGGTGACGCCGAAGCGGTCGCGCAGCATGCCGTAGAGCGGCGCCCACTCGGCGGGTGCCAGGGGACGCAGCACGGTCGCGCCCTCGGCCAGCTTCTCCCAGTACGCACCGATCTCGTCGGCACCGTCGGGGCCGTCGCCCCGGAGCGAGACGAAGAAGGCGTTCTCGCCCTGGTTCCACGGCAGGCCGGAGGGCACGTCGTAGGCCATCACACACGGGCCGTCCGCGGTGGACACCTGGCCCCACATCACCTGGTCCGCCTCGGCGGGGTCCTGGACGCTTCCGGCGTCCTTGTACGTCACCACGGCCACGTCGCCGCCGAAGGCGGACGCGTAGAAGGTGAGGGCCGCGCGGGCGTCGCCCCGGAAGTTGAGGTGGGTCACTGCTCCGACGGACACGATGGGCTCCTCGCCTGTCGCCATCACGGTCGGACGCCCCACGTCGGTGGGCCGCCCGGGGGACCCGTTCGGCCCCCGTGGTTCCCACTCTGGACCAGGTAGCGGTCAGGTTGTGGCCGCTACCTGCGGCAGCATGGCGGACATGCGGAAGACCTCGGCCCGGCTGCTCTCACTGCTCTCGCTGCTCCAGGCGCGCCGGGACTGGCCCGGTGCGCTGCTGGCGGAGCGGCTGGACATCAGCCCGCGCACCCTGCGCCGCGACGTGGACCGGCTCCGTGAGCTGGGCTATGCCGTCAGGGCGGTCAAGGGTCCCGACGGCGGCTACCGGCTGGACGCCGGCACACAGCTGCCTCCGCTGCTGTTCGACGACGAGCAGGCGGTCGCGCTCGCCGTCGCGCTGCGCACCGCCGCCGTCACGGGGGCCGGCATCGAGGAGGGTGCGGCACGCGCCCTGACCACCCTGCGCCAGATCATGCCCGCGCGGCTGCGGCACCGGATCGACGACTTCCACGTCACGGCCGTAGAGCGGTCCGCGACCGTGCCGGATCCCCGCGCGGGCACCGGGGTCCTCCTCGCGATCGGCGCCGCCGTGCGGGCCCGGGAGGTGCTGCGCTTCGACCACACCCCGGCGTATACGGCCCACCCCGCGGACACCGGTGACGCCGTGGTGGCGCCGCGCCGGGTGGAGCCCCACCATCTCGTCGTCCGTGGTGGCCGCTGGTACCTGGTCGCCTGGGACCTCGACCGGGAGGACTGGCGCGTCTTCCGGGCCGACCGGATCACCCCGCGGACGCCCATCGGTCCCCGCTTCACACCGAGGCGGCTGCCCGGCGACGACGTGGCCGCGTTCGTGACGGGCAGATTCCGGGGTTTGGAGACCTCCCCCGAGTGGCCCTGCCGGGGAGAGGCCGTCCTCCTCCTGCCCGCCTCCGCCGTGGCCCCGCACGTCGCCGAGGGCACCGTGGAGGAACTCGGCCCGGACCGCTGCCGGGTCGCCCTGGGATCCTGGTCGTGGCCCGCCCTCGCCGCCGCGTTCAGCGCCTTCGACGCGGACGTCGAGGCCGTCGGGCCGCCGGCGCTCCGGGCGGCCTTCGCCCGCCTCGCCGACCGCTGCGCACGGGCCGCGGACGACCCCGCGGTCCCACGGGACGGGAACCCCTGAACCCCCCGGCGGGTCAGGCCTCCTGCCGGCTCAGCTCCGCGCCCGCGGGCTCGGCGGCCGGGGAGCCCGCCACGACCCGCGACCTGCTGTGCAGGCGCAGCGAGACGGCGACGAAGCCGATCGCGACGACGGTCATGGCCGCGCCGGCCCAGGCGGTGGCGGCGTATCCGAAGTCGGCGTCGATCACGGTGCCGCCCAGCCAGGGGCCGCCCGTGTTGCCGAGGTTGAAGGCGGCGGTGGTGGTCGCGCCCGCGAGGGTGGGCGCGGCGCCGGCGACGTTGAACATGCGCGCGTTGAGGGCCGGCGCCGTGTAGAACGCGGAGACGCCGAGCAGCAGCGAAAGGACGATCACGGCGGCCGGGCTGGACGCGAACAGGGCCAGCGCGGCCAGCAGTACGGTCGAGGCCGTGATGCCGGAGAGCAGGACGCCGAAGAGGTGCGCGTCGGCGACCCGGCCGCCGATCGTGGTGCCGATCAGCGCGCCGACCCCGAACAGCGCCAGCACCGTGGGCACCCACCCCTCCGCCAGCCCGGCCACGTCGGTGAGCAGCGGCGACAGGTAGGAGAAGGCGCAGAACACGCCGCCGGCGGCGAGCGCCGTCACCACGATGGACAGCCAGACCTGGCGGTCCCGGTAGATCGCCAGCTCGCCCTTGAGCCGGGGGCGGCGCTCGGGCAGCGGGATGCGCGGGATGAGGGTCACCACACCGACGAGGGCGACGGCGGAGGCGGCGCCGACCGCCCAGAACGCGGACCGCCAACCGAGGTGCTCGCCGAGGAAGGCGCCCGCGGGGACGCCGAGGACGTTGGCGATCGACAGTCCGCCGATCATCACGGCCATCGCGCGGGCCCGGCTGGTGACCGGCACCATCGCGATGGCGACGGCGGCGCCCACGGCCCAGAAACCGGCGCAGGCGAGCGCGCTCACCACCCGGGAGACGAACAGGACCTCGTACGACGTCGCGAGCGCGCCGGCGACCTGGCCGAGGCCGAACACCGAGATCAGCGCGACCAGCGTGGTCTTCCGGGGCAGCCGCAGGGTCGCGACCGCGAGCAGGGGCGCGCCGACCACCATGCCGATCGCGAACGCCGATATCAGCAGACCGGCCTGCGGGATCGACACGTCCATGTCGTCGGCGATGGGCGGCAGCAGCCCGGAGAGCATGAACTCGCTGGTACCGAGCGCGAAGACGGAGAGGCCGAGGATGTAGACGGCGAGCGGCATGCGGGCGGCCGCGGTCCGTGCGGAAGATACGGGCATGACAGGTGCCAACGAAGTGGTCGATCATGTCATTCCCGCACGGGCGGCCGTCTCAGCATGCGGCGGTCAGGTCCCCGTGGGCGCCGCCCGTTCCAGTCTGACCAGGACCGCCTTGGAGGTGGGCTGGTTGCTGATGTCGGCCACGCTGTCCAGCGGGACGAGGACCTGGGTCTCCGGGTAGTACGCGGCGGCGGAGCCGCGTGCCGTCGGGTACGGGACCACCTCGAACCCCTCGGCGCGGCGCTCGGCGTCGTCGTGCCAGACGCTCACCAGGTCGACCCGGTCCTTCTCGGCCAGGCCGAGGGCGGTCAGGTCCGCCGGGTTGACGAGCACCACGCGGCGGCTGCCGTGAATGCCCCGGTAGCGGTCGTTGGGCGTGTAGGGGACGGTGTTCCACTGGTCGTGGGAGCGCAGGGTCTGGAGCAGCAGGTGGCCCTCGGGCACGTACGGCATCTGGCAGGCGTTGACGGTGAAGCGTGCCTTGCCGGTGCTCGTGCGGAACACGCCCTCGTTGACCGGGTTCGGCAGCCTGATACCGCCGGGGCGCGCCACACGCCGGTTGAAGTCGTGCAGGCCCGGCACGATCCGGGAGATCCGGTCGCGGACGGCGCCGTAGTCGGCCTCGAACTCCTCCCACGGCAGGCCGGCGCGGCCGTCGTCGAGGGTGCGGCGGGCGAGCCGGCACAGGATGGCGACCTCGCTGAGCAGCAGCGGGGACGCGGGCTTCAGCCGTCCCCGGGAGGTGTGCACCTCGCTCATCGAGTTCTCCACGGTGACGAACTGCTCGCCGCCGGCCTGGTGGTCGCGTTCGGTCCGGCCGAGGGTGGGCAGGATGAGCGCGGTGTCGCCGCAGACCGCGTGGGACCGGTTGAGCTTGGTGGAGATGTGGGCGGTCAGGCGGCAGCGCCGCATCGCCTCCTCGGTGACCGCGCTGTCCGGGGCGGCGCGGACGAAGTTGCCGGCGACGCCCAGGAAGACCTTGACGCGGCCCTCGCGCATCGCCCTGATGGTGTTCACCGAGTCCAGGCCGTGGGCGCGCGGCGGGTCGAAGCCGAACTCGTCACGCAGGGCGTCGAGGAAGGAGTCGGGCATCTGCTCCCAGATGCCCATGGTGCGGTCGCCCTGGACGTTGCTGTGTCCGCGCACCGGGCAGGCGCCGGCTCCGGCCCGGCCCAGGTTGCCGCGCAGGAGCAGGAAGTTGACGATCTCCCGGATGGTGGGAACGCCGTGCTTGTGCTGGGTGACGCCCATCGCCCAGCAGACGACGACCCGTTCGCTGCGCAGGACGTCGTCGCGGACGTCCTCGATCTCGCCGCGGGTCAGCCCGGTCGCGGTGAGCACGTCCGCCCAGGAGACGCCGCGCGCGTGCTCGGCGAACTCCTCGAAGCCGCTGGTGCTGTCGCGGATGAAGTCGTGGGCGAGGATTTCGCCCGGGCGGGCGTCCTCGGCCTCCAGGAGCAGCCGGTTCAGGGCCTGGAAGAGGGCCAGGTCGCCGCCGGCGCGGATGTGGAGGAAGCGGTCGGCGATCTCGACGCCGCGTCCGATCACCCCGCTCGCCTTCTGCGGGTTCTTGAACCGCATCAGGCCGGCCTCGGGCAGCGTGTTGACTGCGACGACGCGGGCGCCGTTGCGCTTCGCCTCCTCCAGCGCGGACAGCTGCCGTGGGTGGTTGGTGCCGGGGTTCTGCCCCACCAGGAAGATCAGGTCGGCGTGGTGGAGGTCCTGGAGGCTGACCGTGCCCTTGCCGGTGCCGAGGGTCTCGTGCAGGGCGAAGCCGCTGGACTCGTGGCACATGTTGGAGCAGTCGGGCAGGTTGTTGGTGCCGAAAGCGCGGGCGAACAGCTGGAGGACGAAGGCGGCTTCGTTGCTGACCCGGCCCGAGGTGTAGAAGACCGCCTCGTCGGGGGTGCCGAGCGTCTTCAGCTCGTCGGCCAGCAGGCCGAGGGCGTCGAACCAGCTGATCGGCTCGTAGTGGTCGGAGCCGGGCCGCTTGACCATCGGCTCGGTGAGCCGTCCCTGCTGGTTCAGCCACAGGTCGGAGCGCCCGGCCAGGTCGGAGACGGGGTGCTCGCGGAAGAACTCGGCGGTGATCCGCCGGGTCGTCGCCTCGTCGTTGATGTGCTTGGCGCCGTTCTCGCAGTACTCGTTGCGGTGCCGGTGGCCCGGGGCGGGATCCGCCCAGGCGCAGCCCGGGCAGTCGATGCCGCCGACCTGGTTCATCGTCAGCAGGTCCACCGCGGTCTCCCGCGGGCCGGCCTGCTCCAGGGAGTACTCCAGCGCGTGCACCACGGCGGGGACACCCGCGGCCCACGTCTTGGGGGGCGTGACCTTCAGGTCGTCCCTGGGGTCTTCCCTGGGGGGCTTCTTCATCCGAGGATCGCCTCTCGTTCCCTGTTCGTCCTGTGTCCTGCGACGTTCAGCCCACCGGCCAGCCCGCGACCCGGCTCCTGGGCGGTTCCGGCTCCTGCGGCCGGACCTGGCCGCCCCGGATGGTTCCCCGCCAGCCCCCGCCGGCCTGTCCGTGGCCCTCGATGAACGTCCCGAAGTTCGCCAGCTCCCGGCGCACCACCCGGCGCGCCGCCCCGGGCACGGCGGCGAGCAGGCCGAGGGGGCCGCGCGGCTCGATCCACAGGCGCACCGTGATCGCCGTGCGCCCGTCACCGGCGGCCCGGAAGCGCACCTCGCCCCGGTGGCGGGGCCGGCGCCCGAGTCCGCGCCAGACGAGGTGCGAGTCGGGCACCTGCTCGACGATCTCGGTGGCGAACTCTCGGCGCACCGGACCGCGGCCGACGACCCACTGGATCAGGGCGGGCCTGACCTGCTCGACCCGGAGCACGGTGGCCGTGAACCTCGGGAAGCTCTTGAACTGGGTCCACTGGTCGTAGGCGGCCCGCACCGGTACCGCGACCTCGATCGTCTCGTCTACGGCGGTCATGCCTGGTCCGCCTTCCCGGCCCCGGCGGCGTCGCCCTTGGTGACCGTGCAGTGGAGGGAGTCCTGGACCACGTCGGCGACGATGGTGTCGCCGGGGTCGGCCTCGCCGCCCAGCAGCAGGTCGGCGATGCGGTTGTCGAGTTCGGTCTGGATGGTGCGGCGCAGCGGGCGGGCGCCGAACTCCGGCTGGTGGCCGTGGGCGATCAGCAGCTTCTTGGCGGCCTCCGTGACCTTCAGGGTCATGCCCTGCGCGTGCACCCGCCGCTCGCTCTGGGCGAGCAGGTGGTCGACGATCCGGGAGAGGTCCTGCTCGGTGAGGCCGTGGAAGACGATGATGTCGTCGATGCGGTTGAGGAACTCCGGCAGGAACCTGGTCCGCAACTCCTCCATCAGCTCGTCCTTGAGGTCGGAGACGTCGCCCTTGTGGTCGAGGATGCGGTGGGCGCCGATGTTGGAGGTCATGATGACGACGCAGTGCCGGAAGTCGACGGTGCGGCCCTGGGCGTCGGTGAGGCGCCCGTCGTCGAGGATCTGGAGCAGCGTGTTGAAGACATCGGGGTGGGCCTTCTCGACCTCGTCGAACAGGACCACGCTGTAGGGCTGCCGGCGGACCTTCTCGGTGAGCTGGCCCGCCTCCTCGTAGCCGACGTATCCGGGCGGCGCGCCGACGAGGCGGGCGACGGTGTGCTTCTCCTGGAACTCGCTCATGTCGAAGCGGACCATGCGGCTCTCCTCGCCGAACAGCAGCTCGGCGAGGGTCTTGGCCAGCTCCGTCTTGCCCACGCCGGTGGGGCCGAGGAAGAGGAAGGAGCCCACGGGGCGGTTCGGGTCGCCCATGCCGGCCCGGTTGCGTCGCACGGCCCGGGAGACGGCGCCGACGGCCTCGTCCTGGCCGACGATCCGGGCGTGCATCTCCTCCTCCAGCTTGAGCAGCCGCTCCTTCTCGCCGGCCGTCAGCTGGGAGACGGGGATGCCGGTGCGCCGGGAGATCACGTCGGCGATGTCGTCGGCGGTGACCGAGACGACGCCCTCGCGCCGCTCCTCGATGCCGGCGAGTTCGCCCTGTGCCTCGGCGATCTCCTGCTTGAGGGTGCCGGCCCGGTCGTAGTCCTCGGCGGCGACGGCCTGCTCCTGTTCCCGGCGCAGCTCGGCGATGCGGTCCTCGCGGCCGACGACCTCGGTGGAGCGGGCGGCGCTGCGCAGCCGCACCCGGGCGCCCGCCTGGTCCATGACGTCGATGGCCTTGTCGGGCAGGAAGCGGTCGCTGACGTAGCGGTCGGAGAGTTCCGCCGCGGCCGCCAGGGCGCCGTCGGCGAAGCGGACCTGGTGGTGCGCCTCGTACGCGTCCCGCAGGCCCTCCAGGATCTGCACCGTCTCCTCGACGCTGGGCTCCGGCACCATCACGGGCTGGAAGCGGCGTTCGAGGGCCGCGTCCTTCTCGACGTACTTGCGGTACTCGTCGATGGTGGTCGCGCCCACCACGTGCAGCTCACCGCGCGCGAGGGCGGGCTTGAGCATGTTGCCGGCGTCCATCGAGCCCTCGCCGGTCGCGCCGGCCCCGACCACGGTGTGGAGTTCGTCGATGAACAGGATGATCTCGCCGCGGGCCTGCTGGACGTCCTCGATGACCTTCTTCAGCCGCTCCTCGAACTGTCCGCGGTACTGTGCCCCCGCCACCATGGCGGACAGGTCGAGCACGACGACCCGCTTGTCCTTGAGGGTGTCCGGCACCTCCCCGGCGACGATGCGCTGGGCGAGGCCCTCGACGATCGCGGTCTTGCCGACGCCCGGTTCGCCGATCAGCACGGGGTTGTTCTTGGAGCGGCGGGAGAGGATCTCTACGGTCTCCTCGATCTCCTCGGCCCGTCCGACGACCGGGTCGAGCTTCCCGGCCTTCGCCTCCTCCGTCAGGTCCCGCCCGAACTCGTCGAGGGTCGTGGCCGGCTGCCGGGTGCCGTTCTCGCCGGGGGCGGCCTCCGCGCGACCGGCCTGCTCCGTCAGCCCCGCCAGTTTCGTGACGTCCTGGCCCTCCGCGCTCAGCAGCCGGGCCGCGCCGCTGTCGCCGCCGTCGAGCAGCGCGCCGAGGATGTGCTCGGGGCCGATGTAGGAGACGCCGGCCGCCTGGGAGCGGGCGTAGGCGGTGGCGAGGGTCCGTTTGGCGGCCGGGGTGAGGCCCGGTTCCGCGGACGGCTCGACCGCCTCGCGGGGCAGCACCTCGGCGATCTGGGACCCGAGGGCGTCGGGGTCGGCGCCGGCCCGGGCGAGCAGGCCGCGGGCGGGCTCGACCTGCGTGGCCGCCCACAGCAGGTGCTCGGTGTCCAGGTCGGACGTCCCGTCCTCCAGGGCCCGCCGTCCGGCCAGGTTGAGCAGTTCCCGGGAGGACTCGGTGAGCAGCCGGCCGATCGGCACGCGCTGGACCGCCGGCGGCGACGAGGCGGGGGACATGCCGAAGAAGCGGTTCAGCAGGTCACTGAAGGGATCGGACGAGCCGAAACCGAACGACGACATCGACATGACAGCTCCCGGGACGGGCGACGCGACCCCTCCACGAAAACCCGATGCCGGTGGCTCCGCAAACGGAGCGGCGGCGCCGGAGGGGCTGCCCGCTGGGTGCCGGCCTCTTCGCGCAGACGGGGCGCGCGGTCATCCACGCCCGTCGCGCGGAGCCGCCGCCTCCAGGTCCTCGATGGTGCCGGACATGATCGTCCGGACGTGCTCGGTGATGAGTGAGGCGGGCCAGTCCCACCAGGCCACCGCGAGCAGCCGGGCCACGTCCTCGTCGCTGAAGCGGGTGCGCACCAGCCGGGCCGGGTTGCCGCCGACGATGCCGTAGTCGGGCACGTCCCGGGTGACCACGGAGCCCGCCCCGACGATCGCGCCGTGGCCGATGCGGACCCCGGGCATGACGGTGGCGCCGTGGCCGAACCAGACGTCGTTGCCGACGACGGTGTCCCCCCGGCCGGGCAGGCCGGTGAGCAGGTCGAAGTGCTCGGACCAGGAGCCGCCCATGCTGGGGAAGGGGAAGGTCGAGGGGCCGTCCATCCGGTGGTTGGCGCCGTTCATGAGGAACCGGGTGCCGGTGCCCAGCGCGCAGAACCGGCCGATCACGAGCTTCTCCGGGCCGTAGTGGTAGAGCACGTTGCGGGTCTCGAAGGCCGTCGCGTCGTCGGGGTCGTCGTAGTAAGAGTACTCCCCCACCTCGATGAGCGGGGACTTCACCAGCGGTCTGAGGAGCACCACTCGCGGGTGCTCGGGCATCGGGTGGAGCACCGTCGGGTCTGCGGGCACGGGCATGGCGGTGGGTTCCTCACGGTCGGGGCGGCACGGGTCGGTCCCATGATCGCCGCGACGGCCCCGGCACGACATCGGTTTTCGGCAGGGTCCGGGAGCGGAGTGTACGTTCGTACGCTCACACCTGTAGGCTCCCCGCATGACTGTCGACGTACTGCGCCGGGCCGCGCCGGCCGACCGGCGGGCCCGGGTGGCCGTCGCCGTGCTCTTCTTCACCAACGGGGCGTTGTTCGCCAACCTGCTGCCGCGTTATCCGCAGATCAAGGCCGATCTCGGGATCGGCAACGCCGCCTACGGGCTGGCCGTGGCCGCGTTCCCGGCGGGCGCGATCGCGGCCGGACTAGCGGCCGGGATACTCGTCCGCCGGTTCGGCTCGGCGCGGGTGGCGGTCGGCGGCACGCTGCTGACCGGCGTGGGGATCCTGGCCGCCGGACTGGCGGATTCGGTCGTGGTGTTCGCCGGGGCGCTGTTCCTGGCGGGCGCGATGGACGCGTTCACCGACGTCGCGCAGAACGCGCACGGCCTGCGGGTGCAGCGGCGCTACGGACGCTCCATCATCAACTCCTTCCACGCCATCTGGTCCATCGGCGCCGTCACCGGCGGTTCCATGGCCGCCGGCGCGATCGCGCTCGGCGTGCCCCGGGGCCAGCATCTGCTCTTCTCCGGCGTGGTGTTCGCGGTGGCGGCCTGCGTGGCACTGCGGTTCTGCCTGCCGGGCCCGGAGACCGAGGCGGCCGAGGAGGAGGACGGCGGGGACGGCGCGCGACGGACGGCGCCGGCCCCGGCCACGGGCGCGCGGATCCGCTACGTGCTGGCGGCGCTCGTCCTCATCGCCACGGCCGGCACCCTGGTCGAGGACGCGGGCAGTTCGTGGGCCACCCTCTACCTCTCCGACTCGCTGCACGCGTCGGTGGCGCTGGCCGCCTCCGGCTATGTCGCCCTGGTCGGGGCGCAGTTCGTCGGGCGGCTCATCGGGGACCGGCTCGTGGACCGGTTCGGCCAGCGCGCCGTGGCCCGATCCGGCGCGCTGATCGCCGCGGTCGGCATGGGTCTGGCGCTGGCCGTGCCCACGGTGCCCGGGACGGTGCTCGGGTTCGCCGCGGCCGGTTTCGGGGTGGCGACCCTGGTCCCGGCGGCGATGCACGAGGCCGACGAACTACCCGGCCTGAAGCCCGGTTCGGGGCTGACGATCGTCTCCTGGCTCATGCGCCTGGGCTTCCTGCTCTCCCCGCCGGTCGTGGGCCTCGTCGCCGACGCGACGAGTCTGCGGGTGGGGCTGCTGGTCGTGCCGCTCGCCGGACTCCTGGTGCTGCTGCTCGCCGGAGTGCTCCAGCCCCGGCGCCGCTGAGCGGTGCCGCCGTACGGGTCGGCCCGGGGCTCCGCGCGCACGGGAGTGTACGTTCGTACGCTCCAGGGGTACGATCGTGCGCATGCCGAAGGACCACTTCGCGGGCGACTCCCGCACGAACCTCGAACGCATGCAGGCGGGCGACCTCTACATCGCCGACGACCCGGAGATCGCCCGCAGGCAGCAGGAGGCCGTACGGCTGGCCGCCCGCTACCAGGCGGCGTACGCGGAGGACGCCACGGCCGCGCGGCCGGTCCTCGCCGAGCTGCTCGGCTCGCTGGGCGCCGAGGCGCACGTACGGCCTCCGCTGTACGTCGACTACGGCAGCAACATCACGATCGGCGCGCGCACCTTCGTCAACTACAACCTCACCGCGCTGGACGTCGCGGCGATCACCATCGGGGAGGACTGCCAGATCGGCCCGAACGTGCAGTTGCTGACCCCCACCCACCCGCTGGAGCCGGAGCCCCGGCGGGACAAGCTGGAGGCGGCGCTGCCCATCACCATCGGAGACAACGTCTGGCTGGGCGGCGGTGCCGTCGTGCTGCCCGGCGTGACCATCGGGGACAACTCCGTCATCGGCGCGGGCGCGGTCGTCACCAAGGACGTGCCCGCGAACGTCGTCGCCGTCGGCAACCCTGCCCGGCCGGTGCGGAACGTGTAAGCCTGCTCCCATGGCAACCGGACACACGGACCCGCAGCGCCGCGAGCGCATCATCGCCGCCACCCTCGACCTGATCGCCGAGGAAGGCATCGCACGCGTCTCCCACCGGAAGATCGCGACGCGCGCGGGGGTCCCCCTGGGCTCGATGACGTACCACTTCAGCGGCATCGAGGAGCTGCTCCGGGAGGCGTTCGGCCGTTTCACCGACCACATCGTCGCCGTCTTCGACGCGTATCTCGGCGCCGCGGCCGACCGCGACGAGGCCCGCGCGGCGGTGGCCGACCTGGTGCACGAGCTGTCGGAGGGCAGCCAGCGGGACCTGATCCTCACCCAGGAGCTGTACACGCTCGCCGCGCGGCAGCCCGCCTACCGCGAGCTGACCCACGAGTGGATGCGGCGCAGCCGGGTGCACCTGGAGAAGCACTTCGACCCGGACACGGCCCGCCAGCTCGACGCGCTGATCGAGGGACTGACACTGCACCGCGCCCTGGCCCGCGAGCCGCACGGCCGCGCCCTCACCCTGGAGGCCGTCGCCCGCGTCACCACCACGGACCGGCGCACCCCCTAGCCGCCCGTGCGGCACAGGCCTGACCCCTGTGCCGCACGGGCTTCCCCGTTCAGCAGACGCCGTCGCCCGGCTTGGGGTTGCCCAGGCCGAACAGGGGGCGCAGCTTCAGACCCACCCAGGTGCCCGCCAGGGCGAAGGCGCCCCAGAGCCAGCCGCTGAGGCTGCCCGAGGCGATGCCCGCCAGGTAGGCGCCGATGTTGCAGCCGCCGGCCAGCCGGGCGCCGACGCCCATCAGCAGGCCGCCGAGCACCGCGGCGACCGCCGTGCGCCAGGGGACGCCCCGGTGCAGCGCCCAGGTGCCGCCGACCGCGGCGGCGACGGCCGCGCCGATCATGATGCCGATGTCGGTGAGGCTGGTCTTGTCGGCGAGGACCGGGCCCGCGAGCATCTCGGCGTTGCCGGGCTGCCGCCACCAGGTCCAGTTCTCCGGGTGCCCGCCGAGCGCGCCCACCAGTTCCGAGCCCCAGAGGCTGAAAGCGCTGGTGACGCCCCAGGCGCCGCCGGAGACCAGCAGGACGCCCGCGCCGAGCACCGCAAGTACGAGGGCACCGGCGGCCAGCGGCCAGGAGCCCCGGACGGCCCGCAGCGCGGCGCCGCGCGCCGAGGGCACGGTGCCGAGGGGCGGCGGGTTGCGGCGGGCCTGGACGCGCCGGGTGACCAGCACCACGAGGAGCAGCGCCCCGATGGTCACGGCCCAGGAGCCGAGCCAGCCGATGTGGTCGGAGAGCACGACGGGTTCCCAGGCCGGGAGGTCCTTCCACAGGTCGAACTGCCAGGCCGCCAGCGTGGCGCCCGCGACGAAGCCGCCGAGGGTCAGCACGATCGACGTCTGTCCCGAGCCGACCGCGAAGAGGGTGCCCGAGGCGCAGGCGCCGCCGAGCTGCATGCCGATCGCGAAGAGCGCCGAGCCGGCGAACAGACCGACGCCGATCGGTCCCGCGGACGGGGCCGGCTGGGAGCCGAACAGTCCGGTCCCGGTGCCGATGAGCAGGGCGAACAGGGTGGCCGTGGTGCCCAGCAGCAGGGCGTGGGCGCGCAGCCCGGCGCCGTTGCCGACGGCGACCAGCTGCCGCCAGGCCGACGTGAAGCCGAACCGGGAGTGGAAGAGGGCCACACCCAGACCGAGGCCCAGCAGGAGCAGCACGCCGGGCTTGGCGCCGTGCGCGGCCCACACGTAGGCCGTCAGGGCGGCGGCGAGCAGCCCGGACACCACGAGGGGCGTTCGCCGCACCGGCGGCAGGGGCGGCGCCTCGGGCCGGGCGGATGAGGTGGGAGCGGGGGCGAAGAGGGAGGAGGACGCGCGCGGCGGCGCGGCCGGGGGCGACCCGGCAGGGGGTGCGGTGGTCACGGAAGATCTCCGGTGTGGTGCACGGGGACGGCGGACGGGCTGGCGGACCGGCGGCGCGGATCGTCCGGCCGGTCCGGTCTCAGCGGCGACAGAGGCCGTCGTCGACGCACCACGCCGAGCACGCGAAGAGCGCGAGGCACAGCAGCGGAGCCGAGGCAGACATGCGTGCGAATATACGGACCGGGGCGCTCCGGATGCCATGCCGTCTCGCCATGCGGATGGCGGGCGGCGGGCGTGCCGGAGCGCCCCGGGCCGGGTGCGCCGCTAGACGGTGCGCTCCAGGCGGTCCGCCATCAGCTGCACGAAGCGGGCGGGTTCCTTCGGCCGGCCGCCCTCGGCCAGCACCGCGAGGGTGTGCAGCAGCTCCGCGGTCTCGGTGAGTTCCGTACGGTCCTGCCGGTCGGCGTAGGCCCGGTTGAGGGTCTTCACCAGCTGGTGCTCGGGGTTGAGCTCCAGGATCCGCTTGGCCTCGGGGACCTCCTGGCCCATCGCCCGGTACATGTTCTCCAGGGCGGGCGTGAGTTCGCCCGAGTCGGAGACGACGCAGGCCGGCGACACCGTCAGCCGGGAGGAGAGGCGGACCTCCTTGACGTCCTCGCCCAGGTGCTCCGTCATCCAGCCGAGCAGCCCGGCGTACTCCTCGCCCTGCTTCTCCTTCTCGGCCCCGCTCTTCTCCTCCTCGGTGCCGGACAGGTCGATGTCGCCCTTGGCGACCGAGCGCAGCGCCTTCCCCTCGTACTCCCCCACCGCGTCGACCCAGACCTCGTCGACGGGGTCGGTGAGCAGCAGGACCTCGACGCCCTTGGCCCGGAACGCCTCCATGTGCGGGGAGTTCTCGATGGCCCGCCGGGACTCGCCCGTCATGAAGTAGATGTCGTCCTGGCCGTCCTTCATCCGCTCCACGTAGCTCTTCAGCGTGGTCGGCGCGTCGGCGTCGTGCGTGGTCTCGAACGAGCAGGCGGCGAGGATCGCGTCCCGGTTGTCGGAGTCGGTGACCAGCCCCTCCTTCAGCACCGCGCCGAACTCCCGCCAGAACGTGGTGTAGCGGTCCGGCGCGGAGGTCCCGAGGTCCTTGACGGTGGCGAGGACCTTCTTGGTCAGCCGCCGCTGGATCATGCGGATGTGGCGGTCCTGCTGGAGGATCTCGCGCGAGACGTTGAGCGAGAGGTCCTGCGCGTCGACGACGCCCTTGACGAAGCGGAGGTAGGGCGGCAGCAGTTCCTCGCAGTCCTCCATGATGAAGACGCGCTTCACATAGAGCTGGACGCCGCGCTGGTAGCCCCGGGTGGACAGGTCGTGCGGGGCGTGCGAGGGGATGAAGAGGAGGGCCTGGTACTCGAAGGTGCCCTCGGCCTGGAGCCGGATCGTCTCCAGCGGGTCCCGCCAGTCGTGGCCGATGTGCTTGTACAGCTCGTGGTACTCCTCGTCGGAGACCTCGTCGCGCGGGCGCGCCCACAGGGCCTTCATCGAGTTGAGCGTCTCCGGCTCGCGGTCCTCGGCGCCGTCCGCGGCGCCGTCCTCGGCGGCGTTCTCGCCCGGCTCCGGCAGCAGGCGGACCGGCCAGGTGATGAAGTCCGAGTACCGCTTGACGATCTCCCTGATCTTCCAGGCGGAGGTGTAGTCGTGGAGCTGGTCGTCGGAGTCGGCCGGCTTCAGGTGCAGGGTGACGGCGGTCCCCTGCGGGGCCTCGTCGAGCCGCTCCAGGGTGTACGTGCCCTCGCCGCGCGAGGTCCACCGGGTGCCCTGGGTCTCTCCGGCGTGCCGGGTGACGAGGGTGACCTCGTCCGCGACCATGAAGCCCGAGTAGAAGCCGACGCCGAACTGCCCGATCAGCCCGTCGGCCCCGGCGGCGTCCTGGGCGTCGCGCAGCTCCTGGAGGAACTTGGCGGTGCCCGAGTTGGCGATGGTGCCGATCAGCTGGGTGACCTCGTCGTACGACATGCCGATGCCGTTGTCCCGCACGGTCAGCGTGCGGGCGTCCTTGTCGATCTCCAACTCGACGTGCAGGTCGCTCACGTCGGCGCCGGGGGCGTCGTCGCGCAGCGCGGCGAGGCGCAGCTTGTCCAGCGCGTCCGAGGCGTTGGAGACGAGCTCGCGCAGGAAGACATCCTTGTTCGAGTAGACGGAGTGAATCATCAGCTGGAGAAGCTGACGTGCCTCTACCTGGAACTCAAACGTTTCGGTCGTCATGGCTGGTGAGTACCTCACAGGTCCGTCGTGCCACTGGCGGAAGTCACTCTAGAACAGCGCGGGGCCCGTGTCGGGGCCGCTCACACGTCCTCCGCCACGGCGGCCTCCTCGCGCCACTCCGTCAGGGCCCGGGGCGGGTTCAGCCGGAGCACCCGCTCGTCGTTGCCCGGCTCGGAGGGCACCTCGACGGTGACGACGACGGAGTGACGGTCGGCGCCGGTACCGAAGAGCCCTTCGGCGTCCAGCCGGGCCATGGCCGTCTCCATCGCCCGCAGCCGCAGGTCGAATTCCGCGTCGGCCTCGTCGTCGGGCAGGTCGAACAGCTCGCCACGGGCCTCGAACAGGGGGCGTACGGGCTCCAGGTGCCGTTCGCCGTAGCAGCAGAACGGGGAGTCGGCGTAGGACCACTTGAGGTCGAGCGGCGCGCAGCCCTGCCGTGCCGCCTCCGCCGCCAGGGCCTCCACGGACCATGCGGACAGTGCCGGGCCGTAGGCCTCGCCGGAGGTGACCAGGGTGCAGTAGTAGAAGCGGTCGTCGGGGTGTTCCCGGAAGAGGTCGAGGAGGGCGGCGCGGGCCGCGCGGTGGACGGCGTCGGCGAGTTCGGCCTCGGTGGGCGGCATGGGGGCGGCTCCCGGTGCGGAGGGTGCGAAGGGTGGGAAGGGTGCGGGCGGCGGTGCGGTCGTGGCTCCGGGGAGCGTAACGACCGGCACCGACAACGGATCCGCGCCGTCAGCCGTGCAACGCCCGGTACGCCGCCACCGCCCCCTCGTGCAGCGGCACACCCCCCGTGCCGATCAGGCTGCGCACGTCCAGGAACTGCGCGCCGACGGCGTGGTCGGGCACGAACTCGGGGGCGCGCCGGACCAGGAGGCGGGTGAGGGCGCCGGCCACGGCGGGGTCCAGGTCGGGGCGGCACACCAGCAGGTTGGAGACGCCGACGGTGGCGACGCCGGCCGAGGAGCGGTACGCGCTCTGCGGCAGGGTCACCTCCTCCAGCCCCGAGGCGGCCATGCCGTCCCGGCCGCCGAGGCCGGGCAGGAGGCCGGCGAGCGGGAGGAAGCGCAGGCCCGGGTCCCGGTCCAGGTCGGTGAGGGTGGGCAGCGGCACGCCGCCGGCCACGAGCAGGCCGACGACGGAACCGGTCCGCAGCGCCTCGGCCGCGTCGGCCAGCCGCAGGTGCCGTACCGGGACGTCGGTGCCGGGCGACAGACCGGCGGCGCGCAGCAGACGGTCGCCGAGCAGGGCCGCGCCGGAGCCGACGGCGCCGAGCGAGACCGGGTGCCCGGCGAGGTCGGCCACGCCACGCACCGGGGCGTCGGCGCGCACGGCCAGCTGGAGGTAGGTCTCGTAGACCCGGCCGATCGCCCTCAGGGGCACGGGGCGCGGGAAGAGACCGGTGCCCTGGGCGGCCCGCGCGGTGTCGGTGAGGACGAGGCCGAGGTCGGCGTGGCCGTCCCGGAGCAGTTCGATGTTGGTGATGCTCCCGGCGGTGGTGCGGACGCGGCAGCGCAGACCGGAGCCGGCCGCTTCCACCTGGGTGGCGAGGAGGCGGCCGAAGGCGGCGTAGAAGGCCGTCGGCTCCCCCGTGGCCAGTCGCAGCACCCCCCTCGGACCGGACGCGCCGACCGCGCCGTCCCCCGCGACCAGCCCACCGAGCGCCCCGGCGGCGGCCGTGCCGAGGGCGGCCCGCAGGACGGCACGCCGGTTCACCGGGGACCTCCTTCGGACCGGGCGCGCGACACGACGGCCCGCGCCCGCCGCTCCCTGAGCCGTAGGACCGCCCACCACGGGTGGCCGTCCACCAGCGGATCCCGGTTCACTGCGGGCCTCCCTCGGTGTCCGCCCGGGGTACGACCGCACGGGCCCGCAGGCCACGGGGCTGGGCGGGGGTCAGTTCCAGGCGGCCGGTGCGGCCCGTGAGGAGTTGCTCGGCGATGGGGAGTCCGAGGCCCGTGCCGGATGTCCCGGTCTGCCGGGCCGAGCGCCAGAAGCGGGTGGTGGCGCGGGCGATCTCCTCGTCGCGCAGGCCGGGGCCGTCGTCCGTGACGGTGACGGCCGCGTACGGGCCCTGTGCGGCGCAGCGCAGCCGGACCCGGGCGCCGTCGCCCGCGTACTTGATCGCGTTGTCCAGCAGGATGTCCGTCACCTGGGCCAGCTCCCGGTCCGTGCAGGCCGCCGGCACGGGTTCGGGGGCCTCGGCGGTCAGCCGGACCCCGGCCCGCCGTGCCACCGGCTCCCACAGCCGGTACTGGGTCAGCGTGACCTCGGCCGCGTCGCACCGGGCGCCGGAGCCGTCGGTCACGGTGAGTTCCCCGGCCTGGTGCTCGGCGGTGGCGAGGGCCAGCATGTCGTCTAGGAGGTCCTGGAGCCGGTCCAGTTCGGTGTTGACGCCGGTGTAGGTGCGCTCGCCCGAGGGCCGCAGGTGGGTGTGGAGGGCGTCGACCCGCAGCCGGAGCGCGGCCATGGGGTTGCGCATCTGGTGCGAGGTGTCGGCGACGAGCCGCCCCTGCTGTTCGAGGGCCGCGGTGACGGTGCGGGCCATGCGGTTGAACCCGGTCGCCAGTTGGCGCAGCTCGGGCGGCCCGCCGACGGAGGCGGAGCCGCGCCGGCCCGGCGGGGCGACGGGTGGGGTGTGCTCGGGCGGGAGTCCCGCGGCCAGTTCGCCGACGGCCCGGTCGAGGCGGCGCAGCGGACTGACCACCCACCGGGTCGCGGCGCGGGCCAGGACCGTGCAGCCGAGGGCGACCAGCGCCGTACCGGCCAGCACGGCCGCCCAGCGCCGGGTGACGTCCTCCGCGGCCGCGGTGACGTCGGCGCGCAGCACCACGGCGCCGGAGACCTGGGTCCCGGTCCCCGCCGGCTCCGCGAACATCCGGGGCCTCCGGGACCAGGGGCGCAGGGCACTGCCCGGGTGGGCGGTCTGGTTGCGCAGGGCGGCGTCGACCATCCGGGCCACGGCGGGGTCGGCGGCGCGCATGCCGCCGGTCTGCACGACGGGGTGCCCGCGGGTGTCGGTGACGACGAGGGGCTCGCCGTAGAGCCGGGTGTAGCGCACGGCCTCGGCGGTGACGGCCGAGGTGTCGCCGGTGCCCGCCGCCCGGTCCATGAGCGAGGCGAAGCGGTCCAGGTCGGAGCTGCGGGCGAGGACCAGCTGCTGGGTGCGGTCGGAGGCGGTGAACAGCAGCAGCGGCACGGCGAACGCGGCCACCGCGAGCACGCCGAACAGCAGCAGCACCGTCTGCACGCGGGTCCGCACGGGCCGGCCCCGTCAGTCGCCGAGCCGGAAGCCGAAGCCCCGGATCGTGCTGAGCAGCCGCGGGCGGCCGAGCTTGGCGCGCAGCTGGGTGAGGTGGACGTCCAGGGAACGGGAGACGGCGTGGTAGGCGTCGCCCCACACCTCGTCCAGGACCTGCTCGCGGCTGACCGCGGTCCCGGCCCGGCGGGCCAGTACGGCGAGGATGTCGAACTCCTTGGCGGTCAGCTCGACCTCCTCGCCGCCGACCCGGACCTGCCGGGCGTCGAGAGCGACCTCCAGGTCGCCGACGCGCACGGTCCTGGCGGCGGGCGGCGCCTGTGCGGCGGCGCGCCGCGTGACGGCCTCGATGCGGGCGAGCAGCTCGGTGAGGCGCACCGGCTTGACGAGGTAGTCGTCGGCGCCGAGCCGCAGCCCGCGCACCACCGAGCGCTCGTCGCCGCGCGCGGTCAGCACCACCACGGACAGGTCGCTGACCGCCCGCAGCCTGCGCAGCACCTCCAGGCCGTCGACGTCGGGCAGGCCGAGGTCGAGGAGGAGCAGGTCGGAGCTGCGGTGGTAGGTCAGCACGTCCTGGCCGCGGGTGACCCGCCGGGTGATGTGGCCGTGGTCGTACAGGACCTCCACGAGCGCGCCCGCGACCCCGTCGTCGTCCTCGGCCAGCAGTATGTGCATCCTGCCGTCTCCCTCCGGCGGCGTCGGCGCCGATGCCGCCCGCGTCCGGGAACTGGTGTCGGAATATCCCGGTCCGAATGTAGACCACGCCCGGCGGTGCGTTTCGCCTGGTCCGCAGGGTGGACGGCGGTGGCGTCCGGCTTTGTTAAGGCGAGGTTAGTTCTGTGTCCGGTCGTCTCCCGGCCCCCGCGCGGCCGGGGAGAGGCTGCCGCGGTCGACGACGACCCGACCCGGAGGACCCAGCCCATGATCATCGACTGTCACGGTCACTACACCACGGCTCCGCCGGCGCTGGCCGCGTGGCGGGAGCGGCAGATCGCCGGTCTCGCCGGCCCGGCGGCGCCGTCGCCGCCGGACCCGCGGATCGGCGACGACGAGCTGCGCGAGAGCGTCGGGCCGAACCAGTTGCGGGCGATGGACGAGCGCGGCATCGACGTGACCGTCTTCTCCCCCAGGGCGTCGTTCATGGCGCACCACGTGGGTGACTTCCGCACGTCCGCCGCGTGGGCGGCGCTCTGCAACGAGCTGTGCCACCGCGTCGCCGCGCTCTACCCCGGCCGCTTCGCGCCCGCCGCCATGCTGCCGCAGTCGCCCGGCGTCGACCCGGCCACCTGCGTCCCCGAGCTGACGCGCTGCGTGGAGGAGTACGGCGCCGTCGCGGTGAACCTCAACCCCGACCCGTCCGGCGGCCACTGGTCCGCTCCCCCGCTCACCGACCGCTCCTGGTACCCGCTCTACGAGAAGCTGGCCGAGTACGACGTACCGGCGATGATCCACGTCAGCACCAGCGTGAACCCGGCCTTCCACACCACCGGCGCGCACTACCTCAACGCGGACACCACGGCGTTCATGCAGCTGGTGCAGGGCGACCTGTTCGCGGACTTCCCGACCCTCAAGCTGGTGATCCCGCACGGCGGCGGGTCCGTGCCCTACCACTGGGGCCGGTTCCGGGGTCTGGCCATGGCGCTCGGCAAGCCGCCCCTGGAGGAGCACGTCCTCGGCAACGTCTTCTTCGACACCTGCGTCTACCACCAGGCGGGCGTCGACCTGCTGCTGGACGTGGTGCCCGCCCGCAACGTGCTGTTCGCCTCCGAGATGATCGGCGCGGTGCGGGACGTCGACCCGCGCACCGGCCACCACTTCGACGACACCCGCCGCTACGTCGAGGCGTCCGCGCTGTCCGCGGAGCAGGTCGCCGCCGTCCAGGAGCACAACGCGCGTTCCGTCTACCCGCGCCTCGACGCGCTGCTGAAGCGGCAGGGGCGCTGACATGGCCGATCTCGCCCCGAAGACCCCGGGCTGGCTGGACTGGCACCCCAACCCGTCCGCGCCCGCCTTCCGGCTGCCGCCCGGCACGGTCGACGCGCACTGCCATGTCTTCGGCCCGCAGGCCGAGTTCCCCTTCGCCCCGGGCCGCAAGTACACCCCCTGCGACGCCGGCAAGGACCGGCTCTTCGCGCTCCGCGACCACCTGGGCATCGACCGTACGGTGATCGTGCAGGCCACCTGCCACGGCGCGGACAACAGCGCCATGCTGGACGCCGTGCGGGCGGGCGGCGGACGGGCCCGCGGGGTCGCGACCGTCCGGCCGGACGTCGGGGACGCCGAGTTGCGGGCGCTGCACGCGGCGGGCGTGCGCGGGGTGCGGTTCAACTTCGTGCGCCGCCTGGTCGACACCTCGCCGAAGGACGAACTGCGCGCGATCGCCCGGCGGATCGCCCCGCTGGGCTGGCACGTCGTCCTCTACTTCGAGGCCGCCGACCTGCCCGAGCTGGAGGGCTTCTTCGCGTCGCTGCCCACGCCGCTGGTGGTGGACCACATGGGCCGCCCGGACGTGACGCGGCCGGTGGACGGGCCCGGGTTCGCGCGCTTCCTGCGCTTCACCGAGCGCAACGACGTGTGGGTCAAGGTCTCCTGCCCGGAGCGGTTGAGCGTGACCGGGCCGCCCGCCCTCGACGGCGAGCGGGAGCCGTACGCCGACGTCGTGCCCCACGCCCGGCGCGTCGTCGAGGAGTTCGGCGACCGCGTGCTGTGGGGCACCGACTGGCCGCACCCGAACCTCACCGGCCACATGCCCGACGACGGGCTCCTCGTCGACCACGTGCGGCGGGTGGCCGTCACCGAGGAGCAGCGGCACCGGCTGCTGGTCGACAACCCGACCCGCCTGTACTGGCCCGGCGAGCGGTGAACCGCCCCGTGTCCTCCCCGACCTCCTCGACAAGGACCCCGCCATGCGGCACGCCAACGCCCTGAACCGCCTGGACCGGCTGCCGGTCTCCCGGTTCCACAAAGTCACCCTGCTCGCCGTGTCGTTCGCGTACTTCTTCGAGTTCGCGGACATCAACACCTTCGCCACCACCGCCCCGAAACTCGTCGACCTGTGGGGCATCACGGTCGATCAGATCGCCTACGTCACCTCGTTGTCGTTCGTCGGCATGTTCCTCGGCTCGATCGTCGCCGGGACGGTCGCCGACCGCCTGGGCCGGAAACGGACCCTGCTGCTGACGACGCTGTTCTTCGGCGTCTTCTCCTTCGCCTCGGCGTTCGCCTGGGACCTGGTGTCGCTGACCGTCTTCCGGGTCCTGACCTCGGCCGGCCTGGCGGCGATGACCGTGGTCGCGGTCATCTACGTCAACGAGATGTACCCGTCGGCCGTCCGCGGCAAGTACCAGGCCTACGCCATCGTCATCGGCATCTGCGGCACCCCGGTCACCAATCTCGTCGCCAGCGCGGTGGTGCCGCTCGGCGACTGGACCTGGCGCCTGGTCTACCTGTGGGGTTCCCTCGGCATCCTGCTCGTCCTGTTCACCCGGCACCTGGCCGAGTCGCCCCGCTGGCTCGAGAGCCGGGGCGACCACGAGGGCGCGGAGGCGGTGCTGCGCGACATCGAGTCCCGGGTCGCCGCCGAGCACGGTCCGCTGCCCGAGCCCGAGCCCCCGGTCGAGGAGGAGCCGGTGACCAGGGCACCGCTGCGGCTGCTGCTCCAGCGCAAGTACCTGTACCCGACGCTGCTGCTCACGGTCCTGTGGGTCACCCAGACCATCGGCTTCTTCGGCTACTCGAGCTGGGCGCCGACCCTGCTGGCCAAGGAGGGCTTCAGTGTCGAGAAGTCCGTCTTCTACGTGGCGCTGACCACCGTCGGCGCCCCGCTCGGCTCCTATCTGGCGGCGCTGGTGACCGACCGGTTCGAGCGCAAGTGGTGCCTGGCGGCCTTCGGCACGCTGATCGCGCTGTGCGGGCTGCTGTACGGCCTGACGTTCAACCCGGTGCTCATCATCGTCTTCGGCTTCCTGGTGAACCTCTTCGAACGCGGCTACACCGCCCTCGGGTACGCCTACTCGCCCGAGCTGTTCGACACGCGCGGCCGGTCGCTCGGGACGAGTGTCTCCTACGGTCTGGGCCGGCTGTCGAACGCGGCGGGGCCGCTGATCGTGGCGGCCCTCTACAACGCCCACGGCTACCGGAGCGTCTTCTACTTCATCGCCGGCACCTGGCTGGTCGGCGCCGTGGCGCTGAGCGTCTTCGGACCGCGGACACGGCGGGCCCGGCTCACGGCGCCGGACCGGAAGCGGGACGCCGTGCCCGGCTGAGGCGGCGTCAGACCACTGCGGCCATCTCGGTCTGCAACCGCGTCGCCTTGCGCAGGAGGCCGCGCATGACGACGACGAGCATCGCGAAGGCGGCAGCGATCCCCACGCCCACGACGGCGGCGCCCAGCGCGCCGATCAGCTCCATGCCGTCGTCGGGCGAGGGGATCTCGGCCACGGCCAGGTGGACGGCGACCCCGACCGCCAGCAGCGTGGCGACGGCCGCGGCGCCGATGACGGTGTCGACCCAACGGAACGCCCGCCGGGTGAAGATGGCATCGCGCTCGACCATGCCGAGCAGCATCCACACCGCGGCCAGCGCGACCTGGACGCAGAGGACGCCGACGACCGCCACCGCCACGTAGGCCGCGGCGAAGGGTGCGTAGGGCGGGAAGCGTTCGACCTCGTCGGAGGCGGTCGTGGGTATGACGACGAGCTGTCCGAAGAGGCCGAGCAGGAACGCGGCGGCGATGCCGGCCCGGAGCGCGGCGATGAAGAGACGGTGCATCCATCGATTCTCGATGGGAATCGATCGAAAATCAATCGACCGCGCCGAACGACGGTTGCACTGCAAGAAGTTCCGTCAGCAACGTTGACTTGGAGTCAACGGCACTGCACATTACTTAAAAGTAGAACCGACCAGTAACCACCGACCGCACCCCGCACCCCGCACTCCAGAAGAGGGAGCACATGCCGAAGCATGCTCTGCGCCGTGTCATGACCGCGACAACCGCTGCGGTCGGTGTGCTGGCCCTCGGCCTCGCCGACGCCACCGCGCACGCCACGACCCCGACCCTCGACTACGTCGCCCTCGGCGACAGTTACAGCGCCGGCTCGGGAGTCCTGCCGGTCGACCCCACCAATCTGCTCTGCCTGCGCTCGACGGCGAACTACCCCCACGTCATCGCCGACGCGACCGGCGCCCGCCTCAAGGACGTCACCTGCGGCGCCGCCCAGACCTCCCACTTCACCCAGTCCCAGTACCCCGGTGTCGCCCCCCAGGTGAACGCGCTGAGCGCCGGCACGGACCTGGTCACCCTGACCATCGGCGGCAACGACAACAGCACGTTCATCAACGCCATCACGGCCTGCGGCTCCGCGGGCGTCCTCAGCGGCGGCAAGGGCAGCCCCTGCAAGGACAAGAACGGCACGTCCTTCGACGACCAGATCGAGAACAACACCTACCCCGCGCTCAAGGCCGCCCTGCGTGCCGTCATGGAGGCGGCGCCCAACGCCCGGGTCGCCGCCCTGGGTTACCCCTGGATCACACCGGCCGCCGCCGATCCGTCCTGCTTCGTGAAGCTGCCGATCGCCGCCGGGGACGTGCCCTACCTGCGGGGCATCCAGGCCCACCTCAACGACGTGGTCGAGCGCGCCGCCGAGGAGACCGGCGCGACCTTCGTGGACTTCGCCGGGGTCTCCGAGGGCCACGACGCCTGCGAGGCACCCGGCACCCGGTGGATCGAGCCGCTCCTCTTCGGCCACAGCCTGGTCCCCGTGCACCCCAACGCGCTCGGTGAGCGGCGGATGGCCGAGCACACGATGGACGCCCTCGGCCTGGGCTGATTCCACCCGCGCCCCGCGTACGCTGGGCGCGTGCCGTCCTCCCGCCTGCGCCGCGTCGCCGTCCTCGTGCTCGAAGGCGCGAAGCCGCTCGACGTCGGCATCCCGGCGCAGGTGTTCACGACGCGCGCGAGCATGCCGTACGAGGTCCGGGTGTGCGGCGCGGCGCCCGGCCTCGTCACCGGCGGCGACGGCCTGTCGTACCACGTGGCCCACGGCCTGGACGCGCTGGCCTGGGCCGACGTGGTCTTCATCCCCGGCTACCGTTCGCCCGACCGCGACGACCCGCCGCCGGCCGTCGTCGAGGCGCTGGCCCGGGCCCACGGCGGGGGCGCGCGGCTGGCCGCCATCTCCACCGGCGCCTTCGCGCTGGCCGCCACCGGACTGCTCGACGGCCGGCGTGCCACGACGCACTGGCACTACACCCGGGCACTCGCCCGCAAGCATCCCCGGGTGCGGGTCGACGAGAACGTGCTCTTCGTGGACGAGGGCAGTGTGCTCACCTCCGCCGGCGCCGCCTCCGGCATCGACCTGTGCCTGCACATCCTGCGCGGCGATCTCGGCGTGGCCGCGTCGAACCACGCCGCCCGGCGCCTCGTCGCCGCTCCCTACCGCAGCGGCGGCCAGGCGCAGTACGTGCCGCGCAGCGTGCCCGAGCCGCTGGGCGAGCGGTTCGCGGCGACCCGCGAGTGGGCGCTGCGCCGCCTCGGCGAGCCGCTCACCCTGGAGGCCCTGGCCCGGCACGCGACGGTGTCGGCACGCACCCTGTCCCGGCGCTTCGTCGAGGACACGGGCTACACGCCGATGCAGTGGGTGCTGCGGGCCCGCATCGACATGGCCCGTGAGCTGCTGGAACGCTCGGAGCGCGGGGTGGAGCAGATCGCCGTGGACGTCGGCCTCGGGACCGGTGCCAATCTGCGCCTGCACTTCCAGCACATCCTCGGCACCACGCCCAGCGAGTACCGCCGCACCTTCGCCCGGGGCGACTGACCGCCCCCGCTCTCGTGCCCTGGCGCGATCCTTGCGAACCGTGGCACTCACGCCGCTGCCGTCGGCGGACGCGGCGCGCGAGCCTGGTGGCGAAGGACCTGGCCGCGCAACGAAGGGACAGCGCTCATGACGCGCATCGGCATCAACGGATTCGGCCGCATCGGACGGAACGTGCTGCGCGCACTGCTCGAACGCGACTCCAAGATCGAGGTCGTCGCCGTCAACGACCTCACGGAGCCGGCCGCGCTGGCCCGGCTGCTCGCGTTCGACTCGACGTCCGGCCGGCTCGGGCGCCCCGTGAGCGTGGACGGGGACACCCTCGTCGTCGACGGCCGCCGGATCAAGGTGCTGGCCGAGCGGGAGCCCGCCCGGCTGCCGTGGGCCGAACTGGACGTCGACATCGTGCTGGAGGCCACCGGCCGCTTCACCTCGGCCGCCGCCGCGGGCGGCCACCTCACCGCGGGCGCGAGGAAGGTCCTGGTCAGCGCGCCGTCGGACGGCGCCGACGTGACGCTCGCGTACGGCGTGAACACCGACGCGTACGACCCGGCCGCCCACACGATCGTCTCGAACGCGTCCTGCACCACCAACGCCCTCGCGCCGCTGGCCGCGGTGCTCGACGAGCTGGCCGGCATCGAGCACGGCTTCATGACGACGGTGCACGCCTACACGCAGGAGCAGAACCTCCAGGACGGCCCGCACCGCGACCCGCGCCGCGCCCGCGCCGCCGGGGTCAACATCGTGCCGACCACCACCGGCGCCGCCAAGGCGATCGGCCTGGTGCTGCCGAACCTGGACGGCAGGCTGTCGGGCGACTCGATCCGCGTGCCGGTCCCGGTGGGTTCGATCGTCGAGCTGAACACGACCGTCGCCCGCGACGTGACCCGCGAGGACGTGCTGGCGGCCTACCGCACCGCCGCCGAGGGCCCGCTCGCGGGCGTTCTCGAGTACTCCGAGGACGCCCTGGTCTCCTCCGACATCACCGGCAACCCGGCGTCCTCGATCTTCGACTCGGCGCTGACCCGCGTCGACGGCCGGCACGTCAAGGTCGTCGCCTGGTACGACAACGAATGGGGCTTCTCGAACCGTGTGATCGACACGCTGGAACTGCTCGCCACACGCTGAACGGGTAGCCGGTTCGGCATCGCGGGGGGTCGCACGTCACAATGGTCCGATGAGCAATTCCAAGGTTTACTTCGACATCGACATCGACGGCCAGGATGCGGGCCGCATCGTCTTCGAACTCTTCGAGGACGTCACCCCCAAGACCGCCAAGAACTTCATCGAGCTGGCCACCGGCGAGCACGGCTTCGGCTACGCGGGCTCCCCGTTCCACCGCGTGATCCCGCAGTTCATGCTCCAGGGCGGTGACTTCACCCGCGGCGACGGCACCGGTGGCAAGAGCATCTACGGCGAGAAGTTCGCGGACGAGAACTTCCAGCTGAAGCACACCGGCCCCTACCTGCTCTCCATGGCGAACGCGGGTCCGAACACCAACGGCTCGCAGTTCTTCGTCACCACCGTTCCCACCCCCTGGCTGGACGGCAAGCACGTCGTCTTCGGCAAGGTCGTGGACGGCACGGACCTGGTCGACCGGATCGAGACCTACGGCTCCTCGCCGTCGGGCCGCACCTCCGCGAAGATCACCGTGCGGGAGTCCGGCCTCTTCAAGGGCTGATCGTCCGCAGCAGACCCGCAGGGACGGGGCCCACCGCGTACGCCGCGGTGGGCCCCGTCCCCGTCTGGTGGGGTGGGCCGGGTGGTGCGACGCTGGGGTGGAGAGGTGTCCGACGACGGCAACCCCGGGAGGGCCGATGGGACGGGACGTCCCGGCGGTGGTCTTCACCCGCGAGGACCGCCGCCGGTACCGGATCAAGATGCAGGAGTGCCTGGAGGCCTTCGCGCAGATGCTGCGCGAGTCGCGGTTCGAGACCGAGCGTCCCCAGGTGGGCCTGGAGATCGAGCTGAACCTGGTCGACGACCGGGGTGAGCCGGCGATGCGCAACAGCGACGCGCTCGAGGCGATCGCCGACCCCGCCTGGGCCACCGAGCTGGGCCGTTTCAACCTGGAGATCAACATCCCGCCCCGCCGGCTGACGGCGGGCGGTCCCGACGCCTGGGAGACCGAGATCCGGGCCGCCCTGAACCACGCCGAGGACCGCGCCGCGTCGGTCGGCGCCCACCTGATCATGATCGGCATCCTGCCCACGCTGCGCCAGTCGGACGTGGGCGAGGCGGCCCTGTCGGAGAACCCGCGCTACCGGCTCCTCAACGACCAGGTGTTCGCCGCCCGGGGCGAGGACCTGCACATCGAGGTGGACGGCGTGGACCGCCTGCGCACCTACGCCGACACCATCACGCCCGAGGCAGCGTGCACCAGCACGCAGTTCCACCTCCAGGTGGCGCCCGAGGAGTTCGCCGACTACTGGAACGCCGCCCAGGCGATCGCCGGGGTCCAGGTCGCCCTCGCGGCGAACTCGCCCTTCCTGCTCGGCAAGGAACTCTGGCACGAGAGCCGTATCCCCCTGTTCGAGCAGGCCACCGACACCCGGCCGCAGGAGATCAAGGCACAGGGGGTGCGGCCACGGGTGTGGTTCGGGGAGCGGTGGATCAACAGCGTCTTCGACCTCTTCGAGGAGAACCTCCGCTACTTCCCCGCCCTGCTGCCGCTCTGCGACGAGCAGAACCCCGCCGACACGCTGGACCGCGGCGACGTCCCCGACCTGGGCGAGCTGACCCTGCACAACGGCACCATCTACCGCTGGAACCGGCCCGTCTACGCCGTCGCCCACGACAAGCCGCACGTCCGGGTGGAGAACCGCGTCCTGCCCGCCGGTCCCACGGTGGCCGACACCCTCGCCAACGGGGCCTTCTACTACGGCCTGACCCGTGCCCTGGTGGAGGAGGAGCGGCCGGTGTGGTCGCGGATGTCCTTCTCGGTCGCCGAGGACAACCTGCACACCGCCGCCCGGCAGGGCATCGAGGCCCATCTCTACTGGCCCGGCATGGGCGAGGTCACCGTGCCCGAGCTGGTGCTGCGGCGGCTGCTGCCGCTGGCGCACCGGGGGCTGGAGCTGTCCGGCATGGACTCGGCGTGGCGGGAGCCGCTGCTCGGGATCATCGAGCAGCGCTGCGTCACCGGCCGCAACGGCGCGGTGTGGCAGAAGGAGATGTTCCACCACATCGACGCCACCGCCCGGCCGAGCCGCCACGAGGCGCTGCGCCGCATGACGCAGCAGTACATGGACTACATGCATCTCAACGCCCCGGTCCACACCTGGCCGGTCGACTGACGACGCCAGGGAGGCGGCGGACGATGTGCCGATGGCTCGCCTACTCGGGGACCCCCGTGCTGCTGGAGACGATCCTCTACGAGCCGCAGCACTCGCTGATCGACCAGAGCCTGCACTCCCGGATGGGGGTGGAGACGACGAACGGGGACGGGTTCGGCGTCGGCTGGTTCGGCCCCGAGATGGGGACGCCCGCGATCGTCCGGGAGATCGGGCCCGCGTGGAGCAACCGCAACCTGCGGGAGATCGCCGGGCATGTCCGCTCGCCGCTGTTCTTCGCGCACATCCGGGCGTCGACGGGCAGCGCGGTGCAGCAGACCAACTGCCATCCGTTCCGCCACGGACGCTGGATATGGATGCACAACGGTGCGATCGCCGACTTCCACAAGCTCCGCCGGGACCTGGCGCTGGCCGTCGACCCGCGTCTCTACCCGGACATCGAGGGGTCGACGGACTCGGAGATGATGTTCTTCCTGGCCCTCACCTTCGGCCTGGAGGAGGACCCGCCGGGAGCCGTGGCGCGGATGGCGGGGCTGGTGGAGGAGGTCGGTCACGAGCACGGGGTGGAGTACCCGGTGCAGATGACCGTCGCGGTGACCGAGGGGCGGCGCCTGTGGGCGTTCCGCTACTCCACCCAGGCCGACTCCCGGTCGCTCTACTACAGCTCGCGGGTGGAGAGCGTGCGCGCCCTCCATCCCGACGTGCCGTTCCTGCGGGAGGCGTCCGACGAGACCCGCCTGATCGTCTCGGAGCCCCTGGGCGACCTGCCCGGCGTCTGGAACAAGGTGCCCGAGGGCAGCTACGGCGTGGTGCGGCCCGAGGGCGACGACATGCTCCCGTTCGCGCCCCGGCCGGTCCGGCGCCGTTGACAGGGACGAGCGGAGATCACACAATCGGGGCCATGACCACATACCGGTTCGGCACCACGGCGGAGTGTCCCCGCGTGCCCGAACGAACCGGATGTGAGCGCTCCGGCCGATAACGGCCGTCCCCCGCACCGCAGGCACGACGCGCGACGCGTCGGGGCCCGGTCGGTTCTTCTTCCGGCGAAGCGTTCTTGGGCGATACGCCGACACGCTCCGGAACCCTCACATTTTCCCGGCCGTCGGGCGACGACGTCGTACCGCCATGGCCCGGTAACGCCCAGACCACCGCACCAGGGGAGGACTCCCATGACCGTCACGGCCGCAGACCCGAGCACCGTCCTGCGCGAAGCGCGCATCCCGGGGGACGGAATGTACGAGGGCCGGCGCGTCCTGCGCCGGCTGCCCGAGGGGTGGCGGGAGCGGCCCTACGAGCACTTCGAGGTCGTTCCGCAGGCGCGCACCATCGGCGCCGAGATCCGGGGCGTCGACCTCTCGCGCCCGCTCGGCGCCACCCTGCGCGAGGAGTTGAACCACGCCCTGCTGGAGTGGAAGGTGCTCTTCTTCCGCGGCCAGCACCTCACCTCGGGCCAGCAGCGGGACTTCGCGGGACACTGGGGCGAGCTGGAGACCAATCCCCTGCTCAGCGCAGGTGCCAGTGCGGACGTCGTCCGGTTCGACAAGGGCGCCGGGGGTGCGCCGACGTACGAGAACGTGTGGCACACCGACGTCACCTTCCGGGAGCGGCCCGCGCTCGGCGCCGTGCTCCAGCTGCGCGAGGTCCCGCCGTTCGGCGGGGACACGATGTGGGCGGACATGGCGGCGGCCTACGACAACCTGCCGCCGG
Organism: Streptomyces sp. NPDC107500; assembly: GCF_055582785.1. Lineage (NCBI taxonomy): Bacteria > Bacillati > Actinomycetota > Actinomycetes > Kitasatosporales > Streptomycetaceae > Streptomyces > Streptomyces sp. NPDC107500. Next base: position 436,270 of record NZ_JBVJPF010000007.1, read on the forward strand.
AGGTGAAGGAGCGCGTCGACGGCGCCCGCGCCGTGCACGACTTCATCCCCGGGTTCGCCAGGTTCTACGGGCCCGAGCGGCTGGCCCCGCACCAGAACCTCTTCCCGCCCGTGGAGCACCCCGTGGTGCGCACCCACCCCGAGACGGGGCGGCGCATGCTGTTCGTGAACACGTCGTTCACCACCCGTATCACCGGCATGGACCGGGCCGAGAGCGACCGGCTGCTGCGTTTCCTCTTCCAGCAGGCGCACGTGCCCGAGTACCAGGTGCGCTTCCGCTGGCAGGCCGGCGACGTCGCCTTCTGGGACAACCGGGCCACCCAGCACTACGCGGTGGGCGACTACGGCTCCGAGCGCCGGGTCGCCGAACGCGTCGCCATCGCGGGTGACCGGCCCTTCTGACAGGAGGGGAAGGGGGCCGGAAGCGGTGTCCGCTCCCGGCCCCCTCCGGGTCGCGTCACGCCTGGTCCTGCTCCTCGATCGCGGCCGGGCGGAGCTGCGCGGCCCGCACGCGGGCGACGTCGAGCTTCTCCCCGCGGTCGAACCGGTAGATGCCGTTCTGCTCCTGGAAGACGTCGGTCAGCTGCGTGTAGCAGTAGCCGAACATGTCCCGGTCCTCCAGCAGCACCCCGGTGAGGCCGGCGAACCGCTCGTGGAACTCGTCCTCGTTGCGGACGCGTTCCCCGTAGCCCCAGGAGACCGTGCGGTCCTCGCCGGAGAGTTCGGCGGCGGCCTCGGGGTCCCACCAGACGCCGCCGAACTCGCTGACGAAGTACGGCTGTCCCCGGTAGGGCTGGGAGTAGGGCGCGCCGTTCTCGTAGGCGTTGACGAAGGGCGCGTCCTTGGCGAGGCCGGACATCAGCTCCCGGAAGGCGGCCGGGTCCTGCTCGTAGTTGTGGGAGTCGTAGATGTCGGTCTCGGCGACCCGGTGGGCGTAGCCGGACGCGTCCACGACCGGCCGGGTGGTGTCCATGGCCTTGGTCGCCAGGAACATCGCCCGGGTCACGTCGTCGAGCTGGGTCATCCGGTCGTGCAGCTTCTGGTAGGTCTCGTTCAGCGGGCACCAGCCGATGATCGAGGGGTGCGAGTAGTCGCGCTCCAGCGCCTCCAGCCACTGGGCGACGTAGGAGGCGTCGGGCTTCTGGTTGTCGCCCGAGGAGCCGCCCGTCTCGCAGCCCCAGTCGCCGAACTCGCCCCAGACCAGGTAGCCGAGGCGGTCGGCGTGGTAGAGGAAGCGCTCCTCGAACACCTTCTGGTGCAGCCGGGCTCCGTTGAACCCGGCCGCCAGGCCCAGCTCGATGTCCTTGACCAGTGCCTCGTCGGTCGGGGCGGTCATCAGCCCGTCCGGGTACCAGCCCTGGTCGAGGACGAGACGCTGGAAGAGCGGACGCCCGTTGATGAGGACGGCCTTGCCGCGCAGACCGACGGCGCGCAGACCGGCGTAGCTCTCGGCGCTGTCGACCACCTCGCCCGCCGCGTCGAGGAGTTCGAGACGCAGGTCGTACAGGTGCGGGTCCTCGGGGCCCCACTCGCGGCGCCGGTCGTCCGGCACCGGCAGGTGCAGGCGCGGGGCGAGGTCCAGGTCGGCGCGCGCCTCGGCGCGGCTCACCTCGCCGGCGGCGTCGCTGAGCACGGCGCGTACCTTGTGGCCGGGCCGGTTGCCGGACAGGGGCAGTTCGAGGTGGAACGCGGAGCCGGCCAGGTCGGGGGTGATCCGGGGGCGGCGCAGGTGGACGTCGGGGACGGGCTCCAGCCAGACGGTCTGCCAGATGCCGGTCACCCGGGTGTAGTTGCAGTCGTGGTTGGCGTACTTGACGGCCTGCTTGCCCCGGGCCTGCGGGCCGGACTTGGGGTCGCGGGCCCGGACGGTGATCACGACCTCCTCGCCCGCTCCGGCGATGTCGCCGAGGTCGGCGGTGAAGGGGGTGAAGCCGCCGCGGTGCCGGACGACCTCCTTGCCGTCGGCCCACACGGTGGTGTCGTGGTCGACGGCGCCGAAGTGCAGGAGCACGCGGCGTCCCGCCCAGGCGGCGGGGAGGGTGAGGGCCTTCCGGTACCAGACGGCCTCCAGGAAGTCGGTGTCGCCGATGCCGGACAGCTCGGACTCGGGCGGGAAGGGGACGAGGATCTCGTCGCGCAGCTCGCGGTCGAGGAGCCCGCGGTCGAGGCCGCTGTCCCCCCGGTCGGTCTCGAACTGCCAGGCGCCGTTCAGGTTGAGCCAGTCGCGGCGCACGAACTGCGGTCGCGGGTACTCCGGGCGCGGTACGGAGTGAGTGGACACACATGCTCCAGTCGATCGGTGGGGCGGCGCTCGGACGCCGGACCCGGGTGTACAGCTGTGAGGGGATGAGGAAGGAGGGTCAGGAACCGCCGAGGCCGGTGGTGGCCACGGAGTTGACGATGCGGCGCTGGAAGAGGAGGAAGACGACGATCAGCGGCAGCGCGGCCAGCAGGGCGGACGCCATGGACTGCGCGTACTGGATGCCGTAGGCGTCCTTCACGGTGGCCAGTCCCACCGGGAGGGTCATCAGGTCGGGGTCGTTGGTGACGATGAACGGCCACATGAAGTTGTTCCAGGCCCCGATGAAGACGAAGATCGCGACCGCCGCCACGATCGGCCGCGACAGCGGCAGCACGATCGACCGGAAGACCCGGAACTCGGAGGCGCCGTCGATCCGGGCCGCCTCCTCCAGCTCCTTGGGGATGCCGTCGAAGAACCGCTTGAGGATGAACACCATCATCGGCGCGACGACCTGGGGCAGGATGACCGCCGCGTAGGTGTCGACCATGTTGAAGAGCAACATCTGGTCGAACAGCGGCACGACGAGCAGCTGCGGCGGGATCATGATGGCGGCGACGGTGACGGCGAGCAGTGCCCGCCGGCCGCGGAACGTGCCGCGCGAGAAGCCGTACGCCGCCAGCGTGGAGACCACCACGGTGATCAGGGTGACCAGCCCGGCGATCAGGAAGCTGTTGAAGGCCCAGACGGAGACGTTCCCGCGTTCCAGGATCTCCTGGTAGGCGTCCAGGGTGAAGGCGCCCTTGAACGGGGACAGCCCGGTGGTGGCGACGTCCTTCTCGCTCTGCACGGAGGTGGCGATCGCCCACAGGAAGGGCACCAGCCAGACGACCGCGAGGACGACGAGCGCCGTGCCGGCCAGGATCCGGGGCAGCCGGCCGTGGCCGAGGAGCAGGGGGGCGCCGGACGCCTCACGGGGTGGACGCCGCCGTGCGCGGACGGGGGTGGCGGTTGCGGACACGGTCAGTCCTCCCGGCGGAAGAGACGGAACTGCACGAGCGAGACGACGATGATCAGGGCGAAGAAGAGGTACGAGATGGCGGAGGCGTAGCCGAGGCGGTAGCCGGTGAAGCCGACGTCGTAGACGTACTCCAGGACGGGGCGGGTGGAGCCGTTGGGGCCGCCCTTGGTGAGGATGTAGATCTGGTCGAACACCTTGAGGGAGGCCAGGATCTGGAGCATGGCCACCAGCCCGGTGGTCCTGCGCAGCTGCGGCAGGGTGATGGACCACAGCCGCCGCCACGCGCCGGCCCCGTCGAGTGCCGCCGCCTCGTCGAAGGTGGTGGGCAGGGACTGGAGCGCGGCGAGATAGAGCAGGAAGTTGAAGCCGACCGTCCACCAGACGGTGAGGCCGGCGATGGACCACATGGCGACGGACTCGTCGGACAGCCAGCCGACGGGCGCCATGCCGAAGCTGTCGAGGAGCTGGTTGCCCAGGCCCAGCTCCGGCTGGTAGAGCCAGGTCCAGATGAGGGTCACCACGGTGACCGGCAGCAGGTAGGGGGCGAAGAACGCCAGCCGCCAGGCCCACTGTCCGGCGAGCCCGCTGTGCACGAGCAGCGCCATGGCCAGGGCGACCAGCACGAGCGGGACGCTGGAGATGGCGGTGAAGAAGACGGTGTTGCCGAGGCTGCTCCAGACGTCCGGATCGCCGAAGGCCTCGGTGTAGTTGTCGAAGCCGACGAAGGCGGTGTCGCGCAGGGCGAGCGAGCTGTCGGTGAAGCTCATCCAGAGCCCCTGCACGATCGGCCAGACCATGAAGAGGCCGAAGACGAGCAGGAAGGGCAGGACGAAGACGAATCCGTTGCCGGGGCGTATCCGGCGCAGGACGGCACGGCGGCCGTCCGCGGGGCCGGTGGCGGGGTCGGTCCGCTCCTCGGCGCCGAGCGGTGCGGTGGTGGTCACGTCGGTCACTCCTTCTGCTGGGTCAGGCCACCGGGTTGGGCTGCTGGAGCAGCGAGTCCGCCTCGCGGACCATCTGCCGCACCGCCTTCTCGGGGGAGGTGTTGCCCAGCAGCGCCGACTGGAGCGGCTGGCACATCCGGTTCTGGAAGTTCGAACCGGCTCCGACGAACCAGTTGGGCGGGTCGAGCACCGCCACCTTCGCGGCGTCGGCGTAGGACGACTGCGGTTCGAGGGCCGCGTACTCGGGCTCCGCGAGGACGGGCTGGTACGCGGGGATGTGACCGGCGCTCGCCCAGGTGAGGCTCTGCTTGAGGATCGCCGCGATGTACCGGTGGGCCTCGCGGCGCCGGGCCGGGTCGGGGTGCTCCTGGTGCGGGAGGACGAAGCTGTGGCTGTCGGTGTAGACGGCCGGCTTGTCGAAGACCTGCGGGAAGGGCGCGGCGCCCAGGTCGATGCCGGACTCCTTCAGCGTCGGCAGCTCCCACTCGCCGAGCATGGCCATGCCGCCGCGACCGCCGGTGAAGGCGGCCAGCGCGCCGTTGTAGTCCAGGTTGTTGGGGTTGGTCTTCCCGTCGAAGAGCCGCGTCATGAGGGTCACGACGCGGACGGCGGCGTCGACGTCGATCCGGGCGGGCCCGCCGTCCGGCAGGTCGAACTCGGCTCCGGTCTGCGCGTACAGGCCGGCGAAGAGGCGCCAGTTCTGCGCGGTGTCGGTGACGTGGCCGAAGAGGATGCCGGACTGCCCGGTGGCCTCGGCGAGGGCCTTGCCCGCCTCCAGCAGGGCCTCGGGCGAGCCCATGGGGGCGAGCGCGCCGGAGGAGTCCAGGAGCCCGGCCTTCTCCGCGGCCTTCCTGTCGTAGAAGACGATGAAGGGGTGGACGTCCAGCGGGATCGCGTAGACGGTGCCCTCGTGCCGCGTCCGCGACCACACCGCCGGTGTGAAGTCCTTCTCGGTGACGCCGAACTCGGCGAGCAGGTCCAGGTCGACGGGGTCGACCAGGCCGCCGGGCGCGTAGCCGGCCAGCCGGGACAGGTGCATGGCGGCCACGTCGGAGGCGCGGCCGCCGGCGGCGGACATGGCCAGCTTGGTGTAGTACGAGGGGCCCCAGTCCAGGATGGTGCGGTCCACGTCGAAGCCGTCGTCGCCCTTGGACACGGCGTCGATCATCTCGTCCATGAGCATGCCGTCGCCGCCCTGGAACAGGTCCCAGACGCTCAGCGCGGACGCCCCGGAGGCCGAGGCCGGTGAGGCGCAGCCGGACAGCGGCCCGGCGGCGAGGAGGGCCCCCGTCCCGGCCATGGCGTGGCGCAACAGCCGTCGGCGGCTGAGGCGGCGTAGCGGGTCGGACACGGCCGGCACCCCCTGGAGGGGCGAACGAGAACTCATCGCGGACCTTTCGACGGCCGGAGCTCATGCGGTGGCTAGTTTTTACATCGATGTACATTGGCTGTAAAGAGCTGAGGCCGGGGAGCGGCGACCGTGACCGTGAGATCGGCGTCCCGGCGGCCCGCACGGAGACCGTCCGGGCCGCCGGGACATAGACTCATGCACCGCACGAGAGGCAGGGAGGTCTCGGTGGCACGGCCCAGGATCAAGGACGTCGCACGTCACGCGGGCGTTTCGGAGAAGACGGTGTCCAACGTCATCAACGACTACGCCCACGTCTCGGACCGGACGAGGCGGGTCGTGCGGGACTCCATCGAACAGCTCGGATACCGGGTGAACCTGGCGGGCCGCCACTTGCGCAAGGGCCGAACCGGCATCATCGCACTCGTCGTCCCGGAACTGGACATACCGTACTTCGCCGAACTGGCCCGGCATGTGATCCGCGAGGCCGAGGAGCGCTCCCTGACCGTCCTGATCCACCAGTCCGGGGCGGACCGCGCCCACGAGCTGGCGGCGCTGGCCGGGTTCGGCTCCACCTTCGTGGACGGGATCATCCTCAGCCCGCTCGCCCTGACCGCCGACGACCTGCGCGACCGCTCGGGCTTCCCGCCGACCGTCCTGCTCGGGGAGCTGCTGGAGGAGGGCGCCGACCACGTGGCCATCGACAACGAGCGTGCCGCGCGCGAGGCGACCAGGCATCTGATCGGCCTCGGCCGCCGCACCGTGCTGGCCGTCGGCGGGGTCGACGCCCCGGGCCTGGGCACGGCGGAGGCCCGCACCCGCGGGTACCGCGCCGCCCTGACGGAAGCGGGCATCGCCTACGACCCGTCCCTGGTGGTCCCGGTCGACTCCTTCCGGATGCCCGCCGGAGCACGGGCGGTTGCGCGGCTGCTTCACGACGGGGTTCGGCCCGACGCGCTGCTCTGCCTCAACGACCAGTTGGCGCTGGGCGCGTTGCGCGCGCTGCACGAGCACGGGGTGGACGTGCCCGGTGAGGTCGCCGTGATCGGCTTCGACGACGTGGAGGGCGGGCGGTTCAGCGTGCCGACGCTCAGCACGGTGGCCCCGGACAAGGCGGCGGTGGCGAAGGTCGCCGTGGAGCTGCTGCAACGCCGCATCGAGGACGCGACCGACCCGGACGGCGTGCGGGCCGACGCGGAGCCGGGGGTGCAGTCGCCCCAGGACCGCATCGTGGCCCACCGGCTCGTCCTGAGGGAGAGCACGGAGGGCCACGATCGGCGCTGACGGGCGGTCCGCCCCGGCGGGTCAGTTCGTGTAGACCTCGGCGCGGTCGACGCTCACGAAGGACGCCCCCGACTGGGAGTTGTGCTCCCCCGTGACCCGGACGCGCAAGGTGTGCCTGCCGTTCGCGAGCCGTGGGCTGATGTACTGCACCGCCTCACCGACGCGGATCGGGTTGTGGAAGTCCACCCGCTGTTCGGGACCGCCGTCGACGCTGATGGCCGCGTACCCGTTGCCGGTGTCCTTGACCGAGAGCAGCGCGATGCGGGTGCCGGTGAAGGAGAAGGTGGCCGTGGCGCCGGCCCGGTCGCTCCAGTGGTCGTCGCCCCAGAAGCACTGCGTGGCGCAGCCCGAACCGGAGTTCCAGGCACCGGTGTAGGTGACGCTCCCGGCACCGCTGGAGCGGCCGTCGTCGTTGATCCAGTAGTTGCCCGAGCCGGGGTCGCCGGAGGGCAGGTCCTGGGTGGCGCCCATGGCGAGCGGACGGCCGAAGTCGGGGCTGCCGTCGGCCCGCCAGGTGAACTTCTGGGCCCGGGTGGTGCGGTTGCTGTAGGTGTTCACCGACGTCGTCTTGGCGTGGTAGACGATCCAGTCCTCGGTCCCGTCCGGGGACTGGAAGAAGGCGTGGTGGCCCGGCCCGAACACGCCCCGGTCGTCGGCCCGGGAGAAGACCGCGCCCTGGTGCTGCCGCCAGTTGCCCGGCACCAGCGGGTCGGAGGTCAGCGGCATCGACATCATCCAGACCTGGTAGTCCGGCTTGCCCGTGTCACAGGCCGAGTAGGTCATCCACACCCGCCCGTTGCGGTAGAGGAACTCCGGCCCCTCCCGCACCTCGGGGCAGCCGCCGGCCGCGTTGATCGCGACGGCGTCGCCGGAGACGGTGTACGGGTTGGACATCGGCGCGATGTTCAGCCCGTTGTGCTGGTACTGGTTGATGCCGCTGTAGGCGAGGTAGAGGCGCCCGCCGAGCTGGAGGACGCCGGCGTCGATGGCGAAGTCGTCGGCGTGGTTGGGCGGGGCGAGCTTGGCCTTGAAGTGATACGGGCCGGTCGGGTCGTCGCGCTCCGACTCCAGGACGTACAGCCGGTGGTGCTCGTCGACGCCGTCGTCGGCGGTGTAGTACAGGTACCAGCGGTCGCCGAAGCGGTAGAACTCCGGCGCCCAGATGTTGCGGTTGCGCGAGGGGTCGGTGTCCGTCCAGACGGTGACGGGGTCGGCCGCGGCCAGGGTGCCCAGGAACGGCGAGCGCCACATCTTGATGCTGCCGCCCTGGGTGGTGGTCAGGTAGTAGTTGCCCTTCCAGTTGGTCATGAAGGGGTCGGGCCCGCTGTTGAGCGGGTTGCGGAAGGCGCCGGCCGCGGCGGCGGCGCCGGCACCGGGTTCGGGTGCGGACGGCGCGGCGCCGGCCTGGGCGGTGAGTCCGGGGAGCAGACCGACGAGCAGCCCGAGGAGGGCGGCGACGAGCAGGCCGGCGTGCGTGCGGGGATGGCGTGAGGGGCTGGGGGGCACGGTGGGGTCCCTTTCCGCAGCTTTACATCGATGTAATGGCGGGGCGTCAGGTTAGGGAGACGCCGCAGGGCTGTCAACAGGGCGAGAAATGGTATTCCATTTGCCGTAGACCTCTTGACGGTGCGGTTTGGCGAAAACTACGTTCTGTTCATCGGAAAGCCGCTTCCGCTTTGTGGAACTCTCCAACTCCCCGCATCCTGATCCCAGGAGTCCCGTATGACTGCCCTGGAAGACCGCCGCTCGTCCGCGGAGTCCAGCGACACCGCCACCAGCTCCGGCCTCTACACGTACGACCTGGCCCCGACCAAGCGTGAAGGGCGCCGCTGGGGCGCGTACAACGTCTTCACCCTCTGGGCCAACGACGTGCACAGCCTGGGCAATTACGCCTTCGCCATCGGACTGTTCGCCCTCGGGCTCAACGTGTGGGGCATCCTCGCCGCCTTCGCGCTCGCCTCGGTCCTGCTCTTCCTCCTGCTCACCCTGTCCGGATTCATGGGCCACAAGACGGGCGTACCGTTCCCGGTGATGAGCCGGATCGCGTTCGGCATCAAGGGGGCGAAGATTCCGGCGGTCGTCCGGGGCGTCGTGGCGATCGCCTGGTTTGGTATCCAGACCTATCTCGCGGCGGCGGTGCTGAGCGCCCTCCTGGTGGCCATGTTCCCCGGGCTGGCCCGCCTGGACACGAACTCCCTGCTCGGGCAGTCGACGCTCGGCTGGATCACCTTCCTGGTCCTGTGGGCCCTCCAGGTGCTCATCGTGAGCTACGGCATGCAGATGATCCGCCGGTACATGGCCTTCGCGGCGCCCACCACACTGCTCACCATGTGCGCCCTGGCGGTGTGGATGTTCGTCCGGGCGGACGGCTCGATCTCCGTGTCCGTCGACGATCCGCTCACCGGCGGCGCCATGTGGCTCCAGGTGTTGCAGGCCGCCGCGCTGTGGGTGGTGATCTACGGGACGTTCGTGCTGAACTTCTGCGACTTCACCCGCTCCGCGCGCAGCCGGGGCTCGATCGTCCGCGGGAACGTGATCGGCATCCCGGTGAACATGCTCTTCTTCGCCGTGATCGTGGCGGTGCTCAGCGGCGCCCAGTTCAGCCTCGACGGGCACGTCATCACCAGTCCGACGGACATCGTGCGGACCATCCCCAACATGTTCCTGCTGGCCGTCGCCTCGCTCTGCCTGATCGCCCTCACGGTGGCGGTGAACCTGCTCGCCAACTTCGTCGCGCCGATCTACGCGCTGGTCAACCTCTTCCCGCACCGGCTCGACTTCCGCCGCGCCGGTCTGGTCAGCGCGGTGCTTGGCCTGGTGATCACGCCCTGGAACCTCTACAACAGCCCGGTCGTCGTCAACTACTTCCTCGGCGGGCTCGGCGCGCTGCTCGGCCCGCTGTTCGGCGTGATCATGGCGGACTACTGGCTGCTGCGGAAGTCACGGGTGAACGTGCCGGCCCTCTACACGGAGGACGCGGGCGCCGAGTACCACTACCGCCGCGGCTACAACCCGCGCGCCGTCGCCGCGTTCGTCCCCAGCGCCGCCGTCGCCGTCGTGGTCGCCCTCGTCCCCTACTTCCACGCCGCGGCCGGGTTCTCCTGGTTCGTCGGAGCGATCGTCGCCGCCTCGCTGTACGCGGTCATCGCGGACCGCGCCTCACCGATCCGCGACGTGGACGGCGAGGCCATCGCCGTGGCGGCGGAGTAGCCACGGCGCGGTTGCGGCGGGGCGCTTGCGGCGGGGCGGGCCCGCCGTGGCGCCCCGGGTCCGCGGTCGCCGCGGAGCGGTCCCGCCGCAGGGCCGTCGGCCCGCCGTCGCCGGGAACCGATGTCGTCGCGCGGCAGCGGCCCGCCGTCGCCACGCAACACCCGCCACAGCGACCCGCCCCCGCCACGCAACACCCGCCGCAAGTCCGCCGTCGCCGCGAAGCAACTCCGCCGTAGCGGCACGGCCCCACCGTCGCCGCGAACCGGCCCCGCCGCCGCGCGGCGACCCGCGGAACCTCCCGCCCGAGCAGAAGGCCCACCCATGCGCATCCTCGTGGTCAACGTCAACACCACGCAGTCCATCACCGACGCGATCGGCAAGCAGGCCGCCGCCGCGGCCACCGAGGGCACCGAGATCGTGCCGCTGACCCCGGCCTTCGGCGCGGAGTCCGTCGAGGGCAACTACGAGAGCTACCTCGCCGCCGTCGCCGTCATGGAGACCGTCCGGGCCCACCCGGAGCCGTTCGACGCGGTGATCCAGGCGGGCTACGGGGAGCACGGCCGCGAAGGGCTCCAGGAACTGCTCGACGTACCCGTCGTCGACATCACCGAGGCCGCCGCGAGCACCGCCCAGTTCCTGGGCCGCCGCTACTCCGTCGTCACCACCCTGGACCGTACGGTCCCGCTGATCGAGGAGCGGCTGGAGGTGGCGGGCCTGAGCGCGAGGTGCGCCTCGGTGCGCGCCAGCGGACTGCCGGTGCTCGAACTGGAACGGGACGAACAGGCCGCCGTGGACGCCATCACCGAACAGGCCGCCCGCGCGGTCGAGGACGACCGGGCCGAGGTGATCTGCCTGGGCTGCGGAGGCATGGCCGGGCTCGCCGAACGCGTGGTGGAACGGACCGGTGTCCCCGTGGTCGACGGCGTCACGGCAGCCGTGACGGTCGCCGAGTCCCTGGTCCGGCTCGGCCTGTCCACGTCCAAGGTGCGCACCTACGCGCCCCCGCGTGCCAAGCGGATCGTCAACTGGCCCCCACGGGTGGGCTGACCCCGCACCAAGTCCTCCCGCGCCCCGGCCGGCGGCCGGCTCCGGGGTATTCTGACGGGCCGCCCGACCGCCGCTCCGCACGGCGCGGTCGTGCGGCTCGGAACGGGAAGAGGGACGAAGGACGGCGATGGCTGCGTCACAGGGCTTCATGCCCGAGTCCGAGCGGGTCACGCGACGGCTGCGCGACGAGATCGTGGACGGCGTGCGGCGACCGGGGAGCCGCCTGGTCGAGCGGGAGCTGGCCGAGGCGCTGGGCGTGAGCCGGCTGCCCGTCAGGGAGGCCCTGAGGACACTGGTGTCGGAGGGGCTGGTGACGCCGCGGCCGCGGTCCTGGGCGGTGGTGCGGGAGTTCACCACGAGCGACATCGCCGACCTGGACGAGGTCCGCTCGGGCCTGGAGACCCTGGCCTTCCGGCTCGCCGCCGGGCGGCACACCCGCGACGGTCTTGAACGGCTCCGGGCGACGGTGGACGCCGAACTCGACGCGGCCCGCGCCGACGACGCGGTGGGGGCCCGCCGCGCGGCCGCCGACTTCCACCAGACGGTGATCTCGCTGGCCGCCAACGAGTTGCTCAACGAACTCGAACGGGTCCTGCACAGCCGCCTGCGCTGGCTCATGGGCCAGCACGACGACCTGATGGCCGTGGCCCTGGAACACGAGGCCCTCTACCAGGCCATCGCGGAACGCGACGTGGAGCGCGTCCAGGAACTGGTCCTGCACCATCTGTCGACGAGCCGCAGCGCGGCCCTGGGCCACCATGCCCGGGAACAGGCGCGGCGCGACGAGCGGCAGCAGACCTAGGAATGCGGTCCACGTTCGTCAGGAGTTCCGCAGATCGGCGTCGCCCCACTCCCGGACGACCACCTCGTCGCCCACCGACAGCTTCCCCGGCGTGACCACGGAGAACTTCGCACCGAACACCACGCCGCCGCCCGAGGCCCGTCGGTAGCTCGCGAGGGTGCGCAGCGGCTCAGGCCCTCGCCTTGCTCCGGTCTCCTGCTCGACCAGCGTGACGGCACAGCGCACCGCGAGCTTGGCGAAGCCCAACTCGGCATCGCCGACGGTGATGCGGCGTGCGCGGTCCTCGCCGTGCGGTGGGGCGGCCCAGTCGACGCCGTCGTGGCCGTGACCGCCGCGGCTGCCGACGACGATGTTCGGGCGGAATCGGTTCATCGGCAGGATCGGGGCGCCGCGCTCGGCCATCCGCTGGTTGAGGAGGGCGAGGGAGGCGCGGGACAGCAGGTGCACCGCACTGCTGTCGGCAAAGCCGGACGGGCCAGGGGTCAGGCCGTCGGTGATTCGGTCGTGCTCCGGCGGCACACGGACCAGACGGCTGGGGGTGCCGAGGAACTCCGACAGCCAGGTGGCGGCTTCGCCGCCCTGGTCGATCCCCTGGAAGGGGGTGCCGAACAGGTCGACGTCGCGGGGCGGCGCGGTCGTCGTCACGTCGAGGCACAGCGTGCCGAAATGGCCGGTGCCGTCGGCCGCTTCAAGCGTGAGCCGAGAGCCGTCGCCGCTGACGGCGGGCCGGATCAGGGCCAGGCGGGGGTGCCGGCGTTGCGTGCGGAAGGTTCCGTCCTCGCTGATGACCATGAAGGTGCGGTCGTGGGCAAGGCCCGCCGGTGTCAGGAGCGCATCGTTCGTCGAGGTGCCCGCGCACCCCTTGACGGGATAGCAGATCAGTTCCACGACGTCGGCCATGTGCCGCCCCTTCGGTCCGCGACCACCGTAAACGCATGTCGTCAACGTATGCCGTCGTGAGGTGACGTCATCAGCCGTACCGCGCTCCGAGTGGCTAGGCCGGTCGGCGTTGCACGGCATCGGCGATGACCGCTGTCACGAGCTTGTTGACGGCTTCGGTGGCCGGCGGGCCGGGGCCGCGGTCCGTGAACACGAGGTGCCCGCCACCGACCAGGGAGAGGGTGAGTGAGTCGATGTCGGCGTCGGCCGCGATGCGGCCCAATGCACGCTCGTCGGCCAGATAGGCGGAGATCGCGGCCGTGGCCTGACCAAGGATGGCGGTTCCGCCGCCGGGTCTGGCTTGCCGTAGTCGTGCGCGCAGCTCGTCGCGGAAGGTGATGAGCGGAATGATTGCCATGGGAACGGGGCCGAACAGGGTGACCAGCGCGTCGGTGAGGTTCTCGGCCACCGTTTCGGTGCCACTGGACTCGCGCAGCGCACTGGCCTGCGTCTCGAGCCGCGCGGCCCGGTCGAGCACGAGGTCGGTGAGGAAGGCGTCGAAGTCGATGAAGTGCCGGTGCAGGACCCCCTTGGCGTAGCCCGCTTCCTCAGTGACGGCCCGGCTGGTCAGCCCGCTCGGTCCGTCCCGCAGAAGCACGCGTTCGGCGGCGTCGAACAGTTGCTGCCGCGCGTCGCGAAGGTGCACCCCAGTCGGCATGTACGGATCCCCTCGTGTCCCCTCGTGCCTTTCCGGCCGGCACCGATTGTTGAGTGGGCATGCGCCCACTAAGGTGGGCGCATGCCCACTTTACCGCGCGAGCAACCAGAACCGTCCGCCGCCGAGTCCCATGAGGCCCGGCGCATGGCCGAGTCGTTCGGCGTGGACGCCCAACGCTACGATCAGGCCCGCCCCGACTACCCCGCCGCGCTGGTGACGCGGATCGTCGCCGATGCTCCCGGGCCCGACGTGCTCGACGTCGGCTGCGGTACCGGCATCGCGGCACGCCAGTTCCAGGCCGCCGGTTGCGCTGTACTCGGCGTCGAGCCCGATGCGCGGATGGCCGACTTCGCGCGGGCCCGTGGCCTGCGGGTCGAGGTGGCGACGTTCGAAGCCTGGCAACCGGGCGACCGGAGATTCGACGCGGTCGTCGCCGCCCAGTCGTGGCACTGGGTGGATCCGCTCGCCGGCGCGGCAAAGGCGGCACGGGTGCTGCGCCCAGGGGGGCGTCTGGCGATTTTCGGGCACGTGTACGAGCCGCCCTCCGAGGTGGCTGAACCGTTCGCGGCTGCCTACCGGCGGGCAGTGCCTGCCTCCCCGCTCAACGGACAACCGGCCCGACGTCCGCTCAGTCTCTACCAGGCGGGGTACGCGAAGCTCGCCGACAAGATCCGCGAGACCGGGCAGTTCGAAGAATCCGAACAGTGGCGGTTCGACTGGGAGCAGACGTACACGCGCGACCAATGGCTGGCCCTGCTGCCCACCACCGGCGCTCTCACCCAACTCCGCCCCGGTCAACTGGCCCAAGTGCTGGACGCAGTCGGTAGCGCCATCGACTCCCTCGGCGGGGCCTTCACCATGCACTACACGACCCTCGCCACAACCGCCGTACGCACCGACGCCTCCTGAGCCTCCCCGAGGTGGCCGCGCAGTTTCACCCCGTCGTGGACGAGGACCGCGACCCGGTGTGCGGCGGAGTTCACCGGGCGGGCTCGCGGTGACTGGATTCGGGTGATTCAGGGCCGGACCGAGGCGGCGCCGGGTGGCAGGGGGCCGACACCGTGGAGATTGGACGCACGGTCCACGCGCAGCACGGTGCATCGGGAAGGACGGATTTCATGACGGACATCATCGCGGGGGTGGAATTGCCCGCGACTCCGGCCGTGGCGCAGGCCACGGAATTCATCAGGGAGACCACCAATCCCTTGATCTTCCATCACTCCCGGCGGGTTTTCCTTTTCGGTTCCCTGCACGCGCAGAGGCTGGGCGTCGAACCCGATCCCGAACTGCTCTACATCTCGGCGATGTTCCACGATGCGGGCCTTCTGGTCCCGTTCTCGAAGACGCCGCAGCGTTTCGAGCTGGACGGGGCCGACCATGCGCGGGCGTTCCTGCTGGCGCGCGGGTTCTCCCCCAGCGCCGCCGAGGCTGTCTGGCTGGCCGTCGCCCTGCACACGACGCCGGGGGTCCCCGGCCGGATGGGCCCCGAGATCGCCGCCACGAACTACGGCGTCCTGACCGACGCGATCGGCTGGGGACTGGACGAGGTCGAGGGCGACCGGCTGGAGGAGATCGTCGCCGCTCATCCTCGCGGGGATTTCAAGAAGGAGTTCCTGGACGCGTTCGTCGAGGGCCTCAAGGACCGCCCCGACACCACCTACGGGACCATCAACGCGGACGTCCTGGAGCACTTCGTCCCCGGATTCCAGCGGCCTTCCATGGTCGAGCGGGTCAGGAACGCGCCGTGGCCGCAATGACGCGCCGGGGCCGGATCGCACCGGTAGTGCTCCACTCCGTTCCGACATGGCTGTGAAAACCGTCGGCCTAGCGGCGGGCCCGGTGACTCGTCGTGAAGCGGGACGGGGGGAGGCCGAAGGTGCGGGTGAAGGCGGCGGTGAACGCCGCGGGTGAGGCGTAGCCGAGACGGCCGGAGACCTCGGTCACCGACGCCGTGCGCAGCATTGGGACGGCCGCGAGCAGGCGGGCCCGGGCCCGCCAGACGGCGGGGCTGTCGCCCGTCTCGGAGCGGAAGCGCCGGGTGAAGGCCCGTTCGCTCATGGCCGTCCGCGCCGCCCACTCGGCGTTGGTCGCGCCGGCGTCCGGGTCGGCCAGATAGGACCGGCAGAGCGCCGCGAGGTCGGCGGAGGCGGGGATCCCGACGTGGAACGGCAGCGGGGTCCGCGCCGCGATCTCGTGCAGCAGCAGGGCCGCGATACCGCCCTCCCGTCCGGAGAGGCTGTAATCGGCCTCGAACTCGACCGCCGCGAGCAGCAGTTCACACAACAGGGGCGGCACGTCCACGACCGTGCAGCTGTCCGGCCACCAGGGCACCGCGTCCGGCTCGATGTACAGGCTGCGGGTGCTCACGCCCAGCATGCGCACCCGGTGCCGGGTGGCGGCCGGGATCAGTACGGCGCGCTCGGGCGGCACGGTCCAGGTGCCGTCGGCGGTGTCCACGACCATGACCCCGGTGGCGCCGTACAGGAACTGCGCCCGCCGGTGCCGGTGCCAGTCCAGGACGTGGCCGGGCGGGTAGTCGGTGCCGATCGGCAGCACCGCCCGGTCCACGTGGTCGACGTCGGCCAGGGGGACGTTCTTCACGCCGTCACCCTACGGGCCGGGACGCGAAGGAATCGTGCCGGGCTTCGCATGCGGGCACCTGTCGGCGGCTGGTGGGGTGGTCGTCGTGGATCTCTTGGCGCTGCTCGGTATCGGGCTTCTCACGGGTGTGACGACCGTGCTGTTCGGGTTCGGCGGCGGGTTCGTGGCCGTGCCGGTCGTGGTGTGGGCGGACTCCGCCCTCGGCGCGGACGCGATCCGGGTGGCCACGGCCACCTCGGCCGTGGTCATGGTGGTGAACGCCGGGTTCGCGACGGCCGTCACGCCGCGCCGGGTGCTGGCCGCGCTGCGCGGCAGCGGTCCGTTGCTCGCGCTGCTCGCGGCCGGCTCCTCGGCCGGCGCGCTCGCCGCGCGGATGGCACCGGCCGCCCTCATCCGCTGGGCGTTCGTCGCCTACGTCGCCCTCACCGTCGTGGACCTGCTGCTGCGCCCCGGTTTCCTGCGCCCGCGCGCACCGGCCCGGGTGGCGGCAGACGGCGCGCCCCGTCCGCTGCCCGCCGTCGTCGGCGTTCCGGTCGGTGCGGTGGCGGCCTTCCTCGGGGTGGGCGGCAGCGTGCTGACCGTCCCGGCGATGCGGCGGGCCGGGCACAGCATGCGGGTGGCGACCGCGCTGGCCAACCCGCTGACGCTCGCCGTCGCGCTGCCGGCCGCCGCGGTCTTCCTGGCCGGTGCCCAGGGCCTGGCCGGCGCCCACGCCCACTTGGTGGGTCTCGTCGACCTCCGTGCCGCCGCCGGACTGCTCCTGGGCGCCCTGCCGGTGATCGCGGTGCTGCGGCGCCGCCCGCCCCGCATCCCGGACCGCGCCCACGCGTGGACGTACGTGGCGCTGCTCGGCGCGGTGACGGTCGCGATGGTTGTCTGACGCGCCGGGCCGACGCCGCGGACCGCCGCCCGGTGCCGCACCGGGCGTCAGCCGATGACTGCCTCCCAGGTGTCGACCGCGAAGTGGACGGTCATGCCGTTGCGGCCGTAGAGGCGCGGAGCGCCGGTGGCGTTGGCCGTGTCGACCCCGAGCCCCACCGTGTCCCGGCCCCGCGCGGCGAAGTGCGCGAAGGCGTGCCGCAGGAGGAATCCGCCCAGGCCCCTCCCCCGTGCCGCGTCCAGCACGCCGAGGGCGCGGATCCAGCCCATGGCCTCGCGGTCGTCCCGGGCCAGCAGGAAACCGGCGTCCCCCAGGTCGTCGGTGGCGGCGATCCACACCAGGGACCAGTCGAGCCCCTCGGCGTCGATGTCGCTGAGCCAGAGCCGGTACGGACGCGGCTGGAAGTCGAAGTGGGAGGCGAACGCCTGCTGGTACAGCTCGTGCACCCGGACACGGTCCGCCTCCGTCGCGCAGGCGCGCACGGCCACCCCGGCCGGGGCCCGCGGCGGCAGGTCGGCCGCCGGGTCCACCGCCCGGCGCAGGACGTGGTGGGACCGGACGACCCGCCAGCCCCGTTCCGCGAGGAGCGCCGTGTCGGTCGTGGGCCGGGCGTTGAGGTGCAGGTGGACGACGGCCCGAGCGGCCCCGTTGGCCCGTGCCTTGGCGAGGGCGCGGTCCTCCATGGCGGCCAGCAGCCGCAGGCCGGTGCCCTGGTGGTCGGGGAGCACGTAGTGGTCGATGTCCACGCGCTCGCCGCCGGACTCGTCCCACAGCAGCCCGTAGGCCACCAGCCGGCCGCCGTCGAAGGCGAGCCACGAGTCGCGGGTCAGATCCGTCTCGGGATGCTTCAGGTCGGCCTCGACGGTGTGCTGGTCGGTCTCGGGGCGGCCGATCTCGATCCGGTCGATCTCGTTGAGGAGCTGGGTGATGGCGGGCGCGTCGGCAAGGGTGGCCGGCCGCAGGTCGGCGGTGGACATGAGAGCAGAATCGGGGGCACCGGCGGGCACCCGCAACGGAATTTCCGCCCCGCCACGCGGCTCGGGCCCCGCCCGGGCGCGGACCGGCGCGATTGGTGGACGTAGGTCCGCGAACCGCGGGCATACGGGGGTCCTGAGGACCTTCTCCGTCGCCGACCACGGGAGTCTCCTGTGACACCGAGCCTGCGCACCGCACGCGGGTGCCGTGCCGCCGCCGTTCTCCTGCTCGCCGCCGCCTGGTACGGGGGCAGCCACCACCCCTGGCTCGCCCTGCCCGGTCTCTACGCCGCGGCGGTCATGGCCTGGTGCGCGGCCCGGGAGGGAGCCGAGCACCGGCGGCGGACGGTCCTGGCGCGCCGGGCCGAACTCCTGGCCCGCCCGCCTCACCGGCAGCCGGTCCCTCTCGCCCCCTGCTGCGCCTTCTGGCGGCACTCCGACGGCGCCGTGCACGGCCAGGAGTGCACCCGTCCCGCCGCCGCCCGGGTCGCCGTGGGCGGCGACTGCTGCGAGGTGTGGTGGACCTCGCTGGGCTCGGCGCACGACACGGCCTGCCCGCGGCACGCCGACGCGCCGGGGCAGGACCGGAGCACCTGGGCCCAGCAGTAGTCCGCCGACGGCGTGTCCCGTCGCACCGTCCGCATGCCGGACGCGTCCGGACGATTCCGGGGTGGTCCCCGGTAGGGTGAACGGTGCAGCTGGTTCGCCCCGTCCGCCAGGCGGGGTGTCGTAAGAGGGAACCCGGTGGGAATCCGGGACTGCCCCGCAGCGGTGAGCGGGAACGACCGCCGTCATACGCACTGGGTCCGACGTACCGGGCCCGGGAAGCGACGGCCAGTAGGTGTCCTCCGGACGGAGGGCGTGCCCGCGAGTCCGAAGACCTGCCAACTGCCCGCGTGCGGACCGTTCCGCGCGCGGACATCCCGGTGACCTCGAGGGCGGGTCGGCGTGCACCAGACGGAACGGCCGTGCCTTTGCCGCGCGGGGTCGTCACCGTCCGGCCGGCCACGACCTTCGCGCTCTCGTTCCGTCCCCGGGATCTCAGGGACTCATCTCGCGAAGGAGATCTCCGTGACAGCGAAGTCCGCAGCCGCGGCAGCACGGGCCACCGTGTACGGCTACCCCCGCCAGGGTCAGAACCGTGAACTGAAGAAGGCCATCGAGGGCTACTGGAAGGGCCGCGTCAACGCCGACGCCCTCCACGCCACCGCCGCCGAACTCCGGCGCGACAACCGGCGGCAGCTCGCCGACGCCGGCATCCACGAGGTGCCCACCGGTGACTTCTCGTACTACGACCACGTCCTCGACACCACGGTCATGGTCGGCGCGATCCCCGAACGGCACCGCGCCGCCGTCGCCGCCGACGCGACGGACGGCTACTTCGCGATGGCCCGCGGCACCCAGGACGTGGCGCCGCTGGAGATGACCAAGTGGTTCGACACGAACTACCACTACCTCGTCCCCGAACTCGGTCCCGGCACCGTCTTCACGGCCGACTCCACCAAGCAGGTCGCCGAGCTGAAGGAGGCTCTCGCCGAGGGCCTCACCGCCCGTCCGGTCCTGGTCGGCCCCGTCACGTACCTGCTGCTCGCCAAGCCCGCTCCCGGCGTGCCCGCGGACTTCGAGCCGCTCACGCTCCTGGACCGGCTGCTTCCCGTGTACGCCGAGGTCCTCGCCGACCTGCGTGCGGCCGGCGCCGAATGGGTCCAGCTCGACGAACCCGCCCTGGTGCAGGACCGCACCCCGGCCGAGCTGAACGCGGCGGAGCGCGCCTACCGTGATCTCGGCGCCCTGTCCGACCGTCCGAAGCTGCTGGTCGCCTCGTACTTCGACCGGCTCGGCGACGCCCTGCCGATGCTGGCCAAGGCACCGGTGGACGGGCTGGCGCTGGACTTCACCGAGGCCGCCGCCGCCAACCTCGACGCGCTCGCCGCCGTCGGTGGACTGCCCGGCAAGCGCCTGGTCGCCGGTGTGGTCAACGGCCGCAACATCTGGATCAACGATCTGCAGAAGTCCCTGACCACACTCGGCACCCTTCTCGGGCTCGCCGACCGTGTCGACGTCTCCGCCTCCTGCTCCCTGCTGCACGTCCCGCTGGACGCGTCCCTCGAGCGGGACATCGACCCGCAGATCCTGCGCTGGCTCGCGTTCGCCCGGCAGAAGACCTCCGAGATCGCCACGCTCGCCAGGGGCCTCGCCCAGGGCACCGACAGCATCACCGGCGAACTCGCCGCCAACCGTGCCGACCTCGCCTCCCGGGCCACCTCACCCATCACCCGCGACCCTGCCGTCCGCTCCCGTGCGGAGGCCGTGACCAGCGCCGACACCCGCCGTTCCCAGCCGTACGCCGAACGGGCCGCGGCGCAGCGCGCCCACCTCGGGCTGCCCCTGCTGCCGACCACCACCATCGGCTCGTTCCCGCAGACCACCGAGCTGCGCACCGCGCGCGCCGACCTGCGCGCCGGGCGCCTGGACGCGGCCGGTTACGAGGAGCGCATCCGGTCGGAGATCCAGGAGGTCATCTCCTTCCAGGAGAAGACCGGTATCGACGTCCTGGTGCACGGCGAGCCCGAGCGCAACGACATGGTCCAGTACTTCGCCGAGCAGCTGACCGGCTACCTCGCCACCCAGCACGGCTGGGTCCAGTCGTACGGCACCCGCTACGTCCGTCCGCCGGTCCTGGCCGGTGACATCTCCCGCCCGCAGCCGATGACGGTGCGCTGGACGAACTACGCCCAGTCCCTGAGCGATCGCCCGGTCAAGGGCATGCTCACCGGGCCCGTCACCATGCTCGCCTGGTCCTTCGTCCGCGACGACCAGCCGCTCGGCGACACCGCCCGCCAGGTCGCCCTCGCCCTGCGCGACGAGGTGAACGACCTCCAGGCCGCCGGCACCTCGGTCATCCAGGTGGACGAGCCCGCGCTGCGCGAGACCCTGCCCCTGAGGGCCGCCGACCACGCCGCCTATCTGGCGTGGGCGACCGAGGCGTTCCGGCTCAGCACGAGCGGGGTGCGTCCGGACACCCAGATCCACACCCACATGTGCTACGCGGAGTTCGGCGACATCGTCCAGGCCATCGACGACCTCGACGCCGACGTCATCAGTCTGGAGGCAGCCCGCAGCCACATGCAGGTCGCCCGCGAACTGGCCGCCCACGGCTACCCGCGGGAGGCCGGACCCGGCGTCTACGACATCCACTCCCCGCGTGTCCCGAGCGCCGACGAGGCCGCCGACCTCCTGCGCACGGGCCTGAAGGCCATCCCGGCCGAGCGGCTCTGGGTCAACCCCGACTGCGGACTGAAGACCCGCGGCTGGCCCGAGACGCGTGCGTCGTTGGAGAACCTGGTCGCCGCCGCCCGCACGGTCCGCGGTGAGCTGCCCGCCTCCTGACCGGAGCGGGCAGGCGCCGGGCCGGGACACCGCACGTGTCCCGGCCCGGCGCTCGCCCCGTCACGTCAGCCGGCGCGCCCGGTCGGCGTCAGGGTGAGTGTCTGCTCGCCGGGGCCGCGCCGGCCGCCCACCCGGTCGCCGGTGCCGTCGGTCCAGGAGCGGACGGGCGTGGTCTCGGCGCGCCGGTGGGGGTCGCCGGAGACGCCGATCACCAGGCCGCTGTAGCGGTTGACCAGCCGGTGCGTGCCGTTGGCCGTGCCGTCGGCGGAGGTGCCGGGGATGACGAACCACTGCTGTCCGACGGAGGGTCCGCCGTCGCCGGGGCGGGTGACGGTGGGCTTGGTGCCCCAGGCCCGGCCGGTCGTCGCGGTGGAGTCGACGCCGAGCAGCCTGCCGGTCGCGGCGTTGGCGATGCGGTAGGAGCCGTCGCCGTTGCCGGTGAAGACCCACTCCGCCAGTCCGGACGGCTTCGCACCGCGCACCGACGTGGTGGCGGAGCCGTGCGCGGTCCTCTGGGCGAGGGCCCGGCCGTCCGCCCCGGTGATCCGGTACGTCCGGTCCACGTCGACCGGTGCCGCCGGGTCGGAGGTGCCGATGCTGATGTCGACGTACTCGGCGTCCTTGCCGTCCGAGCAGCCGAAGGAGCAGTACGAGCGGAACGACCTGCCGACGATGCCGGAGCCGGTCCGGTTCACACCGTCGAGGAACCAGCGGTACCAGGACGCGTTGGTGTGGTCGCCGGTGTCGCCGATCCGGAACCACTTCTGCGTGGCGAGGTCGTCGGTGGCGTAGAACTGCTGCGGGGCGTCGCCGCTCTGGTCGACCGCCTGGGGTTCACCCACGTACAGGCCCAGGTGGGCGTTGTAGGTGATGTCCATGACGAACAGGGGCGAGGTCGGGGGCATCTCGCCCGCGGCCACCTGCTCGTCGACCTTGCCGGGAGTAGCCGGGTCGTACTCGTCCGCCACGGGCGTGTAGCCGGTCTCCCCGGAGCCGCCGACCGGCACCATGTTGCTCTCGCGGCCCCCGACGCCGGGCTCGGACCAGGCGCCGCCGTACCACTTCTGCCAGGTGCCGGGCGCCATCTTGCCGGACATCGGCGCGCGGGCCACGTGGGCGTGGAACGCCTTCCAGCTGCCGCCCTTGTCCACGATCCGCGAGCCGTAGTAGACGTAGAAGTACCCGGAGGCGGCGTCGGCGAACAGGCGGGGGTCGCCGTCGCCGTAGTGGTAGGTCTGCTGCCCGAACGCCTCGGTGTCACCGCGCTTCGTGCTGTACGGCGAGGTGATGACGTGGTCCTCGACGGACCAGGTCCGGCCCTGGTCGCGGGAGACCGCGTAGTCGATGCCGTCGTAGTGGAGGCCGTCGGCGAAGGGCTGCGGGGTGAACTCGTTGTGCACCAGGCCGTACCAGTCGCCGGTGTCCGGGTCCACCCACACACCGGCCAGGTCGCAGTAGTTCTTCTGCGCGTAGTGCGAGCCGGCGGGCGGGAAGGTGGACTCCTTGCCGGTCGGGCTGTTGTTGCACCGCCAGGTGGTGTCGTCGTTGCGGTCCCTGGGCTCGTCGGGGTCGGCCGCGTCGCTGATCGCGTCGGACCGTTCGGCGGTGTCGAAGTCCGTGCCGGTGTAGAAGCTCCAGGCACGGCTGTCGTCGGCGCCGTACAGCGCGTGGGCCTGCTGGTAGTAGAAGGTGCCGTCCTTGTCGATGTAGGTGGCGGCCGGGGTGTCGTCGGGCCGGGTCCAGGAGCCCTTGTCCCCGACGGTGACGGTGTAGGTGGTGCCGGAGCCGGACGCCGACGCGGGCGGGGACCCGAGGGACGCGCCGCCGGCGAGGGCGAGCGCGGTGGCGACGGCCGCGAGGGCGAGTCTGCTCCGGGGAGCGGTCAACCGTGACACGGGTACTCCTCAACTCGTGTTGCTACCAGTGGGGGTTGGTGAACGGAGTGCGGTGTGCGGGCCGGTGAGCGGGGGCGGGGGTGCGGTCAGTCGAACGTCTCGACGTACTCCTCGGCCGGTCCGAGGTCGGGGCGGTCCACGAGGGCGACCTGGTCGCCGAGGCGTTCCAGCTCCAGGACGGTGAGGGTGTTGGGGCCCGGGCGGAGGAGGGGGCGGGGCAGGTACAGCGTGGTCTGGGGGCCGGCCTCCCAGTAGCGTCCGAGCAGCATGTCGCCGACCCAGACGAAGCCCTTGGCGAATCCGGGCAGGGTGAGGAAGGTGTCGGCGGGTTCGGGGACGTCCAGCACGGCGGTGGCGAACCCGGCCGTGCCGCCCGGCGGGGCCACCGACGTGGCGCGGGCGATGTCGTGCGGCGACCACTCGTCCAGCGGGAGCGGGTGCATGGTCCAGCCGTGCACGAGCCGGCGCTCCACCCGTACGCCGCCGAGGATGCCCTTGCCCTGGCCGAGGAGCGGCCCGTAGTTGATCCGCCCCTGGTTCTCCACCAGCAGCTCCAGCCGGACGCGGGCGCCGGTGCCGGTCAGGGGGAAGGCGGCGGTCTCGCGGTCGAGTACGGCGACGGGCACGCCGTCGGCGAAGACCTGGGCCCGGTCGTGCAGGCCGGTCACGGTCACCTCGTGCCGGCCGGCGGGCAGCAGGGGGTGGGCCGTGTAGAGCACGAGGCCCGCGGACTGGCCGAGTTCGTCGAAGCCGAGCGGCACGGGCGCGTGCACGGGCTCGGCGGCGGCGCGCACTCCGTCGAGCAGGGCCGCTCGCCGGGTCACGGGCAGCGTCGCGGGCGGCAGCAGGGGCGGGTCCGCGGGCAGGGGCCGCGGGCGCGCCCGGACGCCGGGCACGGTGGCGAACCTCTCGCGCAGGGCGTGGAACTTGGGGGTGAGCGCGCCGTGTTCGGCCACCGGGGCGTCCGAGTCGTAGCTGGTGACCGTGGGTTGCAGGGACTTCCCGTCGTGGTTGGCGCCCGCCCACAGGCCGAAGTTGGTACCGCCGTGCGCCATGTAGAGGCTGACGGAGCCGCCCGCGTCGAGGATGTCCCCGACGTCCCGGGCGGCGCTGTCCGGGGACCGCACGTGGTGCTTCTCGCCCCAGTGGTCGAACCAGCCGTTCCAGAACTCGGCGCAGAAGAAGGGTTCACCGGGCCGGCGTGCGCGCAGGAGTGCCGCCGCCTCCGCGGGCCGGGAGCCGAAGGTGGCGGCCGCCAGTTCGCCGGGGACACTGCCGCCGTCGAGCATGAGCGGAGTGGGGCCGTCGGCGGTGTAGAGCAGTTCGGTGATGCCGCGGCCGGTCAGGGCGTCCCGCACCCAGCGGACGTAGTCGTGGTCGTCGCCGTAGCTGCCGTACTCGTTCTCGATCTGCACGGCGACGACCGGTCCGCCGTGTACGGCCTGGAGTTCGGCCAGGCGCGGGACGAGCGCGTCGAACCAGCGGCCGACCGCTTCCAGGTAGGGGCCGTGGCTGGTGCGCGGCCGCATGCCGGGGGTGCCGGTGAGCCAGGCCGGCAGCCCGCCGTTGTCCCACTCGGCGCAGATGTAGGGGCCGGGCCGCACCATCACGTCGAGGCCGGTCCGCTGGGCCAGCCGGGCGAAGCGCGCGATGTCCCGCCAGCCGTCGAAGTCGGCCTCGCCGGGGCGGCGTTCGTGGAAGTTCCACGGCACGTAGGTGTCCACGGTGTTGAGCCCGAGGGCCGCCAGCCGTTCCAGGCGGTCGGCCCACTGTTCCGGGTGGACGCGGAAGTAGTGCAGCGAGCCGGACAGGACGCGGTGCGGGCGGCCGGCGCGCAGGAACGTGCCGTCGGCGTGGGTGAGTGCGGGCATGCGCGGGAGGGTCACTCGACGGCTCCGGTGGTCGTGCCGGCCCCCGCCCCGGTTGTTATCGATCCCTGGGCGAAGGCGGGTGCTGTCCCGCTTGACTATGGCAGAGAATGTTATCGATGCCAACAGGTTGGGCGAGCACGGCCCAAGGACCGGGAAACACCAGGTGACAGCTCATGTCAGCGATATCATCGACCGGGAGGCACCGAGGAAGGACCGCATGACGAAGCAACAGGGCGACGGCGGGCGACGGCCGCCGGGGATGACCGACGTGGCCCGCGCCGCCGGGGTGTCCGCGCAGACGGTGTCACGGGTGCTCTCGGGCCATCCGCACGTACGGGAGAAGACGCGGGCCGACGTCATGGCCGCGGTGGCCAGCCTCGGCTACCGGCGCAACAACGCGGCCCGCATGCTCTCCTCCGGGCGCAGCCGCACGATCGGCGTGGTGACCCTCCGCACCACGTTCTACTCACGGGCCCTGGTCACCTCGGGCATCGAGGGCGCCGCGCAGGCCGCCGGTTACACGGTGAGCACCGCGACCACCGCCTCGCTGGACACCTCCGCCATCGAGGACGCGCTGTCCCGGCTCACCGACCAGGGCGTGGAAGGCATCATCCTGTCGGTGCCGCTGATCCACACGAGCCCGCGGCTCGAGGAGCTGACCCGTGCCACGCCCACGCTCACCATCGACGGCTCCCGCACCGACGCCACCGAGGTCGTCGCCGTGGACCAGTCGCTGGCGGCCCGGCTGGCCACCCGGCATCTGCTGGACCTCGGCCACGAGACGGTCTGGCACCTCGCGGGCCCGGAGCAGTGGCTGGAGGCCGCCAGCAGACGGGAGGGCTGGCGGACCACGCTGGAGGCGGCCGGGCGCGCGGTGCCACCGCCCCTGGAGGGCGACTGGTCGCCCGCCTCGGGGTACCGGGGCGGCCTGGTCCTGGGCCGGATCCCGGACGCGACGGCGGTGTTCGTGGCGAGCGACGAGATGGCGTTCGGCGTCGTGCGGGCCCTGCGCGAACTGGGGCGGCGCGTCCCGCAGGACATCTCCGTGGTGGGCGTCGACGACATCGAGCTGGCGGAGTACTGCGCACCGCCCCTGACCACCGTCGCCCAGCCCTTCGCGCAGATGGGCGAACTCGCCGTCGCCCACCTGCTGCGCTACATCGCCGCCCCCGAGACGGTGCCCGAACCGGCGTCGGTGGAACCGCGCCTCGTCGTCCGCGCGAGCACGGCGGCACCCGTCAGGGAGTGAGCGGCCCCTCCCCCGGGGCCTGTCCGACGATTCCCAGCGCCGTCCGCAGGGCCAGCGGGGTGGCCGCCGCCCAGGCCTGCGGGGAGCAGGAGTGGGGGTACGGGACCGGTGCGGGGGTAGCGGCGCGGTCGTAGCCGGCCAGGACCTCGGGCAGCCGGTGGCCGTGGTGGGACGCCGCCGCGATCAGGCCGTCGGCGACGGTGCGCACCTCGTCCGCGAGTCCCTGGCGGGCCAGACCCAGCGCGACGACCGCGTTGTCGTGCGGCCAGGCGCTGCCCCGGTGGTAGGAGAGCGGGTGGTACGGGCGCTGCCCGGCGGCCAGGGTGCGGATGGCCCAGCCGGAGAAGAAGTCCGGCTCCAGCAGCCGCCTGCCCACCCGGCGGGCGCGGTCCGCGTCGAGGATGCCGGACCACAGCAGGTGCCCGGCGTCCGAGGCCAGCGCGTCGACCTGGCGGCCGTCGCCGTCCAGGGCGAGGGCCGGGAAGTCGGCCCCGGGCATCCAGAAGTCCGACGTGAAGCGGGCGCGCAGCCCGGCGGCGGTCTCCCGCAGGCGGCGCGCGTAGGCTTCGTCGCCCCAGACGCCGGCGGCGAGTTCGGCGGTGCGCAGGAGCGCGTCGTAGGCGTAGCCCTGCGCCTCCGAGACCGCGATCGGTCCCTCGGCCTGGGTTCCGTCGGCGAAGCAGACGGCGCCCTCGGAGTCCTTCCAGTTCTGGTTGACCAGACCGTTCGGGTCGGGGGTGTACACGAGGTAGCCGTGCCGTTCGAGGCCGCCGTCGGTGAGCATCCAGTCGACGGCCCGCCGGGCGTGCCGCTCCAGGCGGGCGGCGAGGGTGCGGTCGCCGGTCGTCTCGTGGTGGGCGTGGAGCAGCACCAGGAAGAGCGGGGTGGCGTCGACGGCGCCGTAGTAGCGGCCGTACGGGACCTGCCGGAAGTGGGCGAGTTCGCCGTGCCGGGTCTCGTGGACGATGCGTCCGGGCTGCTCGCCGCTGAAGGGGTCGTGGCGCTCGCCCTGGACGGCGGCGAGCGCGCTCAGCACGGCGGCCGCCGTCGCCGGCCGGTACGGCAGCAGGAAGTACGAGGTCAGCAGCGAGTCGCGCCCGAACAGGGTCATGAACCACGGGATTCCCGCGGCGGGAACGCGCAGGTGCTCGCCGTCGACGCCGGTGACCGGGATGGTCAGCAGGTCTAGGTCGGCCAGTCCGCGTTCGCAGGTGCGGGTGAGGTCGTCCGGCGCGGACGCCCGGCCGTGCGGGTGCCGTCGGCCGGTGGCGGGGGTGGAAGGGGTGGGCGCGGTGTGTCCGTGCGGGTGGGCGCGGGCGGTCAGCCGCAGCTCCGCCCGGCCGTGCGCGTCGAGCGGCAGCCGCCAGGACAGGGTCCGGACGGTGGCCTGCCCTGCGGGCTCCGCGGATGCGGCCGTGTCCGGGGCGGGGTGGCAGCTGAGTTCGGTACGGGCGTGCCATGCGTCCCGCCGGTAGGTGAAGACCGGTCCGTCGGCGCGGTCGTGGGTCTCGTACTCGGCGCCGGGCTTGGCGTAGTGGCGGTCGTCGGCGCGGAGTTCGAAGAGGTCGGCGAAGTCGGCGCCGACGGTCAGCTCGACGTGGGCGGTCACGGGGTCGGGGCGGTTGCTGACCAGGGTCAGGTGCTCGGTGAACGCGCCCGCGGTGACGCTCTGCCGCCGGAAGACGGTGTAGGCGGGCGGGTGGTCCCGGGTGCCCTCGGGGGTCAGGACGCAGGCGGCCGTGTCGTCGCCGTCCGCCGTGGCGGGTACCAGGACGACGGGCGCGGTGCCGTCGACGGTGAGCCGCCAGCGGCTCAGGTGCCGGGCGTCCTGGAAGAACAGGCCGTCCGGCGCCGTGCCGCGGGTGCCGGTGATCCCGCCGTCGGTGCCGAGCCGTACGAAGGTGGCGTCGCGCACGAGTTGGACGCGGGCTTCGGCGGTGGTCATGACCGGGCCTCCGTCAGATCGTGTCCCGTCGGGTCGGACCCGGTCGGGTGGTCCGCCGCCGGGCCGGGGCTCAGCAGGTCGAGGGTGAGGGCGGCGGTCCAGGAGAAGTGCCGGGTGCCGCGGGCCTCGCCGGTGCCGGGGTCGACGTACTCGGCGAACCCCGAGCGGCCGGCCCGGGCGAGGAAGTCGGCGCGCAGCACGTCGGCGTCCTGCCGCAGGCCGTGGGTGCGCAGTCCCCGCTCGATCAGCCAGGCCGTGTTGAACCAGGCGGGGCCGCGCCAGTACCGGGTGGGGTCGAAGGCGGGGCCGGTCAGGTCGTAGCTCGGGACCAGCCGGGTGGCCGGGGCGCTGAAGTGCGGCCCGGTCAGCGTGGCGTGCAGGCTCCGGACGACGTCCGCGGGCAGGTGCGGGACGAGCAGCGGGACCAGGCCGCTGACGCTCCGCTCGTCGACGTGCGTGCCGGTGTGCAGGTCGCGGACGCGGAACAGTCCGGCCTCCGCGTCCCACAGCCGGTCCACCAGCGCCCGGGTCAGTGCGGCGGCCCGCTCCGTGTGCCGCTCCCCCGGCAGGCCCAGTTCGCGTGACATGGCGGCGAGCGCCAGTTCGCTCACGGCCAGCAGCGCGTTGAAGGACGGGTCCTCCACCGCGAACCGGTGGGGTGCCGTCCGGTCGTCGTAACCGGCCTCCCGGTACTCGGTGGCCAGCCGCACGTAGCGGCCGTAGTCGAGGTCGGTGGGCCGGTCGGCGGGGTGGCCGTGGTCGAGGTCGGCGCGCCGGAAGGTGCCGGGCGGGCTGGGCTCGATCCGCTGGAGCGCCCGGTCCCAGCAGGGGCTGTTGTCCATGCCGGGTTCCCACGGGTGCACGACGGCCGCGAGGCCGCCGCCGCCGAGGTCGCGGCGGTCCAGGAGGTAGTCGTGCCAGGCGGCGAGGCGCGGGTGGACGCGGGCGAGGAAGCCGCGGCGGCGGGACTCGTCCGGGTCGGCGCGGTGCACCAGCCAGGCCGCCAGGGCGTGCACGGGCGGCTGGACGATGCCCGAGGTCTCGGCGGCCGACGGTGCGCCCGCGGCGCGGCCGGCCCGGGAGGACTGCCAGAAGTCGGGGCTCGGGAAGTAGGCGTCGTGCGGCAGGGCCGGGTTGAAGACGATGTGCGGGACGCGGCCGTCCGCCCACTGCGCGGCCAGCAGGGACTCCAGCTCGCGCTGGGCGCGGCGCACCGACAGGTGGCGCAGCCCGATGGCGACGAAGGCGGAGTCCCAGCTCCACTGGTGCGGGTAGAGGGTGCGGGAAGGGACGGTGGAGGCGCCGGTCCAGTTGTCGAGGAGGACCCGCGCCGCACCGCGCCGCAGGGTCAGGTCTGCGGGCGCGGCGGGCGCGGGCCGGTCCAGGAGGTCGGGAGAGTTCACGCGCCGGACCTCGCGAGGAAGCCGGGGACGGAGCGCACGGCGTCCAGGGGGTCGCCGGTCAGCCGGCATTCGAGGGCGAGGTGGCCGTCGTAGCCGATGGTGTGCAGGGCGCCGAGCCAGGCGGGCCAGTCGAGGTGTCCGGCGCCGGGCTGGAAGCGGTTGGAGTCGGAGACCTGGGCGTGGCCGATGACGTCGGCGTGGGCGACGATCGCGGCGGCGGGGTCGGTCTCCTCGATGTTCATGTGGTAGCTGTCGATGCCGATCCGGACCGAGTCGAGGCCGACGGCGCGGATCAGGTCGGCGGCCTGGTCGAGCCGGTTGACCATGTGGTCCTCGTAGCGGTTGAGCGGCTCCAGGAAGAGCGTGACGCCCTCCTTGCGGGCGTGCTCGCCGAGTTCGGTGAGACCGGCGAGGAGCACCTCGCGGTCCTCCTCCTCGGTGCGCGGCGGCTCGAAGGGCGGCAGGCGGCGGGAGAACATGCCGTACGAGGCGGGCGTCTGGGCGCCCACCCCGCCGATCTCGGCGATGACGGTGAGCTGGGACTTCATCTGTGCGACGGCGTCGCGGCGGAGGTCCTCGTCGAAGGCGCCGAGGAAGTGCAGCATGTCGACGCAGACGGTCGGCATGACGACGCCGTCGGCGCGGGCCTGCTTCAGTTCACCGAGGCGGGAGGCGAAGTGGAAGTCTCCCTTGCCGCGCAGTTCGATCGCGTCGTAGCCGGCCTGCCGGGCGAACTCCCACTTGGCCTGGAGGGTGTCCCCGGGCAGCAGCTGTTCCTGGACGGCGGTCTTGAGCATGGGGGGCCTTTCGGAAAATACCGGTCGCGAAGGAGCGGGTCTCAGAATTCCAGGACGACCTGCAGCGCCTCGGCGGGCCGCTCGTCCAGCAGTACGTAGGCGTCGGCCGCGTCGGCGACGGGGACGACGTGGCTCACCAGGGCGTCGACGTCGACCTGGCCCTCGGCGACCAGGCGCAGGAAGGTCTGCTGGAGGCGTTCGACGGTCCAGCGGTTGGACAGCTGCGGCGGGACGCCGCCGATCTGGGAGCAGATCAGCTGGACCCGGTTGTGGTGGAACTCGTCGCCGAGCCGGAGGCCGATGCCGTCGCCCTGGTAGAAGCCGGAGGCGACGACGCGTCCGCCGGCGGCGACCGAGCGCAGCGCCTCGTGCAGGGCCGGGTAGGCGCCGCTGATCTCGATGGCGAGGTCGGCGCCGAGGCCGCCGGTGGCCTCGCGGACGCGTTCGGCGACGGCGTCGGTGCGGGCGTTGAGGGTGTGCTGGGCGCCGTACCGCTTCGCGGTCTCCAGGCGGCCGTCGAGGGCGTCCACGGCGGTGACGCGGGCGCCGCTGAGCCGGGCGAGCCGGGTGGTGAGCAGGCCGATGACGCCCTGCCCGAACACGGCGACGTCCTCGCCGAGGTGGATGTCAGCGGCCAGGACGGCGTTGTAGGCGATGGCGCCGACCCGGGCGAAGGCGCCGGCCAGCGGTTCGAGGCCGGCCGGGAGGGTGTGGCCGATCATGCGCTCGGCGGGCACGATGCCCTCGCTGCGGTGGCCCCAGATGCCCCACACCAGGTCGCCGGCGACGGGCAGGCCGGGGGTGCCGGCCAGCTCCGGGGAGACCTCGACGACCTCGCCGACCTCGGAGTAGCCCCATCCGGCCACCGGGTACTCGATGCCGGGCGCGCCGTCGCGGAAGAGTCGCGCCTCGGGGTCCCAGGTCCGGGTCAGATACGGGTTGGTGCCGCGGTAGGCGGTGAGTTCGGTGCCCGCCGAGATGCCCGAGTACCGGGTGCGGACCCGCAGGTGGCCGGGCGGCAGTTCGGCCCTGACGTGCTCGGCGACCTCGACCTGGCGGGGGCCGGTGAACTGGACGACCCGCTCCACGGACGGTACGGGCGACGCTGCTGACTTCGGCGACACGGATGACACGGAGGGCTCCGGAAGGGTTGCTGATGCGGTTGCTGATGCGGTTGCGTCGACAATATCCGCAACTTATGTCTTGTCAACAAGCAAAAGTGATGCTGTGATGCGTGGCGAGCAGACGTAAGCCGGAACGAGGACACTCAATGCGCATCAGGACCCTGCGGTCGAGGACGACCGCGGTCGGCGTCACGGCGGCCCTGGGAGTGGGGCTGCTCTCGGGCTGCGCGGGCAGCACCGGGCCCGGCAAGCCGGACCGTGAGATCACGGTCTGGACCCAGGAGAACCTCCCCGACCGTGTCGCGGCGACGCGGAAGGTCGTCGACGGATTCGAGAAGAAGACCGGGATCAAGGTCAAACTCGTCGGGGTCGACGAGGCCCAGATGCCGCAGCTGATCATGTCGGCGGCGGCCTCGGGCACGCTGCCCGACGTCATCGGCGCCGCCCCCATGGGCCAGGTCTGGCAGATGTACACCAACGGCCTGCTGAACACCGACATCCCGAAGCGGATCGTCGGCGAACTGGGCCGGGACACGTTCAACGCCAACGCGCTGGAGCTGACCTCCGACGGCGCCACCAGCCTCGGTGTGCCCTCCGACGCCTGGCTCCAGCTGCTGGTCTACCGCAAGGACCAGTTGGCGCGGAAGGGCCTGCCGGCGCCCGACACGTACGCGAAGACGCTGGCCGCCGCCAAGGCGCTGACCACCAAGGGCCACGACGGCATCTCGGCGGCCACCGACCCCAGCGACGTCTTCACCTCGCAGAGCTTCGAGAGCGTCGCCCTCGCCAACGACTGCCAACTGGTAGACGACCGGCACGAGGTCGCCCTCGACTCCCCGCAGTGCCAGACCGCCTTCCGCACCTACGACCAGCTGGCCCGCGCCTACGGGGCGCCCGGCACCCAGACCGTGGACTCCACCCGGGCCACCTACTTCGCCGGCCGCTCCTCGATGGTCGTCTGGTCCTCGTTCCTGCTCGACGAACTCGCGGGCCTGCGCAAGGACGCCCTGCCCAGCTGCCCCCAGTGCGCGAAGGACCCTCAGTACCTGTCGGACAACAGCGGCATCGTCACCGCGATGAAGGGCCCCGACGCCGAGGAAGCGGCCCAGTTCGGCGAGATCACGTCCTGGGTGACCACCAAGACCGCCGAGACCGCGGCGTCCCGCGAGTTCATCGAGTACATGATGGGCACCGGCTACGAGTCCTGGTTCGGCATGGCGCCCGAGGGCAAGATCCCGGTCCGCAAGGGCACGGCCGCCGACCCCCGGCGCTACCTCGAAGCGTGGCGCCACAGCGAGATCGGCGTCGACACCCGCAAACCGCTGGACGAGGTCTTCCCCGACAACCTGCTCGACCAGCTCGCCGACGGCGTCAGCAACATGCGCCGCTGGGGCATCTCCCAGGGCGAGGGAGCCCTGGTCGGGGCCACCAACGGCGAACTGCCCGTCCCGAAGGCGGTCGGCGCCATGACCAGCGGCCAGCGCA
Source organism: Streptomyces sp. NPDC107500 (assembly GCF_055582785.1). NCBI lineage: Bacteria > Bacillati > Actinomycetota > Actinomycetes > Kitasatosporales > Streptomycetaceae > Streptomyces > Streptomyces sp. NPDC107500. The sequence goes on from NZ_JBVJPF010000007.1 coordinate 469,375, forward strand.
CACCGTCCGAGGCGGCGCGCGACGCCGACGAAGAGGTCGCCGCCCTGAAGAAGTCCTTGCAGTAGCCGCCCGCCTGCACCTCACGAAGGTCCCTCATGACTACAGCTCCAGCCGGCGCACCGCAGCGCCGGGACTCCAGCCCCCGGTCCACCGACCGGCCCGCCCCCTCGGGCCGCCGGCCGATGACCGCCAGCCGGCGGGCCAACCGGGCGGGACTCGCGTTCGTCTCCCCCACCTTCCTCGTCGTCCTCGTGGTGGTCGTGCTGCCCATCGCCTGGACCGTGCTGCTCGCCTTCCAGAAGGCCCGGCTCGTCGACATCCAGGGCATGAGCCTGTTCGGCAACTGGACCCTGGACAACTTCGCGCAGGTCTTCGACTCGGCGGGCTTCTGGTCCAGCCTGGGCACCACCCTGCTGTACACGGCCGGCTCCACCTTCGGCTCCGTCGTCCTCGGCCTGATCGCCGCGCTCGCGCTCCGCAAGCCGTTCAAGGGACGGGGGCTGCTGCGCGCGGCGATGCTGCTGCCGTACGTCGCGCCCGTCGTCGCCGTGGCCTTCGTCTGGGAGGTCGCCCTCAGCCCGCAGTACGGCGTGGTCAACGACTGGGGCAAGCGGCTGTTCGGCTGGGACGACCCGATCGCCTTCCTCTCCACCCGGGAGTACGAAGTCCACCTGCTGGGCCTGCACTTCGACATCCCGCTGGCGCTGCTGACCGTCATCGTCTTCGAGTGCTGGCGCTACTTCCCGTTCGCGTTCCTGTTCATTTTGGCGCGGCTGCAGGCGGTGCCCGACACCCTGGAGGAGGCGGCGCTGGTCGACGGGGCCACCCCGACCCAGCGGTTCCGGCACGTGCTGCTGCCCCAGCTGATGCCGGTCATCGCACTGCTGTGCGTCCTGCGGTTCATCATGACGTTCAACAAGTTCGACGACGTGTACCTGCTCACCGGCGGCGGCGCCGGCACCGACGTGGCCGCCGTGCGCGTCTACGACTTCCTCACCGCCCGCTACGACGTGGGAGCCGCGGCCGCCCAGGCGCTCGTCCTGGCCGTCTCGCTGATGATCCTGCTGGGCTTCTACTTCAAGTTCTTCGGCAACAAGGTCCAGGAGGAAGCGTGACGCGCAAGGCGGCCCTGTCCCGGGCCCAGTTCGAGGAGCGGTTCTTCGGCGTACTGCGCTGGTTCGTCATCGCGTTCCTCGCGGTGATCACCGTGCTGCCGTTCTACTACATGGTGCTGCTGTCGCTGAAGCCCATCGACGCGCTCCTGCTCGACCCCGGATCCCTGTGGATCTCGGCGAAGGACTTCACCCTCTCCACCTACCAGGACGTGCTGCGCTCCACCTCCGACGGCGGCCAGGGCTTCCTGATGTTCCTGCGCAACTCCGCCCTGGTCTCCCTCGGCACGGTGGTGCTCACCCTGGTGGCGGCGGTGCCCGGCGCCTACGCGATCAGCCGCCTGAAGTTCTTCGGGCACCGGCAGGTCAGCGCGCTCTTCCTGGCCGTCTACCTGTTCCCGGCGACGCTGCTGGCCGTCCCGCTGTTCGTCATCTTCGCCCGGATCGGGCTCTCCTCCAGCCTGGTCGGCCTCGCCGTCGTCTATGTCGCCCAGACGGTGCCGGTGTCGATCTACATGCTGAAGAACTACCTCGTCACCATCCCGGCCTCGATCGAGGAGGCGGCGGCGCTCGACGGGTGCTCCCGGCTCCAGACCGTCCGCAAGGTGATCCTGCCGCTCGCCCTGCCCTCGCTGATGGCGACCGGCCTCTACGTCTTCATGATCGCCTGGAACGAGTTCCTGTTCGCGCTGCTGTTCCTGGCCGCCGATCCCGGCCAGTGGACCGTCTCCCTGGGACTGGCCCAGCTGTCCAACGGCATCGAGGTGCCCAAGACCGTCCTGATGGCCGGTTCCGTGGTGCTGACGATCCCCGTGGTACTTCTGTTCTTCGCCGCCGAACGCCTGCTCACCGAGGGGCTGACCAGCGGCGCCGACAAGAGCTGAGCCGTGGGGGACTCCATGATGACGTCAAGTCAGGCCAGCGCGGGTGCGCTGCTGCATCTCATCCGCAGCGGCCGCGCCAACACCCGCGCCGACCTCCAGCAGGCGACCGGGCTGTCCCGCTCCACGGTCGGACAACGCCTCGACCTGCTCAACCGCGCGGGGTGGCTGCGCCACGCCACGGGCAGTTCCACCGGCGGCCGCCCCTCCCACCGGATCGTGTTCGAACCGGGCCACGCCTCGGTGATCGCCTTCGACCTGGAGACCCGGCACGCCCGGGCCGCCGTACTCGACCTGGCGGGCACCATCCTGGCCGAGCACACCGCTCCGCTGGACGTCGCCGAAGGGCCCGAACACGTCCTGGACCGGCTGGCGGAGTGGTTCCCCGACCTCATCGCCGCGGCCGGGATCCCGGCCTCCCACGTGGCGGGCATCGGACTGTCGGTGCCGGGCCCGGTCGACTGGGAGTCCGGGCAGGTGATCGAGCCGCCGATCATGCCGGGCTGGGACCGGTACCCCATCAGGGAACGGCTCCAGAAGGCGTACGCCGCGAAGACGGGCCTGGATCCGGCGGCGCACGCGGTGCCGGTGCTCGTGGACAACGACGCCAACCTGATGGCGCTGGCCGAGTACCAGGCCAACCACCGGGACTGCGCCTCGTTCGTCCTGCTGAAGGTGTCCACCGGCATCGGCGCGGGCGTCGTCATCGGGGACAGCCTCTACCGGGGTATCGACGGCGGCGCCGGGGACATCGGGCACATCCGGCTGCACGACCGGTCCGACGCGCTGTGCATGTGCGGCTCCCACGGCTGCCTCGCGGCCGTCGCCAGTGGCCGGGCCATCGCCAAGGAGCTGTCCGCCCTCGGCCTCGACACCACGTCGGGCCGGGACGTGCGGCGGCTGCTCAACGAGGGGCATCCGGACGCGGTCCGGCTGGCCCGGGAGGCGGGCCGGCGGGTGGGCGAGGTCCTGGTGACCGTCGTGACCCTGCTCAACCCCGGAGTGCTGATGATCGCCGGTGAGCTGTCCGGGGTGCCCTTCCTGACCGGGGTGCGGGAGCTGGTCTACCAGCGGGCCATGCCCCGCGCCACGGCCAACCTCCAGGTCGTCACCTCGCGGCTCGGCGACCACGCGGGGCTCGTCGGGGCCGCCGCCATGGTCGTGGAGCACCTCTACTCCCCCGCCGGCGCCGACGCCCGTCTCGACCGCCTCGCACCGTGAGCACACCCCCGTGCCCCCGGGTGCCGTACTTCCCGAAGACAGGAACACCGTGAACGCTGTCCCCGCCCCCTGGACCGACCGGCCCGTCGAGGTCGGGCTCGTGGGCGCCGGCCCCTGGGCCCGCGCCATGCACGCCCGGGTACTGGCCGCCGGGCCGGAGACCCGGCTCGCCGCGGTCTGGGCCCGCCGCACCGAGGCGGCCCGGGAGGCCGCCGCGCCCTACGCCGCTCATGTCGCCGCCGGTTTCGAGGAGTTGCTGGACCACTGCGAGGCCGTGGCGTTCGCCGTGCCGCCCGCCGTCCAGGCCGAGCTGGCGCCCCTGGCGGCGAAGCGGGGCAAGGCGCTGCTGCTGGAGAAGCCGCTCGGCCCCGACCTGTCCGCGGCCCGCCGCGTCGCCGACGCCGTCGCCGAGGCCGGTGTCGTCTCCCAGCTGGTGCTGACCAAGCGCTACCACCCGGCCACCCGCGCCTTCCTCGAAGCCGCGCGTTCCCTCGAGGCGACCGGCGCACGCTCCTGCTACCTCCACGGCGCCTTCCTGGGCGGCGAGTTCGCCACCGGCTGGCGCCTGGAGCACGGCGCCCTGCTCGACCTCGGCCCGCACCTCCTCGACCTGCTGGACGCCTCGGTCGGCCCCATCACGTCGATCCGCGCCACCGGCGACCCGCGCCGCTGGACCGAGTTGACCTGCACGCACGAGAACGGCGCCGTCAGCCAGGCCTCCCTGTCCGGCTCGGTGGCCGTCCCCCACGCGCTCACCCGCGTCGAGCTGTTCGGGCCGGACCAGCCGCTGGTCTACGACACGGCCGGCATCGACCACGAGGAGTGCTGGCCGATCCTTCGCCACGACTTCGCCACCGCGGTCCGCACCGGCACACCGACTCCGGTGGACGCCCGGCGCGGGCTGTACTTGCAGGGCCTGCTGGACCGGGTCACGTACGACTGAGCGGGCACGCCACCCGTCCCGGTCCGCTTCAGTCGACGACCGCCGTGGCCTCCACCTCGACCAGGTGCTCGGGCACGTCCAGCGCCGCGACGCCCAGCAGGGTGGCCGGTGCGGCGGGGGTCTCGCCCAGTCGGGCGGCGGCGCGGGTGATGCCTTCGAGGAGCAGGGGCATCTTGTCGGGGGTCCAGTCGACGACGTGGACGTTCAGTTTCGCCACGTCGGCGAAGGTGGCGCCGGCCGCGGCGAGGGCGGTGCCGACGTTGACGTAGCACTGCTCGACCTGCGCGGCGAGGTCGCCCTCGCCGACGGTGGCTCCGTCGGCGTCCCAGGCGACCTGCCCGGCGACGAACACCAGCCTCGTGCCGGAGGCGACCGACACCTGCCGGTAGACGTCGATCTCCGGCAGGTCCGCGGGGTTCACCAGCGTGATGGCCATGGCTGCTCTCTCCTTGCCCGCACTCTCCAGTGGTTACTCGGGAACCGTAGGAGAGTGACCGGTGACATGGAAGAACGCACTTTTTGGTGACCGGGGCACCTGTGGGTGACCCAGCAGGTCAGCGGCGGGCGCGGCCTCGGAAGACGGCGAGTCGCAGTACCAGGAAGCGCACCACGGTGACGGCGACGGACGTGGCGGCGAGGACCGCGGTCTCCGCGGCGGGCGAGGCGGCCGGCTGCTCGTGCCGGAACCACAGCACGGCGCCGGACGTGAGCAGGTAGCCGAGCAGGAAGAGCCCGCCGGCCCCCAGATGGGCGCGGACCGGTCCGGCGTCGGCGTGCCGGAACGTCAGGCGCCGGTTGGCCTCCGTGTTGAGCACGGTGAGGACCAGCAGGGAGACCAGGTTGGCGGCGGCCGGGGGCCACCACAGGCGTAGCGCCCAGTACAACGCCGCCTGTCCGGCGGTCGAGACGACGCCGATCGCGACGAACCAGCCGACCTCGCGCGACCACACCCGCCGCCGGGCGGCGGGAACACGGGGCGGTCCGGCGGTCTCGGCGACCGGCGCCCCCTTCAGCCGAGCCACACCGACGCCTCCACCCGGCCGACCGAAACGGCAACTCCTGGTCGCGCAGCCTACTACGGCACCGGTAGGCTCTTTGCTCTGTCTTTGCCTTCCGGGAACCCTGTGGTCCCGGAGGGCGTTGATCCTCATGACCGCGAGAGATCGCGGCCGGGAACCATGACCGACGAGCAGCAACAGAAGCCGAGGTGGCACGAGTGGCGATGTGGGACAAGATCAAGGACCAGGCCAAGACCTTCCAGCAGTCCCAGGGCACTCGGGGAGCGACCGGATCGGGGCACGGGGCGCAGGGGCACCAGCAGCCCGGCGGGACGGGCTCGTCCTCCGGCGGCTCCAAGGCCCAGCTGATGGGGCTGTTCAAGTCCCAGCTCGCCTCGGTCAAGACCGAACTCAAGAGCGGTTCCTACCGGGACGCGAGCATGGCCATGTGCGCGCTGGTCGCCGCGGCCGACGGCCAGGTGGAGCCGGCGGAGCGGCAGCGCGTGGAGGAGCTGATCGTCTCCAACGAGGTGCTGCAGAACTTCCCGGCGGACCAGCTCCGCCAGCGGTTCAACCAGCACGTGGACAAGCTTCTGGCCAACTTCCAGCTGGGCAGGACCGAGGCGCTCCAGGTGATCGCCAAGGCCGCCAAGAAGCCGCAGGAGGCGCGTGCGGTCGTCCAGACCGGCATGGTCGTGGCCGGGGCCGACGGCGTCTTCGAGCCGTCCGAGCAGCAGGCGATCCGCGAGGCGTGCACCGCGCTGGGCATCTCGCCGACGGAGTTCGGCGTCTGATTCACCCTCCGGACCGGCGCCGGCGGTGCTGTCGGTACCGGCCCGGAAAGCGTTTGACGGCCGTCCGTGCCGAAGGGTCGGATGAGGCCCATGAGTTCAGGGCAGACGCACACGGACGCGCACACGGACGCGTGCGTCCTCGACGAGGGTCTGGTGCGGCGGCTGGTCGACGGGCGGTTCCCGCGCTGGGCGGGGCTGCCCGTCGAGCGCTTTCCCTCCGGTGGCACCGTCAACGCGATGTACCGGCTGGGTGACGACATGGTCGTCCGACTGCCGCTCGTCAAGGGCGGCGTGGCGGACGTGACGGCCGAACGGCACTGGCTGCCCCGGCTGTCGCCCCTGCTCCCCGCCACCGTGCCCGAGGTGCTCGGGCACGGTGAGCCCGCCGAGGGTTACCCGTGGCCGTGGTCGGTGTACCGGTGGCTGCCCGGGGAGATCCCCGAGGCAGGGGCACTGACCGATCCCGTGGCGCTGGCGGGTGATCTCGCCGGGTTCGTCTCGGCGATGCGGGCCGTCTCCCTGCCCGGCGCTCCCGGGGCGCACCGCGGCGGCCCGCTCGCCACACTGGACGCGGCGACGACGGCCGCCCTCGAGGAACTCCGCGGCCTGCCCGAGGAGGACGTCGACTGCGACGCCCTGGCCGCCGTGTGGCAGGACGCGCTGCGGGCCCCGGCCTGGGACGGACCGCCCGTCTGGCTGCACGCCGACCTGATGCCCGGCAACCTGCTGGTCGAGGGCGGCAGGCTCACCGCGGTCATCGACTTCGGGTGCGCGGGCGTGGGCGACCCGGCCTGCGACCTCTTCCCGGCGTGGAATCTGCTGCCCGCGGGGGCCCGGGAGGTCTTCCGGGAGAAGCTCGGCGTCGACGACGCGACCTGGCGGCGCGGCCGGGGGCGGACCCTCTCCCAGGCACTGATCGCGCTGCCGTACTACCGGAAGACCAACCCGGCGATGGCGGGCAACGCCCGCCACGTGATCCGCGCGGTGCTGGCGGAGCGGGGGCAGGTGCCCCCGGGCGCCGCCTAGGGGGCGATCCCCACACCGTCGATCCTGCTCCACGCCCGCTCCTGGGCGGCGGTCATGGCGGGCCACTGGAGTCCGCCGGGCCGGGGCCGCACCCGGGAGGCGTACGGCGACGGACGGAAGCCGGGATCGTAGAAGCAGCCCTCGCCGTAGGTCGCGTCGAAGGTGGCGCAGGAGGCCGCGATCGAGCGCGCTGCGGGCCTGCGACCCGTGCGGACCCAGCTGTCCAGCGCGGCGATGGAGCCGGCGTACTCGGAGTCGCTCAGCGAACTGTGCTCGGACTCCGTCGTGAAGGTCTGGACGAGGTTCCCGCCCCGGCCGGCGCCCCGGAGAGTGGCCAGGTAGGCCGCCTCGTGCTGCACGAATGCCGTCGGGTCGTCGATGGCGTGCAGGGTGAGGACGGGCAGGTCGACGCGGCCGGTGAGGTCGCTGTCCCAGGAGAGGTCGCGGCGTGCGGCGGGGTCGGCCGAGAAGCGTTCCACACCCGCGTTGAGCGCCTTGTCGTCGTGCGAACCGGAGTACCGCACACCGCGGTTGCTCCACGGGTTCCGCCCGCCGAGCCGGTTCGACACGATGTCCCGGAACGTGAACGTGGCGAACTTCAGATGCGACTCCAGGGTGCGCTCGGGGATGCGGGTGACGGCGAGGATGTCGTCGAGGTTGCGCTGCTGGAGGGCGGTCCGGTCGGCCGGGTCGGACTCGTAGCCGGTGCACTCCTGGAGACGGGCGGCGAGCCCGGCGCTCGTCATCGTGGAGCCGGGGCGCAGGCCCTGCCACAGCGGGTACTGCGGTTCGGTCGGGCGCGGGTGGTTGTGGCAGTAGTACTGGTAGACGACCCGAAGGTCCACGCGGTAGTCGTAGCCGCGCGAACCGCCGCCGAGGACGCCGTTGGTGAGCAGCACCCCGTCGTACGCGCCGTGGCGCCGGCCGTAGGTCTCCGCGGCCTTGGCGGCGACGTTGCCGCCCCAGGACTGGCCGTGGAGGTAGGTCCGTTCCGGCCGGCCGAACTCCTCGGTGAACAGGCGGCGTACGTTCTCGGTGTCCGCGGCGGCCATCCGGGCGCCGTAGCCGCCGCGCCGGTATGCGGACCCGGCCCACGCGTAACCCTCGTCGACCATCACGGTCCAGCGCTCCAGGTCCTCGGTGCTGCGGGCCGGGTCGGAGGCTTCGCCGAGGTCGGGGCCGCCGTGCGCGTGCACGACGAGGGAGCCGTTCCAGTCCTTCGGCACGGCCATCGTGTAGTACGCCCCGTTGGCGCCCCGGCCGGTGTAGCACGTGGCCTTTCCGGCCAGGGCGGGCGGGCAGTCGGCGGCCACGGGTCGTTCGGCCGCCTGCGCGGGGGCGGCCGACACGTTGCCGAGGGTGCCGAGGAGGACGGCGGCGAGGGCGGCCGCCACCACCGCCGGACGGCCTCGGCGGTGCGCGGTCCGGGTGACGGGCGGGGGAGCGTCGGGTCTGGTCAAGGTGCGGCTCCTGTACGTGCTGCGTGCCGGCGCGAAGTTGCGCTGCGAGCCGGGATGCTAGGAATCCGCCGCGGCCGGGGCCACCCCTTGGATCATTGCGTTCATAGTGTTCGCCCCACGCCCCCGGATCGGCGTCCTTCAGGACTCCCTGCGCGGCCCCTTGACGCCCCATTGGTCTCTACCTATCGTCACCGCGCAGCCGAACGTTCAGAACAACACTCAGCGTTCACATAGACGAACGGATGGACCCCCCACATGTCCTCTGCTCCCACACCTCGCCGCCGCAGATCCCGAGTCGTCCTCCTCGCGACGCTCACCGCCGCGCTCGCCGGCACCCTCCTGGCGGGACCCGGCCCGGCCGCTCCTCGCGCGCAGGCCGCACCGGCCGCGTTCACCCACCCCGGAGTCACCGTCTCCGAGGGCCAGCTCGACTTCGCCCGCGCCAAGGTGCAGGCCGGGGCCCAGCCCTGGAAGGGCGCCTTCGACCAGATGATGAGGAGCAGGTACGCCGACCTGAACCGCGTACCCAAGCCCCGCGCGGTGGTCGAGTGCGGTTCCTACTCGAACCCCAACATCGGCTGCACCGACGAGCGCGAGGACGCGATCGCGGCCTACACCAACGCGCTGGCCTGGTACCTGACCCGCGACGAGCGGTACGCGCGCAAGGCGATCGAGCTGATGGACGCCTGGTCCGCGGTGATCCGGGACCACACCAACAGCAACGCCCCGCTCCAGACCGGCTGGGCCGGCTCGTCGTGGCCCAAGGCCGCGGAGATCATCAAGTACACGTACTCCGGCTCGTGGGCCAACTCCGGCCGCTTCGCCACCATGCTCCGCAACGTCTACCTGCCCGAGATCATCAACGGCTCCAACTCCAACGGCAACTGGGAGCTGACGATGATGGAGGCCGCCGTCGGCATCTCCGTCTTCCTGGAGGACAAGGCCTCCTACGACAAGGCCATGGCCAAGTTCCGCACCCGCACGGCCGCGTACGTGTACCTGGACTCGGACGGGGCCCTGCCGAAGACCGTCCCGAGCCAGAACCTCAACACCCGGGACAAGATCGTCAACTACTGGCAGGGCCAGTCCACCTTCGTCAACGGCCTCACCCAGGAGACCTGCCGGGACTTCACCCACACCGGGTACGGCGTCTCGTCCATCGCGCACGTCGCCGAGACCAGCCGGATCCAGGGGCAGGACCTGTACGGCACCGACGTGGGCGAGCGGCTGCGGCACGCGCTCGGCTTCCAGGCGAAGTACGAGCAGGGCGCGGCGGTCCCGGACTGGCTGTGCGGGGGCTCCGTGCACCTGGGCCTCGGCCCGGTCACCGAGGTCGGCTACAACGCCCTGCACAACCGCCTCGGCCACGCCATGGACAACACCCAGGCCCTGACCGAGCGCACCCGTCCGTCCGGTTCGAACAACCTCTTCGTCGCCTGGGAGACCCTCACCCACGGCGACAACCCGGCGTGACGCGGCGCCGGGTGACCGCGGCTCAGCTGTCGTAGTCCACGGTCAGCTTCTCGGAGACCGGGTACGTCTGGCAGGTCAGCACGTACCCGGCCTCGACCTCGGCGTCCTCCAGGGCGTAGTTGCGGCGCATGTCCGCCTCGCCGTCGGTGACCAGGGCGCGGCAGGTGCCGCAGACCCCGCCCTTGCAGGCGAACGGCAGGTCGGGCCGGGTCTGCTGGGCTCCGTCGAGGACGGTCCGCCCGCGGGACAGGGAGGAGGTGGTGGAGCGGCCGTCCAGGGTGATGGTGACCTCGCTGACGGGTCCCTGCGGGCCGGTCTCCTCGTGGCGGACCTCCCGCACGGGCTCGTCGTCGGCGAAGAACAGCTCCCGGTGGACGCGGTCCGCCGGGACGCCGAGGCCGGCCAGGACCTGCTGGGCGTCGGCGACCATGCCCTGCGGGCCGCACAGCCACCAGTGGTCCGCGGCCTCCACGTCCACCAGCGATCCGACGAGCGCCGAGAGCCGTCCGGCGTCCAGCCGGCCGGAGAGCACCTCGGCCTCGCGGGGTTCGCGGGAGAGCACGTGGGCCAGGTGGAAGCGGGTCGGGTGGAGGTCCTTCAGGTCGGCCAGGTCGTCGGCGAACATGACCGTGTCCGTGCGGCGGTTGCCGTAGAACAGGGTGACGGACGACCGGTCGTCGGCGGCCAGCACCGACTCGGCGATGGACACCATGGGCGTGATGCCCGACCCGGCCGCGATCAGGACGTGATGGCCGGGGACGGTCAGGTCGGGGGTGAACAGCCCGGTGGGCGCCATGACCTCGACGGTGTCGCCGGGCCGCACCTCCTCGACCAACCACGAGGAGAACACCCCGCCGGGCACCACCCGGACCCCGATGCGCGGCACCGAACCGGCCGGTGCGCAGATCGAGTACGAGCGGCGCTCGTCCCGGCCGTCCACCTCGCGCCGCAGGGTGAGCGACTGGCCGGGCGCGAAGGCGAACTCCCCGGCCAGCTCGTCCGGGACCGCGAAGCTCACGGCCACCGCGTCCGCGCACAGCCGCTCGACGGCGGCCACGCGCAGGCGGTGGAAGGCGGGCCGGCGGCGGGTACGCACCGGCGCTGCCGGGACGGGGGCGGTCGGGGCCATCAGATCTCCTTGACGTACTCGAACGGCTCGCGGCAGGCCCGGCAGCGCCACAGGGCCTTGCAGGACGTGGCGGCGAAGCGGGAGGTCTCCTCGGTGTCCGCCGAGCCGCAGCGGGGACACGGCACCGCCGCCCGGGTGGGTGACAGCACGAGAGGAACCGGTCCGCCACGGGGTGCCGGACCGGGCGGGGCGATGCCGTGCTCGGCGAGCTTGCGGCGGCCGGACTCGGTGATCCAGTCACTGGTCCAGGGCGGGTCGAGGACCGTGCGGATCTCCACGCGCCGGTATCCGGCGTCCCGCAGCCGGGCGGCGACGTCCGCGCGCATCTCGGCCATGGCCGGGCAGCCCGAGTAGGTGGGCGTCAGGCTCGCCACCACGGTGCCGTCCGCGCCGACCTCGACGCCGCGCAGGACCCCGAGGTCGGCGAGGGTAAGCATGGGCAGCTCGGGGTCCGGCACCCGCTCGGCGACGCGGCGGGCGCGGGCGGTGTCCGGGAGCACGGTCACCATGTCGCCTCCGGGTGGGCGCGGGCGACGCCCTGCAACTCGGTGAGCAGCGGCGCCAGATGCTCGGTGTGCTCGCCGGCGCGGCCGGAGCCGGGCAGCGGGCGGTACACCGGCAGGGGCAGGCCGGCCGCCTCGGTGACCTGGCGCAGCACGTCGGCGACCTCGTCCCGCACGTCGTACGCCGTGTGCAGCTCACCGAGGTACGGGGCGACCGCGTCCAGCGCCGCGCGCATCCTGCGGTGCGACTCCTCGGTGCCGTCGCCCAGGCGGACGGCCCACTCGGCGGCGTACTGCCGGTGGTAGGCCAGTTCCTTGACGCCCTTGGCCGCGACCGCCGCGAGAACCGGGTCGGGGTGGTCCACCAGCCGCTGGAAGTGGGCCAGCCGCCAGCTGGAGAGCACCAGCAGCCGCACCACGGCGAACGCGAAGTCGCCGCGCGGGAGTTCGGCCAGGGTCACGTTTCGGAAGTCGCCGGCGTCGCGGAAGTAGGCGAAGGCGTCCTCGTCGCGGCCGGTGCCGTCGGCCTGCCCGGCGCGCGCGTACAGCAGGCGGGCCTGGCCGAGGAGGTCGAGGCCGATGTTGGCCAGCGCCACCTCCTCCTCCAGCTCCGGGGCGCGGGTGACCCATTCGGCGAGCCGCTGGGCGCTGATCAGGGCGTCGTCGGCCAGCGCCACGCAGTCCGCGGCCAGTCCGGCGGCGTCGACGCGCTCGGGCACGGTGGTGTCGACGCCGTGCAGCGGGTCCTCGAAGCCGGTGCCGTAGGCCCAGCGGGTGTCGTCCTCGTGCCCCTCGGCCAGGGTGAGGTAGACGTGGTCGTCGCTCATGCCCTGCTCCTAGATGTGGGGGACGTCGTCGGGGATGTCGTAGAAGGTCGGGTGGCGGTAGACCTTGTCCGCGCTGGGGGCGAAGAAGGGGTCCTTCTCGTCGCGGGTGGAGGCGGCGATGTGCTCGGAGCGGACCACCCAGATGCTCACGCCCTCGTTGCGCCGGGTGTAGAGGTCGCGGGCGTGGGTGAGGGCCATGGCGTCGTCGGCGGCGTGCAGCGAGCCGACGTGCACGTGGTTGAGGCCGCGCTTGCCGCGCACGAAGACCTCGTACAGGGGCCAGCCCTGCTTCTCGGGCTTCTCGCTCTTCTCGGCGGTCATGCCACCGCTCCCTTCGCCGCGCGGGCGGCCTGCTTGGCGGCGTGGGCGGTGGCCGCCTCGCGCACCCAGGCGCCCTCTTCGTGGGCGGTCCGCCGCCGCTCGCTCCGCTGTGCGTTGCACGGGCCGTCGCCCTTGATGACCCGCATCAGCTCGTCCCAGTCCGGGGTGCCGAAGTCGTGGTGCCCCGCCCCCTCGTTCCACCGCAGCTCCGGGTCGGGCAGGGTGACGCCGAGCTTCTCGGCCTGCGGGACGGTCATGTCCACGAAGCGGCGGCGCAGCTCGTCGTTGCTGTGCCGCTTGATCTTCCAGGCCATCGACTGCGCCGAGTTGGGCGAGGCGTCGTCGGGCGGGCCGAACATCATCAGCGACGGCCACCACCAGCGGTCCACCGCGTCCTGGACCATCTCGCGCTGGGCCGCGGTGCCGCGCATCATCGTCATCAGCAGCTCGTAGCCCTGCCGCTGGTGGAACGACTCCTCCTTGCAGATGCGCACCATCGCGCGCGCGTACGGGCCGTACGAGCTGCGGCACAGCGGTACCTGGTTGCAGATGGCCGCGCCGTCCACGAACCAGCCGATCACGCCGACGTCGGCGAAGCTGAGGGTCGGGTAGTTGAAGATCGACGAGTACTTCTGCCGGCCCTCGATCAGGCGCTCGGTGAGGTCGTCGCGGTCGGCGCCGAGGGTCTCGGCCGCCGAGTACAGGTAGAGGCCGTGGCCGGCCTCGTCCTGGACCTTGGCGAAGAGGATCGCCTTGCGGCGCAGCGACGGCGCCCGGGTGATCCACTCGCCCTCCGGCTGCATGCCGATGATCTCCGAGTGGGCGTGCTGGGCGATCTGCCGGATCAGCGTCTTCCGGTAGCCCTCGGGCATCCAGTCGCGCGGCTCGATGCGCTGGTCGTGCGCGATCGTCGCGTCGAAGTGCTCCTGGAGACCGTCCGGGGGCGGCGCCTCGGCGGCGTGTGTCGTGGTCATCGTCACCAGCTTCCCAACCGACCATTCGTTCGGTACCAGTGTGACGGGTTTCCGGGCGCCGGGCAAGACCCGCGACGCCGCCGCTCACACTCTTGACAGGGCGCCCACGCGGCTGGATTACTGGGCCGTGCCGCGCTAACCGAATGGTCGGTCGGGACAGAAGGTGGTGGGAAGGATGTCGCAGGCCACTGGGCCGACACCCACGGAGACGATGTTCTCCGCGGACGAGGCCTCCCGGGGGCTGGGCATCGAGCTGGTCGAGCACGGCGAGGGGACCGCCGTACTCCGGATGACCGTGACCCCGGCGATGGTGAACGGACACCGGATCGCCCACGGCGGCTATCTGTTTCTGCTCGCCGACACCGCCTTCGCCTGCGCCTGCAACAGCCACGGTCCGGTGACCGTCGCGGCCGGCGCCGACATCGTCTTCGTCGCCCCCGCCCGCGAGGGAGACGTCCTCGTGGCCCGCGCCGAGGAGCGGGCCCGGTTCGGCCGCAGCGGCGTGTACGACGTGAGCGTGCGGCGCGGCGACGAGGTGATCGCGGAGTTCCGCGGACGCAGCCGCAGCATGCGGGACACCACCGGGAGCCGGACGCCGGGCACGACGACGAAGGAGCCGCGATGAGCAGCGAGCCGACGACCGGGGCCACCCCGGCACCCCGCCCGGGTGAGCCACTCCCCCACGACCTGCTGGACGACGCCGAGCGCCTGTCCCGGGAGCAGCTCGCGGAGCTACAGCTGGACCGGCTGCGCGCGACCCTGCGGCACGCCTACGAGAACGTGGAGCTGTACCGCAAGAAGTTCGACGCCGCCGGGGTCGCCCCGGACGACTGCCGCAGCCTGGCGGACCTCTCGCGCTTCCCCTTCACCACCAAGGCGGACCTGCGGGACACCTACCCCTTCGGGATGTTCGCCGTCCCGATGGAGGACGTGCGGCGGGTGCACGCGTCCAGCGGCACCACCGGCCGCGCCACCGTGGTCGGGTACACGGACAACGACCTGTCCGTGTGGGCGGACGTCGTCGCCCGTTCGATCCGGGCCGCGGGCGGGCGCCCCGGCCACAAGGTGCACATCTCCTACGGCTACGGCCTGTTCACCGGCGGTCTCGGCGCGCACTACGGCGCCGAACGCGCGGGGTGCACGGTGATCCCGGCCTCCGGAGGCATGACCGCGCGCCAGGTGCAGATCATCCAGGACTTCCGGCCCGAGATCATCATGGTCACCCCCTCCTACATGCTCACGCTGCTCGACGAGTTCGAGCGGCAGGGCGTCGACCCGCGCTCCACCTCGCTGAGGGTCGGCATCTTCGGCGCCGAGCCGTGGACCGAGGAGATGCGCCGCGAGATCGAGGAGCGGATGGACATCCACGCCGTGGACATATACGGCCTGTCCGAGGTGATCGGCCCGGGTGTGGCGCAGGAGTGCGTCGAGACCAAGGACGGGCTGCACGTGTGGGAGGACCACTTCTATCCGGAGGTGGTGGACCCGCTCACGGACGCCGTCCTGCCCGAGGGCGAGGAGGGCGAGATCGTCTTCACCTCCCTCACCAAGGAGGCGCTGCCGGTCGTCCGCTACCGCACGCGCGACCTGTCGCGGCTGCTGCCGGGCACCGCCCGCCCCGCCTTCCGCCGGATGCAGAAGGTCACCGGCCGCTGCGACGACATGATCATCCTGCGCGGGGTGAACGTCTTCCCCACCCAGATCGAGGAGATCGTGCTGCGCACGCCGGGCGTCGCCCCGCACTTCCAGATCCAGCTCTCCGAGCGCGGCCGGATGGACCACATGACCGTGCGGGTCGAGGCCCGCCCCGACGCCGGTCCCGGGCAGCGCGAGGCCGCCGCCCGGGCGATCGTCCAGGGCGTCAAGGACGGCGTGGGCGTCACGGTCGAGGTGGAGCTCGTCGCGCCGGAGACCCTGGAGCGCTCCCTCGGCAAGATCCGCCGGGTCCGGGATCTGCGCGGCGCGTGAAACGTGAGGACGAACACGTCCGTTCGTCCCTCGTGCTGGTGTGCCGCGGGATGCGGATGGGCAGTCACTGCGTGATCGGGGGAGGTCTGGTCCGTCCTGGGGGGAAATCCCGTGCGCGTGTGTGTGATCGGTGCAGGTCTGTCGGGATTGGCGGTGGCGCACTCCCTCAAGGAGCGGGACATCGGCTTCGTCTGCCTGGAGAGAGCGCCCGACGTCGGCGGGATCTGGCGGCAGCCGGAGGCCGGAGAGCGGGGGCCGGGCTACCTGTCGCTGCACCTGAACACCGCGAAGCAGCTGACCGGTTACGCCGGTTTCCCCATGCCGTCCTCGTATCCGCTCTACCCCCGGCACAGCCAGGTCGCCGCGTACTTGCGCTCCTTCGCCGAGTGGGCGGGCCTGCTCGACCACATCGAGCTGCGGACCGAGGTGGTCGCCGTATGGCAGGCCCCGGACGGCGCGTGGACGGTGGTCAGCCGCGACGCGGACGGCACCGAGTCGGCCCGCCGCTTCGAGCAGGTGATCGTCGCCTCCGGACACCACACCGACCCGGCGCTGCCCGATCCTCTCCCGCCCGGCGCCGACTCCTTCGAGGGAACGATTCTGCACTCCCTCGACTACCGTGACGGCGCCGACTTCGACGGACGCCGGGTCGTCGTCGTCGGCCTCGGGGCGTCCGCCGTGGACATCGCGGCCGACCTCTCGCGGCACGCCGAGGAGACCGTGCTGTCGGTGCGGCGGGGGCTGCACATCGTGCCCAAGCAGCTCTTCGGGATGTCGGTCGACGAGATCGCCGAGGCGCCCTGGTGGACCGAGATGTCCTTCGCCGAGCAGCGCGGTTGGGTGGAGCGGTCGCTGCTCGTCGCGCGCGGCAGACTGGCGGACTACGGCCTGCCCGAGCCCGACCACCCGGTCTTCTCCTCCGCCGTGACCCTCTCGGACGAGATCCTCAGCCGGATCCGGCACGGCGCCGTGACCCCGAAGCCCGCGATCGCCTCCTTCGACGGCGACCGGGTCGTCTTCACCGACGGCACCTCCACGGCCGCGGACGCCGTCGTGTACTGCACCGGCTTCCGCATGACCTTCCCCTTCCTGCCGGCCGGCTGCCCGGTGGCGGCGGACGGTTCGGTCGAGCTGTACCGACGGGTCGTACCGGCCGGCCGGCCGGGTCTCTACTTCGTCGGGCTGGTCCGGCCCGTGGGCGCGATCACCCGGCTGGTGGAGGCGCAGGCGGAGTGGGTGGCGCGGATCATCGACGGCGAGGCCGAACTGCCCGCGGCGGAGGCGATGCGCGAGGAGATCGGCACCTACCTCACCTCCGTGGCCCAGCGCTACGGCCGGACCGAGGGCGCCTCGATCCAGGTCGACGTGGGCCCGTACCTGGCGGAGTTCCGGGAGTCGCTGCCCGTGTGACCGTCCCGCACGGCGGCGTGCCCAGGGGCTCCCGGTGAGGTCGGCCGGGAGCCCCTGTGGTGTGCCGGACGGCCGGCTCAGTGCACCGCGACCGGACGCCGGACCGGCGCCGCGGCGGGCGGCCGGACCGCGTACGCCTCCGAGGAGAGGTACGCCGTCACCCGCGGCGGCCGGCCCCGCTGGAGCGCCAGCGCCAGGTAGGCGATGAGCCCGGCCCCGTCCTCCGGCCGCCGGTCGGTGACGGCGGCCAGCGCCCGGACCAGCATCGAGGCGTCCATGCCGTGCCGTTGCAGCAGCCGCGACGCCCGGGCCAGGGCCTCCCCGTCGTGCGGGGCGTAGTCCCTGACCGGGATGTGCAGGGTGAATCCGCTGGGCCGGGGGTCCGCCGGACCGGTGAAGGAGTGGCAGGACAGGCCGGGCAGCCCGTCGAGCCCCGTCGCCCCGGCCCCGGCGCCCGCGACCGTGCGGAAGAAGGACTCGACGACGGCCGGAACCGGCTCCGGGATCATGCGGGACAGCCTCCCGGCACGGGCACAGGTCAGGCTGTCGTGGCGCACGTAGACCTTCACCCGGGGTTCCTCCCAGTCCCCCAGGTCCAGGGCGAGGAACGGATGACCGCTGCCCGGGGGCAGGTTGGCGTAGGCCCGCTTGAGCCCCAGCCGGCGCAGCGCCTCGCGCACCGTCGCGGCGGAACGTTCCTCCCCGTTGGCGGCGGGATTCAGGTAGACCTTGACCTTGGGCACACCGCCGGGTGTCAGCTCCAGCGCGCACCACAGGGCCAGGGGTCCCTGCGGAGCGGACGGCAGGAAGAGGTCCGTCACCTCGTCGAGGGGGCCGGTCCCGAACCGCCACCGGCGCGCCATCGCCCGGACCGTCTCCAGTCCGGCCCGGCCGTTGTGAACCAGGCTGTCTGCGCCGCAGCCCGGTTCGACGAGCACCCGCAGGACGGGGGCCGCGTCCGGCCGGAAGGAGAGGGAGAACTCGACGGGGGTGTGGTCGTCGGAGAGAAAGGTGCGGTAGGGCGGCGGCAGGTGGAGCGGCCGTCCGGCCACCGGTCCCAAGGAGTCCGTGAGAACCCGGGCGTAGGTGTCGACGTCCGCTCCGGCGAGACCGGCGACCGCGCCGAGTCTTCGCAGCTGGCCGCCCGTGAAGGCGCCGAGTGTCGGGACGCCCCGCGGGTCCGTAGCCTGCGGCGCGGCGGTCACCGGCCCGTCCCCGGCCGGGGCCCCACAGAGCGATACCCGCCTGGAGAGGCGGGTATCGGGGGTTTCGGCGGCGGGAAAGCGGCGTTCGTGGATATGTGGTCCACGACACCTCCTTTTACTCGTAAGCAACTTGAATGCCGCGTTGCTCACTACCCGTGCCGTTCAACCTTCATGCGAAAGGGGCGGGTTGGGAGGGTGTTGTGCAGATCACCGTGTGAGCCAGTTGAGGAACTGGCTCCACATGCCACTGCGTTCGGCCGGCCGGGCCTGGACGGCGGCCTCGGGCTCCGCCGCACCCGGGGTCGGCCGCGGTTCGGCGCCGCGTCCGGTGCGGGCCGGGGTGAAGCGGGCCGGCAGGGTGGCCAAGGCCCGGTTGAAGGGGCCCGGACGCCAGGTCAGGCTGTCCTCCGGGACGGCGAGTTCGACGTCGGGCAGCTCGTTGAAGAGGTGCTCGATGGCGGTGACCGTGATGTGCCGGGCCGGTTCCTTGGACGGGCAGGCGTGCGGTCCGGCGCTCCACGCGAGGTGCGCGCGGTTGCTGCCGGCCTGGCGGGAGGCCCTGAGGGCGGGGCCGGTGTTGGCCGCGGCGAAGCTGACCAGCACGAGATCGCCCGCCTGGAGGTGCTGTCCGGCGAGTTCCGTGTCGTGGGCCGGGTAGTGCGGCGCGTAGTTCGACATGGGCGGGTTCTCCCACAGCGTGTCGTCCAGCGCCTCGTCGATCAGGCCGCCCTCGCGCGCGTACCGCTCGTGGGTGAGCAGGCGGTGCAGCGTGTTGCCGATGAGGTTGCGCAGGGGCTCGGCGCCGGCACCGAGGAGCAGGGCGAGCTGGTGGACCATCTCCTCGTCGCTGAGCGCCGCCTCGTGCCGCATCAGCCAGGAGGTGACGTCGTCGCCGGGCTTGCTCCGCTTGAGCGCGACGAGTTCCCCCACCGCCTGGAAGAGCACCTCGACGGCCTTCTCGGCGTTGACGCCGTCGAACATGCCGGAGATGCCGAACAGCACCCGGTCGCCGATGTCGGCGGGGCAGCCGAAGAGTTCGTTGAACACGAACAGCGGCAGCTGCTTGGCGTAGTCGCCGAGAAGGTCGGCGGAGCCGCGGGCGGCGAACTGGGAGATGAGGTAGCCGGAGATCTGCTCCGTGCTCCGGCTCAGCCGCCGGGTGTCCACCCGGGCCATGCTGTCGGTGACGGCCTGGCGGAGCCTGAGGTGGTCGGCGCCGTCGGCGAACATGCAGTTGGGCCGGTAGGCGAGCAGGGGCGCGACCGGGCTGTCCGGGCCGACCTTGCCCTCGTTGAAGGCCCGCCAGCGCCGGGCGTCCTTGCGGAAGGACCCGGAGTCCTGGAGCAGCTGGAGGGCGGCGGCGTAGTCCGTGACCAGGGTGGCCTCGACGCCCGGGGCCAGTTCGACGGGCGCCGCGGCCCCGTAGTGGCGCAGGTACTCGTAGTACGCCTGCGGGTCGGCGGCGAACTCCGGTCCGTGCAGGGGCACTCTGGCGCCGGAGCCGTGGGCCGGGCACCCGGGCGGCGGCACCGGGGCCGTGTCGTGAGCGTTCATGTCTGCTCCCAGCTCCTAGCGGGTGCGGTCCAGCAAGTAGCGGACGAGGGTGGTCAGTGCGGCCGCCGAGGACTTCTCGTCGCGGGCGTCGCAGGTGACGACGGGGGTGTCGTCGAGCAGGTCGAGCGCCTCGCGCAGCGCGTGTTCGTCGCGCAGCGGGGTGCCGTCGAAGTGGTTGACGGCGATGGCGTAGTCGAGCCCGTAGTGCTCGATGAGGTCGATCACGGGGAAGGAGTCCGCCAGCCGCTCGGGGTCGACCAGCACCAGGGCGCCGAGCGCGCCGCGTGCCATGTCCTCCCACATCTGGACGAAGCGCTGCTGGCCGGGGGTGCCGAAGAGGTAGAGGACGACGCGGTCGCTGATGGTGAGGCGGCCGAAGTCCATGGCGACCGTGGTGGTGGTCTTGCCCTGGACGCCGCCCAGGTCGTCGACCGACTCGGCGGCCTGCGTCATCGTCTCCTCGGTGGACAGCGGCTCGATCTCCGAGATGGAGCCGATGAGGGTGGTCTTGCCCACCGCGAAGTGTCCGACGACGAGGATCTTGACCGCGGTCTGGGTCGCCCCTCCGCGTACGTAGTCCCGCTCATCCAAACTTGGCGCGGAGCCCATTGAGCACCTCCTCCAGGATCTCCTTGTCCGCGAGCCGGGCGCGGGCCACCGGCGGGCGGGTCATCAGGTGGCCGCCCTCCATCAGGGAGGCCAGCAGGATCCGCACCACGCCGAGCGGGAAGTGGGTGTGTCCGGCGATCTCGGCGACCGAGAGGTAGCCGGCCGAGCAGAGGTCCAGCAGGCTCTGCTCCTCGGGGGACAGCCGGGCCGGGCGCCGGGTGTCCTCGGCCGAGGCGGTGACGAGGGTGATGAGGGAGAGGTGGTCCTCGTCGGGCAGGCCGCGGCCCTTGGTGATGACGTACGGCCGTACTAACTCCGGCGCCTCGGGCTCCCAGCCGTCGTGGCCGGTCATGAGCGGGCGCCGAGGTTCTCGCGCGGCGGCGTCGTCAGCCGCTTGCCGAGCTGGGCGACGAGCTGCTGCATCCGGAAGGTGATGTCGGCCATGTCCACCTCGGGGGAGGCGGAGACACCGAGGTAGGCGCCTTCGCCGGCGGAGATCAGGAACACCCAGCCGCCGTCGAACTCGACCAGGGTCTGGCGCCAGGACTGGCTGGGGTCCTCACAGAAGAAGGCGAGGGTGCGGCTGAGCGACTGCACCCCGCTCATCGCGGCGGCGACCCGGTCGGCGTCGTCCTTGTCGAAGTCCTGCGTCCGGGCCATCAGCAGACCGTCGGCGGATATCAGGACGGCGTGCAGGGCTCCCGGAATCTCCAGGGCGCTGTCGAGCATCCATGACAGATCGTCGTTCACGAGACCTCATGTCCTTCGCTGCTGGCACCAGGCGTTCTGCGCGTGCGGTCGGTGCCCTCGGGGTCGGTGACCCGGCCGGACCGCGTTCCCCGCTGGAAGGCACCCATGACCTGTGCCTGCTCGGAGTCGGAGCGGCCCGCCGGGCGGGGGGTGGGCTCGTTGCCGGGCACGATGGCCATCGGCCGCTTGCGGCGCCGCCGGGGCAGACCGTCGTCGGTCCGGGACGAGACGGGCGCGGCCTCGGGGCCGCCGTCCCGGACCGGCCGGGCGGTGGGGTGGGCGGCGGGGGCGGGAGTCTTCTTCTCCGGCATGCCGGTGAGCAGTTCGTGCGGCAGCAGGACCACCGCCCTTACACCTCCGTAGGGGGACGAGGAGTCCACCGACACCTCGAAGCCGAATCGTTCGCACAGCAGGCCGATGACCGCGAAGCCGAACTGCGGCGGATTGCCGAGCCCGGCCACGCCCGAGGCGCGCTCGGTGGCGAGCAGCCGGTCGGCGCGGGCGCGCTCCTCGTCGCTCATGCCCACACCGGCGTCGTCGACGACCACGCAGATGCCCTTGGGCACGGTCCGGAGGTTGATCTCGACGACGGTGTCGGGGCTGGAGTAGCTGGTGGCGTTGTCGAGCAGTTCGGCCAGGGCGAGGGCGACGGGCTCCACGGCCCGGCTGGTGATGCCGAAGTCGACCTGGGAGAGGATGTCCACCCTGCGGAAGTGCCGGATGCGGCCCTGCGCGCTGCGCACCACGTCGTACACCGAGGCGGTGTCGCGCCGCCCGCCGAGCCAGCCGTCGCAGAGCACGGCGATGGACTGGGCGCGCCGGCCGAACTGCGAGTTGGTGTGGTCGATCTCCAGCAGGTCCTGGAGGAGGGCGGAGTCGCCGTACTTGGTCTGAAGCCGGGAGAGGACCAGCTGCTGTTCCGCGGCGAGGCCCTGAAGGGTCCGCATGGCGGACTTCAGGACGGTCTTGGTCTCGTCCTCGGCCCGTTCCTGGGCCGCCTGCACGGATTTTCCGTAATCGTTCTCCAGCTGGGTGTAATGGTCCTTGAGCCCCTGCACCTGCTGCCGCAACGCCCGGGCCGCCCTGCGCTGGCGGGTGATGAGCACGGCGGCGGCCACGAGGGCGACGAGGGCCACCCAGAGCAAGGGGTTCCCTGTGTATTCCGTCATAAGACTCTCTTCAGGCGACTGACGGCCGGCTTGCTGAATTCCCGTCTAGGCGGACGGCCGGTGGACCGCCCGCACCGGGGTAGCTGCCCGGGCTGTCCCTGAAGTCGGGGATGCCGTCTTTCACCCATCCGCCCGCTCCGCAAACGCGGTGATCGTATCACCGCATGATCAGGTGAATTAACGTCAAGAAGTGTCCATTCAGGCCCGGTTGAAGACCGCCGGACGCACCACCTCCGCCGGTGGGTACAGTCGGCCCCGTGAAAGATGCACCTGACACCTTCCGGCCGGTCCTCGGCGCGGCCCCGGACGGCCCGGGGTGACGCCCGAGGCCATGGCCGCGGTGTTCGCGGCCGGCGTCGGGGCGGGCGCCATCAACAGCGTGGTCGGCTCCGGCACCCTGATCACCTTTCCGGTGCTGCTGGCCACGGGCCTGTCGCCGGTCACCGCCACCGTCTCCAACGCCCTCGGCCTCATCCCCGGGTCCATCAGCGGCGCCATCGGCTACCGCGAGGAACTGCGCGGCCAGCGGCGGCGGGTCCTCAAGCTGGGCGTCGGCGCCCTGATGGGCGGTCTCGCGGGCGCCACACTGCTGCTCGCGCTCCCGGAGGACGCCTTCGAGACGATCGTGCCGGTCCTGGTGGGCCTCGCCCTGGTGCTGGTGGCGCTTCAGCCCCAGATCGGCAAGTGGGTGCAGCGCCGCCGTGCGCGCACCGGCGCCTCCCCGCGCCGGGACGGCGGTCCGCTGCTGTTCACCGGCCTGACCCTGGCCAGCGTCTACGGCGGCTACTTCACGGCCGCCCAGGGGATCATCTACCTGTCCCTGATGGGCACGCTCCTCGACGAGCCGCTGCAACGCCTCAACGCCGTCAAGAACGTCCTCGCCGCCGTCGTCAACAGCGTCGCCGCGCTCTTCTTCCTCTTCGCCGCGGACTTCGACTGGACCGCCGTCGGCCTGCTGGCGGTCGGCTCGGCCCTCGGCGGGTACGGCGGGGCCAAGGTGGGCCGCCACTTCAAGCCCGTCGTCCTGCGGACGCTGGTGGTGACGGTCGGCACCGTCGCCCTCGTGCAACTGCTGCTGCGCTGACCCGCGGGATCCGGGCCTTGCCGCCGACGCTCCGGCCCGGGGACGCCGGCCCGCCGGGCCGCCCAAGGCCACGGGCCGCACCGACGTCGTGACCGTCTCCGTCCGCACTGCCGCGCACGTGGGCGGCGCGCACCGCCGGCCGGGCCGTCCCGCGGCATAACGCCGCGTTATGGGAAGTCGGGAGTGCCGGTGCCACGGCGGGGACCGGGATGCTGGGCGCCCCCACAGACCGAACACGCGCCCCGACGCGTGTCCGTCGGAATCGAGGAGCCTTGCGAACCTCCAGACTCGTCCCCACCCTGACGGCCGCTCTCACGGCCACGCTGCTGTCCGCACTCGCGCTCGCTCCGCAGGCCTCGGCGGCGGAGCCCCGCCCAGGTGACGGCGGCCCCCAGCCGATCATCGGCGGCGGCTACGCGCAGAACGCCCCCTGGGCGGCCCGGCTGTTCTCCAACGGCGCCCAGACGTGCAGCTCGACCATCATCTCGCCCACCTGGATCCTCACGGCCAAGCACTGCGTCACGGGCGGCGGCCTGTCCTTCCGCATCGGCAGCCTCGACCAGGGCTCGGGCGGCACGGTGGCGAACGGGGCGCAGACCACCACCCATCCCTCGGCGGACCTCGCGCTGGTCCGGCTCGACCGCTCCGTCTCCGCCTCCTACGCGCCGCTCGGACAGCCGGGCACGGTGCGCGTGGGTCAGACCGTGCAGGTCTACGGCTGGGGCGCCACCTCACGGTGCGGCTCGGAGATCAACTGCCAGTCCCAGTACCTCAAGGTCGCCAACCTGAGCGTCACCAGCGGGTGTTACGACGCCTACAACGGCCGGGCGATATGCGCCCGTCCCGGCGACGGCATCACCGCGGGCGGCGACTCGGGCGGCCCGATGATGGCCGGCGGCGTCCAGGTCGGCGTCGCCTCGACCAGCGACCGGCAGTCCACCACGGCGTACACGAACGTGACCGCCTACCGGTCGTGGATCCAGTCGGTGGCGGGCGTCTGACCCTTCCCCTCCCGCCCGGGGAACCCGACCGGTTCCGTCCTGCCCCCGTCACGGCGGGGGCAGGACGCCGTGTTCGTCGCGGATGCCGGTACGGACGGTGACGGGGGCGGCGTCACCGCCCTTCGGGTTCCCAGCCGGCATGCGTGCCGCGAAGGAGTCCGCCGTCCGGTTGCCACCTCCGTCCGTCGGGTCCCGTCCAGGAACCGGACGGTCCAGCAGGCACATGGTGAGTACATCTACTGTGCCGGGGGTATGGCACACGTCCCGCGCGAAGGAGGCACGGCATGACCGGGCGGACGACCGGCTCGCAGGAGAACGAGCGGGAGGCGGCGGTGCTCCGGCTCCGGGACGTGCACGTCCGGCGCCTCACCACCGACCAGCTGATCCTCGACGGCATCGACTGGACCGTCCGGCCGGGCGAGCACTGGGCCCTGCTGGGTGCCAACGGCGCCGGGAAGACCACCCTGCTGCGCCTGCTCGGCGCACTGATGCACCCCACCGCCGGGACGGTCGAGGTCCTCGGCAGCCGGCTCGGCCGGGTCGACGTGCGCGAGCTGCGGGCGCGCATCGGCCATGTCAACGCCGCCCAGCGGGTGCCGCAGGACCTCACCGCCCACGCGGTCGTGCTCACCGGCCACAGCGGCACCGTGCAGCCCCTGTGGCGGACGTACGACGACGAGGTCCGGGACCGGGCCCGCGGCCTCCTGACCGAGCTGGGCGTCAAGGAGCTGGCGGACCGGCCGTACGGGGTCTGCTCGGGCGGTCAGCGGGCGCGGATCCTCATCGCCCGCGCGCTGATGGCCGATCCGGCGCTGCTGCTCCTCGACGAGCCGTTCAACGCCCTCGACCTGCCCTCCCGCGAGGACCTCGTCGAGGCCATGCACCAACTGGCCGAGGGGCGTCCGCACCTGGCCACCGTGACGGTCACCCACCATCTGGAGGAGCTGTCCCCGGCCGTCAGCCACGCCCTGCTGCTGCGCGAGGGCAGGATCCTCGCCGATGGTCCCGTCGAGGGTGTCCTGACCGACTCGCGGCTGACCGCGTGCTTCGGGCGCGACATCACGGTGGCCAGGCGCGAGGGCCGCTGGTCCGCGTATTCGGGCCGCCGCGTTTCCGGAACATGACACGCCCACGAAGGCGTCGTTGCAGTCCCGGCGGAGCCGACCGGTGGCCCTTGACCGGGTTTCAACCCCCTGGCTAGCGTCCACGGCATGCGGAAATCCCGGCAGTTCACGAAGCGACGGGCCATCGATCTGATGCGCGTCGCCACCGCGGTGTGTAGCTGAACCACACCGCCCGCTGCCCTCTTCCTCCGCTCCCCGTGAAGGCCGTGATGACCTCTCGCACACCCCTGCCCGGATTCCGGCGCTTTCCCGCCCTGGCCGCACTGGCCCTTTCCCTTACCGTCACCGGCTGTGTGGCCCCGGCGCAGACCGCGACCAGCGAGGACGTCTCGGACGAGAGGATCCCGGCCGCCGTCGCCCGGGACACCACGCTCACCGTCGGAGCCCCCGACCTCAAGGTCGCCCTGGAGCTGTCCGGGCAGATCGACGAACTGCCCTTCAAGGTGAAGTGGGCCAACATCAGCGGCGGCCCCCAGTGCTCGGAGGCCTTCCGGGCCGACGCACTCGACGTCTGCTCGGCCGCCGACATCCCGTCGATCAACGCCCACTGGACGGGTCTCGACACGAAGCTCGTGGCGGTCAGGTTCCGCGCGGACCCGTACAAGAACCCCATCTACGAGCTGGGCACCGCCCCGGGCTCCGGCATCAAGACCCTCGCCGACCTGCGGGGCAAGAAGATCGCCTACAGCCCGGGGCAGGCCCAGGGAGCACTCGTCCTGCGCATTCTCAAGAAGGCCGGTCTCACCCAGCGGGACGTCGAACTCGTCGAACTCGCGAGCACCGGCGACGTCTATCCCACCGCGCTCGGCAACCACCAGGTGGACGCCGCACCCATCGCGGACGTCAACATCAAGCGGTACCTGGCCAACTACGGCAAGGAGGGCGGCGCGACGGTCAGGCACGGGCTCCGGGACGACCCGGCACACCTGTGGGCGCTGACGGAATCCGTCGCCGACGCGCAGAAGTCGGCCGCCCTCCGGGAACTCGTGAAGTTCTGGGCCCGGGCGCAGATATGGATCGACAGGCATCCCGAGGAATGGGTGGCGGGCTACTACGTCGAGGACCAGGGACTCAGCAAGGAGGACGGCGAATACCTGGTCCGGCGCATCGGCCACCCCGATCTTCCGGCGGACTGGACCGACGCCATCCACCGGCAGCAGCAGACCATCGACCTGCTGGCGAAGGAGCAGGACCGCGAGCCGTTCGACGCGGGGCTCCTCTTCGACCGCCGCTACGAGCCGGTGGCCGCCGAGGCCGTTGCCGGTGAAGGGACGTCGTCAT
Source organism: Streptomyces sp. NPDC107500 (assembly GCF_055582785.1). Lineage (NCBI taxonomy): Bacteria > Bacillati > Actinomycetota > Actinomycetes > Kitasatosporales > Streptomycetaceae > Streptomyces > Streptomyces sp. NPDC107500. Next base: position 496,192 of record NZ_JBVJPF010000007.1, read on the forward strand.
GAGCACCACGATCTTCGACAAGCGGGCGCTCCCGGCCACCGAGGCCCCGCCGGACCAGGTGCCTGCGCGCGGGCCACGACGGCACCGGCCGGGCCCCGGCAAACCCGTGCGGTACGGCTGGGCGATCGGCCCGGTCCTGCTGCTCGCGCTCTGGGCGGCGGGTTCGGGACTGGGCGTCTTCGACGTCCGCAGCCTCCCCGCGCCCTGGACCATCGCCGGCACCGCGGGCGACCTCATCGGCAACGGCAAGCTCCAGTCCCACCTCGCCACCTCCGCCCAACGTGCCCTGCTGGGGCTGCTGTTCGGGGTCGTGGCCGGGCTGGTCCTCGCCCTCGTCTCCGGGCTCAGCCGCCTCGGCGAGGCCGTGATCGACGGCCCGGTGCAGATCAAGAGGTCGATCCCCTCGCTGGCGTTGATCCCGCTGCTGATCCTCTGGTTCGGCATCGGCGAGACGATGAAGGTGATCACGATCGCGCTCGGTGTCCTCGTGCCGGTCTACATCCACACGCACAACGGACTGCGCGCCATCGACAACCGCTACGCCGAACTGGCGGAGACCGTGCGCCTGGGCAGGCTCGGCTTCGTCCGGCACGTCGTGCTGCCCGGCGCCCTGCCCGGCTTCCTGCTCGGCATGCGCTTCGCGGTGACCGGCGCCTGGCTGGCACTCGTCGTGGTGGAGCAGGTCAACGCCACCAGCGGCATCGGCTACATGATGGAACTGGCCCGGACGTACGGGCAGACCGACGTCATCATCGTCGGTCTCGTGGTGTACGGCCTGCTCGGTCTGGTCTCCGACGCCCTCGTACGTCTGGTGGAGAGGAGGGCCCTGTCATGGCGGCGGACGCTGGCGGGCTGAACACGGCGGACCGCGTGACGGTCCGCATCGAGAACCTGGTGCGTTCCTTCGGCGAGCGCAGGGTGCTGGACGGGCTCGACCTGTCCATCGCGCCCGGGGAGTTCGTGGCACTGCTGGGCCGCAGCGGGTCCGGCAAGAGCACGCTGCTGCGCGCCCTGGCCGGCCTCGACCACGAGGTGGCGGGCAGCGGTCGACTGACCGCACCCGACCATGTGTCCGTCGTCTTCCAGGACGCGCGGCTGCTGCCCTGGAAGCGGCTGCTCGACAACGTCGTGCTGGGCCTGACCGGGCCCTTCGCCGAGGACCGGGGCCGGGCCGCCCTCGCCGAGGTCGGCCTCGCCGGACGCGAACGGGCCTGGCCGGTGGAGCTGTCGGGCGGCGAACAGCAGCGTGTCTCGCTGGCGAGGTCCCTGGTACGCGAACCCCGGCTGCTGCTGGCGGACGAGCCGTTCGGCGCGCTGGACGCGCTGACCCGGATCAGGATGCACGCCCTGCTGCGGCGGCTGTGCGAGCGGCACCGGCCGGCCGTGCTCCTGGTGACGCACGACGTCGACGAGGCCATCGCGCTCGCGGACCGGGTGGTGGTGCTGGACCGGGGCCGGATCGCGGCCGACCTTCCCGTGCGGCTCCCGGCACCGCGGGACCACGCGGGCGCCGAGTACACCGCCCTGCGCGGCCGGCTGCTGGCCCGGCTGGGCGTGCGGAACTCCGAGAGCGCCGGGCCGATCGAGGAGGAGACCGCGGCATGAGCGCCCGCAGCCTGCACCTGAACCTGTTCGTCTATCCGGGCGGCCATCACGAGGCCGCCTGGCGGTACCACGGCACCGACCCCGGCCGCATCCTCGACATCGGCTTCTACCAGGAGCTGGCCCGCCGGGCCGAGGCGGCCGCGTTCGACGCCGTGTTCTTCGCCGACGGTCCGTCGCTGGCCGACAACGTCCGATACGCGAGCCGCTTCCGGCTCGAACCGTTCACCTGGCTGTCGGCGATCGCCGCGGCCACCGAACGGATCGGCCTGATCGCGACGGCCTCGACCACGTACACCGAGCCGTACAACCTGGCGCGCCTGTTCGCCTCGCTGGACCACCTCAGCAGGGGCCGGGCCGGCTGGAACATCGTCACCACCGGCGCCCCCCAGGCCGCGGAGAACTTCGGCCTCGACGGACATCCGGTGCACGCCGAAAGGTACGACCGCGCACGGGAGTTCGTCGACGTGGTGACGAAACTCTGGGACAGCTGGGAGGACGAGGCGCTGGTCGTCGACCAGAAGACCGGTGTGTTCGCCGACACCGACCGCATCCACGAGATCGGCCACTCGGGCCGCCGTCTCAAGGTGCGCGGCCCGCTGAATCTCCCCCGCTCCCCGCAGGGCCGCCCGGTGTACGTCCAGGCCGGGTCCTCCGAGGACGGCCGCTCCTTCGCCGCGGCCTGCGCGGAGGCGGTGTTCACCGCGCACCAGACGCTGCGGAGCGGGCAGGAGTTCTACGCCGACCTCAAGGCGCGGGCCGCGGCCCTCGGCCGTGACCCCGGCCGGCTGCTCGTCCTGCCCGGCATCAGCCCCTTCATCGGTGCGACCGAGGCCGAGGCACGGGCACTGCACGCGGAGTTCGACGAACTCACCCAGCCCGAGTACTCGCTCCAGCTGCTCCGGCGTCTGCTGGGTCTCGACCTCACCGCGGACCAGCTGGACGGGCCGGTCCCCCGCCGGCTCATCGAGACCCGGGGCGAACGCGGCAACGGCAGCCGCTTCCAGCTCGTCCTGGACATCATCGACCGCGAACAGCCCACGGTGCGCGGGCTCATGCACCGCCTCGCGGGCGCGCGCGGCCACCGCGTGGTGGCCGGGACCCCCGAGCAGGTGGCCGACCAGATCCAGGAGTGGTTCGAGCAGGGAGCCGCCGACGGCTTCAACGTCATGCCGCCGTGGCTGTCGGGCGGCTTCGACCTCTTCGCCGACCAGGTGGTCCCGATCCTGCGGGCGCGCGGCCTGTTCCGCACCGCGTACGACGCGGCGACGCTGCGCGGGCACTACGGACTGCCGCGGCCCGCCGCGTCGGTCCCGCACTGAGGCACGAGGGCCGGAGGCCGGACCCGGACGGGTCCGCGTGACGCACGTCCGGGGCCGGCCCTCCGCTCCCCCGCCGGGGACTGCCCGTCCCCCGTCGGGGGAAAACGCCTGGCGGCCACGATCCGGCGCAAGTGCACGCCCACGGATTACCCCGGTCAACACGGCGTACCGTACGGCGGGCGGCCCGTCGCTACGCAGCGTCCCGGGGCGGCGTCATCGCCCAGCGGATGCCCGCGGTCACGGCCGACCCGAGCGGGCGCACGCACACGCCCTCGGCCGGGGGTACGCGCGGCAGGCTCAGGGCGCGTGAGGCCCAGACCGGCAGCAGGGACACCGCGTTCGCGGCGAGCAACCCGTAGGGCAGCCGCGCGAGCAGCGGGATGGGCGGCCTGAGCAGCAGGAAGCGGGCGGTGCTGCGCGCCTCGGCGGTCGCACGCAGTTCGCCGCGGTAGGCGGCGATCCGTTCGGTGAGTCCGGCGCGGTCGACGGGTGGATCCGGCACGCCGAGCGCGGTGGCGATGCGCGCCATGTCGGCCACGTAGCCGTCGCACCCGTCGTCGTCCAGGGGGTGGGCGCCGTACCGCTGGTGGGCGCGCAGGAAGCTGTCGGCCTCCGCCACATGCACCCAGCACAGCAGGTGCGGGTCGGCGGCGCCGTACTCCTCCCCCTCGGCCGTGACGCCCCGCACCCTCTCGTGGACGGCCCGTACCCGCTCGCAGGCCTCCTGTGCGCTGTCCGCCGTGCCGTAGGTGGTGACCGCCAGGAAGGTGCTGGTGCGCTGGAGCCGGCCCCAGGGGTCGCCGCGGAAGCCGGAGTGCGCGGCGACCGCGGCCATGGCGAGGGGGTGGAGCGACTGGAGCAGCAGGGCGGACAGGCCGCCGATGAACATGGAGGCGTCCCCGTGCACCCGCCGGATCGGCCGCTCCGGGCCGAACCAGCGCGGGCCCGGTGTGTCGTGGATGCGGGCACGGTTGCCCGGACCCTCCGGGCCCGCCACGCGGGAGAAGATCATCTCTCCCAGCCGTGCGCGCGGGTCGGGGAGGCGGTCACCTGGGAGACGTGGCATGTCTGCCGAGCCCTCCTTCGCCCTCCTGCGGCCGGGCGGCTCACACCCCTACGTCTGCCCAGGACCGCCGGGCGGGAACATCAGGCGCAGCCCCAGGCGTTCATTCCCTGGATCCGGGCCAGGCGCTCGGCGACGGCGATCTGCTCGGCGCGGCTGGCGAGGTCCGCGCGCGGGGCGTACTTGAGACCCCCGGCCGCGATCCAGCTCGACGTCCTGAACTGCAGACCGCCGTAGTAGCCGTTGCCGGTGTTGGCCTTCCAGTTGCCGCCCGACTCGCAGGCGGCGATGGCGTCCCAGTCGGTGCGCAGGGGGACGGAGGGCGAGGCGGCCGCTTCGGTGGTGGCGCCCAGTGCGGTCGTGGCGAGCAGCGCCGCCGCGGCGATCCGGACCCCACGGCGGTGTGCGCCGCACACGTCACTCCGATGAGCATTTCGTCTACAGATCATACTGGGACTGTTACCGCACGTGATGACATGACGACGCACCGTCCGCCACCTCCTTACGCCGGTCGGAGCAGGCGAACCACCCTCCGGCCGGCGTCCGCCTCACTTCGCCGTCGGTACGGACGGCGGGCTCTCCACCGCCGCCTCGGTGGCCAGGTAGTCCGGCACGGCCTCGGGGTCGACGAGACGGTTGAGCCGGCTCGGGACGTCGAAGCCGATCAGCAGGATGACCACCAGGGTCAGCGAGAAGGTGAGCACCGCGAGCGACTGCCCCAGCGACATGCTCGACGCCAGCCGGGCACCGAGCACGGGGGCGACGGCGCCGCCCAGCGCGCCGACGTTGTAGGTGAAGCCGAGGGACGCCGCGCGGGTCTCGGTCGGGAAGTGCCCGGCGATGTACTTCGGCAGCAGCCCGGAGATGCCCTGCATGCAGGCGAGCATGAGGAACAGCAGGATGCCCAGACCGAGTTGGCTGTCGCGGATGGCGAAGACGGGGAAGACGAAGGCGATGCCGACGGCCAGTGTGCAGGCGTACGCCCTGCGGGTGCCGAACCGGTCCCCGATGAAGCCGGTGACGATGCAGCCGGCCATCGTGCCGAACCCGGCGTAATAGAGCGCGTCGCTGACCTGCGCGGGGGTGAAGCCGAGTTCGCTCTTGAGGTAGGTGGGCAGCAGGGCCTGGACCGGCCAGCTGTAGAGGAAGGCGCAGAAGACGGTGACGCAGAGCGCGACGAAGAGCAGCCAGCGCTTGCGCCCGCCCAGTTGCACGGCGAAGGCGAGGAGACAGGCCGTGGCCACGACGGAGAGGACGGGCACCGCTCCCGCGCCGAGCGGGGTGAAGACCGCGAACAGCGCGCCCGTGGCGACGACGGCGAGCACCGTGTTGACCGTCGCCCGGCGCCGGCCCGCGAACAGCGGCCGGAAGGGGTTGGGCCGCTCGCCGGTGGCGCCCACCCGGGCCTCCCAGTCGTCGGCCTCGGGCAGCGCCCGCCGCACCCACAGCGCGACGACGACCGGGAAGAGGCCGATGTAGAACAGCCAGCGCCAGCCGTGCCCCGGCACCACGTGCTCGTAGACCTCGGCCGCCAGGACGCCGCCCAGGGAGAACCCGGAGATGAGGAAGCCGGAGGCGCGGTTGCGCAGCCGGGCGGGCCAGCTCTCCAGCACGTAGGTGGCGCTGGCGCTGTACTCACCGGCCATGCCCATGCCGATCAGCAGACGGGCGGTGAACAGGCTGGTGTAGTCCCAGGCGAAGCCGCAGGCGAAGGTGCCGACCGAGTACAGCAGGATGCTGGCCACCATGGCGCTCTTGCGGCCGAAGCGGTCGCCGAGCGCGCCGAGCACGGCGCCGCCGAGCCAGCGGGTGATGAAGGCCCCGGAGACCAGGCTCGCGGACTCGACGGTGGACAGCCCGAAGTCGTCGGCGATCTCGGTCAGCACGAGGGTGATGAGCACGAAGTCGAAGCCGTCGAGGAGGTAGCCGATCCAGGCGGCGAAGAAGGACTTCCACTTCTCCCGCGTGATCTCGCGGTACCAGGGCGGGGCGGTCGGGGTGGGGCGCGCAGATGACATGACGGATCCAATGCGGGTGGAAAGTCGCGCGTGGGGGGACGGACAGCGGTACGGGAGCGGGGGTGGGACCGGGGCCGGGCCGGCGGCCCCGGTCCGGGGATCACAGGAGTCCGGCCTCGGTGAGCCGGGTGCGGACGCGGGCCACGGCCGCCTCGTCGAGCGGCACCTGCGGTGCCGCGGTGGCCGCGCAGTCGATGAGGCCCAGCAGCCGGGCGGCGGCCTTGAAGGCGCCGAGCGCGCTGGAGCTGGGACCCATCAGAGCGGGGTCGCCCGCGTCGGTGAGGGAGAACAGGGCCGCGAGCCGGTCCTGCTCCGCCCTGGCGGCGGTCCAGTCACCCGCCCGGGCGGCCGCGTAGAGGCGTACGTAGCCGTGCGCGTCGACGTTGCCGAGGCCGGGCACGACGCCGTCCGCACCGGCGAGGAGCGCGCCGTCCACGGTGAGTTCGGAGCCGGTGAGCACCGAGAAGTCCGGGGTGCGCGGGCGCAGTTCGACCAGCAGCCGGCGCAGGGAGCCCTCGTCGCCGCTGGAGTCCTTCAGCCCGGCGAGCGTGCCGTCGGCGGCCAGGCCGAGGACCACGTCGCGGGGCAGCTTGGTGTGCACGGCGACCGGGATGTCGTAGGCGAACAGCGGCAGGTCCGCGCCCTCGCGGATCCGCCGGAAGTGGCCGGCGATCTCCACCGGGTGGGTGCGGGTGTAGAAGGGTGCCGTGGCCACGAGCGCGTCGGCGCCGGCCCGGACCGCGTCGGCCGCCCGGTCCAGCACCCGGGCCGTGGTGGTCTCGATGACCCCGGCGAGCACGGGGACGCGGCCGGCGGCGGCGTCCACGGCCGCTTCGAGCGCGGTCAGCCGCTGGGCGTCCGTGAGGTACGCGGTCTCGCCGCTGGACCCCAGCAGGAACAGACCGTGCACACCGGCTGTGATCAGGTGCTCGGTCAGTCGGCGCACCGACCCGGTGTCGACCTCCCCTGCCGGGGTGAGCGGGGTGATGACCGGGGGGATGACGCCGTGCAGCGGCGTGGGGATGGGCATGCGGTGACTCCAGGTCGTGCCGTGTTTCCGTCCCGGGGCAGGGCGCGGCAAGGCGCCCGGGTTCCCGGAACCCGAGGACGTAGGACGTCCTACGTCCTGTTAGAGTGACACATGACGGACCAGGGGATGTCAAGGGTCGAGAGGGGACGCCACATGGGCTCGGTCGCCGCCGACGCCGAGGAGCGGATCAAGGAGCTGATCGTCGAGGAGGGCCTGGGCCCCGGCGACCCGCTGCCCACCGAGACGGAGCTGATGGAGCGGTTCGGCGTCAGCCGCAACTCGCTGCGCGAGGCGCTCAAGTCACTCCAGGCCATGCACATCGTCGAGATCCGGCGCGGCTTCGGCACCTACGTCGGCACCATGTCGCTGGAGCCGATGACCGAGGCCATGGCGTTCCGCACCGTGGTCGGGCACCGACGGGGCCAGGGCAGCATGCTCGAACTGCTGCAGTTGCGCGAGGCCCTGGAGGCGGGGCTCATGCACCGGCTGGCGGGACGGCTGCCCGACGCCGACCTGGCCGAGCTGGACGCGCTGGTGGAGACGATGCACACCGAGGTGCGGGAGACCGGCGAGATCGCGGCCCGCACCGACCGCGCCTTCCACCGGGTGCTGCACCGCTCCCTGGACAACGGACTGCTCAGCGAACTCCTCGACGCCTTCTGGAGCGCCTTCCACCGGGTGCGCACCCAGGCCCAGGGTCTGGGCGCGGCGGCCGACGGCGAGGAACTGGCCCGGATGCACGCCAGGATCGTCGACGCCGTGCGCGGGGGCGACGCGGAGGCCGCGGAGCGGGCGGTGCACCGGCACTTCGACGACATCCGCAGCCGGCTGTCGCGGCGGTGAGCCACGCCCTCGTTCGACGGACTCCTCGTTCGTGTGAAGAAGGGCGAGGACGTCGTCCGGTCGGGTGACGGCCGTCCGGGAGCGCCCGGGCGCGCGCTTACGGTTTCGCGATGACCTCGATCTCCACCGCCCCGCGTCCCCTGCGAACCGCCGACCTCGGCACGCTCGTCATCATGTCCTGGAGCCGTGAGACACCCGACGGCGACGTCCCCTTCCTCCTCGCCTGCTCCCTCGGCGACGGCGAGGGCGGCCCGGAGGCGACCCCGGCCGCCGTCGAGGGGCTGCTGAGCCGCTCCGGGATCGCCGTGGGCGACGGCGTGCTCGACGCCACCGGCCTGCCCGGCCTGCCGGTCGGCCTGCTCGTCGTGCCCGGTGCGGCGGCGCTCACCATGCCGGGCGTCAACGCCCAGTTCGTGCCCACGCCGCAATGGCGCGAGGCGGTGGACAAGCGCGGGTACGCCTGCCTCGTCTTCGCCACCCGCCCGTGGTCCGGCGGCGAGCCCGGCGAGGCCGAGGCGGTCGCCGCCTTCGCCAACCACGAGGACACCCTGCGGACGGCGGCGCAGCTCGTCCTGCCCGTGCGCAGCCTGCGGACCTGACACCGGCCGGCTCTCCCGGCCCGCCGCGCCGCGGATCGCCTCACGTCCACAATTCGTCGCCGTCGCACACCCGCGCACCCATGTTCCGCTCCATCATGCGCAGGGCGGCGTCCGCGAGATCGGCGTGGATGTGGGCGACCGCGTCGCGCGGGACGATGACCTGGAGATGGCGGATGTGGGCGTCGAGCGCCGAATAGAGCACACACTGCTCGGTCACCTGCCCGCACAGCACGAGCCGGTCGATCCCCTGCTGGTGGAGGAGATAGGTCAGCGGGGTCTCGAAGAAGATCGAGTGGCGTGCCTTGACCACGAAGAGGGACGACTCGTCGGGCCGCAGCGGCTCGACGAGTCCCGCGTGCGGTCCCGAGAGGGCCTTGTCGAGGATCTCGCCGTGGTGCGAGCGCCACTCCCCGAAGTTGTCGTTGACGTAGATCACGGGGACATGGTGGCGTCGCGCCCGCTCCAGCAGGCCGGTCAGCTGCGGCAGCACCGACTCCGCGGCCGGGATCAGCGCTTCGGCGTCCTGATGGTCGTAAGTGTTGATCATGTCGATGACGATCAGTGCGGTCTTGCCCATGCCGCTCAGGTTGCCATCCTGACACGCCGTCGGATGGCTCATCGAGGCCGCGCGTGAATATGTCCGGCATATCTTTCCGAATATGAAGAAATGCCATGTCGTGTACCTGGTGTGCACCGCAGCGATGATCGGTACGGGGCTCGGAGCGGCTCCGGCGTCCTCCGCTCCCATGACCCACGTGGTCAAGCCCGGAGAGTCGATCCAGAAGGCGGTGGACGCCGCCGAATCGGGGGACACGGTCCTCGTCACTCCCGGCACCTACCACGAGAGCGTCAAGGTGAGCACCCCCGGGCTCACCCTGCGCGGCATGGGCCGCGAGACGATCCTCGAGCCCGGCACCAAGAAGGCGGCCGCCAACACCTGCGCCGAGAGCGGCAACGGGATCTGTGTGACCGGCGCGAAGGGCAAGAACGTCAAGGGTGTCACCGTCGCCGACCTGACGGTGACCGGCTTCACCCGCGCCGGTCTGTACGCGACGGCCACCGACGGCCTGACGGTGCGGAACGTGACGGCCGTCAAGAACGGCGTCTGGGGCATCGCCCAGGAGCAGTCGGTCCACGGCATCTTCCGCGGCAACGCCGCCCTCGACAACGGCGACGCGGGCATTTTCCTCGCCAACACCATCACGGCCGAGAAGGGCGCGGCCGACACCGAGGGAACGGTCGTCGCGCGCAACCTCCTCGAGGGCAACCGGATCGGCGTCACGGTCCGGCGGCTGCGGAACCTCGCCGTCGCGGCCAACACCGTCACCGGCAACTGCGCCGGCGTGTTCGTCGTCGGCGACGAGAACAAGCCCAAGGCCGGCGACCTGGTCGTGCGCGACAACCACGTCGTGGGCAACAACAAGTCCTGCCCGAAGACCGAGCGCCTCGACGCCCTCCAGGGCTCCGGCATCGTCCTGACCGGCACCGAGAAGGTGCTGGTCGCGGACAACACGGTGCGGGAGAACTCGGGCAAGTCCCCGCTGTCGGGCGGCATCGTCCTGTTCAAGAGCTTCGTGGGTGTCACCAGCGAGAAGAACGAGGTCAAGGGCAACTCGCTGCGCGACAACTCCCCCGCCGACCTGGTCAACACCGAGACGGCGGCCACCGGGAAGAACAACACCTTCGAGGGCAACACCTGCGGCGCCTCCAAGCCCGCGGGACTGTGCTGACCGGCCGGACACAGCCACCCGTGTACCGAAGAAGGAAGGGAAGCGGCACATGACGACCGCACAGACCGCCCCACCCCCGCCCATGCGGCTGAGGGAGCTCGTGTTCGGCGCGGCGTGTGCCGCCGCCCTCCGCACGGCCGCCCGGCTCGGAGTCGCCGACGCCCTCGGGGACACCCCCATGACCGTGGACGACCTCGCGGGCGCGGTGAAGGCCGAGCCCAAGCCGCTGCGCCGGCTGCTGCGGGCCCTGACCTGCTACGGCGTCTTCGCCGAGCAGAAGAACGGGACGTTCGCGCACACCGACATGTCCCGGCTGCTGCGCGAGGACGACCCGCACAGCCTGCGCTACATCACCCTGTGGTGCACCGAACCGTGGACCTGGGACGCGTGGCCCCTGCTCGACGAGGCGGTGCGCAGCGGCCGCAACGTCGTCGAGGGCCTGTACGGCAAGGAGTTCTTCACCTACCTCAATGAGGACGCTCCCCAGTCGGCCGAGGTCTTCAACCGCGCCATGACGACCTCCAGCCGGCAGTCGGCTCAGGACGTGGCGGCCCTCCTCGACCTGTCGGGCAGTTCCTCGGTCGCCGACATCGGCGGCGGCCAGGGGCACGTGGTGGCGAGCCTGCTGGAGAAGTACCCGTCGATGCACGGCACCCTGCTCGACCTGCCCAGGGTCGTGGAGAACGCCGACCCGCGGCTGCGCGAGGGCGGCTCGCTCGCGGACCGGGTGCGGATCGTGCCCGGGGACTGCCGCGAGGACATCCCCGTCCGGGCCGACGTGTACGTCATCAAGAACATCCTGGAGTGGGACGACGACAGCACCGCCCGCGCCCTGCGCGGCGTCATGCGGGCGGGCGGGCCCGGGGCCCGGGTCGTGGTCATCGAGAACCTCGTCGACGACACCCCGTCGATGCGGTTCAGCACCGCGATGGACCTGCTGCTGCTCCTCAACGTCGGCGGGGCGAAGCACACCACCGACAGCATGGTCGGCCGGCTGACCGAGGCCGGCCTCGTCATCGACGACATCCGCCCGGTCAACCCCTACCTGCACGCCTTCGACTGCACCGTCCCCGAGTGATCCGACGCCCGGACGGACACGCGACGGCCGCCGGACCGCGACATGCGGTCCGGCGGCCGTCGCGTGTCCGCGGCGTCCGGCGCCGGCTCAGGCGTCGGGCGCGCGCCGGTCGGTGACCGGTTCCATCCGGGCGCCCTCCAGGGCCCGGACGAGTGCGTCGCCGGGCCGGTCCCGACCGTCCAGCAGGGTGGTCAGCTCGGTGACCGCGGCGGCGTCGGCGAGGCCGAGGGTGCCCGCGGGGTCGGCGTCGCTGAGGTCGCCGCGCACATCGACCAGCCGCACCACGATCTCGTCGCGCTGGAAGATGGTGCTGCTCAGCACCGGGCTGCGCGGGTCGTCGGCCGCCGCCTCGTCGCGCTCGGCGAGGAGTTGCGCCAGCCGCATGCCCTGCCCCGGCCGGGCCGGGTAGGACAGCGCCTGACGCTGGGCCGCCGGGTCCCGCTCCGCCGCCGTCACGTGGTGCACGGCGGGCAGCGCCGCCCGCGTGTAGAACACCCGCGCGGACTCCGGATCGCCGAGATCCCGGTCCTGCTCCAGATAGGGGTTGAGGGCCTCCTCGACGGCCCGCACCTCGGGCTGCGCGGCCACGTGCCGCAGGGCCGCGAGCAGGTCGCCGCGCACCTCGATGGCCCGCACCACCCGGTTGCCGTGCAGGAACAGGGACGTACGGCACAGGCGCGTGGTGTCGTCGACGCGCGGCTCGGGCGAGGCGTAGTCGGCGAGAATCCTGGCGACCGTCTCCTCGCTGCCGGGCTTCACCGTGAAGGTGAGGGCGTGCCGGATCACGCCGTCACCGATCCGGGGGGCCGACTGGAGCCCGCCCCGTCCGGGTTCGGCGTCCGCCTCCGGCCGGCCGGTCTCGCGGACCACGTGGAAACGGAGCGACCGGGTGTGCCGGACGCATTTGTGCAGCGGCTTGACCATCCGCACGTGTTCCTCACTGCTCACCCAGTTCAGGAACGGCGGGGCGCTCTCCCACTCGCTGGTGATGAGCCACTGCGAGGGGTTCTCGATGGACTGGCACAACTGCTCGCCGATGTGCCCGGGAACGGACTCGACGTGGCTGCGCAGGTTCTCGTACGTCTCCAGGAACTGCTGCTGGGCCCCGTCGTAGACCTCCACGAGCAGGACCACCCGGAGGCGGGAGCCGTCGAACACGGACTGGGAGACCTGGTGCGACACCTGACGTGCCGACGGGTCGGATACAGGAGTGGTCGTGATGGTCATCCTGCGCACTCTCCTTCGCGGAGGCGGAACTGGGCGTCGCCAGTGGTGCTGCGACGCCGGCGTGTCCGACGATCTTCTGCCCGGCCCCGGCGTGGCGCGACTCGTGTGCACTGCGCGGGTGACCCGCGCGGGCTCAGATGAGGTGCGCGAAGACGACCAGGTTGTCCGTGTAGTCCTTGGCCTGGCGGTCGTAGTCGCCCGCGCAGGTGATGAGCCGTACCTCGGCCCGGTCGGTGTCCCCGTACACGCGTTGGCTGGGGAACTCGTCCTTCGCGAAGGTCTCCAGGCCGTCGACCTCGAAGGACGCCTTGCGTCCGTCGGCCCGCCGGACGTGGAAGACGTCTCCCTCGTCCAGTTGGCCCAGGCGGGCGAAGACCGCCGCGGACGTCTTGGTGTCCACGTGCCCGGCGATGATCGAGGTGCCCCGCTCCCCGGGGGAGACGCCCTTGGCGTACCAGCCGACGAGGTTGGTGTCGGCGGCCGGCGGGGGCTGGAGCTGTCCGCCCGCGCCGATGGCGAGGCCGGTGAAGGGGGCGTCGACGGAGATCTCCGGGATCAGCAGCCGCACCGGCTTCGAGCGGGGCAGCACCGGTCCGGCCGGGCGGGTGCGGGACTGGCCGGTCGCGGACGGGCCGGCCTTGGGCGAGGCCGACGTCGCGGGCTGTGCGGGCTGTGCGGGCAGCGGAGGGCGGGACGAGTCGGTCGACGTGTCGTTGCCGCCGATCAGGCTGACCGCCAGGATCAGCAGGGCCACGCCGCACAGCACCATCAGGCCGGGGCGGGATCCCTGCCCGGTCGACGGCTTCTCGTCGTCGGCGGGGGTCGAAGGGGGGACTGTCATCGAGGACCACCTCGGTAGGGCACGGCGGCAGGGCGGACACGGAGGGGGACAGCGAGCCGGGCCGCCACGGGGTTCCTGGTGGCGGCCCGGCCGCTATCGCGCCCGGCACGGCTCAGGCCATTCCGTTGACCGACTTCTTGCGTCGGACGGCGTACAGGCCGGCGCCGGCCACGCCCAGGACGGCGAGGCCGCCCGCGGTGGTGGTCGGCGTGTCGAGGCCACCGCCGCCGGTGTGCATGCCGCCGTGCGGCTTCTCGTGGCCGCCGCCCCAGGACTTCTCGCCCTCGTCCTGCTTGTACTCGGAGCCCTCGTCCTTCTTGGACTCGCCGCCGTCCCAGCCGCCGTCGTCCTTCTTGGACTCGCCGCCGTCCCATTCGTTGACCGCGGTCAGCGCGCCGCCGCCGGTGTGCATGCCGCCGTGCGGCTTCTCGTGCTTGCCGCCCTCCCAGGACTTCTCGCCCTCGTCCTGCTTGTACTCGGAGCCCTCGTCCTTCTTGGACTCGCCGCCCTCCCAGTCACCCTCGTTCACCGCGGTCAGCGCTCCGCCGCCCGTGTGCATACCGCCGTGCGGCTTCTCGTGCTTGCTTCCGTTGTCGTGCTCCTTGCTGTAGGAAGAGTCCTCGTGGTCCCAGTCGCCCGCGGAGGCCGCGTAGGCGCCGGGGGCACCGAGGACGATGACGGCCGACGCGGCCGCCGTGGTCAGGAGCGTGCGAGCAGAACGCATCTGTGGTTCCTTCCGTCACGGCCGGGCAGCTGGTGCTTCGTCAGCTGAGGTGACCCGGCCCCGACGTGAATTACCGTCAGTCAGCCGTCCGACTCGCACCACTCAAGGCGCTCAGCCGGGTGAACGCCGGCCTCTCGCGAGGACCCGCCGGAGCATGCAAAGCGCCCTGGAAGAACGGCAGTTGATGCGCTTTCCGGTCCCGTTGACACGGCGTCACCCGCGAGGGCTACTCCGCCGCGCCGACACGCCCACCGGGCGGCGGCTCAGGAGGGGTGCCCGAGGGCGGTGCCGTTCAGGTCGTCGGTGAGCATCAGCGCGGCCCGCATGCGCTTGCCGACGGGTTCCCGGTGCACCTCGAAGCTGTGGCACACGGCCATGACGATCTCGAGCCCGTGCCGGCCGATGCGCCCGGGATCGGTGGCCTCGGCGACGGGCAGCACGGGCTCGCTGTCCCACACGGTGACCTCGACCAGGTCGTCGGCCAGCTCCAGGTCGACCAGCGAGGGGCCGGGCGCGTACTTGCAGGCGTTCGTCAGCAGCTCGCTCACCACGAGCTGGAGCAGGTCCGCGGCGCGGTCGGACACCGCGCGGTCCTGCACGGCCCGCACCCGGGCGAGAAATCTCCGGGCCAGCTCGCGCCCCCGGGCGATGTCGCCGGGAATGCCCTCGTACTCCGCCGAAACCTTGACCGGCTCACTCCGCCGGTCCTCATGCCGGGCAGCCCTGTCCATCCGATCCGCCCTCTTCCTGAGCCTTGACCGCTACGCCAGCCCGTCTACCCAGGAATGCGTGAAACATCACCGGCCGCAGCGACCACAGGGTGGCAGCGGCACCACGCTCGTACGATGGCCGTCGTGGATCTCAGCGCCGTACGCACCTTCGTCGCCGTCGCCGAGGCGGGGCAGTTCCAGGTCGCCGCCGCCCGGCTCACCGTCACCCAGCAGGGCGTGTCCAAGCGGGTCGCCGCGCTGGAGAAGGACCTGGGGGTGACGTTGTTCACCCGGACCGCGCGTGGAGCCCGGCTCACGATCGACGGGCAGGCGTTCCTGCCGCACGCCCGTGCGCTGCTGGACGCCGAGGAGCGGGCCGTCGCCTCGGTGCGGCCGGGGCGCCGTCCGCTGCGGGTGGACGTGATCGGCAGACGGGCCGCGACGGCCGGTCTGCTGCGTGACTTCCACCGCGCCCGTCCCGACGTCGACCTCGACGTGGTCACCCTCCCCGACGCGCACACCGCCGTCGCCGCCATCGGTTCCGGGGCCATCGACGCGTCGTTCCGCTGCGTCACCATGCCGGGCCGGCGGCTGCCCGACGGCATCGAGGCCACGCCGGTCTTCGACGAGCCGCTCCAGTTGTTCACCGGGCCCGCCCACCCGTTCGCGAAGGCACGGGCGGTCACCCCGGGGCAGCTCGCCGGGCAGCGCGTCTGGATGCCCGGGAACGTCCCGGGCACCGAGTGGTCGGCCTACTACGACGCGTTCGCGGCCGAGTACGGGTTCACCGTGGACGCGATCGGCCCGAACTTCGGCGTCGAGGCCCTCCTGGACACCATCTCCGAGTCGTCGACGGTGTCGACCTTCCTCAGCGAGCACACGCCGCTGGTCTGGCCGGCCGGCCACGACCTGCGGCGCATCCCGGTGCGCGATCCGGCGCCGGTCTATCCGCACTCCCTGCTCCGGCACACCGACAACGCGCATCCGGGGCTGGCCGCGCTGCACGCCTACCTCGTCTCGCGCCCGTCCGTCCGGCTCGACACGGAGGTCTGGTCACCGGCCTGGGCCCTGCGCCGCGGGGCGCAGGGCGCGGCCGGCCGGAGGTGAGGTCTCAGCCGCCCAGGGCGCCGAGGACGACGAGCTTGGCCTCGTCCTGCACCTGCCGGAGGTGGTCGGCGCCGAGGAACGACTCCCCGTAGATCTTGTAGACGTCCTCGGTGCCGGAGGGGCGGGCCGCGAACCACGCGTTCTCGGTGGTCACCTTGATGCCGCCGATGGGCGCGCCGTTGCCCGGTGCCTCGGTGAGGACGGCGGTCACCGGCTCGCCGGCGAGCGTGTCGGCGGTGACCTCGGCCGGGGACAGCCGGGCCAGCCGGGCCTTCTCCTCGCGGGTGGCGGGGGCGTCGATGCGGGCGTAGGCGGGTTCGCCGAAGCGGGCGGTGAGCGCGGCGTAGTGCTCGGAGGGGCTCCGGCCGGTGACGGCGGTGATCTCGGAGGCGAGCAGGGCGAGGATGATGCCGTCCTTGTCGGTGGTCCACACCGAACCGTCCCGGCGCAGGAAGGACGCCCCCGCGGACTCCTCGCCGCCGAAGCCGAGGGAGCCGTCGAGGAGACCGCCGACGAACCACTTGAAGCCCACCGGGACCTCGACCAGCCGCCGGCCGAGGTCGCCGGCGACCCGGTCGATCATGCCGGAGGAGACCAGCGTCTTGCCCACGCCCGCGTCGGCGGGCCATTCGGTGCGGTGGGCGTAGAGGTAGGCGATGGCGGTGGCGAGGTAGTGGTTGGGGTTCATCAGGCCGCCGTCGGGGGTGACGATGCCGTGCCGGTCGGCGTCGGCGTCGTTGCCGGTGGCGATGGCGAAGCGGTCGCGCTTCTCGATGAGGGAGGCCATCGCGTGGGGCGAGGAGCAGTCCATGCGGATCTTGCCGTCCCAGTCCAGCGTCATGAAACGCCAGGTCGGGTCGGTGAGCGGATTGACCACGGTCAGGTCGAGGCGGTGGTGCTCGGCGATCCGGCCCCAGTAGGCGACGGAGGCGCCGCCCAGCGGGTCGGCGCCGATCCGTACGCCGGCCGAGCGGATCGCGTCGAGGTCGAGGACGGCCGGCAGGTCGGAGACGTAGCGGTCGAGGAAGTCGTAGCGTCCGGTGCCGGGGGCGGCGAGCGCCCGGGCGTAGGGGATGCGCCGTACGTCCTTCAGGCCGGCCGCGATGATCTCGTTGGCCCGGTCCTGGATCCAGGAGGTGGCGTCCGAACCGGCCGGTCCGCCGTTGGGCGGGTTGTACTTGAAGCCGCCGTCGGCGGGCGGGTTGTGCGAGGGGGTGACGACCACGCCGTCCGCGAGGCCCGAGTCGCGGCCCCGGTTGTGGGTGAGGATGGCGTGCGACACCGCGGGGGTGGGGGTGTAGCCGTCGCCGGTGTCGATGAGGACGGTGACGTCGTTGGCGGCGAACACCTCCAGCGCGGTGACCCTGGCGGGCTCGGACAGGGCGTGCGTGTCGGCACCCAGGAAGAGCGGGCCGTCGGTGCCCTGCGCGGAGCGGTACTCGCAGATGGCCTGGCTGGTGGCGGCGATGTGGTCCTCGTTGAACGCCGTCGCGAGGGACGAACCCCGGTGCCCGGACGTGCCGAAGGCCACGCGCTGGGCGGGCTCCGACGGGTCCGGGTGCAGGGTGTAGTACGCCGTCACCAGCCGGGCGACGTCGATCAGGTCCTCGGGGCCGGCCGGCTTCCCGGCTCGGTCGTGCTGCATGCGCCCACTCCTCCGCATCGGTAGGGACTTCGCTCGCGGTCCCATCTTCCCCTGTCCGGGGAGCGGCGCTGTGCCTTCCGGCCGGGGCCGTCCGGTAACGGCGTCAGATCCGGCCGCCGGTCATGCGGGTGAGGGGCCCCTGCGCGTGGCGGCCCGACCGCCGGCCCACCGCGTACGAGGCCGCGCTCAGGGCGGTGATGCCGGCGCCGACGCCCGCGGCGACGAGCTTGCGGTGGGCGATGACCGTCCAGGCGGTCTTCGCCCCGGCAACGACCTGGCCGGAGGTGGTGATGACGGCCTGACGGCCCGCCTCGACACCCTTGGCCGCCGTCTGCACGGCACCGTTCGCGGCCTGGGCGGAACGCTGGGCGCCGGCCTTGGCGGCCGACGTGGCGTCACCCGCCTTGTCGGCGGCGGCCCGTGTCGCCCGGGAGGCGGGGGCGGTCGCCTTCTTGGCGGCGCTCTCGGCCTTGGCCTCGGCGGTCCGCGTAGTGGTGGGCTTCTTGTTCGTGTCCTTGTTCGGATCGCTCATGGACACCGCATTGCCCCTCACCGCGACCGCAAACACCCGCAGTTCGCGCGGTCTCCGATCTCAGCGGGCGGCGGTGGGCGGCAGTTGGGCGGGGCTCACCTGTTCGCCCAGGACCTCCGCCATGAACTGGACGAGCCAGCGCTGCGCGGGAGCGCGCGAGGACTCGTGGCGCGCGTACAGGGCGATCTCGATCGGCTCGGTCTCGAACGGCAGGCGCACCAGGCGCACCCGGTGCGAGGCGGTGAAGACCTCGCCGACGAACTCGGGGACGATCGCGACGAGGTCGGTCTGCTCCAGCAGGTAGGGCAGCATCGAGAAGCGGGTGGCGTCGACGGCGACCCGTTCCAGGAGTCCGTGCGCGGCCAGCACCGCCCGGGGCGCGACGTGTCCGCTCGGCCCGAACACCGTCGCGTGGTGCTCGGCGGCGAGGTCGGCCAGCGTGGCCGCGTCGCCCCGGATGCGCGGATGGTCCGCGGCGACCATCAGGACGTAGCGCTCACGGAAGAGCGGGACCCGCACGGTCAGGTGCGAGGTGATCACCGGGGTGGCCACGAAGACGTCGAGGTCGCCGCGGCGCAGCTGGCTCTCGGCGTCCTCCACGTCGAAGGGCCGGACGGTGAACGACACGCCCGGCGCCCGCTCGCGCGCGGCGGCGAGCAGCCTCGGCAGCAGCGTCGCCTCACCGAGGTCGGACAGCGCGATGGTGAAGCGCCCGGACATGGTCGCGGGGTCGAACACGTCGCCCTGCCGGACCGTCCCGTCGATCTCCGCCAGGGCGCGCTGGAGCGGCTCGTACAGCCGCCGGGCGCCTGCCGTGGGCGTCAGTCCGCGCCCGTTGCGGCGGAACAGCTCGTCGTCGAAGTGGCGCCGGAGCTTGCCCAGGCTGTAGCTGACGGTGGGCTGCGTGACGTGCAGCGTCTCGGCGGTGGCCGTGACGCTGCCGGTCTCGTACAGGAGCACGAAGACCCGGGCGAGGTTGAGATCGAAGCTCCCCATATCGACGGAGTCTATATCGGGGCACCGAAACATCTATTGGTGCCCATGTCGCGGGGTGCCTAGCGTGTCGGACGTCACTTCGAAAGGAACGTCCGTGTCATCCGTGCGTCGTGTCTCCCACGATTTCCTGGAGCGCCAGGGACTCACCACCGTCTTCGGCAATCCGGGCTCCAACGAGCTGCCCTTCCTCGCCGGACTGCCCGACGGATTCCGCTACGTCCTCGGCCTGCACGAGGGCGCCGTCGTCGGGATGGCCGACGGGTACGCCCAGGCGACCGGGCGCCCGGTCCTGGTCAACCTGCACGCCGCCTCCGGTTCCGGCAACGCGATGGGCGCGCTGACGAACGCGGTGGCCGCGCGCACCCCGCTGGTGGTGCTGGCCGGCCAGCAGGTCAGGCCCGCGATCGGCCCGGAGGCCAACCTGGCCAGCGTCGACGCCCCCGCACTGATGAAGCCGCTGGTGGGCTGGGCGGCGGAACCGGCGTGCGCCGAGGACGTGCCGCGCGCCCTCGCCCAGGCCGTGTTCGAGGCGCGGCTCCAGCGGCGGCCGACGTACCTCTCGGTGCCGTACGACGACTGGTCGGCCGAGGCCGGCGACAACGCGGCGGCGGTGCTGGACCGGCGGGTCGAGCTGGCCGCCGTGCCCGGCGCCGGGCAGGGTCACCGGCTCGTCGAGCGGGTCGCCGCCGCCCGGCGCCCCGCCCTCGTGCTGGGCGGCGACATCGACTCCGACGGCCTCTTCGACGACGCGGTCCGGCTGGCCGAGCGGCTGGGCGCTCCGGTGTGGGCGGCCCCCTCGCTGTTCCGGCTGCCCTTCCCCAACCGGCACCCGCAGTTCCAGGGGGTGCTGCCCGCCGGGATCGCACCGGTCTCGGCGGCGTTCGAGGGCCACGACCTCGTGCTCGTGCTGGGCGCGCCGGTCTTCCGCTACCACGAGCACCTCCCCGGCGCCTATCTTCCCGAAGGCACCCGGCTGGTCCAGGTGACCGGGGACGCGTCGGCCGCCGCGCGGGCGCCGATGGGCGAGGCCCTGGTCGCCGACCCCTCGGCCGTCGTCGACCTGCTCCTGAAGTCGCTGGACGCGCCCGCGCGGCCCGCGGCGCCCTACCGGCCGGTGCCCGCACCGCTCACCGCCGAGGGTCCCGCTCTCCACCCCGAGCAGGTCTTCGCTGCCCTGCGCGACGAACTGCCCGAGGACACGGCGTACGTCGTCGAGTCGACGTCGACCAACGCGGCGTGGTGGCGCCAGATGGATCTGCGCCGCCCCGGCTCCTACTACTTCCCGGCGGCCGGCGGGCTCGGTTTCGGCCTGCCCGGCGCGGTGGGTGTCGCGATGGCCCGGCCCGACCGCCCGGTCGTGGCGGTGGTCGGCGACGGCTCGGCCAACTACGGCATCACCGCACTGTGGACGGCGGCGCAGCACCGGGTTCCGCTGACCGTCGTACTGCTGCGCAACGGCACGTACGGGGCGCTGCGCTGGTTCGGCGGGCTGCTCGGCGTGCCGGACGCCCCCGGCCTCGACATCCCGGGGCTGGACTTCACCCGTATCGCGGAGGGCTACGGCGTCGCCGCCCGGCACGTCGAGGGCGCCGAGGAGCTGCGCGCCGTCCTCGCCGAACCGGCGGCCGGGCCCCGGCTGATCCAGGTGGACACGGCGCTCACCACTCCCTCCTGACCGCACCGACACTCCGAGCATCCCGATAACGCGCACGAAGAGCACGAGGAAAGGGACACGATGACACTCCTGGACAGCGACGTCTGGGGCCGGAAGTTCTACAGCGACGGCTGGCAGGACTCCCCGGTCGAGCATCCGGTGACCGAGCCGGCCACCGGCGACCGGCTCGGTGCGGTCGGGCTGGCCACGGCCGAGGACGTGGGCCGCGCCGCCGCCCGGGCAGCCGAGGCCCAGCGCGTCTGGGCGGCGACCGGGCCGCAGGAGCGGGCCGCGGTACTGCGGCGCGCGGGTGAGCTGTTCACCGAGCACGCCGCCGAGATCGAGGACTGGCTGGTGCGCGAGGGCGGCTCGGTACGGTCCAAGGCCGCTTTCGAGGTGGGGCTCGCGATCGGCGAGTGCTTCGAGTGCGCGGGGCTTCCGACGCACCCGCAGGGCGAGGTGCTCACCTCCGAGGAGGCCCGCTGGTCGCTCGCCCGCCGCCGGCCGGCCGGTGTCGTGAGCGTGATCGCACCCTTCAACTTCCCGCTCATCCTGGGTCTGCGCTCCGTGGCGCCGGCGCTGGCCCTGGGCAACGCCGTGCTGCTCAAGCCCGACCCGCGGACCGCGGTCGGCGGCGGTGTGGTCATCGCCCGGATCTTCGAGGAGGCCGGGCTGCCCGCCGGTGTCCTGCATCTGCTGCCGGGCGACGGCGTGGTCGGACAGGCCGTCGTCGAGGCGCCGGAGGTACGGGTCGTCTCCTTCACCGGCTCCACGCCGGTCGGGCGGGCGATCGGCGAGCGGGCCGGGCGGCTGCTGAAGCGGGCCCATCTGGAACTCGGCGGGAACAACGCGCTGGTCGTGCTCCCCGGCGCGGACGTGCCGAAGGCGGCCTCGGCGGGCGCGTTCGGCTCCTACCTGCACCAGGGGCAGATCTGCATGACGACCGGCCGGCACATCGTGCACGAGTCGCTGGTGGAGGAGTACACCACCGCGCTCGCCGCGAAGGCCGACGCCCTGCCGGTCGGCGACCCGGCCCGCGAGGACGTGGCGCTGGGCCCGCTGATCGACCGCCGTCAGCTGGAGCGGGTGCACGGCATCGTCACCGACAGCGTCGCGGCCGGCGCGAAGGTCGCCGCGGGCGGCGAGACCGACGGCGCCGGTTACCGCGCCACCGTCCTCACGGGTCTGACGACCGACATGCCCGCGTGGCGCGAGGAGATCTTCGGCCCCGTCGCGCCGGTCATCGCCTTCTCCACGCTGGAGGAGGCCGCGCGCATCGTCAACGACTGCGAGTTCGGGCTGTCCGTCGGCATCCTCGGCGACGTCGGTACGGCGATGAAGCTGGCCGACCGGATCGACTCCGGCAAGGTGCACATCAACGAGCAGACCGTGAGCGACGAGCCCAACGCCCCCTTCGGCGGGGTCAAGTCCTCCGGCACCGGCTCCCGTTTCGGCGGCGCCGCGGCCAACGTCGAGGCGTTCACGGAGACCCAGTGGGTGACGGTCCGCCCGGACATCGCCGACTACCCGTTCTGATCCCTCCGGCCGCCCCGGCCGTTCCGGCCCCGCTCACTCACACCCGTCCCCCGGGGGGAGAGTCACCATGGCTTCCGCCACCACGTCCGACGCGCCCGCACAGGCCGGCCGCGCCGGCAACAGCTCCTGGACGGTGGTCCTTTGCTGGATCACCGTCCTGCTGGAGGGTTACGACCTCGTCGTCCTCGGCGCCATCATCCCCACCCTGCTCAAGACCCATCACCTCGGCATGACCGCGGGCGACGCGACCACCATCGCGACGCTGTCGCTCGTCGGCGTCGCGATCGGCGCGGTCTGCGTCGGTCCGCTGGCCGACCGGCTGGGCCGCCGCCGGCTGCTCATCGGCTCGGTCGTGCTCTTCTCGGTGCTCACCGTCGTGGTGCCGCTGGCGGACTCCGTCGCGATGTTCGCCGCGCTGCGCCTCCTCGCCGGTCTGGGCCTGGGCGCCTGCATGCCGGTCTCGCTGACGATGATGGCCGAACACATGCCCGCGGCCCGCCGGGCGCGCGCCAGCACCCTGACGATGACCGGCTACCACACCGGTGCGGTGATCACCTCGCTGCTGGCCCTCCAGGTGGCCGACGACTGGGAGATCCTCTTCTACCTGCTCGGTGTCGTCGGCCTCGTGATCGCCGTCGTCCAGTGGTTCAAGCTGCCGGAGTCGGAGGCGTTCGTCCGGGCCAAGCAGGAGGGGGCCCGGCGGCTGCCGTTCACCGAGCTGCTCAAACCGGCCTACCTGCGGGCCGGCGTCGGCATCTGGGTCGCGTCGTTCATGGGCCTGCTGCTCGTCTACGGCCTCAACACCTGGCTGCCGAAGCTGATGAACGACGCCGGCTACCCCGTGCCGACCGCCGTCACCCAGCTCCTCGTGCTCAACGTCGGCGGTGTCGTCGGCCTGGTCCTCGGCGGGTTCGTCGCCGACCGGCGGGGCATCAAGGGCACCACCATGGTCTGGTTCGCGGTCTCGGTGGTGATGCTGGGGTGCCTGAGCATCCGCATGGAGAGCGACCTGATGCTCAACGTCGTCGTCTTCCTCACCGGCGTGTTCGTCTTCTCGGCGATGGTGCTCGTCTACGCCTACGTGACGAGCTTCTACCCGGCGTCCGTGCGGAGCACCGCGCTCGGTTCCGCGTCCGGGATCGGCCGGATCGGCTCGATCGTCGGCCCGTCGATCACCGGCGCACTGGTCGCCTCGGGGGTCGGTCACCCGTGGGGCTTCTACTTCTTCGCCGCGGTCGCGGTCCTCGGCTTCCTGGCCGTCATGACGCTGCCCCGCGTCCGGGGGGCCGATCCGGCGGAGGCCGCCGCGCCCGCGGGGTGACGGCGCACGGCACGCGGAACGGGAGCAGTGGGTCCGGTGACCCGCTGCTCCCGTCGGCGTCCGGGGTTCGGTGACTCAGTCGTTGTCGACGTCCTCGGTCAGGACCTTGCCGTTGGCCGCGTCGACACCGACGGTGGTCTTGTTCCAGTTGTCGGTGGAGACCACGTCGACGGCCCAGACGACCTGCTGGTTGTCGTTGTCGCCCAGTTCGACGTGGGTGACGGTGCCCTTGGCCGCGCCGGTGGCCGCCTTGACCGCCTGCTGCGGCGTCTGCTTGGCCTTGCCCAGCCAGTCGGCCGTCTGCTGCTTGTCGTCGGCGTCCTGGTCCGGGTCGGCCTGGACGCGGAAGACCTTCCCGCTGACCGCGTCGACGTCGACGCGGTGCACGGTGCCGTCGGTCTCGGCGACCTTGGCCTCCCATTCCGGCGCGCCCTGACTGGGCGCCGGGTTCGGCATGCTGGGGCTCGGGGAGCCGGTCGGCGACGCGGTGGCGTCGGCCTCGGTGCGCTTGAGTTCGAGGTCCACGAGCTTGCCCTCGGGAACCTCCTTGACAGCGGTGTCGGCGGCCTTGTCCCAGGTGACCTTGGTCGCCGAGACGAGGTCCTTCCGCTCGGTCTGGTCCTCGTTCAGCGAGGGAGACCCGGAGGGGGACGCGGTGGAGGAATCGGTCGCGGTCGGAGACCCGGTCTGGGCCGCCTCCGCGACGCTCGAACGTGTCGTATCGGCGTTCGTGCAGGCGGTCAGCAGCAGAACGGAGGTGCCCAGGGCACCCATCACGGCCAGCGAACGCAGCGGCGGGAGTCGTCGTGCAGAGCTCATGATGCTCTCCGTAACCCCTCCGTCACCCGGACACACCGGCCGGTGGGAAAATCACTCCATCGGCCGGACCGCGGGCTCAGCGGGCCCGGACGAACTCGACCCGGTCGGTGCCGCCCCCGGTCAGCGGGCGCCGGGGCAGCATCCGGATCCCCGCGCCCTCCAGCCACTCCCGGTACGCGGTGGACTGGCGGGCCACCTCCCAGTACGCCTCCTCCAGCGCCGGGAAGACGGCGTCCAGCTCGGCCCGGGTGCGCGCGGCCAGCAGCAGGCGTACGCCGATGGGGTCGCCGTACAGGCGCCGCACCGCCATGTCGGGACGGGACTGGGAGCTGGGCTGGCATACGGTCACGACCTCGCCGGTGGCGACGAGGGACGCGGCGGTGTGGTAGTCGCCGTGCAGGACACGCGGGTTGAGGCCGACGGCGCGCAGCATGCGGTGCACGCCGTCCCACTCGCCGTCGACGGTGGGGTCGACCATCCAGCGGTCGTCGGCCAGGTCGGCGAGGCGGACGACCGGGCGGGTGGCGGCGGGGTGGTCGGCGGGCAGCATGACGAACTGGGGTTCGCGCTCGACGAGGACGCGCAGGCGCAGCCCCTCGGGGACGTGCAGGGCACTGCCCTCGACCTCGTGCACGAAGGCGACGTCGAGCTGCCCCTCGGTCACCCGGCGCAGCAGCGCGTTGGCGGAGACGTCCATCTGGAGGGTGGGCTCCAGGCCCGGGCGTCTGAGCCGGCGCAGCCAGCCGGCCAGGGCGCGGCTGGCGGTGGAGCCGACCCGCAGCCTGCTCTCGCCGCCGGCCGCGGCGGCGCGGGCCTCCAGGACCAGGGTGCTCATGTCGGCCAGCAATGGACGGGCCCGGCCGAGGACGGAGCGGCCGAGCGGGGTCGGGCGGCAGCCGGTGCGTTCGCGGACGAACAGGGGGCCGCCCAGGGCCTGTTCGATGCGGCTCAACTGGGTGCTCAACGTGGGCTGGCTGACACCGAGTTGGCGCGCCGCCCGATGCAGGCTGCCGGCGTCGGCGATGGCGCACAGCGCGCGTAGGTGCCTCACCTCGAGCTCCATGCAGGGAGCGTAGGGCGGAACAGTTGGTTGCGCCAGGTGAACAAAACGCGGCGGATCAGGGCGAGTTCTGCACTCCGGTCCAAGCCGCACCCGAGTCACGGTGAACGGTGATAGCCCGGGCCTATCACCGTTTGCCATCATCACAGCGGGCTCACGGGCGCTCCACACTCACCGGTGACGACTTCTCCCCACTCCCCCACTCTAGGAGTCATCGATGCGCATCAGCATGCCCCTCCTGTCCACCGCGGCCGGTCTCGGCCTGACGGCGGCCCTGCTCGGTACCGCTCCCGCCGCGACGGCCGCCACTCCCCAGGAGCCGTCGCACGCCGCTCACCTGGGCTTCGAGCCCTCGGCCGGCTCGGGCGAGGACGCGGCGGCGAACCGGGCGTTCTTCGAAGCGGTCATCAAGTCCGTGGCCGAGAAGCGCGCCGCCAGTCCGTCGTCCGCGGCGGCCGTCACCGTCTACTACAGCACCACCAACGCGCCGAGCTTCCGCTCGCAGATATCCCGCTCCACCCAGATCTGGAACGGCTCGGTGTCCAACGTGCGGCTCGCGGAGAGAAGTTCCGGCGCCGACTTCGCGTACTACGAGGGCAACGACTCGCGCGGCTCGTACGCCTCGACGGACGGGCACGGCAGCGGGTACATCTTCCTCGACTACCGGCAGAACCAGCAGTACGACTCGACGCGGGTGACCGCGCACGAGACCGGGCACGTGCTCGGCCTGCCCGACCACTACTCGGGGCCGTGCAGCGAGCTGATGTCCGGCGGCGGCCCCGGCACGTCGTGCACCAACGCCTACCCGAACTCCGCCGAGCGCAGCCGGGTGAACCAGCTGTGGGTCAACGGCTTCAAGGCGGCCCTCGACAAGGCGCTGGAGAAGACCTCCGCGCGCTGACGGCCCGGTGACACACGCGGGGGCGGCCCGGCCGGGGCCGCCCCCGCGTGCGCGTATGCCGGCCCGCTTGCCCAACCCCATCGCGGGTAACCGGAGTTCACATCTCTACGACCTCCGTGAGGAGTCCGACATGGACGAGCGGCAGACGCCCGCCGGCAGCGATCTCGGCGACCTGGAACCGGGCACACGCCAGCGCGCCCAGTTGCGCACCCGCCTGTCCGACATCGCCTGGACCGCGCTGTGCACCGTGCTCGCCCTGTGGGCGGTGTGGAGCGTCGTCGATCTCGCCCGGGGCGCGACCGCGTGGGCGTACAGCGCCGTGGCCTGGGTGCTGCTGGCCGCGGCACTGGTCCTGCGCACGATGGCGGTGCGGCGCAGGACGTCGTTGTAGCGGGGGCGCCTGGTCACCCGGGGGCGGGCAGCGCCGCCCCCACGGCCCGGTGGACTGCGCGGGCCAGCCGGGCTCCCCATTCGGAACGGGGGCCGGCGAAGGAGTGCGTGACCTCGGCGCCGCGGGGCGCCCGGGCGGCGACGCACACGGCGTCCGTGGGGGTTCCCGAGCAGTTAAGTCCCGCGTCCAGCAGCGCCTGCACCTTGGCCTCGGTCGCCGTCATCACCGCGTTCACCAGTGCGGCGTCGCTCAGCGCGACCGGCACCGCGGCGACGATGTTGATCGTCCCGGGCGGGGCGGCGGCGGGGGCGCCCTCCTCGGGCGAGGCCGCCCAGCCGCGTACCGAGACACCCGCGGTCACGACGGCTTCGGCCCCGCCGTCGCGTGCGCGGGCGAACGCGGACACGTCGGCGGCCGTCATCAGACCCACCCCGGGCCCCCGGGCGCCGGCGGCGCGGGCGAGGCCCGTCAGGTGGCGGGCGGGGTCGGTGCGCCGGTACCCGTGGGCGACCTGGGCGTTGAGCACCCACGCGCGCTCGGCGATCCCGCCGCCCAGCACGGCGCTGCTGGCCATCCGCCAGCCGGGGCCCGGACGCCAGAGCAGGGCGTGCAGCCGTTCGCCGTCCTCCAGCCGCGTCAGGTGCTCCGGGGCCGGCAGTCGGTGCCCGGTGCGGGGCGGGGGCAGCAGGGCGGGCACGAGTCGGGGCTCCTCGGGGTGGCCGGGCTGGGGTCCGGGCGGACCGGACGATCGTACTCAGCGGCGGTGCGCCCGGAGCGGTGCCGGGTGCGCCGTGGTTCTGGGGTGCGTTGCGGACCCGGTTCGGGGGACCTTCACTGAACACAACTTCGCCACCAGGCGACGGATCGGAGGCCGCGATGCTGTCCCACACCCTGGAGCATGGGGTCCTGGTCATCACGGTGGACCAGGACCCGGGAATCGACGGGCGGGCCACGCTGACCACGCACATCACCAACCTGGTCGACGCCCATCAGCCGACCCCCGTCGTCATCGTGCTGACCGACGGGGCCGACGGCCACGCGGCGGTCAGTGCCGTACTCCGGGCCCATCAGTGGTGCGGCCGGCTCGGTGTCCTGATGTCCGTGGTCACCCACAGCGCGCCGGTCCGGCGGCTGCTGGAGAACAACGCGGACACCTCAGGTACCCGACTGGTGGTGCACGCCCGCGTCGACACCGCCATCACGACCGCGTTCACCGCTGCGGCCTAACGTCCGCGCGCGATTCCGCCATGCCGGTGCGCGTGGGGCCGGCGGCCGCTACGAGCGTCCGAGCCAGAGGTCGGGTCCGAAGACCTCGTAGTGGACGGCCTCGGCGGGCACACCCCGGCGCAGCAGCTCGCCGCGGACGGCGCGCATGAACGGCACCGGGCCGCACAGGTAGGCCGTGAGCCCCGGGGGCAGTTCGACTCCGGCGAGGTCGACGAGACCGGCCGTCGCCTCGGGTGCCGCCGCACCGGGCTCCTCGTAGAACAGGTGCAGCCGGGCGTCGGGCAGCGCGCGGACCAGGTCGCGCTGTTCCCGCCGGTGCGCGTGGTGGGCAGGGGTGCGGTCGGCGTGCACGACGGTGACCGGCCGGGTGGCGCCGGCCGCGGCCAGGTGGTCGAGCATGGCCAGCACGGGGGTGACGCCGATGCCGGCGGAGGCCAGCAGCAGCGGTCCGTCGTCCTCGGCGAGGGCGAGGTCGCCGAAGGGGGCGGAGACGGTGAGGACGTCGCCCTCGCGGGCGTGCGCGTGCAGCCAGGAGGAGACCTCGCCGTCGGGCCGCCCGTCGCCGTGCACGTGTTTGACGGTGATGCGCAGGCCGGTGCGGCCGGGTGCGGCGGAGAGGCTGTACTGGCGGATCTGCCGGGAGCCGTCGGGCAGTTCGGAGCGGACGCTGACGTACTGGCCCGGGCGGAAGGGAGCCGCGGGGTGGTCGTCGGCGGGCCGCAGGACGAGGCTGAGCGCGTCGGGGCCCTCCTCGCGCCGTTCGACGATCTCCATCCGGCGCCACACGTCACCCTCGGCCACGCCGGCCTCCGCGTACAGACGGGCCTCGACGGCCATCAGCGCGTTGGCCATCAGCCAGTAGACCTCGTCCCAGGCGGCGGCGACCTCGGGGGTCACGGCGTCGCCGAGGACGTCGCCGATCGCGGCGAACAGATGGCGGTGGACGGTCTTGTACTGGTCGGAGGTGATGCCCAGCGAGGCGTGCTTGTGCGCGATCCGGGACAGCATGACGTCGGGCCGGGCGTCGGGCCTCTCCAGCAGCAGGCCGGCGAAAGCGGCGATGGAGCCGGCCAGGGCCCGCTGCTGCTCCCCGCTCGCCTGGTTGCCGCGGTTGAACAGGTCCCGGAGCAGCTCGGGATGGGCGTCGAAGAGCTTCCGGTAGAACAGCTCGGTGATGTCGCCGATGGCCGCTCGGACGGCGGGCAGGGTCGCGCGGACCACGGGGACGGACTGTTCGGAGAGCACGGCGGCTCCTTAATTGGTAGATGATATTCGTGTTTTAGGCCGCGGGTACCCGCGGCCGCGGGCGCGCGCCCGTCAGCCGGAGGGGCGGTCCGAGAGGCCGACGAGCACCGGGCCGGTGGGCGAGGCCACCAGGTCGGCGACGGTCAGCGGGTCGAGCGCGGCGTAGAACGCCTCCTGGGCCTCGCGCAGCGCGGCCCGCAGCCGGCAGGCCGAACGCAGCGGGCACGGCGGGTCGCCTTCGCAGGCGACGACCTCACCGTCGCCTTCGAGCTCCCGCACCAGCCGGCCGACCGAGGCGTCGCGCCCCGCGCCGGTCAGCGCCAGCCCGCCGCCACGACCGCGCCGCGCCTCGACCACTCCGAGGTGCTGGAGCCGCGTGACGGCCTTCGCCGCGTGCGTGTACGGCACGCCCATCGCGTCGGCCACCTCGCGAGTGGTCAGCGGGTCGTCACCGTCTTTCACGACCGCCAGGCGCATGACGGAACGCAGCGCCAGGTCGGTGAACTTCGTCAGCCGCACAGCCGTGACGCTATCAAATACGCATAATGGATTCGTGTTTATTGACGGCTATGACCCTGTGGCACGCGTCACCGGGCGCGGAAGGCACGGTGACCGCCGATGACAGGGCACGAAGACGGCTCCCCCGCACCGGCACCCGGCCCTCCCCTCCCCCGGGTCCTGTGCGACACCGCGCGACTGCTGCCGCCCGGCGACGAGGCGGCCACCGGCGCGCTGTGGCGACTGGCGGAGCCGGGGCGGCAACTCGACGCCAACGTCGTCCGCCTCCCCGCGGCGGGGCGGGTCGGCACGCACACCGAACCGGACCTCGACGTCCTGCTGCTCGTCCTCGACGGGGCGGCCTCCGTGGCCGGTGCCGACGGCGACCACCCCCTGCACCCGGGCGTCCTGACCTGGCTGCCCCACGGTTCGGCCCGGAGTGTCGTCGCGGGCCCGGACGGGGTGACGTACCTGACCGTGCACCGGCGGCGTCCCGGCATGCGTGTGCAGCCGCCGGGCGCGGCCGGCCGGCTCCTGCCCGGCGGAGACTGACACCGGGCCGTCCGCACGGCTCAGGCCTCGGCGCGCAGTTCCGTCAGGGACCGCGCGGTCAGGGGGCGCGGGGCGTCGTCCGGGTCGACGAGGACGACGGTGCAGGTGGCGGCGTGGGTGAGGGCGCTGGTGAAACTGCCGTCGGCGAACTGCTCCAGCGGGCCGCGCGGCGAACGGCCGACGGCGACGGTTCGGGCCCGCGTCTCGGTCGCGTGCCGGGCCAGGGCGCGACCGGCGGCGGCGTGGTCGCCGACGCCGCCCAGGACCTGGCCGGTGGCGGCGACACCGAGGGCGCTCAGCCGGTCGAGGTGGGCGGTGACGGCGCGCCGGGCCTCCTCCTCGGTCTCGGTGTCGACGGCCTGTTCCTCCACCACGGCGGTCAGCCGCACGTGGACGATCTCCAGCGGACTGCCGGTGTCGCGGGCGAGGAGGGCCGCGCTGTCGACGATGACGCCGGCCCGGTCGTGGGCGCCGACGGCGACGATGACGGGGCGCGCGGCGGCCGGGGTACCGGTCCCCACGGGGGTGAGCGACGGGGCCACCGCTTCGCCGTCGCCGGCGCCCGCCTCGGCCTCGCGCAGCAGCCGGTGGCCGCAGGCCAGGACCGGGATGGCGAGGAGGAAGGTGGCGGCGCCGAGGTAGAACGGGACGCCGAGGTCGGTGGCGTCGGCCAGCTTCCCGGCGACGTAGGGCGCCAGGCCCCCGCCGATGAAGCGAAGGAAGCCGTACGCGGAGGAGGCCACGGGGCGCTCGACGGGCGAGACGAGCATGACGGCCTGCGTGGTCAGGGTGTTGTTGATGCCGATGAACGCGCCGCTGACGATGACCGCGACGACGACGGTGGCGGGACTGGTGACGCCGGCCGCGATGACGGCCATCACGACGCCGAGACCGAGCAGGTTGGCGTACAGGACCGGCGCGGTGCCGAACCGGGCTTGAAGGCGCGGGGCGAAGAAGACGCTGAAGGCGGCGACCAGCAGGCCCCAGGCGGTGAAGACCAGCCCGAGCCGGTGGGCGTCCAGCTCCATCGGGTACGGGGCGTAGCCGAGCATGGTGAAGAAGCCCCAGTTGTACAGCAGGGCCATGATGCCCATGGTGAGCAGGCCGCGATGGCGCAGCGCACGCAGTGGCGCCATGGGTGAGGTGCGCCGTGCGGGTCTGGGCAGGTCGGGGACGAAGGCCAGGGTGGCGACGAGCGCCACGGCCATCAGGACGGCGACGCCGAAGAAGGGGCCGCGCCAGCTGATGGCGCCGAGTTCGCCGCCGAGCAGCGGGCCGACGGCGATGCCGAGGCCCAGGGCGGTCTCGTAGAGGATGATCGCGCCGCCGAAGCCGCCGCTCGCGGAGGCCACGATGACCGCGAGGGAGGTGGCGATGAACAGGGCGTTGCCCAGTCCCCAGCCGGCGCGGAAGCCGACGATGCCGTTGATGGAGCCGGTGGCGCCCGCCAGGGCCGCGAAGACGACGATGATCGCCAGGCCGGTGACCAGGGTGCGCTTGGCGCCGATACGGCTGGAGACCCAGCCGACGAAGAGCATGGCGACGGCGGTGACGATCAGGTAGCTGCTGAACAGCAGGCTGACCTGGCTCGGCGTGGCGTCGAGGCTGTCGGCCAGCGCGGGCAGGATCGGATCGACCAGACCGATGCCCATGAACGAGATGACGCAGGCGAAGGCGACGGCCCAGACGGCCCTGGGCTGACGGAACGGGCCACCGGAGCTGCCCGGCTCGCCGGCTTCTCCTCGCGATGCGCTCATGTGCGGTGCTCCTCCGAGGTATCCGGGTCCTGGGGAGTTTCCCTGAGCGCATGATGCATTTAGATGTAGCGTGAATCAAGATGCATGAGGCCGGCTTCCGCTGTTGCTTCCGCGCCCCTGAGGGCACTCGCTTGCAGGAAGCGAGGGAGGTACCGGCATGGACTGGCGCGGTTTCGCGCAGCAGATGGCGTCCTTGGCGCGTGATCTGCTGGCCCAGGAATCGGTGAACGACACCCTGGAGCGGATCACCGGCTCGGCCACGGAACTGGTGGACGGCTGCGACGCCGCGGGCATCCTCATCCTGCGCGGGCGCCAGGTGCGGTCGCTCGCCCCCACCGACCAGGTGGTCGAGGAGAGCGACGCGCTCCAGGAACGTATGGGCGAGGGGCCGTGCTTCGACGCCGCCCGCACCACGGACGGGCAGCGGCAGTACCGGATCGCCGACTTCCGCGACGAGGCGCGCCGCTGGCCCAAGTACGTCCCCGAGGCCCGCAGGCTGAAACTCGGCAGCATGATGGGGTTCCTGCTGTTCACCAAGGACGAGGACCTCGGGGCGCTGAACCTCTACTCCTACCGTCCCGGCGCCTTCACCGAGGCCGACGAGACGGCGGGCTGGCTGCTGGCCTCGCACGCGGCGGTCGCCTTCTCCACCGCCCGTACGCACGCCCAGCTCCAGGAGGCCATCGGCACCCGGCACACCATCGGGGAGGCCATGGGCATCCTCATGGGCGGCCACCGCCTCACCGAGGAGCAGGCCTTCGCCACATTGCGCCGGTACTCGCAGGACAACAACGTCAAACTGCGCGATCTCGCGGCCCGGGTCTGCGAGTTGGGGCGCCTGCCCTGAGTGCCGTGCGCACGCATGAGCAAAGATTGACCGACTTCCTCTCGTTTCGATCACGAACTCTCGTATAGTGATCGTCCGTTGAGTGGCGTGTGACTACCCCCTGCTCGCACGCGCCCCGTTGGACGACACGAGGGCCGCTCCGGCGGCCTGGCGAGGACCCGATTGATGACCGCGCCCGCCCGCCCCGGCGACCGATCCGCTCCCCGCACCCTGGTGGCCGTGGCCCTGCCCTGCGCCGTGGTGTCGGCGCTCGCCGTCGGCGGCGCCGTCGCCGCGGCGCCCTCCTCGGTACGCCTTCCGCTCGGCCTGGGCGCGAGCGCGGCGGCGATCCTGCTCTGTGTCGCCGTGACGGTGGCCGTGCACGCCGTCCGCCGGGAACGGGCCGCGCGCCGGCTGCTGGATGCCGCCCGCGCGGAGGCGGGAGCCCTCGCCCAGGAGCGCGGGCAGCTGTCCGAGCGCGCCCGGCAGGAGCGGGAGCGGCTGCGGGCGGAGGCCGACCGCGAGCAGGCCGACCTCGTCGCCCAGGCCGACCGCGAACGCAGCGTCCTGCTGGACGGGTTCGACCGCGAGCGGGAACAACTCGCCGCCGGTTTCGAGCAGGAGCGGATCCGGCTGGCCGAGCGGCACGCGCAGGAGGTCGCGCGGCTCGCCGAGGAGACCGGCCTGCTGCGGTCGCGGCTGGACCGGGCGCGCGGCGAACGTGCCGCCGCTGTCTCCGCGACCGCCAACGCGGCCGGCCGGATGCAGGCGCTGGCCACCGGGATGCTCGCGGACCTGCGCGCCATGGAGGAGCGGCACGGTGACGAGGACGTCCTCGCCGACCTGCTCCACCTCGACCACCGCACCGCACAGGCGGGCCGGCTCGCGGACTCCGTCGCCGTCCTCACGGGGGCGCGCTCCGGACGCCGTTGGGCGCGGCCCATCGGCATGGAGTCCATTCTCCGCGGCGCCATGGGACGTATCGCCGGGTACCAGCGGGTGCGGGTGCACTCCGCCAGTGACGCCGCGGTCGCCGGGCACGCCGCCGAGGGTGTCATGCACGCCTTGGCCGAGCTCCTCGACAACGCGGCGAACTTCTCGCCGCCGACCGCCGAGGTCCACGTCTACGTGGAGGCGGTGCCGGCCGGGGCGATCGTCTCCGTGGAGGACAGCGGACTCGTGATGGGCGAGGTGCAGCTGCGCCGGGCCCAGCAGGCGGTGGCCGGCGAGGCCGCCGGGCTCGGTGGTCTGACCGGCACCCGGCTCGGCCTCGCGGTCGTGGGCCGGCTGTCGGCCAAGTACGGCCTGAAGGTGTCCTTCCGGCCGTCGGCGCGCGGTGGCACGGGCGTGCTGATGCTCATCCCCCAGGACATTCTGAGCGGCCCCGGCGCTTCCGACGGTCCGGCGGCCCCCGCCGAGCGGACGCGGGGCTCCGCGCCGACCGCGACCGCCGACGCTCCCGCGCGGGAACCGGGAACCGGGGTGGCCTCGGCCGAGGCCACGCCCCTCCTGGAGACCGGAGCCGCGGAGGCCACGTCCGGACGGGAGACCGGGTCCGCCCCCGCCACCCCGGAATCCGGGTCCGCCCCCGCCACCCCGGAATCCGGGTCCGCCCCCGCCACCCCGGAGTCCGGGTCCGCCCTCGCCACGCCGGAGTCCGGTTCCGCCCCCGTGGAACCGGCGCCCACGCACGACCTGGCGGACCGGGAGCAGGACGACGGCGTCGCCGGACTGCCCAAGCGCCGCCGGGGCAGGACTCTCGCCGCGGCCGAACGCGCCCGGGCCACCGCCCGGGCCGCCGAACCGCGCCCCGCGCCGGCGGCCGACGACGCGAAGGTGCGCGCGGCCCGGTTCAGCAGCTTCCGCCAGGCCGTGCGCTCCGCCGACACCGGCGCCTCGCGGACCGGCACCAACCCGATGCCGGACGGCACCGACTCCACGCGGGACGCGGCTGCCCCACCGGCACCGCACGAGACCACCCCCGACCACCCCTCCCACTCGCACGCGCACCCGGAAGGCGACACCACTTCATGACCGGCTCGACCACCGCCGACGAGAAGCTCACCTGGCTCATCGAGGGCCTGCTGGAGCGCACGCCGGGGGCACGGCACGCGCTCGTGCTCTCCCGCGACGGCCTCAAGCTGTGCCGCACCCCGGAACTCTCCGTCGACCAGGCCGATCAGCTGGCCGCCATCGCCGCCGGCATCCAGTCGCTGTCCCAGGGCGCCTCCGTGGAGTTCGGCGACGGCAGCGGCGGCGTGCGCTCGGCCATGACGGAGTTCTACGGCGGAATCCTGTTCATCGTCGAGGCCGGAGAGGGCGCGCACCTCGCCGTGATCACCGCGGAGGACGCGGACGCGGGGTTGGTCGGACACAACATGAGCGAGCTGATCGAGCAGCTCGGGGAACACCTCACCGCGCAGCCCCGCACGTCATGAGCCGCCCCGGCAGGGACGACTCCCCCGACCGGCTGTACACCGTCACCCAGGGCCGCAGCCGGTCCGCCTCCGACAACCCCTTCGACCTGGTCACCCTGGTGGTCGCGGAGTGCGAGCCGACGCGCGGCATGCAGTCGGAGCACACGGCGATCCTGCGGCTGACCCAGGCGCCCACGGCCGTCGTGGAGATCGCCGCCGAACTGCGGCTGCCCGTGAGCATCACCAAGATCCTGCTCTCCGACCTGCACGCCGCGGGCCGGGTGAGCGCCCGCCATCCGTACACCGCAGCCGTCCCCGATCCCGACATCCTGGAGCAGGTGCTCGTTGGACTCCGCAACCTCTGACGCCCGCACCCCGCTGGGTGCGTCCGCCGACAACGGCCTCAAGATCGTGGTCGTGGGCGGGTTCGGCGTCGGCAAGACGACCCTGGTCCGCTCGGTCAGCGAGATACGTCCCCTCAACACCGAGGAGACGATGACGCAGGCCGGCGAGACGGTCGACGACATCAGCGAGGTGCGCGGCAAGACCGCGACGACCGTCGCCTTCGACTTCGGCCGCATCAGCCTCGACGCGCGCAACGTGCTGTACCTGTTCGGCGCGCCCGGCCAGGAGCGGTTCTGGTTCCTGTGGGACCGGCTGTTCTCCGGCACGCTCGGCGCGGTGGTCCTCGTCGACACCCGGCGCATCGACGACTCCTGGTACGCCATCGACCGGCTGGAGCACCACGGCACGCCGTTCATCGTCGCCTGCAACGACTTCGGCGGCCCGCGGCACCAGCCCGAGGCGGTCCGCGAGGCACTGGACCTGGACCCGGGGGTGCCGCTGGTGTTCTGCGACGCGCGGTCCCGCGAGTCCAGCAAGCAGGTGCTGATCTCACTGGTCGAGCACCTGAGGACCCGTTACGCCGGCCATGCCGCCCCGCCCCGACAGGAGTTCGTGTGAGCACCGACGCCACCGACGCCGTACCGCTCAGCGGCCCCCGCTTCCAGACCGAGCCCGCGCTGCTGTACCGGCAGATGCGGCGCGACCACGGTGCCGTCACACCGGTGCTGCTGGACGGGGACGTCCCGGCCTGGCTGGTGGTCGGCTACCGCGAGCTGCACCAGGTGACCGGCGATCCGGTGCTGTTCAGCCGGGACTCGGAGCTGTGGAACCAGTGGGAGAACATCCCGGAGGACTGGCCGCTGCTGCCGATGATCGGGCGCAGGCAGCCGTCGATCCTCTACACGGTCGGCGAGCGGCACCGGGAGCGCGCGGCCATGATCAGCGACGCGCTGGAGGCCGTCGACCCGCACGTCCTGCGCGGCCACGCCGAGCGGTTCGCCGACGAACTCGTCGACCGGCTCTGCGCCAAGGGCGAGGCGGACCTGGTCGCCGACTACGCCATGCTGCTGCCGGTGCGGGTCCTGGCCCGGCTGTACGGGTTCTCGGACGAGCAGGGGCCCGCCCTGGTCACCGCCCTCAACGACATGATCGACGGCCGGGAGCGGGCCATCGCGGGCCAGACGCACCTCGGTACGTCGATGGCGCGGCTCCTCGCCGACCGGAAGGCGGCGCCCGCCGACGACGTCGCCTCCCGGATGCTGGCCGACGAGAGCGGCTTCACCGAGGAGGAGGTCGCCCAGGACCTCATGGTGATGCTGGCCGCGGGCCACCAGCCGACGGCGGACTGGATCGGCAACTCGCTGCGCCTGATGCTCACCGACGAGCGGTTCGCGGCCTCGCTGTTCGGCGGCCGCAACAGCGTCGCCGAGGCCATGAACGAGGTGCTGTGGGAGGACACCCCCACGCAGAACGTGGCCGGCCGCTGGGCCTCGCGCGACACCCGGCTCGGCGACCGCCGGATCCGCGCCGGCGACCTGGTGCTGCTCGGCCTCCAGGGCGCCAACTCCGACCCGCAGGTACGCACCGACGGTTCCGCCCTCACCGGCGGCAACAACGCGCACTTCTCCTTCGGCCACGGCGAGCACCGCTGCCCCTTCCCCGCGCAGGAGGTCGCCGAGGTCATCGCGCGCACGGGCATCGAGGTCGTCCTCGACCGGCTGCCGGACATCGACCTGGCGGTGCCCGCCGCGTCCCTCACCCGTCGCCCCTCGCCCTGGCTGCGGGGGCTGACCGAGTTGCCCGTGCGGTTCACCCCGACCACTGCCCTGGGAGGCACGTCAGCATGACGACCGGCACCGAAGAAGCCCGCATCCCGCTGGACCCGTTCGTCACCGACCTCGACGGCGAGGGCGCGCGGCTGCGCGCGGCCGGACCGCTCGCCGCCGTGGAGCTGCCGGGCGGGGTCCCCGTCTGGGCGGTCACGCACCACGCGGAGGCCAAGTCCCTGCTGACGGACCCGCGGCTGGTCAAGGACATCAACGTGTGGGGCGCCTGGCAGCGCGGGGAGATCCCCGCCGACTGGCCGCTGATCGGGCTGGCCAACCCCGGCCGTTCGATGCTCACGGTGGACGGCGCCGAGCACCGGCGGCTGCGGATGCTCGTGGCGCAGGCGCTCACGGTGCGCCGGGTGGAGCACATGCGGGAGCGGATCACGGAGCTGACCGGGCGGCTGCTCGACGACTTCCCCGCGGACGGCAGCGTGGTCGACCTCAAGTCGGTCTTCGCCTACCCGCTGCCCATGTACGTCGTCGCTGACCTGATGGGCATCGAGGAGGCGCGCCTGCCGCGCCTCAAGGTGCTGTTCGAGAAGTTCTTCTCCACCCAGACGCCGCCCGAGGAGGTCCTCGCGACCCTCACCGAGCTGGCCTCGATCATGGCGGAGACGGTCGCGGCGAAGCGGGCCGCGCCCGGTGACGACCTGACCAGCGCGCTGATCGAGGCGTCCGAGAACGGCGACCACCTCACCGACGCGGAGATCGTCTCCACGCTCCAGCTGATGGTGGCCGCCGGTCACGAGACCACCATCTCGCTGATCGTGAACTCGGTGGTCAACCTGTCCACCCATCCCGAGCAGCGGGACCTGGTGCTCTCCGGGAAGGCGGACTGGTCGGCGGTGATCGAGGAGACGCTGCGCTGGTCCACCCCGACCTCGCACGTCCTGATCCGCTTCGCGACCGAGGACGTGCCGGTCGGCGACCGGGTGATCCCCGCCGGGGACGCGCTGATCGTGTCGTACGGCGCGCTGGGCCGGGACGAGCGGGCGCACGGGCCGACGGCCGGGGCGTTCGACATCACCCGCACGTCGGAGAACCGGCACATCTCGTTCGGCCACGGCCCGCACGTGTGCCCCGGCGCCGCCCTCTCCCGCCTGGAGGCCGGCGTGGCGCTCCCCGCCCTCTACGCCCGCTTCCCGGATCTGGACCTCGCGGTGCCCGCCGCGGAGCTGCGCAACAAGCCGGTGGTCACGCAGAACGACCTGTTCGAGCTGCCGGTCAAGCTGGCTTGACGAACCCGGGCCGCGCACCGGCGCGGCCCGGCCGCCTCCCGGTCGCCCACCCGCGGGGCGTTTGCTTCCCGCCCCGCGGGCAACTCCGACATTCCGGACGTCGACCCCGTTCCGGCAACCGGCGTCGACACTGCTGTGTGGCACCCCCGGGAGTCGCCATGTGGAAGCGCAAGGGCAGGAAGGACCGGACCCCTCGGCCGGTCCCGATGGAGCTGTGCGACCTGTGCGCCAGGGTCTTCCCCCAGGACGAGTCCGTGACCGGCTACGTGCCGGACTCCTCCGCGGTACAGGCCGCCCATGAACGGTTCGACGGGCTTCGGCTCATCACCGCGTGCTCGGACGACCACTTCGACGTGATCAAGGAGGGCTACTCGCACCGGCCCTTCGTCGACGAGGAGCTGTGGGCCGCCAAGCTCACCCGCGCCCTGACCCAGGGTCCGTCGGCCCTCTCCATGGACCAGCTCGGCTCCCGGACCGGTCTCCAGGAGCCGCAGATACGCGCCGCCATCGCCTGGCACAACGACTGGCTGCGTGAGCAGCAGCGCACGGACCCCTGATTCGCGCGGCGCTCCGGATGACCGGGGCCGTCCGGGTGGCGCGACGTTTGCCCGGACGTCCCCGGGGTCACTCAGTTCCCCGTCGACGAGCCATCGAAAGGACGCCCGAGGAGCACCCGTGAACCGGTTGTGGCGGCCGTTCCACCGTGTGTGGGACCGGCTGGCCGCGTCGTCCCTCGTCCGGCGCGGCCGGGACCTGGAACTGATGCACAGGGCGATGGGCTTCGCCACGCTCGCCCTGGTCACACTCGCGCCCCTGCTGATCGTGGTGGCCGCCGCCGATCCGCTGGGACGCGGCGGATTCGCCTCCTGGCTGGCGGACGGGATGGGGCTGTCGGGACGGTCCGCCAAGGCGCTGACCGACATCATCAGTCCCCCCACCAAGGTCGTCGGCACGACGAGCGTGTGGGGCGGCATCCTGCTCGCCGTCTTCGGCGTGTCCTTCGCGGCGAGCGTCCAGAACGGCTACGAACGCATCTGGGAGCTGCCCTCCGGCCCGTGGCACCGCGTCTGGCGCCAGGCGACCTGGGTGGTCGCGCTGACCGCGTACCTCTACCAGGAGGTGCAGACGCGGACCGCCCTGCACGGGACGGCCCGGATCGCGCTCTCCACCGCCGTCGGCATGCTGTTCTTCTGGTGGGGCCAGCACTTCCTGCTGGGCGGCCAGGTGCGCTGGCGGGACCTGCTGCCGGGGGCGCTGGCGACCATGGTGGGCCTGATCGGCCTGCGGGGGTTCTCGTACCTGGTCTTCACGCCGCTCATCCTCGACAACGCGAGCGGCTACGGCACGGTCGGCATCGTGCTGGTGGTGGAGTCCTGGCTGATCGGGGTGGGGTTCGTCGTCTTCGGGGGCGCGATGGTCGGCCACTGGTTCTGCGAGCACCACTGGTGGACGCGGAACATCGACCGCCTCCCGGACTGATCCCGCGCCGGCGGGCGGGCCCGGCTACCCCGGCGGTGGCGCGGTGCTCGCGCGGGTCACCAGCCGGGTCGGTACGAGCGTCGTGCCCCGCTCCGGGGCGGCCTCGCGCATCTTGCGGAGGACGGCCCGCACGCAGAGCCGCCCCACCTCGGCGAAGTCCTGGTGGACGGTGGTCAGCGGGGGCAGGAAGGAGCCGGCCTCGGCGATGTCGTCGAAGCCGATGACGCTGACGTCCCGCGGCACGCTGCGGCCGTGTTCGTGCAGGGCCCGCATCAGGCCGAGGGCCATCTGGTCGTTGGCCGCGAAGACGGCCGTGCAGTCGGGGCGGGCGGCCAGCTCCAGGCCGGCCCGGTACCCGGACTCCGCCGACCAGTCGCCCCGGACGAGGGGCGGCACGGCGCGGCCGGCCTCGGTGAGCGTGTGCCGCCAGGCGTCGGTGCGGCGCTGCGCGGCGAAGGAACCCTCGGGGCCGCCCAGGTGCCACACCGTGTCGTGCCCGAGGTCGAGCAGGTGGCGCACGGCGGTGCGGGAGCCGCCGGCCTGGTCGGTGTCGACGACCGTGTAGTGGTCGCCGGCGTCGGAGTCGACCACGACGACCTGGACGTGGGGCGGCAGGGTGAGGCTCGCCGCGTCCAGGAGGTGCACCTCCATGATGACGATCACGGCGTCGACGGCCAGTTCCTCCAGCCGCGAGAACGCGCCCCGCACCTCGTCCTGGGTCGGCACGGCGACCGGCAGCAGCGTCACCGCGTACCCCTCGCTCGCCGCGGAGGTGGCGATGGCCTCCAGGGTGCGCACGTTGCCCGTGGTGGCCAGCGTGAAGGTGATGACGCCGATGGTGCGGAACTCGCCGCGCTTGAGGGCCCGGGCCGCGCTGTTGGGCCGGTACCCCAGCTCCTTCATGGCCGCCAGCACCTGCCGCCGGGTCTCCTCGGTCACTCCGGCGTAGCCGTTGGAGACGCGGGAGACGGTCTGCGAGGAGACCCCCGCCAGCCGGGCCACGTCCGCCATGGACGCCGTCGGCACCCGTCCGCCGCGCCGGCGCCGCGGAACCGTGTTCGCGGCGCCTCTCGCGTCCGCGGCCCCCTCAGCGGTGTCCACTGCGTTCCGCCACCTCTCCGCACTGTTCCGGTCCCCGGCCCCGAAGG
This sequence comes from Streptomyces sp. NPDC107500, assembly GCF_055582785.1. Classification (NCBI taxonomy): domain Bacteria; kingdom Bacillati; phylum Actinomycetota; class Actinomycetes; order Kitasatosporales; family Streptomycetaceae; genus Streptomyces; species Streptomyces sp. NPDC107500. Next base: position 537,502 of record NZ_JBVJPF010000007.1, read on the forward strand.
ACCCTTGACCGTCGTCCTCGGGGCAGTGTAGACATGCCGCCATCAAATGTTTACGTAAACATAACAGCAATCCTCCGGCCGGAGTGCTTTCCGCGCCGCGCGATGTTTACGCAAACACGCTAGGACTCCCGGACGTGGACGAGCGAGGACCGACATGACGACGCTGCAACCGCCGGCCATCGCAGAGCCGCGGCCCGCCCCGCCCCCGGCGCGGCGCGACCGCCGCTCCTGGACGGGGTGGGGGTTCCTCGGCCCCTTCGTGGCCGTGTTCGCCCTGGTGTTCCTCGCGCCGATCGCCTACTCGGTCTACCTCAGCCTCTTCCGCGACCAGCTCATCGGCGGAACCACCTTCGTCGGGCTGGACAACTACGGCCAGGCCCTGACGGACGACCGGTTCTGGGCCTCGCTCGGCCGGGTCTCGCTCTTCCTCGCCGTACAGGTGCCGATCATGCTGGGCATCGCGCTCCTGGTGGCGCTGGCGCTGGACAGCGGGCGCCTCTACGGCCGGGACTTCTTCCGCGTCTCGATCTTCCTGCCGTACGCCGTGCCCGCCGTGGTGGCCACCCTGATGTGGGGCTTCATGTACGGCACCCGCTTCGGCCTGGTCGGCGACATCAACGGGGCGCTGGGCGTCTCGCTGCCCGACCCGCTCTCCCCCGACCTGGTGCTCGCCTCCATCGGCAACATCGTCACCTGGGAGTTCGTCGGCTACAACATGCTGATCTTCTACGCGGCCCTGCGGGTCGTCCCGCACTCGCTGTACGAGGCGGCGCAGATCGACGGGGCGGGCCAGATCCGCGTGATCACCGCCATCAAGCTCCCGGCGATCCGCGGCGCCCTGGTGATCGCCACGATCTTCTCCATCATCGGCAGCTTCCAGCTCTTCAACGAGCCCAGCATCCTCCAGCCGCTCGCGCCCAACGCCATCACCACCGACTACACGCCGAACTCCTACACCTACGCGCTCTCCTTCAACGGACAGCAGCACAACTACTCCGCGACGGTCGCCATCGTGATGGGACTGATCACCATGGCCATCGCCTACGTCGTCCAGCTGCGCGGCATGCGCAAGGGAGTGTGATCCGGCGATGACCAGTCCCGCCGCCACCGCCGTCGACCGTTCCACGCCCGTGCCGTCCGGCCCGTCCGGCTCCGCCCCCCGGCTGCGCGCGTCCCGGCGCCGGCACTCCGCGGACCAGCCCCGGCGCAGCGTCCTGCTGACCGTGCTCACCGGTCTCGTGCTGCTGTACAGCCTGGTACCGCTGATCTGGCTGGCCGTCAGCGCCACCAAGACGCAGGAGGGTCTGTCGCGTTCGTTCGGCCTCTGGTTCGACGGCGACTTCGCACTCTGGGACAACATCCGCGAGACGTTCACCTACGACGACGGCGTCTTCACCCGCTGGCTGCTCAACACCCTGCTGTACGTGGGGCTGGGCGCGGGCGGCGCCACCCTCCTCGCCGTGCTCGGCGGCTACGCGCTCGCCAAGTTCCGCTTCCCCGGCCGGCGCGCGGTCTTCGCCGTCGTCATCGGCGCGGTGGCCGTACCGGGGACCGCCCTGGCGGTGCCGACCTTCCTGATGTTCAGCGAGATGGGACTCACCAACACCCCCTGGGCGGTGATCATCCCGTCCTTGATCTCACCGTTCGGCCTCTATCTGATGTGGGTCTTCGCGACCGAGGCGATCCCCACCGAACTGATGGAGGCCGCCCGCATCGACGGCGCCGGCGAGGTGCGCACCTTCTTCCGGGTCGCGCTGCCGCTGCTGGCGCCGGGCATCGTCACCGTCCTGCTCTTCACCATGGTGGCGACCTGGAACAACTACTTCCTGCCGCTGGTCATGCTCAAGGACCCCGACTGGTATCCGCTGACCCTGGGCCTGAACAGCTGGAACGCCCAGGCCGCGACCGCCGGTGGCGAGGCCGTCTTCAACCTGGTCGTCACCGGGTCGCTCATCACGATCCTCCCGCTGATCGCGGCGTTCCTGCTGCTCCAGCGCTACTGGCAGTCCGGCCTGGCCGCCGGAAGCGTCAAGGAATGACCCCCACGCGTCCCTCCTCCCCTCCGACCCTCAACCGTGCCGGTCACGGCCACGAAGAAGTGGAAGCACACCCATGCCCAAGCACTCGCGCCGCCTGCTGAGCGGTATCGGCCTCGTCTGCGCCCTCGCCCTGACGGCGACCGCCTGCGGCGGCTCCGACGACGGGGGATCGAGCCAGAAGCCGGTCTCCCAGGACGACGTCCGAGCCGCCCTGGAGAAGGGCGGCACGATCACGGTCTGGGCGTGGGAGCCCACGCTCGAGAAGGTGGCCGCGGACTTCGAGAAGAAGCACCCGGGCGTCAAGGTGAACCTCGTCAACGCCGGCACCAACAACGACCAGTACACCGCCCTCCAGAACGCCGTGTCGGCGAAGAAGGGCGTCCCGGACGTCGCCCAGATCGAGTACTACGCGATGGGCCAGTACGCCCTCACCAAGCAGCTCACCGACCTCACGGCGTTCGGCGCGGACAAGCTCTCCGCCAAGTTCTCCCCCGGACCGTGGAACGGGGTCAAGGCCGGCTCGGACGGCATCTGGGCGCTGCCCATGGACTCCGGCCCGATGGCGCTCTTCTACAACAAGAAGGTCTTCGACAAGTACGACATCGAGGTGCCCACCACCTGGGCCGAGTACCTGGACGCCGCGCGCACACTGCACAAGGCCGACCCGAAGGCGTACATCACCGCCGACACCGGCGACGCCGGGCTCACCACCAGCATGCTCTGGCAGGCCGGTTCGCGCCCCTACACGGTGAACGGCACCAAGGTGAGGATCGACTTCTCCGACCGGGGCGCCAAGACGTACACCGACACCTGGCAGAAGCTGATCGACGAGAAGCTCCTCACCTCCGTCAACCCCTGGACCGACGAGTGGTACAAGGGTCTCGGCGACGGCACCATCGCGACGCTCGCCACCGGCGCCTGGATGCCCGCGAACCTCGCCTCCGGCGTGAAGGAGGCGGCCGGCGACTGGCGCGCCGCCCCGCTGCCGCAGTGGACCGCGGGCGGGAAGGCGAGCGCGGAGAACGGCGGCAGCGCCCTCGCGCTGCCGGAACTCGGCAAGAACGAGGCGCTGGCGTACGCCTTCGTCGAGTACGCGAACGCGGGCGACGGCGTGGGGACCCGCCTGGAGGGCGGCGCCTTCCCGGCGACCACCGCGGAGTTGCAGTCCACGGCGTTCCAGGACACCGCGTTCCCCTACTTCGGCGGCCAGAAGGCCAACGAGATCTTCGCCGAGTCGGCCGCGAACGTCGCCGACGACTGGTCGTACCTGCCCTACCAGGTGTACGCGAACTCGGTCTTCAACGACACCGCGGGCAAGGCCTACGTCTCCGGCACCCCGCTCGCCGAGGGGCTGAAGTCCTGGCAGGAGGCCTCCGTCAAGTACGGCGAGGACCAGGGCTTCACCGTCGAGAAGTAGCCCCCCGACCGCACGCACCACACCGGAAGGACCGCCATGATCTCCACCTTCGCGTCCCGCCTCCACCGCGGGCCGGACGGTGCCCCGACCCCCCGGCTCGCCTACGGCGCCGACTACAACCCCGAGCAGTGGCCCAGGGAGGTGTGGGAGGAGGACGTACGGCTGATGCGCGAGGCCGGCGTCACCATCGTGTCGCTCGGCATCTTCTCCTGGGCCCGCCTCCAGCCCGGCCCCGGCACCTGGGACTTCGGCTGGCTCGACGACGTGATGGACCTGCTGCACGAGCACGGCGTCGGCGTCGACCTGGCCACCGCCACCGCCTCCCCGCCGCCCTGGCTGACCACCGCGCACCCGGAGATCCTCCCGGTGACGGACCGGGGCGAGACGCTGTCGCCGGGCGCGCGCCAGCACTGGCGGCCGACCTCGCCCGTCTTCCGCGAGCACGCCCTGCGCCTGGTCCGGGAGATGGCGACCCGGTACGCCGGACACCCGGCGCTGGTCGCCTGGCACGTCAACAACGAGCTGGGCTGCCACAACGTGTACGACTACTCGGACGACGCGACCCGTGCCTTCCGCGACTGGCTGCGCGCCCGGTACGGCACGCTCGACGCGCTCAACCACGCCTGGGGCACGGCGTTCTGGTCGCAGCGCTACAGCGACTGGGAGCAGATCCTGCCGCCGCGACTGGCCGCCTCCCACCCCAACCCGACCCAGCAGCTGGACTTCAAGCGGTTCTCCTCGGACGCGCTCAAGGAGCACCTGCGGGCGGAGCGCGACCTGCTGCGGGAACTGACCCCCGACGTCCCCGTGACCACCAACTTCATGGTGATGCCCGGCACCAAGGGCATGAACTACGCGGACTGGGCCGCCGAGGTCGACTTCGTCGCCAACGACCACTACGTGGTGCCGAGCGGGCGCGAGCGGGACGAGCTGTCGTTCTCGGCGAACCTCACCAGCGGCATCGCGGGCGGCCGGCCGTGGTTCCTGATGGAGCACTCCACCAGCGCGGTGAACTGGCAGCCCGTCAACCTGGCCAAGCAGCCGGGCGAGCTGGCCCGGGACTCACTGACGCACGTGGCGCACGGCGCCGACGCGGTCTGCTTCTTCCAGTGGCGGCAGTCGGCGGCGGGTGCCGAGAAGTACCACTCGGCGATGGTCCCGCACGCCGGCCCGGACAGTGACGTGTTCCGCGCGGTCACGGCGCTCGGCGACACGCTGGGGGCACTGGCGCCGGTCGCCGGGAGCGAGCGGGAGCCCGCGGAGGTCGGCATCCTCTTCGACTGGGAGTCCTGGTGGGCGAGCGAGCAGGACTCGCACCCGACCTCCCTGCTCGACTACCACCGGGAGGCGCTCGACTGGTACTCGGCGCTGCTCTCCCTCGGCGTCCGCGCCGACGTCGTCACCACCGGCGCCGACCTGAGCCGCCACCGGGTGCTGATCGCACCGGTGCTGCACATGGTCCCGGCCGGGACGGCCAAGGACCTCACCCGGTACGCCGAGCAGGGCGGGCACCTGGTCACCACGTACTTCTCCGGAGTCGTCGACGAGAACGACCACGTCTGGCTCGGCGGCTACCCGGGCGCCCTGCGGGACCTGCTCGGCATCCGCGTCGAGGAGTTCGGCCCGCTGCCCGCCGGGGAGCGCGTGGAGCTGGACGACGCGAGCACCGGCGACCTGTGGACCGACCAGGTCACCGTGACCGCGCCGGAGACCGAGGTCCTCGTCCGCTACCGCACCGGCACGCACGCGGGCCGCCCGGCCGTCACCCGGCGCCCCACCGGGAGCGGTTCGGCCGCCTACGTGTCCACCCGGCTCGGCGCGGCCGGGCTCGCCTCGCTGCTGCCGCGGCTGCTGGAGCCGGCCGGTGTCACCAGCGAGCTGCCCGCCGGGGTGCGCGGGGCGGTCGAGGCCACCGTGCGGCGCGGCCCGGGCGGCCGGTTCCTGTTCCTGGTCAACCGGACCGACGCGGCGGTGACCGTTCCCAAAGTCGCCGGAGAGGCCCTGGTCGGCGACTTGGGCACCGACGGCACCCTCGTCCTCGCACCCAGGGGCGTCGCCGTGGTGCGCACGTCCACCGACTGAGCCGCAGCGACCACACCTTCCAGTTGGGAGCACAGATGGCACGCCGTACCCGCAACAGACGCCTCATCGGGACCGCCGTCCTGACCGCCCTGGCCACGGGGGCCGCCCTGATGGGCGTTCCCGCCCAGGCGGAACCGGCCGCGCCCGCCGCCTCCGTGACCGTGCGGCCCGACCCGTCGTACCGGCAGGAGAGGTTCGAGGGCTGGGGCACCAGCCTGGTCTGGTTCGCCAACGCGACCGGCGACTACCCGCCGGAGATCCGCGAGAAGCTGGCCCGGCTCCTCTTCGACGACGACGGCCTCGGGCTGAACATCGCCCGCTACAACATCGGCGGCGGCAACGCCCCGGACGTGCGGGACTACCTGCGGGCCGGCGGCGCGGTCGAGGGCTGGTGGAAGGCGCCCGCCGGCACCACCCGCGAGGACACCGGCTGGTGGAGCGCCGACGACCCGGCCGACTGGAACGAGGACGCCGACGCCACCCAGCGCTGGTGGGTCGAACGCATCAAGGACGACATCGACCACTGGGAGACGTTCAGCAACTCGCCGCCCTGGTTCATGACCGTCAGCGGCTACGTCTCCGGCGGCTTCGACCCCTCCGCCGACCAGCTCAGGGCCGACGCGGTCGACGACTTCGCGGCCTACGTGGCCGGGGCGACGCGGCGGCTGGAGCGGGCCGAGGGCATCCGGGTCGACACGGTGGACCCGTTCAACGAGCCCAACACCCCCTACTGGGGAACCCGGCTGGGCGCGGACGGCGAACCCGTCGGTGGCCGGCAGGAGGGCGCCCACATGGGACCCGAGCTTCAGACCGAGGTCCTCCGGGCCCTCGCCCCCGCGCTGAAGCAGGCCAGGGTCGGCGCGGACATCTCCGCGATGGACGAGACCAACCCCGGCATCTTCGCCCGGAACTGGGACGCCTACTCCGCGGCCGACCGCGACCTGGTCGGGCAGATGAACGTCCACACCTACGGCACCGGGCAGCGCACCACCGTGCGCGACCTCGCCAAGGCGGCCGGCAAGCCGCTGTGGATGAGCGAGGTGGGCGGCGACTGGGGCGACGGCCAGGACTTCGAGGACATGCGGCCCGGTCTCGGTCTCGCCCAGCAGATCGTCGACGACCTGCGTGAACTGGAGCCCCGCGCCTGGGTGTTCTGGCAGCCCGTCGAGGACTACGACAACATGAAGCCCGGCGGCGAGTCGGCGAAGGGCGGCAACTGGGGCAGTATCCAGCTCCCGTTCGGCTGCACCGCCGAGGACACCCTTGAGACCTGCCCGATCCGGACCAACACCAAGTTCGACACGGCCCGCAACTTCACCCACTTCATCAAGCCCGGCGACCGGCTGATCGGCACGGACGACACCTCCAGCGCCGCCGCCGTCGGCCGTGACGGCGAGAGCGCCTCGCTCGTCCACGTCAACCGCACCACCGAGGCCCGCGCCGTCACCCTCGACCTGTCGAAGTTCGGGGAGGTGAGCCGCCGCGCCACCGTCACCCCGGTGGTCACCGACGCCGGCGGCCGACTCGAACGCAAGGCCCCGATCCGGGTGAAGGACCGCACGGCCGCCTTCACCGTGCCCGCGCAGTCCGTCACCTCCTTCGAGATCAAGGGCGTCTCCGGCGTGGCGAAGGACGCCGCCCCGCTGCGCCGGGGCCACGGCTACACCCTCACCGGTGTGCAGAGCGGGCGGGCCGTCACCGTCGGGGACGACGGCACCGGGCTGGTCCTGGGCGGTGGGACGAACTGGCGGCTGAGCGCGGTCCGTCACGGCGGCGGCGCCCGCGACCGCTACGTCTTCACCGACCCCGGGCACGGCACGCGGCTGGCGGTGCGCGGCGACGTCCCGGTGGCCGAGCCCGACACCGGGCGGCCCGGCAGGGCCGCCGAGTGGCTCGCCTCCACCACCGGCGACGGCACCTGGACGCTGGTCAACGCCGCCACCGGGCGCCTGCTCGAAGTAGGCGGTCAGGCGACGCACGAGGGCGCGGCCGTCACGACGTGGCCGCCCAACTCCGGTGCCAACCAGCGCTGGACGCTGACGGACACGTCCACCGGCTGAACCCCCTCCCCCCTCCTCCCCCGAGAGACCGAAGGAGACGGCATGACCATCGACCCCCGCGAGCGCGAGGTGCGCCGCAGGATGGCGGCCCGGGAGCTGTACTCCGACGGCGCCCCGGGGCTGGAGGGGCTGGCGGAGGAGCGGCTGCGCGGCAAGGAACTGGCGCACGCCTACAACCGGACCCGGGCGCGGGACGAGGAGGGCCGCCGGGCGATCCTGAAGGAGATGTTCGCGGCCGTGGGCACCGGCGTGTGGATCGAGCCTTTGCTGCACGTGTCCTACGGCAACCGCGTGCACCTGGGTGACGACGTGTACGCCAACTTCGGCCTCACCCTCGTCGACGACGTCGAGGTCTTCGTCGGGGACCGGGTGATGTTCGCGCCGCACGTCACCATCAGCACCACCGGGCACCCCGTCCACCCCGGGCTGCGGCGGGACGGCACGCAGTTCTCGGCGCCGGTGACCGTCGAGGACGACGTGTGGATCGGGGCCGGCGCGCTGGTCATGCCGGGGGTCACCGTCGGCCGCGGCTCGGTGGTCGGCGCGGGCAGCGTCGTGACGGCGCACGTTCCGGCGATGACCGTCGTCGCCGGGACCCCGGCCCGCGTGCTGCGCGCGATCACCGACGCGGACCGGGAGTGGACCTACTCCCCGCCCCGCACCCTGGGCCCGGTCTGATCGACAACTTCCGCCGCGCGCCCCGGACATGGCGCGGGGCGGGGGGGCAGTACGATGATCGAAATTTACGGCGGAGCGTCACCTCCCGAACCACGGAGCCTGCCATGACGACGGACCATTCCCAGCCTCCCCACATCGACACCGGCCGGGCCCACCCCGCGCGGGTCTACGACTGGCTGCTGGGCGGCAAGGACAACTACCCCGTCGACGAGGCGGTGGGCGAGACCCTCCCGCCCGAGGCGCGGGACGCCGCGCGGCAGAACCGCGCGTTCATGAACCGCGCGGCGGCCCACCTCGCCGCGCAGGGCGTCGACCAGTTCCTGGACATCGGCACGGGCATCCCGACCGAGCCCAACCTGCACCAGATCGTGCAGCGGACGGTCCCGGCGGCCAGGGTCGTCTACGCCGACAACGACCCGATCGTGCTGCGGCACGCGGAGGCCCTGCTGGTCAGCAGCCCGGAAGGGGCCACGGACTACATCCAGGCCGATGTCCGCGAGCCGGAGCAGATCGTGCGGCACGCCCGCGAGGTCCTCGACTTCGACCGGCCGATCGCCCTGTCGCTGATCGCCCTGATGCACTTCATCACGGACGACCAGGACGCCCACGGGATAGTCCGCGGGCTGGTCGAGACCCTGCCCTCCGGCAGCCACCTGGTCCTCTCGCACGCCTCGATCGACCTCTTCCCCGAGCTGTCGGAGCAGGTGATCGCCCAGTACGCCAAGGGCGGCATCCGCCTCGGCTTCCGCACCCGGGCGGAGGTGACCCGCTTCTTCGACGGGCTGGAACTGGTCGGGCCGGGCCTGGTCACTGCCACCGAGTGGTACGGCGAGGGCCAGGAGCCGCCGGCGCCGGAGGACAGCGGCATCTACGCGGCCGTGGCGCGCATCCCCTGACGGGGAGGCGCGCACGGCTCAGCGGCGACGCCCGCGTGCCGCCCAGCCGCTGCCGATCCCGGCGACGTGCAGGGCGAGCAGGGCGAGTCCGACGAGCATGACGTTGGTGGAGGTGAAGACGTCGTTGGTCGACACCTCCGCCGCGTTGATCAGCCAGGCGATGAGGAACAGAACCGCCGCGATGATGGCGAGCACGGTGTAATCCCTTCGGATCGGTGGCACCGGACCGGCGCCGTGTCACGCGTATGCCCCGGACGGGGGACGTGACACGGCGGAGGTTTCCCGTGCTTCGTACAGTGGGGCCGGCCCGTCCCCTCACTCTCGCCCCGGAGCACGCATGCACGATCCGTCCGCCGCATCGGACGACGGCTCCGGCGCCCTGTTCGGGCTGGACGCCCTGACGCCGGGCGGGCCGGCCGCCGAGCCCTCCGGGCCGCGCTTCCGTGACTCCGCCGCCGCCCGCCGTCTGCTGCCGGTCCGGGAGATCCACGCCGAGCCGGCGGCGGCCGCCTCCCCGCGCGGCCGGCAGGTGCTCGCCCGGTTCCCCGAGGCGCGCGTGGTGGAGGTGGACTCCCACTGGCGCATCCCGGGTCTGCACGGCAACGAGGGCAACGTCGACCGCTGGGTGCGGATCAAGGGCGAGACCCTCGTCCTGGGTGAGCGCAAGACCCTGGCCACCCGCCCCAACGGCCGCTCCGCGGACTGGATCGCGCCCGGCGCCTCCAACGGCTGCGCCATGGCCTGCGCCTACTGCTACGTGCCCCGGCGCAAGGGGTACGCCAACCCCGTCACCGTCTTCACCAACATCGACGGGATCATCAGCCACCTCGGCCGGCACATCGCCCGGCAGGGGCCGAAGCCCGAGCCGAACCAGTGCGACGCCGAGGCGTGGGTGTACGACGTGGGCGAGAACGGCGACTGCTCGGTGGACGCCCTGATCTGCGACAACACCGCGGACCTGGTGCACGCGTTCCGGCAGTGGCCGACGGCAAAGGCGTCCTTCGCCACCAAGTTCGTCAACCCCGACCTGCTCGCCCTCGACCCGCGCGGCCGCACCCGGATCCGGTTCTCCCTGATGCCGCCGGACGACTCACGGCTGCTGGACGTGCGCACCTCGCCGGTCGCCGAACGGATCGCCGCGGCGGCCGACTTCCTGGACGCCGGGTACGAGGTGCACTTCAACCTCTCCCCCGTGGTGGTGCGGCCGGGCTGGGAGGAGGCCTGGGCGGAGCTGCTGCGCCACCTCGACGACGTCCTGCCGGAGCGGGTCAGGCGGCAGGCCGCCGCCGAGGTGATCATGCTGACGCACAACCGCGAGCTGCACGGGGTCAACCTGGGGTGGCATCCGCGCGCCGAGGAGGTGCTGTGGCGGCCGGAGCTGCAGGAGGCCAAGCGCTCCGAGAACGGCGCGCTCAATGTGCGCTACCGCGCCGGGGTCAAGGCCGGCGCGGTCGCCCGGCTGCGCGCGCTGATCGATGCCCACGCACCGTGGCTGCGCGTGCGGTACGCCTTCTGACCGCCCGCGCGCGTCACTTCACCGCGTCGGCGAACAGGGGCACCACCTTCTCGATGGCGTAACCGACGGACAGCACGGAGTTGGTGGCGAAGGCCGTGCTGATGTTCTGGTCGTCGAAGACGACGGAGTGGCCCTGCTCGACCGCGGGGAGCGTCCTGAAGAGGGGGTCGGTGGAGATCTTCTTCGCGTCGATGCCGATGGGCGACATGACGACCAGGTCGGCGTCCAGCATCTGGAGGTTCTCCTCGGAGACCTGGACGGAGAACCCGGCGCCGGCCTCGGCGTCGACCTTCGGATTGTTGCGGAAGCCGAGCTGCTGGACGAAGTTGACCCGGTCGGTGCCCTTCACGTACGCGCCCCAGCCGGCGGAGGTGCGGGAGCCGACGGTGACGGTCCGGTCCTTGAACTCGGGGTGCGCCTCGGCGGCGGCGGTGAACTTCCGCTGGGTGTCGGCGATCAGCTTCTCGCCCTTGCCGGCGACGCCGAGGGCGGTGGAGATCATGGTGGTCTGCCGCTGCCAGGCGATCTTGTACTGGTCGCCGCCCTCGGGCACCCCGACGGTCGGGGCGATCTTGCTGAGGGTGTCGTAACGGGTCTGGTCGCCGCTGGACTTGACGTCGAGGATCAGGTCCGGCTTCAGCGCGGCGATCTTCTCGTACTCGGGCTCCAGGGTGCCGATCTTCTGCGGGCTCTCGTCGTAGAGCCCCTTCGCCCAGGGGCCGACGCCATCGCCGCCGAAGGCCAGCCAGTCGCTCTGTCCGACCGGCTGGACGCCGAGGGCGAGGGCGGTCTCGGCGTCGCCCCAGCCGAGGGCGACCACGCGCCGCGGCTTGGACTCGACGGTGACCTCGCCGAACTTGGTCTTCACCTTCGCCGGAAAGGCGCCGGACGACCCGGCGGCGGAGCCGGAGTCGCCGGAGTCCCCGGCGGAGGAACCGGAGCCGCAGGCGGTGAGGGCGCCGAGCAGGAGCGCGGCGAGGACGGCGGCCCACGGACGCCGGGTGCGGCGGCCGGTGCGGGCGGGAGGGCGGTGCGCGGACATGGGGGCTCTTTCCGTCGGTGGGGGCTTCAAGGGGTGCGGGGCGTGCGCGGGCTTCAGGGGTTCGGGGAGGTGACGTGGTGCCGGCCGAGGGGGACGATCATCGGGGTGCCGGACGCGGGGTCCGGGATCACCGTCGAGCGCAGTCCGAACACGTCCCGGACCAGGGACTCGGTGACGATGTCCGAGGGGGTGCCCTCGGCCACGACGCGGCCGTCCTTCATGGCGATCAGGTGATCGGCGTAACGGCAGGCGAGGTTCAGGTCGTGCAGGACGACGGCGAGGGTGACGCCGCGGTCCCGGTTGAGGTCGGTGAGGAGGTCGAGGACGTCCAGCTGATGGCTGATGTCGAGGTAGGTGGTGGGCTCGTCGAGCAGGAGGATGTCGGTCTCCTGGGCGAGGGCCATGGCGATCCAGACGCGCTGGCGCTGCCCGCCGGAGAGTTCGTCCACGGAGCGGTCCGCCAGGTCGAGCACGTCGGTGGCGAGCATCGCCGCGGCGACCCCCTCGCTGTCGGCGGCGGTCCAGCGGCGGAACCAGCCCTGGTGCGGGTAGCGGCCCCGGCCGACGAGGTCGGCGACGGTGATGGCGTCGGGCGCGACCGGGGTCTGCGGCAGCATGCCGAGGGCGGCGGCGACCTGCTTGGTCGAGGTGGCGTGGATGTCCCGGCCGTCCAGGAGCACGGTGCCGGCGGTCGGGGTCAGCAGCCGTGCCATGGCGCGCAGCAGCGTGGACTTGCCGCAGGCGTTGGGGCCGACGACGACGGTGAGGCGGCCGGGCGGCAGGTCGACGTCGAGACCCGAGATGATCTCGCGCTCTCCGTAGCCGAGCCCGAGGCCGCGGGTCTGAAGGGCGTGCTGGGCCGTCACCGTGCTCTCCTCGCTGTCACTGCACTGTCGCTGGTGTCGCCGCCGTGGCTCGTTGTCGCCGCGGTGGCCGCTGTCGCCGTCGTCTCGTGTGCGGGCGCGGTCATCAGCCGCCCCGTCCGGCCCGGCCCGCGCGGGCGAGCAGCCACAGCAGGTAGGGGGCACCGACCACGCTGGTCACCACGCCCACCGGCAACTGGGTGCCGGGCAGCAGGTGCTGGGCGGTGAAGTCGGCCGCGCAGACCAGCGCCGCGCCGGTCAGGGCGGACGGGACCAGGGCGGCGCCCTGGCCGGGCAGCAGGCGGCGGGCGATCGGCGGGCTGACGAAGGCGACGAAGCCGATGGGGCCCGCGGCCGCCGTCGCCACGCCCACCAGTGCGGTGGCGCAGGCCAGCAGGGCGAGGCGGCCCCGCTCCACCCGGGCGCCCAGCCCGCCGGCCGCCTCGTCGCCGAGTTGCAGCGCGGTCAGGCTCCGGGACGCGGCCAGGGTGAGGGGGACGAGCGGCGCGGCGCAGCCCAGCAGCGGCCACAGGTGGTCCCAGGAGCGGCCGTTGAGGCTGCCGGCCAGCCAGACGAACGCGTTCTGCGCCTCGGTGACCTCCGCCCGCGTCATCAGGTAGGAGCGCAGGCTGACCAGTCCGGCGGCGACGCCGATGCCGATGAGCACGAACCGTCCGCCGCTGACGCCGCCGCGCCAGGCCAGCAGGTAGATGACGGTGCCGGCGAGGAGCGCACCGGCCAGGGCGCCGCCGGACAGAGCGAGGCCGCTGAGGCCGAACGCCAGGGACGTGAGCACGGCGGCGGCGCTCGCGCCGGCGCTGACGCCGATGATGTCGGGGCTGGCGAGGGGGTTGCGCAGCAGCGCCTGGAAGACGGCGCCGGAGAGCCCGAAGCAGAGGCCGACGGTCAGGGCCAGCAGTGCGCGGGGCAGCCGCAGTTCGTGCACGACGAAGCGGCTGCCCGGGTCGCCGACCCCGGTGAGGACGGCCCACACGTCGGCGAGCGGTACGTCGATGTCGCCGACGGTGAGGGACAGCAGCAGTGCGGCGAGCGCCGCCAGGAGCAGGGCCGCGCAGACCAGGGCGAAGCGGGTGCGGCGGGCGTGCCGGAGCCGCTCGACGCGGGTGGCGGCCTCGGCGGTGGGCGTCTTCGCGGTGGGCGTCTTCACAGTGCGGCCTTCCCACGCCGGCGGACCAGGAGGATGAACGGCACACAGCCGATGGCGGCGGTGACGACGCCGACCTGGACCTCGCCGGGCGGGGCCACGACCCGTCCGACGACGTCGGCGACCAGGAGCAGGGCGGGCGCGAGCAGGGCGCTGTAGGGCAGGATCCAGCGGTGGTCGGGTCCGGTGATCACGCGGACCGCGTGCGGAACGGCGAGGCCGACGAAGGCGATGGGGCCGGCCACGGCGGTGGCCGCCCCGCACAGCAGCACGGTGCTCGCGGCCCCGGCGAGCCGGGCGACGGCGACGCGCTGGCCGAGAGCGCGGGCGACGTCGTCGCCGAGGGCCAGCCCGTTGAGCCGGGGGCCGAGGCCGAGGGCGAGGACGGCGCCGGCGACGACGAAGGGCAGCGCCTGGAGGAGGACGTCGGTCTCGCGGCCGTCGAGGGCGCCCACCTGCCAGAACCGGAACTGGTCGTAGGTCCGGCTGTCGGTGAGCAGGATGGTGTCGGTGACGGAGACCAGCAGCGCGGTGGCGGCGGCTCCGGCGAGGGCGAGCTTGACGGGCGTGGCGCCCTCGCGTCCGAAGCTCGCGACGCCGTAGACGAGGACCGCCGCCAGGCAGGCGCCGAGGAACCCGAACCAGATGTACTGCCCGGGCTCGGTGAGGGACAGCACGCTCATGGCGAAGACGACGGCGACCGCCGCGCCCGCGTTGATGCCGAGCAGGCCGGGGTCGGCGAGCGGGTTGCGGGTGACCCCCTGCATCACGGTGCCGGCCAGGCCCAGGGCGACACCGGCCAGCAGGCCGGCCAGGGTGCGGGGTATCCGCACCTCCCGGACGACGAGTTGGCCGCGCACGGAGCGGTCCGGATCGAGGAGGCCGTGCACGAGGTCGTGCGCGGACACGTCGCCCGAACCGACCGCGAGACTGAGGGCGGTGACCGCGAACAGCAGCACGGCCAGCCCGCAGAGTCCCACGGTGAGGGCCGCGCGCCGGGGTACGCGGCGCGTTCGGGCAGGTGGGGCTGGGGGCATCTGCGGAGTTCCTCGGGAGGGCAGGGGGAGCCCGAACTCACCGGAGTGGTCACTTCCGGCCGTTAGGTAAGGGGAACCTAACATCAGATAATGTTCTATGTGCAACCACCCAGCCGGAAGCACCCGCCTCCGGTCAGCACGCACCCGGGGAGCCGGCCTTGCCACACACGATCGACGCGACCGGAGACCGGACGGACAGCGCCAAGGAGGACGGCTGGGTCGAACTGGACTCGCCCGCCGAGCTGCGCGAGCTGCTGGGCGAGCCCTGGCCCGTCGTCATCGACAAGGTGCACGAGCGGCTCACGGACGACGACGTGGACATCCTGGCCCGCTCCCCGTTCTGCCTGCTGGCCACCTCCGACCCACTGGGCAACTGCGACGTGTCGCCGCGCGGTGACGCGCCGGGCTTCACCCGGGTCCTGGACACCGGCACCATCGCCCTGCCGGACCGGCCGGGCAACCGCCGGGGGGACAGCTTCCACAACATCCTCGGCAATCCGCACGCCGGCCTGCTCTATCTGATCCCCGGCGGCAAGCAGGTACTGCGGATCAACGGCCGGGCCCGCATCCTCACCGACGCGCCCTTCTTCGACGCGATGGCCCGCGACGGCAGGCGTCCGGATCTCGCCCTGATCCTGGAGATCGACGAGATCTATCTGCACTGCCCGGCGTCACTGAATCGGGCGGGACTGTGGAAATCCCCCTCCCCGAAGGGGAGTTGAGCGCGCCTTCCGACCCGGGGCGCAGGGCGGGCCCGGAGCCGGGGCGACCGGTGTGAGCCCCGCCTCTACCAGCAATTATTAGGTTAGGCTAACCTTCGCCACGTGAGATCTGGTGAAGACACGGCCGGCACCCTGCGCCTGCGCGGTCATCGGCTGTCGGCGACGGGTGTGACCGTCGCGTACGACGGCGTCGATGTCGTGCACGACGCGGAGGTCACCCTCCGGCCCGGCGAAGTGACCGTTCTGGTGGGCCCGAACGGCAGCGGGAAGTCGACGCTGCTGCGTACCGTCGCCCGCCTTCAGCGGGCCCGCAGCGGGGCGATCGGCATCGACGACGACACCGACGCCCTGGCGCTGACGCCCCGTGAGTTCTCGCGGTACGTCGCCCTGCTGACACAGGGCCGTCCGACACCGGGCGGGCTGACCGTGCGGGACGTCGTCGAGTTCGGCCGCTATCCGTACCGGGGCCGCTGGGGGCGGCCCGATCCGGACGGTCCGGCCGCGGTCGACCGGGCGCTCGCGCTCACCGGCGTCGACGGCTTCGCCGACCGCGGCGCCGACCACCTCTCCGGCGGCCAGTTGCAGCGGGTGTGGCTCGCGAGCTGCCTGGCCCAGGAGACCGGCGTGCTGCTCCTGGACGAACCCACCACCTATCTCGACCTCCGCTACCAGGTCGAACTCCTCGACCTGATCCGCGATCTGGCCGACGTCCACGGGATCGCCGTCGGCGTCGTGCTGCACGACCTCGACCAGGCGGCGGCAGTCGCCGACCGGATCACGCTCCTCGAAGCGGGCCGGATCGTCGCCGACGGCCCGCCCGAGGACGTACTGACGCCGGAACGGCTGAGTGCCGTCTACGGCATCCGGATCGACGTCGACACCGACCCCCTCACCGGCCGGCTGCGCACCCGCCCGATCGGCCGCCACCACATACGAACCGAAAGGCTCGGCACCACCTCATGAGACGCCTCCTGCTCACCGCGGCCGCCACCACCGCCGCGGCGCTCACCCTCGCCGCCTGCGGCACCACCGAACCGGCCGCCGACAAGTCCGAGAAGAAGGCCTCCGAGGCCATCACGCTCAAGGACGGCAAGGGCACCGAGGTGAAGCTCGACGGCCCGGCCACCAAGGTCGTCGCCACCGAGTGGAACGTCGTCGAGAGCCTGGTCTCCCTGGGCGTGGACCCGGTCGGCGTCGCGGACGTCAAGGGCTACAAGACCTGGGACAGCGCCGTGCCGCTGAAGAACGAGCCCAAGGACATCGGCACCCGCGGCGAGCCGAGCATGGACACCGTCGCCTCCCTCGCCCCCGACCTCATCGTGGCCACCACGGACCTCACCCCGGCCGCCGTGAAGCAGCTGCGCGAGGTCGCCCCGGTCATCGAGGTCACCTCTGCCGACGGCACCGGCCAGATCGACCAGATGCTGGAGAACATCGACCTCATCGCCAAGGCCACCGGAAAGACGGCCGAGGCGAAGACGCTGCGCACCGGCTTCGAGGCCAAGGTCGCCGAGGGCAAGAAGGCCCTGGCCGACGCCGGGATCGCCGGCAAGGACTACGCCTTCGCGGACGGCTACGTCGCCTCCAACCAGGTCTCGATCCGTCCCTACACCGCGACCTCCCTCATCGGTGAGGTCAACGAGGCGATCGGTCTGAAGAACGCCTGGACGGTGAAGGGCGACCCCGCCTACGGTCTCGGCACCACCGACGTCGAGGGCCTGACCAAGCTGCCGGGGGACACCCAGTTCGCCTACATCGGCAACGACGACGACCCGACGGCCACCCCGTTCACCGGTGAGCTGGCCAAGAACTCGGTGTGGAAGTCCCTGCCGTTCGTGAAGTCCGGCGACGTGCACCGGCTGGACGACGGCATCTGGATGTTCGGTGGTCCCGGGTCGATGGAGGCGTACATCGACGCCGTCGTCGGCGCGCTGACGAAGTAGCGAGGCCATGGCCGTCACCGCAACCGAACCCGCGACCCGTCCGTCGACGGTCCCCACGTACCGGTCGGGCGCGGCCGCGGTGACGGCCGGGATCGTCCTGCTGGTCGCCGTCCTCGCCGTCGTCGACATCACGCAGGGCACCGCCGCCGTCGGACCGTCCGAGGTCTTCAAGGCCCTCACCGGACGGGCCGACCCGGACGACGCGTCGGTCGTCGTCGCCTCGCGGCTGCCCCGGATGGCCGCCGGCCTGCTGGTCGGCGTCGTCCTCGGGATGGCCGGCGCCGTGCTCCAGTCGGTCAGCCGCAACGTGCTGGCCTCCCCCGACACCCTGGCCGTGAACGCGGGCGCGTACCTGGCCCTCGGGGTGGCCGGCGCCACCGGCGTCTCGCTGCCGATGATCGCCTCCTCCGGCGTCGCCTTCGCGGGCGGGCTGGCGGCGGCGGCCGTGGTGCTCGGACTGTCCGGCCTCGGCACCGGCACCGTCCGTCTGGTGCTGGCCGGTACCGCGCTCATGCTGGGCCTGAACTCCATGACGGAGGGACTGCTCCTGCTCTTCCCGGAGCAGACCGAGGGCCTCTACGCCTGGAACCAGGGCAGCATCTCCCAGAACGGCTTCGACGGCGTCCTCCAGATGCTGCCGATCGCGCTGGCCGGGCTGGCGGGCCTGATGCTGACGGCCCGTCGGGTGGACGCGCTGGCGCTCGGCGACGACGCCGCGCGCGGGGTCGGCGTGCCGGTCCGGGCGACCCGGGTCACGGTCGTCGTGCTGGCGGCGATGCTGTCCGCGGCGGCCGTCACGCTCGCCGGTCCGATCGGCTTCGTCGGCCTGTGCGCACCCGCCCTGGTCCGCCCGCTGGCCCGCCGCTTCCGCGGCTTCGCCCGCTCCCGCACGTCGATGCCGGCGGCCGGGCTCACCGGCGCGGCCCTGGTGCTCGGTTCGGACGTGCTGCTGCGCACCCTGGTGTCGGCGAACCGCGCGGTGGGCGTGCCCACGGGCGTGGTCACCAGCCTGGTCGGGGCCGTGTTCCTCGTCGTCATGGCGATGCGGCTGCGGGACACCGCCGGGGCCGGCGCCCCGGACCGGCTGCGCATCCCGAGCCGGGCGGTGTTCCTGGCCACGGTCGCCGTCCTGGTGGCCGTACTGGTGGGCCTGGTCATCGCCTCGGTACTGATCGGCGACAGCAAGCTGCTCCTCGGTGACGTCGTCAACTGGGCGCAGGGCAGGGCCGGCCGGACCGTCTCCTTCGTGCTGGACACCCGGGTGCCCCGGGTGCTCGCGGCGCTCGGCGCGGGTGCGGCGCTCGCCCTGGCCGGCACGCTCGTGCAGGCCGTGACACGCAACCCGCTCGCGGAACCGAACGTCCTCGGTGTCACCGGCGGTGGCGCGCTGGGCGCGGTGATCCTGGTGACCACCGTGCCGGCCGCCGGGACGTGGGGCGTCGCCGGCGCCGCGTTCGCCGGGTCCGCCGTCACCGCGGTCCTCGTCTTCGGGCTGGCCGCCCGGGGCGGCTACCGGCAGAACCGGCTGGTCCTCGTCGGCATCGGCGTGGCCTCCGGGACGGCGGCCATGATCAGCCTGCTGATCGTGCTCACCGACCCGTTCAACGCGAACAAGGCGCTGACCTGGCTGTCGGGTTCGACCTACGGGCGGACCATGCCGGACGTCGTGCCGGTCACCCTGGCGCTGGCCGTCGGCATCGGCGTGGCGGTCGCGCGGCGCACCGAGCTGGACCTGATCTCGCTGGACGAGGACACGCCGCGGCTGCTGGGCCTGCGGCTGGCGCCGGGGCGGCTCGGGTTCCTGGTGGTGAGCGTCGTACTCAGCTCCAGCGCCGTGGCCTGTGCGGGCACCATCGGGTTCGTCGGGCTGGTCGCCCCGCACGCGGCACGGGCCCTGGTGGGCCGGCGGCACGTCCGGGTCGTGCCGGTCTCGATCCTCCTGGGCGCCGCCCTGGTCTGCGCGGCCGACCTGATCGGCCGCACGGTGATCGCCCCGGCTCAGCTCGGCGCGGGGCTCATGACGGCCGTGATCGGGACGCCGTACTTCCTGTACCTGCTGGTCCGCGGCCGCCGGTAGCGGGCGGCCGGTCCGGCGGGGGCACGGATCCCGCCGGGCCGGCACCTTGCCGGACACAGCTTGTTAGACGCAGCGTCAAGTTACTGAACCGTAATAAGCATGGTGCTACCGCCGGTAACTCCTGTCCGGGTACGGTCCCGTCACCCCACAGGAGCAGTGCGGCCACGGTCCTCCCCCAACGGACCGCGGACGACCGGTTCCGGCCCTTCCCCCAGGAGGTTCGCCATGCCCGCACGTCCCCGCATGCTCGCCGCGGCGATCACCGCCGCGCTCGCCCTCGGCGCCCAGGCGGTGCCCGCCGCCGCGGCAGGCACCGCCGGCGACCCGGCCACCGGACCCGCCTCGGAGGTGTCCCGGGGTGTGGAGATACCCGCCTTCTACACGCCGCCGGCCGAACTCCCGGCCGCCGACGGCACGCTGATCCGCAGTGAGCACCTGCCGCTCGCCCTGAGCCTGCCCGGTCTGGAGGGTCCCCTCCCGGGGCGGGCGACCCGCCTGATGTACAAGTCCACCGACGCGAACGGCGAGGCGGTCGCCGTCACCGGCGCCTACATCGAACCCGCCGCGAAGTGGCGCGGCGACGGACCGCGGCCCCTGGTCGCCGTCGCCCCCGGCACCATGGGGCAGGGCGACCAGTGCGCCGCCTCCATGGCCCTGGAGAACCCGCTGCGGCTCGGCGACGGAACGGTCTCCGTGGGATACGAGAACCTGTCGGTCTACCGGCTGCTGCTGCGCGGCGTCGCCGTCGTCGTCACCGACTACGTCGGCCTGGGCACCACCGACCGGCTGCACACCTACGTCAACCGTGTCGACGGAGCCCACGCCGTACTGGACGCCGTGCGCGCCGCGCGCTCGCTCGACTCGGCCACGGTCACCGCCGGCTCCCGGGTCGGCCTGTTCGGGTACAGCCAGGGCGGCGGCGCCACGGCTGCCGCGGCCGAACTCCAGCCGGCCTACGCCCCGGACGTGCCGCTCGCGGGCACGTACGCGGGGGCGCCGCCCGCGGACCTGACCGAGGTGACCGAGGCGATCGACGGCGGCGACCTGGCGGGCGCGCTGGGCTGGTCGCTCAACGGCTTCCTCCAGACGGAGCCCGCCCTGCGTCCCGTCGCCGACCGGTACATCAACGCGGAGGGCCGGGAGGCGCTCAAGGACCTGTCGACCATGTGCGTCGGCGACGCCCTCTTCGGGTACGGCGGCGCGAGCAGCGAGGACTGGACGACGACCGGTCAGTCCATCAGCGACATCATCCGCGCCGAGCCCGTACTGCGGGACTTCCTCGCCGAGCAGCGCATCGGCGCGCTGAAGCCCGGCAGCCCGGTCCGCGTGGCGACCGGCGTCAGCGACGATCTGGTCCCCCACGGCCAGTCCCGTCAACTCGCCGTCGACTGGTGCCGCAAGGGCGCCACGGTCACCTACGCCCCCGTCCTGCTGCCGGGCGTCGGAAGCGGCCTGCTCAACCACTTCGCCCCGCTCCTCACCGACCAGGGCAGCGCCATCTCCTGGCTGACCGACCGGCTCTCCGGGGAGCCGGCGCGCTCCAACTGCGGCAGCATGCCCCTACAGCCCTGAGCCACCGGGCCCGCCCGCGGGCGGGCGGCCTCTCCGGCGCCGAGGGCTGCTACAGCTTCTCGGCCGAGCGGGATTCGAAGGACCTCTGCCGCGCCGTCCGGGCCTCCCCCGGGCGGGCGGACGAGGCACCGCCCCGGCGGGCGAAGGAGAGCGACACCCCCGATCCCACGGCGACCCCGGCGCAGACCAGGGCGCTGCCCACGGCCTGCGCGGCGCCGTAGGAACCGGTGCCGACCAGGGGCGCGGTGCAGGCAGCGGCGACCGGGATCAGGCCGGAGAACAGGGTGGCGCGCTCCGCCCCGATCCGCTGCATGCCCATGTACCAGCAGACGAAGCCGACGACGGTGACCACCGCCGCCTGCCACAGCAGCGCGCCGGTCTCCACCGCGTCCGGCGGCCGCAGCCAGCCGGCGCCGTCGGCCAGGACGCCCGCCACCGCCGACTGGAGCGCCGCGATGCCGCACACCGTGGTGGACAGCAGTCGCGGGCCAAGCGGCCGCAGGACGGGCACGGCCAGGACCGCGAAGCCGACCTCGCCCAGCAGCGCGCACACGGAGAACGCGATGCCCGCGCCGTCGGTGCGCCCCCAGCCCTGGACCGTGAAGGCGCCCGCGGCCACCAGCGACGCCCCGTAGAGCACGACCCGTTGCGGCCTGCGCCCGTCGAGGAGGGGCACGAGGACGGCGACCACGACCGGCGCGCAGCCCACGAAGACGCCGGGGACGGCCGGTTCCGCGGTGCGTTCCGCAGCGAGGACGGCCAGGTTGAAGCCGACCATGCCGACGGCGGCCAGCAGGGCCAGGCGCAGCCACGGGCCGGGGCCCAGGGCGCGCAGCCGGGCCGTCGCGCCGGGCCCGGCGAGGGGGACGAGCAGCAGGAAGGCCAGCCCGTAGCGCAGGAACTGGCCCCCGGCGTACGGGTAGTCGCCGAGGAGGCTGTTGGCGGTGAAGGATCCTCCGACGAGGACGCAGGCGAGGGCGGCGAGCAGGGAGCCGCGCGCGGTGGTGGCGTTCATGGCACCGACGCTATGAAGCCGGCCGGTCTCGCACGGGGTCCACTTCCTCAGCGGTATGGGGGACCAATCGGTGACCGTGGCGGTCACACGGACGTCACCGCTCCCGCACCGGGTGCGGGGCGCGGTAATCGGGGTATGCGGAACGTCCGGCACCAACAGGCCATTAGGGCCCCTGACTTGACGGTTTCGAACCGACACGGGAGGGAACTGCCAGTGCGCACCCGCAATGTGACAACCGCCGTGGCGACCGCGAGCGCCTCCGTCGCACTCCTGGCCGGGTGCGGCGGCGGCTCCGGTGACGGGGGCGAGCCCTTCGACGGGCAGAGCGCCGACTCGGTCGCGGCGAAGGCGGTCGAGGCCACCCGGGAGGCGAAGTCCATGCACGTGAAGGGGGACACCCGCCAGGAGGACGGCTCCACGGTCACCATCGACGTCTCGGTCGACCGGGCGAAGAACTGCCAGGGCACCATCGGCGCCGGCGACACCGAGGCCGAGGTCCGGTACACTGGCTCGGTCCTGTACCTGCGCGGCGACCGGCAGTACTGGGGGAACGCCCTGAGGCAACAGCCCGACGAGGCCCGGGAGATGGTGCCCAAGCTGTCGGACAAGTGGGTGCGGATGCCGGGCAACGACGCCACGACCGCCGGGGTCTGCGACAAGCAGGGCTTCATCGCGGCGATGGACCAGGACAAGTCCCAGCGCCAGGGCATGGAGCGCGGGGAGACCTCCGAGGTGAACGGCGAGGAGGCGCTCAAGCTCACCAAGGAGGGCGACGGCGGCGAGACGCTCGCGATGTACGTGGCGACGGAGGGCGAGCCGTACATCCTCAGGACCACCACGGAGGGCGGCGAGAACCCGGGCAGCGTCACCTTCAGCGACTACGGCGAGCCGGTGGACCCCGAACAGCCGCCGGCCGGCGAGACGGTGGACCTGAAGGGGCTCGGCGCGCGGAGCTCCTGACGCCGCCCACGGCCTGCTACGTGCCGCTCGCCGGCTCCTCCCCCGACCGGTCCGAGGCCGGCCACACATAGGGAAGGTCGTCCGGCACACCGGGAAACAGCCCGCCGTAGGCTTCGGGGTCCTTGCGCAGCAGCGCCGACCTGTGGCTGCGGTGGAAGGCCTCGTCACCGAGCCACGGCGGCAACTCCCCGGCGCGGGCCAGGGCGGCCTGGTCCCGCACGGGTTCGTGCGGGCGGCGGGTGGCCAGGCCGGCGACGAGCGAGGCGGCGCAGCTGTCCTGGTGGCCCCGGTCGCGCCAGACCCGGCAGACCTCGAGGCCGTACCGCACCAGTGCCTCCTCGTAGCCGGCCCACATGCGCACCGCCGGGTGCCGACGCCAGCCGTAGCCGGGCACGGTCAGGCCGCGCAGCACCTGGAGCGCCTCCACCCGCTGCTTGCCCAGCCGGCGGCGGTCCAGCGTGAGCGCCGACTCCCGGAAACCGGGGAGGGGGAGAAACGTCTGCATGCCGTCCTCTCAGCAGCGGAACCGGTGTCCGGGCCCCGTGGACTACGCACCCGGCCCCGGCCCGTCCCGGTCGGCCAGTCCGCCGGCGCCGAGCGGGCCGGTGGCGCGCAGGGGTCCGTCGGCCTCCAGCCGGGGCAGCTCGTGGCGCGAGAGCCGCAGGACCACGGGCGGCAGCACGGTGCGCCCCAGTTGGGCCAGGCGCAGCCAGCCGGGGACGTAGACGGCGGTACGGCGGCGTTCCACGGCGCGGACCAGCCGGGCGGCGACGTCGTCCGCCGGGAAGGTGCGGCGGGCCGGCGGCGGCATGTGCCCGCGCAGCTCGCGCAGGACCGGGTGCTGGTCGGCGTCGCGGATCATGTCGGTGTCGATCCAGTTGAGGTAGGCGATGCCCACGGCGACGCCGTGGTGGGCCACCTCGGCGCGCAGCGAGTGGTTGAACGCCTCGACGCCCGCCTTGGAGGCGCAGTAGGCGCTCATCATGGGGGCGGCGCCGAGCGAGGCCAGCGAGGCGATCTGGAGGTGGTAGCCGGCGGTGCGCAGCAGGTCCGGCAGGAAGGCGCGGGCCGTGTGGGCGCTGCCGGTCAGGTTGACGTCGACGACGCGTCGCCACAGCGCCGGGTCCGAGGTGACGAACGGTCCGCCCTCCGCGATGCCCGCGTTGGCCACCACGACCGAGGGTGGTCCCAGGCCCCGGCGTACCGCGCCGGCCGCCTCCGCCAGTGCGGCGGGGTCGGTGACGTCGGCCTCGACGGCGAGCACCGGGGTGGGCAGGTCGGCCGCGAGGGCTTGCAGGCGGGACTTCTCCCGGCCGAGCAGGGCGACCCGGGCACCGCGCCGGGCGAAGGCACGGGCCAGGGCTGCGCCGAGTCCGCGGGCGGCACCCGTCACCACGACGGTGCGGTTCTGAAGGGGGCTGTCTGTCACCGGTCGGGCCTTTCCTCTGGGGGCTGCTCGGACGGTCACCGTCTCTCGCCGGCCCGGTCGCGGCGGGCCAGGGCCCGTTGCGCCCGGGTGAGGCCCGCGAAGCGGTGCCGGCGCAGTGCGGCGTGGGCGGCGTTGGCACCGGGCGCGCCGTGCACTCCGCCGCCGGGATGGGCGGCGGCGGAGGCGAGGTAGAGCCCGGCCACGGGGGTCTCCGGCCGCCCGGTGCCGGGCACGGGCCGGAAGACCAGTTGCTGGTGCATGGCGGCGGTGCCGCCGTTGATGGCGCCGCCCGTCAGGTTGGCGTCCAGGGCCTGGAGCGTCGGCGGGGCCAGCACCCGACGGGCCCGGATCAGAGCACGGAAGCCAGGTGCGAAGCGTTCCACCTGGCGCTCGACCCGGTCGGCCATCAGCTCCCGCTCCCCGGCGTCCCAGCTCCCGGTGATGCCCGCGTCGCCCGCGTCGCCCCGGACGTCGTGGGGGACGTGGGTGTAGGCCCAGGCGGACTCGGTGCCGCGGGGTGAGCGGGTCGGGTCGGACGTCGTCATCTGGCCGAACAGCGAGAAGGGACGGTCGGGGACGCGGCCCATGGCGATCTGGGCGGCGAACCGGGTCAGTTCGTCGAGACCGTCGGCCAGGTGCACGGTGCCGGCCCCCGCCGCCCGCGCGCACCGCCAGGGCACGGGTCCGTCCAGCGCCCAGTCCACCTTGAAGGTGGCGAAGTCCCACTCGAAGCGCCGCAGGTCGGCCAGGACCTGTCCGGGAAGGTCCTCGGGGGCGACCAGGCCGCCGTACAGGGCGGACACGGAGACGTCCGCGAGGACGGCGCGGCGCGCGGCGACCAGTTCCCCGCCGGCCGTGCGGACACCGACCGCGCGCCGGTCGCGGACCACGACGTGCTCGACCCGGTGCCCGCAGCTCACCGTGGCGCCGCGGGAGCGCAGCCGGTGGACCAGGGCCGCGGTGAGCGCTCCGGCGCCGCCGACCGGCACGGGGAACCCGTAGGTCTGCCCGAGCATCGACATCAGCCAGCCGAAGCCGCCGCTGCCGGCGGCCTCGGGCGCGAGGTCGGCGTGCAGGGCGTTGCCGGCCAGGAGCAGTCTGCCGCCCTCGCCCCGGAACTCCTCCGCGCCCATGCGGCGCACCGGCAGCACCAGGGTGCGGGCCAGCCTGAGCCCGCCCGCGCCGCGCAGCCGCAGGGCCAGCCGGGCGGCGGCGCGGACCGGCGGGAACGGGGTGAACAGGGCGTCCAGGATGTCGGCCCGGTAGCGGTCCCACACGTCGCACAGGCGTTCCCAGGCGGCACCGTCCCCTGGCGCGAAGGTGTCGAGGGAGGCGGCCGTGACGGCGACGTCGCGGTCGAGGACGGCGCACGTGCCGTCGCCCAGCGGGTGGGCCAGTACGTGGGGGGCGTGGGCCCAGCGCAGTCCGTGGTCCTCCAGCCGCATCCCGGCGAGCACCGGGGAGGCGGCGGCGAGCGGGTAGAAGGAGCTGAACAGGTCGCTGACGAAGCCCGGGGCGACCCCGGAGTCGTGACGTACCGCGCCGCCCGGCTCGGGCTGCTCCTCCAGGACCCGTACGCTCCAGCCGGCGTCCGCCAGCAGGTTGGCCGCGACGAGTCCGTTGGGGCCGGCACCGATCACGACGGCGTCAGGCACGGCCGTCTCCCGGTCGGTACTCCACGGACCCGGCCGTGTCCGGCTGATCGGGGCGGCGCCGCTCCCCGGCCCGGGACTCGCACAGCCCGGCCAGCCGGGCCAGCATCGCGCGGTGCCGCACCTGGATCAGCGCCTCGACGGCCGCGTTGTGCAGCAGGCCGCCGGGACCGCGCAGCGGGTGCTCGTCCACGATCACCAGGCACTCCTCACCCCAGGCGCGCAGCTCGACGGAGATCCGGGCGGTGCCGAGCCGGCCGGCCTTGGCCTCGATCTCCAGCAGGGACCCGTCGACCTTGTGCCGGACGACGGACTCGTTGTTCAGCCGCAGCGGTCCCAGCCGCACCTCGTAGGCGATGGTCGCCCCGACCTGCGGCCACTGTCCGGCCTCGGGGGTGGAGTCCGAGGGCCCGACCACCCACTGCACGTACAGGTCGCCGTCGGCGAGGACGTCCCACACCGCCTGCGGGGTCGCCTGGACCAACCGATGCCGAACCGCCACGCGTGCCTCCTGGTTCCGGTCGCCGTCACCGCCCGACGCAGCACTGAGTGCCCCTTCCGCGCGCGGCCAACCGGGGCGGAAGGATCCCTACCGCCCTGACATCTCTCAGGTACCGGGCACCGCGAGGCCCGCCTAACGTCGCTGACGGGGGTGGTCGCCGGTCCGGCTCACCGCCGACACAGTCATCACCGACACGGGAAACGAGGGCTCATGAGCCGCCGATCATCGCTCACCACTCTGCTGGCCGCGGGGGGCGCCGCCGTCGCGCTGGCGCTGTCCGCCGTACCGGCCCAGGCCGCACCGTACTCGGGCGGGAACTACGGCGCCTACGGCATGGAGGGGCAGTATCCGACCGTGTCCAGCTGCGCGGGGACGTTCCAGCAGGTCGGCGCCACCCGGTACGCGGAGGGCATGGCGCTGAAGTACTTCTACTCCTCCCGCTGCGGTTCGTTCGCCCGGATCGAGAACTCCCGGGCCAACTGCGCCGCCGTGCTGGAGCGCTCGAACTCGGGCGCCGGACGTGCCGACGGCTGGGTCTCAGAGACCGTCGACCCGGGCATCAACTACGCCTACTCGAAGATCGGCAACAACCTGAACGGCCGCGTCTCCCGCGCCCTGCTGACCTGCGACGGCCACGTCTGGGCGCAGACCGCCTGGTACTGACCGGCACGCCACGCACACCGTGCCGGCCACCCCGCCCGGGGTGGCCGGCACGGTGCCGTCCGGCCCCGGTCCCACGGAAAGGCCCTGCATTGGCATGGACCTGATAACGCTGGCTGGCTAAGCTCCAAGGAACCCGATGAGAGCGCTCTCAGTACGCGGTTGTTCCACCCCCACCTTGCTGGAACGACGAAGGGCAACTCCCGTGAGACGCAGCAGACTCAGGCACCTCGGCCTGGCCGGCCTCCTCGTACTCGGCAGCCTCACCGCGGTCGGCACCCTGCCGGCCTCGGCGGCCGACGCCCCCTCCCCCTCCACCGAGCAGCCGGCCTCCGCCGGTCTCCTGGACGCCATGCAGCGGGACTTCGGTCTCACCCGGGCCGAGGCCGAGGACCGGCTCGCGGCCGAACGCCGGGCCGGCGACCTCGCGCCCGAGGCACGCCGGGCCGCCGGAAAGGCCTTCGGCGGCTCGTGGTTCGACGCCGCCTCCGGACGGCTGACCGTCGCCGTCACCTCGGACGCGGCGCCGTCCACGGCGGCGGCGGTCCGCGCCACCGGCGCACAGGTGCGCACCGTCGAGCACAGCGCCGAGGCGCTCGACGCGACCAAGGCACGTGTCGACCGCCTCGACGCGCCCGCCGGGGTGAGCAGTTGGCGTGTCGACACGGCGGCGAACACCGTGGTCGTCGACGTGGTCCGGGCCGACCAGGCTGACAACGATGTCCGGCGCTTCGTGAAACAGGCCCGCGAGGCCGGTCCGGTCACGGTGCGGACGGTGGCCTCGGCCCCGCAGACGTTCGCGGCGGGCACCGTCGGCGGCGACCCGTACTACACGGGCAACGTCCGCTGCTCCATCGGCTTCTCCGTGCACGGCGGGTTCGTCACCGCCGGGCACTGCGGCGGGACGGGCGCGGGGGTGAGCGGCTGGGACCGGTCGTACATCGGCACGTTCCAGGGCTCGTCGTTCCCCGGCAACGACTACGCCTGGGTCAGCGTGGGCAGCGGCTGGTGGACCGTGCCGGTCGTGCTCGGCTGGGGCACCGTCTCCGACCAGCTGGTGCGCGGCTCCAACGAGGCGCCCGTGGGCGCCTCGATCTGCCGCTCCGGCTCCACCACCCACTGGCACTGCGGCACCGTGCTCGCCAAGAACGAGACGGTCAACTACAGCCAGGGCGCGGTGCACCAGATGACCAAGACCAGCGTGTGCGCCGAGGGCGGCGACTCCGGCGGTTCCTTCATCAGCGGCGACCAGGCGCAGGGCGTCACCTCGGGCGGCTGGGGCAACTGCTCCAGCGGCGGCGAGACCTGGTTCCAGCCCGTCAACGAGATCCTGAACCGCTACGGGCTGACGCTGCACACGGCCTGACCCCGTCACAGGCGGGAAGGGCCGCGCCGGGTGTCCGGCGGGCCCTTCCCGGACCACCGTCCGGCGCGGGGCGGCGGTCGGAACGGTCAGAGGTCGCCGGGGCCCGGCTCCGGCGACTCGGGCCCCGTCGCCGCGCCGAGCCGCCGGTAGGCGGCCCGCGCGTGCGCCACGCGGGCCAGCGCCGTGCCGACGAGGGCGGCGCCGAGCAGGCAGGCGAGCCAGAGCGCGTCCCGCCGGCCGGTCCACGTCAGGACACCGGCCGGCGGGATCGCGAAACCGTTGAGGGAGAGCCAGCACAGCACGGCCGTCCCGGGAGCGGCGGTGAAGCGGGCGCAGAGCCCGAGCAGCGCCGCGAGCACGGAGAGCACGAGGAGGGCCAGTCCGGGACGGCCCGAACCCACCGTGCCGTTGAGCAGTGCCACCAGGGCGAGGGCGCCGCCGAAGGCCCCCGCCCACACCAGGGGAGCGGCGACCGGCCGGGGAACGGGTCTCGCACCACTGGCCAGGGGCACCCACTCGATCATGCTGACGGCTCCTTCCGGTCCCGGACGGCTCCGACCCCCACGGCGTCGGACACCGGCCCTGTGGGCAGATTGTCCCACCGGGGGGAAGGGTGCCGTGCGGGGCGGGTGGGCGACCGGTGCGCTCGGCGGCGGCCGGAACGCCGTACAGCTCCCGTCCCGTGGGCCGGATCCCGCGCGTCTCCTCCCGGCCCCGGGCACGGCCTAGCGTTCGGCCTCCGCGCGCTCCGAGGCGGACGAGGACGACGGCGAGGCCGCCCCGGCGGACACCGCGACGGACTCCGACGATCCGTCCCCGCCCTTGCCCTCGCCCCGTACGGCGGCCGTTGACCTGGTCCCGGGCAGCAGCCCGGCGGCCGTCCGCAGGGCACCGGCGAGCAGGTGCGCCCGCGCCGCCACGATGGGACCGAGGACGGCGAGCACGAGCACGTACCCGGCGATGAAGGGGGCGAGCCGCTCGTCGAGTCCGGCGCCCGCGGCCATCGCGGCGAGGATCAGCGCGAACTCCCCGCGGGCGACCAGGGTGGTGGCGATCTCCGCGGCGGGCTGCGCACCGTAGTCGTACAGCCGGGCGACGCAGAGTCCGGCGGCGATGTTCATGACGACGGTCAGGGCAGCGGCCGCGGCGACCGGACCCGCGACGGAGGCGATGTCACCGGGGTCGATGGCGAGACCGAACGCGAAGAAGAAGATGGCCGCGAAGGCGTCACGGAGCGGGTGCACCAACTCGCGTATCCGGGGCCCGGAAGGGGTGCCCGCCAGGATCAGGCCGACCATGAAGGCGCCGATGGCGTCGGCCACGCCGAGGACCTCGGAGACGCCGGCGACCAGCACGGCAGCGCCGAGGAAGCTGATGACGAGGAGTTCGTTGTCCCGGGTCTCGATCAGGCGGCCCACGAGCCGGGTGCCGTACCGGGCCGCGGCGGCCAGCAGCAGGAGGAAGCCGAAGGCCTTGCCGGCCTGGAGGGCGATCTCCGCGAAGCCCTGGGCGCCCGCGATGATCGGTTGCAGGGCGGCCAGGTACAGCGCGAGGAAGATGTCCTCCACCACGATGACGCCCAGGATCAGACGCGTCTCGGGGCGGCCGATCCGGCCCAGGTCGATGAGGATCTTGGTGACGATCGCGGAGGACGAGATGCCGAGCACCCCGGCGAGCACCAGCGCCTCGCGCAGCCCCCAGCCGAGGACGAACCCGAAGCCGAGCCCGGCCCCGACGTTGAGGAGCAGATAGATGCCGCCCGCGGCGAGCAGCCGCCTGCCGCCGGTCTTGAGGTCGTCGAGGTGGAACTCCAGGCCCAGGTAGAACAGCAGCAGCACCAGTCCGAGCGCCGAGAGCATCTCGAAGTCGTGCGCGTCCTCGACCAGGACGAAGCCGGGGGTGTGCGGGCCGAGCAGGATGCCGGCGAGCATGAACAGGGGAATCGTCGGAAGTCCGATCCTGCCGCCGAGGCGGGCGAGGAACGCGGCGGCGAGGAAGGCGCCGCCCATGGCGAGCAGGGTGTCAGCGTGTCCCACGGGTCACCGCCTTCCGCCGTGCGGAGAGTGGGGAGGGCTTCACTTGACGGGGATGGATGCGGGTTCTCCTTCATCTGTCGTGCGTCGTCTGTGGTGCGTCGTCGTCGGGCGGACGGACGGACGCCGTCGACCGGCGCCGGTGCCGTGACACCGCTCCCGGAACCGAACGGGGCACCGGCCGCCCCGGCTACTCGGGGTGCGGACGCACACCCGGAACGGACCACGCGGCAACGCCCGCGAACGGGCTGAATGAGGCTTCCCTGCAACGTCCCCCGGCCCCCGAAAAGGCCCCCGGGGCGCGGCGTCGGTCCACGGTCACACGCCGGGGGGTGGCGCGGCCATCGGGGACGACACCCAAATGTTCCGGTGGCCGACACCCATCCAGGGCCGATGCGGCGGGCACCGGCGCGCGATGGCAGGAGGATGCGCCGCGGCCGACTCGGGGATCCCGGCCGCGGCGCGTCCCACCGCCCCGGACGCGGGAGGACGTCGCGCCCCGGGGCATGCTCGGCGAATTCCCCCGGACCCCGTCATGACACTGGCCCGACCGGGTGATCGTCGCCCAACGGCTCCGGGCACGGGAAAGCCGTCCGCCCCGCCGCGTGGAGCGACGGGGCGGACGGCTCGCGGACGGTCCGTCAGCACGGTGAGGTTGCCATCAACTTCTCGAAGGAAGCCATGCAGTCCGGGCAGTGACGTGCCCGTTCACCGTCGGATGCCTCAATACGTTCGCGGAGCTGCTGTCCGCACAGCGTGGCCGCGGCCTGTTTGGCCAACACGTGCCACACCAACGCTCCGCCCGCCTTCTCCGGGCCCACGCACATTTCGTACATGATCGGCCTCCCAGCCTGGACGCCGCTGACACCCTCAAGGAGACACCGGTTCGGCCGTGACCAGTAGCGTGCGGGGGCCATTCGGGTGACGGCCGCTTCGGCCGCCCGGGGCGCCTGCCCACCCGGACGGCTACAAACGATCAGCCAACCGGCCGTACCTCGGTGGTTGCGTGACGTGGCATCGACGCGGGCGGCCGGGGCTCGGTTGCCCTGGTCGGATG
Source organism: Streptomyces sp. NPDC107500 (assembly GCF_055582785.1). Classification (NCBI taxonomy): domain Bacteria; kingdom Bacillati; phylum Actinomycetota; class Actinomycetes; order Kitasatosporales; family Streptomycetaceae; genus Streptomyces; species Streptomyces sp. NPDC107500. The sequence continues at coordinate 569,285 of NZ_JBVJPF010000007.1, forward strand.
GTGACAGAGACCGGCCCCACCGAACCGACCCGACCGATCGCCGCGGTCCCGGCGGAACGCCACGGCAGGGGGCGGGTGCTCGTCTCCTGGGTCACCACGACCGACCACAAGCGGATCGGTCATCTGTACCTCGTCACGTCGTTCGCGTTCTTCCTGATCGCCGGGGCGCTGGCGATGCTGCTGCGGGCCGAGTTGGCCCGGCCCGGCATCCAGGTGCTCTCCCACGAGCAGTACAACCAGGCCTTCACGATGCACGGCACCATCATGCTGCTGCTGTTCGCCACCCCGACGTTCGCGGGGTTCACGAACGCCGTCATGCCGTTGCAGATCGGCGCGCCGGACGTGGCGTTCCCGCGGCTGAACATGCTGGCGTACTGGCTGTTCCTGTTCGGCGGTCTGATCGTGCTGGGCGGTTTCCTCACGCCGCAGGGCGCGGCGGACTTCGGCTGGACCGCCTACACGCCGCTCAGCGGCCCGCTGCGCGCCCCCTACCTCGGCGGCGACCTGTGGATCATGGGGCTGGCGCTGTCCGGGTTCGGCACCATTCTGGGCGCGGTCAACTTCATCACCACGATCATCTGCATGCGCGCCCCCGGCCTGACCATCTTCCGCATGCCGATCTTCGTCTGGAACGTGCTGCTGACCTCGGTCCTGGTGCTGCTGGCCTTCCCGGTGCTGGCGGCCGCGCTGCTGGTGCTGGAGGCCGACCGGCACTTCGGCGCCCATGTGTTCGACGCGGAGAACGGCGGGGCGCTCCTGTGGCAGCACCTGTTCTGGTTCTTCGGCCACCCCGAGGTGTACATCCTCGCGCTGCCGTTCTTCGGGGTGGTCACCGAGATCATCCCGGTCTTCGCCCGTAAGCCGATCTTCGGCTACACGGGACTGGTGGGCGCCACCATCGCCATCGCGGGGCTCTCGGCCACCGTGTGGGCGCATCACATGTTCGCCACCGGTGCCGTACTGCTGCCGTTCTTCTCGTTCCTGACGTATCTCATCGCCGTCCCCACCGGGGTGAAGTTCTTCAACTGGATCGGCACGATGTGGCGGGGTTCGCTGTCCTTCGAGCCGCCGATGCTGTGGGCGGCCGGCTTCCTGGTGACGTTCCTCTTCGGCGGGCTGACCGGGGTGGTCCTCGGCTCGCCGCCGCTGGACTGGCACGTCACCGACTCGTACTTCGTCGTCGCGCACTTCCACTACGTGCTGTTCGGCACGATCGTGTTCGCGATGTTCGGCGGATTCAGCTTCTGGTGGCCGAAGATGACCGGCCGCATGCTCGACCACCGCCTGGAGAAGGTGCACTTCTGGACGCTGTTCGCCGGTTTCCACACCACGTTCCTGGTGCAGCACTGGCTCGGCGTGGAGGGCATGCCCCGCCGGTACGCGGACTACCTGGCCGCGGACGGCTTCACGGCGCTCAACACGGTCTCCTCCGTCGGCGCCTTCCTGCTCGGTCTGTCGACGCTGCCGTTCCTGTACAACGTGTGGAAGACCGCGAAGTACGGACGTCCGGTCGAGGTCGACGACCCGTGGGGCTACGGGCGTTCCCTGGAGTGGGCCACGTCGTGTCCCCCGCCCCGGCACAACTTCCACGCGCTGCCGCGCGTGCGCTCCGAGTCGCCGGCCTTCGACCTCCACCACCCCGAACTCGCAGCGATCGACGAGGCGGAGCACACCGGGCCCTGACACTTCTCAGGGACCCCCGGGCCCCGATCGTCCCTAGAGTGCCGAGTGCGGGCCGGGTGCCGCCCGGCCGCGGATCGGCACAGGGGGAGATCACACATGAAGCGACTGATGCGTCACTCCGTCACCGCGCTGGCGGCGGCCGCGTTCGCCGTGGGCGGGCTCGCCGGCACGGCCCAGGCCGCCCCGGCGGCGCCGAGCGGCGGTGACCCGGCCCTCACCGACGTCTACATCTGGGCGACAGGCGTCAACCTGCGCCAGCACCCCACCAGGACCTCCAACGTGCTCGCGGTCCGCTCCACCTACTGGCTGGACGCGGTCTGCCAGAAGCAGGGCGAGTACGTGAACGACCCCGCGGTGGGCGGCAACAGCTGGTGGACCGCCGTGCAGGAGTTCTCGGGCAGCGACATCGCCTGGGTCAACAACCTGTATCTGAGGGGCGGCGAGAAGATCGCGGGCGTTCCGGACTGCTGACCGGCGCCGGGGCACACCGCGGGGGCGGGCCGGAGCACCGGCCCGCCCCCGCGTGCGTTCAGTTCAGCTTGCCGACGGCCGTGACGGTGGTGGCCTTGAAGTCGGCCACCTGCGCGTGCTCGAAGGTGCCCATCTGGCCCCACTGCACGACGGTCACGGTCCTGCCGTCCCGGCCGACCGAGAAGAGGCCGATGTCGGAGGCGCCCCACTCGGCGACCGTGTGCACCCCGTAGACGTGGGCGCCCTCCTCCACGTCGAGGCGGCCGTAGTACTTCTGCGTGGCGGTGATGTCGGGATACCGCTCCATCACCTCACGCGCGCAGTCGGCCAGGTCCTCGCGCAGCAGCGCGGCGAGCTTCACGGCGTGCCGCGTGCTGCGCTCGACGACCGTGACCTGGAGGGCGCCGGTGTCGTACTCCGTCCAGTACCGGCGGTGGGAGGCGGTGGACGGCAGCGCGTCGCCGACGCACATGGGCAGCGGGTCGGGCTGCCCGGCGGTGACGGGGCCGGCGTACCAGTCGGAGGAGGGGTGCGGCGGCAGTTCGGCCGGCTCCAGGAAGGCGGGCGAGGCGGATCGCGGTGGTGCGGCGTTCGCCGGGACGGCGGTCACGGCGAGCGCGGCGCCGGCCGCCAGCGCGGCCGCCACGGCGCGGGTCCCTCGGGCACGGACGTGCATGTTTCCCCCATGTCGGATCATCTGAGCTTGTGTCGGTCTCGGTACTGCTTGTCCAGTACGACTCGGTACGGCCCCGATGGGTTGCACGCCTGAGCCGTCCGTGTCGGCCCGCTCCCCCGTCCGCCCGACGGGCGGGGCCGGGCACGCGGTGCCAGACTGCTGCGCAACGTCCCCGCCGCCGCGGGACCGCCGACGAGAGGAGCAGAGGTGTCCACGCCGGAGCCGGGCGACGCCACGCTCCAGGGGTTCCTCGCCGATCCGGCCCACCTCACCCTGGACCTGCCCACCTCGGTGGCCCGCTGCTCCCACGCCCTCGGACTGCGGCACACCGTGGTCTACCTCGTCGACCTCCAGCAGCGGCACCTCGTCCCGCAGACCGGCATGGCCACGGCCCTCCCCGTCGACGGGTCTCTGGCCGGATGGGCGTACCGCACACAGGCGCTGCGTGTGGAGGAGTCGGGGGCGGACGGCGTCACCGCCTGGTTCCCGCTGCTGGACGGCGCGGAGCGGCTCGGCGTGCTGGCCGTGAACGACACCGCGCTCACCTCGTCGACGCTCACCCGGGGCCGGGCACTGGCCTCGCTGACCGCCATGATGATCACCTCGAAGCGGGCCTACGAGGACTCCTACGTCCGCAGCACCCGCACCGAACGGATGCAGCTGCCCGCCGAGATGCTCCGCGCCTTCCTGCCGCCGCGCACCATCGGCAACGCGCAGGTCGTGTCGACGGCCGTCCTGGAGCCCGCGTACGAGATCGGCGGCGACGCCTTCGACCACTCGCTCACCGAGACGACCCTGCACGTGGCCGTCATGGACGCCATGGGGCACGACCTGGCCTCCGGGCTCACCAGCGCGGTCGCCCTGGCCGCCTGCCGCAACGCCCGGCGCACGGGCGCCGAGCTGCCCGAGCTGGTGACGGCCGTGGACGAGGCGCTGTCCGCCTGGCTGCCGGACCAGTTCTGCACCGCGGTCGTCTGCCAGCTCGACCTGGCCACCGGGGTGCTGCGCTGGGCCAACTGCGGCCACCCCGCGCCCATCCTCATCCGCGACCAGCGGTTGGTCATCGACGCCATGGAACGCGAGGCCGATCCGCCGATGGGCCTCCCGGCGCAGCTCACCGCCCGGCCGCGCCGGACCCACGAGATCTCGCTGGAGCCCGGGGACCGGGTGCTGATGTACACCGACGGTGTCGTGGAGGCGCGGACCCGGGAGGCGACGCTCCTCGGCCTGGAGCGGTTCGCCGACTACGTCATCCGGGCCACGGCCGGCGGCGAACTGGCGCCGGAGTCGCTGCGCCGGCTGATCCACTCGATCCTGGCCATGCAGGAGGACCGCCTGCGGGACGACGCGACGCTGCTCATGTTCGAGTGGCGGCCCCCGCCCGGCTGACGACGCGAGGACGGGCCGGGCGTCGCGTCACACGCGGTGTCCCCGGGCGCGCAGCCAGGCGTGCACGGTGTCCTTGTCCGACGGCGTGATCCGGACGGGGCCCGCCACGTAGGGGCCCTCGTCCTCGGTGAATCCGGTGTCGGTGATCCGGGCGGTCACCCAGGTGGCCAGGTCCTGGGCGGCCGGTTCGGACAGGACGCCCCTTTCCCATCCGGTGCGGGCCTCGTCGGCCGCGCCGGCGTCGTGCCGTTCGGTCTCCGCCAGCCACGCCGCCACCAGCCGTTCCACGGTCCGGCGGTCCTCGGAGGCGGTCCGCTGTCGCATCCGCTTGTCGTTCATGCCGTCCGAGTGCCCGCGATCCCCCGACCCCACCTCGGGGAGCGCCGCGGTGTCGCGGGGAGCGCGCCGGGTACCCGCGTTCGCAGGGGAGGGCCGGTCCGTTCCGGTCCGACGACGGCGACCGCCCGGAAGGGGACCACTGATGAGGCAGCCCGCCGACGAGAACGCTTTGGAACAGCGCGCCGGCGTTTCCGAACTCCGTCCGGCAACGGGGGACCCCGGGCCGGCTCCGCCGAGCGAGCCGGGCCACGAGGATCTGCCGGTCGACCGCAACCAGGCGATCCTCCAGGCCGCCAAGCAGGTGGGTTCGACCCTGAAGAAGGCGGAGCACCCGTTCGCGCTGGCCGGCAGTGTCGCCGTGTACGCGCACGGCGGCACCCAGAACCTCCAGCACGACGTGGACTTCTGCATCCGGCCCGACGACGCGGACGCCGTCGCCGCGACACTGCGGGCGGCGGGCCTGGTGGTGTACACGCCGCCCGAGGACTGGCTGCTGAAGGCGAGCTGCCTGGGCCAGCAGGTCGACCTGATCTTCGAGCTGGCGCACGAGCCGGTCACGACGGAGCTGCTGGACCGGGCGCAGGACCTCTCCGTGGACTCGGTGCTGATGCCGGTCCTGTCCCCCACCGACCTGCTGCGCGGACTGCTGGCGGCCTTCTCGGAGCACCACTGCGACTTCGGCGCGGTGCTGCCGATCGCCCGCACACTGCGCGAGAAGATCGACTGGGCGGAGTTGCGCCGCGACTGCGCGGACGCACCGATGCCGGCCGCGTTCTTCTTCATCCTGGAACGGCTGGAGATCATCCCCCCGGCCGGACACCCGGCCGGCGCACCGACCGCCCCCGCGAAGGAGGAGCAGTCATGAGCGAGCCCACGCCCCACGGGCGGCCGGCGACGCCCACCGGTCCCCCGCCGGGCGAGAACATCGAGTACCGCATCGCCCACCTGCACGACCGGCTCGCCGCGGAGGAACTGGGCGAGCTGGGCGTATGCGCCGAGATCCGGGCCGGTGCCGTCGCGATCACCGGCACGGTGCCGTCCGAGCGGTGCCGCGAGACGCTGCTGCGGATCGCCCGCGAGGAACTGGCCGGGCTCACCGTGCACGCGGACGTCGTGGTGGTGGAGACCGCCGGCCCCGACCACGCCGAGGAGCTGCGATGATCCGCGTCGCCGCCGTCGGGGACATCCACATGGGGCCCGACAGCCAGGGGCTGCTGCGGCCCGCCTTCGAGACCCTGCCCGACTGCGCCGACCTGCTGCTGCTCGCCGGCGACCTCACCCGGCACGGCACGCCGGAGGAGGCGCGGGTGGTCGCCGAGGAGGTGCGCGGCCTGCCGGTGCCGGTGGTGGCCGTCCTCGGCAACCACGACCACCACGACGAGCGGCCCGACAAGGTCGCCGCGCTCCTGCGGGACGCCGGTGTGACCGTGCTGGAGGGTGAGGGCGTGGTCGTGGAGTGCGCCGGGACCCGGGTCGGCATCGCCGGAGCCAAGGGCTTCTGCGGGGGGTTCGTGGGCCGCAGCGCCGGGGAGTTCGGCGAGCCCCTGATGAAGGAGTTCGTCCGCACCACCCGGCGCTCGGCGGACAGTCTGCGCTCCGCCCTGGAGGAACTGGCCGGCCGGGACTGCGCGGTGCGGATCGCCCTCACCCACTTCTCCCCGGTCGCCGACACGCTCGCCGGTGAACCGCCGGAGATCTACCCGTTCCTCGGCAGCTACCTGCTCGCCGAGGCGATCGACACGGCCGGCGCTGACCTCGCCGTCCACGGCCACGCCCACCTGGGCACGGAGCACGGCATGACCGCGGGCGGGGTAAGGGTGCGCAACGTCGCCCAGCCGGTGATCCGCCGCGCCTTCAACGTCTACCAGCTGAACGCGGCCTGACGCGCCGACCGGACCGGGCGCCGGTCAGGCGTCGTCCTGCGTCGCCCGCCCCAGGCAGGTGACGTCGGCGGGATCCATGCCCGCCACCTCGATCTCCTGGAAGCCCATCCGGTCGTAGAAGGCCCTGGCCTGCGTGTTGGCGGTGGCCATGACCAGATGGACGGCCGGCACGCCGCGCTCCCGCAGCGCCCGCCAGAACTCCCGCATCAGCGCCCGGCCGTACCCGCGCCCCTGCCAGTCGGGCAGCAGGTCGATGTGCAGATGGGCCGGGTAGGCGGCCAGTTCGGGGACGATCATCCGCTCGGGATCGTGCAGCAGCCCGGCCATGACCGCGTCCGGGCCGTCGGGCGGACCCTGCGGCGCCGGATAGCGGTCCGCGACCCGCGGCAGCCACGTGGAGCGGAACTCCTCGGCGAAGCGCGGTGTGTCCGCCGTACCGAGGATGTAGCCGACCGCCCGCCCCTCCCCGTCGTCCAGCACGAAGGCCAGAGCAGGGTCCAGATGGACGTACGGGGCGGCGAAGATCGCGGGCAGTACGGAGGGGTCGGCGTACACGGGCCGGCTGTCGCGGCCGTTGTGCGCGGTGCGGACGCAGATGTCGTCGAGCGCGGCGGCGTCGGCGGAACGGTAGGGACGTACGGCGGCAGTCTGGATCACCCTGCCATCCTCCCTCTCTGGGAGCGCTCCCACAAGGAGCGGCCGAATGGCGCCGACCGAACCGGGCATTCGATGATCTGAGTGAGCGACACCTTGCGACACCCTCGAAGAGAGCGAGAACGCGTCATGAGTCTTCTGCGTACGGCCGGCCGCCCGATGCTCGCCTCGATGTTCGTCGCGGGCGGCCTGCATTCCCTGCGCAGGCCCCAGGACGTCGCGCCGGCCGCCGAGCCGGTCGTGCGGCCGGTGACCGAGCGGGTGTCGGTGCTGCCGGACAGCACCGAACAACTCGTCCGGCTCAACGGGGCCGTGCACGTCGTGGGCGGGATCATGCTGGGGCTGGGCCGCTGCCCCCGGGTGGCCGCGCTGGCCCTGGCCGCGACGCTGGTGCCCACCACGCTGGCGGGGCACCGCTTCTGGGAGGCGGAGGACCCGGGCGACCGTGCGCAGCAGCGCGTCCACTTCCTCAAGAACCTGGCCATGATGGGCGGCCTGCTGATCGCGGCCGACGACACCGCGGGCAGGCCGTCCCTCCTGTGGCGGGGGCGGCATGCCGCGAAGGGGGTGCGGCACGACGCCCACCTGGTCCAGCGTTCGGTACGGGCCACGGCCCGGCCGGCCGCGACCATGGGCGGCGTCCGGGCGAAGCTGGGCCACTGACAGAATCGGCAGCTCCAGCCAGGCCGCACCGGCCGCACGGGCCGTCGCGGGCATCCGAGGAGAGAAGTCCTGAGTACCACCGTCCTCTCCGAGGCCGTCCCCCTCGTCCTGCTGCTGGGCGTCCTGGCCTTCGCCGTGCTGCGCCCGCGCGGGCTGCCGGAGGCGGTGGCCGCCGTACCCGCCGCCGTGCTCGCCGTGGCCTTCGGCATGGTGACCCCGCAGCAGGCGTGGGAGGAGACGCGCACGCTGCTGCCGGTGGTGGTCTTCCTCGCGCTGGTGCTGATGCTGGCGTACCTGAGCGCGAAGGAGGGCCTGTTCGAGGCCGTCGGCGCGGCCGTGGCCCGCCGCTGCGGAGGCAGCCCGCGGCGCCTGCTGACCGGTGTGTTCGGCGTGGCCTGCGCGGTCACGGCCGTGCTCAGCCTGGACGCCACCGCGGTCCTGCTCACCCCCGTGGTCCTCGCCACCGCGTCCCGTACGGGTGCCCGCGCCCGCCCGCACGTGTACGCCACGGCGCACCTGTCGAACTCCGCCTCGCTGCTGCTGCCGGTCTCGAACCTGACCAACCTGCTGGCGTTCACGGCCAGCGGCCTGAGCTTCACCCGGTTCGCCGCGCTGATGGCGCTGCCCTGGCTGGCCGCGATCGCCGTGGAGTACACCGTCTTCCGGCGCTTCTTCCGCGCGGACCTGGACGAGCCGGCCGCCGCGCCCGCGCCGGGAGCGGCCGCCCGTGCCACGCCGACCGTGCCCCGGTTCACCGTCGTCGTCGTGGCCCTGACCCTGGCCGGGTTCGCCCTCTCCTCCCCCGTCGGGCTCGACCCCGCGTGGGCGGCGCTGGCGGGCGTCGTGGTGCTCGGTCTGCGGGCGCTGGCCCGGCGGCACGTCACGCCGCGGGAGATGGTGGGCGCCGCGTCGCCGCTGTTCTGCGTGTTCGTCCTGGCCCTCGGTGTCGTGGTGGAGGCGGTGGTGACGGGCGGCCCGGCGTCCGGGCTCGGGCGGCTGCTGCCGGACGGGGACTCGCTGCCGGCGCTGCTCGGGGTGGCGGCGGTGGCCGCGGTGCTGGCCAACGTCGTCAACAACCTGCCGGCCGTCCTCGCCCTGCTCCCGCTGGCCGCGCCCGCCGGTCCGGCGCACGTGCTCGCGGTGCTGATCGGCGTGAACCTGGGCCCGAACCTCACCTACGTCGGCTCGCTCGCGACCCTGCTCTGGCGGCGGATCCTGCACCGGCACGGCATCGAGGTGAGCCTCGCCCGGTTCACGCTGCTTGGGCTGCTCACCGTGCCGGCCACGGTCGCGGCGTCGACCGTGGCGCTGTGGGGGGCGCTGCGCCTCATCGGCACCTGACGCCGGCCCCGTTCCTCACTGGGTCGCGACGACGATGCAGCGCCGCAGTTCCTCGACGGCCTCGGGAGCGCCCTCGACGCGCACGCCGTCGTCGTCCTCGGTGCCCGTCCGGTTCCAGAGCCGGCGCAGCACCGCCTCCGGGGCGCCGCTCAGCGTCACGTCGGCCGCGCCGTCGCCGGCGCCGTCCGTCACGGCGAACTCCCCCGGCCCGGTGCGCACCCGCCAGACCGCGTCACCGGCCCGCACGAGGAACGTGCGTCCCGGGGAGCCGTCCAGGATCTCGGTGAAGTACTCGCCCCACTCCGCGACGGCGAACGAGACGAAGACCTTGAGCAGTTCGTCGATCCCGTCGACGGCGAGGTCGTCCGGTACGGGGGTGACGGGCCGGCCGGTGGCGAGTTCGGCGTCGATGCGGTGGACGACGGTCTCCTGGGCCATCCGCCGGATCCAGAAGCCGACGCTCTGGTCGGGGCCGTACCAGCCGGCGGCCGCGTCCCCGGGGGCGCGGGTGGCGAACTCGGCGCGCAGCGCCGTGTATCCCCGGTCGAGCAGCGCGGCCGGCTCCTCGTCGGCGAACTCCTTGGGCGGCCAGGGCTCGGGCTCGACGCCCTCGCGCATGGCGACGGTCTTGTGCAGGTAGACCTCGCCGACGTGGCGGGTCAGATCGGCGACCGTCCAGCCGGGGCAGGTCGGCACCGCTGCGTCGGCGTCGGTCCCGACGACGGTCCGCAGGCGGTCGTAGTCGGCCGCGAGGCAGTCGAGGAAGCGCGTGAACTCCATGCCGTAGAGCCAAACACATGTTCAGAAGCGCGGCACGGTCTTTTCGTTGCCCGGTGCTCCGGTGTTCACCAGGCCCCGGTGGGGAGCGCGGGGCGGCGGACTGCCTCGGCCGCGTCCCGCAGGTGCAGCGCGACGGTGATCAGGGCGCGCAGCGCGGAGGGGCGCAGGCTCTGGGCGCTCTCGGCGGCCAGCACCAGCAGGCAGCCCGCGGCCTGCTCGACGACCGGCACCGAGAACGCGAAGTCGTCGCCGTCGGCGGTGCGGAAGGCACGCCAGGGCGTCGCGGCACCGTCGATGGCCTTCTGCACCGCGTGTTCGAGGTGCTGTGCGGCCTGTTGGCACACGGGGGCGGGCAGGATGATGGTGCGTTGGAACGCTGAACTGGTCATAGTCCCACTGCTCCCCCGCCCCGCCCGTCTTCGATCGGCGTACCGCGCGGTTTTCACCGGGTCGGCGGCAGGCGGGGGCGGGCGCGGCGGAGCAGCCCTAGGCTGGCGGCCGTGGGTTCCGACTCCTCGTACTCGGACGTCGCGGCGCGGTTCACCGGCCGGCCGGCGACCGCGGAGCGCCGGCTGTCCGGTTCGCTCGGCGAGGTCGTCCTCGACGACGGCCGCACGGTGGTGGTCAAGACCGTGGACGGCGCGGGTGCCGTGCGGGCCGAGGCCGCCGGGCTGCGCTGGCTGGCCGCGGCCGGTGCGGTGCGGGTCCCGGTGGTGCACGGGCACGACGAGCGGCGGCTGGTCGTCGACCGGGTGCCGCAGGGCCCGCCGGGCGTGGCGGCGGCGGACCGGTTCGGCCGGGAGCTGGCCGCCCTGCACGCCGCCGGTGCGCCCGCGTTCGGGGCCGCCCCGCCCGGCGGGCCCGAGGAGGCGTACATCGGGCTCGCCCCGATGCGCAACGCCGTCGGGAGCGACTGGCCGTCCTGGTACGCCGAGCACCGCGTCCTGCCGTATCTGCGCCGTGCGGTGGACGACGGCACCGTCACCGGGGGCGAAGCGGCCGACGTCGAACGGGTCTGCGAGCGGCTGCCCGGCCTCGCGGGTCCCACGGAGCCGCCGGCCCGGCTGCACGGCGACCTGTGGAACGGCAACGTGCTCTGGGGCGAGGACGGGCACGTCCACCTGATCGACCCGGCGGCGCACGGCGGGCACCGGGAGACCGACCTGGCGATGCTGCGCCTGTTCGGCTGCCCGCACCTGGAGCGCATCACGGCGGCGTACGAGGAGAGCGCGCCGCTCGCCGACGGCTGGGCCGGCCGCGTCGGCCTGCACCAGTTGTTCCCGCTGCTGGTGCACGCCGTCCTGTTCGGGCGCGGGTACGCCGAACAGGCCCTCGCGGTGGCACGCGCGGCGGGGTGAGGGCCGGGCGGGTGGAGCGCCCCTGAACCTGCCATGTCCCGTCGGGTCACCTGTCCCACTGAGTCACATGTCCCAGTGGGACATTTCTGGGTGTACGCTCGAACGCATGACGGCAACGAAGCCCTCCCCCGGCACCGAGGACCGACGGCAGCGCAAGGCCCGGCAGACCCGGGACGCGCTGGCCACCGCCGCCTGCGACCTGCTCCTGGAGCGCGGTTCGGCGGCGACCACGGTGGAGGCCATCGCCGAGCGCGCGGACGTCACGCGCCGCACGTTCAGCCGGCACTTCGCCGGGAAGGAGGACGCGGCCCTCGACTTCGTCCGCCGGGACGGCGCCCGCATCAACGAGCTGCTGCGCGCCCGCCCCGCCGACGAGCCGCCGCTGCTCGCCTACCGCCGGGCGGTGCGCGACTGGCTGGCCGACGGGGAGGACCCGGCCTGGCACGTCCGCCCGCGGATGCGCCGGCTGGTGGCCCTGGCTGACACCGAGCCCGACCTGTTCGCCGCCTACCAGCGCATCCGCGTCGACGCCCAGGAGGAGTCGATCCGGATCGTCGCCGAAAGGCTCGGCACCGACGACGCCCGGGACGTGCGCCCGGCCGCCCTCGTCGACGCCGCCGCCGGAGTCCTGATCGCCGCCCTGCGCCTGTGGGCGCGCGGTGACGCGCCGGACTCGGGAGCCGCAGACCTCGCCGCCCTCGTGGAGCGGGCCTACGACGCCCTGATCTCGGAGGCCGCGGCCGCGACCCCCGCCAGCACAGAGGAAGACAGAGAGCAAGCACCATGAGCACCACCGGCACCACCCCCGCGACAGCGCCCACCGGCTCCGCCCCCGAGTTCGCCGGCCGCACCGCCCTCGTCACCGGCGCCGCCTCCGGCATCGGCCTGGCCACCGCCCGCCGCCTCGGCGCGGCCGGCGCCCGCGTCGTCGTCGCCGACCACAACGCCGCTGGCGCCCGCAAGGCCGTCGCCGAACTGACCGCGGAAGGCGTCGAGGCCGCCGCCGTCGAGCTGGACGTGACCAGCCCGGAGTCGGTCGAGGCCGCCGTGCGGTTCACCGTCGACACCTTCGGCGGCCTGGACCTGGCCGTGAACAACGCGGGCATCGGCGGCCCGAGCGCCCCGACCGGCGCGTACGACGTCGACGCCTACCAGCGGGTCGTCCGCACCAACCTGGACGGCGTCTTCTACTCGATGCGCTACGAACTGCCCGTCATGGAGTCCGCGGGCAGGGGCGGCGCCATCGTCAACGTCGCCTCCATCCTCGGTTCCGTCGGCTTCGCGGGCTCCCCCGCCTACGTCGCCGCCAAGCACGGCGTCGTCGGCCTGACCAGGACCGCCGGCGCCGAATACGCCGCCAAGGGCATCCGGATCAACGCGGTCGGCCCCGGATTCATCGACACGCCGCTGCTGAAGTCCATGGACGAGGCCGCGTACGAGGGCCTGGTCGCCCTGCACCCGGCCGGGCGACTCGGGCGCTCCGAGGAGGTCGCCGAGCTGATCGCCTTCCTCCTGTCGGACCGGGCGTCCTTCATGGCGGGCGGCTACCACCTGGTCGACGGCGCCTACACGGCCGTCTGAGCGCCCGTCACACAACCCGGGGGGAGAGAGAAGGAGTTCGACCATGAAGGCACTGCAGTACCGCACCATCGGGGCACCGCCCGAGGTCGTCACGGTCCCCGACCCGGAACCCGGCCCCGGCCAGGTGCTGCTGAAGGTGACCGCGGCCGGCGTCTGCCACTCCGACATCGCGGTGATGGGCTGGCCGGCCGAGGGCTTCCCCTACGAACTTCCCCTCACCCTCGGCCACGAGGGCGTCGGCACGGTGGCCGCGCTCGGCGCCGGGGTGACCGGGCTGAACGAGGGCGACGCGGTGGCCGTGTACGGGCCCTGGGGCTGCGGCGGCTGCGCCAAGTGCGCGGAGGGCAAGGAGAACTACTGCCTGCGCGCCGACGCACTGGGCATCCGCCCGCCGGGACTGGGACGGCCGGGGTCGATGGCCGAGTACCTGCTGATCGACGACGCCCGGCACCTGGTGCCCCTGGACGGGCTCGACCCCGTCGCGGCCGTTCCGCTGACCGACGCCGGGCTGACGCCGTACCACGCGATCAAGCGGTCGCTGCCCAAGCTGGTGCCCGGCTCGACCGCGGTGGTCATCGGGGCCGGCGGCCTCGGTCACGTCGCCGTCCAGCTGCTGCGGGCGCTGACGTCCGCCCGCGTCGTCGCCCTCGACGTCAGCGAGGACAAGCTGCGCCTCGCCCGTGAGGTGGGCGCCCACGAGGTGGTGCTGTCGGACGCGAAGGCGGCGGACGCGGTGCGCGAACTGACCGGAGGCATGGGCGCCGAGGCCGTGTTCGACTTCGTCGGTGTGGCGCCGACCGTGCGGACCGCGGGCGCCGTCGCCGCCGTCGAGGGCGATGTCACGCTGGTCGGCATCGGCGGCGGCACGCTCCCCGTCGGGTTCGGCGTCCTGCCGTTCGAGGTGTCGGTCACCGCGCCCTACTGGGGCAGCCGCCGCGAACTGATCGAGGTGCTGGACCTGGCCCGCTCGGGCGCCGTGTCGGTGCACACCGAGACGTACACGCTGGACGACGCGCCCCTGGCGTACGAGCGGCTGCACGCGGGCGAGGTCAACGGCCGCGCGGTGATCCTGCCGCACGGCTGACCGGCCCCCGGATCGCGGCCGTCCGCGCGACGGAGCCGGGGGCGCGACCGGTCCCCCGTTCCGGTCGTGCCCCCGGTGCGGTCGAACCTACGTGAACGGCTCCGCCGTTGTGAATCGTGCCGGTGCCCGCTGCCGGGCCGGAAGGACTCACCCGTGCACAGGTGAGTCCGGATGGCCCGGTTTCGTCCCGGGCAGCGGCGGCCCGCCGAGGTCTCCCTCGGCGAGGTGGGCCAGGACGACCTCGTACAGGTCGCTGCCGGCGGCGAGCAGCTGGCGTTCCAGGACCGGCTCCGCGCTGCGGACGTGCTCGCGGACGGTCTGGGCGTGCATCCCGAGCCGCTGGGCGGCCCGCTCGGCGTTGCCGCCGACGGCGATCCAGGTGCGCAGGGTGCGCCGCAGGTCCCGGCCGTCCGGGTCCAGACGGCCGAGCAGGTCCGCGGCCCAGGTACGCAGCGCGGGACCGGAGAGCAGGTCGGTGAGGCCGGCCGCCCCGGGCCGTCCGGGGGCGGTCCCACCCGGCGGCTCGGCGAGGCCGACCTGCGAGTTCAGGGCGAGGTGGACGGCTGCGCGGACGGTCAGGTCGGTGAAGTCGGTGCGCAGCAGACCCTCGACGCGGTCCATGCGGGCCCGGACCGTGTTGCGGCTGACCCCGAGGATCTTCGCCGTGTTGACGGCGGTGAACTCCAGGCCGAGCCGGGTGGTGGCCAGCAGTTCGGCTCGGGTGTGGTGCGGCAGGCCGTCGAGCGGGCTCAGCACCCGGGCCGTCCAGCCGTACAGGACGGCGGGCTCCATCAGCAGCTCGGGGCGGGTCCGCTCGGCGTACACGGCCGACTGCTCCGGCCGGAACCGGGCGACGGCCAGGGCGCTCACCGCCTGTCCGTACGCGGCGGCGGTACGGGCGAGTCCCTGCCGGGTGCTGCCCCCGAGGAACACGCCGGGCAGGCCGCCGACGAGCGTACGCAGCTCCCGGCCGGCCCCGTCGCGGGGGGCGAGGACGATGACGTGTCCGTCCATCGCGGGGCAGCGCACCACCAGCGCCCCCTCCGCCGTCGCCGACACGCACTCCTCGGCCAGGCGGTCCCGTTCCCCGGGGCTGCTCTCCACGACGTACACGCAGGCCGTGTCGGTGTCGAGGAGCCCCGGCCAGAGTCCGGCGGCCACCCGTCGGGCGGAGACGGTGTCCTCCACCATCAGCAGTTGCAGGATGGCCAGGCGCAGGTCGGAGGTGGCCCGCCGCAGCCGGTGTCCGGCCGCGGCCGACTCGTGCCCGGCCAGCAGCAGCTCCAGTACCTGGGCGGTGTGCGCGACGATGTCGGAGGCCCGCCGGTCGAAGGGGGCCTCGCGGGCCACGGCGAGTACGGCGTCCGGCGCCGGGTGGGAGCGGGCGACGCGGACGAGCCGCACCTGGCGGCCCGCGTCCTCCAGGGCGGCGGAGGCGATCCGGCCGCCGGTGATGTCCGCGACCAGGCCCTCGTCCAGCGGGAGGCGGGCGCCGGCCAGCAGGCGGCCGGTGCCGTCCTGGAGCGAGACCGCGGCGTCCGCGGCGCCGGCCAGCCAGGTCACGACCCTGTTCGGGTCGCGGCCGGCCGGCCGCAGGTGGCCGAGGAGTTCCTCCGCCCATCCCGCGTGCTCGGCGGCTCCCGCCGCGCGCTGTCCCGTCCCGTCCGCTCGGCCCGCCACGTCGGCCTTCTCCTCGTCCTCGCCTCGCCCCCGGCCCAGGTCGGGGACGTTACCTCATGGCCCCGGACGCGGACCCGGTGCGAGCCCCCGCGGAAGGTTCGGACGGGGCGCCCGACCGGGCCTGTCGGCCGTCGCACGCGGACGGGCATAAGCTCGGTGAATGGCGAAGTACTTCGACGTGCACCCCGAGAACCCCCAGCCGCGCAGCATCGCGCAGGTCGCCGACAGCGTCCGCTCCGACGCGCTGATCGCGTACCCGACGGACTCCTGCTACGCGCTGGGCTGCCGACTGGGCAGCCGCGACGGCATCGACCGCATCCGGTCGATCCGGCAACTGGACAACCGGCACCACTTCACCCTGGTGTGCCAGGACTTCGCGCAGCTCGGCCAGTTCGTGCAGATCGACAACGACGTGTTCCGGGCGATCAAGGCGTCCACCCCGGGCAGCTACACCTTCATCCTGCCGGCGACGCGGGAGGTGCCGCGCATGCTCCAGCACCCGAAGAAGAAGACCGTGGGCGTGCGCATCCCCGACCACGTCGTCACCCAGGCCCTGCTCACCGAACTGGGCGAGCCCCTGCTCTCCAGCACACTGCTGCTGCCCGGCGAGGAGGAGCCGATGACGCAGGGCTGGGAGATCAAGGACCGGCTCGACCACGTCCTCGACGCGGTGATCGACTCCGGCGACTGCGGTACCGAACCGACGACGGTCGTCGACTTCTCCGGGGGCGAGGCGGAGATCGTGCGGTACGGCGCCGGAGACACCACCCGCTTCGAGTAGAAGCGGGGCGGCCGCCGAAGCGACCCGTCCGGCAACGGAGTTGGGCGGGGCTCCCCTCGTCGCGCCGCCGGTCGGGGCGTTGTTACCGTGCCCGGGTGTCTGACTCCTCACGTGATACCGCCGAAGGCGCCGGCTGGGGCTCCGCCGAGCCCGGCGCCTACCGAGACCTCATGCCGCAGCACACCGAGAAGCTGTCCTGGCTCGACCCGAGAACCCTGTGGGCCGCCCGCAACGGCGTGCTGGCCTCCTGGTTCGGGGACCCCACCGGCCGCACCCGGGACCGCTGGGTGGCGCAGCGGACGGCGGCCGGGGCGCCCGCCGACAAGGTGATCCGGCGGACGGACCCGGACCGGTTCTCGTTCCTCGTCATCGGCGACACCGGAGAGGGCGACGACCCCCAGTACGCCGTCGTGCCCGGCCTGCTGAAGGCCGGTCAGGACACCCGCTTCGCCGTCCTCGCCAGCGACGTGATCTACCCGGTCGGCAGCGCCGACGACTACGGGACGAAGTTCTTCCGCCCGTACCGCGACTACCCGGCGCCGGTCTACGCGATACCGGGCAACCACGACTGGTACGAGGACCTGGGCGGCTTCATGCGGGTCTTCTGCGACGACGCGCCGCCCCCGCCGCCCGCTCCGGCGCCCCGTCCGCTCACCCCGGCGTGGCTGCGGTCGCTGCTGTGGCACCGTGCCGGCCCGGACGACGGACTCCACCTGGACGAGGCGCGCAAGCTGCGGTCCGCGCCGGAACAGCAGGCCGAACAGCCCGGGCCGTACTGGGCGATCGACGCCGGACCGGTGCGGATCATCGGCATCGACACCGGGCTGCTCGGCACGGTCGACGCCGCGCAGGGCGCCTGGCTGCGCGAGGTCTCCGCGGGGCCGAGGCCGAAGATCCTGGTGACCGGCTCACCGCTCTACGTCGACGGCGAGCGGCAGCCCTGTGCCATCGAGGGCGGCGGCACGGTCGACGACATCGTCCGCGACCCGGCCCACCACTACGTCGCGGCGATCGGCGGCGACATCCACAACTACCAGCGCTACCCCGTCGACGTGGACGGCCGCACCATCCAGTACGTCGTGGCGGGCGGCGGCGGCGCGTTCATGCACGCCACCCACACCATCCCGCGTGTCTCGGTGGGCGGCGTCACCGAGGACGACTTCCGCTCCTACCCGCTGCGCGGCGACTCGCTGGCCTTCTACAGCGCGCTCTACGGACGCCGGCTGCGGATGCGCCGCTTCTTCACACTCACGGAGGCCGAGGCGACGGCCGTGATCGCCGAGCGCCTCGGCATCCGCACGGGCCGCGCCCCGGGCGAGGGCGCACGCGTCACCCGGCGCACCCGGCTGGTGGCCGGGCTGCTCGGCACCGCACGGCGGCCGGAGCACAAGAAGCGGTTCCGGCTGCCGGTGCGCAAGGTCTACACGCAGGTGTTCTCACCGGGTTCGGCCACCTACAGCCCGCCGTTCTTCAAGTGCTTCCTGCGCCTGGACGTCTCCCCGGAGGCGGTGCGGCTGCGCTGCCACGCCGCCACCGGCAACCGGGCCCAGGAGCTGGACCCGCCGGTGGAGGACGAGGTGACGATCCCGCTGGTCTGACGCGGGGTCACCAGCGGCCCGGTTCGCTGCCGGTGAGGGCCTCGGACGGGGTGCCGTCGACCCCGGCGGGCACGTCTCCGGCGAGCATCACCCGGTGCATGGTCCTGGGGTGGTCGAGGTGGGCGTTGTCGCTCGGGGCCAGGTGGATGGTGGCCCGGTTGTCCCAGAAGGCGACGCTGCCGGGCTCCCAGCGGAAGCGGACCGTGTACTCGGGGCGGGTGGCCTGTTCGAGGAGCAGGTCCAGGACGGCGGCGCTCTCGGGCCGGGAGAGTCCGGTGATCTGCTCGACGTAGTAGCCGTTGACGAACAGCACCCGCTCGCCCGTCTCCGGGTGGACGCGGACCAGCGGGTGCACGGTCGCCGTCTGGTGGCCGAGGAGGTGCCGGACGTAGGCGTCGTCGCCGGGCCGGGGCTGGTAGCCCACGCCGAGGCGGTGTTCGGCGCGCAGCGTGTCGGCGAAGGCGCGCATCGGGGCGGACAGTCCGGCGTAGGCGGCGGCGAGGTTCGCCCAGGTGGTGTCGCCGCCGTACGGCGGTACGGTCTCGGCCCGCAGGATCGTCGCGGCCGGCGGGTCGACACGGGCGCCGTGGTCGCAGTGCCAGCCGCGCAGCAGGGTGTGGCGCCGGCGGCGCAGCCACTCGTCGTGCTCCATGCCGAACCGTCCGCCCAGCTCCAGCCGGTCGGCGGTCGTCTCGATCTCCGGGAACCCGGCCGGTGACGCCTTGCCGCGCCGGGGCAGGACGACCGGCTCGCCGAAGAGGCGCGCGAGGGCGACGTGGCCGGCGTGGTCGAGGCGCTGGTCCCGGAAGAACACCACCTTCCAGCGCAGCACGGCCGCCCGGACCGCGGCGACCTGCGCCGCGTCGAGGCCGGCCGCGAGGTCGACGCCGCGGATCTCGGCGCCGATGTGCCCCGCGACGGGTTTCACCTCGACTTCCCCCGCCGCTGCCGCCGTGCGGTCCGCCGTCGTCCTGTCCGTCGTCATGCGCGCTCCGTTGGTCGGTGTGGTCCGTCCGTTCCGGCTTCGGCACCGATCGTGGCAGACCCGCCCGCGCGCCGTCCGGTTGATCACCGGTCCCCCGGTGGGCGAGGCTGGACGGGCGGCAACCGCCGCGCACAGTCGAGGGAAGGTCCCACGGTGATCAGCATCCCGGCGTACACGCTCAACGACGGCACCACGCTCCCCGCACTGGGCCTCGGCACCTGGCCGATGAAGGACGACGAGGCCGAGCGGGCGGTCCGTACGGCCCTGGAGACGGGGTACCGGCTGATCGACACGGCGACGAACTACCGCAACGAGACCGGCGTCGGCCGCGGGGTGGCCGCCGGCGGGGTCCCCCGCGAGGAGATCGTCGTGACGACCAAGCTGCCCGGCCGGCACCACGGCTACGAGGAGTCGCTCGCCTCGTTCGAGGAGTCCCGGGCCCGGCTGGGCCTGGAGTACGTCGACCTGTACCTGATCCACTGGCCGCTGCCGCGGGTGGACAAGTACGTCGACTCCTGGAAGGCCATGATCAAGCTGCGCGAGGACGGCCTGGTGCGCTCGGTGGGCGTCTCCAACTTCACCGCGGAGCACATCGAGCGGCTGGAGAAGGAGACGGGCGTCCTGCCGTCCGTCAACCAGATCGAGCTGCACCCGCTGTTCCCGCAGGACGAGCTGCGCGCCTTCCACGAGCGCAAGGGCATCCGCACCGAGAGCTGGAGCCCGCTGGGCCGCGGCAGCGACCTGCTGGACGACCCCGCCGTCGCCGCGGTCGCCGACGCGCACGGGGTGACGCCGGCCCAGGCGGTCCTGCGCTGGCACACCCAGCTGGGCGCGGTGCCCATCCCGAAGTCGGGCGACCCGGCGCGGCAGCGGGCCAACCTGGACGTCTTCGGCTTCGAACTGGACGCGGAGCAGATGCGCGCCGTGGCCGGCCGGGCGCACCGGCGGATCGGCGGCGACCCGGAGGTGCACGAGGAGTTCTGACCGGGGTACCCGGTCCCGGTCGGCGACGGTCTCCCGGGAAGGAGCGGCAGGTGGGCGACGCGAACGGGCTGCGGGACTACCGCGGCAGACGGGACTTCGGCCGGACCGGTGAGCCCGCGGGGCGCGGAGCGGCCGCCGGGGACGGGCGGCCGCGCTTCGTCGTGCAGATCCATGACGCGAGCACCCTGCACTTCGACTTCCGGTTGCAGGTGGGCGACGTGCTGAAGTCCTGGTCGGTGCCGAAGGGCCCGCCGGCGGATCCGAGCGACAAACGGCTCGCGGTGCCGACCGAGGACCACCCGCTGGAGTACGAGGAGTTCGAGGGCGTGATCCCGGCGGGCGAGTACGGGGGCGGCACGGTCATCGTGTGGGACCGCGGCGACTACGAGCCGCTGAGCCACGACCGCCGGGGGCGGCCGGTCGACTTCGCCGAGTCGCTGGCGCACGGCCACGCCCGGTTCCGCCTGCACGGCTCGAAGCTGCGCGGGGAGTACGCGCTGACCCGGTTCCGCGGCGGGCCGGACGGTGGCGCGGGCGGCGGGGAGGTGGCGTGGCTCCTGGTGCGCACGGCCGGCGGCGGGCGCGGGCGCGGCGCCCCGGATCCCCGGCGCGCCCGGTCCGCGCGCACCGGCCGCACGCTGGCCCGGGTCGCGGCCGAGGACGGGTAGGCGGTGGCGCGTTCCGGCCGCCGGGGCGGGTGCCGGGCGGGTCACCGCGCGGGCAGGGGCTGTTCGGCCCAGATGGTCTTGCCGGTGTCCGTCTGCCGGCTGCCCCAGCGCTGGGTGAGCTGGGCGACCAGCAGCAGGCCCCGGCCGCCCTCGTCGTAGGCGTGGGCCCGGCGCAGGTGGGGTGAGGTGGAACTGGCGTCGGAGACCTCGCAGATGAGCGCGGTGTGGCGGATGAGGCGCAGCTGGATGGGCGGTTCGCCGTAGCGGATGGCGTTGGTGACCAGTTCGCTGACGACGAGTTCGGTGACGAAGGCCGTCTCGTCCAGCCCCCACTCCGTCAGCTGCTCGATGACGGACCGCCGGGTCGCCGCGACGTGGGCGGGGTCGGGGTGGACGTCCCAGGTGCGGATCCGGTCCTCGCCGAGGGCCCGGGTGCGCGCCAGCAGCAGCGCGACGTCGTCGGCGGGCTCCTCGGGCAGCACGGCCTTGAGCACGCCGTCGCACAGGGCGTCGAGGGAGTGCGCGGGCGCGGCCAGGGCTCGGCAGAGTTCCGCCGTGGCGTGGTCGACGTCGCGGTCGCGTTCCCGGTCCTCGACCAGGCCGTCGGTGTAGAGGGCGACCACGGAGCCCTCGGGCAGTTCCAGCTCGGTCGCCTCGAAGGGCAGCCCGCCGACGCCGAGCGGCGGTCCGGCGCTCACGGGGATCAGCCGCGCGGTGCCGTCGGGCAGCAGGATCGCGGGCGCGGGGTGGCCGGCGGCCGCGAGGGCCAGGCGGCGGGAGACGGGATCGTAGACGGCGTAGAGGCAGGTGGCGCCCAGTTCGGCGACCTCGCCGCCGTCGTCCGTCTCGCGGACGGCCGCGAGGTGGGTCACGAGGTCGTCGAGGTGGGTGAGGAGTTCGTCGGGCGGCAGGTCGACGTCGGCGAGGGTGCGGACGGCCGTGCACAGGCGGCCCATGGTCGCCGTGGACGGGATGCCGTGGCCGACGACGTCGCCGACGACGAGGCCGACACGGGTGCCGGACAGCGGGATCACGTCGAACCAGTCGCCGCCGATGCCGGCAGCGGATGCGGTGGGGAGGTAGCGGTGGGCCACCTCGACCGCTGCCTGGCCGGGCAGGCCCCGGGGCAGCAGGCTGCGCTGGATCGCCAGGGCGGTGGCGCGTTCGCGGGCGAAGCGGCGGGCGTTGTCCACGGAGACGGCGGCCCGGCCGACCAGTTCCTCGGCCAGTACGGCGTCCTCGCCGGCGTACGGCTCCCTGGGCGCGGTCCGGGCGGCGACGGCCACGCCCAGGGTGGTGCCGCGGGCCCGCAGCGGGACGCACAGGAGCGAGCAGACGGCTTCGCGGAACGACCTGTTGTGCGGGGTCTGGGCCGCGCGCATCCGCATCCAGCGGTCGAAGTCGGGGTCGCCGGGCCCGCTGAGGACGACGCGGCCCTCCCGCATCGCGCGGGCGGGCGGGGCGAAGGGCGGGTACACCTCGTCTCCGCCCAGGTGCACGCCGGGGGTGGGGAAGCCCTCGGTCGCGGAGGCGTGGGCCACCCGGCGCAGTTCACCGTCCTCGGTCACCACCGCGACGGGCTCGTCGGTGCCGAGGGTCCAGTCGAGCAGGGCGACGGTGGCGAAGCCGGCGAACCGCGGCACGAGCAGGCCGACGAGTTCCTCGGCGGTGCGCACGACGTCGAGGGTGCTGCCGACCGCGCCGGCGGCGTTCAGCAGCGCCAGCCGCTCCCGCGCCCGGTGCTGCTCGGTGCTCTCCACCGCGGCCACGGCGACGGCGGCGAGCGCGCCGGACGCGTCGTGGACCGGCCAGATCTCGACGGTCCAGGCGTGCGGGCGGGTGCCGGCGGGGGCCCGCGAGTAGCTCTCGTACTGGACGGGCCGGCCGCGCTCGGCGGCGATCCGCAGGTGGTGCAGGAAGGTCCCCCCGCCGGTCCCGGTCAGGGCCAGCGTCTCGGGGAGGCTGCGGCCGATCAGCTCTTCGGCGGGGCGGCCCATCATGCGGCACGCGGCGTCGTTGGCGTGCAGGAAGCGCAGCTCGCGGTCGAGGACGGCGATCGACGGGGACGCCTGCTGGACGGCCTCCTCGATCAGGCCGTGCCCCGCACCCTCGGGGGCGGCGGTCACGGCGTGGCCGAGCCGTTCGCCGTCGGCGCCCAGCAGCGGGCAGGAGCGCAGCCTCAGGAGCACCGTGCCGCCGCCCCGGTGCCGGATCTCGGCGGTGCCGGACAGGGTGGCGGGGAGTGCGCCCCGCGCGAGCAGCTCCCGCGCGGAGCGTCCCACGACCTCTGCGGCCCGGTACCCCGTGAGCCGCCGCGCGCCGTCGCTCCACCCCGTCACCCTTCCGCGGGCGTCGACGGTCATCGCGGCGGAGACTTCCTCCATCCGTCCAGGATCATCCCTGGACGGAGCGGTATCAACCGGGACGGGGTGTGACCGGCCCCGTCAGGCCCCGTCCGCGCGGAGGGCGGCCAGGGCGCGGTCGGCGTGCGTGTTCATCCTGATCTCGCTGCGCACGACCTCCAGCAGGGTGCGGTCCCGGCCGATCACGAAGGTGACCCGCTTGGTCGGGGCCATGCTGAACCCCCGCTTCACCCCGAACGCCTCGCGGACCCGGCCGTCGGTGTCGGAGAGCAGCGGCATGCCGAGGGTGTGGCGTCCGGTGAATTCCTGCTGCTTCTCGACGGTGTCGCCGCTGACGCCGACGGGACGGGCGCCGACGGCCGCGAACTCGGCGGCGAGATCACGGAAGTGGCAGGCTTCCGCGGTGCAGCCGGCGGTCAGGGCGGCGGGGTAGAAGAACAGGACGACCGGGCCGTCGGCGAGCAGTTCGGACAGGCGGCGCGGGGTGCCGGTCTCGTCGGGCAGGGTGAAGTCCTCGACGGTGTCGCCGACGGCGGGCGTACGGCTCATGACCGGCCCTCGCTGCCCTTGGCGACGCCGCGGGCCCACAGCACCAGCGGCACCTGCACGGGCAGCCGGCCGTAGGCGGCGGCCCTCAGGGGTGCGGGGCGGTGCCGCCAGTCCCAGGCCATCTTGGCGTTGGCGGGAAACACCCCGACGAAGAAGGCGGCCGCGGTCAGCGCGGCCGCCTTGCGGGTGCGCGGAAGGGCGACACCGGCGGCCAGCGCGAGTTCGGCGACGCCGCTGGCGTACGTCCACGCCCGGGGCGAGCCGGGCAGGGAGCGCGGGACGATCGCGTCGAAGGTGCGGGGCTGGGCGAAGTGCGCGGCGCCCGCGGTGGCCAGCAGGCCGGCGAGCAGCAGGGGCGAGCGTTCGGACCGGGACACGGTTCCTCCTCTGGGGGCCTGCCGCGCGATATTACTCGACAGTAAGGACGGGCGGTGAGGCCGCCCCGTCCGTCACCGCGTGCCCGTCATGCCCCGCCCCGCGGCGTGACGGGCGCCAGCCACATGCCCACGATCGCGTCGACCAGCCCGTCGGCGGCTTCCTGCCAGCCGGCCCGCGGCGTGGGGCGCCCCTCGGCGAGGGCGCGTTCCCGCTCGGCCGCCACGTGCACGATGAGATGGCGCGCCATGTCGCCCCGCTCGGCACGGACCTCGTCCGGCAGGGCGGGCATGCAGCGGTTGCGTCCGGCGATGATCTCGCGCAGCGACGGGGAGGCGCGGGACTCCTCGACCATGATCTCCCGCAGCGCCGGGTCGGTCATGACCTGGGCGCAGAACCGGGCGTACCAGGTGGGGCCGCCAAGCGCCGCCAGATGGTCGAACTGCGGCCGGACCAGGCAGTCCACCCAGTCGCGCAGGTCCGTCGAGTCGCCGAGGACGGCGAGCTGGCGGGCCCGCAGCTCCTCGACGCGGACCGAGTGGCGCTTGGCCACCGCGCGGACGAGGTCGGACTTGGTGCCGAAGTGGTAGCCGACCGCGGCGTTGTTGCCCTGGCCGGCGGCCTCGCTGACCTGCCGGTTGGAGACGGCGTAGACGCCGTGCTCGGCGAACAGCCGCTCGGCGGTGGTAAGGATCAGCTGCCGGGTCGCGCTGACCTGTTCCGTCCGGACCGTCCTGCCCGCCATGATCACCACCGCGCCGGGACTCTTCTTACGGCCGGCGGCGACCGGTCCCTCGAGTCGTCGCAGGTCCGCCGCCATGCGGCGCCTTCTCACGGAAGCCTACGGGGCGCCGGCGCCGGGCCGTCGCGCGACCCGGACGGGCATTCCCTCTCCCCACCCCGTACGATACTTCAAGCGACTGACTTAAAAGGTCGCCACTCAGGCTCTCGCGCTCGTCGCCCGAAAGGCTCACCCATGCCCGCTTCCCCCGCCGCACCGCGGCCGAACGCCGTGGTGGCGGTGCTGGCGCTGGCCGGCATCGTCGTCTCGCTGATGCAGACGCTGGTCATCCCGATCGTCCCGGAGCTGCCCAAGCTGCTGGACGCGCCCGCCTCGGACGCGGCCTGGGCGGTGACCGCCACGCTGCTCGCCGCCGCGGTGGCCACCCCGGTCGTCGGGCGGCTCGGCGACATGGCGGGCAAGCGGCGCATGCTGCTGCTCAGCCTGGTGCTGCTGATCGCCGGCTCGGCGGTCTGCGGACTGAGCGACACCCTGGTCCCGATGGTCGTCGGACGCGCCATGCAGGGACTCTCCGCCGCCGTGATCCCGCTGGGCATCAGCATCATGCGCGACGAACTGCCCGCCGAGCGGCTGGCCGGCGCCACGGCCCTGATGAGCGCCTCGCTCGGGGTGGGCGGCGCGCTCGGCCTGCCCGCCGCCGCGCTGATCGCGGACAACCTCGACTGGCACATGCTGTTCTGGGTCTCCGGCGCGCTCGGCGCCCTCGCCCTGGTGCTGGTGCTGGCCCTGGTGCCGGAGTCGGCGGTGCGCACCGGCGGCCGCTTCGACGTGCCCGGCGCCATCGGCATGGCGGCCGGTCTGGTCTGCCTGCTGCTGGCGATCTCCAAGGGCGCCGACTGGGGCTGGAGCAGCGGCACCACCCTCGGCCTGTTCGCGGCCGCCGCGGTGATCCTGCTGGTGTGGGGCCGGTGGGAGCTGCGCACCCCGCGGCCGCTGGTCGACCTGCGCACCACCGCCCGCCGCCAGGTGCTGTTCACCAACCTGGCGTCGATAGCGGTCGGCTTCTCCATGTTCGCGATGTCCCTGGTGCTTCCGCAGCTCCTCCAGTTGCCCGAGGCCACCGGTTACGGTCTGGGCCGGTCCCTGCTGACCGCGGGCCTCGTGATGGCGCCGTCCGGGCTGGTGATGATGGCGTTCGCCCCGGTCTCCGCGAAGGTCTCCAAGTCCCGGGGCCCCAAGGTGACCCTGATGATCGGCGCCCTGATCGTCGCGGGCGGCTACGGGCTCAACATCGTGCTGATGTCCGAGGTCTGGCACCTGGTGCTGGTCTCCTGCGTCATCGGCGCGGGCATCGGCTTCACCTACGGCGCCATGCCGGCGCTGATCATGGGTGCGGTGCCGGCCAGCGAGACGGCCGCCGCGAACAGCCTCAACACGCTCATGCGGTCCATCGGCACCTCGGTGGCGAGCGCCATCGCCGGCGTGATCCTGGCCCAGCTGACGGTCACGCTCGGCGGCTTCGCCCTGCCCTCCGAGAACGCGTTCAAGGTGGTCATGGGCATCGGCGCGGGCGCCGCCGTGCTCGCCGCCGCGCTCGCCTCGTTCATCCCGCGCCACCGCCCCGACGCCGGGGTGGCGCACCCGGCACCGGCCGACGGTGCCGCGGCGCGGGCCGCCTCCGCCCACTGACGGCGACGGCGCCGGCCCCTCCGTGAGGACCGGCGCCGTTCAGGCGAACCTGGCGGGCGGGGCGCGTGACGCCGGTCCGGCGCGTCGAGAACTGACCCGTGCAGCTGCCGCAGATCCCGCCCATGCTCGCCACCCCCGGCGTCCTGCCGCCCGCCGCGCTGGACGGGCGCTGGGCCTACGAGACGAAGCAGGACGGCCAGCGGGTGGTGGTCTACCTGCCCGGCGACGGCAGCCTGCTGCTGCGCGCCCGCTCCGGCCACGACATCACCGGCGCCTATCCCGAACTGGCACCGCTCGCCACCGCCCTCGGCGCCACCCCCGCGGTCCTGGACGGCGAGGTGCTGGCGCTGGACGAACAGGGCCGCGCCGACTTCCAGTTGCTCCAGTCCCGGATGGGCCTCGCGCACGCCCCCGCGCGGGCGGCGCACCGGGCGGCCAGGGTCCCCGTCCACCTGGTGCTCTTCGACGCGCTGCACCTGGCCGGCGAGTCCCTGCTGCGCCTGCCCTACACCGGCCGCCGCGAGCGGCTGACGGACCTCGGCCTCGCCGGTCCCGCCTGGTCCACCCCCGCCGCGCTGGTCGGCCACGGCGCACAGGCCCTGCGCGCCACCCGCGAGCACGGCCTGGAGGGGCTGGTGTGCAAGCGGCTGGACTCGGTGTACGAACCGGGGGTCCGCTCCCGCGCCTGGATCAAGATCCGCAACATGCGCAGCGAGGACGTCGTGGTCGGCGGCTGGCTGCCCGGCAGGGGACGTCTCACGGGCCTGCCCGGCGCCCTCCTGGTCGGCCAGCGCGCCGGGGGCCGGCTGCGCTACGTCGGCGGCGTCGGCACCGGCTGGAGCGCGGCCGAGCGCGCCGAACTGGCGGCCCTGCTCGGGGCGGCGGCCACGGACGTCTGCCCCTTCGACCCGGTGCCGGCGGTGCCGGGAGCGCGCTGGGTCGTCCCCCGGCTGGTCGGCGAGGTCCGCTACAGCACCCGCACCCGGGACGGCATGCTGCGCCAGCCGTCCTGGCTCAGGCTCCGCCCGGACCTGGCGCCCGAGGAGTCGGCGGCCGACATTCCGGACGACCCGGGATGAACGCGTGACGGAGCATCATTCATTGGGCAGCACTTCACCGCGGTGACGCCCGGGCGCCCTTGGCACGGGAGTGAGAAGACGGGACCCTGAACGCCCCTTCCCCCCACAGCCGTTGGGCTGCGCCCGCAGAGGAGAACGCGATGCCCTCGCGTACCGTCACCCCCCGTCGCCTGAGATGGCTCACCGCACCGCTCGGTGCCCTCGCCCTCGTCGTCGCCTTCCCCGCGAGCGCGTTCGCCGCCCCGCCGCCCGGACTGCCCGCCAACGCGGACGGCCTGGAGCAGACGTACCAGCCGGCCTACGACTACGACACCGACGGCTGCTACCCCACGCCGGCCATCGGCGCCGACGGAACGGTCAACGGCGGGCTCAACCCGACCGGCGCGCTCAACGGCAACTGCCGGGACGCCGCCGACCTGGACAACACCAACGGCTACTCGCGCGCCAAGTGCAACAACGGGTGGTGCGCCTACATGTACGGCCTGTACTTCGAGAAGGACCAGGCACTGCCCGGCAGCAGCCTCGGCGGCCACCGGCACGACTGGGAGCACGTGGTGGTGTGGGTGCGGGACGGCGCGGTGCAGTACGTCTCGACCTCCAACCACGGCTCGTTCAGCGTGCACGCGCGTTCGGCGGTCCGCTTCGACGGCACCCACCCGAAGATCGTCTACCACAAGGACGGCATCAGCACCCACTGCTTCCGCCTGGCGACCGCGGGCGACGAGCCGCCGGAGAACCACAAGGGCGGCTGGCAGTACCCGGCGCTGGTGGGCTGGAACGGCTATCCAGCGGGCGTGCGCGACAAGTTGGCCTCCCACGACTTCGGCAGCGCCAACTTCGGCCTCAAGGACGGCAGCTTCGCCTCCCACCTGGCGTCCGCCAAGCCCGCCGGCATCCCGTTCGATCCGAACGCCTGAGCCAGACCGCCTCGAGAGACGCACGACACCCGGGCCGGGCCGGGTCGACCACCCGGCCCGGCCGCCCCGTTGGGCACTATCGTGTCCGCATGTCCGACCCCGAACTGATCCGTATCGTCTCGCGCGACTCCCCCATGGCCCTCGCTCAGGTCGAGCGCGTCCGGGAGGAGCTGACGGCCCTCCACCCCGGCGTGCGCACCGAGGTCGTCCCGGTGAAGACCACCGGCGACAAGTGGCTCGGCGACCTGTCGCTGGTGGAGGGCAAGGGCGCGTTCACCAAGGAGGTGGACGCCGCCCTGCTGTCCGGCGAGGCCGATCTCGCCGTGCACTGCGTCAAGGACGTGCCCGCCGACCGGCCACTGCCCGCCGGCACGGTGTTCGCCGCCTTCCTGGAGCGCGACGACATCAGGGACGCCCTCGTCCACCCGGAAGGGCTCACCCTGGACGAGCTGCCGGCCGGTACCCGGGTCGGCACCTCCTCGGTGCGCCGCGTCGCGCAACTGGCCGCCACCCACCCGCAGCTGCGGTGCGTGCCGTTCCGGGGCAACGCCAACCGGCGGCTGGCCAAGCTCGCCGCCGGTGAGGCGGACGCGCTGCTGCTCGCGGTCTCCGGCCTGGAGCGCATCGGCCGCCGGGACGTGGTCAGCGAGGTCCTCTCCCCCGACACGATGATGCCGCCGATCGGCGCGGGCATCCTCGCCCTCCAGTGCCGCGAGGACGACACCGCGCTGATCGACGCGGTCAGCGGCCTCGGCCATCCGCGGACGCACCGGGAGGCGACGGCGGAGCGCATGTTCCTGCACGTTCTCCAGGGGCACTGCAACAGCCCGATCGCCGGGTACGCCCGCGTGGACCGGAGCGGGGAACTCTCGCTGCGGGCCTGCGTGTTCACCCCGGACGGCAAGACGCGGCTGAACGCCCACGAGTGGGCCGGCCGCCTCGACCCGGCCACCCTGGGCACCTCGGTCGCCGTGGCGCTGCTGCGTCAGGGCGCCCGCGAGATCATCGACGGCATCGCGCACTGAGGCGCCGCGGCCCGGCCGCGCCCGCCCGGCGGATCAGGCGGAGCCCTCCTCCGCCTGCCCCCGCAGGAAGGCGCTCACCTGGTGCGCCAGCTCCTCGCCCCGGACCGCGCCCGGGGCGGCCCCGGCGGCCGGGTCGGGCAGTCCGAGTCCGCCGCTCCACAGCCGGCGGTCGGCCCACTCCTCGTCCACCCGCAGCTGGACCTGGACGTCCACCTGCCCGAGGCTCGGCTCCGGGCCGGCCGCGTAGAGCACGGCGGTGGCCCGGCGCAGCGGGTAGACGTCGAAGCCCTCGATGAACTGGGAGTTGCGCCAGTCGAGGAAGGCGCTCTCACCGTCGGCGCCGATCCGCACGTCGATCTGACCGTCCTCCAGGTGGATGCCGAGGTGCCCGGTGCCCCGGTTCTCGACGGTCACCCGGACACAGAAGTACGTCAGCCCCTCGGCGGCGTCGTCGCGCCCACGCGGCGGCTCGGCCGGCTCAAGACGGTGGACGCGGACCCGCAGGCCGGCGTGCTCGTCGTACTCCTGCCAGTCCCCGACCACGTTCGGCTCGTACACGGTGCCCCTCTCGACCTCTCGACGCTGCTTCCTATCTGTGCGCTCAGCGCACTGTCAAATGAGCGGAATGCGCTGTGGCCAGGGATTTCGTGCCTTCTGATCGGTGATCAAGCGCTGCCCAGGAAGGATCCGCCGGGGCCCGCGCCGGACGATCACGGGGAGCGTGCCGCAGATCACGTCCGGCCCGTCCGCCGTGCCGATCACCTGCCCGCGGCCGTTCGAGTGGCCGTCCGGCCCAATCGCGCTCAGTATCCATATGTACGAGGACTTGCCAGCACCCCTGCCGAGGGAGGTGCGCGTGATGCGTGTCGCCGGCCGTACCAAGCCCCACCCGCACGACGACGCCCCCGACACCGCCGCGGCGTTCGACCGGCTCGCCGGGCTGCCCGAGGGGCCCGAGCGCCAGGCGCTGCGGGACGAACTGATCCGGAGCTGGCTCCCGATGGCGGAGCGGATCGCCGTACGCTTCCGGGGCCGCGGCGAGAATCTGGAGGACCTCTACCAGGTGGCGGCACTCGGGCTGGTCAAGGCCGTCGACCACTACGACCCGGAACGCGGCCACGCCTTCGAGGCGTACGCCGTGCCGACCGTGACCGGCGAGATCAAGCGGCACTTCCGCGACCACATGTGGACCCTGCACGTGCCGCGCCGGATCCAGGACCTGCGCAACCGGGTGCGCCGCTCGGCCAAGGAGCTGGCGCAGACGACTCCGGGGCGGGCACCGACGGTGGACGAGATAGCCGAGCACGCGCAGCTGACCGTGGTCGAGGTCCGCACCGGCATGGAGGCCCTGGAGTGCTTCACCGCCCTGTCGCTGGAGGCGGAGATGCCCGGCACCGACGGGTACGCCCTCGGGGACGCGCTCGGCGGTCCCGATCCGGCGTTCGACGCGGTGGTGGACCGGGTGGCCGTCCGGCCGTGTCTGGAGGCGCTGCCCGAGCGCGAGCGCACCATCCTCTACCTGCGCTTCTTCGGCGGGATGACGCAGAGCCGCATCGCGCAGCAGCTCGGCATCTCGCAGATGCACGTCTCCCGGCTGCTCACGGGCTGCTTCGACCGGATCCGCGAGGAGATCCTGACGGAGGCCCGGTGAGGGGGCTCAGCGCTCCGGCGGCGCGCCGGGGACACGGGTGGGGCACTGCCGGTCCAGGGTGTCCTCCAGCGCGGCACGTATCCGCGGCGGCATCACTCCGGTGCGCCCCCAGACGAGGATCGTCTCCGCGACGTCGCGCAGTTTGACGTTCGTGTGCTGGGAGACCTCGCGCAGGATGATCCACCCCTGGTCGGGTGCCACCCGGCCCAGGACGACGATCATCCCGATGGCCTGGTCCACGACGGCGTGCGAGACGACCGCCTCCTTCAGCTGCCGGACCTGCTCCTGCAGCTGGAAGACCTGGTCCGAGCCCGTGTCCGTGGACATGGTCACCTCCGGATCCGGCGGGTCACCGCCGCCTGTGCCGCGCGGGACCGCTGCGCCGCCTCCATGGTCGCGACCCCCGGGGCGTCCCGCCACTGGGCCGTACGGGGCGCCCGCGCCACCGTTTCGGCGTCGCCGCCGGGGTACTCGGCAGGCGCCCGCCGCACTCCCGGCCGGACACTGGTGTGGAGCCGGTGACTGCCGGTGGACGAGACCAGGACGCGACTGCCATGAACCACGACATGACCCACCCCGCCGGCGCGGACAGCCTGACGTCCACGCACTCCGTGTACGGGGCGCCCTGCTGGGTGAGTCTCACCAGCCGTGACCTGAAGGCCACCGAGGAGTTCTACTCCGCCGTGCTGGGCTGGCAGTGGCGGCCCGGCAAGCTGGGCGAGCCGTTCCGCATCGCGCTGGCCGACGACGTGCCGGTCGCCGGGATCGCCGCGGTGGCCGCGATGTGGCAGATGGCGGTGGCGTGGACGCCGTACTTCGCCGTGCGCAGCGCGGACGAGGCCGTGTCGCGGGCGCAGGAGCGCGGCGGGACCGCCGCGGTCGGGCCGATCTCCCTGCCGCCCGGGCGGGCGGCGCTGCTCGCCGACCGGGACGGCGCGACCTTCGGGATCTGGGAGGGCGAGCTGCTCACCGACTGGGACGCCTGGCGCACGTCGCGCCCCGCGTTCATCCGGCTGCACACGCGTGACGCCTTCGACGCCGCCATCTTCTACGGCGAGATCTTCGACTGGGCGTCGGGCGAGGGCTGCTGCGAGGTCCGGTACGAGGGCGACGAGGTGGTCCTGCGCCATCAGGGCGACGTCGTGGCCCGGATCGAGTCCGGCGCCCTGGAGGCGGCCCCGGACCCGGCCGTGCGGCCGCACTGGCAGGTCCACTTCGCGGTGGACGACGTCGGGGCGTGCGCCCGGGCGGCGGAGCTGCACGGCGGCAGCGTGCTCTCCCTGAGCGGTGAGGAGGGCGTGCTCCGGGACGCCGACGGCGCGCAGTTCACGGTGACCGCGCGCCGCTTCGACGGCTGACCTCACCGGCTCACCGGCCGGTGCGGGACGGCCGGGAGAGCAGCACCAGACTGCGCTGCTCCACGGTCACCACCGTGGCCGCCTTGTGCTCCGCCTCGTCGGGGACGCCCTCGGGGTCGGCGGTGTCGACCAGGGCCGTCCAGCGCTCTCCGTAGGCCGCGCCGGGCAGCCGGAAGTCGGCGGCCTCCCAGTGGCTGTTGAACAGCAGCAGGAACGAGTCGTCGACGACCGGCCGTCCGCACGGGTCGGGTTCGGCGATGGCGTCGCCGTTGAGGAAGACCCCGACGGCGTGCGCGTCGGAGCGCTGCCAGTCGGCGTCGGTCATCTCCGTGGCGTCCGGCAGCAGCCACACCAGGTCGGGCAGCGGCTGGTCCGCGCGGGTGACCGTGTCGCCGAGGAAGAACCGGCGCCGGCGCAGCACGGGGTGGTCGGCGCGCAGCGCGATGACCCGCCGGGAGAAGTCCAGGAGGGCGCGCTGCTCGTCGTCCAGCCGCCAGTCGATCCAGGAGATCTCGTTGTCCTGGCAGTAGGCGTTGTTGTTGCCGCGCTGGGTGCGGCCCAGTTCGTCGCCGTGGCAGAGCATCGGGATGCCCTGGGAGAACAGCAGTGTGGCGAGGAAGTTGCGCTGCTGGCGGCCGCGGAGTTCCCGGACGGCCGGGTCCTTGGTCGCGCCCTCGGCGCCGCAGTTCCAGGACCGGTTGTGGCTCTCGCCGTCCTGGTTGTCCTCGCCGTTGGCCTCGTTGTGCTTGTCGTTGTAGGAGACGAGGTCGCGCAGGGTGAACCCGTCGTGCGCGGTGACGAAGTTGACGCTGGCGCGGGGGCGGCGCCGGCTGTGCTGGTACAGGTCGGAGGAGCCGGTCAGCCGGGAGGCGAACTCGCCGAGGGTGTGTTCCTCGGAGCGCCAGAAGTCCCGTACGGCGTCCCGGTACTTGCCGTTCCACTCCGACCACAGCGACGGGAAGTTGCCGACCTGGTAGCCGCCCTCGCCGACGTCCCAGGGCTCGGCGATCAGTTTGACGCGGCTGATCACCGGGTCCTGCTGGATGAGGTCGAAGAACGCCGACAGCCGGTCCACCTCGTGGAACTGCCGGGCCAGGGTGGCCGCGAGGTCGAAGCGGAAGCCGTCGACGTGCATCTCGGTCACCCAGTAGCGCAGCGAGTCCATGATGAGCTGGAGGACGTAGGGGTGCCGCATCAGCAGGCTGTTGCCGGTGCCGGTGGTGTCGTAGTAGTGCTGCCAGTCGCCGTCCACCAGGCGGTAGTAGGAGGCGTTGTCGATGCCCCGGAAGGAGAGGCTGGGGCCCTGCTCGTTGCCCTCGGCGGTGTGGTTGTAGACCACGTCGAGGATCACTTCGAGGCCGGCCTCGTGCAGCGTCTTGACCATCGACTTGAACTCGGTGACCTGCTGGCCGCGGGTGCCGTGGGCGGCGTAGCCGTTGTGGGGCGCGAAGAAGCCGATGGTGTTGTAGCCCCAGTAGTTGGACAGGCCCCGGTCCTGGAGCACCCCGTCGTGCACGAACTGGTGCACCGGCATCAGCTCCACGGCGGTCACGCCGAGGGACGTCAGGTGCTCCACGACCGCCGGGTGCGCCAGCCCGGCGTAGGTGCCGCGCAGTTCCGGCGGGACGTCGGGGTGGGTGCGGCTGAGCCCGCGGACGTGCGCCTCGTAGATCACGGACTCCGCGTACCGGCGCCTGGGCGGGCGGTCGTCGCCCCAGTCGAAGTAGGGGTCGGTGACGACGCCGAGCATGGTGTGCCCGGCGCTGTCGCCCGGGTCGGCCCTGCCCTGCGCCCGCTCGAAGAGGGAGGCGTGGTTGTCCACCTGCCCGTCCACCGCGCGGGTGTAGGGGTCGAGGAGGAGCTTCGCGGGGTTGCAGCGGTGGCCGACCGCCGGGGCCCACGGACCGTGGACCCGGTAGCCGTACCGCTGCCCCGGGCCGACGCCGGGCAGGTAGCAGTGCCAGACGAAGCCGTCGACCTCGGGCAGCGCGATCGTGCTGTGGGTGCCGTCGTCGTCGACGAGCACCAGGTCGACCCGTTCGGCGACCTCGCTGAACAGCGCGAAGTTGGTGCCCTGTCCGTCGAAGACGGCGCCCAGCGGGTAGGGGAGTCCGCTCCACACGGGCGACCCCTTCCAGTCCGGCCTCTCCCGGGTCACCGGGCCTCCTCCAGTACGCCGGCCGCCGGGCGGGCCAGCCGGGCCACCGGCATGACCTCGCGCGGCACTTCCAGGCCCTCCTGGGTGATCGGCTCCGGTGACGTGGCCACCAGCGGGACGCGTTCGGCGGACCGGGCGCGCCGGGAGAACCAGATGACCTTCGCCCCGGTGTCGGTGGCGCAGCAGCCCCAGCCGTCGCTGTGCGCGGCGAGGTGCTGGAGGCAGGTGCGCAGGTCCTGGTCGGGGCGGAGGGCGTGGTCGTTGCCCGCTACGGCCGTGATGAGGTGCTGGTGGTTCCACCACATCTCGATCGACGTGTTCTTGTCGCTCGCGTGCTCGTCGATCGCCCGAAGCAGCATCTCGGCACCCGAGCAGACGGGTTCGACGAGGTTCTCCAGGTTCCAGAACCGGAGGTGAGCGGCCAGGATGCGCCTGACCTGTCCGACCCGTTCCGGGCTCACTTCCACGTCGAGGTGGTAGTAGCAGGGCACTGCGGTCTTCATCGTCGTGGCTCCTCACCGCGAAGGCTCCCGCTCCTGCCGTCCCTTGGGGGACGGGCTCCCCGATCACGAAGCGTGAGCGTTGATCGCTTCTGAGTCACTCCAGAGTGAGAGCGGTAGTCCATTCGTGCAACACGAGCACCGAACCCCGGCAAACGGGGGGAAAGCGGGGCGTCGGCGAGTGAGGGAAAGGTTGAAGATCCAACAAGACGGCGCGTCACCACCCGTGCACCATGTGTGAAGAACTCGATCGTCCGTACCACCGGACCGTCCGGAAGGTGACCGGCCATGCTGCTCCCCGCGAAGAGCGAAGTCGCCCGGCAGCTGCGGCATTACCGCGCCTGGGAACGCTCGATGCTGGTGTCCCCCACGGACGTCACGGTCCGCACCACCTTCGAGGACTCCGGCTACACCCTCTGCGTGCTGATGGGAAAGCGGTGCGCGCGCGAGGCCGCCGACGCCGCCGAGAGGTATCTGCGGACGAACCTGGTCACCCATGCGCAGGAGCAGCCGGAACGTTTCGCCCCGTCGGGGCCGATGACCCCCTCCGGCGCGGCCTGACCCATCGGCCGGGCACCCGCCCGGCCCCGAGCACGGCGGAGGTGAGAACGGATGACTACGACCGTGGGCATCGGACGCATCCCGGTACGGGACGTTCACCCGGTGGTGGAGCACGGCAGGCGGCCGGCGAAGGCGGTGACGGGGGAGACGTTCGAGGTCTCCGCCTCCGTGTTCCGGGAGGGACACGACGCGGTCGCCGCCAACGTCGTGCTGAAGGACCCGGAGGGCCGGCCGGGCCCGTGGACGCCGATGCGGGAGCTGGCGCCCGGCAGCGACCGCTGGGGCGCCGAGGTCACCCCGGGCGCGCCGGGCAACTGGACCTACCGGGTGGAGGCGTGGAGCGACCCCGTCTCCACCTGGCGGCACCACGCGCGCATCAAGATCCCGGCCGGCATCGACGCCGGCCTCGTGCTCGAGGAGGGGGCGGAGCTGTACCGGCGGGCGGCCGCAGGGGTCCCGGGGACCTCCGGGCGCGCGGTGCTGCTGGCCGCCTCGGAGACCCTGCTGGACGACGCGCTGCCCGTGGCCACCCGGCTGGCGGCGGCGCTGACGCCGGAGGTGGACGCGGTC
Organism: Streptomyces sp. NPDC107500; assembly: GCF_055582785.1. NCBI lineage: Bacteria > Bacillati > Actinomycetota > Actinomycetes > Kitasatosporales > Streptomycetaceae > Streptomyces > Streptomyces sp. NPDC107500. The sequence goes on from NZ_JBVJPF010000007.1 coordinate 605,420, forward strand.
CTGGCCCGCCATCCACTGCGGGAACTGGTCACCTCCTCCGACCCGCTGCCCCTGCTGGTCGAACGCGAACGGGCCCTGTACGGCGCCTGGTACGAGTTCTTCCCCCGTTCCGAGGGCACCCCCGAGCAGCCCCACGGCACCTTCCGCACCGCGGCCCGCCGGCTGCCCGCGATCGCCGCGATGGGCTTCGACGTCGTCTACCTCCCCCCGGTCCACCCCATCGGCACCACCCACCGCAAGGGCCGCAACAACACCCTCTCCGCCACCCCCGACGACGTCGGCGTCCCCTGGGCCATCGGCTCCCCCGAAGGCGGCCACGACAGCATCCACCCCGCCCTGGGCACCTTCGACGACTTCGACCACTTCGCCGCCGAAGCCGCCCGCCACGGCCTGGAAATCGCCCTCGACTTCGCCCTCCAGTGCTCCCCCGACCACCCCTGGGTGCACAAACACCCCGACTGGTTCCACCACCGCCCCGACGGCACCATCGCG
>NZ_JBVJPF010000008.1:0-577175 GCF_055582785.1 Streptomyces sp. NPDC107500
CTTGCGTTTCCGACTCTATCAGATCTTTCCGATCCGATTTCCTCGGTGCTTTCCAGGTTCTCGCTTTCGCGTTTCCCTTTCCGGCGGTTCCGACTTTATCAGAAGTTCCGGGGCGGTCTGACCGGCCGTTCGTTTCCGATTTGATCGGGAGAGTGCTTCGTCGAATTCGAGATTCGGGAGGAAGCAAGCAGATGTTCACTGTGACCCTCGGGGATGAACCCGTCTACAGGCAACTGTTCGAATCTACCTCCCCGCTCGCTCCGTGTCAACGGCTCTTGCGGGAACGAAGAGGACACTAGCAGTTCACCAAGGCTCCATGCACATCAGGCGGCCGTGGGCACCGTGGCGCTGCGCTCGGCCTCCTCCACGTCGCCCGTGTCGCCCTCGCGTACCGCACGACGGCCCAGGACATAGACGTAGGCGAGGAAGGCCAGTTCGGCGACGACGCCGATGGTGATGCGGGCCCAGGTGGGCAGGCCGGACGGAGTGACGAATCCTTCGATGGCGCCGGAGACGAAGAGGACCAGGGCGAGTCCGACGGCCATGCCGATGGCGGCTCGGCCCTCTTCCGCCAGGGCGATGCGCCGGCTGCGGGGTCCAGGGTCGATCAGGGTCCAGCCGAGACGTAGTCCGGTGCCCGCGGCCACGAAGACCGCGGTCAGTTCGAGCAGGCCGTGGGGCAGGACGAGGCCCAAGAAGGTGTCGAGGCGCCCGGCCGACGACATCAGACCGAATCCGACTCCCAGGTTCAGCATGTTCTGGAACAGGATCCAGATGACGGGCAGGCCCAGGAAGACGCCCAGGATCAGGCAGAGCGCGGCGGCCCACGCGTTGTTCGTCCAGACCTGTGCGGCGAAGGAGGCCGCGGGGTGGCTCGAGTAGTACGTCTCGTACTGACCGCCCGGGCGGGTCATCTCGCGCAGTTCGGCGGGCGCCGCGATGGTCGACTGAACTTCGGGGTGCGTGCCGATCCACCAGCCGAGCAGAGCCGCCACGGCCGTCGACAGGAGTGCGGTGGGGACCCACCAGTGCCGGGCCCGGTAGACGGCGGCCGGGAACTGCCGGGTGAGGAAGCGGGTGACGTCGCGCCAGGAGGCTCGGCGGGTGCCGGTCACAGCGCTGCGCGCGCGTGCCACCAATTGGCTCAGGCGTCCGGTCAGCTGGGGGTCGGGCGCGCTGGACTGGATCAGGGAGAGGTGAGTGGCCGTGCGCTGATAGAGGGCGACGAGTTCGTCGGTCTCGGTACCGGTGAGCCGGCGCCGACGCCGGAGCAGGGCGTCGAGGCGGTCCCACTCCGCGCGGTGGGCGGAGACGAAGACGTCGAGGTCCATCGGTGTGCCTGCTCCTCGGCTATCGTCAGCGGCTCGTCGTGGATCAGCTTGTCGTACCGCGGCGCGGTGCGTCCTCAGCTTGGCAGACTGGCGGGGACGGGGGGAGACGAGGGAAGGGCGGCGGGCGTGAGCGAGCTGGTGACGGGCGAGGCGGTGGCGCTGGAGCTCCGCCCCGCGAGGCTGCCCAGCAGGGCGTTGGCCGTGCTGCTCGACCTCGCGGTGGCCGTGGCCGTCTACGTGGCCGTCACCATCGCCCTGGTGGCCTCCACCGCCTCCTTGGACATGGCGGCGCAGACCGCGCTGTCGATCGCCGCGTTCGTACTCGTGCTGGTGGGTGTGCCGATCGCCGTCGAGACACTCAGTCACGGGCGGTCGCTCGGGAAGATGGCCTGCGGTCTGCGGGTCGTGCGGGACGACGGCGGGCCCATCCGGTTCCGGCACGCGCTCGTCCGGGGGCTCATCGGGGTGATCGAGATCCTGATGACGTTCGGGGTGGTCGCCTGTATCGCCTCGCTGGTGTCGGCGCGGGGGCGTCGGCTCGGGGACGTGTTCGCGGGCACGCTGGTCGTGCGGGAGCGGGTTCCGGTCGCGTCCGCGGGGTTCGTACCGCCGCCTCCGCCCTGGCTGGCCGGTCGTTTCTCGGAGCTCGACCTCTCCGCGGTACCCGATGAGCTGTGGCTCGCCGTCCGTCAGTACCTGTCGCGGATGGGGCAGCTCGACGCCCGCGTCGGCTGGGCCATGGCGGAACGGCTCGCCGCGGACGTGGCCGCTCGGACTGGCGCCCCGGTGCCGCGGGAGGTTCCGCCGCCCGCCTATCTCGCGGCCGTGTTGCAGGAACGGCAGGCGCGGGAGGCGCGGCGCGCGTTCGGGGGTGCGGCCTTGGGGGTGGATCCGGCGGCGACGGCATCGCCGCCGCCTCCCGTCACTCCTGTGGCTTCCCCTGTCATTCCCGCGGCTCCGGTCACGCCTGCCCCTCCCCCGCCGGATTCCTCGGCCACGCCTCCGGCTGCGCCGTCGGACGGGCGCCCCGGTTCCGGTACCGGGTTCGTGCCGCCCGCGTAGCGTCACCGCGTCACGTCACGGGAACGCGGACGGCGGTGACTCCAGGTCCTCCAGCTCGATTCCGGGGGCCGCGAGCACTACGTCGCCGGCGATGTGCACGGCATGCTGCTCACCGGTGTCCAGGGCTGTGACCTGGTACTCGTCCACGGTGAGGGGGCCGTTGTCAGTGGCGTGTGCTTCTCTCTTCAGCAAGGCCCAGGACTGGTCCACGGTGCGGGGGGCGAGGACCGGGTCGGTGAGGGCGACGAGGCGCAGGCGTGTGGCTGATCCGGAGGGGGTGAGGCGCAGGAGACGGGCGACGGCGACGAGGAAGGCCGGGGAGCTGCCGGTGAAGGCGTGGGCGCGCACATTGCCTTCGGTGGCGTGGACTCCGGTGGGGTCGGTACGGACCCAGGTGATGCCGTCGATGGCCGCGCCGCGTACCTGCCAGTCGGCGGCGTGGACTTCGAGGCGGATGGGGCGGCCGAGTTCGTCCAGGGCGAGGTCGACGGAGCCGTGGTGGTCTCCGGTGGGCGTGGTCAGCCGGGAGACGTAGCGCCAGCCGGAGGGTCCGGGGGCGCACTGGAAGTGTTCTTCCGCGAGGGGGGTGTGGTCATGCGGTTCGTGGAGCGAATAACGGCCGCGGGGCATGGTGGTCCTGGAGGGTGACGGGCTGCTGTTCCGGCCGCTGAGGCGCCAACGGGGCAGGCCCCCGGCACGGGGGTGCGGGGGCCTGTCTCGGAGGAGCCGTCAGGGCTCAGTAGCGGTAGTGGTCCGCCTTGTAGGGGCCCTCGACCTTGACGCCGATGTACTCGGCCTGCTCCGGGCGGAGCGTGGTCAGCTTGACGCCGAGGGAGTCGAGGTGGAGGCGGGCGACCTTCTCGTCCAGGTGCTTGGGCAGCACGTACACGTCGGTCGGGTACTCGTCGGGCTTGGTGAACAGCTCGATCTGGGCCAGCGTCTGGTCCGCGAACGAGTTGGACATGACGAACGACGGGTGGCCGGTCGCGTTGCCCAGGTTCAGCAGGCGGCCCTCGGAGAGGACGATGAGGACCCTGCCGTCGGGGAAGGTCCAGGTGTGGACCTGCGGCTTGACCTCGTCCTTGACGATGCCCGGGATCTGGGCGAGGCCGGCCATGTCGATCTCGTTGTCGAAGTGGCCGATGTTGCCCACGATGGCCTGGTGCTTCATCTTGGCCATGTCCGCGGCCATGATGATGTCCTTGTTGCCGGTCGTCGTGACGAAGATGTCGGCCTGGCCGACCACGTCGTCCAGCGTCGAGACCTGGTAGCCGTCCATCGCCGCCTGGAGGGCGCAGATCGGGTCGATCTCGGTGATGATCACTCGGGCGCCCTGGCCGCGCAGGGACTCCGCGCAGCCCTTGCCCACGTCGCCGTAGCCGCAGACGACGGCGGTCTTGCCGCCGATCAGGACGTCGGTGGCGCGGTTGATGCCGTCGATCAGGGAGTGGCGGCAGCCGTACTTGTTGTCGAACTTCGACTTCGTCACGGCGTCGTTGACGTTGATGGCCGGGAACAGCAGGGTGCCGTCGCGGTGCATCTCGTACAGGCGGTGGACGCCGGTCGTGGTCTCCTCGGTCACGCCGCGGATCTCGGACGCGAGCTGGGTCCACTTCTGCGGGCTCTCGCCCACCGTGCGGGTGAGGAGTTCGAGGATGACGCGGTGCTCGTCGGACTCGGCGGTGTCGGGCGAGGGGACCTTGCCGTCCTTCTCGTACTCGACGCCCTTGTGGACGAGGAGGGTGGCGTCACCGCCGTCGTCCAGGATCATGTTCGGGCCGCCGGTAGGGGTGTTCGGCCAGGTCAGCGCCTGCTCCGTGCACCACCAGTACTCGTCCAGGGTCTCGCCCTTCCAGGCGAAGACCGGGATGCCCTGGGGGTTGTCCGGCGTGCCGTTCGGGCCGACGGCGATGGCGGCGGCCGCGTGGTCCTGGGTGGAGAAGATGTTGCAGGAGGCCCAGCGGACATCGGCGCCGAGGGCGACGAGGGTCTCGATGAGCACGGCGGTCTGCACGGTCATGTGCAGGGAGCCGGTGACACGGGCGCCGGCGAGGGGCTGGGCCTCGGCGTACTCCTTGCGGATCGCCATCAGGCCCGGCATCTCGTGCTCGGCGAGGGTGATCTCCTTGCGGCCAAACGCGGCCAGGGAGAGGTCGGCGACCTTGAAGTCCTGTCGGTTGTCGACAGTCGTCATTACGGGCTGCTCCTCGGGTTGGGTCGAGGTGGGTACGGCTGACCTGCGCGGCGGCGGACACAGGGGTGTCCCGGAAGAGGACACAGGCATGCCCGCGTACGCGCAGCGCAGTCCGTCGGAGGCCCTCTCTCCCTCGGCCGGTCCGTCCTGGACCGCCCGACCGCCATCAGCAGCGACGTCTGGCTCCACCCCAAGCTACACCGCGGGCGCCCGCGGACCCCAGTCCGCCTCCGCACACTTCAGGACGTTCCGAGCGGGGATCGAGCGCGGCTCAGGGTGGGGGTCGGACCTCAGTGGGCGTCGGGAGGCGTCGCCGGGCCGCCGGGGGTGGCCTCGCGGTCCGGGCCCTTGGCGGCCTCGGACTCGCTGTAGATGTCGGGCTCCAGGTAGATGACGCGGGCGATCGGGACGGCGTCGCGGATGCGGGACTCGGCGGCGTCGATCGCGGAGGCGATCTCGGTGGCCGTGCCGTCGTGGCGTACGGCGATCTTGGCGGCGACGAGCAGCTCCTCGGGGCCGAGGTGCAGCGTGCGCATGTGGATGACGCCGGTGACCGTGTCACCCGCGACGATCGCGGCCTCGATCTGCTGGACGGCCTCGGGGCCGGCCGCCTCACCGAGCAGCAGGGACTTGGTCTCGACGGCCAGGACCAGCGCGATCAGGACGAGCAGCACGCCGATGCAGAGGGTGCCGATGCCGTCCCAGACGCCGTCGCCGGTGAGGAGGGCGAGGCCGACGCCGCCGAGGGCGAGGACCAGGCCGACGAGGGCGCCGAGGTCCTCGAGGAGGACGACCGGCAGCTCGGGGGCCTTGGCGTGGCGGACGAACTCCTTCCAGGACTTCTTCCCGCGCAGGGTGTTGGACTCCTTGATGGCGGTCCGGAAGGAGAAGGCCTCGGCGATGATCGCGAAGACCAGCACGCCGACCGGCCAGTACCAGTGCTCGATCTCGTGCGGGTGCTTGATCTTCTCGTAGCCCTCGTACAGGGCGAACATGCCACCGAGCGAGAAGAGCACGATGGAGACGAGGAAGGCGTAGATGTAGCGCTCGCGGCCGTAGCCGAAGGGGTGTTGGGGGGTGGCCTCGCGCTGGGCGCGCTTGCCGCCGAGAAGCAGGAGTCCCTGGTTGCCGGAGTCGGCGAGGGAGTGCACGGACTCGGCGAGCATCGACGACGATCCACTGAAGAGGAACGCCACGAATTTCGCTACCGCGATCGAGAGGTTGGCGAGCAGTGCCGCCACGATCGCCTTGGTTCCGCCTGACGCGCTCATGTGTCGCGTTGTCCCTTCGCCTTCGTCTGCGTCCGTACGCCGGTGGGGGCGCGGCCGGTGACCGGCTTTGCCCCTCCTTTGCGGTGCGCCATTGTTGCAGCCCGCGCGGGCCCCGACGTGCCGGATGCCCCTTCGTCCGCCCCTCAGACGTGCGTCAGACGAGCACGGTGGCGCGGAAGAGCGTGCCGGTTCCGGACACTTCGGCCTTTTCGCCCGCGGCGACGAACACCGACTGCCCCGGGGTGAGTTCGTGCTCGCCGGCCCGGACGGTGCCCGCCGTGCAGAGCAGGATCTGCGGGGTGGCCCGGGTGAGGTCGTGGGCGCCGGTGCCCTCGGGCAGGACGTGGCGGGAGAGCCGGAACTCGTCGATCGGGGTCTCGTAGACCTCTTCGCCGTCCGGGGACGCCTCCGGGCGCAGCACGCCGGGGTCGCCGGCCTCGAAGCGGACGATGCGCAGCAGTTCGGGGACGTCGACGTGCTTGGGCGTGAGGCCGCAGCGCAGGACGTTGTCGGAGTTGGCCATGATCTCGACGCCGAGGCCGTTCAGGTAGGCGTGCGGGATTCCGGCGCCGAGGTACAGGGCCTCGCCGGGCTGGAGCCTGACGTGGTTGAGGAGCATCGCGGCGAGGACGCCGGGGTCGCCCGGGTAGTGGTGGGCGATGTCGGCGTAGGGGGTGTAGGCGCCGCCGAGGCGGTCGCAGGCGGCCGCGACCTCGGTGACCGTGTGGGACATCTCCTCGGGGTCGGCCGTGAGGACGGCGGTGAGGACCTCGCGCAGGGCGGCGTCCTCGGGGTGTGCGCGCAGCAGGTCGACGTACGGCTTGAGGGAGGCGACGCCGAGGCCGTCGAGCAGGTCGGCGGTCTCGGCCGGCGGGCGGAAGCCGCACAGGCCCTCGAACTCGGTGAGGGCGCAGATCAGTTCGGGCTTGTGGTTGGCGTCCTTGTAGTTGCGGTGCGGGGCGTCCAGGGGGATGCCCCGGCGCTCCTCGTCCTCGTAACCGGCCCTGGCCTGGGCGAGGTCGGGGTGGACCTGGAGGGAGAGCGGGGCGCCGGCGGCGAGGAGTTTGAGGAGGAAGGGCAGCCGGGGGCCGAACTTCGCCACGGAGGCGGCGCCCAGTTCCTTCTCGGGGGCGGCGTCGACGACCTCGGCGAGGGTGCCCCGGCCGGTGCGGGAGGGGGCGCCGGGGTGGGCGCCCATCCACATCTCCGCCTGCGGTTCGCCGGTCGGCTCGGTCCCGAGCAGGGTCGGGATCGCGGTGGTGGAACCCCAGGCGTAGGGGCGGACGGTGTTGTCGAGGCGGTCCATGGGCTCTCTCTGCCGGTGCGTGTCCTGTGCGTGCGGTGCGTTCCCGATGGTGCGTACGGGATCAGGCGCCCGAGGCGAGCGCCAGGTAAACGGCGGCGAAATCCGTGATGGCGATCAGTTCGGCGAGGGTCTCCAGTTCGCCGCCCGCTTCGGGCTCCAGTTCGCTCATCGGCGTGTCGTGGCTGAGGGCCAGTTCACGGGCGTTGGGGGCGGCGGTGAGGCCACCGCTGGGGCGGTCGCGCAGGAGCACCACGCGTGCGTGCAGGGCGGGTGCCTCCTCGACGCGGTCGCGGAAGAAGTCGTCGGGGTCGGCGCCGGCGGCGAGGCGCCCGGCGAGCAGGGCGGTGTGCGCGGCGAGCGCCTCGGGCAGGTCGGCGACGACGGCCGGGGTGCCGGACAGTTCGGCGAGCGCGGCGGCGAAGCGGCGGCCGGCGGGACCGGCCGAGGTGCCCTCGGTCCAGATCACCGGGAGGGAGTCGGCCAGCTCGGCGGCCAGGGTCTTGGCGGGGTTGCTGTACGTCACGATGGCGGGCCCGCAGCGTTCGGCGATGCGGTCGAGGCGGTCGGCGATCTTCTCGACGGCCTCGGGCGGTGCGTCGAGCAGGGCGGTGCGGTCGAGGAGTACGAGCAGCGGTGTGAGCAGCGCCCACAGGACTCCGGGGGCGGCACCGGCCAGGGGTTCGTCCTGGTCGTAGGGGGCGGTCGCCATCGGGATGAACAGGCCGTGCGCGGCGTTCACCGACTCGCTGAGCGGGCAGCCGGCGGGGGCGACGGCGACGACCGTGCAGCCCCGGCGGTAGGCCTGTTCGGCGAGCAGGGAGAGGCCCGGCTCGGTGCCGTCGGGGGTGGCGATCAGGAGGAGGTCCACGGAGCCGGCCCAGCCGGGCAGTTCCCAGCGCAGGGCGCCCGCGGCGGGGGCGACGCCGGTGGGGGCGAGGCGGGTGACGGGGCTGCCGGCGCCGGCGAGGGTGCCGAGGAGGTCGGCGGCGTGGGTGGCGGCGGCGCCGGGCCCGGCGATCAGGACGGCGCGGGGGCGGCCGTCGGGCTTGAGGTTGCCGACTCCGGCCTCGGCGGCGTGCCGGGCGGCGGTGCGGACGCGGGCGCCTGCCTCGGCGGCGCCGCGCAGCAGTCCGCGGTGGTCGGCCTCGGTGAGGCGCTCCGGGGTGTCGAGGAGCGATTCGTCGAGCATGGCGGCAGGTCTCCGATCGCCGGGGCGTTCGTTCGGTTGCGCGGGGTCGCCGAGTGGCCGGGGTGCCGGGTCGCTTCGCCGTCGGTCAGGCGGGGCGGCGGGCCTCGTCGACGAGGAGGACGGGGATGCCGTCGCGCACCGGGTAGGCCAGGCCGCAGTCCTGGCCGGTGCAGATCAGTTCCGCGTCCTGCTCCTTGAGGGGGGCGTGGCAGGCGGGGCAGGCGAGGATCTCCAGGAGGCCGGCTTCGAGCGGCATGGGGGTTCCCTTCGGGGGCGGTTCGTCTTGTGCGGATGTGCTGGTCAGGGTACCGCCGGTGGGGGCGTGGTGGAGGGGCGCGGCCCCTCTTGCGGCCCCGCCGGGGGGTTCCGCCCCCTGGCCCCCCTCACCCCCTGATGATCGCCAGCGCCGCGTCCCGCACCTTGGTCATCGTGGCCTCGTCGCGGGCCTCCGCGTTCAGGCGGAGCAGGGGCTCGGTGTTGGAGGGGCGGACGTTGAACCACCAGTCGGCCGACGTGACGGTGAGGCCGTCGAGGTCGTCCAGGGTGATGTCGTCGCGGCCCTCGTACGCGGCCCTGATCGCGGCGAGGCGGTCCGCCTGGTCGGCGACGGTGGAGTTGATCTCGCCGGAGCCGGCGTAGCGGTCGTACTCGGCGACGAGGGCGGACAGCGGGCCCTGCTGGCCGCCGAGGGCGGCCAGGACGTGGAGGGCGGCCAGCATGCCCGTGTCGGCGTTCCAGAAGTCGCGGAAGTAGTAGTGCGCGGAGTGCTCGCCGCCGAAGATGGCGCCGGTGCGGGCCATCTCGGCCTTGATGAAGGAGTGGCCCACGCGCGTGCGTACGGGTGTGCCGCCGTGCTCCTCGACGACCTCCGGGACGGACCAGGAGGTGATCAGGTTGTGGATGACCATGCCCCGGCCGCCGTTGCGGGCGAGTTCGCGGGCGGCCACCAGGGCGGTGACCGCGGACGGGGAGACCGGGTTGCCGTCCTGGTCGACGACGAAGCAGCGGTCGGCGTCGCCGTCGAAGGCGAGGCCGAGGTCGGCGCCCTCCTCGCGGACGCGCTTCTGGAGGTCGACGAGGTTGGCCGGGTCGAGCGGGTTGGCCTCGTGGTTGGGGAAGGTGCCGTCCAGTTCGAAGTACATCGGCACGAGGTCGAGGGGCAGCCCGGCGAAGACCGAGGGCACGGTGTGGCCGCCCATGCCGTTGCCCGCGTCGACGACGACCTTCAGGGGGCGGATGGTGGTGAGGTCGACGAGGGAGCGCAGGTGGGCGGCGTAGTCGGCGAGGGTGTCGCGCCGGGTGACGGTGCCCGGCCGGGACGCCGGTTCCGGGGCGCCGGTGTCGCTCCAGCGCTCCACGAGGGCGCGGATCTCGGCGAGGCCGGTGTCCTGGCCGACGGGTGCGGCGCCCGCGCGGCAGAGCTTGATGCCGTTGTACCGGGCCGGATTGTGCGAGGCGGTGAACATGGCGCCCGGCAGGTCCAGCGCGCCGGAGGCGTAGTACAGCTGGTCGGTGGAGCACAGGCCGATCTCGGTCACGTCGGCGCCCCGGGCCGCGGCCCCGCGCGCGAAGGCACCGGACAGGCCGGGCGACGAGGGCCGCATGTCGTGCCCGACGACGACGGCGCCCGCTCCGGTCAGCTCGACGAAGGCCGCGCCGAACAGCTCGGCCAGCGACTCGTCCCACTGGTCGGGTACGACACCGCGCACGTCGTACGCCTTCACGATCTGCGACAGATCAGCAGCCACGGCCAGCCTTCCTGGAGGTGCTCTGGGTCCCCCAAAGTACCCGCACCCGCCGCCCGGCCGTCGCGCGGTTCCCGAAGGTCAGGGCAGCATCCAGCCCAGGACGACGGTGGACTGGCCGACCACGATCAGGCACATCACCAGCAGCAGGCCGAGGCTCCAGGGCAGCACCTTGCGCAGCAGGTCGCCCTCGCGGCCCGCGAGTCCGACGGCGGCGCAGGCGATGGTGAGGTTCTGCGGGGAGATCATCTTGCCGAGGACACCGCCTGAGCTGTTGGCGGCGGCGAGCAGTTCGGGAGAGAGTCCGGACTCCCGCGCGGCGGTCACCTGGAGGGCGCCGAAGAGCGCGTTGGCCGAGGTGTCGGAGCCGGAGACGGCCACGCCGAACCAGCCGAGGACCGGGGAGAGGAAGGCGAGCCCGGCCCCCGCCGCGGCGACGAAGTGGCCGATGGTGGCGGCCTGTCCGGAGAGGTTCATGACGTAGGCGAGGGCCAGCACCGAGGTGACGGTGAGGATCGCGAACCGCAGTTCGTGGACGGTCGCGAGCCACTCCTTGACCGCCACGCGCGCGTGCACACCGAGGACGACCGCCGTGACCAGCCCGGCGAACAGGACGAGCGTGCCGCCGGTGGAGACGATCGGCCAGGAGAAGACGTTGCCGCCCACCGGGTTGCCCTCGGGGTCGGCCACGTCCAGGAACGGCCAGTCGTAGGTCTGGGTCGCCCGGGCCAGCCAGTCCTTGACCGCCGGGATCTGCGCGACGGAGAAGACGGCGACGATCAGGGCGTAGGGGGCGTAGGCGCGCAGCACCTCCCGGCGGGAGTCGTCCTCGTCCAGCTCCTCGCTGCGGGCGCCGGTCAGGACGGCCGCCCGGACGGGTTCGGCGGCGGGCCTGCGAGAGTGCGGTACGGCGACCAGGGCGCCGGCCCCGACCAGGGCGGCGACGATGTCGGCGAGCTGGACGGAGAGGTAGTTGGAGGCGACGAACTGGGCGACGGCGAAGGCGACTCCGCAGGCCATCGCGGGGATCCAGGTCTCGCGCAGTCCGCGCCGCCCGTCCACCAGGCCGACCAGCAGCAGCGGGACGATCAGGGCGAGCAGCGGGGTCTGGCGGCCGACGACGGAGGCGACGTCGTCCAGGGGCAGCCCGGTGACCTGGGCCAGCGTCACCACGGGGGTGCCCATCGCGCCGAAGGCGACCGGCGCGGTGTTGGCGACCAGCGACACGACCGCCGCGCGGACCGGGTCGAAGCCGAGCGCGACGAGCATGACCGAGCAGATCGCGACGGGCGCCCCGAAGCCGGCCAGGGCCTCCAGCAGGGCGCCGAAGCAGAAGGCGACGACGAGGGCCTGGATGCGGGGGTCGTCGGACAGCCGCCCGAAGGAGCGGCGCAGGATGTCGAAGTGCCGGGTGCGGACGGTCATCCGGTAGACCCACAGGGCGTTCACGACGATCCACAGGATGGGGAAGAGGCCGAAAACCGCCCCCTGGACGGCGCTGGAGGCCGTCTGGTCCAGCGGCATGCCGTACGCCAGCCACGCCACCAGTACGGCCGCCAGGAGACCGGTGAGGCCCGCCAGGTGCGCCTTCATGCGGACGCCGCCCAGCAGGACGAGGACGATCACCAGGGGCAGGGCCGCCACCAGGGCGGACAGGCCGAGCGAACCGGCGACGGGTTCCAGTTCCTGCACGTACACGGGCGCCTCCCCGGATTCCGCAATGCGAAAGCGTTTTCTCGCGGCTTCCGGAATGGTCGTGTCCGCGACAAGGCGACGTCAATGGGTGTGCAGCAACGGATGTGACGGGAGATGCCGGGACGGGCGAACGTCCCTGCTCAGTTGTCCGGCGAGCGCAGCACGCGGAGATGGCCGCGGCGCGCGACCTCCATCGGGTCGGCCGTGCGTCCGCCGCCGCCGGCCTCGGCCGCCCGCTCCTGGGGACGGGCCGCCTCGCGCACCGCGTTGGCAAGCGCTTCCAGGTCGTCGCCGCTGGGGCGGGCCGGGGCCGACCCGTCGAGCAGGCGGACGACCTCCCAGCCGCGCGGGGCGGTGAGGCGCTCGGAGTGCTCGGCGCACAGGTCGTAGCAGTGGGGTTCGGCGTAGGTGGCGAGCGGGCCGAGGACCGCGGTCGAGTCGGCGTAGACGTACGTCAGCGTCGCGACGGCGGGACGGCCGCAGGCGGTGCGCGAACAGCGACGTACAGGGCTCACGATGTTGGACGGTACCGCACTCTTGAGCGGGCCGCGACGACTCTCCACCAGGTCACACCCCCGTGTCGTGGCGTGAAACGCCCTACGAGCCCCTCGGAACGCACCCCGGTGACCTGCGCGGACGCCGGTTTCCGGGCGGCGGGACCGCCTGGGAAGCGGTCACGACCTGATACAAACAGTGACATTTGCCTTGAGTTCCACGGTCGGGGAGAGATGCAGAATCGAGCCCAACCTTGGCTGGAATGGTCATTCGGCGACAAGCCGCGTCTCGGGCCCCGGCACTGTCCGGTCCGCGTGTGCGGCCGGACGCTCGACCTCGGCGGGGACTACCCTTCACCAGTGATGGACAACCCCGTGACGCCCCGTGATGCCGGTCGCCCAGGGCCCCGCCGTCGTGATCGCCACGGCCGGGGCATGCGCGGTCCGGTGGCGCCCCCGCAGGTGCCGCTCGCCGCGAGCCGCGGCGAGGTGTTCGCGGACCTGGTGCAGGACTCCGTGGAGCGCCTGGAGCGGCGGTGGCCGCAACTCGCCGACATCGATTTCCTCGTCCTCGACGTGCCCCGGCTGGACGGGCCCGGGGAGATGTGGAACGACGAGGCGGTCCCGCTCGGCGGCACGGTGCCCTCGCGTGAGGGCCGGCGGGGGCGGGTGGTCGTGTACCGGCGGCCGGTGGAGATCCGGAGCAAGGGCCGGGACGAACGGGCGGCCCTGGTGCACGAGGTCGTCGTGGAACAGGTCGCCGAGCTGCTGGGGCTGACGCCCGAGACGGTGGATCCGCGGTACGGGGAGGACTGAGGGCGCGGGGCGCCTTCCCTCCTCCCCGGCCGCGCGTCTACTTCTGAAGCACCGAGAGGTCTTCCTCCGCGTTCGGCACCGAGACCGTCCCCCGGTCGTCCGGGAGGGTCTGGACGGTGAAGGACGCCACGTCGTCGTCGGCGACGGTCAGGGTGCGGGACGCGTGGACCGGCCCCCCGGAGACGGTCTCGACGGTGAGCGCGTAAGCGCCCTTGAGGCCTGCGGGGACGGGTGCCTCGACGTTCTGGGTGGTGCCGGCCTTGACCGTGTACGTCTTGGTCGCCGTCGTGCCGCCCTCCGTGCCCGCCGACGCCGTCACCTTCACCTCGGCGCCCTCGCCCGGGGCGGTCAGGGCCAGGGTCGTGCCCTTGGCGCGGTTGTCCGCGGCCGTCGCGCGCGCACCGACCGGGTCGGTCGCCGGGATGAACGCCGACTCCTGCTCACCGCCCTTGCCCCGTACGACCCGGACCGCGGCCACCACCGGCACGGCCCCGTCCGTCGGCGTCAGCACCAGCGAACCCGCCTCGCCGCGCGTGACCTCGCCGAGGTCCACGCCCGTCGTCATGCCGGCCTTGACGTGCACCGTCTCGTGTCCGGCGGGGGTGATCAGCCCCGACGGCGAGGCGAGCCGCACCTTCAGGTCGGCGTCGGTGCCACCGGGGGTGAACAGCACCAGGCGGACGGCGGTCGCGTCCTTGGGGATGCCCGGCAGGACCAGGTCGCCCGCCGGGTCGGCGGCCGCGGTCAGCCAGTCGCCGCCGGTCTTGTCGTCCAGGGCCTGCACCGCGGCCCCGACCCGCCCGCTGCGCACGCCGACGTGGACGGTCAGGTCGGTCTCCTTCACGTCGGCGAGCGTGGACAGCAGCAGGGACTCGGTGCCGTGCGGCGGCACCGTGACGCCCTCACCCACCGTGGACTCGAGGGCTCCGTCCTTGCCGTAGAGCTCGATGTCGACCACGGCGGCCGAGTCGTCGGGGTTCGTCAGGTGGACGTAGTCGGTGCGGCCGGCCGCCGTGCTGGCGCCGGGGAACCAGAACTCCGTGTCCGGGGCGGTGCAGTTGACCCCCTGGAGGCCGCGGCCCGTCCCGGCGGCGACCTCCGTGGTCTGCTGCACCGTCCAGCCCGGGGCCTGAGCGCCCTCGGCGGTGCCGACCAGCGCGGGCGTGTCGGAGCCGGAGGTCGTGCCGGTGGCCGGGGTGCCGGGCTCCTTGGGATCGACGGGCGGCTTCGCGGCCTTCCCGTCGTCCTTCTTCCCGTCCTGGGCGTCCCCGGCCTCGTCGCCCCGTGCCGCGGTGGTGAGCGCCGCCTCGCCCTTCTCGTCGGCGCCCTTCGTGACGGGCGTGAAGGAGGTGTATTGGGTCTCGGCGAGGTCGGAGGTGCTGGGCGCCGGGCAGAGCAGGCTGGTGCGCTCCACGGGCAGCCGGGCGGCCGGCGCGGCGGTGTCGGCGCCGGAGCCGTCCGGGGTGGCGACCGCCGCGAATCCGGTGACGGCGGCGAGCGCGGCCGCGCAGGCGATCAGGGACAGGGTCGTGCGCTTCACTGCTGGCTCCCGTCGGGACGCTCACTGCCCGTGCCGTGGGGGTGGTGGGGCTGGGAGGGGTCGTACGGCGCGTCGTAGCCGCCCTGGCCGTACGCCTGGTCGTAGGCGGGGTCGTACCCGCCCTCCTGGGGCTGGGCCTGCGCCTGCTCGCCGTAGGCGTACGGAGCGTACTGGTCCGGCTCGTACGGGGCGCCGCGGCCGTCCTGGTAGGCGTCCGCGGGGTAGGACTCCGGCTGGTACGGCTCCCCCTGCTGGTACGGCTGCTGCGCGTACGCGCCCTGGTCGTACTGCTGCTGGGCGCCGCCCTGGTACTGCTCCTGGTCGTAGGCGTCGTAGGTGCCGTACTCGGTCCGGTACCCCGTCGCGTCCCACTCGCCGTACGCCGGCTGCTGCGGGACCGGTGCCGGGGGCATCTCGGGCGCCGCGGGTGGTTCGGGCACCTCGGGGGCGCCGTCCGCCGGTGCGGCCGGCGGCTCCGTGTCCGTCCCGGCCTCGGCCTCCGCCTCCGCCTGGGCGCGCAGTCGCCGGGCCCGGCGTCCCTCGCCCTCCAGGGCCTCGGCGGGGATCAGCGGCTCCTCGGGCAGGTCGTCGTCGACGTCGCGGCGCCTGCCGGGCAGCGCGAGGACGACCAGGACCACGGCGAGCAGGCCCTGGGCCCACAGCCAGACGGTGTGGGTGAACGGGTCGTCGTAGGTGACGTCCAGCCGGCCGCCGGAGGCGGGGAGTTCGAAGCCCTGGGCCCAGCCGTCGACCGTGGTGCGGCTGAGCGGCTTGCCGTCCAGGGTGGCGGTCCAGCCCTCGGCGGCGGTGTCGGCGAGGCGCAGCACGCGGCCGTCGGGGCCCGGTTCGATGTCGGTGTGGACGTCGACCGGTCCGGCGGCCACGGGCTGGGGTTCACCGGTGGCGGAGTCTCCGCCCGACACGATGGTCGCGCGGGCGACCTCCTGGTCCACCCGCCACAGTCCGCTGCCGTCCTGCTGGCTGAGCCTGCTCAGGCCGGGGGTGGCGTCCAAGACCCGGGTGACCTCGCGGGGCGCGCCCTTGTGCACCAGCACGTAGCGCACGGCGAAGCCGCCGAGCTGGTCCGCCTGGTCCGCGCCGGAGCCGGCCACCAGGTTGGCGACGATCTTGTCGAGGGTGCTGTTCTCGCCGTCCCCGGCGGCCAGTTCGCCGTCGCCGAGGCGGGCTCCGGAGCCGCGGACCAGCATGTATCCGACGTGGGCGGTGGAGTCGCTGTCGAGGACGAGGGTGCGGGCCTGGTCGCGGGTGCGGCTCTCCTCGGCGACGAACGCGGGCACCTGTGCGGGGTCACGTCGCTCGACGGGGCCGTCGGCGCCCCCGATCATCCATCCGGTGGCGGCGATCAGCGGGCCGACGGCCGAGGCGAGGGCGATCAGCGCGGCGACGGGCTGGCGCCAGCCGAAGCTCTGCTCGGCGACGCGGGAGCGGGCTCCGTCGGCGCCGAGGGCCGCGGCGGCCAGCAGGGCGATGCCGTAGACGAGGGTGGCGGGGCCGGCCCAGGTGGAGCGGTTGGAGAGGACCGCGAAGACGAAGCCGGCCAGGGCCACCGCCCAGGCGGCCCGGATGCCCAACTGCCGCTCGGAGCGCAGCAGGGCGGCCAGCGCGGCCGGCACGATGCCGATGAGGACCAGCCCGCCGACCGTCCCGGGGCCGCCGGGGCTCGCGCCGAGCAGGTCGAGGGCGGAGGCGGCCGAAGAGCCGTAGTCCAGTCCGGCCTCGTCGAAGAAGCCGAGGGGCAGCAGCGACAGCGACCAGGGCGCGAGCAGCAGCAGGGGGGTGCCGAACTGGGCGAGGAAGCGCAGTCCGTACGCGGTGATCTCGCCGCGGCGCAGGGCCAGGACGCCGAGGCCGAGGAGGAGCGCGAGCGGCCACACGACGGGCGTGAAGGCGGTGGTGACCGTCAGCAGCAGCGCGTACGCCCAGGTGGCGCGCCAGCTGCCGCGGGCGCCGGACGTGCTCGCCAGGCCGGCCGCCGCGACGCCCGCGCGGGCGATGAGCGGCAGCAGCACGGCGAGGACGGCGGTGCCGATGCGGCCGCCGGCGAGGGCGCCGGTGGCGGCGGGCAGGAAGGCGTAGGCGACGGCCGCCCAGGCGCGCAGCAGCCGGGACATGACCAGCGGCCGGGACGCGAAGTACGCGGTGGCGCCGGCCAGGGGCACGGAGCCGACCAGCAGCAGGGTGACGGCGGTGCCGGTCGAGCCGAGCAGCGCGGAGGCCAGTGCCGCCAGGATCGCGAGGTAGGGCGGGGCGGAGGCGGTGCCGCCGGCGCCGACCGTGTGCCAGGCGTCCGCGTAGCGCGACCACAGCTCACCGGCGTCGGCCGGGGCGGGCAGCAGCGCGCCGCCCGCGAGGGCGCCGCCGCCGAGGAGGGCGCGGCAGGCGGCCAGGGAGGCGAGCAGCAGGATCAGGAAGAGCACCGGGCCCGGCTTGCGGGCGATGCGCTTGAGGCGGGCGAACTGCTCGATCTCCAGGAAGTCGGCGTCGTCGCCGCCGGGTCCGGACTCGATGCCGCCGCCGTGCCGTCCGGCGCCCGCGGCGGTCTCGGCCTCGGAGCTGCCGACGAGGTTGCCCGCGACCTGTTCGACGGTGACGCGGATGGTCGCGCCGGGGGGCGGGAACAGGGGGCGCAGTTCGTCCTTCTCGACCTGCGGGCGGCCGCGTTCACGCCGGGCGGCGATGATGCGCTCGGGGCGCAGCAGGACGCCCAGCAGGCCCCGGATCTCGTCGAGTGCCTGCCCGGGCACCTTGCCGACGAGATAGGCGAGGGTGCGCAGCAGCGTGCCGAGGACGATGCGCAGCAGCACCCAGGGCAGGGCGGCCGTACGGACGTTGGCGAGGAGGGTGTGGACGGCGCCGGCCTTGTCCACCTTGTGCGGGGAGGCCGTGGTGCGGCCCGCGCAGTCGACGGCGCGGCGCTCGCGGGAGGCCGCCTCGGCGTGGCGGACGACCGCCTCGGGGGCGATGAGGACGCGCAGTCCGGCGGCGTGCGCGCGCCAGCACAGGTCGACGTCGTCGCGCATCAGGGGCAGCCGGCGGTCGAACCCGCCGAGCCGCTCGAAGACATCGCGCCGGATCAGCATGCCGGCGGTGGACACCGACAGGACGGGCCGGACGTGGTCGTGCTGTCCCTGGTCCTGTTCGCGGCGGTCCAGGCCGGTCCAGCGGCGGCCGGAGTTGGCGATGGAGACGCCGACCTCCAGCAGTTGCCGGCGGTCGTACCAGCCGCGGAGCTTGGGGCCGACGACGGCGACGTCGTCGCGGCCGAGTTCGTACTCGGTGTCCACGACGCGCAGCAGCTGGGCCAGGGCGTCGGGTTCGGGGGCGCAGTCGTCGTGCAGCAGCCACAGCCACTGGACCGGCTCGCCGTGGGGCAGTTCGGGCAGGTCGTAGGCGTCGTCGCGCCAGGTGCGCGTGACGGGGTCCCAGCCGCTGGGCCGCTTCAGGTACGGCAGGTCCTCCGGGGTGAGGACGGGGACGGTGCGGGCCGCCTCCTCCACGGCCTGGCCGAAGCCGGTGCGCCGGGCGAGGTGCAGCACGCGGTCGCCGCCGAGGGCTTCGCCGACCAGCCGGGCCGAGTCGTCGGCGCTGCCGGTGTCGGCGGCCACGGCGTACTGGACGGGGCGCTCCTGGCCGAGCAGCCCGGCGAGCGCGTCGGGCAGCCAGCGGGCTCCGTCGTGGGCGACGAGGACCGCGGTCACGACGTGGCGCGGGAACTCAGGTGTGGCAGCGAGGTCTTGCTGGGCTGCCGTGTGACTCTGCACGGACATCGAGGTACGGGCCCCGGTTCGGTGGACTGCGGTGGACGCCCGTGCCTGTGGGGAATGGCGGGACGTCTCGGACGAGCGCCCACACTATCGGCTGGACAGCAAGAGGGCCCGCCGCCTGTGGACAACCCACCTGCGAGGGGCCGTTCCCGCTGGTCCCGCCGTTCGCGCCGGTTCTGGCGCCTCGTCAGACGGCGGCCTTCTTCAGCCGGCGGCGCTCCCTCTCGGACAGGCCGCCCCAGATGCCGAAGCGCTCGTCGTTGGCGAGGGCGTACTCGAGGCATTCGGAGCGGACCTCGCAGGCGAGGCAGACCTTCTTGGCCTCGCGGGTGGAGCCGCCCTTCTCGGGGAAGAAGGACTCGGGGTCGGTCTGGGCGCACAGTGCGCGCTCCTGCCAGCCGAGCTCCTCGTCCGCGTCGTCGACCAGCAGTTGCTGCACCAGCTCGGTCATGTGCGCCCCTCGTCTGTCTTCGCGTCCCCGTGATCCCGCCGTTACCGATTCCGGCTAAACGACACGAGTGAAATTACAAGTGTGCTGCTCCGGGCGAGTCAAGCCGAGATCTGCTATTGAGCCCCTTATTCACTCTGCGGAACCAAGGCAAAGCGGAAAGTGTTCAAATCGCCATAAACCTTGACATCCCAAAGAGGCCCGGCCGGGCACTCGACCCGCGCTCCGCTCGTACCGGGGAAGACGCCCTGGCGTTCGATCCCGTTCCGATACACACGCCGAAGCGAACCTGATCACATTCGGATCACAGGATCGCTACGGAGGTTGCGCGCCCGGCTTGTGCGCCATGTGTCCCGGGACCCCACTGAGCAAACCTTTCCCCAGCAAGATGAACCGGAAGAGGTGAACCATGTCCCACATACCGGGCATCGAGTTGACAGTGCCGGTGTGAACCGGTGTCCTTGTGGGCATGCTCGCGAACTTGGCGCTCACCTCGACCCGCACCGCCGGGTCCCACGGTGCTGCCCGCGCTCGCTGTAGCTGTTGCCGCTGTTCCAGCTGTTGAGCCAACCGCGCTCCGGCTGTCCCCAGAGTCCACGCGACTCGACGCTCCATGTCCCGCCCCACCAGGGCGTTCTTGGTCATCCGTTCCACCCGCCGCACACTTCCGCCGAGGAACCACCGCACCCATGAACAGCGACAGCGACCTCCAGATCGCCGGCGACATCCTCGAAGTCCCCCACCTCCTCCAGGCACCCCGCGAGCACCCGGCCACCGTGGCCGAGTTCGCCGGGCTGGCCCGCGCCCTCGCCGACGACCGCTCCGAGTGGGAGCACCTCGTCCGGTACGACGCGACGACACGCTGGTACCACCGGCTGCGCACCGGCCCGGGCTACGAGGTGTGGCTGCTGTCCTGGGTGCCGGGACAGGGCAGCGGACGCCACGACCACGGCGCCTCCTCCGGCGTGTGGACCGTCCTGGAGGGGACCCTCACCGAGCGCACGGAGCGCGGCACGCGCGCGTTGCGGGCCGGCACCCAGCGCGTGTTCGCCCCCGGGCACGTGCACGAGGTCGTCAACGACGCGCTGGAGCCCGCGGTCAGCCTGCACGTCTACTACCCGGGCCTCACCGAGATGCCCATGCACGCCCCGCAGTGCTCGGCCGGCACGTCGCGGGACGCGGACACCGGCGCCGTGACGACTGCCTGACGCGGTGTCGTACCCGCCTGCGAGACTGGGGCCATGCGCATTGTGGTTCTGGCAGGCGGCATCGGCGGTGCCCGGTTCCTGCGTGGTCTGAAGCAGGCCGCGCCCGACGCGGACATCACCGTCATCGGCAACACCGGGGACGACATCCACCTCTTCGGTCTGAAGGTCTGCCCGGACCTCGACACGGTGATGTACACGCTCGGCGGCGGCATCAACGAGGAGCAGGGCTGGGGACGGGCCGACGAGACCTTCCACCTCAAGGAGGAGCTGGCGGCGTACGGCGTGGGGCCCGAGTGGTTCGGCCTCGGCGACCGCGACTTCGCCACGCACATCGTGCGGACGCAGATGATCACCGCGGGCTTTCCGCTCAGCGCGGTGACCGAGGCCCTCTGCGACCGCTGGAAGCCCGGGGTGCGCCTCATCCCGATGACCGACGACCGCGTGGAGACGCATGTCGCGGTCGAGCTGGAGGGGGAGCGCAAGGCGGTCCACTTCCAGGAGTACTGGGTACGGCTGCGCGCCTCCGTCCCCGCCGAGGCGGTCGTGCCGGTCGGCGCCGAGCAGGCCAAGCCGGCGCCGGGCGTCCTGGAGGCCATCGCCGAGGCGGACGTGATCCTCTTCCCGCCGTCCAACCCGGTGGTCTCCGTCGGCACCATCCTCGCCGTGCCCGGCATCCGGGAGGCGATCGCCGACGCCGGGGTGCCCGTGGTGGGTCTGTCGCCGATCGTGGGGGACGCGCCGGTGCGCGGGATGGCCGACAAGGTGCTCGCGGCGGTCGGCGTGGAGTCCACGGCGGCCGCGGTCGCCGAGCACTACGGCTCGGGGCTGCTCGACGGCTGGCTGGTCGACACGGTCGACGCCGAGGCCGTCACCCGCGTGAAGGCGGCCGGGATCCTCTGCCGCGCCGTACCGCTGATGATGACCGACCTCGACACCACGGCGCAGATGGCCCGGGAGGCGCTGACGCTCGCCGAGGAGGTGCGGGAGGCATGAGCGACGGCACGCGCGAGGACGCCTTCGACCGTCCGGAGGGCTACCGGGTGTGGGCCCTGCCCGGCCTGCCCGAGGTGCAGCCCGGCGACGACCTCGCAAAGCTGATCGCCGCGGCCGAGCCGGGGCTGGCCGACGGGGACGTGCTGCTCGTCACCTCCAAGATCGTGTCCAAGGCCGAGGGCCGCGTCGTACGGGCCGCCGACCGGGAGGCCGCGATCGACGCGGAGACCGTGCGGGTGGTGGCCCGGCGCGGACTGCTGCGCATCGTCGAGAACCGGCAGGGGCTGGTCATGGCGGCGGCCGGCGTCGACGCCTCCAACACTCCGTCCGGCACCGTCCTGCTGCTCCCCGAGGACCCGGACGCCTCCGCGCGCGGCATCCGCGAGGGGCTGCGCGACACGCTGGGCGTCGACGTGGGGGTCGTCGTCACCGACACCTTCGGCCGCCCCTGGCGGGCCGGGCTCACGGACGTGGCGATCGGCGCCGCCGGGGTGCGGGTCCTCGACGACCTGCGCGGCGGCACGGACGCGCACGGCAACCCGCTCGCCTCCACCGTCGTCGCCACCGCCGACGAGCTGGCCGCGGCGGGCGACCTGGTCAAGGGCAAGGCCGCGGGTCTGCCGGTCGCCGTCCTGCGCGGGCTGCCGCTCCTGGTGGCCGACGACGACGGGGAGGGCGCGCGGGCGATGGTGCGCGGCGCGCGCGACGACATGTTCCGGCTGGGCACGTCGGAGGCGGTACGGCAGGCAGTCACCCAGCGCCGTACGGTACGGGCCTTCACCGACGAGCCCGTCGACCCCGGAGCGGTGCGCCGGGCGGTCGCGGCCGCGGTCACGGCACCGGCGCCGCACCACACGACGCCGTGGCGGTTCGTGCTCCTGGAGTCCGCGGAGTCCCGCACCCGGCTGCTGGACGCGATGCGGGACGCCTGGACCGCGGACCTGCGGCGGGACGGCAAGAGCGAGGAGTCCATCGCCAAGCGGGTCCGGCGCGGGGACGTCCTGCGCAACGCGCCCTACCTCGTCGTCCCCTGCCTGGTCATGGACGGTTCCCACACGTACGGGGACCCGCGGCGGGACGGGGCCGAGCGGGAGATGTTCGTCGTCGCCACCGGCGCGGGCGTGCAGAACCTGCTCGTCGCGCTCGCCGGGGAGCGGCTGGGGTCGGCGTGGGTGTCCTCGACGATGTTCTGCCGGGACGTGGTGCGGGAGGTGCTGGGGCTGCCGGGCGACTGGGACCCGATGGGCGCGGTGGCGGTCGGTCATCCGGCCGAGGAACCGCGCGCGCGGCCGGAGCGGGACGCGGGATCGTTCATCGAGGTGCGGTGAGGCCTCTACTCTCGTAGAGGGCTCTCGCTCCGTTTCTTCTTCCGCTTCCTTCCTACTCCTCTTCCGCCTCTCCCTCGTTCGCTCAAGGACCTCACTCGTGGCAGGACGTTTCGCTCCCCGGCCCCCGCGTGCCGCTGTGCGCGGCGGGATACCCCGGCAGGGGGTCACGCCGGGCCGGGTACGGGTGTGGGTGCCGGACGCGCCGCTGGAGCTGGGGCTGGTGCTCGGGCCGCTGCGGCGCGGGCCGGGCGATCCGACGTTCCGGACGACACCGGACGGGGCCGTGTGGCGGACCAGCCGCACACCCGCCGGGCCGGGCACGCTGCGGGTCACCGCGCGTGGTGACGAGGTGCGCGGCGAGAGCTGGGGGCCCGGGGCCGAGTGGCTGCTGGATCAGCTGCCGCGGATGCTGGGCGCCGAGGACGACCCGTCCGCGTTCGTGCCGAGGCACCGGCTGCTGGCGCTGACACGGCATCGCCGGCCGGGGCTGCGGCTGACGCGGACCGGGCTGGTGCTGGAGTCGTTGATCCCCTCGGTCCTGGAGCAGAAGGTCACGACGCTGGAGGCGTACCAGGCGTGGCGGCTGCTGGTGCGGAAGTTCGGGGAGCCGGCGCCGGGGCCCGCGCCCGGGCGGATGTGTGTCATGCCGTCGGCGCGGACGTGGGCGCTGATCCCGTCCTGGGAGTGGCACCTGGCCGGGGTGGACGACAAGCGGGCCTCGACGATCCTGCGGGCCGTGCGGGTCGCCGCGCGGCTGGAGGAGGCGGCCGGGATGGAGCCGGCGGCGGCGCAGGCGCGGCTGGAGGTCGTACCGGGGATCGGGCCGTGGACGTCGGCGGAGACCGTGCAGCGCAGTCACGGGGCGCCGGACGCGGTGACGGTGGGCGATCTGCATCTGCCGGGGATCGTGGGGTTCGCGCTGGGCGGGGACCGGTACGCGGACGACGCGGAGATGCTGCGGCTGCTGGAGCCGTATGCCGGGCAGCGGCATCGGGCGGCTCGGCTGGTGCTGCTGAGTGGGCGGGTGCCGGGGCGGCGGGCCCCGCGGATGGCTCCGCGGGGTATCGAGCGGATCTGACGGGGCGGGGGTGACGCTGCGGCCGGCGTGGGGTGGGTGACGCGGGCCGGCGTTCGCGTCGCACCCGGCGTGGGGGTGGGCCGGGGGTGGGTGACGCGGACCGGCGCTTGCCGGGTGCCGCCCGCGCCCACCCGTGCCGCCCCAGGCGGCACATGTGCCCGCGGTCTACGGAGCCCGTGCGCCCGCGGTTTACGGGGCCCGTGCCCCGCGGTTTACGGGGCCCATGTGCCCGCGGTCTGCGGAGCCCGTGCGCCCGCGGTTTACGGGGCCCATGTGCCCGCGGTCTGCGGAGCCCATGTGCCCGCGGTTTACGGGGCCCGTGCGCCCGCGGTCTGCGGAGCCCATGTGCCCGCGGTTTACGGGGCCCATGTGCCCACGGTTGCGGGGGAAGGCCGCCCCCGCTCAGCCATGCGGCGTTACGCGTCCGAGGAGAAGCGTAGGGACGCCGCGGGGATGTGGGCGTCGCACCAGATGCGGGCGCCGGAGCGGAGTTCGTTGTCGGCGCCGATGATCGCGCCGTCGCCGATGACCGTGTCGCTGAGGACCGAGCGGGTGCCGACGCGGGCGCGGGTGCCGATGAGGGAGTCGGTGATGACGGCGCCGGGCTCGATGACGGCGCCGGGCAGGATCGTGCTGCCGAAGACGCGCGCGCCCTCCGCCACGAAGGCGCCCTCGCCGATCACCGTGCCGCCGGCCAGCTTCGCGTCGGGCGCGACCTGGGCCGTGGGCAGGACGAGGCGGTCGCCGCAGCGCCCCGGTATCGCCGGGGACGGGGCGCGGCCGAGGACCAGGTCGGCCGAGCCGCGCACGAAGGCCGCCGGGGTGCCGAGGTCCAGCCAGTACGTGGAGTCGACCATGCCCTGGAGGTGCGCGCCGGTGGCCAGGAGTTCCGGGAACGTCTCGCGTTCGACCGACACGGGCCGCCCCGCCGGGATCGTGTCGATGACCGAGCGGCGGAAGACGTACGCCCCCGCGTTGATCTGGTCGGTGACGATCTCCTCCGGGGTCTGGGGCTTCTCCAGGAAGGCGAGCACCCGGCCCGTGTCGTCGGTGGGGACCAGCCCGTACGCCCTCGGGTCGGTGACCTTCGTCAGGTGCAGGGAGACGTCCGCGCCCGTCGTCTCGTGGGTGCGGACCAGCGCGCCGATGTCCAGGCCCGTCAGGATGTCGCCGTTGAAGATCAGGACCGGCTCGTCCGGCCCCGAGTGCAGCCGGGACGCCACGTTGCGGATCGCGCCGCCGGTGCCGAGCGGCTCCTCCTCGGTGACGTACTCGAGGTGCAGCCCCAGCGCCGAGCCGTCGCCGAAGTACGGTTCGAAGACCTCGGCCAGGTAGCTCGTCGCGAGCACGATGTGGTCGACGCCCGCCGCCTTCGCCCGCGCCAGCTGGTGCGTGAGGAACGGCACCCCGGCCGCCCGGACCATGGGCTTCGGGGTGTTCACCGTGAGCGGACGCAGCCGCGTGCCCTTGCCGCCGACCAGGAGGATCGCTTCTGTCACCGTCGTCTCTGCTTCCTGCCGGGACCGGCCGAACTGTGTTTCGGCCGGCCAGTGTATGCAGACCGTTCCTCGCGCCCTCGACGGCCGTGCGGTGTTCCGCCCTCAGCGGCCCTGGTACTGAGCCGCCTTCGAGCGGCTCGTGTCGAGCTTGCCGTAGAGCAGCCTGCCGGGGCAGTTCGTCGCGAAGCCGTCGCGGTGACCTGAGATGACGTTCAGTCGTACGTTCTTACCTTTTCGGTAGAGATTGCCACCACCGGACTTCAGGTATGTCTTCCCGTCCGGATTCATGCCGTAGATGCCGAGCTTCCACGCGGTGAGCCGCGCGATCGCCTTCACCGCGGCCGAGGACGGCTTCCTGTTGCTGTACGTGCCGAGAACGGCGATGCCCATGCTGTTGGAGTTGAACCCCAGGGTGTGGGCGCCGAGCACCGCCTTGGACACTCCCCCGGCGCGGCCCTCGTAGATGTTTCCGCACTTGTCGACGAGGAAGTTGTAGCCGAGGTCACGCCAGCCCGTGCTGTGGACGTGGTAGCGGTAGATACTGCGAATGACTGACGGTGCCTGTGCGCAGCGGTAGTTGTTGCCGGTGGCCGAGTGGTGCACGAAGGCCGCCTTGACCTTCTTCGTGTACACGAACCCCTTCTCCCGCAGCCCCTCGTCCGCGCCCCAGCCGTGGCGCGTGGTGATGCTCGGGCGGGCGCCGACGTACGGCTTGGCCTGCTGCCCGGTGCCGAGTTCGGCCTCGGTCCGGGCCTGGCTGAGGGCCGGGATCTCGGTGGCGCCGAGCGGGGCGAGGCCGGCGTTGACGGCGGAGGCGGCGAGCGCTTCGGCGGACGTGTCGGACACCGCCGTGGTGCGGGGCTCGCCCTCCGGTCCGTGCTCCGGTCCGGGTGCCGCCGGGGGCGGGGCGCCCTTGCCGGGGTCGACGAGTTCGAGGCGCATGCCGGTGGGGAGCGTCGACGCGGTGGCCGCCGGGACGGCTCGGGTGGCGGCCTCGGGCGCGGAGTCCGCCCGCACGCGCACCTCCACCCCGTCGGACTCGCCCACCCACAGGGGCGCGGTGGCGCCGCGGACCCGGTCGGAGGCGCTCTCGGCGGTGCCGGGGTCGGCGGCGTGGTCGGCGTTGTGGGTCTCCAACTCCTGCCAGCCGGACCAGGCGCCGGTGGCGGTCGCGCGCGTGCGGACCTCGACGCGGCCGTGCAGTTCGGTGCCCGGGTTGTCCCAGACGACGCCGACGAGCGAGAAGTGCCGTACGTCACGGCGGGGCAGGCCCTGCGCGGCGGCGCCGGGGGCGCGGTCGCGGGCGAGGGGGGTGAGGGGCAGCGACTGGGTGCCGCCGGGGGCGTATGCCTCGGCCCGCACCGCTCTCGGGGTCGCGGGCGGGGGCGCGGAGGTGGCCGCCGCCGCGGGTGGGGCGAGCGGGACGGCCAGGGCCGCCGCGGTCGTGACACCGATCGAGGAAGCAAGGAATCCACGCATGCCCCTGATACTGGACATGGTCATACAAATATGTCCATTTGAGATCTGACGGCCCGTAGGGTGTCTTCGTCCGAACCGGTGGTGGCGCGGTACGCCGTCCGCTCGGTGCGGGGGTTGGGGTCCGCGTACCCTTGCGCGGATGAACGCGACCGATCGCACCCCTGCCGACCTGCTGAGTTCCGCGCTCGCCGCGGACCCGGGACGCCCCCTGGTGACCTTCTACGACGACGCCACCGGCGAACGCGTCGAACTGTCGGTCGCCACCTTCGCCAATTGGGTGGCCAAGACCGCGAACCTGCTCCAGGACGAACTCTCCGTCGAGCCCGGCGACCGTGTCGCGCTGCTGCTGCCCGCGCACTGGCAGACGGCGGTGTGGCTGCTGGCGTGCGCGTCGGTGGGCGTCGTCGCCGACGTGGCGGGTGACCCGGCGTCGGCCGACGTGGTCGTCAGCGGGCCGGAGCCGGAGTCGCTGGACGCCGCGCGGGCGTGCTCGGGGGCGCGGATCGCGCTGGCCCTGCGGCCGCTCGGGGGGCGGTTCGCGCCGCGCGCGCCGGAGGGCTTCGCCGACTACGCGGTGGAGGTGCCGGGGCAGGGGGACCGGTTCGTGCCGTACGCGCCGGTGGACCCGGAGGGGCCCGCGCTGATCGTGGCCGGGCGGGAGTTCAGCGGGGCGGAGGTCGTGGAGCGGGCGCGGGCGGAGGCGTCCGGGCTGGGGCTCACCGGGCCGGGGGCGCGGATTCTGTCGGGGCTGCCGTACGACACGTGGGAGGGGTTGAGCGCGGGGTTGTACGGGCCGTTGGCGAGTGGAGGGTCGGTGGTGTTGTGCCGGCATCTGGAGCGGGCGGGGGACGGGGTGCTGGATCAGCGGATCGAGGCGGAGAGGGTTTCTGCCACGGCTCGGTGACGGGAGGTTTTGACGGGGCCGGGTGTCGGTGGGCTCTTGACACTGACCCGGCGTTGACCGGGCGCCCGGTGTCGGAGCTGGGCGGGGGTGGGTGTCGCAGCCCGGCGTGGCGGGGTGCCGCTGCGCCCACCCTCCCCCACTCTCGGCTTCGCTCGAGCGGGGGACCCCCATCGCCCCAGCGGCACGACTGCCCGCAGCTGAGTAGACGGCTGACCCGTTCGGCCCACCAACGTTCCGCGTCGCCGCGGCCCGCGCTGCATGGTCGTAGGAGCGCACGGGTGTGGGACGGAGGGAGACGTGAGCGATGACGCCGGCAAGGGGGCGGGGGCGTCCGCGTCCGGGGAGGGGCTGAGGCGGCGGCGTCGGAGGCGGCGGCTGGCCCGGGCGGGGATCGCGGTCGGCGTGCTGGCCGTCGGTGCCGTGGGCGTCGGGTGGGCGGTGTACGCGAAGCTGAGCGGCAACATCACGTCGGACGAGGCGGCGGCCGCAGAACTCGCCCGGTACGAGAAGGAGCGCCCCAGCGCCCTGGTGCGCGGCGCGCAGAACGTGCTGCTGATCGGGTCGGACTCGCGCTCCGGCGACGGCAACGCGCGCTACGGACGGGACTCCGGGACCGAGCGGTCGGACACCACGATCCTGCTGCACCTGGCGGCGGGCCGGGACAGCGCCACCGCCGTCTCCCTCCCCCGCGACCTGATGGTGAACGTGCCCGGCTGCCACGGCCCCGACGGGGCGCGCACCGCGCCGGTGTTCGCACAGTTCAACTACGCCTTCGCGGCGGGCGGTTCGGCGTGTTCGATCCGGACCGTGGAAAAGCTGACCGGCATCCGGATCGACCACCACGTGGTCGTCGACTTCCAGGGCTTCAAGAAGATGGTCGACGCCCTCGACGGCGTCGAGGTGTGCCTGCGCAAGCCGGTCGACGACGAGGACGCCAAGCTGAAGCTGCCCGCGGGCCGGGTGACGCTCGACGGTGAGCAGGCCCTCGGATACGTCCGCGCCCGCAAGTCGCTCGGGGACGGCAGCGACACCGACCGGATGGACCGGCAGCAACGTTTCCTCGGGGCGCTCGTGAACAAGGTGCAGAGCAATGGCGTACTGCTGAATCCGGTGAAGCTGTACCCGGTTCTCGACGCGGCCACGTCGTCCTTGACCACGGACCCGAATCTGGCGAGTCTGCGCGGGCTGTACGACCTCGTGCGCGGGCTGCGCGACATCCCCACCGAGCGCGTGCAGTTCCTGACCGTCCCCCGGGAGTCCTACGCGGGCGACGCCAATCGGGACCAGCTCGTGCAGCCCGCCGCCGAGAAGCTCTTCACCCGGCTGCGGACGGACGACCCGGTGACGATCGCGGGGCCGGCCCACGGCGAGCCCGGTGACGCCGATTCTCCGGCGCCGACGTTCAGCGGGAACACCGCCGACGAAGACGTCTGCGAGTAAAGCGCTTTCAAAGTCACGGCAAGACGGGTGCAAGGTGCGCATGAAAGTACGGACAATTGTCCAAGAAATGCGCTGGATTGCCCAGTTGTAAGTTTCGTGGCATGCGTCACTGCCATCGCCCCGAGCCGAACCGGGCGGTTAGTGTGAGCGATCCGGTGCGCCCGGCCCCGAGGCTCTGCCCGAGGCCGCGCACCGAGTGAGCGAGACCGGGCGCCCGGAGGGGAGGGCGCCGCGTGGCCCTGACGGAGGATTCGGACAACCGTGGACGCGCAAGGCCGTGGACGGGCGGGCGACATCGACCCCGCAGACCAGTGGGTACTCAATCCGGACACCGGCGAATACGAACTGCGACTGCCCCCTTCCGCAGCGCAGTCACCGGTCCCGGGCCCCCGGGGCGCCGCGCACGCCCCGGCACCGGACCGTGAGGTCCCCCCGCAGCGCAGACGCCGTTCGGCTCCCGAGGAACCGCCGCCGGGGCGGGCCGGGCGCCGGCGGCCGGCGAAGAAGAAGTCGCGGGGCAAGCGCGTCCTGCTGTGGACGGGCGGCACCATGGCGTTCGTCGTCCTCGCCGGCGGCACCGCCGGGTACCTCTACCTCCAGCACCTGAACGGCAACATCCAGTCCGTCGCCGACGACGGCGCGAGCACCGGTGGCTTCCAGAAGGACAAGGCCATCAACATCCTGCTGATCGGCACCGACAAGCGCACCGGCAGCGGCAACGAGGGCTACGGCGACACCGGGAGCGCCGGCCACGCCGACACCACGATCCTGCTGCACGTGTCCAAGGACCGCTCCAACGCCACCGCGCTCAGCATCCCCCGCGACCTGATAGTCGACGTCCCCGACTGCCCCACCACGCAGGAGGACGGGACGCAGAAGGTCATCCCCGGCTCCAGCGGCGTCCGCTTCAACACCAGCCTCGGCCAGAGCGGCCGAACCCCCAGCTGCACCATGCGGACCGTCACCGAGCTGACCGGGGTGACGCCGGACAACTTCATGGTGGCCGACTTCAACGCGGTCAAGACGCTGACCTCGGCCGTCGGCGGCGTCGAGGTGTGCCTGGCGAAGGACATCGACGACCCGGACTCGCACCTGAAGCTGCCGGCGGGCGAGCACACCGTCGAGGGCGAGCAGGCACTGGCCTTCGTCCGCACCCGGCACTCCGTGGGCTTCGGCGGCGACCTGAGCCGTATCGAGATCCAGCAGCAGTTCCTCAGCGCGCTGATGCGCAAGCTGAAGTCCAACGACACGCTGACCAGCCCGTCGAAGATGCTGAAGCTGGCCGAGGCGGGGACCGAGGCGCTGACCGTCGACTCCAAGCTGGACAGCATCGGCAAGCTGAAGGACCTCGGCCTGGAGCTGGGCAAGCTCAACACCAAGAACCTGACCTTCACCACGGTGCCGGTGATCGACAACCCGGCCGAGAAGGTCAAGGCGACGGTCGTGCTGAAGGAGGGCCCCGCCCAGCAGGTCTTCGACATGATGCAGAACGACGTCTCCTTCACCGAGGTCAAGAAGAAGGAGTCGGAGAAGGAGAAGAAGGAGGCGGCCGCGGTCGCCGCCCGGCTCAAGGGCGGGCAGTCCGAGCCCTCCGAGGTCCGCGTCCGCGTCATGAACGGCGGCGCCCCCGCCGGCAGCGCCCAGCAGGAACTCGCCTACCTCCAGACCGACGCCGGCGTCACCAAGTCCGAGAACGCCGGCAACGCCCCCGCGGAACTCGCCAAGACCACCCTGGAGTACGCCCCCGACCAGGCCGACCAGGCCCGCGCCCTCGCCGAGATCCTCGGCCTGTCCGGCGCCGCCATGAAACCCGGCGAAAGCGTCACCAACTCCCAGGGCCTGCCCACCATGACCCTCACCCTCGGCAAGGACTTCAAGGGCGCCGGAGTCAAACTCGACGCCACCTCCGCGAAGGCCCCGGAGGACCTCCAGAAGTCCACCGCGGACAAGGTCGAGTGCGCGAAGTGACCTGACGGCCCCCAAACCCGTCTGACAGTACGACAGTCCATCGGCACGCCGGGGGACGGCCGGGACGGAAGTGGCTCCGCGGGGCGCCCGCAATCCGTCGGGGCCGCCGTACAGCCAACGAGGGGCTCCGTACGTCCAACTGTGCGAACAGGTCGCGCGCAGGGGCACGTTCACGGGCCCGAGGGTGGGAGAGGGACATGACGCAGGGCAGTGTGCACGGGGAGGGAACGCGACCGGGCGCGGTCCGGCAGGCTCACGGCGGGGACACCGGCGCCGAGGGCGGGGGCGGCACCGGCACGGCAGGCCCGCCGGGCCGCAGGGACGGGAACCGCCGCCGGTCGGGGCGGCGGCGCCCCGGACGCCGGCGCCGGGCGCTGCGCTGGTCTGCGACGGTCCTCGCGGTGCTGATACTCGGCACGGCGGGCGCCGGATACCTCTACTACCAGCACCTGAACGGCAACATCGAGAAGGGCGCGCGGAGCAGCGGCGACTCCAAGGCGCACCGCACCGAGCCGAACGCGGCCGGCCAGACTCCCCTGAACATCCTGCTGATCGGTTCCGACAGCCGCGCCTCCGAGGCCAACGTGGCGCTGGGCGGCGGCAAGAACCACCGCGACAACCCGCCGCTGGCCGACGTGCAGATGCTGATCCACCTGGCCGCGGACCGCAAGAGCGCGGCGGTGGTGAGCATCCCCCGTGACACTCGCGTGGACATCCCCGCGTGCGAGAACGCGGAGACCGGGGAGAAGTTCCCCGCGACCAACGCCATCATCAACGAGTCGCTGGCCCGCGGCGGCGCCGGCTGCACCCTGGCCACCTGGGAGAACCTCACCGGGGTCTACGTCGACCACTGGATGACGATCGACTTCGCGGGCGTGGTCTCGATGGCGGACGCCGTCGGCGGCGTCGAGGTCTGCGTGAACCAGAACGTGTGGGACCGGCCGCTGCCCGCCGTACCCGGCGGCTCCGGTCTGAAGCTGAAGGCCGGCCGCACCAAGGTGCAGGGCGAGCAGGCGCTCCAGTGGCTGCGCACCCGGCACGCCTGGGGCAGCGACCCGCTGCGGGCCCGCGCCCAGCACATGTACATGAACTCGATGATCCGCACGCTGAAGCAGCAGAACGTCTTCACCGACACCGGCCGGCTGATGAACCTGGCCGAGGCCGCCACCAAGTCCCTGACCGTCTCCGAGGAGATCGGCACGGTCAAGAAGCTGTACGACCTCGGCATGCAGCTCAAGACGGTGCCCACGGACCGCATCACCATGACGACGATCCCCACCGTGGCGGACGACCAGGACGCCAACCACCTGCTGCCGGCCGCCGGCGCGGACCAGATGTGGGCGATGCTCCGCGACGACGTGTCCTTCGACGACAAGGGCGGGAAGGACGGCAAGGGCGCCGGGGACGGCGGGAGCGGCAAGGACGCGAAGGACCCGAAGGACGCCGACGGCGCCACCGGGAAGCCCTCCGACGAGCCCGCCGCCGACTCCGACATCGGCGTCCTGGTCCAGAACGCCACCCGCTCCGAGTCGCTCGGCCCGGTCAGCGGACGGGCGAGCGCCGTCGCCGGGACGCTGGTGCGGAAGGGCTTCTCCAGGGCGACGACGGACACCTCCGCCGCGCTCTCCGAGGAGCGGACGCTGGTCCGGTACCCGAGCGACGAGTTGGCCGGCGACGCGCGGCGCGTCGCCGATGCGCTGGGCATCCCGGCGAACGCGGTGCGCAAGTCCACCGACGTGTCCGGGATCACTCTCGCCGTGGGAGCTGACTGGCGCTCGGGCACGTCCTATCCGAAGCAGAAGACGCCCGAGGCGGGAGACCTGCCGGACGACAGCGACGCCCTCAACGGCTCGGACACCGGCAAATGCATGGACGTCTACAAGCCCTACCGATGGTAGGAGTTCACGAAAATAGGAGGGATTGCCCTGTTGTAGGGGCGTCGAATGTGACACCAGAGTCGTTCGACGCTGAACTGGACGGATAGTGTGAGCGCTCCAGTGCCCCTGCCGCGAGGCCAGCCCTGGCGTCGTGCACTAGTTGACCCTTCATCGTGCGCCTTCCGGAGAAGGCGCCGCGTGGCCCCCGACGGAGGATTGGGAGACCGTGGACGCGCAAGGACGTGGGCGGGCAGACGATGTCGATCCCGCAGACCAGTGGGTACTGAATCCACGCACCGGCGAATACGAACTGCGACTGTCCCCTTCCGCACCGCAGTCGTCCGTTCCGGGCCCCCGCCGGGGCGCACCCCGCTCCGGCGACGCCTCCCGCGACGCCAGCGGCAACACGGCGGGCACGGCCCGTCGCCGTACGGCCGCGCCCGGCCGCGAGGTCCCGCCGCAGCGGCGGCGCAGGCCCGCGCCCGAGGAGCCGGTACCCGGGCGGCGCGGACGCCGGCCGGAGAAGAAGTCGAAGGGCAAGCGGGCCCTGCTCTGGGTCGGAGGCAGTACCGCCTTCGTCGTCCTGGTGGCCGGGGTCGGCGGCTACGTCTACCTCAAGCACCTCGAGGGCAACGTCTCGACGACGGACGTCGGCAGCGCCGGAAGCAGCAGCTTCAAGAAGGACGAGGCCTTCAACATCCTCATCATCGGCACCGACAAGCGCACCGGTGAGGGCAACGAGGGCTACGGCGACAAGGGCAGCGTCGGGCACGCGGACACGAACATCCTGCTGCACGTCTCCGAGGACCGCTCCAACGCCACCGCCCTCAGCATCCCGCGCGACCTGATCGTCGACGTCCCCGACTGCGAGACGGTGCAGGAGGACGGGACGAAGAAGATCATCCCCGGCTCCACCGGCGTCCGCTTCAACACCAGCCTCGGCGAGAGCGGCCGGGACGCGGGCTGCACCATGCGCACGGTGAAGGAGGCGACCGGGATCCAGCCGGACCACTTCATGATGGCCGACTTCAACGCGGTCAAGACGCTGACCACCGCGGTCGGCGGCGTCGACGTGTGCGTGGAGAAGGCCGTGGACGACCCCAAGTCCCATCTCAAGCTGCCCGCGGGCGAGTCGAAGGTGGAGGGCGAGCAGGCGCTGGCCTTCGTCCGCACCCGGCACGCCTTCGGCAACGAGGGCGACCTGGACCGCATCAAGGTGCAGCAGCAGTTCCTGGGCTCGCTCATGCGGAAGATGTCCTCCAGCGACACCCTCACCAGCCCCACCAAGCTGGTGAAGCTCGCCGAGGCCGCCACCAAGGCCCTGACCGTGGACAAGGCCATCGGCAAGGTGGGCACGCTCAAGGACCTGGCCCTGGAGCTGAAGAAGGTGCCGCCGAAGAACATCACCTTCACCACGGTGCCGGTGATCGACAACCCCGCCGAGAAGGTCAAGGCGACGGTGGTGGTGAACGAGACCACGGGCCCCCAGGTCTTCGACATGATCAGGAACGACATCTCCTTCACCGGGGTCAAGCAGAAGGAGAAGAAGGAGGCGGCCGCGGTCGCCGCCCGGCTCAAGGGCGAGCAGTCCGAGCCCTCCGAGGTCCGCGTCCGCGTCATGAACGGCGGCGCCCCCGCCGGCAGCGCCCAGCAGGAACTCGCCTACCTCCAGACCGACGCCGGCGTCACCAAGTCCGAGAACGCCGGCAACGCCCCCGCAGAACTCGCCAAGACCACCCTGGAGTACGCCCCCGACCAGGCCGACCAGGCCCGCGCCCTCGCCGAGATCCTCGGCCTGTCCGGCGCCGCCATGAAACCCGGCGAAAGCGTCACCAACTCCCAGGGCCTGCCCACCATGACCCTCACCCTCGGCAAGGACTTCAAGGGCGCCGGAGTGAAGCTCGACGCCAAGTCCATCGAGACGCCGGACCTGGACAAGTCCACGGCCGACCAGAAGCAGTGCGCCAGTTGACCTGACGGGCCTGTCGTACGTCTCACACGACGGCGACGGGCCCGCGGGTGGCGCGGGGGTGGGGAGGGACGCGCAAGTGACGCGGAGCGGTGTGCAGGAGGAGGACAGACGGGAGGCCGTCCCGGACGTCCAGGAGAGTGACGCAACCGGCGCACGCCGTCCGCGGCGTGCCCGCCGGGCGCTGCGCTGGAGCGCGGTAGTGCTCGCCGTGGTCCTGGCCGGCACGGCCGGTGCCGGTTACCTCTACTACGAGCACCTCAACGGCAACCTGAAGAAGGACCCCCTGAACCTGGGGGACGGCAAGGTGGCCGCGCCGACGCCGAACGCGGCCGGGCAGACCCCGCTGAACATCCTCGTGATCGGCTCGGACGCCCGGGACAGCGAGGAGAACCAGCAACTCGGCGGCGCCCGCGAGACGTTCGGCTCCACGCCGCTGGCGGACGTGCAGATGCTGGTGCACGTGTCCGCCGACCGCAGCAACATGTCGGTGGTGAGCATGCCGCGCGACACCCTGGTCGAGATACCCAAGTGCACCGACCCGGACGACGGGAAGGTGTACCCGGCGAGCGGCGGCCGGGTGATGACCAACCAGAGCCTCGGGCACGGCGGCCCGGGCTGCACGGTGGCCACCTGGCAGGAGCTGACCGGCATCCACATCGACCACTTCGTGATGGTGGACTTCGCGGGCGTGGTCTCGATGGCGGACGCCGTCGGCGGTGTCCCGGTGTGTGTGGACGCCGACATCCACTCGCGCGACAGCGAGGGCCACGGCTCGGGTCTGAAGCTGGAGAAGGGCACGCACCCGGTCGAGGGCGAGCAGGCCCTTCAGTGGCTGCGCACCCGCTACGGGTTCGAGGACGGCAGCGACCTGGCGCGGGCGAAGGCCCAGCACATGTACCTCAACTCGATGGTCCGGACGCTGCGCGAGAACGCGACCCTGGGCAACCCGAACAAGCTGCGCAGGCTGGCCGAGGAGGCCACCTCGGCGCTCACCGTCGACCCGGGCCTGGACACCGTCAAGAAGCTGTACGACCTCAGCGACGAGCTGCGCCGGGTGAAGCCGGAGCGCATCACCATGACCACGATGCCCAACCGGTACGTGGGCGCGCGCGTGGAGCCGACCGAGGACGCCGAACAGCTCTTCCGGCTGGTGCGCGAGGACATCGCGCTGGACGGCAAGGACGCGAAGAAGAAGCCCGAGGCGGAGCCGGCGGAGCCGGACGACCCCGCCGCCCCCGACGGCGAGATCGCGGTGCAGGTCCGCAACGGCACCCGCACGGACCGCCTCGGCGCGGCCGGCGGACGTGCGAACACGGTCGCCGGTCTGCTGGTGGAGGGGGGCTTCACCAGGGCCGTCGCGGACCCCTCGGTGCTGCCGAGCGAGGACCGCACGCTGGTCCGCTATCCGAGCGCCGACCTGGAGGGCGACGCCCGGCGCGTGGCCGGGTCCCTGGGGATACCGGCGAGTTCGGTGCAGCGGTCGACCGACGTCTCGGGGGTCACCCTCGTCGTGGGCGCCGACTGGCGCGAGGGCAAGGCGTACCGGGCGCCCGAGTCCGACGACCGCACCCCGGAGTCGGCCGAGGCCCTCAATGGCGCGGACGAGAGCGCCTGCATGAAGGTGGACCCGGCGTTCAGCCCCTGACGGACGTCAGCGCGCTCCGGCGGCGTCGGCGGTCCCGGCGTCGGCCTGGACGGCCGGGCGCCGCGAGGCGATGACCTTCCTGGCCAGCGACTTGGGGCTGGTCAGGAAGCCCCACCCCCACGACATGTGCATGGTGGCCAGCGCCACGGGGATCTGCGCCCGCGCCTTCAGCCCGAGCCCCTTGCCCGCCGGGACCGAGCCCGCGGCGATCGCGGCCAGGTAGGCGCCCGGCACGACGAAGCCCCACGGGGTCAGCGCGGCGCCCACCACGACGCCGGCCGCGATGGCGCACACGGCGGTCGGCGGGGCGAGGTAGCGCAGGTTGATGGAGCCGGAGTGGTAGCGGGCGACGACGTGCCGCCAGCGGCCGTAGTCCTTGTACTGCTTGGCCAGCGCGCGCACGCTCGGCCGGGGGCGGTAGGAGACCCGCAGCTCGGGCGAGAACCAGATCAGGCCGCCGGCCTCGCGGATGCGGAAGTTCAGCTCCCAGTCCTGGGCGCGGATGAACTCCTCGTTGTACCCGCCCTGCCGCTCCAGCGCCTCGCGGCGGAAGACACCCAGGTACACGGTCTCGGCGGGGGCGGCCTCGCCGCCGGTGTGGAAGGCGGCGTTGCCCACGCCGATCTTCGACGTCATCGCGGCGGCGACGGCGTCCTCCCAGGCGTTCTCGCCCTCGGCGTGCATGATGCCGCCGACGTTGTGCGCGCCGGTCTCCCCCAGCAGCCGTACGGCCGTGGCGATGTAGCCGGGCGACAGGATGCCGTGGCCGTCGACGCGGACGACGACGGGATGGCGGGAGGCCTTGATGGCGGCGTTCAGCGCGGCGGGCGTACGGCCGGTGGGATTCGGCACGGTGTGCACGCGGGGATCCTCGGCGACGAGTGCGGCGGCGATCTCGTCCGTACGGTCCGTCGAGGGACCGAGGGCGATCACGACCTCCATCTCGCCGGCGTACTCCTGGGCGAGGATGGCGCGGACGGCGCCGCGCAGGTGCCGCTCCTCGTTGAGGACGGGCATGATCACGGAAACGGCGGGCGGCCGCACGTCGGACTTGGCGTTCATCGGTGCTCACGTTACCGCGAACGGGGGACACGGGTGCGCGCCGCGGGGGTCACAGCGGCGGGCAGCAGATCGTATGGGCCTACGGTGCTCACGGATCCCACGTCCGGCCTCACGGTCCGCAGCCAAGTGCCCGTCCTCGCGGAGGTGTCACCTTGCCCACGCCGCCCCGCTCCCCCCGGGTCCCGGCCTCGTCCCCCCGGGGCGGTCCCCCGCCGCAGCGCCGCGGCCCGCGCCCCTCCGGGCGCCCGCCCAGGCCCCCCGTAAGGCGGAAGAAGCCGCGCTGGGCCATGCGGGCGGTGACCGCGCTGTCGGTGGTGGTGCTCGCCTCGGCGGGCATCGGTCACATGGTGCTCTCGGGGCTGGACGCAGACATCTCGCGCGTCGACCCCTTCAAGGACATGAAGAACCGCCCGAAGGCGGGCGACGGCATGAACGTCCTGATGGTCGGCACCGACGGCCGGGACCGGATCAGCGAGGCGGAGCGGCGCAGGTACCGACTGGGCGGCGCCCCCTGCCACTGCACCGACACCGTCATGATCGTGCACATCTCGGAGGACCGGGAGCGGGCGAGCGTGGTGAGCCTGCCGCGCGACTCGTACGCCGAGACGCCCGGCCACACCGACCGCACCACCGGGGAGCGGCACAAGGGGCACCCGGTGAAGCTGAACGCGGCGTACGCCGAGGGCGGCCCGCAGCTGACCATCCGCACCGTGGAGAACATGACCCACGTGAAGATCGACCACTACCTGGAGGTCGACTTCACCAGCTTCATGAAGACCGTGGACGTCCTCGGCGGTGTGAAAATCTGCACCGTCCAGCCGCTGAAGGACAGCTACACCGGGCTCGACCTCGCGGCCGGCGACCACACCCTGATGGGCGGGCAGGCGCTCCAGTACGTCCGGGCCCGCCACCTCGACGGGGCCTCCGACCTGAGCCGGATGAAGCGCCAGCAGCGCTTCCTGGCCGCCCTGATCGACCGGGCGACCTCCTCGGGCATCCTGCTGAACCCGCTCAAGTTCCGTGACGTCACCCGGGCCGTGCTGGGTTCGGTGCGGGCCGACAAGGGCTTCGGCACCGACGAGCTGCTGGCGCTGGGGCGGGCGATGCGGAACTTCTCGCCGTCCTCCTCCGAGTTCACCACCGTGCCCATCGGACGGATGGGGTACGCCGTGAAGGGCGTCGGTTCGACGCTGAAGTGGGACCCGGTGAAGTCCGAGCGGATCTTCAACGCCCTGCGCGAGGACAAGCCGCTGTCGGCACCCCGGCCGAAGCCCACGGGACCGGCGCCGGTGCGGGTCCCGGTGGACCCGAAGCAGATCCGGGTCCAGGTGGAGAACGGCACCCGCACCGCGGGCCTGGGAAGGCGGGTGGACGACGCGCTGGCCGCGACCGGGTTCCGCACCACCCGGGCGCCGCGGAACGCCGCCGACCGCGCCGTCGAACGCACCGTGGTCGCCTACGACCCCCGCTGGGACCAGTCGGCGAAGTCGCTGGCCGCCGCCCTGCCCGGCAGCGAGCTGCGGCCGGTCAAGGGGCAGGGGGCGCTGCTGAAGGTGATCGCGGGCGCCGACTTCCGGCAGGCCGTCAAGGTGCGGCCGGCCGATCCGCCGCAGGAGTCGGGCACGGTGGTGCGGGGCGACGAGGTGGTCTGCGGCCAGGAGTGAGGGGCCCGGCCGCCCGGCCCCGGCTCAGTTGCCGGAGACGGTGATCTTCTCGTCGTTCTTCAGCTCCTGGACGAGCTGCTTCACCTTGGCGTCGTCCCACTTGAGGTTCCCGCCGACGCTGCCGGAGATCGGCATGTTCATCGAGGTGCCCTCGCCGCCGCTGACGCTCTTCATCGCCCAGAACATGCTCGCCAGGTCGAAGAGGCCCATGTCCTTGTCGACGATGAGGGAGTCCAGGCCGGCGCCCATCGTCGGGTACAGCTTGAACGGGTTGAGGATCGTCGAGGGGGTGGCCACCTGGCTCGCCAGCGCCGACAGGAACTTCTGCTGGTTCTTGGTGCGGTCCAGGTCGGAGCCGGCCAGCGCGTACCGGGTGCGGACGAAGGCGAGGGCCTCCTCGCCGTTCAGGGTCTGCTTGCCCTTCTTGAGGTCGGCGCCGGACTTCTTGTCCTTGATGTCCTGCGGGATGTCCATCTCGACGCCGCCGACCGCGTCCACGATGTTCGCGAATCCGGCGAAGCCGATCTCCACGTAGTGGTCCAGGCGCAGCCCGGTGTTGTGCTCGACGGTGCGCACCAGCAGCTCGGGGCCGTCCTCGGCGTATGCGGCGTTCAGCTTCGTGTGCCGGCCGGTGCCCGGGTACGTCTTGCCAGAGTCGGAGCCGACGAAGGAGGGGATCTCCACGTCCGAGTCGCGGGGCAGCGAGATCAGCGTCGACCCGTTGTCCCCGGTGTGCAGGATCATCATGGAGTCGGTGCGCTTGCCCTCGGCGGAGCCGGTGTGCAGGTCCTTCTTCTGGTCGTCGGTCATGCCCTCGCGGCTGTCGGAGCCGACGATCAGGTAGTTCGTGCCCTCTCCGGCGCCGGGCCGCTCGATGACCTTGGACAGGTCGACCTCGCGGTTGAGCTTGGAGTCGGCCCAGAAGTAGGTGCCGACGGTGGTGACGACCAGCGCGGTCACGACGGTGATCGCGGTCCACTTGATCCGTCTGCGCCAGTCCGGGGCGGGCCGTCCGGCCCCGCCGCGGCCCTGTCCCGGCCCGTGGCCGCCGGGGCTGCCGTAGACCTGGCCGGTGTTGTATCCGCTGTCGTAGCCGTCGCCGCCGTGCCCCTGGCCGTCGACGTAGGAAGGCTGCTGCGGCACCCCGCCGCCGTACGGCGGGGCCGACGGGCCCGGGCCGGGCGGCGGGGCCGCGCCGCGGCGGACCTGGCGCATCACGCGTGCGCTCTCGGGCTGTGCGCTCCCGCTGCCACGTCCGTACCGGCCGCGGTTGTCACCGGACCATCCCTCGGGCCAATCATTCATGCGCACCAGTGTGCAGGTACCCGCTGTGGGCCATACAAGGGTCGTCGGAAAATAGGGTCCGCGCTGTTGCGAAGCTGACACAAAATTACGCCGGTGTCGCCGCGGCATAAGGTGGAGGCCATGACAGACCAGGCAGAACAGGCCTCGGCCGCGCGGTCGGCGCCACCGGAGATCCCGGGCAAGCCCACCTCGGCCTCCCGCACCACCCTCAGCCACATCATGACGCACGGCGACACCAACCTTCTGGGCACCGTGCACGGCGGCGTGATCATGAAACTGGTCGACGACGCGGCGGGCGCCGTGGCGGGACGGCACTCCGGCGGGCCGGCGGTCACCGCGTCCATGGACGAGATGGCGTTCCTCGAACCGGTCCGCGTCGGCGACCTCGTCCATGTGAAGGCCCAGGTGAACTGGACCGGCCGCAGCTCCATGGAGGTCGGCGTCCGGGTCATGGCGGAACGCTGGAACGAGTCCACCCCGGCCACCCAGGTCGGCTCGGCGTACCTGGTCTTCGCCGCCGTCGACGCGGACGGCAAGCCGCGCACGGTCCCGCCGGTGCTGCCGGAGACGGAGAAGGACAAGCGGCGCTACCAGGAGGCCCAGATCCGGCGCACCCACCGCCTGGCCCGCCGCCGCGCCATCATGGAGCTGCGGGAGCGGCGGGTGGCGGAGGGCTACCAGGACTGACCGAGCACGGGGCGTCAGAGCATCAGCAGCAGCCGTGTGTTCGGTACGAGCTTCCGGTTCACGCTGGTGCTCTGCACGAAGATCGTGAAGTCGTCGTTGTGGTCGGGCTTGATGCGGACCTCCACGTCCGGCAGGCCGAGCAGCGCTCGGGCCTCCGGCCCCGTGTACACCCGGTCCGTCTTCTTCTCCAGCACCGATATCTGCTTCTTCGGCTGGACCTTCTCCGACTTGCTCAGCTGGTAGAACGCACCGCCGGTGCGGTACGTGTACCCGGATTCGACCACCCAGTCCCGAATCGCCGCGTCACGCGTCACCGGGACCAACTGGTACTTCGACGTGTCCACCGGGGTGAGGCCGGCCGCCTTGATGGTGTCCTTGTTGACCGCGTCCGCGCCCGTGGAGAACACCGCCCGCGACCCCCGGATGCCCTGCGCGCGGCCCACCATGAACTTCTCGGTGGCCTCCTGGATGACCTGCCCGGCCTCCTGAAGACCCTGCGTGCTCGTGGCGTCCCAGATGGCGATGTTGTCCTTCGGGAACCCGTACTGCATGGCCTCGCGCTTGCCCATCTGATCCGGCACGAGGACGGCCAGCGTCCAGTTGTCCTCCTGTGTCTCGATCATCCCGGCCACGGCGTCGACCAGTGCGCGCGGATCCTTGGCCGGGGCGTCCGGGCAGCGGTGGCTCACGTTCTCCTGCCCGTCGGTGAGGACGAAGGTCAGGAAGCTGTGGTCTCCGTACAGCTGGGCGGTGTGCGCCAGCTCCCGCTGCGACTTGAGCGTGGCCGCCAGCAGCGCCGTCATGCCGCCGACGCGGTACATCTGCTTGAGCGACGGCATCCGCAGCACGTCCTTGTCGTAGATGACGCACTCCACCCTGTCGGCGAAGACGTACACCGTGACGCGGGTCTCCTGGTCCAGTTCCTGCGAGCGGCGGGCCAGGTAGGCGATCTGCTCGTCGGCGACTTCGACCACCTTCTGGCTCAGGCGGGACATGGACGAGCTGGCGTCCAGCACGAGAGCGACGTGATTGATGTAGTTCTGGCTTCCGGACAAGGCGGCTCCCCCTCTTTCCGACTCGATGCCCCTACCGTCTCACCCACCACTGACAATCGGCCCGGACAGCGCCGGGCACCCGGGGACGTACGACGGCAGCCCCCGGCGTGACGCCGGGGGCTGCCTCCTGACCTGCGAAACCCCGCTAGGGAAGGTTGCGCGCCATGACGATGCGCTGGACCTGGTTGGTGCCCTCGTAGATCTGCGTGATCTTGGCGTCGCGCATCATGCGCTCGACCGGGTAGTCACGGGTGTAGCCGTAGCCGCCGAGGAGCTGGACGGCGTCGGTGGTGACCTCCATCGCGACGTCGGAGGCGAAGCACTTGGCGGCGGCCCCCTGGAAGGTCAGGTCGCTGTCACCGCGCTCCGACTTCGCGGCGGCGGCGTAGGTCAGCTGCCGGGCGGCCTCGATCTTCATGGCCATGTCGGCGAGCATGAACTGGATGCCCTGGAAGTCGGCGATCGGCTTGCCGAACTGCTTGCGCTCCTTGACGTAGCCCTTGGCGTAGTCGAGGGCGCCCTGGGCGATGCCGAGGGCCTGGGCGGCGATGGTGATCCGGGTGTGGTCCAGCGTCTTCATCGCGGTGGCGAAGCCGGTGCCCTCCTCGCCGATCATGCGGTCGGCGGGGATGCGGACGTTGTCCAGGTACACCTCGCGCGTGGGCGAGCCCTTGATGCCGAGCTTCTTCTCCGGGGCACCGAAGGAGACGCCCGCGTCGGACTTCTCGACCACGAAGGCCGAGATGCCCTTGGAGCGCTTGGCGGGGTCGGTGACCGCCATCACCGTGTAGTACTCGGACTCGCCGGCGTTGGTGATCCAGCGCTTGACGCCGTTGAGGATCCAGTGGTCGCCGTCGCGGACGGCCTTCGTCTTCATGCCGGCCGCGTCGGAGCCCGCGTCGGGCTCGGAGAGGCAGTAGGAGAACATGCCCTCGCCCTGGGCGAGCGGGGTCATGTACTTCTTCTTCAGCTCCTCGGAGCCGGACAGGATGACCGGCAGGGAGCCGAGCTTGTTCACCGCCGGGATGAGGGAGGAGCTGGCGCAGACGCGGGCGACCTCCTCGATCACGATGACCGTGGCGAGCGCGTCGGCGCCCGCGCCGCCGTACTCCTCGGGGACGTGCACCGCGTGCAGGTCGTTCGCGGTCAGGGCGGTGAGGGCCTCGCGCGGGAAGCGGGCCTCCTCGTCCACCGCCGCGGCGTGCGGCGCGATCTTCGCCTCGGCCAGCGCACGGACGGCGTCGCGGAGCATGTCGTGCTCCTCGGACGGGCGGTACAGGTCGAAGTCAGCCGATCCGGCCAAGGTGTCTCACGCTCCAAAACGCTGTGATGCTGGGCACGCTAACTACCGTTAAGTAACACAAATTTTAGAGCCCTGGCCGGGGTCATGGATAGGTGAGCTTGACGACAGCCGACCGACGGGGCCGCCCCGCGCCCCCGTTATGCTCGGGCGCGCACCCCGCCGTACACCTCTGGAGCACCCATGGCCCTCAAGATCACCGTGATCGGTACCGGCTATCTCGGCGCGACCCACGCGGCGGCGATGGCCGAACTCGGTTTCGAGGTGCTGGGCCTGGACGTGGTGCCCGAGAAGATCGAGATGCTCAAGCGGGGCCAGGTGCCCATGTACGAGCCCGGTCTGGAGGAGTTGCTGCGCAAGCACGTCGCCGGGATCGAGGGCGCCACCGGGCGGCTGCGCTTCACCACCGACTTCGCGGAGGTCGCGGCCTTCGGCGACGTGCACTTCCTGTGCGTGAACACGCCGCAGAAGCACGGCGAGTACGCCTGCGACATGTCCTACGTCGACTCGGCGATCGCCTCGCTCGCGCCCCATCTGACGGGCCCGGCGCTGGTCGTCGGGAAGTCGACGGTGCCCGTGGGCTCCGCCGACCGGCTGGCCGCCTACCTCGCCGAGCACGCGCCGGCCGGCGCGGACGCCGAGCTGGCCTGGAACCCGGAGTTCCTGCGCGAGGGCCTCGCCGTGCAGGACACGCTGCGCCCCGACCGGCTCGTGGTCGGTGTCCGCAGTGAGCGGGCGGAGAAGCTGCTGCGCGAGGTGTACGCCACACCGATCGCGGAGGGA
This sequence comes from Streptomyces sp. NPDC107500, assembly GCF_055582785.1. Lineage (NCBI taxonomy): Bacteria > Bacillati > Actinomycetota > Actinomycetes > Kitasatosporales > Streptomycetaceae > Streptomyces > Streptomyces sp. NPDC107500. Next base: position 44,124 of record NZ_JBVJPF010000008.1, read on the forward strand.
TCGCCCTTCGTCGTCACGGACTTCCCGACCGCCGAGCTGGTGAAGACCTCCGCGAACTCCTTCCTGGCCACCAAGATCTCCTTCATCAACGCGATGGCGGAGGTGTGCGAGGCGGCCGACGGCGACGTCGCCAAGCTGGCCGAGGCGATCGGGTACGACGACCGGATCGGCCGGAAGTTCCTGCGGGCCGGGATCGGCTTCGGCGGCGGCTGCCTGCCCAAGGACATCCGGGCGTTCATGGCGCGCGCCGGTGAGCTGGGCGCGGACCAGGCGCTCACCTTCCTGCGCGAGATCGACTCGATCAACATGCGCCAGCGCGGCCAGATGGTGGAGCTGACCCGGCAGGCGCTGGGCGGCGGCCCGTTCCTCGGCAAGCGGATCGCGGTGCTCGGCGCCACCTTCAAGCCCGACTCGGACGACGTGCGGGACTCCCCCGCGCTGAACGTCGCCGGGCAGGTCCACCTCCAGGGCGCCCAGGTGACGGTGTACGACCCCAAGGGCATGGCGAACGCGCGGCGGCTCTTCCCGACCCTCGGGTACGCCGACTCCGCGCTGGAGGCGGTGCGGGGTGCCGACGTGGTGCTGCACCTGACGGAGTGGCGGGAGTTCCGCGAGCTGGACCCCGGGGCGCTGGGCGAGGCCGCGGCGGCCCGGGTGATCCTCGACGGGCGCAACGCGCTGGACCCGGAGACCTGGCGCAAGGCCGGCTGGACCTACCGGGCGATGGGCCGCCCCACGGCCTAGCCCGCCGTCCGCATTCTGCCCCATCACGCGGCCCGGGACCGGTGAACCCCGTGTGGTTCACGCCTCCTTGGCCCGGTACCTGCGCATCTTGGCGCGCGCCCCGCACACCTGCATCGAGCACCAGCGGCCGCGTCCGGCCGGGCTGCGGTCGTAGTACGCCCAGAGGCAGTCGACGGCCTCGCAGGCCTTCAGCCGGCTCCAGGTGCCGGCGACCAGCGCCTCGGCGACGGCGGCGGCGACCCGTGCGGCCAGCAGGCCCTCCCGGGCCGGGACGAGGGCGGCGGAGCCGTCGGCGTCGTCGACCGTCACCACCAGCGGAGCCGCGGCCAGCAGCTCGCCCAGCGGGGTCACCGCGCGGTGCGGCGGATGGCCGGCGTGCGCGAGCAGCGTCACGCGCAGGGACTCGCGCAGCTCGCGGGCGCCTGGAACGGCGTCCTCCGCCAGGCCGAACCGCGCCCGGTTCTCCGGAGTGTCCAGCGAGTCGGCGCCCGTCTCGACGTCCAGCGTGTTCACCAGGGCCCGGACCAGCTCCAGACCTCCCGGCGCGGGCGATCTCACACTCATGCTTGCGACGTTACCGCCAATGCGGGAGCATGAGGTAACCGTTACCGGTTACCCGCCTCATGCAGGTAACCGCCGCAGCGACCACCGCGGACCTCAAGGAGGAAGTCATGGCTGTCGCCGAACTGGGCGTCGTCGTCCTGGACTGTCCCGACCCGCAGGCACTGGCCCGCTTCTACGCCGGCGTGCTCGGCGGAACCGTCGAGGACAGGAGCGACGAGCACGACGAGTGGGTCGACCTGAACCTGCCCGGCGGGCAGACGCTGGCCTTCCAGGGCTCCCCCGGCTACGTACCGCCGAAGTGGCCCGGGCCCGACGGCGCCCAGCAGTTCCACCTCGACCTCGACGTGAAGGACCTCGACGCGGCCGAGAAGGCCGTGCTGGAGCTGGGCGCGCGCCCGCTGGACGCGGAGGACCGCTCCCGCACCTTCCGGGTCTACGCCGACCCCGCCGGGCACCCTTTCTGCCTCTGCGCCTGCTGAGCAAGGCACCACCGACCCAGGAGGGACCCCGCATGGCCACGACACCCGTCGCACGCTTCCGCTCCGTCGTCCTCGACTGCCCCGACCCCCGTGAGCTGGCCCGCTTCTACGCCGCCATCGTCGGCGGCACGCCCGAGGGGGAGGACCCCGACTGGGTGGTGCTCCAGGTGCCCGGCGGGCCCCGGCTGGCCTTCCAGCAGGCCCCGGACCTCACCCCTCCGGAGTGGCCGCGCTCCGACCGCAACGCGCAGCAGTTCCACCTCGACCTCGACGGCGGGGCGACCTGGGCCGAGATGGACGCGGCGCACGAGCGGGTGCTCTCGCTGGGCGCCCGCCCGCTGGACCTCGAGGACCGGGAGAAGAAGGACTTCATGGTCTACGCCGACCCGGCCGGACACCCCTTCTGCCTGTGCCGCATCGAGCGTCCCTGACGGGGCCGGCGCTCAGCCGTCCAGTTCGGCGATCGTCGCCGTCGACGGCTCCCGGCGCTGCTGCACCGCGCGGGCGGTGAAGGCCGCGCCGCGCAGCACACGCTGGACGTTGCCCCAGGTCAGCAGGGCCACGTCCGCCTCGTCCCAGCCACGGCGCAGCAGCTCGGCGATGAGCCGCGGGTAGCAGGAGGCGTCGCCCAGCTCCAGCGGGTGGGCGGCGCCCGAATCGTAGGTGCCGGACAGGCCGACGCTCTCCGCTCCGGCCACCGTGCGGACGTGGTCGAGGTGGTCGGCGACGTCGCGGACGGTCGGGCCGGTCTGCTCGGCGGTCAGCGGCACCATGCACAGCCCCCCGGCCGCGCCCAGCTCGACCAGCAGGTCGTCGGGGAGATTGGCGGGGTGGGGGCGCAGGGCGCGGGCGGCGGAGCGGGTGCACACGGCCGGCGCCTTGGAGACGGCGAAGGTGCGGCGGACGGTCTCGGCGGAGGCGCCGGAGAGATCGGCGAGCACGCCGAGCCGGTTCATCTCCCGGACCACCTCCTCGCCGAACCGGGTCAGCCCCGCCTCGCTCGCCCAGCTCACCCCGGACAGCGTCAGCACGCGCAGGCCGAGGGCGTGCAGCGAACGCAGGATGCCGAGGCGGTCGCCGAGGGCGGGGGCGCCCGCGGGACCCGGCAGCACGGCGACCCGGCCGCAGTTGCGGGCGTCGATGGCCTGCCCGGCGTCGTAGGCCAGCCGCAGCCCCTCGGGGTGGGCGCGCACGACCATCTTGACCAGGTCCAGCTGCTCCAGCGTGGCGCCGATCGCGCGGTCCCCGTCGAGGGCCTCGGGCAGGTGCAGCGACCACAGCAGCGCGCCCACGTGGCCCTCGCGCAGCCGCGGCACATCGGTGTCGACGGCGCTCTCGCCCAGCTCCAGGTCGTACCAGGGCAGGTGCTTGAGCGCCCAGGGCAGCCCGCTGTAGCCGTCGGCGACGGGGTGGGCGGCCAGGACGGCGTGCGCCCTGGTCAGCGGCTCGTCGTCGGGGTCGGACACGGGCGTGTAGGGCTCCGACGGGAAGGCCTGCGCGGCGAGCGGCTCGGACAGGTCGCCGAGCCCGCCGGCCTCGGTACCGGTGTGCAGGTCGTCCTGGAGGTCTGCCATGGCGCGCTCCGTACGCTCGTTCGTGAGGTACGGCCACCGTCGCACGGAGCGGAAAGGGCTTCCTGGTGGGTGGGGCGTTCGGGGGTACGCGGCTCAGCCCCCGGCCGCCTCGATCACCTCGTCCAGGGTGTCCCGGGAGCGGAGCAGGTCGGCGATGGTCCGGTCGATGCGGGCGCGCTCGGCGGTGAGGTCGGCGACCAGCTTCGGCGTCGCCACGGCCGAGGGGCCGCCGTCGCCGTCGCGCATGCACGGCAGCAGCTGCGCGATCTTGCTGCTGCACAGCCCGGCCGCGTACAGCTCCTGGATGCGGACGACCCGGTCGACGGCCGCCTCCGCGTAGTCGCGGTGCCCGCCGGGCGTACGCCCGGACGCGAGCAGCCCCTGCGTCTCGTAGTAGCGCAGCGAGCGCTCGCTGACGCCCGTGCGCCGGGCCAGTTCGCCGATCCGCATCCGCCGTACCTCCCGCTCCGGGCTTGAATCTGACACTGGTGTCAAGTTTTAGCGTACGGGCATGTCGAACACAACAGACCTCTTCGCGTCCGCCCCGCTCGGCCCGCTCACCCTGCCCAACCGCCTCGTGATGGCCCCCCTCACCCGGAACCGGGCGGAGGCCGACGGCACGCCGACCCCGCTCATGGCGGCCTACTACGCCCAGCGCGCGACCGCCGGGCTGATCGTCGCCGAGGCCGCGACGCCGAACGCGGCCGGGCAGACGTACCCGAACATCACCGCCGTGCACAGCGCCCGGCACGTGGCGGGCTGGCGGCTGGTCACCGACGCGGTGCGGGAGGCAGGGGGCCGGATGTTCCTCCAGCTCCAGCACGGCGGCCGGGTCGGCCATCCGGCCACCAGCGGCCTGACGCCGGTCGCGCCCTCGCCGGTGCCGCTGCCCGAGACGGTCTTCACGCCCGACGGGCACCGGCCGGCCGTCGTCCCCAGGGAGATGACCACCGAGGACATCCGGACCACCGTCGCCGACTTCGCGCGGGCCGCCCGCAACGCGCTGGACGCCGGTTTCGAGGGGGTCGAGGTGCACTCCGCCAACGGTCACCTGCTGCACCAGTTCCTGGCCGCCAACACCAACCTGCGCACCGACGGCTACGGGGGCTCCGTCGCCGCGCGGATCCGGTTCACGGCCGAGGTGACGGAGGCGGTGGCCGCCGAGATCGGCGCCGAGCGGGTCGGCCTGCGCGTCTCCCCCGGCAACACCGTCAACGGAATCGCGGAGGGCGAGACCGACGCGCTGTACCCGGCCCTCCTGGAGCGGGTCGGCGGACTGGGTCTCGCCTATCTGCACCTCGTGCACGCCGACCCCGACGCCCCGATGTTCGGCAGGCTCCGCGCCGTGTGGCCCGGGGTGCTGATCGCCAACCCGGTGCTGCCCGAATCCCCCGCCACGGAGGCCGTACGGCACGCCTCCGCCCGGCTGCTGGCCGCCGGGGCCGACCTGATCGCGCTCGGCCGGCCCTTCCTCGCCAACCCGGACCTGGTGGCGAGGCTGCGGCTCGACGCGCCGCTGAACCCCGTACGGGGCCGGTACCTGATGTACGTGGGCGGGGCGACCGGATACACCGACTACCCCGCCCTCGGAGAGGTGACGGCTCAGCCGTCGAGTTCCTCCAGCGACGCGTTGGACGGCTCCCGGGTGGCCTGAAGCCCCCGGGCCACGTCCTCGGCGTCGCCCAGCACCCGGACCGCGTTCTTCCAGGTCACCTTGGAAAGGTCGGCCCTGGACCAACCGCGGTCGAGCAGTTCGGCGATGAGGTTCGGGTAGCCCGCGACGTCACCGAGGCCGTCCGGGGTGAAGGGCGTGCCGTCGTAGTCGCCGCCGATGCCGAGGTGGTCGACGCCGGCGACCTCGCGCATGTGGTCGAGGTGGTCGGCGACCGTGGAGACGGTGGCGACGGGACGCGGGACGCGCTCCTCGAAGGCGGCGTGCACCTTCATCGCCTCGGGGCTGGAGTCGAGGTGGTGGAAGCCGTGCGCGCGCATGTTCTCGTCGGCCTCGGCGGTCCAGTCGACGGCCGCCTGGAGCACGAACTTCGGCACGAACGTCACCATCGCCATGCCGCCGTTGGCGGGCAGCCGCTCCAGGACGTCGTCCGGGATGTTGCGCGGGTGGTCGCAGACGGCCCGGGACGAGGAGTGCGAGAAGATCACCGGCGCGGTCGAGGCGTCCAGCGCGTCGCGCATCGTCGTCGCCGCGACGTGCGAGAGGTCGACCAGCATGCCCTCGCGGTTCATCTCGCGGACGACCTCGCGGCCGAAGGCCGACAGGCCGCCGACGCCGGGTTCGTCGGTCGCCGAGTCCGCCCACGCGACGTTGTCGTTGTGGGTGAGCGTCATGTAGCGCACGCCGAGCGCGTACAGGGCGCGCAGGGTGGCCAGCGAGTTGTCGATGGAGTGGCCGCCCTCGGCGCCCATCAGCGAGGCGATCCGGCCCTCGGCGCGTGCCGCCTCCATGTCGGCGGCGGTGAGCGCCGCCCGCAGGTCCTCGGGGTGGCGGTCGATCAGCCGCCGTACGCAGTCGATCTGCTCCAGCGTCGCCGTCACCGCGCCCGGCAGGTCGGAGCGGACGTACACCGACCAGTACTGCGCGCCGACGCCGCCGGCCCGCAGCCGGGCCAGGTCGGTGTGCAGGTGGGCGGACTGGTCGGAGGCGATGTCGCGGGCGTCGAGGTCGTAGCGGACCTGCTCGCGCAGCGCCCAGGGCAGGTCGTTGTGCCCGTCGACGACGGGGAACTCGCGCAGCAGTTCCCGGGCCTGGTCCAGCGAGGTCATCCGCGTCCCTTCGGTCACTGTCCGTCCGTCACTTTCCGAATCCGAAGCCGGCCGCGGCGCCCTCGACCTTGCTGCGCAGCCGCTTGCCCTTCTCGGTGGCCTGGTCGTTCAGCTCCTGCTGGAACTCGCGCATGCGGCCCTGCAGTTCCTCGTCGTGCGCGGCGAGGATGCGGGCGGCCAGCAGACCGGCGTTGCGGGCGCCGCCCACGGAGACGGTGGCGACGGGGACGCCGGCCGGCATCTGCACGATGGACAGGAGGCTGTCCATGCCGTCCAGGTACTTCAGCGGCACCGGGACGCCGATGACCGGCAGCGGGGTGACGGAGGCGAGCATGCCCGGCAGGTGGGCGGCGCCCCCGGCTCCGGCGACGATCGCCTTGAGTCCGCGGCCGGCGGCCTGCTCGCCGTACGCGATCATCTCGTGCGGCATGCGGTGCGCCGAGACGACGTCGACCTCGTAGGCGATCTCGAACTCGTCGAGGGCCTTCGCGGCGGCCTCCATGACGGGCCAGTCGGAGTCCGACCCCATGACGATGCCGACAACTGGGCTCATTCGGTGATCGTCCCTCTCAGGTAGCCGGCAGCGTGACGGGCGCGCTCCAGCACGTCGTCGAGGTCGTCGCCGTAGGTGTTCACGTGGCCGACCTTGCGGCCGGGCTTCACGTCCTTGCCGTACATGTGGATCTTCAGCTGGGGGTCGCGGGCCATGCAGTGCAGGTACGCGGAGTACATGTCCGGGTAGTCGCCGCCGAGGACGTTGACCATCACGGTCCACTTCGCGCGCGGGCGCGGGTCGCCGAGGGGGAGGTCGAGGACGGCGCGGACGTGGTTGGCGAACTGCGAGGTGATCGCGCCGTCCATCGTCCAGTGCCCGGAGTTGTGCGGGCGCATCGCCAGTTCGTTGACGAGGACGCGGCCGTCGCGGGTCTGGAACAGCTCGACGGCGAGGTGGCCGACGACGCCGAGTTCCTTGGCGATGCTGAGCGCCATCTCCTCGGCGTGCAGGGCCAGGTCCTCGTCGAGGTCGGGGGCGGGCGCGATCACGGTGTCGCAGACGCCCTTGACCTGCTGGGACTCGACGACCGGGTAGGCCACCGCCTGGCCGTGCGGGGAGCGGACCACGTTGGCGGCCAGCTCGCGGACGAAGTCGACCTTCTCCTCCGCCAGCACCGGCACACCGGCGCGGAAGGGGTCGGCGGCCTCCTCGACGGAGTCCACGACCCACACGCCCTTGCCGTCGTACCCGCCCCGGACCGTCTTGAGGACGACGGGGAATCCGTCGCCCTCCGCCGCGAAGGCGGCCACGTCGTCCGGATCGCTCACGATCCGGTGCCGCGGGCAGGGCACGCCGATCGCGTCGAGCCTCGCGCGCATCACGCCCTTGTCCTGGGCGTGCACGAGCGCGTCGGGGCCCGGACGGACGGGGATGCCGTCCGCCTCCAGGGCCCTGAGGTGCTCGGTCGGCACGTGCTCGTGATCGAAGGTGATCACGTCACAGCCGCGCGCGAACTCGCGCAGCGTGTCCAGATCGCGATAGTCGCCGATGACGACTTCGTTCACGACCTGCGCCGCAGAGTCCTGAGGTGTGTCACTGAGAAGCTTGAACCTGATGCCCAACGGGATGCCCGCCTCGTGTGTCATACGAGCGAGCTGGCCACCGCCGACCATGCCGACTACGGGGAACGTCACACCCCTAGCGTATCGGCCGCGCGGAGCCCACCTGTTTACCGGCCGTTTCCCGCCCCTCCGGCCGCCCGTTCCGGACCCCCGCCGGGCTCTCGGCAGGAAGATCGCGCGTCCGGGTGGTTAGCATGAACAGATTGACGCCAACCGAAGGACGGGGGCCTGCACGACCATGGAACGTGGTTCCTCGGGTGCTCACATGGCTCCCCCCGCTCCTCCCGTGCCCCGCGGCCCGCTGCGGGAGCGGATCGACCGGCTGGTGCGCGAGGTCGTGAAGTTCGGCGCGGTGGGCGGCGCGGGAGTGCTGGTCAACCTCCTCGTCTTCAACTTCGTGCGGCACGTGACCGACCTCCAGGTGGTGCGGGCCAGCATCGTGGCGACGATCGTCGCGATCGTCTTCAACTACGTGGGCTTCCGCTACTTCACCTACCGCGACCGCGACAAGGGCCACCGGACGCGTGAGATGTCGCTGTTCCTGCTGTTCAGCGCGGTCGGGCTGGTGATCGAGAACGGTGTGCTCTTCACGGCGACGTACGGTTTCGGCTGGGACAGCCCGCTGCAGAGCAACATCTTCAAGTTCCTCGGCATCGGGCTCGGCACGCTCTTCCGCTTCTGGTCGTACCGCACCTGGGTCTTCCGCACGCTGCCCGCCCGTCCGCCGGTGACCCGCTCGGACACCTTCCGGGGGCCCGGGCGCCCGGCTCCGGTGCCCACCTCCGACGGCACCCCCGCGGCCCACCGCTGAGCGCCCGCTAGCGCACCGTGGAGCCCGCGTCCCCGGACGACTTCTTCGGGGGCGGGGTGCGGGACAGGAACAGCCCGAAGACCGGGGGGCGGCCCTGGAGCAGTTCCAGGCGGCCGCCGTCCGCCTCGGCCAGGTCGCGGGCGACGGCGAGACCGATGCCCGTCGAGTTCCGGCCGCTGATCGCGCGCTCGAAGATCCGCGCCCCCAGGTCGCCCGGCACGCCGGGGCCCTCGTCGGTGACCTCCACGACCGCCTGGTTGCCGGTCACCCGGGTCCGCAGGGCCACCGTGCCGCCGCCGTGCATCAGGGAGTTCTCGATCAGCGCGGCCAGCACCTGCGCCACGGCGCCCGGCGTGCCCACGGCCGTCAGGTGCCGCTTGCCGGAGCTGACGATCGCCCGGCCCTCGCTGCGGTAGGCGGGACGCCACTCGGCGATCTGCTGCTGGATGACGTCGTCCAGCTCGAAGGTGACGGCGGAGCCGCTGCGCGGGTCGCGCGAGTTGGTCAGCAGCCGGTCCACGACGTCCGTCAGCCGCTCCACCTGCGACAGCGCGATCGTCGCCTCCTCCTTCACCGTCTCCGGCTCGTCGGTGAGGGTGATCTCCTCCAGCCGCATGGACAGCGCGGTCAGCGGCGTACGCAGCTGGTGGGAGGCGTCGGCGGCCAGGCGGCGCTCGGCGGTGAGCATCCGGGCGATGCGCTCGGCGGAGGAGTCCAGCACGTCCGCGACCCGGTCCAGCTCGGGGACGCCGTACCGCTTGTGCCGCGGGCGCGGATCGCCGGAGCCGAGGCGCTCGGCGGTCTCGGCGAGGTCGGTGAGCGGGGAGGCGAGGCGGTTGGCCTGCCGGATCGCCAGCAGGACGGCGGCGACCACCGCGAGCAGCGCCACCAGGCCGATGATCAGCAGGGTGCGGCCGACCTCCCGGGTCACCGAGGAACTGGGCTCCTCGACCAGGACGGTCTCGCCCTCCTCACCGGTGGCCGTGCCCCGCAGCACCTCACCCGTCGGCTTGCTGCCGACCTCGATGACCGGTTCGCCGGGGATGCGGATCACGGCGTACCGCGCGTCCCGGATCTGCTCCCGCAGGAACCGCGCGTCGACGGAGCCGGTGCCGATCAGCCGGCTGTCCACGATGCTGGCCAGCCGCACGGCCTCGAGGTCGACCCGTTCCTGCGCGGTGCTGCTGATCGTCCGGGTCTCCACGATCACGAGGGAGACGCCGAAGACGGCGATCACGACGAGCACCACGGCGAGCGTGGACTGGATCAGTCGGCGGCGCATGTCCTCTTACCCGGGCAGGCCCCTGCGGGGGCTCAGTTCTTCTCGAAACGGAAACCCACACCGCGCACGGTGGCGATGTAACGGGGGTTCGCCGCGTCGTCGCCCAGCTTCTTGCGCAGCCAGGAGATGTGCATGTCCAGGGTCTTGGTCGACGACCACCAGGTGGTGTCCCAGACCTCGCGCATCAGCTGGTCGCGGGTGACGACCCGGCCGGCGTCGCGCACCAGCACCCGCAGCAGGTCGAACTCCTTGGCGGTGAGCTGGAGCTCCTCCTCGCCCATCCAGGCCCGGTGCGACTCGACGTCGATCCGCACGCCGTGCGTGGCGGGCGGCTGCGGGGGCTCGACGGCGCCGCGCCGCAGCAGGGCCCGGACCCGGGCGAGCAGCTCGGCCAGGCGGAAGGGCTTGGTGACGTAGTCGTCGGCGCCCGCGTCCAGGCCGACGACGGTGTCCACCTCGTCGGCACGCGCGGTCAGGATCAGGATCGGTACCGCGTGGCCCTCGGAGCGCAGCCGCCGGGCGACCTCGAGACCGTCCATGCCCGGCAGGCCGAGGTCCAGCACGACCAGGTCGACGCCGCCCTGGAGCCCGGCGTCGAGTGCGGTGGGTCCGTCCTCACGCACCTCGACCTCGTACCCTTCCCGGCGCAGGGCGCGGGCCAGCGGCTCCGAGATGGACGCGTCGTCCTCGGCGAGCAGTACACGGGTCATGAGCTGATGGTAGACCGCTCGGAGCAACGGCCGGGGCATGATCGCCGCCCGGAACTCTTACCCAGGGACAAGCCGGACACCCCGGTGCCGAGCGGGTCCACGCACCCCCGGCTCGGCCCTGCGGCTGTGGGATGCCATCCTGGAATGGACCTTCGAATGATCGTTCGCGGTTCCGGAATCACCTGTGATCCGTGTCTCAAGTCCTTCCATACCGGGCGGTGTCCTGCCGTATGGTGAATCAGCGCCTGTAGCACCCAGGGGACCTTTGGCGACAGTTCGACGCTGAAGGTCTCTTTTGTGTGCGGGCCGGCCCCAGGGGCCGGCCTCGAAAGGAATGACCTGTGGCCGGGCCTCGAAGCGTGCGGTGACGCGCGGGGAGGCGTGGATCCCGGTGGCCGCCGTCCACCGCTCCGTGATCCGGAGCGGAATCCCTCAGGCGTGGGGTGGGCGAGTGAAGGCCGCCGGTGCCGGCCGCCCCCCACCGGGCGCGCATCGCCTCATGAGCGCGTCCCGACCAGCAAGGATCGACCATGGCGTCCAGCCTGACGAAGGACTCGGTCACACCGGGCACCCCCGGCTCCGAGAAGACCTTCTTCGGCCACCCCCGCGGACTGGCCACACTCTTCATGACCGAGATGTGGGAGCGTTTCTCCTACTACGGCATGAGGGCTCTGCTCCCGCTGTACCTCGTCGCCCCGGGTGGCCTCGGCCTCAACGCCGGCACCGCGACCGCGATCTACTCGGTGTACCTCTCGCTGGTGTACCTGCTGACCATGCCCGGCGGCTGGTTCGGCGACCGCGTCTGGGGACCCCGCAAGACCGTCGCCATCGCCGGCGGCGTGATCATGCTCGGCCACCTCACCCTGGCGCTGCCGTCCTCCGGCACCTTCTACGCGGGCCTCGGCCTGGTCGCCATAGGCTCGGGTCTGCTGAAGGCCAACATCTCCACGATGGTCGGCCAGCTCTACGACGGCCCCGACGACCCGCGCCGCGACGGTGGCTTCACCGTCTTCTACATGGGCATCAACCTCGGTGCCTTCGCGGCGCCGCTGGTCATCGGCACCATCGGTGAGAACGTCAACTGGCACCTGGGCTTCGCGCTCGCCGCGCTCGGCATGGGCCTGGGCGTGATCCAGTTCCTGCTCGGCAGCCGCCACCTCGCCCCCCACTCCAGCGTGGTCCCCAAGCCGCTGTCCGTCGAGGAGAAGACCTCGACGCTGCGCAAGGCCGCGTTCTGGGCCGCGCTCGCCGTGGTGTTCTACGCGATCGTCGGCTTCTCCGGCGCCTACACCCTGAACTGGATCCTGGTCCCGCTGACCCTGCTCGGCGTGATCATCCCGGTGCTCGTCCTGACCCGCATCAAGCGCGACAAGTCCCTGGACCGCGCCGAGCAGTCCAAGATGTCGGCGTACATCTGGTTCTTCGTCGCCGCGGCCGTGTTCTGGATGATCTACGACCAGGGCGGCTCGACGCTGTCGCTGTTCGCCGACTCCTCGGCCGAGAACAGCGTCCTCGGCTGGGACTTCCCGGTCTCCTGGTACCAGTCGGTCAACCCGGTCATCATCATGGCCCTGGCCCCGGTCTTCGCCATGCTGTGGCTGGCGCTCGCCCGCCGCGGCAAGGAGCCGAGCACCATCGTGAAGTTCTCGTTCGGCCTGGTCCTGGTCGGCGCGTCCTTCTTCCTCTTCCTGGCCCCGCTGGCCATCGCGGACGGCGGCCACAAGGCGGCCGCCCTGTGGCTGGTGGCGATCTACTTCGTCCAGACCTGCGGTGAGCTGCTGCTCTCCCCGGTCGGCCTGTCGGTCACCACGAAGATGGCGCCCGTGAAGTACGCCTCGCAGATGATGGGCGTCTGGTTCCTGGCCGTCACCGCCGGTGACGCCACGACCGGCCTGCTCTCCATCGCGGGCGTCGACCTGAACAAGACGGGCATCGTCGCCGCGGAGGCGACCCTCGCGGTCGTCGCCGGTGTGGCGATCTGGATGTACCGCAAGCGCGTCAAGGAGCTCATGGGCGACGTGCGCTGAGGCTCGCCCGCCCAAGCACTCCTCGCAAGGGTCACCGCGTCCCGGGTGGACGCGGTGGCCCTTCCGGCTTTCCGGATGCCGCCCCGGCCCTCTCCCTCTAGCCCAACCAGGTCTGATCCCCGCCCGCCCCTCCCTCCCCCGGTGCGTCCACGTGGCCGATGCGAGCCCTACGGACGATGTTGGTGGGCGGCGTGTGCCGCGCCGGTGAGGCGGTGCGGCGCCGGACGGGTACGAGAGCGAGGGAGCCGCGATGTCGGAACTGTTCGTCGACGGGGAGTGGACCGGCGCCGTGGGCGGGGGGCGGCGGGACGTGGTCAACCCGTTCGACGCGTCCGTCGTGCAGCAGGTCGACGAGGCGGACGAGGCCGACGTCGACCTCGCCGTACGGGCCGCCCGGCGGGCCTTCGACCGGGGCGACTGGTCGTCGGCGCCCACCCGCGAACGGGCCGACGTGCTGCTCAGGGTGGCGCGGTTCCTGCTGCGCGACCAGGAGGAGATCGCCCACGTCGAGTCGCTGGACACCGGCAAGACCCTCAAAGAGGCGCGGATCGACGTGGAGGACGTCTCCAACGCGTTCCGCTACTTCGCCGAGATCGCCGACAAGGACGGCGGCCGGATCGTGGACGTGGGCCCCGACGTGCTCAGCCGGGTCGTCTACCAGCCCATCGGGGTCTGCGCGCTGATCGCGCCGTGGAACTACCCGATGCTCCAGGCGTCCTGGAAGGTCGCCCCGGCCCTGGCCGCGGGCAACACCTTCGTCCTCAAGCCCAGCGAGACGACCCCGCTGTCCACCATCCACATGGTCCGCCTGATCGCCGAGGCGGGGGCCCCGCCCGGCGTCGCCAACCTGGTGCTCGGCCCCGGCTCCACCGTGGGCGCGGCGATGTCCGCCCACGAGGACGTGGACCTGGTCTCCTTCACCGGCGGCCTGGCCACCGGGCGCCGGATCATGGAGGCGTGCGCGCCGGGCGTGAAGAACCTCGCGCTGGAGCTGGGCGGCAAGAACCCCAACCTGGTCTTCGCCGACTGCGACTTCGACGCCGCCCTCGACTACGCGCTCGACGCCGCGTTCCTGCACTCGGGGCAGGTCTGCTCGGCCGGGTCCCGGCTGATCGTGCAGGACGAGCTGCACGACCGGTTCGTGGAGCGGCTGGCCGCCCGCGCGCGGACCATCCGGCTGGGCAGCGGCCTCGACCCGGCGACCGAGAGCGGGCCGCTCAGTTCGGCGGAGCACCGCGCGAAGGTGGAGAGCTACCTGGAGATCGCCCGCGACGACGGCGCCCGCCTGGTCTGCGGCGGCACCCGGCCGGACGACCCGGAACTCTCCCGCGGCTTCTTCCTGCTGCCCACGATCTACGCCGACTGCGACCGCTCCATGCGCATCGTGCAGGAGGAGGTCTTCGGGCCCGTCGTCACGGTGGAACGCTTCCGCACCGAGGACGAGGCCGTGGAACTCGCCAACGACACGCGGTACGGGCTGGCCGGCGGTGTCTGGACGAGCGACGCGTCCCGCGCCCAGCGGGTCGCCGGACGGCTGCGGCACGGCACCGTCTGGATCAACGACTTCCACCCCTACCTGCCCCAGGCGGAGTGGGGCGGCTTCGGCCGCTCCGGGATCGGCCGCGAGCTGGGACCCACCGGGCTGCGCGAGTACCAGGAGGCCAAGCACATCTACCAGAACCTGCGGCCGGGCCCGTCCGGCTGGTTCAAGGGCTGACCGGGACAGGGCGAGAGAGGGCGACGCATGGACGACGAGACGACGACCTACGACTACGTGATCATCGGCGGCGGCACGGCGGGCTCGGTGCTGGCCGCGCGACTGAGCGAGGACCCGGCCTGCCGGGTGTGCGTGGTGGAGGGAGGTCCCAGCGACGTCGGCGACGAGCGCATCCTGCGGCTGCGCAACTGGATCAACCTGCTCGGCTCCGAGTTCGACTACGGCTACACCACCGTGGAACAGCCGCGCGGCAACTCGCACATCCTGCACTCCCGCGCCCGCGTGCTCGGCGGCTGCTCCTCGCACAACACGCTGATCAGCTTCCTGCCGTTCCCCGAGGACCTCGACGAGTGGGCGGCCCGCGGCTGCGACGGCTGGGGGCCCGAGACGATCCTGCCGTACCGGCAGCGGTTGCAGAACACGATCGTTCCCGTCGGCGCCGCCGACCGCAATCCGATCGCCCAGGACTTCGTCACCGCCGCCGCCGCACGGCTCGGTGTCCCGGTCGTGGAGGACTTCAACGCCCGCCCGTTCACCGACGGCACCGGCTTCTTCTCCCTGGCGTACGACCCGGAGACCAACATCCGCTCCTCGGCCTCGGTCGCCTATCTGCACCCCGTCCTGGACCGGCCCAACCTGACGCTGCGTCTGGAGACCTGGGCGTACCGGCTGCTGCCCGACGGCGAGGGCCGCTTCACCCGCGTCCAGGTCCGCAACCCCGACGGCTCCCTGTCGACCCTGGAGGCCGAGGCAGAGGTCCTGCTGTGCGCCGGGGCCATCGACACGCCGCGGCTGCTCATGCTCTCCGGCATCGGCCCCGCCGACCACCTGCGCGACCTGGGCATCGAGGTCCGCGCGGACCTGCCCGGGGTGGGCGAGAACCTGCTGGACCACCCCGAGTCGGTGATCGTGTGGGAGACCGGCGGACCGCTGCCGCCCAACTCGGCGATGGACTCCGACGCCGGCCTCTTCGTACGCCGCGACCCGGCGGGCGGCCCCCGCCCGGACCTGATGTTCCACTTCTACCAGGTGCCGTTCACGGTCAACACCGAGCGGCTGGGCTACCCGGTCCCGCAGCACGGCGTCTGCATGACGCCGAACGTGCCGCGCGCCCGCTCCGTCGGCCGCATGTGGCTGACCAGCGCCGACCCGGAGGTCAAACCGGCGCTGGACTTCCGCTACTTCACCGACCCGGACGGACACGACGAGCGCACCATCGTCGACGGTCTGCGGATCGCCCGCGAGGTGGCGGCCACCGCACCGCTCAGCGACTGGCTGCTGCGCGAGGTGGCCCCCGGCCCGGACGTGACGTCGGACGCGGACCTGTCCGAGTACGGACGCCGCGCCGCGCACACCGTGTACCACCCGGCGGGGACCTGCCGGATGGGCGCCGACGACGATCCGCTCGCGGTGCTCGATCCGCAGCTCAGGCTGCGCGGGCACGACGGGCTGCGGATCGTGGACGCGTCCGTCTTCCCCACGATGCCGTCGATCAACCCGATGGTCACGGTGCTGCTGGCCGCGGAGCGCGCGGCGGACCTCATCACCGCCCGGCCCGCCCCGCGTCCGCTGACGACGGAAGGACAGGAGCGGTGACCCGGCCGGCGACGCCGGGCGGCGCCGCGGAATCCGGCCCCGAGGAGGGCGAGTCGGAGTTCCGCAAGGAGATGGGCCCGTGGGCGAACTTCGCCCTCGGCTTCACGTATCTGTCCCCGGTCGTGAGCACGTACACCCTGTTCGGCACGGCCCTCGCCGACGGCGGCCCACCGATGATCTGGGCGTTCGTGCTGGCGGGCTGCGGTCAGTTCCTCGTCGCCCTGATCTTCGGCGAGGTCGTCGCGCAGTACCCGATCGCGGGCGGCGTCTACCCGTGGGCGCGGCGGCTGTGGGGCAAGCGCTGGGCGTGGATGACCGGGTGGGTGTACCTCTGGGCGCTGCTCGTCACGATCACCTCGGTCGCCTACGGTGCCGGGCCCTACATCGCCATCCTGCTCGGCTACGACGCCACCGTGCACACCACGGTGCTGTGCACGATCGCCCTGATCGTCATCGCCGTGCTCATCAACTACGCGGGCACCAAGGCCCTGTCGTGGGCCGCGCTGATCGGCTTCAGCGCGGAGCTGATCGGCGCGCTCGCCGTCGGCGTCATCCTGCTCACCACGCACCGCTTCCACGGGCTCGGCGTCCTCTTCGACGACTACGGCGCCGCCGGCGACGGCTCCTACCTGCCCGTCTTCCTGGGCGCGGCGATCATCGGCTTCTACCAGTACTACGGTTTCGAGGCGTGCGGGGACGTCGCCGAGGAGGTGGCGCATCCCGGCAAGGTCATCCCCAAGGCGATGCGGCGCACCATCTACGTGGGCGGGGCGGCGGCGACGTTCACCTGTCTGACGCTGCTGCTGGCGGTCGTGGACTACCGGGCGGTGATCTCGGGCGAGGACTCCGACCCGGTGGTCCGGGTGCTGTTCGACGCCCTCGGGGAGGTCGGCGCGCGGCTGGTGATGGCCGTGGTCCTGATCTCCTTCCTGTCCTGCACGATCAGCCTTCAGGCGGCGGCGGGGCGGCTGATCTACTCGTACGCCCGGGACGAGATGATCATCGGCCACAAGCTGCTGCGGAAGTTCTCACCGAAGCGCGCGGTGCCCGAGTACGCGCTGCTGCTCGCAGCCGTCATCCCGGCCCTGATCGCGGTGGGTTCGCTGATCTCCGAGGACGCCCTCACCAAGATCGTCTCGTTCGCGATCCTCGGCATCTACGCGGCGTTCCAGATGGTCGTCCTCGCCGCGCTGCGGGCCCGGCTCAAGGGCTGGCGGCCGGGCGGCGAGTTCCGGCTGGGCCGCTGGGGGATGCTGGTGAACGTCGGGGCGCTGGCCTACGGTCTCTTCGCCATCATCAACATCTCCTGGCCGCGCACGCCGGACGTCCCCTGGCACGACAACTGGATCGTGCTGCTCAGCGGCGGCATCGTGCTGGCGGTGGGTCTCCTGTACATGTTCACGACCCACCACTACGGCCGCAGCGACGCACCGGCGGGAGTCGCGATCCCGGACCGGGGCACGGCGAACGCCGGCGGGGGAAGGACGAACCCGGACTAGGCCGGTGCGCCCAGTTCCGCCCACACCCGCTTGCCGGCCACTCCCGGTGTCCGTACGACGCCCCAGTCCAGGCACAGCCGCTGCACGATGAACATGCCGTGTCCGCCGGGGCGTCCGGCCCGGTGCGGTGTGCGCGGCGCCGGCTGGCCGGTACCGCGGTCGGAGACCTCCAGCCGGATCACCTTCTTCTCACAGGTGATCCGCAGCTCGTCCGGTCCCTCGGCGTGCAGACAGGCGTTGGTGACCAGCTCGGACACCACGAGCAGGACGTCCTCGGCGGCGGCCCGCTGGTCCGCGGTGGCGGAGGGCAGCCAGCCCCACGCGTACAGCGCCTCGCGGGTGAAGTCACGGGCGAGCGGGACGACCCCGCTGGCGTCCTCGAAGTTCAGCAGGCGGACCTGCCGCCCGCCCTCCGAGACGGGGCCGGGCGGGGCCGGAGCCGCGGCCCCGGAAGCTGCCGGGGCCACGGCCGCGGGCACGGGAGCGCCCATCACGGCGGCCTGCCCGGCGGGCACGCCCCCCTCGGACTCCCCGGTCCCGGGCACGCCCCTCTCGGGCGCCCCGGAAGCGCCGCCGGACTCCGGACCGCGGTCGCCCGGCGAATAGGGCCGGGTGGTGCTCATCAGCGCTTCACCTCACCGATCCACCAGTTCACATTTCAAGTCTTGGACAGGAACGTCGTACAGCCGACTCAGGGTCTCTCCTGCCCGACCGGGCCGTCCGAACACCCCCGCAATCGGCACGAAACACGGGACGAGGCGAAAACGCCCGTCCCGTGAGGCGCACGAAACCCGCCGACGGCCGGACAAGAACCGGCTCAGCCGGACTCGTCGGCCAGGGCGGCCGCAAGCGTGTCGTGCAGGGTGAAGACCGCTTCGGCCCCCGTGATCTCGAAGACCCGGGCCACCACCGGCTGCATGGCCACCAGATGCACACCGCCCCCCGCGGCCTCCGCCTTCAGCCGCGCGCCGAGCAGGACGTTGAGTCCCGTGGAGTCGCAGAACTCCAGGCGCGAGCAGTCGACGACAAGGCGATTGAATCCCTTGGCGAGGCACTCCTCCAGCGGCTCACGCAACAGCTCGGCGGTGTGGTGATCCAACTCACCCGCCGGGGTCACGACGGCGCTGGGGCCCTCTTCCCGTACCTCGACCAGAAGCCGGCCCGACTGGGCACTGCCGACCGTCCCGCGGTCCATGCCGTTTCTCTCTCCCGAGGTCATGTCTGCTTGCTGACGACCTCGAACACTACGCCTTCCCCACGCACTCCGACACCCGAACAACCGCACACAAACGGACATAAGCGTACAGAACACACTTGCGATCGCCTCGGTAAACCCGGTAGGCCTAGGTGGACACGTAAAACGACACGGCCGGCTTTGGAGGCGCCGCACACCGCAGTGCACGTCATTGGCTTCGGCAGCCGTATGCCGAGAACGATGGAGGACACCATGTCACCCCGGCTCGACGGATCGCGTACCCAAGAAGCGACGTCGACACTCCCTCCGGAACATCTGGATCCCATCGAGCACCCCGACGCCGTCGTCGACCACGACGGCGCACTCGCCGGGCTTCCGGACATCCCCGCGTACGACGAGGTCGCTCCGGCGGACGCCAGGGCCCTGTCCAAGACCCTCTTCGGGCGACTGGAGTCGCTGGAGGAAGGCACCCACGAGTACGCGTACGTACGCAACACGCTCGTCGAGCTGAACCTGGCCCTGGTCAAGTTCGCCGCCTCCCGCTTCCGCTCGCGCAGCGAGCCGATGGAGGACATCATCCAGGTCGGCACGATCGGCCTGATCAAGGCGATCGACCGCTTCGAGCTGTCGCGCGGTGTGGAGTTCCCCACGTTCGCGATGCCGACGATCATCGGCGAGATCAAGCGCTTCTTCCGCGACACCTCGTGGTCCGTGCGCGTCCCGCGCCGCCTCCAGGAGCTGCGGCTCGACCTCGCCAAGGCGGGCGACGAGCTGGCCCAGCGGCTCGACCGCGCCCCCACCGTGACCGAGCTGGCCGAGCACCTCGGCCTGACCCGGGACGAGGTCGTCGAGGGCATGGCGGCGTCGAACGCCTACACCGCCTCCTCGCTGGACGCCCAGCCGGAGGAGGACGACGCCGAGGGCGCGCTCGCCGACCGGATCGGCTACGAGGACCACGGGCTCGAGGGCATCGAGTACGTCGAGTCGCTGAAGCCGCTGATCGCCGAGCTGCCCGCCCGGGACCGGAAGATCCTCTCCCTCCGCTTCGTCGCGGGCATGACCCAGTCGGAGATCGGCGAGGAGCTGGGCATCTCCCAGATGCACGTGTCGCGGCTGCTGTCGCGCACGCTCGTGAAGCTGCGCAAGGGGCTCACGGTCGAGGAGTGATCCTCACCGGATGACGCTTGCCCTCCAGGGGGGTGGTCCGAGGCCGGGCCGCCCCCCTTCGGGCTGCTCAGACCACGCGTACGCCGCGCCGCCAGACCCCGCTGACCAGCGGCACGCCCGGCCGGTAGGCGAGGTGCACGTGGCTCGGGGCGTCGAGGAGCGTCAGGTCGGCGTACGCGCCCGGCGTGAGGCGGCCGACGTCGTCCCGGCGCAGGGCCGCGGCGCCGCCCGCGGTGGCCGACCAGACCGCCTCGTCCGGCGTCATCCCCATGTCCCGCACCGCGAGCGCGACGCAGAACGGCACGGAGGACGTGAAGGACGATCCCGGGTTGCAGTCGGTGGACAGCGCGACCGTCACCCCGGCGTCGAGCAGGCGCCTGGCGTCCGGCCACTCGGCGCGGGTGGAGAACTCGGCGCCCGGCAGCAGCGTGGCGACCGTCCCGCCGCCCGCCAGCGCGTCCACGTCGGCGTCGGTGAGGTGGGTGCAGTGGTCGGCGCTGGCGGCGTCGAGTTCGACCGCGAGCTGGACGCCCGGGCCGTAGGAGAGCTGGTTGGCGTGGACGCGGGGGTGCAGGCCCCTGGCCCTGCCCGCGGTGAGGATCGCGCGGGCCTGGTCGCCGTCGAAGGCGCCCTTCTCGCAGAACACGTCGATCCAGCGGGCGTGCGGCGCGCAGGCGTCGAGCATCTCGCCGGTGACCAGGGCGACGTAGGCGGCGGGGTCGTCGGCGAGTTCGGGGGCCACGATGTGCGCGCCGAGGAAGGTGACCTCGTCGGTGTGGCGGGCGGCGACGCGCAGGGCGCGGGACTCGTCGGCGGTGGTCAGGCCGTAGCCGGACTTGGTCTCGAAGGTCGTCGTGCCCTGGCGCAGGGCCTCCGCGAGGTAGCGGGTGAGGCCCGCCTCCAGTTCCGCGTCGCTGGCGGCGCGGGTGGCGGCGACGGTGGTGCGGATGCCGCCGGCGCTGTAGGGGCGGCCGGACATGCGGGCGTTGAACTCCTCGGTGCGGTCGCCGCCGAAGAGGAGGTGCGAGTGCGAGTCGACGAAGCCGGGCAGGACCGCCCGGCCGCCGGCGTCGACCCGGTTGTCAGTGGCGGGTGCTTTGCTTGATTCACCGGTCCACGCGACGCGGTCGCCGTCGATGACGACGGCCGCGTCCCGGACCAGTCCGAGCGGGGAGTTGTCACCGAGGGAGGGGTCGTTGGTGACGAGTGCGGCGATGTTGGTGATGACGGTGCTGGTACTCATGGCGTCCGTGGCGTCCTCGTGGGGGCGGGGATGGGTGATGGCTAGGCGCGCAGGGCTTCCACGGCCCGCGCGAGGGCCTGCGGCACCCCGGGTACGAGGGTGTGCACCCCGTCGCGTACGACGTGCCGTCCGCCCACGACCGTGTGCCGTACGTCCGCTGCCGTCGCGGCGAATACGGCCGTCTCGGCGCCGAGCCTGGGCAGCGGCCCCGCCGTCCTGACCGAGTCGAGGGCGACCGTCGCGAGGTCGGCGCGGGCGCCGGTCTCGATCCGGCCGGTGTCGTCCCAGCCGAGGGCGGCGTGGCCGTCGGCGGTGGCGGCGCGCAGCAGTGCGGCGGCGGTCCAGTGGCCGCGGATGCGGGTGCGCAGGCGCTCGTTCAGCTCCATGGCGCGCGCCTCTTCCAGCAGGTCGACGACGGCGTGGCTGTCGGAGCCGAGGGAGAGCGGCGAGCCCGCCCGCTGGAGGGCGGCCGCGGGGCCGATGCCGTCGGCGAGGTCCCGTTCCGTGGTGGGACACATGCAGGTACCGGTGCGGCTGCCGCCGAGCAGGGCGACGTCCTCGTCGGTGAGGTGGGTGCTGTGGACGCCGGTGGTGCGCTCCCCCAGCACGCCGTGGTCGGCCAGCAGGCGGGTGGGGGTGCGGCCGTGGGCCCGGTGGCAGGCGTCGTTCTCGGCGGTCTGCTCGGACAGGTGCACGTGCAGCGGGGCCCGCCGCTCCCCGGCCCAGCGCGCCACGGTCTCCAACTGGTCCGCGGGCACGGCCCGTACGGAGTGGATCGCGGCCCCGATCCGTGCGTGATCGCGTTCCTTGAGAAGTGAAGAGCGTTGCGCCCAGGCGTCCGCCGTCCCGTCGGAGAACCGCCTCTGGTGGGCGTTCGGGGGCTCGCCGAAGCCGGCCGACAGATAGCAGGTGTCCAGGAGGGTGATGCGGATGCCGGCCTCGGCGGCGGCCTCGACCAGCGCCTCGCCCATCGCGTTGGGGTCGGCGTAGGGGGTGCCGCCGGGCGCGTGGTGGACGTAGTGGAACTCGCCGACGGTGGTGATGCCGGCCAGCGCCATCTCGGCGTACACCGCGCGGGCCAGGTCGAGGTAGGTGTCCGGGTTCAGCCGGTCGGCGACGGAGTACATGACCTCGCGCCAGGTCCAGAAGGTGCCGGAGCCGACCTGGACGGTGCCGCGCAGGGCCCGGTGGAAGGCGTGGCTGTGGGCGTTGGCCAGGCCGGGCAGCGTCAGTCCGCGCAGGATCTCGGCGCCGGGGGGCGGGGTGGGCGTGTCCTGGAGGACGGCGGTGATGCGGCCGTCCGCCACCTCCACGGCGACGCCCGGCTCGACGTGTGTGCCGAGCCAGGCGTGCTCCAGCCAGTAGGTCCGGGTCCGCTCGGTGGGGGTCACGTGCAGGCCAGCCCTTCCAGTGCGTCGGCGAGTGCGGTCACCCCGGCCACGCAGTCGTCCTCGGCCGCGTACTCGGCCGGGGAGTGCGAGACGCCGGTGGGGTTGCGTACGAACAGCATGGCGGTCGGGATGCGGTCGGAGAGGATTCCGGCGTCGTGTCCGGCGCCGGTGCCGAGCACGGGGACCTTCAGTTCCGTCGCGCCGCCCAGGATGCGGGCGAGTTCGTCGCGCAGGGCGTGGTCGAACTCGACGACGGGCGTGAAGGACTCGCGGACGACGTCGAGGTCGACTCCGTGGGCCGCGGCGTACTCGCGGGCCGCCCGCTCCACCCCGGTGACCACGGCGTCCAGGCTCTGCTGGTCGGCGGCGCGGGAGTCGAGCCAGCCGCGGACCAGGGACGGGATGGCGTTGACGCCGTTGGGCTCCACACTGATCTTGCCGAAGGTGGCGACGGCCCCCGCGAGTTCGGCCTCGCGGCGGGCGGCGAGGACGGTCTCGGCGTAGGACAGCATCGGGTCGCGGCGGTCGGCGAGGCGGGTGGTGCCGGCGTGGTTGGCCTCGCCCCGGAAGTCGAACCGCCAGCGCCCGTGCGGCCAGATGGCGGAGGCGAGGCCGATCCGGTCGCCGGACAGGTCGAGGGCGCGGCCCTGCTCGACGTGGAGTTCGACGAAGGCGCCGATGCGGGCGAGCCGCTCGGGGTCCGGGCCGAGGGCGGCCGGGTCGTAGCCGGCGTCCTCCATGGCCCGCGGGAGGGTGATGCCGTCCCCGTCGGTCAGCCGGTGGGCCTGCTCCACGGTGAGCGCCCCCGCGGTGAGCCGGGAGCCGACGCAGGCGAGGCCGAAGCGGGCGCCCTCCTCGTCGCCGAAGTTGACGATGCCGAGCGGCCTGGTGAACCGCGCTCCCCTCCCGCGCAGTTCGTCCAGGGCGGCGAAGGCGGAGACGACACCGAGGGGCCCGTCGAAGGCGCCGCCGTCGGGCACGGAGTCCAGGTGGGACCCGGTGACGACGGCGTCCCCGGCGGCCGGGTCACCGAGCCAGGCCCACTGGTTGCCGTTGCGGTCGGTCTCGTAGGCCAGCCCGCGTGCCTCGGCCTGCTCCTGGAACCAGGTGCGGCAGTCGGCGTCGGCGCCCGTCCAGGCGTAGCGGCGGTAGCCGCCGGAGGCGGAGCTGCGGCCCACCGGCAGCAGCTCCGCCCACATGCTGTGGAAGCTCACGCGGCGCCACCCTCGCGGCCCTCGCGCATCGGCACCCGCACGCCCCGCTCCCCGGCGACCGACTCGGCGATGTCGTACCCGGCGTCGACGTGCCGGATGACGCCCATGCCGGGGTCGTTGGTGAGGACGCGGCGGATCTTCTCCCCGGCGAGTGCGGTGCCGTCGGCGACCGTCACCTGGCCGGCGTGGATGGAGCGGCCCATGCCGACGCCGCCGCCGTGGTGGAGGGAGACCCAGGAGGCGCCGGAGGCCACGTTGACCATGGCGTTGAGCAGCGGCCAGTCGGCGATGGCGTCGGAGCCGTCGAGCATCGACTCGGTCTCGCGGTACGGGGAGGCGACGGAGCCGCAGTCGAGGTGGTCGCGGCCGATGACGATCGGCGCGGCCAGCTCACCGCTCGCGACCATGTCGTTGAAGCGCTCACCGGCCTTGTCGCGCTCGCCGTAGCCGAGCCAGCAGATCCGGGCGGGCAGGCCCTGGAAGTGGACCCGCTCCCCCGCCATCTTGATCCAGCGGGCCAGCGACTCGTTCTCGGGGAAGAGGTCGAGGATCGCCTTGTCGGTCTTGGCGATGTCGGCGGGGTCGCCGGAGAGGGCGGCCCAGCGGAAGGGGCCCTTGCCCTCGCAGAAGAGGGGGCGGATGTAGGCGGGGACGAAGCCGGGGAAGGCGAAGGCCCGGTCGTATCCGGCGAGCTGGGCCTCGCCGCGGATGGAGTTGCCGTAGTCGAAGACCTCGGCGCCGGCGTCCTGGAAGCCGACCATGGCCTCGACGTGCCGGGCCATGGACTCGCGGGCGCGGGTGGTGAAGCCCGCCGGGTCCTTGAGGGCGGCGTCGGCCATGTCCTCGAAGGCGATGCCGGTGGGCAGGTAGGCCAGCGGGTCGTGGGCCGAGGTCTGGTCGGTGACGATGTCGATGGGGGCGCCCATGGCGAGCAGCTGCGGGACCAGCTCGGCGGCGTTGCCGAGGACACCGATGGAGAGCGGTTCGCGCCGGTCCCGGGCCTCGGTGGCCAGCTGGAGGGCGTGGTCGAGGGAGTCGGCCTTCACGTCGAGGTAGCGGTGCTCGATGCGGCGGTCGATGGCGCGCGGGTCGCAGTCGACGCAGATCACGACGCCGTCGTTCATGGTGACGGCGAGGGGCTGGGCGCCGCCCATGCCGCCGAGGCCGGCGGTGAGGGTGATGGTCCCGGCGAGGGTGCCGCCGAACTTCTTCGCGGCGACGGCGGCGAAGGTCTCGTAGGTGCCCTGGAGGATGCCCTGGGTGCCGATGTAGATCCAGGAGCCGGCCGTCATCTGCCCGTACATGGTCAGGCCGAGGGCCTCCAGGCGGCGGAACTCCTCCCAGTTGGCCCAGTCGCCGACGAGGTTGGAGTTGGCGATGAGGACGCGCGGGGCCCACTCGTGGGTCTGCATGACGCCGACCGGGCGGCCGGACTGGACGAGCATCGTCTCGTCCTGCTTGAGCTTCTCCAGGGTGCGGACCATGGCGTCGAAGGAGCGCCAGTCGCGGGCCGCCTTGCCCGTGCCGCCGTAGACGACGAGCTTGTCGGGGTGCTCGGCGACCTCGGGGTCGAGGTTGTTCTGCAGCATCCGCAGGGCGGCCTCCTGCTGCCAGCCCAGGGCACTCGGCGTCGTACCGCGTGGCGCTCGGACGGGGCGGGGTCCGGACATGGTCTGCCTCCTGGTGGCTTGCTCCCGGCGGATTGTTACTACGGATATTCACATACTCGCTTCGTGAATAGAACTAGTCAATACGTTCGTGTCCCGCACCGGGCGCGTGCGAGTGTTTGGCTGGATGTACAGGCAGGCTGCGACGACAGGGAGGATCGCGTGAGCGACGGCACGGGCATGAGCGGTGACCTCGACGGCATGGGGACGGAGCGGGCCGCGCGGCGGGACGGGGCGGTGCGGGCCGCGGTGGAGCAGGGGCTGCTCGGGCCGGACGGTCCGATCGTCGGGCTCCTCGACGTCGCCGGGATCCGGGAGTCGGCGGCGGCCCTGCGGGCGGCGTTCGACGCGGTGACGGCGCCCGGTACGCCCGTGCTGCACGCCTTCGCGGTCAAGGCGACCCCGCTGGTCCCGGTGCTGCGGCTGCTGCACGAGGAGGGCATAGGCGTGGAGGTGGCCAGCCCCGGCGAGCTGGCGCTGGCCCGGGCCGCGGGGGTGCCGGCGGAGCGGACGGTGCTGGACTCGCCCGCCAAGACGCCGGCCGAGCTGCGGGAGGCGCTGGAGCTGGGGATCGCGGTCAACGCGGACAACCCCCAGGAGCTGGAGCGCCTCGACGCCCTGGTGACGGCCTTGCCCGACACCGCCTCGCCCCTCGGAATCCGGGTGAACCCGCAGGTCGGCGGGGGCTCCATCGAGGCCCTCTCGACGGCGACCGCGACCTCGAAGTTCGGCGTGGCGCTGCGGGACGAGGGGGCGCGGGAGTGGGTGGTGCGGGCCTATCTGGACCGGCCGTGGCTGACCCGGCTGCACACCCACACCGGGTCCCAGGGCATCCCGCTCACCCTGATGGCCGAGGGCGTGGCGGCGTCGTACGCGCTCGCCGAGGAGATCAACGAGCGGGCCGGGCGGCAGCAGGTCGACACCCTGGACATCGGCGGCGGGCTGCCGGTGAACTTCGGGTCGGACGAGGAGTCGCCGACGTACGCCGAGTACGCGCGCGTACTGCGCGAGGCGGTGCCGGGGCTGTTCGACGGGCGGTACGGGCTGGTCACCGAGTTCGGGCGGTCCCTGCTGGCCAAGCACGGCACGGTGGTGGCGCGCGTGGAGTACGCCAAGAGCGCGGGCGGGCGGCCGGTCGCGGTGACGCACGCGGGCGTGCAGGTCGCGACGCGGACGGTGTACGCGCCGGGCGCGTGGCCGCTGCGGATCGCCGCGTACGACGGCAAGGGGCTGCCGAAGGAGGGTCCCGACGTGGTGCAGGACGTGGCGGGGCCGGCGTGCTTCGCGGGCGACCTGCTGGCCGTGGGGCGGGCGATGCCGTTGCTGGCGCAGGGGGACTACGCGGCGGCGCTGGACACGGGGGCGTACTACTTCGCGCATCACTACGCGTACAACTCGCTGGCGCGGCCCGGGGTGTACGGGTTCGTCTCCGACGACGACGGGGGTGTCTCCTTCGCCACCGTGCGGGAGGAGCAGCGCGTCGAGGAGATCGTGGCCGAGGCCGGCGGGGGTCACGCCGACGCGCTGACCGTCGCCGTCCGCCGCGGGGGCGCCGGCCGCTCGTAGGCCGGGTGTTCGTCGTGGCCGGGCGCGCCCACGCGGCGGAGCCGGGTGAGGTCACCGCGCCGCGCCCCTGACGAGGCCGTCAGACCGGTGCCGGGGCCTTGCGCCGCGCGCCGCCCGGGGCGGCGTCGCCTGCCGCGATGCCGGTGCTGCGGTAGGCCCTGACCGTCTTGCCCGCCGGGCGGCCGGCGTTGTCGGCGAGCCAGTCCACGCGGACCCACAGCAGGGCGTCGCCGGACTGCTCGCGGCGGCCGATCCAGGCGGACTTGAGCCACAGGCCCGCGCCGCAGCCGGCCATCAGCAGTCCGCCCGCGGCGGGCGCGGCGAAGGCGCTGCCCAGGGCGGCGAGGAAGGCGAGGAGCAGCCACCAGCGGTGGCCCCGGCGCCAGTTGCGCAGGGTCACCGCGCGGTCCTGGAGTACGTCGTGCCTGCCCGCGCGGGCCGCCGAGCCGGCCAGGGCCGTGTAGCGCCCGCGCCGCGTCCACGCCACGACGGCCGCCGCGACGATGAACAGCGCGGCACCGGCCAGTACGCCGATGCGGCGCCCGGTCAGCCCCGGCACCAGCACGCCGGCGCCCGCCGCGAGCAGGCCCAGCCACCACAGCGGTGCGGCTCCCGCCCGTACGACGACGGCGACCCGAGCCAGCCCCACCTGTCCTGCGCGCGTCACGTCCTGCCTCCCGTCCCGTCCCTGCCCGTCCGACCCGCCTGAACGGGGCGTCAGGCGCCGCACTGTAACGGGGCAAGCTGAGACGAGTCTGAGAAGGCGTCCGCCGTCCGGGTCACTCCACGAACAGCCCCCGCGCCGCGGCCTCGGCGTCGAACTCCTCCAGCCGGGCCTGCGCGTCCGGCAGGTCGTCGCACATCGCCTCGAGCAGCACCCGGCCCAGCAGCATCGGCGCACAGGCCGTGTCGAACGCGAGGCCGGTGCCGACGGCGGCGGGCAGCAGCAGGTCGGACACCTTGGCGACCGGCGCGAAGGCGGAGTCGGCGACCGTCACCACCATGAGCCCGGCCTCCTTGGCGTGGGTGAGCGCGTCGACGACCTCGCGCGGATGCCGGGGCAGGGCGAAGCAGAGCAGCGC
Organism: Streptomyces sp. NPDC107500; assembly: GCF_055582785.1. Lineage (NCBI taxonomy): Bacteria > Bacillati > Actinomycetota > Actinomycetes > Kitasatosporales > Streptomycetaceae > Streptomyces > Streptomyces sp. NPDC107500. The sequence continues at coordinate 72,050 of NZ_JBVJPF010000008.1, forward strand.
GGTGGCGCCGGCCCGGACGGCGGCGTCGACGCGGTCGTGGAGCATCGTGCCGCCCTCGTTGAGCAGCCGGACGTCCGGGTGGACCTTGGCGGCGAAGTAGGCGAAGCCGTGCGCCTGGGCCGCGGCGGCCCGCAGTCCGAGCACCGGCAGCGGCCGGCTCCCGGCGAGCATGCGGCCCGCCTCCGCCACCGGCCCGGGGTCGGCCAGCACCTCCGCCAGGTGCCGCAGGTTCTCGATCTCGGCCATGACCGCCTGCTGGTACTCGTTGCGGTCGTCGGTGCCGGCGTCCGGTTCCGCCGGGGCGACCTCGCGCAGATGGCGGCGGAGCGCGGGATAGCCGTCGAAGCCGAGGGCGACGGCGAAGCGGGTCACCGACGGCTGGCTGACCCCGGCCAGTTCGGCCAGCTCGACGCTCGACAGGAAGGGCACCTCGGGCGCCCGGCGCACCATGCTGTGGGCGATCCGCCGCTGGGTCGGCGTCAGCCGGTGCCCCTCGAAGAGCGCCTGGAGCCGTGCGGCCGGGCTGTCGGCCCCGCCCGTCCCGCCACTCGCGCCGGCCCCGCTGGTCCCGCTCATGGCCTGCTCCCCCAAGGTCTATTCACATCACCCGGTCACTGCATACCGTTATACATCCAGGCGCCGGAGGGCACGATGCCGAGCGCGACGGGACCGAGGGAACCAGGACGACGGATGACCGAGTTGTGGGACGGCGGCACCCCCGGGCTGGTGGAGCTGCCCTCGGGCCGCAGGCTCAGGGGACGCGGCCTGCGATACGACCTGCCTCAGGGGCAGACACCGACGTTCACCGTGCACCTGACGGATCACGAGCCGCCCAGACCGCCGTGGGAGTCGGTCTGGGTGCCCTGGCGGGACTTCTGGCTCCCCGCCGACCCGATGGACGCGATGCGCAGGCTCCGCGACGCCTACGAGCGCGCGCCGGGCGAGCGCGTGGAGGTCTGCTGCGGGGGCGGCGTCGGCCGGACCGGTACCGCGCTGTCCGCGATCTGCGTCTTCGAGGGCATGGACCCCAGGGAGGCGGTCAAGTGGGTGCGGCGCCACTACCACTCCCGTGCCGTGGAGGTGCCCTGGCAGCGGCGCTTCGTCCGTCAGGTCCACGCCGCGAGCACCGGCGGTAGCGGGCGGGCGTGACCTCGTCCGTCCTCGCGGACCCCTGCGGGACATCCCCCACCCGATACGGGGGCTGTCCCCAGTGCCATCGCCTCCCCGGCCGCCTACCTTGAGTGACATGACGGGAATGGACGCGCGGGACACCGACCTCAAGAAGGAACTCGACGCCACCCTGCAGACCCGCAGGGAGCTGGGCGAGGAGTACGAGTCCGCGCTGGTCGACTCTTTCCTGGAGAAGGTCGACCAGCGCATCGACGGCGCGGTCGAGCGCCGGGTGCGCAGGCAGCTCGCCGAGCAGCAGATGACCACGGCCCGGGAGAGCCGGACGCCGAGGTCCACGGACTCCTTCGGCGAGCGCTTCGGCTTCGGCATCGTCTCGCTGGTGCTCGCCGTCCCGCTGTCCGCGATCGGCGGCGGAGTCGCCGACCTCCCCGGACTGCTGGTCGCCTGGGCGGGCATCGTCGGGGTGAACGTCGTACAGGCCGCCCGCACCAACCCGGGCCTGTTCGGACGCCGCCGCGCCGGGCGGGACGACGCCTGGGAGGACTGACAGAGGGGCTGACGCAAGACTGCGCGGGGACCGCCGGCACCCCCATCACTGGGGGGCGGGACGACGGCGGTCCCCGCGGGGGACGCGCGGTGCCGGGCCTCACGGCCGGGGTGGCGCGTCCGTGGCGTCCATGGAGGTCCGGGAGCCGCTCCGGAAGGTCCGTGACGCCGTTCGGCGCCGGCCGGACCGGGGAGCCGCTCCCAATCCCGCCGACACCGCATACTCTGCCGGTCGCGTGTTAAGCGACTGCTGCGCGCACGTGACGTGCGCGTACCGCTTCCGCGAAGTTCACGAAGATCGCGGAGCGGGCCAAGTCGGCCGCGCCCACCGGGGATTCACCCGGCGGACACCGCCGGTTCTACTTCCCGCGGGCCAGGAAGGACAGCAGGTCCTGACGGCTCACCACGCCGGTGGGCTTGCCCTCGACGAGGACGATCGCCGCATCGGCCCGGCCGAGCACCGACATCAGGTCCTCGACCGGCTCGCCGGAGCCGACCTGCGGCAGCGGGGCGTACATGTGCTTCTCCAGCGGGTCCTCCAGCGAGGCGCGCTTGGTGAACAGGGCGTCCAGCAGCTCGCGTTCCACGACCGAGCCGACGACCTCGGCGGCCATCACGTCCGGGTGGCCGGCGCCGGGCTTGACGATGGGCATCTGCGAGACGCCGTACTCGCGCAGCACCTCGATGGCCTGACCGACCGTCTCGTCCGGGTGCATGTGGACGAGGGAGGGGATGGAGTCGCCCTCCTTGTGGTTCAGGACGTCGGCGACGCGGGCGCTGGGGCCGGCGTCCTCCAGGAAGCCGTAGTCGGCCATCCACTCGTCGTTGAAGATCTTGCTGAGGTAACCGCGCCCGCTGTCCGGCAGCAGTACGACGACCACGTCGTCCTCGCCGAGCCGCGCCGCCACCTCGAGCGCCGCGACGACCGCCATGCCGCAGGAGCCGCCCACCAGCAGGCCCTCCTCCTTGGCGAGGCGGCGGGTCATCTGGAAGGAGTCCTTGTCGGAGACGGGGACGATCTCGTCGGCGACGTTCCGGTCGTACGCGGTCGGCCAGAAGTCCTCGCCGACGCCCTCGACCAGGTAGGGCCGTCCGGAACCGCCGGAGTAGACGGAGCCCTCGGGGTCGGCGCCGATCACCTGCACGGCGCCGTCGCTGATCTCCTTCAGGTACCGGCCGGTGCCGGAGATGGTCCCGCCGGTGCCGACACCGGCGACAAAGTGGGTGAGCTTCCCCGCGGTCTGCTCCCACAGCTCGGGGCCCGTGGAGTGGTAGTGGGAGAGCGGGTTGTGCGGGTTGGAGTACTGGTCCGGCTTCCAGGCGCCCGGCGTCTCGCGGACCAGCCGGTCGGAGACGTTGTAGTAGGAGTCCGGGTGCTCGGGGTCGACCGCGGTCGGGCAGACGACGACCTCGGCACCGTACGCGCGCAGGACGTTGATCTTGTCGGTGGACACCTTGTCAGGGCAGACGAAGATGCACTTGTAGCCCTTCTGCTGGGCCACGATCGCGAGGCCCACGCCGGTGTTGCCGCTGGTGGGCTCGACGATCGTGCCGCCGGGCCGCAGCTCTCCGCTCTTCTCGGCGGCCTCGATCATGCGCAGGGCGATGCGGTCCTTCACCGAGCCGCCCGGGTTGAAGTACTCCACCTTGGCCAGGACGGTAGCCCTCAGGCCCTTGGTCACGCTGTTGAGCCGCACCAGCGGGGTGTTGCCGACGAGGCTGATCATCGAGTCGTGGAAATGCACCGTGGTCTCCGGATGCCGCAAAGGATGGGTCTTTTTATCGGGTCCGGCCAGCCTATGGCCTGCCCGGCCGGTGCACCCGCCCGTGCCACGTGACGGTCGTTCACTCCCCGTTGAGATTGGGCGACCGTCCGTACGGGGCAAGGAGTGGGTGTACGGCATGAAGGAGGTGGCGGCGGCGTATGACGAGCATGTCCAGAGCGAGGGTGGCGCGGCGGATCGCGACGGGAGCGGCTTACGGAGGCGGCGGCATCGGGCTGGCCGGTGCGGCCGCGGTCGGTCTGCTGCTGGCGGAGGTGCAGCTGGCCCGGCGCCGGGTGGGCATCGGCACGCCCGCCCGGGTGCCGAACGCGCAGGGGGTGTACGGGGACGGCCTGCGGACGGCCGGTGAGCCGCCGCTGCGCCTGATGATGCTGGGCGATTCCACGGCCGCCGGGCAGGGTGTGCACCGGGCCGGCCAGACGCCGGGCGCGCTGCTGGCCTCGGGGCTGGCGGCGGTGGCCGAGCGGGCGGTGGACCTGGGTTCGGTCGCGGCGCCCGGGGCGTGTTCGGACGACCTGGACCGGCAGGTGGCGCTGGTGCTCGCGGATCACGGCCGGGTGCCCGACATCTGCGTGATCATGATCGGCGCCAATGACGTCACCCACCGGATGCCGGCGACCCAGTCGGTCAGGCACCTGTCGGCGGCGGTACGGCGGCTGCGCACGGCCGGCGCGGAGGTGGTGGTCGGCACCTGCCCGGACCTGGGCACGATCGAGCGGGTGCGGCAGCCGCTGCGCTGGGTGGCCCGGCGCACCTCGCGGCAGCTGGCGGCGGCGCAGACCATCGGCGTCGTGGAGCAGGGCGGGCGCACGGTGTCGCTGGGCGACCTGCTGGGCCCGGAGTTCGCGGAGAACCCGCGGGAGCTGTTCGGCCCCGACAACTACCACCCCTCCGCCGAGGGGTACGCCACGGCCGCGATGGCCGTCCTGCCGTCGGTGTGCGCCGCGCTCGGCCTGTGGCCGGCCGAGGAGGAGCACCCCGACGCCCTGCGCCGCGAGGGCTTCCTGCCGGTGGCCCGGGCTGCGGCGGAAGCGGCGTCCGAGGCCGGCACGGAGGTCGCGGCGGCGATGCCGACGGGGCCACGGGGGCCGTGGGCACTGCTCAAGCGCCGCCGGCGCCGCAGGGTGTCGGAGACGGAGCCGACACCGTCGGCACAGCCGAGGTAGGGGTTTTCAGCCCGTCCGGCGTTTGAGGACGAGGCCGTCCAGGCCGACGGGGGGGTCTGGGGGCGCAGCCCTCAGGTCGACGGCCACCACGAGGCCCCGCACCAGGAAGCCGCTCCACCGCCGGAGGCAAAAGCAAGCGCTTAGAAAGTTGCGGTCCATGTCACACCCCCACACCCGTGACCCGGGCCATACGTCCGGGTAACTTCCCCAGCAGCCGCCCACCGCCTCTCCACTGGAGCCGTGATGCCCGAAGCCGTGATCGTTTCTGCCGCCCGCTCCCCCATCGGCCGCGCGTTCAAGGGCTCCCTCAAGGACCTGCGCCCCGACGACCTGGCCGCCACGATCATCCAGGCCGCGCTCGCCAAGGTTCCGGAACTGGACCCCCGGGACATCGACGACCTGATGCTCGGCTGCGGCCTGCCCGGCGGCGAGCAGGGCAACAACCTCGGCCGGATCGTCGCCGTCGAGATGGGCATGGACCACCTGCCGGGCTGCACCGTCACCCGGTACTGCTCCTCGTCGCTCCAGACCTCCCGCATGGCCCTGCACGCCATCAAGGCCGGCGAGGGCGACGTCTTCATCTCGGCCGGCGTCGAGATGGTCTCCCGGTTCGCCAAGGGCAACTCCGACAGCCTGCCGGACACGCGCAACCCGCTGTTCGCCGAGGCCGAGGCCCGTACCGCCGCCGTCGCCCAGCAGGAGGGCACCACCTGGCACGACCCGCGCGAGGACGGCCTGATCCCCGACCCGTACATCGCGATGGGCCAGACCGCCGAGAACCTCGCCCGCTCCAAGGGCGTCACCCGGCAGGACATGGACGAGTTCGGCGTCCGCTCCCAGAACCTCGCCGAGGAAGCCATCAAGAACGGCTTCTGGGAGCGCGAGATCACCCCGGTGACCCTCCCCGACGGCACCGTCGTCGCCAAGGACGACGGCCCGCGCGCCGGTGTCACCCTGGAGGGCGTGCAGGGCCTGAAGCCGGTGTTCCGCCCCGACGGGCTGGTCACCGCCGGCAACTGCTGCCCGCTCAACGACGGCGCCGCCGCCCTCGTGATCATGAGCGACACCAAGGCCCGCGAGCTGGGCCTGACCCCGCTCGCCCGCATCGTCTCCACCGGCGTCTCCGGCCTCTCTCCCGAGATCATGGGCCTGGGCCCGGTCGAGGCCAGCAAGCAGGCCCTGTCCCGCGCCGGGCTGGGCATCGGCGACATCGACCTGGTCGAGATCAACGAGGCGTTCGCCGCGCAGGTCATCCCCTCCTACCGCGACCTCGGCATCCCGCTGGAGAAGCTGAACGTCAACGGCGGCGCCATCGCCGTCGGCCACCCCTTCGGCATGACCGGCGCCCGCATCACCGGCACGCTCATCAACTCCCTCCAGTGGCACGACAAGCAGTTCGGCCTGGAGACGATGTGCGTGGGCGGCGGCCAGGGCATGGCGATGGTCATCGAGCGCCTGAGCTGACGGCCGCACCGGGCGGGTGACTGAAGGACTGTCAGTAGCGCCCGGAGGACCCTGCGTGACGCCACGGCCCGGGGCCCTGTGACCACAGGGTTCTGGGCCGTTTTGTGACCCAATCTCCCCCAGGATGTGACCTACCTCTCTCGCCCCCTTGATTTACGCAGGTCAGACCGACCACACCCCTCCCTTCCGGGCCCAAAGTCCTGTCCGTTTCGTGACGTTACGCACTGACAGACGGTTAGTCCTCCCTTCAAGCTGATGTAGGAAGTCGGGGGTCGACTTTGAACCGGGAGTACGTCAGTGAGCGCCATGCCGATCGCCCTGCTGCTCACCACGGCCGCCACCGGCGCCGTGGGCGTCGCCGTCCTGCGCAGCGTTCTGGTGCTGCGCCGGCAGGTGACCGCCCTGCGCGCCGAGCTGGCCGAGAGCCGGGCCACCGCAACGCGGGGCCGCGTGCCGGCCGCCCGCACCACCGCCGACGCCGAGGAGATACGCGCCGCCGTCGCGGAGGCGCTCGCCGAGGAGCGCGAGCGGGAACTCGCCGAGGCGAGGGCCTTCTGGGCCGCGCAGGAGTCGCGGGACGCGTCCGACGCACCGCTGCTGCTCGGGCTGACCGACAGCGAGCTGTTCCTGCCCCGCCAGGCCGACCTCGTGGGCCTGGAGCCCGTGATCGAGCCGGTCGCGGAGAGCGACGAGCCGTCCGCGCAGGACCTCGGCGGCCCGAGGGACTCCGCCGAGCTGGCCGCCGCGCGCCGCCGGCACCCCTCGCACCCCGACTTCGTACCGAACCCGGCACCGGCCGTGAACGACCATGAGCGGACCGTCGCCACCCTGGAGGGGCTGGCCGAGTCGGGCGTCACGCTCGCGGACGTCCGTCCGGGGCCGCTGGGCACCCTCGACGTGTACGTCTTCTCCGACGGCACCACCCTGTGCATGACCCCGGGCCACCGCGAGACCGCGGAGCGCCTGGCGGACGCGCTGGGCGCCGGCCAGACGCCGTACCTCCTCGGCGGCTCGGGGATCTCCGGCGCCTACACGCTGACCTTCGCGTGCGGCGAGGAGAACGTGTACATCCTGGCGGACCGGGTCATCGCGTCCCTGTAGTCCCCGGACTTCCCCGGGGCCCTAGACCCCGGCCCGCTTGCGGGCCTCCTCCACCAGCCCCGCCGCTTCTTCCACCTGGCCCTCGTCCGTCAGTACGAGGGCCAAGTCGTGTGCGGCGACGGCGATCTGGTCGGCGGCCGCGAACATGCCCGCGTCGGGCATCAGACGGGGCTCGGCCCCCGGTTCCTCGATCAGCTGGGCGCGCCGGGCCAGCTCCCGGGCCAGCTCCAGCGCCTCGGCGGCGGCGCCGCGTTGGAGTCTGCTCTGCGGGGCGGCCCGCAGGCGGTCGGCGAAGTCGTCCACGGCACGGGTCAAAGGCGTCGTATCAACCACGGCGCGAGCGTACGCGGCCGTCCGGGACTGTTGCCAACGGGCGAACACTCAGGCACGGTGACCTGAAGGACCGGCTTACAACCCCTTTCGCCCGGAGGCGCCGATGTCCCAAGTCTTCTCCGAGGAGACCCATCGCAATCTGCTCGCCCGCATTCCCCAGTGCACCGGTCGTGAGATCTCCGACTGGCTGCGTGCCGTCGAGGACGGCCCCTCCCTTTTCCGCTTCGAGGAGAAGGTCAGCTGGCTCCGCCACGAACACAACCTCGCGTACGGCCACGCGAAGGCCATCGTCCACGAGTACGACCTGAGAAGGGCCGCGCGCAACCTGCTCTGAGCGGGCGCGCCGGCACACGACGACGAAGGGCCCCGGGCTTGAAGCCCGGGGCCCTTCACTTGTCACACCGACGGCGGTGTCCGCTAGTCGTTGCTGTTCAAGATCGCGATGAGTCGCAGGAACTCGAGGTAGATCCAGACCAGCGTCAGCGTGAGGCCGAAGGCCGCGAGCCAGGCCTCCTCGCGCGGCGCACCGTAGGCCAGCCCGTCCTCGACCTGCTTGAAGTCCAGGGCGAGGAAGCAGGCGCCGAGGATGACGCCGACGATGCCGAAGACGACACCGAGCGCACCGCTGCGGAAGCCGAGGCCGTCGCCGCCGCCGAAGACGGCGAACAGCAGGTTCACCATCATCAGGAAGACGAAGCCGAGCGCCGCCGCCATCACGAAGCCGTAGAAGCGGCGGTTGACGCGGATCCAGCCGGCCTTGTAGGCGATCAGCACACCGGCGAAGACCGCCATCGTGCCGATCACGGCCTGCATGGCCGCGCCGTCCGCGATGCGGTTGTCGACGACGCTGGAGACGACGCCGAGGAAGACACCCTCGAACGCCGCGTACGACAGGATCAGCGCGGGCGAGGCCTTGCGCTTGAAGGACTGGACGAGCGCCAGGACCATGCCGATCAGGGCGGCACCGATGCCGATGCCGTACGAGCGGCCGATGTTGGCGTCGTCCACGGGCAGCAGCGCCCAGGCGAGCGCGGCGGTCACCACGAGCACGCCGAGCGTGCTGCCGGTGCGGATGACGACGTCGTCCATCGTCATCCGGCCGGTGGTGGCCGGCGCCTGCGGCGGCGTGCCGTACTGAAGGTCCTGCTGGGCGTACGGGTTTTGCGCGTACGGGTTGTCGGCCGGCTGGGCGTACGGGTTGCCCTGCGTGCCCTGCGCGTACGGGTTGCCCTGCGTGGCGACGGCGGGTCCCCCGGCCTGCGGCGCGGCGTTGAAGCCCGCGTAGCCGTTGTCGCGGCTGAACCCCCGTCGCGAGAAGACCGGGTTTCTGCTCCTCATTTCACTCCTCCATGGCCACACGGCGCAGCCTTGGCTCAAGAGTAATAGAACGGCAAAGGAATGACCCTACTGCTTGGGGAGGATCTTTCCCTCGCTCTGGCGCACAACACGCTACGCCGATCAGTGATTCCCCTCACGGCCGGGGCCCCACGGGACGTCCGGGACCGCTCACCCGATCGGGAACCCGGTGTAGGCCTCGGCGAGGTCGGTCTCGGCGGCGCGGGAGGAGGCGATCCGGTCCAGGCGGGCCACCTGGAGGCGGTCGTCGAAGGGCGTGGCGGCCGGATCACGGTGGAGCAGGGTCGTCATGTCGTACGAGAACCGCTCGGCCTGCCAGACGCGGCGCAGGCAGGTGGCGGAGTAGGCGTCGAGCAGCGCGTCGGAGCCGGTCCCGGCGCGGTGGGCCAGGGCCCGCGCGAGGGTGACGACGTCGCCGACGGCGAGGTTGAGGCCCTTGGCACCGGTGGGCGGCACGATGTGCGCGGCGTCGCCGGCCAGGAAGAGGCGGCCGTGCCGCATGGGCTCGTGGACGTAGGAGCGCATGGGGGTGACGGACTTCTGGGTGATGGGGCCGCGGCGCAGCGTCCAGTCGTCGTCGGTCTCGAAGCGGCGCTCCAGCTCGGCCCAGATCTCGTCGTCGCTCCAGCTGTCGGCGTCCGTGTCCGCGGGGACCTGGAGGTAGAGGCGGGAGACGGAGGGGGAGCGCATGGACAGCAGGGCGAAGCCGCGGTCGTGGCGGGCATAGACCAGCTCGTCGTGGGAGGGGGCGACGTCGGCGAGGATGCCGAGCCAGCCGAAGGGGTACGTCCGTTCGAAGGTGCGGCCGCCTGGGACCGCCGTCCGGGCGATGCCCCAGAAGCCGTCGCAGCCGACGACGTAGTCGCACTCCAGGACGTCCTCCGTCCCCGCGTCGCCGTCGGCGCCGCCGTGCCGGAAGCGGATGCGCGGGCGGTCGGTCTCGGCGCCCTCCACGGCCAGCGCCTCGGCCTCGAAGAGCAGCGGGCCGCCGTCCTCCAGCTGGAGGGCGATGAGGTCCTTGCAGACCTCGGTCTGGGCGTAGACCATGACGGACCTGCCGCCGGTGAGCGCGGGGAAGTCCACGCGGTGGCGCCGCCGGTCGAAGCGCAGCTCGATGCCGTCGTGGCGCAGCCCCTCGCGGTCCATCCGCTCCCCCGCCCCGGCCGCGCGCAGCACGTCCACCGTGCCCTGCTCCAGGATCCCGGCGCGCTGCCTGCGCTCGACGTAGGCGCGGTCGCGGCTCTCCAGGACGACCGAGTCGATCCCGGCGTTGTGGAGCAGCCGGGCCAGCAGGAGTCCGGCGGGGCCGGCCCCGATGATGCCGACGGTGGTGCGCATCGGTCGTCCCTTCGTTCGTGTTTGCTCGTTCGCCTGGTGAAATTTCCTTCACCGAATGCCGAGAGGAGTTTCCGACCACACGCACGCCGCTGTCAACGGTTCAGGGGGCCGGGAGGCTGCGGAGCTGAAGGGAAGCGTCGGAAGTGCCCGGAGCCGGACTTGAACCGGCACGCCCTCGAAGGGGCAGCGAGGTTTAAGCTCGCCGTGTCTGCATTCCACCATCCGGGCAGGCCATGGGCTCCGCGTCGAGTCCCTTGAGCCTATCGGGACACACCTCCCGAACCGTGGGCGGGAGGTGCGATGTTGTCTTATTTTATTGGCGCCTGAGGGTCCATCAGTTCCTGGTTCAGGCCATCAGTACTCGCCAACAGCCTCGCGGGCGGTGGCCCTCGGCGCACGTGGAATGACGGGATTTCACCGTCCCGGTCAGGGCGCCCGCCCCGTTCCGCCGTCGGGGTCGGCCGTCATCCGCAGGTATGACACCGCCGCCGCCCGTCCGACCGAAGTCGCCCCCCGAAACCGGAACAGCGGCTGACTACACGGCGCCGTCCGGGAGGAACGATGGGAGACGTCCCCGAGCACACGCCGTACCGACAGGAGCGCCCTTCCCGTGACCACCGCACCCATCGCCGACCGGTCCACCGTCGTGGCCGCACGCGCCACGGAGCTGTCCAAGATCTACGGCCAGGGTGAGACCCAGGTGGTCGCCCTGGACCGCGTCTCCATCGACTTCCGGCAGGCCGAGCTGACCGCCATCATGGGCCCCTCCGGCTCCGGCAAGTCCACCCTGATGCACTGCGTGGCCGGACTCGACACCTTCTCCTCGGGCTCCGTGCGCATCGGTGAGACCGAGCTGGGCTCGCTGAAGGACAAGCAGCTGACCAAGTTGCGCCGGGACAAGATCGGCTTCATCTTCCAGGCGTTCAACCTGCTGCCGACGCTGACCGCGCTGGAGAACATCACCCTCCCGATGGACATCGCGGGCCGCAAGCCGGACAAGCAGTGGGTGGACTCCGTGATCGAGATGGTCGGCCTCTCCGGCCGGCTCGGGCACCGCCCCGCCCAGCTCTCCGGCGGCCAGCAGCAGCGGGTCGCCGTGGCCCGGGCGCTGGCCTCCCGGCCGGAGATCATCTTCGGTGACGAGCCGACCGGAAACCTCGACTCCCGTTCCGGCGCCGAGGTGCTGGGCTTCCTGCGCAACTCGGTGCGGGAGCTGGGCCAGACGGTGGTGATGGTGACCCACGACCCGGTGGCCGCGGCCTACGCGGACCGGGTGGTCTTCCTCGCCGACGGGCGCATCGTCGACGAGCTGTACGGGCCGACGGCCGACGCGGTGCTGGACCGCATGAAGCGGTTCGACGCCAAGGGCCGCACCAGCTGACGTTCCGTCCGCTCGCCGCCCGCCCCCACCCCGTACCCCGTACGCCCGTACGTCTGGACAGAGAAGACCCCCATGTTCCGTACCGCCTTGCGCAACGTCTTCGCGCACAAGGCCAGGTTGTTGATGACCGTGCTCGCCGTGATGCTCGGCGTGGCGTTCGTGTCGGGCACCCTGGTCTTCGCCGACACCCTCTCCAACGCCTTCCGCAACCAGTCCGCGAAGAGCTACGACGACGTCGCCGTCGCCGTCAGCTCGCACGCCGACCCGGACAACCCCAAGGAGGAGCCCGGCCTCTCCGGCGAGGTCCTCGACAAGATCTCCGCCGTGGACGGCGTCGCCGGGGTGTACGGCCGCGTCGAGGGCTTCGCCGGTGTCGCCGACCCCGACGGGAAGCTCATCGGCGTCGGCTGGTCCAACAAGGGCTCCAACTTCGCGCCCGGCAAGGACGGCAAGGACACCGCGTACACGTTCACCGACGGCTCCGGCCCGGTGAAGGACGACCAGATCGCCCTGGACGAGGAGTCCGCCGGCAAGGGCGAGTACAAGGTCGGCGACCGGGTACGCGTGGCGACCAACGGCCCGGTGAAGGAGTACACCCTCAGCGGTGTGTTCACCACCGAGGACGGCGCCGTCAACGCCGGCGGCAGCCTCGTCCTCTTCGACACCGCCGTCGCCCAGCGGCAGTACCTCCAGCCCGGCTACTTCGAGAGCGCCACCGTGGCCGCCGCCCCCGGCGCCGACGACGCGCGGGTCCTGAAGGCGGTCGAGCCGCTGCTGCCGGAGACCGCCGAGGCGCAGACGGGCCAGGCGCTCGCGGACGAGCAGGCCGACCAGATCGAACAGGGCATGGGCAACCTCAAGCAGGTCCTGCTCGGTTTCGCGGGCATCGCGCTCTTCGTCGGCATCTTCCTGATCTCCAACACGTTCACGATGCTGGTCGCCCAGCGCACCAAGGAAATCGCCCTGATGCGGGCCGTCGGCGCGTCCCGCAGGCAGATCACCCGCTCGGTGCTCGCCGAGGCCGCGGTGGTGGGTCTGGTGGCCTCGGCCGTCGGCTTCGCCCTCGGCGTCGGTCTCGCCGTCGGACTGCGCTCCGGCATGGCCGCGTTCGACATGAAGATGCCGGCCGGTCCGCTGGTCCTGTCCGCCACCCCGGTGGTCGCGGCGTTCGTGGTGGGCGTGCTGATCACGGTGTTCGCCGCCTGGCTGCCGGGCCGCCGGGCCGCGAAGATCCCGCCGGTGGCGGCCATGAACAGCGTCCACGCGGTGGCCACCACCAAGTCGCTGGTGCTGCGCAACTCCATCGGCGCCGCCGTCACCGCCCTCGGCGCGGTGGGGATCGTGGCGGGCGCCTCGACCGGCGGCGACGACGGCCGGCTGTACATCGGCGCGGGCGCGTTCCTGGCGCTGATCGGCGTGATCGTCCTCATCCCGCTGCTGTCCCGGCCCGTGATCGCACTCGTCCGTCCGCTGCTCGTCGGGCCGTTCGGGGTGGCGGGCAAGCTGGCCGGCCAGAACGCGGTCCGCAACCCGCGCCGTACCGGCGCCACCGCCTCGGCGCTGGCGATCGGACTGACGCTGGTGACCGCCCTGTCGGTGCTGGGCGTCACGGTCGGCGCGGCCATCGACAAGATGACCACGGACAACATCAGGGCCGACTACATGGTCTCGATGGCCAACGGAGGCGACCTCGACCGGTCCGCGCTGACGGCCCTGGAGAAGGCCGACGGCGTCTCCGCGGTCTCGCCGCAGCAGGACGCCTACTTCCGGGTCGACGGCGACTTCGTGTCCGCCTCCGCGGTCACCCCGGGCGACATCGAGAAGGTCCTGACCGTCGACACCGTCAGCGGCAACGCGGCCTCGCTCGCCCAGGGCCGGATCGCGGTCGCCGAGAAGACGGCCGAGAGCAGGGGCTGGAAGCCCGGCGACACCGTCTCCGTCACCTTCGACGACGACGAGAAGGCGAAGCTGACGGTCGGCGCCGTCTACAAGGACAGCGAGTTCCTCTCCCCCGTCCTGGTGGACCGGAAGGTGGTGGCGGGGCACGAGGCCAAGCCGTCCATCCGGCAGATCTTCGTGAAGACCGACGGCGGCCAGTCGGCGGCGAACGAGAAGGTCCTCGTCAACGCGCTCGGCGACAACCCCGCGATCACCGTGATGGACCGGCAGGACATCCGCGACGAGTTCGGCGGTGCCATCAACACCCTGCTGAACGTCATGTACGGCCTGCTGGCGATGGCCCTGATCATCGCGGTGCTCGGCGTCGTCAACACCCTCGCGATGTCCGTCTTCGAACGGCAGCAGGAGATCGGCATGCTGCGCGCGATCGGTCTGGACCGGCGCCGGGTGAAGCGGATGGTGCGGCTGGAGGCCGTCGTCATCTCGGTGTTCGGCGCGGTGGTCGGCATCGGTCTCGGCACGTTCCTCGGCTGGGCGATCGGCGAGACCGTCGCGGAGAGCATCCCGGGGTACGCGCTGGTCCTGCCCTGGGGCCGGATCGGGATCTTCGTGGCGCTGGCCGCTCTGGTGGGTGTCCTGGCCGCCATGTGGCCGGCCCGCAACGCCGCCCGGCTGAACATGCTGAACGCGATCAAGGCCGAGTGACCTGGCCGCGACGCGGTACACCAAAGGGCCGGGCTCCCCGCACGGGGGCCCGGCCCTTCGGGTCGGGTGGGGGTCAGGCCCGGTCGGGCGCGCCCCACACGCGGGCCCGCAGCGGCATCCCGGAGTCGCCCGAGGCGGGCGTCTTCACGGCGAGGACCTGGTTGACGCCGATGCGGTTGCGCTCGAAGGCGAGCGCGGAGGCGGCCATGTACAGCCGCCAGACGCGGGCGCGGCCGGGGCTGACCAGCTTCAGGGCCGCCGCCCACTCGGCCTCCAGGTTGGCGACCCAGCGGCGCAGGGTGAGCGCGTAGTGCTCGCGGATGGCCTCCACGTCGCGCACCTCGAACCCGGCCCGCTCCAGCTGGGTGACGGTGGTGCCGACGGGGGCGAGTTCGCCGTCCGGGAAGACGTAGGCGTCGATGAACTCGTCGACCTGGTAGGCGGACTCGTCCCGCTGGGGGCGGCGGGCGATCTGGTGGTTCAGCAGCCGTCCACCGGGCTTGAGGAGCCGGTGCAGGTCGGTGGCGTACTCCAGATAGCGCTCGGCGCCGACGTGCTCGGCCATGCCGATGGACGAGATGGCGTCGTACGGCCCGTCGGACACGTCCCGGTAGTCCTGGACGCGGATCTCCACCCGGTCGGTGAGGCCCTCGTCGGCGACGCGCTTGCGGGCGTAGACCGCCTGTTCCTGGGAGAGCGTCACGCCGACGACGCTCACCCCGTACTCGCGGGCCGCGTGGATCGCCATGGAGCCCCAGCCGCAGCCGACGTCGAGGAGGCGCTGACCGGGGCTCAGGCCGAGCTTGCGGCTGACGAGTTCGAGCTTGTCGCGCTGGGCGTCCTCCAGGGTGCCGCCCTCGGCCGGAAGGGCCGGCCAGTAGGCGCAGGAGTACACCATGGACGGGCCGAGGACGAGTTCGTAGAAGTCGTTGCCCACGTCGTAGTGGTGGCTGATGGCCCGTCTGTCGCTGCGCTTGGTGTGCAGGTGGCCGCGGGCCCGGCGGATCTCCTCCGGCGGCGGTGCGGGCGGCAGCGGCGGCCCGGCGAGGCGCACCAGTCCGCGTACGGCGGCCCGGACCTCGGGGTCGCGCAGCGCCTCGGCCATGGAGCGGGCGTCCTCGCCGCGCTCCCAGACGAGTCCGGCCATGGCTTCGAGGACGGTGTAGAGGTCTCCGTCGACGTCGACGTCGCCGGCCACCCAGGCGCGGGCCAGGCCGAGTTCACCCGGCTTGAACAGCAGGCGGCGCAGGGCCCTGCGGTTGCGGACGACGAGGGCCGGCGCACCCGGCGGGCCCGCCTCGGAACCGTCCCAGGCGCGGATGCGCACCCTCAGGGGTGCTCCCAGCAACTGTTCGAAGAGGTTCTGCAGCCGCAGCGCGGCGTCAGCCATGGCGTACCTCCGTGATGTGCGATCCCGGAATGTCCAACACCACGTAAACACCTGGGAGCCCGCCGTACAGTCCCCGGCGCGCGTTACGACTCGGCAAAATACTTGTACACACCATCGAGATCGTCGCTCCGCCGGAGCAACGCGAAGGGGCCGCCCGCACCACGGATGGCGGGCGGCCCCTTCGGGGTACCGCGGGTACTACCGACGCTCGGGAGCCGGGGTCAGGAGGCCTTGGCCTTCTCCTCGGACTTCTCCGACGACGCGGCCTTCTCGCTCTGGCCGGCGGCCTTCGGCGGGGCGACCGGCGCCGGCTTGGCGGCCTCGTAGAACTCCTCGCGCGGAGTCTCCATCGCACCGAGGGAGACGACCTCGCGCTTGAGGAACATGCCGAGGGTCCAGTCCGCGAAGACGCGGATCTTCCGGTTGAACGTCGGCATCGCCATGCCGTGGTAGCCACGGTGCATGTACCAGGCGAGACGGCCCTTGAGCTTGATCTTCATCTTGCCCATGACGATCATCGCGACGCCCTTGTGCAGGCCGAGGCCCGCCACCGCGCCCTTGTTGGCGTGGCTGTACTCCTTCTGCGGGAAGCCCCGCATGCCGGAGATCACGTTGTCGCCGAGGACCTTGGCCTGGCGCAGCGCGTGCTGGGCGTTCGGCGGGCACCAGGCGTTCTCGTTGCCCGCCTTGCGGCCGACGAGGTCCGGCACCTGGGCGTTGTCGCCCGCGGCCCAGATGTAGTCGGTGCCCTTGACCTGGAGGGTCGGCTCGCAGTCGACGTGACCGCGGGGACCCAGCGGCAGGCCGAAGCGGGAGAGCGCCGGGTTGGGCTTGACGCCGGCCGTCCACACGATGGTGTTGGAGTCGACCTCCAGCCCGTTCTTCAGCACCACGTGGCCGTCGACGCAGGAGTCCATGGAGGTGGACAGGTAGACCTCGACGCCGCGGCCCTCGAGGTGCTCCTTGCCGTACTGGCCGAGCTTGGGGCCGACCTCGGGGAGGATCTTGTCGGCGGCGTCGACGAGGACGAAGCGCATGTCCTCGCGGGAGACGTTGGTGTAGTACTTGGCCGCGTCGCGGGCCATGTCCTCGACCTCACCGATGGTCTCCGCGCCGGCGAAACCGCCGCCGATGAAGACGAAGGTGAGCGCCTTGCGGCGGATCTCCTCGTCGGTGGTGGAGTCGGCCTTGTCCAGCTGCTCCAAGACGTGGTTGCGCAGGCCGATGGACTCCTCGATGCCCTTCATGCCGATGCCCTGCTCGGCGAGGCCGGGGATCGGGAAGGTGCGGGAGACCGCGCCCATGGCGATGACCAGGTAGTCGAAGGGCAGCTCGTACGCCTCGCCCACCAGCGGGGCGATCGTGGCGACCTTGCGGTCCTGGTCGATGGTGGTGACCCGGCCGGTGAGGACCTCCGCCTTGGGGAGCACGCGCCTGAGGGGGACGACGACGTGTCGGGGGGAGATGCTGCCGGCGGCGGCTTCGGGGAGGAAGGGCTGGTAGGTCATGTACGACCGCGGGTCGACGACGGTGACGGTCGCCTCGCCGTAACGCATCTTCTTCTGGATGCGTCGAGCTGCGTACAGGCCTACGTACCCACCGCCTACTACGAGGATCCTGGGACGCTCCGTGGTGCTCATGCCATCGAGTATCCACCCGTCCCAGGGGGGTCGTTCGTGCGCCCCTTCACAAGCTCGTGTTAGGTCTGTGTTACCATCCGCCACTCACGTGACGGAGATCATGGTGAGGCGAGGAACCGGCCCCCCTCACACCCCGTTGTCAATGCCGCGTGAGCTGCTCCTCCGTGCCGCCGGGGAGGGTGGGCCACCCGCTCGCGGCCCGCCTCCGAGGCACCCTCCGAGCACCGTCCTGAACACGTTCAAAGGGCAGTTGACACCCCAAAAGGGTCAACGACCGCGCTTTCGTCGTCCGACAGGGCCCAATTCCTTGTGAAGAACTTCACGAACTTTCCGGACGGGACGTCACCGGGAGGCCCGTGAGGCCCCCCGGCGGCCGCTCAATCGTCGTCCGTCCTGCTCAGACCGGCACCCCGCGCGGCTACGCGACCGACCACGCGATGCCGTCGAGGATGTCGTGCTCGCTCACGACGACCTCCTCCGCACCCGTCCGCTCCATGATCGAGAGCAGCACCAGCGCGCCCGCCGCGATCACGTCGACGCGGCCCGGGTGCATGGAGGGGACGGCCGCCCGCTCGGCGTGCGTGGAGCGCAGCAGCCAGTCGGTGATCTCCCGGACCCGGTCCCGGGAGACCCGGGAGTGGTGGATGGCGGCCGAGTCGTACGCGGGCAGCTCCTGCGCGATGGCGGACACCGTCGTCACCGAACCGGCCAGCCCGACCAGCGTGCGCGCCTCGCGCAGCGGCACCGTCTCCTCGGCGAGGTCGAGCGCCGCCTCGATGTCGGCCCGCATCGCCCGGACCTGCTCGGCGGTGGGCGGGTCGGTCACCGCGCCCTCGCGCACCAGGTGCCGCTCGGTCATCCGCACGCAGCCGACGTCCACCGAACGGGCGGCGCGCACCCGGTCGTCGCCCACCACGAACTCGGTGGATCCGCCCCCGATGTCGACGACCAGGTAGGGCCGGTCGAGGTGGTCGCGCCCCGCCAGCTCCCTGGTCGCCCCGGTGAAGGAGAACTCCGCCTCCTGGTCGCCGGAGATGACCTCCGGCTCCACGCCGAGGATGTCCAGCACCCCGCGCACGAAGTCGTCGCGGTTCTCCGCGTCCCGGGAGGCGGAGGTCGCCACGAAGCGCAGCCGCTCGGCGCCGTGCTCCTTGATCACCTCGGCGTACTCGCGGCAGGCGGCGAAGGTCCGCTCCAGCGCCTCCGGCGCCAGCCGCCCGGTGCGGTCCACGCCCTGGCCGAGCCGCACGATGGTCATGCGGCGGTCCAGGTCGGTCAGCTCACCGGTGGCCGGGTCCGCGTCCGCGACCAGCAGCCGGATGGAGTTCGTGCCGCAGTCGACGGCGGCGACCCGGGTCACTGGGCGTCCTCCTGGCCGGCGGGGCCGGCGGGCGTCACGCACGGACCCTTGCGCCACCACTCGGGCAGCAGCGCGATCGCCTCGTCGCCCAGCGGATTGACGCCGGGCCCGGCCGCCAGCGAGTGGGCGACCAGCACGTGCAGGCACTTGACCCGGTCCGGCATGCCGCCCGCGCTCGGGAATCCGGTCAGCTCCTCGATCTCGTCGCGGCGCCGGATGTAGTCCTCGTGCGCCGCGCGGTAGGCGGCGGCCAGCTCCGGGTCGGCGGCGAGGCGCTCGGTCATCTCCTTCATCACGCCGTTCGCCTCCAGCGTGCCGATGGCGGAGGCCGCCTTCGGGCACGTCAGGTAGTACAGCGTCGGGAAGGGCGTGCCGTCGGGCAGCCGCGGCGCCGTCTCCACGACGTCCGGCTGTCCGCAGGGGCAGCGGTGCGCGATGGCGCGCAGGCCGCGCGGAGGACGGCCGAGCTGCTGCTTGAAGGCCAGCACGTCCGCGTCGGTGGGCTCGGTGCGCGGCGTGGTCGGCGGGGGAGTCTGCATGACTGTCTTCTGCTGGTCTTCCTGTTGAGTCAGTGCCGGCGCGGTCGGTTCACGGCCGGCGGGCGGCGGCGTCGGCCTTGTCGACACCGTCCCAGACGTTCCGGTACCAGGGGCGGTCGGCGCCGCCGGACTCGGCGCGGGCCTTCCTGGCGGCGTCCGGGTCGACGACGACGAACCCCGTCTCCCCCGGCATCACGTAGTGCAGCCGCAGCCGGACCTGCTGCTCGGCGTAGGCGTCGTCCTGCCAGCGCGCCTTGAGGTCGCGCAGTTCCTCGACCCGGTCCCGGGTCTCCTGCTGCTCCCGCCGCAGGTCGGCGATCTCGGCGCGCTGGGCGACGTACTGCCGTATCGGATAGGCGAGCGCCACGACGAGGGAGCAGAGCACCATCGCGAGCAGCGCGGCCCGGCCGGTCAGCCGGGAGCGACGGGCCTGGCGCTTGGTCTGCGAGCGGTAGACCCGGGCCGCGGTCTGTTCCCCGATGATCCGGATCCTGGTCGCGGTGGAGAAACGGTCCCGGTCCTTCACCGCCATGTCTGTCCCCGCTTCCCGTCCACACGTGCGTACGTCCCCGCACACGGTACGGGACCGAGTACGGGGACGTACGTACGACGCCGCCTGTGACGGCGGCGCTCAGCCCTTGAAGCGGGGGAAGGCGCTGCGGCCGGCGTACACCGCGGCGTCGTCGAGGATCTCCTCGATGCGCAGCAGCTGGTTGTACTTGGCGACGCGCTCGGAGCGGGCCGGGGCGCCGGTCTTGATCTGGCCGCAGTTGGTGGCGACGGCCAGGTCGGCGATGGTGACGTCCTCGGTCTCGCCGGAGCGGTGGGACATCATGCACTTGAAGCCGTTGCGCTGGGCCAGCTCCACGGCGTCCAGGGTCTCGGTCAGCGAACCGATCTGGTTGACCTTGACGAGCAGGGCGTTGGCCGAGTTCTCCTCGATGCCGCGGGCCAGGCGCTCCGGGTTGGTGACGAACAGGTCGTCGCCGACGAGCTGCACCTTGTCGCCGAGCTTGGCGGTGATGGTGTTCCAGCCGTCCCAGTCGTCCTCGAACAGCGGGTCCTCGATGGAGACCAGCGGGTACGCCTCGACCAGCTCGGCGTAGTACTCGGTCATCTCGGCGGCGGTGCGGCTCTTGCCCTCGAAGGCGTAGGAGCCGTCCTTGTAGAACTCGGACGCGGCGACGTCGAGCGCGAGGGCGATCTGCTCGCCGGGGGTGTAGCCGGCCTCCTTGATCGCCTCGAGGATGAGGTCGAGCGCCTCGCGGTTGGAGCCGAGGTTCGGGGCGAAGCCGCCCTCGTCGCCGAGGCCGGTGGCCAGGCCCTTGTTCTTCAGGACCTTCTTCAGCGTGTGGTAGACCTCGGCGCCCCAGCGCAGGGCCTCGGAGAAGGACTCCGCGCCGATCGGGGCGATCATGAACTCCTGGATGTCCACGTTGGAGTCGGCGTGCGAGCCGCCGTTCAGGATGTTCATCATCGGCACCGGCAGCAGGTGCGCGTTGGGGCCGCCCAGGTAGCGGAAGAGCGGCAGGTCGCTTGCCTCGGAGGCGGCGTGCGCGACGGCGAGGGAGACGCCGAGGATGGCGTTGGCGCCGAGCGAGCCCTTGTTGTCGGTGGCGTCCAGGTCGAACATGGCCTGGTCGATCAGGCGCTGCTCGGTGGCGTCGTATCCGACCAGCTCCGGGCCGATCTGCTCGATGACGGCGAGGACGGCCTTCTCGACGCCCTTGCCGAGGTAACGGCCCGGGTCGCCGTCACGGAGTTCGATGGCCTCGAAGGCACCGGTGGAGGCGCCGGACGGAACGGCGGCACGACCCGTGCTGCCGTCGTCGAGGCCGACCTCGACCTCGACCGTGGGGTTGCCTCGGGAGTCCAGGATTTCCCGGGCTACGACGACGTCGATGGACGGCACGAGCATCTCCTTCTTCAATGTGACGCTTCGGTGTGACGCGCGGGTCCGCAGGACCGCGTCGGCTCTGCGGGACCGAGCCTAACCGGCTCCGGGCGATCGGCCAGCCGATCGCCCACCCGCTGGACAGAACCGAGAGT
This sequence comes from Streptomyces sp. NPDC107500, assembly GCF_055582785.1. NCBI lineage: Bacteria > Bacillati > Actinomycetota > Actinomycetes > Kitasatosporales > Streptomycetaceae > Streptomyces > Streptomyces sp. NPDC107500. Next base: position 93,232 of record NZ_JBVJPF010000008.1, read on the forward strand.
AAATTGTTTCTGAACGAAACAAACAGGATTTGGCGACGGACGCGAAAATCCCGCCCCGGTGCGTACGGGGAACACGCACCGGGGCGGGAGTCGCGGCAGGCGCCGCTTACTTCAGGTGCAGCTGCTGACCCGGGAAGATCAGGTCGGCCTCGTCGACGATGTCGTCGTTCAGCTTGAACAGCTTCTCCCAGCCGCCCTTGACCTCGTGCTCCTGGGCGATGGAGCTGAGGGTGTCACCCTTGACGACCTTGTACTCGCCGTCACCCTTCTCGACCTTCTTGCCGGTGGGGGTGGTGACCGTCTTCTTCTCGGCCTTCTTCTCGGCCTTCGGCTCGGCGGCCGGGCGCTCGTCGGAGCGGGACGCCTTCTGCTCGGTGGAGCGGTCGGCGGTGGAGCCGCTGTCCTGGCTCTCACCGGAGCCGCCGCCGGTGTTCGTGGCGTTCGAGAGGCCGGTGCCGCAGACCGGCCAGGCACCCTTGCCCTGGCCCGCGAGCACCTTCTCGGCGATCTCGATCTGCTGCGCCTTGCTGGCCTGGTCGGCGGTGGCGGCGTACTGGGTGCCGCCGTAGCCGGACCAGGTGGAGGCGGAGAACTGGAGGCCGCCGTAGTAGCCGTTGCCGGTGTTGATGGACCAGTTGCCACCGGACTCGCACTGGGCGACGGCGTCCCACTCGGAGGTGGTGGCGGCGGAGGCGTTGCCGGCCGCCATCAGCGGGGCGGCGACGGCGGCACCGGTCACGCCGGCGACGGCGATGACGCGAGTGGCCTTGGACGGACGACGGTGCTTGCCCTTGCCGGAAAACAGCATGGTTGATCCCCTCACCGACGCCTGCGAGGTGAGCTGTCGGGTTCGGGCCGGTTGAGTTGCCCGGCCGGGTTCCTCGCGGAACTCGGCTCCACCCCTAGCCGCTCCGGCAGAACTGCCCGGTGCGGCACTTACCTTGGGTCCCCCGCTCCTGCCTTCGGCGCTTGACGCGACGACTGTTCCCGTACGGCCGCTGGCAGGATTCGGCGTTGCGGCTGTCGGGGCCCGCGGTGGCGAGCGGTCATGACCGTAGACACGCGCTCCGCGGATTTTCAAAGACGATCACGGCTTCTGAGACCTATCTCTCACGAGATCCAAAACGGACATAGAGTCTCTAACCGTGACGTGAACTCCCTCTACTTTTCGCCCGATTCGCCCGTGACCGTGAGCGTCTGACCGGGCAGGATGTGGTCGGGGTCCTGGCCGACGACCCTCTCGTTGTCGGAGTAGAGCGCACGCCATCCGCCGTCGACGCCAAGGGAGTCGGCGATGACCCAGAGATTGTCCCCGGAGCGGACCATGTAGGAGCCGTCGTCGGCGTCCCTCGACCCTCCGTCACGCGAGGCGTGCCGGCCCGAGGTGCTGTCGGTGAGGCCCTTCCAGCGCCCGCCCTCGTCCGCGCTGTCGCCGCGGTGCTTGCCCGAGCCCGACGAGCGGTCGGCGGCCTCCGGTTCGGTGGCGCGACGGTCACTTTCGGACGATGTGCCCGTCTTGGTGGATTGATCCTTGCCGCCGGACGCATCGTCAGAGGAGTCCGACCCGGAGGACGGAGAAGACGACGAAGAGGGCGAAGCGGACGAACCCGGAGTCGGTTCGGTCTCCTTCTCCGAACCCGACGACGCGTCGGACGACTCGGATGATTCGGACGACTCGGGCGAGTCCGACGCCTTGGGCGAACCCGTCGGCTCGGGCGCCTTGGACCCGGCGGGGTCGGGGGTGTCCGACGCCTTCGGGGCCTGCGAACCCTCCGACGCACCGTCACCGGTCGGCGCGGTGGCGCCCGGGGGGTTGCCGAGGCCCGCGAGCAGCCCGCAGGTCGGCCAGGCCGCGATGCCCTGGTCCGCGTACAGCTTCTCGGCGATTCTTATCTGCTGGGAGCGACTGGCCTGGTCGGCGCTGGCCGCGTACTCCAGACCGCCGTACCGCTCCCACGCCTCCTGGGGGAGCTGGAGGCCGCCGTAGTAGCCGTTGCCGGCGTTCTGGCTCCAGGCCCCGCCGGTCTCGCACTCGGCGACCTGGTCCCAGTTCACCCCGGCCGCGTGGGCGCCGGTGGCGCCGAGCAGCGGGATGGCGATGGCGGAGCCGGTCACTCCGGCGGCGACGACCAGTGCGGGAGCCTGGCGGGGGCGGCGATGACGACCGTTCCCGGAGAGCATGCGACGACCTTTCACAGACGACGGGGACCGTGCGGCGGGTGATGCTCGTCGCCACACTGGTTCGTGAACGTATAGGCAGATGATCGCTTGTCACAAGTTCATGCCGCACAGATCACGCGAAGATCACAGAGTTGAGGGCGTGTCATGTTTACCTTGACGACGCACTGTTGCCGGGTCCTGACGCGATCGGCGTGAACGAGACGGGCAAAGTGCGCAGACCTCGCATGATGAGCCCGCCCCGCCAGCGCAGTTCTCCCGGATCGGCGGCGAGGCTCAGGTCGGGGAGGCGGGTGAGGAGCGTGGCGAGCGCGGTCTGCCCCTCCAGCCGGGCGAGCGGGGCGCCGAGGCAGTAGTGGATGCCGTGGCCGTACCCGAGGTGCTGACTGTCGCGGCGGGCCAGGTCCAGGGTGTCCGGGTCGGCGAAGCGCTCCGGGTCCCGGTCGGCGGCGGCCAGGACGACGAGGACGGGATCACCCGCCTCGATCCGCTCTCCGCCGACGTCGAGCGGCTCGGTGGCGAAGCGCCAGGTGGCCAGCTCCACCGGGCCGTCGTAGCGGAGCAGTTCCTCGACGCCGGTCTCCAGCAGGCCGTGTTCGCCGGCCGCGAGGGAGGACTGGAGACGGGCGCGCTGCTCGGGGTGGGTGAGCAGGGCGTACGTCCCGTTGCCGATCAAGTTGACCGTGGTCTCGAAACCCGCGAACAGAAGGATGAAGGCCATCGCCGCGGCCTCGTTCTCGGTGAGGTGCTCGCCGTGGTCGGAGGCGCGGATGAGGCCCGAGATGAGGTCCTCGCCGGGGCCGGGCTCGGGCGGCAGCGCGGCGCGTTTGCGGTGGATGAGGTCGGCGAGGTAGCCCCGCATCTTCTTGACCGACCGCGCGACACCGCCGCGCGGTCCGCCGCCGTGACGGATCATCATGCCCGCCCAGTCCCGGAAGTCGTCCTGGTCCTCGCGCGGGACACCGAGCAGGTCGCAGATGGCGTAGATGGGCAGCGGGAAGGCGAAGTCGTGGATCAGGTCGGCGGAGCCGTCGGCCGCGAACCGGTCGATGAGGCCGTCGGCCAGCTCCTGCACCCGGGGCGCGAACTCGGCGACCCGGCGAGGGGTGAACGCCTTGCTTACCAGTCGGCGCAGCCGGGTGTGGTCCGGCGGGTCGATGTTCAGCAGATGGGTCATCAGCTCGGCCTTCCGCTCCCCCGGAATGCCCGTCTTGCCCTTGGCGTGCGCGGGCTCGTCGTGATGGGCCGGGTTCTTGGACAGCCGGGGGTCGGCGAGGGCCTGTTTGGCATCGGCGTACCGGGTGACCAGCCAGGCCTCCACGCCGCTGGGCAGCCGCGTGCGGTGCACGGGGGCGTGCTCGCGCAGCCAGGCGTAGGCGGGGTAGGGGTCGCTGGCGAACTCCCAGGTGAACAGCTCGGGGGCGGGTCCGGCGGGCGGCGGGTTCGGGGTCACCCCTCGACCTCCCGGATCGCGTCCCGGTACGCCCGGGACGCCGCTCTCAGGGCGGCCTCCGGGTCCGTGCCCTCGGACTCGGCGCGGGCGGCGAGGGCGAGGAGGTCGTAGCCGATGCCCTCGCCGGTGGGGAGGGGGACGTCGAGGCCGGCCTGGCGGACGCGGGAGGCGAGCTTGGCGGCGAGGGCGAGGCCGGGCTGGCCGAGGGGGACGCCCTCGGTGACCGAGGTGCGCTGCTTCTCGGCGGCCTTGGTGCGCAGCCAGTGCTCCCGGACGTCCTCCGGGGTGTCGGCCGTCTCGTCGCCGAAGACGTGGGGGTGGCGGTGGATCAGCTTGGCGACGATGGTGCCGGCCACGTCGTCGACGGAGAACGGCGCCTCCGGGTCCTCCTCGGCGATGCGGGCGTGGAAGACGACCTGGAGGAGGACGTCGCCCAGTTCCTCGCGCAGTTCGTCGCGGTCGCCGTCCTCGATCGCCTCGACGAGTTCGTAGGCCTCCTCGATGGCGTACTTGGCGAGGCCCTTGTGGGTGCGCTGGGAGGACCAGGGGCATTCGAGGCGGATGCGGTCCATGACCTGGACCAGGTCGAGGAGGCGGGCGCCGGGGAGGTCGTAGGAGGCGGGGAGCAGCTCCAGCTCGGGCATGTGGACGCGGCCGGAGCCGGCGAGGCGGGCCAGTCCGTCGGTGAGCGCGGGGTCGCCCTCGCCGGTCGCCACGACCACCGCGGTGCGGCCGCCGGCGCAGGCGCCGACCAGTTCCTCGGCGGTGGGGGCCGCTTCGTCGACCCGTATGCCGGCCTCGCGCAGGTAGGGCAGCTGGGGGTGGGTGCCGTCGGCGCACAGCACGCGGTCGGCGGTGCGCAGGGCCTGCCAGGCGGGCCAGGAGAGCAGGCCGGGGGCGACGCGGTGGCTGGTGGTGAGGAGGACGATGCGGCCCGGGTCGGCGGGGGCCGCGTCGGCGGTGGTTGCGTTCACTCCCCGAACGTAACGCATGGCCCGGACGGCCCCCCGAGTTGTCCACAGGGGGCCCTGCGCAGGACCGTTACGCCGTCTCCTGGCTCCTCGCGGCGGTGATCTCCCGCAGCCACGGCGTCTCGGCGTTGACGCGGCTGCTCTTGCGGACGTCCCAGGCGCCGTAGCGCGGGTTGAGGTCGACGTCGAGCTTGGCGGAGGCCTTGGACAGGGCCTGCCAGAACTCGGGGCGGCTGGTGTCGGTGCCGAGGCTTCCGGCCAGCTTCTGGGCCTCCAGCTGGAGGCGGAGGTTCTCGTCGAGGCGCTCGGGGGCGACGCCGTACTGCTGGAGCCAGGCCGTCTCCAGCTGCTTCGGGCCGCCGGCCTGCTCCTCCAGGCCCGCGCGCATCGCCTGCACTTCCTTGCGGGTGACGGTCACACCGGCGTCCTGGGCGGCGCGGTGCAGCACCTGGTCCAGGACCATGCCGTGCAGGGTGTCGCGGGTCAGGGTGCCGGTCTGGGCGAGGACCTGCTGGTACTGGGTGTCGTCCGGGACCGCGGCCCGCTGCGCCGCGCGCACCTCGTCGACGCGGTTCTCCAGCTGGGAGACGGTGATGCGCTGGTCGCCGACGACGGCCGCCGCGCCCGGATGCGCGTCGTTGCCGCAGGCGGTGAGCAGGGGTGCCGCGGCGGCGATCGCGGCGGTGAGGAGGAGCGCGGGGCGACGGCGGCGGTGCAAGGAGACCTCCCGTTGGAGATTGTGCGACGGTGCACAAGGTCTTGCGATGATCGATGTTAGGCAGTGGCCCGGCTCTGGCCAACCCATTGGACCAACGATTCACCGGGACTTCGGGCACCGCCTCGCCCCCGCGCGCGGCGGGGGTCGTCAGCCGCGCATCCGGCTCAGCCAGTGGAGTGTCCGCCGGACGTCGGAGGCGAGCGGGTGGCCGGGGCCGTGGAGGCGCTCCACGTCGTGCAGCAGCCGGGCCAGTGTGTCGTGGGCGGCGGGGCGGTCGCCGAGGGCGAGCAGCAGGTGGCCGACGCGGCGGCGGACGTCGTGGGCGAGGTCGGGGTCGCCGGCGACGTACTGGTTCTCGTAGTAGGGGAGCAGCGCGCGGTACTCGGCCAGGGCGGCGGCCGGTTCGCCGAGCTGTTCCAGGCACTGGGCGGCGTCGTAGCGGTGGCGCAGGGACTGCGGGTCGGCCTGGCCGGCCTCGGCGGCGCGTTCGTCGGCGAGGCGGCGCAGTTCGGGCAGGGCGCGCCGGTACTGGCCGTCGTCCATGAGGGTGGCCGCGTACTGCTTGCGCAGGGTGCGGACGACCGGGGAGCGTTCGCCGTGCTGTTCGGCGGCGGTGGGCAGGATGGCGCCGAGGATGTCGACGGCCTGGGTGATGCGGCCCTCGCCGAGGAGGCGTTTGACCTCGTCGACGGCGCGGGCGACGTCGGGCTTGGCGGCCTCCGCGGTGGGCGGCACGGGGGCCGGCTGCGGGGCGGGGGTGCGGGCGCGGTCGGGCCAGGGTGCGTGCGGGCGGACGAAGGGGCGGGTGGGGTCCAGCGCGCGGCCGGTGGGCATGGAGCGCGCGGGGAGGAGCAGCGCCAGGTGTTCGTAGACCTCCTGGGCGGAGTCCGGGCGGTGCTGCGGGTCCTTGGCGAGCAGGCGCAGGACGAGGGCTTCGAGTGCCTCGGGGACCTCGGGGCGGACGCGGCGCACGGGCAGCGGCGGTTCGTACAGGTGGCGGTGGAGCACGCCGAGGGCGGTGGAACCGGCGAACGGCACGTCGCCGCTGAGCAGTTCGTGCAGGACGACGCCGAGGGCGTACAGGTCGGTGTAGGGGCCGACGGCGCCGCCCATGGCCTGCTCGGGCGACATGTAGGCGGGCGAGCCGATGGGGGTGCCGGTGTGGGTGAGGCGGGTGGTGTCGGCGTCCATGACGGAGGCGACGCCGAGGTCGAGGACGGTGACGGTGCCGTCCTGCTTCACCATCACGTTGCGGGGTTTGAGGTCGCGGTGGACGATCGGCACGGCGTGCACGGCGCTCAGTACGGCGCACAGTTGGGCGGCGACCGCGACGGCCCACTGCCACGGGTAGGGGTCGTGTTCGGCGAGGTGGTCGGCGAGGTCGGCGCCGTCGACGTACTGCATGACGAGGAAGAGTTCCTCGCCCTCGCTGCCCGCGTCGTGCACCGTGACCAGGCCGGGGTGGTCGACCTGTGCGGTGACCCGGCACTCGCGGACGAACCGGCGGCGCAGTTCGTCGGCCTCCTGCCCGGCGACCTTGTCGGGGCGCAGCAGCTTGACGGCCACGCGCCGGTCGAGCCGTCGGTCGTACGCCGTCCAGACCTGGCCCATGCCGCCCTGTCCGACGAGTTGGGACAGCTCGTAGCGGTCGGCGACGACGCGTCCTGTGGTGCCGGTCGCCTGGCGCGCGCTCACGTTCCGCCCTGGTGGCCGGCGCCGCCGTTGCCGTCGTGGCGGCGCAGGTAGTCGCTGAGTTCGTCGAGTTCGGCGCGGACCTGGTCGATGCGGGCGGGCGGGGGCGGCGCCTGCCGCGGGGGCGGCGGTGTGGTCTGCGGCGGCGCGGTCTGCGGCACGGTGGTGGCCGTGAACGGCGAGGAGGGCTGCTGCGGGTAGCCGTAGCCGGGGGTCGGGGTCGGGGCGTAGCCGCCGTACCGCTGCTGCTGGAAGTGGCGCACGTCGGCCGCGATGTAGTAGGCGATCACGGCCACGAGGGTGATGAGCAGCAGCGCGAGTCCGGTGTAGCCGCCGGGGGTGTGGATCTCGTCGCCGGGCTCGGTCCCGATCAGCACGATGCTGAGGATGTCGACGGCCAGGACCGCCACGAACAGGCCCCAGTCCACGGACCTGCGGGTGACGACCGCCAGCCGCAGCAGCATCACCCAGGTCAGAAAGCCGCAGGTGAGGACCGACAGGGTCACGAACAGCACGCGCATGGAGACCAGATACCCGGGTGAGGGTGGCTGCTTCACCGGCTGCGTGTAGCCGTGGCCGTGCATGGCTGCTCCTGGTACCTGGAACGGGCGGATGTCGCGTTGAGCGTATAGGCCGACACCGACAGGCGGCCCCGGGTTGTACCGAACCGTTGTCGACCTGATCACTCCGGCCGGCCGAGGGCGGTGTCAGCCGCCGCACTGGCGGAGCATCGCCTCCCGGTCGGGGGCGGTCACCGCCAGTTCGTACTTGGCGGCGACCTGGGCGAAGCGGACCGCGTACGCGCACCGGACCGGCTTGGCCGGCGGGAGCCAGGAGGCGGGTCCGGAGTCGCGCTTGGCGGAGTTGGCGCGGCCCTGGACGGGGATCAGGTTGAGGGGGTCGTTGGCCAGTTGCTCGCGCTTGTTCTCCGTCCATCGCGAGGAGCCCATCTGCCAGCTGTAGGACAGCGGCACGACGTGGTCGATCTGGACCTCGCTCGCCTTCTGCTTGCGCCACTCGATGGTCGTGCCGGTGTAGGGGTCGTCGAGGCTCATCGCGACGACCACGCAGTCGGAGCCGGAGCGGTAGCGCACCTCCTGGCCGTCGCGCTTGAGGAGGTCGTTGCGCGTGTCGCAGCCGTTGCGGGCGAGCGGGACGCCGTCGGCGGAGTCCATCCAGGCGTAGCCGAACTCGTCGCGGTCGTAGCCCGTCTTCGGGCCGCGTCCCTTGGTCTCCAGGTCCTCGATGAGCCGTCGGGCCGTGGTTTCGGGGCCGTCGCCGGTGACCGGGGCGAGGCCGGGGCCGGTGCCGTCCGGGTTGCGCAGGGGGCTGACGGCCGGTCCGGCGGCCGGGGCGGCGGCGCCGCTGTCGTCGGGGGTGGCCGCGTCGCCCTCCAGGCCCTCGCATCCGCTGACCAGGGCCAGTGCGAGGGCCGCGCCCACGGTCCATCCGGTACGGATCCTGCTGTGCCGCGTCATGCGGGTCCTCCCCCAACTCGTTCGCCGGTATCACCGTAGCGACGGAGAGGTCCAGACCAAAGAGGGCTTAATTGGGCATGTCGGACATGTCTGCCGTACCTTCGAAAGTGAGTCACGTCTCGGAAGGAGCTGCTGCATGGGCATCCTCGACAAGGTCAAAGCCATGGCCGGCAAGGACAAGGACAGGTCAAGGAAGATGTCCGACGCCGCCGAGCGCCAGGTCAACCAGCGGACCGGCGGCAAGTACGAGAAGCAGGTCGACGCCGCGCAGCAGCAGGCCGAGGGAAAGCTCGGCTTCGGGCGCGAGGGCGGCGACCGGCCGGAGCAGCGGTAGCCGCTCCGCACGTCACAACCGCCGAAGCCCGTCCACGGGGTCCCGTGGACGGGCTTCGCGCTACGAGCCCAGGATCGAGGTCAGGAACTCCCCCACCCAGCCGAGCAGTTCCCGCCCGAGCAGCGGCTTGCCGCCGACCTTCGCGGTCTTCGGGCGCGGTACGAGGACCTGGCGGGTGCCCGCCTTGATGACGCTGCCGGGGTAGAGCCGCTTCAGCCTCAGCTCCTGGGACTCGCGCAACTCCACCGGCGCGAAGCGGATGTTGTTGCCCTGGAGCACGATCTCGCCGACGGCGCACGCCCGCGCGAGCATCCGCAGGCCCGCGACCAGCAGCAGGTTCTCCACCGGCTCGGGCAGCTTGCCGTAGCGGTCGACGAGTTCCTCGCGTACGGCCTTGATGTCCTCCTCGCTGTTGGCGGAGGCGATGGACCGGTACGCCTGGAGGCGCAGCCGCTCGCCGGGCGCGTAGTCGTGCGGGACGTGGGCGTCGACCGGCAGCTCGATCTTGACCTCCAGCGGCGGCTCCTCCTCGACACCGCCCTCCAGCGAGGCCCGGTAGTCGGCGACCGCCTCGCCGACCATCCGCACGTACAGGTCGAAGCCGACGCCGGCGATGTGACCGGACTGCTCGCCGCCGAGCAGGTTGCCCGCGCCGCGGATCTCCAGGTCCTTCATCGCCACGTACATGCCCGCGCCCATCTCGGTGTGCTGGGCGATGGTCGCCAGGCGCTCGTGCGCCGTCTCGGTCAGGGGCTTCTCCGGCGGGTAGAGGAAGTACGCGTAGCCGCGCTCCCGTCCTCGGCCGACCCGGCCGCGCAGCTGGTGGAGCTGGCTGAGGCCGAAGTTGTCGCCGCGCTCGACGATCAGGGTGTTGGCGTTGGAGATGTCGATGCCGGACTCGACGATGGTGGTGGAGACGAGCACGTCGAACTTCTTCTCCCAGAAGTCGACGACCACCTGCTCCAGGGCCTGCTCGGACATCTGGCCGTGGGCGGTGGCGATGCGCGCCTCGGGGACGATCTCGCGCAGCCGGGCCGCCGCGCGGTCGATGGACTCGACGCGGTTGTGGATGTAGAAGACCTGGCCCTCACGCAGCAGCTCGCGGCGGACGGCGGCGCCGATCTGCTTCTGCTCGTAGGGGCCGACGAAGGTCAGCACCGGGTGGCGCTCCTCCGGCGGGGTGGTGATGGTGGACATCTCGCGGATGCCGGTGACCGCCATCTCCAGGGTGCGCGGGATGGGGGTCGCGGACATGGTCAGCACGTCGACGTTGGCGCGGAGCTTCTTCAGCTGCTCCTTGTGCTCGACGCCGAAGCGCTGCTCCTCGTCGACGATGACCAGGCCCAGGTCCTTGAACTTGGTCTCGGACGAGAACAGCCGGTGGGTGCCGATGACGATGTCCACCGAGCCCTCGCGCAGGCCCTCCAGGGTCGCCTTCGACTCGGAGTCGCTCTGGAAGCGGGACAGCGCCTTCACGTTCACCGGGAACTGGGCGTACCGCTCGCCGAACGTCCCGAAGTGCTGCTGGACCAGCAGGGTCGTCGGCACGAGTACGGCGACCTGCTTGCCGTCCTGGACCGCCTTGAAGGCGGCGCGGACCGCGATCTCGGTCTTGCCGTAGCCGACGTCGCCGCAGATCAGGCGGTCCATGGGGACCGTCTTCTCCATGTCGTCCTTGACCTCGGCGATGGTGGTGAGCTGGTCCGGGGTCTCGGCGTAGGGGAAGGCGTCCTCCAGCTCGCGCTGCCAGGGCGTGTCGGCCCCGAAGGCATGTCCCGGGGCCGCCATCCGCGCGCTGTAGAGCTTGATCAGGTCGGCGGCGATCTCCTTGACCGCCTTCTTCGCGCGGGCCTTGGTCTTGGTCCAGTCGGCGCCGCCGAGACGGTGCAGGGTGGGGGCCTCGCCGCCGACGTACTTGGTGATCTGCTCCAGCTGGTCGGTCGGGATGTAGAGCCGGTCGCCGGGCTGGCCGCGCTTGGCGGGGGCGTACTCCACGACCAGGTACTCGCGGGTGGCGCCCTGCACGGTGCGCTGCACCATCTCGATGTAGCGGCCCACGCCGTGCTGCTCGTGGACGATGTAGTCGCCCGTCTCCAGGGTGAGCGGGTCGATGGTCTTGCGGCGCCGGGCGGGCATCCGGGCGCCCTCGCGGCCCGCCGCCTTCTGGCCGGTCAGGTCGGTCTCGGTGAGGACGGCGAGCCGGAGATTCCGGTCGACGAAGCCGTGGTCGATCGAGCCGCAGGAAACGTGCACGACGGAGGGGCTGAGGGTGCCCAGGTCGTTGTCGAGCCGGGCCGCGATGCCCTCGCCGCCAAGGACCTCGACGGTGCGGGCGGCCGGGCCGTGGCCCTCGGTGACGTAGACCGCGCGCCAGCCGTCGGCGAGCCAGCCCTTGGTGTCGGCCAGCGCCTTGGCGGTGTCGCCGCGGTAGGTCTCCGGGGCGTGCATGCCGAGCTTGAGGGTGTCGGCCTCCTCGAACGCGTCGTCGGCCGCGAACGGCGACACCGACCACCACATCATGTCCAGCTCGCGGGCCCGCTCCCGGACGTCGGCGATGGACCAGAGCGAGGCCGCGTCGACGTCGATCGGCGCCTCGCCGCCGCCCGCGGTGGCCGCCCAGGACGCCTGGAGGAACTCCTGGCTCGTGGCCACCAGGTCGGCGGCGCGGGTCCGCACCCGCTCCGGGTCGCAGACGAGGGCCATGGCGCCCTTGGGAAGCACGTCCAGGAGCAGTTCCATGTCGTCGACGAGGACGGGAGCCAGGGACTCCATGCCCTCCACCGCGATGCCCTCGGCGATCTTGCCGAGCAGTTCGCCCAGCTCGGGGTGGGCCTCGGCGAGGGCGGCGGCGCGCTCGCGCACGTCCGGGGTGAGCAGCAGCTCGCGGCAGGGCGGGGCCCACAGGCCGTGCTCGGCGATCTCCAGGGAGCGCTGGTCGGCGACCTTGAAGTAGCGGATCTCCTCGACGTCGTCGCCCCAGAACTCGACGCGGAGGGGGTGCTCCTCGGTCGGCGGGAAGACGTCCAGGATGCCGCCGCGGACGGCGAACTCGCCGCGCTTCTCCACCAGCTCCACGCGCGCGTACGCGGCTGCCGCGAGGGCTTCCACGATCTCGTTCAGGTCGGCGGTCTGTCCGGTGCGCAGGGCCACCGGCTCCAGGTCGCCGAGGCCCTTGACCTGCGGCTGGAGCACGGACCTGACGGGCGCCACGACGACGGAGACCGGACCGGTCTCCGGGTCGTCGGGGCGGGGGTGGGCCAGGCGCCGCAGGACGGCCAGGCGGCGGCCGACGGTGTCGCTGCGCGGGCTGAGGCGCTCGTGCGGGAGCGTCTCCCAGGAGGGGTACTCGACGATGCCCTCGGGGGGCAGGAGGGAGCGCAGGGCCGCGGCGAGGTCCTCCGCCTCGCGGCCCGTCGCCGTCACCGCCAGGACGGGACGGGACGTCTCGCGGGCCAGGGCGGCGATGGCGAAGGGGCGGGCCGCGGGGGGACCGACCAGGTCGACGTGCATGCGGTTGCCGTCTGCGGCCGCCGAGATCGCTTCCGCGAGGGCGGTGTCCTTGACGACGGCGTCGAGCAGACCGTGCAGGCTCATGGAGGGGGCGCTTTCCGTCCTGGGGTGGGGCAACACGAGTAGCCCGACGCGGGTGGGGCCGGGGGTGTCCAGCGTACGTCGCCGCGGGCGGGGGCGTCGGGGGCTGTGGATGGCGCCGGGTGGTGGGTGTGCGGCATCGCGGTGGCCGTACCAGGGGGCTCCGCCCCCTGGACCCCCGGCCTGTGCCCACCCACCACCCGACTCGGTGGGTGGAGAGGTGGACGCCCGGGGTGACGGACGACTCGGTGGGCTGAAGGGTGAGCGCCCCGGATGACGGACGACTCGGTGGGCTGAAGGGTGAGCGCACGGGGTGACGGGCGGCTCGGTGGGGCGAAGGCTGGACGTCCGTACCGCCGCAAAAGAGCCGGCGCCGGAGGCCTCGTGGCTTCCGGCGCCGGGTTCCCCCGCAACCCCCGTGTGCGGTGGCTGTCGGGTGCTACTCCGTCGCGATGGCGTTCAGAACGTTCATGCGGCCCGCGCGGAAGGCCGGGACCAGGGCGGCGAACAGGCCCACGAAGGCCGAGCCGATGAAGACACCGATGATCGTCGGCCAGGGGATGTCGAGGACGTTCAGTCCTTCCAGGGCGAGGAGCTTCTGCGCCGTGGCGCCCCAGCCCATGCCGAGTCCGAGGCCGAGCAGCGCGCCGAAGAGGGCGATGACGACCGACTCCATGCGGATCATGCGGCGCAGCTGGCGGCGGGAGAGTCCGATCGCCCGCATCAGGCCGATCTCGCGGGTCCGCTCGACCACCGAGAGGGCCAGGGTGTTCACCACGCCGAGGACCGCGACGATGATCGCCAGGGCGAGCAGGCCGTAGACCATGTTCAGCAACTGGCCGACCTGGTCCTTCAGCTCCTGCTTGTAGTCGGTCTGGTCGGCCACCTGGTACTGCGGGTAGGCGTCCATGGACTTCTTCAGCGCCGCGTACGCCTGGTCGCTCCTGCCGTCCTCGGCCTTGGCGAACATGATCGTGTTCGGCGGGACGCTCTCGGCCGGCAGGTACTTCCGCATCGTGTCGATGCTGATGTACCGGGCGCCCTGGTCGATGGCCACGTCGTCGCTCGTGATCGCGGCGACCTTGAGCTTCGCGGTCTCGCCGCCCTTGAAGGCGACCGAGACGGTGTCCCCGACGTGGACCCCGTGCTTCTCGGCGTAGTCCGAGCCGACGGACATGGCGTCCGGCCCGTAGGCGGCGGAGAGCTTGCCCTCCGTCGTGGCGCGGCGGACGTCCTCGGCGTAGGTCGGGTCGGCGGCCGTGAGGCCTTCGTCGTCGGTCTTGCCGTCGGGTGAGGTCAGGGTGGCGTCGAGCATCTTGTAGCGGGTGACGTGCTCCAGGCCGGGCGTGTCCTGCATCGCCTTCTCGGCCTTAGGCACGATCCGCTGGTTGCCCTGGACGATGAAGTCCGCGCCGACCGTCTTGTCCAGCTCGCTGGTGGCCGAGGCGACCATGGAGGAGCCGACCACGGAGAGACAGGCCACCAGTGCGAGGCCGATCATCAGGGCGGCGCCCGTGGCACCGGTGCGGCGCGGGTTGCGCAGGGCGTTGCGCTCGGCCAGCCGGCCGACGGGGCCGAAGGCCCGCAGCAGCACCGCGCTGATCACCCGGACCACGAAGCCGGCCAGCAGCGGGCCGATGACGACGAAGCCGATGAGGGAGAGCACGATGCCCGCGCCGAGCATCAGCGAACCCTCGCTCGCCTTGTCGGCGCCGGCCGCCGTGAGCAGGGCCGCGGCACCGGAGCCGGTGAGCACCAGGCCGATCAGGCCGCGTATCCAGCCGGCCTTGCCGTCGGCCGGTGTGCCGGCGTCGCGCAGGGCGGCCATCGGGGAGATCTTGCCGGCGCGGCGGGCCGGCAGGTAGGCGGCCAGGACGGTGACCACGACGCCGAGGACCAGGCCGATCACGGGGGTGGCCGTCTTGATGGTCAGGTCGTCGGTGGACAGGTTCATGCCCGCGGCGGACATCAGCTTCATCAGGCCGATGGCGATGCCGACTCCGGCCGCGACGCCGAGGACGGAGCCGACGATGCCGAGGAGCAGAGCCTCGACCAGCACGGAGCGGTTGACCTGCCGGCGGGAGGAGCCGATGGCCCGCATCAGGCCGATCTCGCGGGTCCGCTGGGCGACCAGCATGGAGAAGGTGTTGATGATGAGGAAGATGCCGACCAGGAACGCGATCCCGGCGAAGCCGAGCATGGCGTACTTGATGACGTTCATGAACTCGCCGATGCCCTCGCGGTTCTCGTCGGAGTTCTCCTTGGCCGTCTGGACCTTGTAGGTGCCGTCCAGGGACGACGCGACGTTCTGCTTGAGCCGCGTGTCGGAGACACCGGCCTCGGCGGTGAGGTTGAGCTGGGTGAACCTGCCGGTCGCGCCGAGCAGTTCGCTCTGGGCGGTGGCCGTGTCGAAGTAGACGACGGCGGCGCCGGGGTTGGTCACCGTGAAGGAGGCGATGCCGACGATCTTCGCCTTGAAGTCGCCGGTCTGCGCGATGGTGCGCAGTTCGTCGCCGAGCTTCAGGTCGTGCTTGTCGGCGGTGTCGGCGTCGACCATCACCTCGGTGGGCCCCCGCGGGGCGTGCCCGGTGGTGATCTCCATCGACCGGAGGTCGTTCTTCGTCCAGTTTCCGGCGATCGTCGGGGCGCCGTTGGTGGCGCCCACGTTGTCGTTGTCGCTGTTGACGACCGTCACGTTCATCGAACTGACGACGCCCTCGGCGGACTTGACGCCCTCGGTCGCCCGGGCCCGCTCCAGTGCGGAGGCCGGGAGGGCCTCGGGCACGCCGTTCTGCGGGGTGTCCTCGGCCTTGGCGTCCTTCGGCAGGACCGTCACGTCGGACGAGGTGATCGCGAAGAGCTTGTCGAAGGTGGTGTTCATCGTGTCGGTGAACACCAGGGTGCCGCACACGAACGCCACCGACAGCAGCACCGCCACCGCCGAGAGCGCCATCCGGCCCTTGTGCGCGAGGAAGTTGCGCATCGAGGTCTTGACGACGGTCATGACGTGCGCCCCCGGGCGTCGAAGTCCTTCATGCGGTCGAGGACGGCGTCCGCGGTCGGGCTCAGCATCTCGTCGACGATCCGGCCGTCGGCGAGGTACAGCACCCGGTCCGCGTAGCTCGCGGCGACCGGGTCGTGGGTGACCATGACGATGGTCTGGCCCAGTTCGGTGACCGAGCGGCGCAGGAAGCCCAGCACCTCGGCACCGGCGCGGGAGTCGAGGTTTCCGGTGGGCTCGTCGCCGAAGATGATCTCGGGTCGGGCGGCCAGTGCCCGCGCCACGGCGACCCGCTGCTGCTGGCCGCCGGAGAGCTGGGTGGGCCGGTGCTTGAGCCGGCCGGCCAGCCCCACGGTCTCCACGACCCGGTCCAGCCAGGCCTTGTCGTACTTACGGCCCGCGATGTCCATGGGCAGGGTGATGTTCTCGATCGCGTTGAGCGTCGGGAGCAGGTTGAACGCCTGGAATATGAAGCCGATCCGGTCCCGGCGCAGCCGCGTGAGCTTCTTGTCCTTGAGGCCGGTGATCTCGGTCTCGTCGAGGTAGATCTGCCCGCCGGTGACCGTGTCCAGGCCGGCCAGGCAGTGCATCAGCGTGGACTTGCCGGAGCCCGACGGCCCCATGATGGCGGTGAACCGACCGCGGTCGATGTCCACGTCCACGTGGTCGAGGGCGACCACCCGCGTCTCGCCCGAACCGTAGGCCTTCACGACCTGCCGCGCTCGCGCGGCAACGGCCGTACGCCCTCCGGTGCCCCCGTGCGTGGGAATACTTACGGCCGATGTCATGTCAAGTCTCCTATGTCGGTCATCGAGTGAGCCGCGGGTGCCCCGTTGGACTGCCGTGGGTGCGCCGTGCCGCTGTCTCGAAGAGTCTGTCCGGAACCGTGGGGCGGGCGCGCTGGTGTTCAGCGCACTCTTTTCCTGGGGAAAACCCCACCCCCACGGGTCCGGTTTGCCGCCCCCCAGCGGCGTAAAGCCAGATTAAGGACGCCGCCCGGTCCCTCTCGTCCTCCGCCGGTACGAACCCTCCCCGAGCCGTAGTACGGAGGTACCCCTAGGGGCAGTCCACCCTTCGGTGGAGTCGGTCTCGGGGTCGCTCTCCACCCCGGGACGCACCGAGCCTCCACCCTCCCGCCACGTGAGGGGCAAACCAGCACGTCGGCCAGGCCATACCGACCGACCAGTTCGGCCAAAAGGCAGCGCTCCAGGTGACTGGCGAGTAACGTGCGTGACTCCCCACCCCCCACCTCCCTGCGGTCCGCCACCCGGACCCCAGCCGCGCAAGGAGAACCGGGATGTCCTACGACCCGTCCCCGTCGTACCCCCACCACCCCCCACCGCACCACATCGCACCGCCGTACCCGCCCCATGCCCCGACGCACCAGGCCCCGGCGCACCATGCCCCGTCCCACCGCGCCACGGCCCGGCGCGCCCCGCGGCGCGACCCGCTGGGGCACCACAGCGACCTGCGGATCCTGCGCAGCGCCTACCGCTGGCAGCGGCGCACCGCCACGCTCACCGCGCTCGGCTACTTCACCCTGTTCCTGATCCTGTCCGCCTACGCGCCCGGATTCATGACCGGCCAGGTCGTCGACGGACTGCCCACCGGACTGCTGCTCGCCCTGGTCCAACTGCCCGTCACCTGGCTGGCGATCGCGCTCTACGAGCAGACCGCCCGGCGCCGCGTGGACCCGCTCGCGGACCGCATCCGCAAGGAGGCCGAACTGGACGCCCGGCGGGGGGCGGGACGATGACGGAGTTCAGCGGCAACGCGCAGACCATGTCCCTGGTCGGCTTCACCGCGGTCGCCACCATCACGCTGCTGCTGTGCGTGATGACCGGCCCCGACCGGGACGACCTCGACGAGTTCTACACCGGGTACAGCTCCCTGTCCCCGATGCGCAACGGCCTCGCGATCGCGGGCGACTACATCTCGGCCGCGTCCGTCCTCGGCACCAGCGGCGTCATCGCCCTGTTCGGCCACGACGGTGTCGTGCTGGCGCTCAGCACCGCACTCTCCCTGATGCTGCTGATGTTCCTGCTGGCCGAACCCCTGCGCAACGCGGGCCGGTTCACCATGGGCGACGCGCTCGCCCGCCGGATGCCCGGCCGCAGCGTCCGTGTCGCCACCTGCGCGGTCACCCTCGCCGCGCTGCTGCCGCTGATGCTGGTGCAGCTCGCGGGCACCGGCCAACTGCTCGCCTTCGTCCTCGGGTTCTCCGGCGAGTCGCTGGAGACCGGGTGCATCATCGGGCTGGGCGTGCTGATGATCAGCTACGCGGCGATCGGCGGGATGAAGGGCACCGCCCTCATCCAGATCCTCAAGATCGTGATGCTGCTCGGCTCGGGCGCCGTGGTGGCCGTACTGATCCTCAACCGCTTCGACTGGGACCCCGGCGCGCTGTTCGGCGCGGCGGCGGACCGCAGCGGGGTGGGCTCGGCGTTCCTGCACTCGGGGCTCCAGTTCGCCGGCGGACCCCACCCCGACGCGGACATGATCACCGCGCACCTGACGGTCGTACTCGGCGGTGCCTGCCTCCCGCACATCACCATGCGCATGTACACCGCCTCCTCGGCCCGCCAGGTGCGCCGCTCGATGTCCTGGGCCGTGTCCAGCGTGGCGCTGTTCGTGCTGGTCGTCACGGTCATCGGCTTCGGTGCGACGGCGCTGGTGGGGCGGGCGGTCGTGGCCGCGGTCGACCCGCAGGGCAACACCGCCTACCTGCTGGGCTCGCAGGCCGCCTTCGGTGCGGAGGTGTCCACCGCGGAAACGTTCCTGTTCACGATGGTCACCACGGCCGTCTTCCTCACCCTGCTCGCCTCCGTCGGCGGCATGATCCTCGCCTGCGCCAACTCCCTGGCCCACGACGTGTTCGCCACCCGCGTGCAGGAGATGTCACCGCGCCGCGAGATGGCCCTCGCCCGCGTCTCCGCGCTGGCCGTCGGCGTCCCGGCGATCATCCTGGCCACCCTGGTCCAGCACCGCAGCCTCCAGCCGCTGGTGACGCTGTCGTTCTGCCTGGGCGCCTCGGCCATCGCCCCCGCCCTGGTCTACGGCCTCTTCTGGCGCCGCTACACCCGCACCGGGATGCTCAGCACCCTCATCGGCGGCTCGCTGGCCGTCCTGCTGCTGATGCCGGGCACCAACCTGGTCTCGGGTTCACCCGTCGCCGCCTTCCCCGAGGCCGACTTCAACTGGTTCCCGTTCACCACGACCGGCCTGGTCTCCATCCCGTTCGGCTTCGCCTGCGGCTGGATCGGCACCATGCTCTCCGGCCGGCGCAAGGCCGAGGAGCAGCGCCGGCAGTACGAGGCGGTGGAGGGGTGGATCCTGGCGGGGGCGGTGCGCAGGGGCGACTGACCCCGCCGGGCGCCGGGCGGGACCCGGGTGGCCTCACTCGACCGCCCGGCCGGTCAGCGAACTGAGATTGCTGCGTACGGAGGCCATGTGGGCCTGAAGTTCGTCCCACCGCTCCCCGTGCTCGCGCAGCACCCGCTCCGTCTCGCGGACGATCTCCTCCTGCCGCACCCGGGCCTCGGCGACCACCTCGGCCGCCCGGGCCCGGGCCTCCTCCCGCATCCGCCCGGCCGCCTCCCCCGCCTCGGCCAGCGCCCGCTCCGCCTCGCGCACCTCCCGCTCGGCGCGGGCCACCGCCTCCGCGTGGTGCGCGTCCAGCGCCTCGGCCCGCTCCTTCTCGGCCCGCTCCGCTCCGGCCAGCCGCTCGGCGTGCTCGCGGTCCTGCTCCTCGAGCGTGCCGTCGGTGCGCGTGCGCGCCTCGCGCAGTACGGACAGCACCTCTCCGCGCCCCGCCTTCACCTCCCGCCGCGCCTCGATCCGCACCTCGTCGGCCTCCGCACGCGCCACGAGCAGCCGCTGCCGGGCCTGTTCGTCGGCCTCGGCGCGCACCGCGTCGGCCCACGCCCCCGCCGCCTCCAGCACGCCGTCGGCGTACGCCCGCGCTTCCCGCATCCACTCGTCCCCCGCGTCGCGCGCCCGCTGCCGCACGGCCTCGGCCTCCTCCTCGCCGAGCCGGAACAACCGCCGCGCGCCCTCCCCGAGCACCTCGTAGTCCTGCGAGGTGAGCTGGGCGACCTCGTCCAGCAGGTCGCCCAGGTCCTCCTCCATCTCCCGGGCGAGCACGGTGAGACGGGCGGCCCGCTCCCAGGCCGCGTCGCGGTCGTCGGAGAGCGCCGCGACACGCTCCTCCACCTGTTCCGGACGGTAGCCGCGCTCACGCCCGCGTACGGTCACGAATCCGTCGGGAGCCGCCGCTGCGCTGCTCATGCTGATCACCCCTGTGGTGAACCTGCCGCACTAAATGGACTTAACCGACTTTATGGATCGGATGTAAGCCCTCATAATGCGACACACCGCACGCGAAGGGCGGGGCCCGGTCGCCTCACCGGCCGACCGGGCCCCGCCCCTCGATACGTCAGGAACGCCGCCTTCCAGCAGCGGTCCGTCTCACGCGGTCCGTCTCACAGCAGTCCGTCCCACATCTGCTCCAGCAGCACCGACCACCAGCTCTCCGGCGAGCCGAGCGCCGCCGGGTCCAGCGCGGCCAGCTGCGCCTGGAAGTCGACGGTCCAGCGGCCCGCCTGCTCCTGGTTCAGACCGAACCTGAGCCGCCACATCCGGCCCAGCAGCGCCAGCGAGCGCGCGAACTCCGGCAGCCCGGAGTTCACGAACTGCGGCGGCACCGGCGCACCGCCGGGACCCGCCTCCACCGGCACGGCCACGATGGCCGCGGTGCCGTACTGCACACAGATCGCGCGGCCGAAGTCGCTGCCGACGACGAGGTACGAACCCGCGTCCGAGGCCGGCTGCACCCCCCGTTCGGCCGCCAGCTCCGCCAGCGTGGGCACCGGGCGCCCCGGCTGGGCCTGCGCCCAGAAGAACGGCCCCATGTCCATCGGCAGACCCGCGGCCACCAGCGTGTGCGCCACGACCGGCGGCACGCCCTGCCGGGAGACCGCGGCCTGCTCGAACCGGAAGACCCCCGGTCCGAACGCGCCGCCCAGCTCCTGCCCGATCGCCTCCGGCGGAACCGGCGGCGCCGGCTGCACCTGCGGCAGCGGAGCGCGCACCGGCGCCGGACGGGCCGGCCCGTCGGCCACCTGGTGCAGCTCGCCCTGGTGCGCGAGCAGTTGCCGCATGCCCTGCTGCCGGCTCGCGTGGTCCGTGCCGTACGGGGCGATCGAGGTGATCCGCGCCTGCGGCCACTGCTCCCGGATCATCCGCGCGCAGTACGCGCCCGGCAGCTCGCACGACTCCAGCTCGGTGTGCAGCTCCAGCACCTGGTCCGGCGGGACGTTCATGGAGCGCAGCTCGTGGAACATCTGCCACTCCGGGTGCGGCGTGCCCGGCGCCGAACGCCGGATCAGCTGCTGTTCGGAGCCGTCGTGGGCGCGGTAGCGGAGCACGGCCTGGTAGCCCGGGCCGACGGTCGGCTGACCGGCGGGCGGCTGCGGATAGCCGTACGCCTGCGGCTGACCGGGCATCGGCTGGCCCGGGGGCGGCATGGCACCCGGCGGCATCGGCTGCCCGCCGCCGGGGACCCCCGGAGCGCCGGGCGGCGGCGGAGGCGCGCCGACTCCACCGGGCCCACCGAGCGAGGGCGCGGCCAGCACGGTCTGCGCGTGGTGCACGGCACCGCCCGCGCCGCCCGAGGAACCCTGCGCGCCGGGCATCCCCGGGGCGGCGGGCGGGGGCGGCGTACCCGGAGCCGCGGGCGCGCCCGGCGCACCGGGGGCCGCGGGAGCGCCGGGAGCCGCGGGGGCACCGGGCGGCCCGGGAGGACCCGGAGGCTGCGGCGCGCCGCCACCCGTGCGGCCCGGGTCGGCCAGCATCGTGGCGGCGTGGTGCATACCGCCCGGCGGCGTCCCGCCCGGAGCGCCCGGAGCGCTCGGTGGGGGCGGCGTACCCGGCGCCTGCGGAGCGGGGGGCGTACCGGGCGGCGCGGCAGGGGGCTGCGGCGCACCCGGCGGAGGCGGAGGCGTCCCAGGTCCGGCCGGCGCACCCGGGCCACCCGGACCCTCGGGCCCGAGCGAAGACACCAACTGCGTAGGCACGTACCCGCCGGCCGGCGTGCCCGGCGCCGGAGTCCCCGACGGCGGCGGCGTGACACCCGGCCGGCCGCCCGGCACACCCGGGGCACCGGGCGGAGGCGGCGTGGTCGGGCCACCGCCACGGCGCGGCGGAGGCGCCGCCTTGCTGGTCGCGGCGTCGGCGATGTCCCCGGCGTTCGGCGCGAGAGGCTGGGCCGGACCGGCGGGCGCACCCGGACCGGCGGGCGGCGGCGCGGCGGGCGGTGTCTGCGGCGCGGGCGGCGGCGGCGTGCCCGGACCGGCGGGCGCGGCCGACGCGGCCGGCTCGTCGAGCGCGGGCGACAGCGCCGTCGGCGGCAGCGAACTGCCGCCCGACATCAGCGCCGTCTTGGCGTCCGGCGTCGCGGGCGGCGGCGCGTCGTCGTCGGCACCGCTCAGCGGCGGCGAGAACACGGTCTGCGGCAGCGGTACGGAACGGTCCTCACCGGCGTCCGCGTTGGTGTCCGTCCCCGCCCAGGGCGTCGCCCCGGCAGGGGCGCCCGGCGTACCGGAGGCACCCGCGCCCGCCCCGGAGCCACCGTCACCACCGGACGCGGCGGCCGGCCACGCCGCACCGCTGCCCCCGGCAGGGGCCGACGCCACGCCGGCCTGCGTCTCGGGCAGCGGAGCGGCAGCACCGGCCACGGAACCGGAACCGGACGCACCGGTGCCCCCGGTGCCGCTGCCCTGATCCCCGCGCCTGCGGTCCGGAATCCCCAGCTTGTCCGCCGCCTCCTGCAACCACTCCGGCGGACTCAGCAGGAACGAGGTCTGGTTCAGGTCGACCCGCGCGGCGGGCGCCGGCTGCGCCTCCTCGGCCTCGTCGGGACGGCCGTACTCCTCCTCGTACCGGCGGATGACCTCACCCACCGGCAGCCCCGGCCACAGCGTCGCCTCCCCGCTGTCCCGGGCGATCACCAGCCGCTGCGCACCGCCGTCCGAACGCGGGCCGTCCGCACGGTCCTCGGCCCACACCACGAACCCGAGGTCGAACTCCCGCACGCGCACCTCACGGTGCTGGTACGCCGGCAGCTCGCCGTTGACCCACTCCTCCGCGCGCTCCTGCGCCTGCGCGAACGTCACCATCGTCAGCTCACTCCCCTACGGACGCCGGCGTCGCGGGCACCGCGTGCGCGAATCCGCCGTCCACCATCAGGTTCGCCACCGTCTCCAGCTCCGGCGGGGACCCCGCCAGCCGCGACAGGAACGCGTCGAAGTCCTCGCCGCAGGGCATCAGCAGCCGCTCCACCCGGTCCGCGGGCGGCACCGAGGGGTCCACGTCGCGCACGTCGTCGTAGGCGCAGAACCACACCGAACCGAGCCGGTCGCCCTTGACCTTCACCGCGAGCAGACCGCCCTGGACGAACGCGACACCCAGGTAGTCCTTGGTCAGGTGGTCCCGCAGACACTTGTTGACATAGACCAGGTCGTTGACCGCGGCCTCCTCACGCACCGTGAAGAACGGCTGGTCGACCAGCAGCCCCAGCTCGGCGTCGAGCGCCGTGCCGACCGGCGCGCAGCCGCCCGCCGCCTTCAGGAACGACCGGTACGCGCCCGGCAGCCGGTAGCCGAGGTCCTCCTCGACCCCCTGCACCTGCTGCTCCGACACCGCGACGCCCGACTTCGGCAGCCCGAAGTGCGCCGGACGCGTCTCCTGCAAGGGCCTGGTGCCGCGCTTGCCCTGGTCCACGGTCGCCGTCGCGATGCCGCCGTGGTGCCGCAGCAGCGCCTTCACCTCGACCGGCACCAGTTCCATCCGGCGCGAACCGGCCACGTGGTGCCACGTCCAGCCGTGCGGCGTCGCCACCGCGGGCACCGTGTCCCACAGCTCGTGCCCCGACGCGGACAGCGCCGCGTTGGCCGACACGTAGTCCGTCAGCCGCAACTCGTCGACGCCGAACCCCACGGGCGGCTCCGCGATCTCCGCCACCGCGCGGGCGTACGGCGAGAAGACGGGGTAGCCGCCCTCGTCGACCCGTACCCCTCTCGGGTGACGGGCCGCCCGCACCGGATCCGGGAAATGCACGACCTGCCCGGCATAGGCCGCGTTCGGCGGCGCGGCTCGCTGCCCGAGCCGACCTGTAGTCATGGCGGTTGCCCCCTGCGGCGTCTGTCTGATCTGTCTGCACTGTCTGAACTGTCTGGCCACCGCACGCAATCGCGGTGCCGACAGCCTATGCGGTACGTCGAGAGGGGTCACCGGCGCCGGACCCCGCACCCGACACGCCGACCTCCGCTTCCGTGACCTGCCGTCACCCTCCCGTGACACACGGCCCATACCCGGGCGTGTCGCCACGCCCCAGCTTCCCCAGCAGCCACGGGATTTGGCACTCTGTGACCATCCGGGGGATGCTCAGGAGGGGAAGATGATCATGAGTGCGACACAGACGGGACCCGCCACCGGGCGACCCGACGACCCCCGCGGCGGCGACCCCCGCATCGGCTGGAGCAGCGCCGAGGCCCCGCACACCCCCATCCTCCAGCACCGCCGCGACGGCATACTCCCGACCGTCGCCGCCGCCCTCTCCGTGCGCGGCACCACCCTCACCGGCACGGCCACCCGCGCCGACGCGCCGCCCGCTCTGCACCACCTCGTCCAGGACTTCCTCGACACCCTCACCAGCGGCCAACGAGACCGTTACACCGGCCGCTGCGCCGAGACGATCCTCATCTCACGGCACCTGGCCACCACCGACGCCACCCGCAGCAAACGCGCCGCACGAAAACCCATGACCAACGGCGAAGCCCGCAAAGCACTCAAACACGCCAAACTCACCACCCGCCGCATCCGCGAGGACGGCGACCCCCTGCACGGCAGCTTCGCCGCACCGTGCCGCGCCTGCACCGCCCTCAGCGCCCACTTCGGCGTCCGCGTCGTCGACCCCACGACCAGCGAGGACTGACCCGCCGGCCACCGACGCCGAGGACCGAGCCGCCAGCGCCGACCGAAGAGAACCAAGAGCCGATGCAAGCCGACCGCACCTCCACCACCCGCTTCCCCGTCCCCGTCGACGCCGCACTGCGCGACGCCGGCTGGCAACCCGGACGCTGGGACATCAAGCAGGCCGAGATCTGGGCCGACACCCTGCGCGAACACACCTCACCGGCCGGACACCGCCACACCGTCTTCCCCGCCGCCGTCGAGGCGTGGGCCGAGTTCGGCGGTCTTCACCTCACCCCCACGGGCCCCGGCCGCCAGATCGCGCCCGCGACCCTGCACCTCGACCCGCTGCACGGCCTCCACATGGCCCGCACCCTCGGCGACCTCGGCCGCGCCCTCGACACCCAGACCTGCCCCCTCGGCACCGAGACCGACAGCCAGGCCCTCATCGCCATCGACACCGAGGGCCGCGTCTACGTTCTCGACCACACCGGCGACTGGTACCTCGGCCCCGACATCGACACCGCCCTCGCGGCGCTCGTCGCCGGCACGCAGCCGACCCGCCTCACCACCGGCTGACCCCGCGCCGCACCAGGGCCCGCCGCGCGGCTACGACGCCGGAATCACCGCCGACACCCGGAATCCCCCCGCGTCCGTCGGCCCCGACACGAACACGCCCCCGAGCGCCGCCACCCGCTCCTTCATCCCCACCAGCCCGTTGCCGCCCGACGGCAGCCGCGCCGACGTCGCGGCCTCGGGCGGCGGCTCGTTCTCCACCTGCATCGCGATCTCCGACACCCGGTGCGCCAGCCGCACATACGTCTTCGCCCCCGCCGCGTGCTTGTGCACGTTCGTCAGCGCCTCCTGCACCACCCGGAACGCCGTCGCCTCCACCTCCGCCGCGTACACCCGCTCCTCCCCCTCCACGGACAGGTCGACGACCATCCCGGCCGCCTCCGACTGCCCGACCAACTCGTCCAGCTCGGACAGGCACGGACCGTCCGACTCCCCCTCGTCCGCCGCCCGGGACGCCGCCGCGGCCGCCGCCACGCCCACCGCCGCCAACGGCACCGAGGCCCGCTCCGCGCGGGCACCGTCCCCACCACTGCGCAGCACGCCGAGCATCTCCCGCAGCTCCGTCAGCGCCTGCCGCCCCATGTCCCCCACGAGCGCGGCGTTCTTCACCGCCTTCTCCGGATCCTTCCGGGCCACCGCCTGCAACGCCGCCGCGTGCACCACCATCAGGCTCACCCGGTGCGCCACCACGTCGTGCATCTCCCGGGCGATCCGCGTCCGCTCCTCGCCCCGCGCCCACTGCGCGCGCTCCTCCGCCCGCTCCGCGAGCAACTGGAGCTCCCGCTCCAGCGAGTCCGCCCGCTCCCGCAGGCTCTCCATCAACCGCCGCCGCTGCCCCACGTAGAGGCCGAGCAGCAACGGCGGAGCGGTCAGCCCGAGCGAGGTCGCGATCGACGCGAACGGCAGGAACCAGTCCCCCAGGTCCACCCCGTCCCGCGCCATGTCCTGCCGCAGCCGCACGAACGTCACGATCAACGTCCCCAGCAGCGACATCCCGGCGAGCGACCCGATGATCCGCCGCGGCAGCTCCGACGCCGCCAGCGTGTACAGGCCGACGACGCCCATCAGGAAGCCCATCTCGGCCGGCGTGACGGCGATCGCCACCAGCACCACCGCGATCGGCCACCTGCGCCGCACCACCAGCACCGAGCCGGCCAGCAGCCCGAAGACGACCCCCACCGCCAGCGGGATCCCGGCGTCCCGCGCGAACGGGACCCCCTCCGCCGCGCACTCCAACGCGGACACGGCACCGAGGCTCACGTCGAGCACCGCGCCGCGCCGCCTGTCCCACCACCAAGGCCCACCCCGGGCCGGCACGTGGTCTTCCCCCGTCGTGGTCATGCCTCCAGCCTACGGGCGCGAGCCGCCCCATTTCCGGTGACTTTCGACAAACGATAGGACGCGATATCCCTCGAACTGGTGAACCCTTCGCCATTCGGGGCCGGAGGCGAGGATTCCGGCCGGACGGTATGCCCATGGCACGTTCACGGAACAAGTACGCGGACTTCGAGGGCTTGCGGGAGCGGGCGGTGGCGCTGCGGCGGGCGGGCTACAGCCTTCGACAGATCCGCGACGAGTTGAAGATTTGCAACAACGACATCCTCAACCAACTGGTGAAGGGGGAGCCGCCGCCGGAGTGGACCAAGCGGCCGAACGCGAAGGACGACGTCAGGACCAAAGCGCGCGAGCTTCGACTCCAGGGCTGGACGTACGACCAGATCGAGGCCGAACTGGGGTGCTCCAAAAGCTCAGTGTCGCTTTGGGTGAGGGACCTACCGAAACCCGAGCCCCGATACACGCCACATGAGCAGCAGGCGCTGATGCGGGCGGGGCTCGCGCGCCTTCGCAGCAGCCAGGACGAGGAGCGGCAGCAGACCAAAGCGGCGGCCCAACTGGCCATCGGTGACTTGTCCGCCCGCGAGCTCTTTCTGGTAGGCGTTGGCCTGTACTGGGCGGAAGGAGGCAAGGACAAGCCGTACGACCGCCGCGAGAACGTCACCTTCGTCAACAGCGACCCCGATATGATCAAGGTCTTTCTGGCGTGGCTCCGCCTACTCGAAGTCGAACGCGAGCGTCTCCGGTTCACGGTCATGATCCACGAGAACGCCGACGTGGCGGGCGCGGAGCAGTTCTGGGCCGAACTCGTCCGCGCCGATCGCAGCGCCTTCAACAAGACGACACTCAAGCGCCACAACCCCAAGACAGTGCGCAAGAACGTAGGAGACTCCTACCGTGGGTGCCTCGTGATCAAAGTCCTCAAGGGCGCAGACCTCTACCGTCGCATCGAAGGCTCTTGGTACGGCATAGTGTTGGGTGCCGACTCGGCGACCTAACTAAATGTCCGGTTTAGTCGAGTTTCATCCCCCATGGTGTAATCAGGCAGCACTGAGGGTTTTGGTCCCTTAAGTTCAGGTTCAAATCCTGATGGGGGAGCTGTCGCCTGCGGGCCCTGACCACACGGTCAGGGCCCGCACTCATGCCCCCCACAAACAGCCCCGGTATCCTGCGGATGTCCCCACCCCCAAAAAGCCGAAGGGCATCCCGTGAGCGCCATTCGCCCGGCAGCCGTCGTCGTTCTCGCAGCGGGTGAGGGCACCCGTATGAAGTCGGCCACACCCAAGGTCCTGCACGAGCTGTGCGGCCGGTCCCTCGTGGGGCACGTGCTCGCCGCCTCCGGTGAGCTGGACCCGCAGAACCTGGTCGTCGTGGTCGGGCACGCCCGCGAGAAGGTCACCGCGCACCTCGCCGAGGTCGCCCCCGACGTACGCACCGCCGTGCAGGAGCAGCAGAACGGCACCGGGCACGCGGTGCGGATGGGCCTGGAGGCGCTGGGCGGCGCCGTGGACGGGACCGTGGTCGTGGTCTGCGGCGACACCCCGCTGCTGACCGGCGAGACCCTCAAGGCCCTCGCCACCACGCACTCCGCCGACGGGAACGCCGTGACCGTGCTGACGGCCGAGGTGCCGGACGCGACGGGGTACGGCCGGATCGTGCGGGAGGAGGCCACCGGCGCCGTCACCGCGATCGTGGAGCACAAGGACGCCTCCGAGGCGCAGCGGGCCATCCGGGAGATCAACTCCGGCGTCTTCGCGTTCGACGGGCGGCTGCTCGCCGACGCGCTGGGGAAGGTGCGGACGGACAACAGCCAGGGCGAGGAGTACCTGACGGACGTCCTCGGGATCCTGCGCGAGGCCGGGCACCGGGTCGGCGCCTCCGTGGCCGGCGACCACCGGGAGATCGCGGGCATCAACAACCGCGTGCAGCTCGCCGAGGCCCGCCGGATCCTCAACGACCGGCTGCTGACGCGGGCGATGCTGGCCGGCGTGACGGTCGTCGACCCGGCGAGCACGTGGGTCGACGTGACGGTGACGTTCGAGCAGGACGTCGTGGTCCACCCGGGTACGCAGCTGCACGGTGCGACGCACCTGGCCGAGGGCGCCGAGGTGGGGCCGAACTCGCGGCTCACGGACACCCGGGTCGGGGCGGGGGCGCGGGTGGACAACACCGTGTCCTACAGCGCGGACGTGGGCCCGCAGGCGTCGGTCGGTCCGTTCGCGTATCTGCGGCCGGGGACCCGTCTCGGTCTCAAGTCCAAGGTGGGGACGTACGTCGAGACGAAGAACGCGTCGGTCGGCGAGGGGACGAAGATCCCGCACCTGTCGTACGTGGGTGACGCGACGATCGGTGAGTACACCAACATCGGTGCCGCGAGCGTGTTCGTGAACTACGACGGGCAGGACAAGCACCACACGACCGTCGGCTCCCATTGCCGTACGGGTTCGGACAACATGTTTGTGGCTCCTGTCACGGTCGGGGACGGTTCCTACACCGCCGCCGGGTCGGTGATCACGAAGGACGTGCCGCCCGGTTCGCTGGCCGTGGCCCGCGGCCAGCAGCGGAATATCGAGGGCTGGGTGGCCCGGAAGCGTCCGGGGAGCGCGGCGGCGAAGGCGGCCGAGGCGGTCTCCCGGGAGGCGGGAAGCGAAGACTGACCGGAAACCGGCGCGTCGAACACGGCGTACCGTGATAAGTGCACATCCGCACCCCACCAGCTGAGACGCCCCCGCGGCCAGTCGGGAGAGCGCCCGTGACGCTCAGCTGCGAACCTCTGAGGAGACAGTGCTGTGACCGGGATCAAGACGACCGGCGAGAAGAAACTGATGTTCTTCTCCGGCCGCGCCCACCCCGAGCTTGCCGAGGAGATCGCCCACCAGCTGGGTATCGGGGTCGTCCCGACGAAGGCGTTCGACTTCGCCAACGGCGAGATCTACGTGCGTTATCAGGAGTCGGCGCGTGGTGCGGACTGTTTCCTGATCCAGAGCCACACGGCCCCGATCAACAAGTGGGTCATGGAGCAGCTGATCATGATCGACGCGCTGAAGCGCGCGTCGGCCCGCTCCATCACGGTCATCGTGCCGTTCTACGGTTACGCGCGGCAGGACAAGAAGCACCGCGGACGTGAACCGATCTCGGCGCGTCTGATCGCGGACCTGATGAAGACCGCGGGTGCGGACCGGATCCTCGCCGTGGATCTGCACACGGACCAGATCCAGGGGTTCTTCGACGGCCCGGTGGACCACCTTTTCGCGCTGCCGCTGCTCGCGGACTACGTGGGCGCGAAGGTGGACCGTTCGAAGCTGACGGTGGTCTCTCCGGACGCGGGCCGGGTACGGGTGGCGGACCGCTGGTGCGACCGTCTGGGCGCGCCGCTGGCGATCGTGCACAAGCGGCGCGACAAGGACGTGGCGAACCAGGTCACGGTGCACGAGGTCGTGGGTGACGTGAAGGGGCGCATCTGCGTCCTGGTCGACGACATGATCGACACCGGCGGCACCATCTGCGCCGCCGCGGACGCCCTGTTCGCGCACGGTGCGGAGGACGTCATCGTGACGGCGACGCACGGTGTGCTGTCGGGTCCGGCGGCGGACCGGCTGAAGAACTCGAAGGTGAGCGAGTTCGTGTTCACGGACACGCTGCCCACGCCGAACGAGCTGGAGCTGGACAAGATCACGGTGCTGTCGATCGCGCCGACCATCGCGCGCGCGGTGCGCGAGGTGTTCGAGGACGGTTCGGTGACGAGCCTGTTCGACGAGCAGTGAGTTTCGACGAGCTGTGAGTTCCGACGAGCTGTGACAGTCGTGCAGTAACCGTTCTGCACAGCACGTGGAGATCGTTTTGGGTGCGGCCTCCCCCTCCGAGTAGACTGCTGAAGTTGCTCGGCGAGGGAGGCCGTACCCGTGTCGCGGGTTCGGTTGTCCGTTATCGACGCGCTCTTCGTAGCAGGCCGTTCGTGGCCGGGTGACCACGTCCGTTTCTACCTCTACGAGGAGTGATCATGTCCGAGGTGAAGATCTCCGCCGGCACGCGCACCGAGTTCGGCAAGGGTGCCGCCCGCCGTATCCGCCGTGACGACAAGGTTCCCGGCGTTCTGTACGGCCACGGTTCCGACCCGCTGCACCTGACGCTGCCGGGCCACGAGCTGCTCATGGCGCTGCGTACGCCGAACGTCCTGATCGCGCTGGACATCGACGGCAAGACCAACGAGCTGGCGATCCCGAAGTCCGTGCAGCGTGACCCGATCAAGGGCTTCCTGGAGCACGTCGACCTGCAGCTCGTGAAGCGCGGCGAGAAGGTCGAGGTCACGGTTCCGGTCCAGGCCGAGGGCGAGCTGGCCCCGGGCAACTTCCTGCTGGAGTACGTCCTGGACGCGCTGCCGGTCGAGGCCGAGGCCACGCACATCCCGGAGCAGGTCACCGTGTCGGTGGAGGGTCTGGAGGCCGGTGCCTCGATCCACGCCAAGGACGTCAAGCTGCCGTCCGGCGTGACGCTGGCCGTCGACGAGGACGCCGTCGTGCTGCAGGTCCTGGCCGCGCAGGCCGAGGAGCCCGCCGCCGAGGGCGAGGGTGAGACCGAGGGCGAAGAGGCCGCCGAGGCCTGATCGTCCCCCGGGTCCGGTGGGGCCCGGGTCATCATGTGGTCGGCCGCTGTTCCCGTGCGGAGCAGCGGCCGACGCGTATGTGCGGACGGGTAGCGAGGAGACATGGACGTGACGACGGACGCGAGTGCGCCCTGGCTGATCGCCGGCCTGGGCAATCCGGGCCCCGAGTACGCCGCGAACCGGCACAACGTCGGCTTCATGGTGGCGGATCTGCTGGCGGACCGGATGGGGGCGCGGTTCAAACGGCACGGCAAGGCGCAGGCCCAGGTGGTCGAGGGGCGGATCGGCCCGCCCGGGCCGGCCGGCCGGCGGGTGATCCTGGCGAAGCCGATGTCGTTCATGAACGTGTCGGGCGGCCCGGTGACGGCGCTGGCGGACTTCTACAAGGTCCCGCTCGCCAACATCGTGGCGGTGCACGACGAGTTGGACATCGACTACGGCGTGCTGCGGCTGAAGCTGGGCGGCGGGGACAACGGGCACAACGGGCTGAAGTCGATCACGAAGGCGCTGGGCCGGGACTACCACCGTGTCAGGTTCGGGATCGGGCGGCCGCCGGGGCGGATGCAGGTGGCGGACTTCGTGCTGCGTGACTTCGTGTCGGCGGAGCGCAAGGAGCTGGACTACTTCGTGGACCGGGCGGCGGACGCGGTGGAGGCTCTGGTCATCGAAGGGCTGGAGCGGGCGCAGAGCGCGTACAACTCCTGACTTGTCCGTTGATGGCGCTCGGACGAGTTGACCGAGCGCTCAGGTATGGCCAATGATCCCGGCCATGCCTGCCTCCGCCGCCGCCCCTCGCCCCCGTCAGGCCTCGTACGCCCTGCTTCGATTCGGCCGGATGGCGGCGATGGGCACGGTCGCGGCGCTGATCCTGATCGCGGGTGTGTGGGCGTCCTGGGGCACGGCGCAGCACGTGCTGCTGACCAAGGGCCGGGAGCAGGGCACGGTCGAGGTGACGGGGTGCGCCGACGGTTCGTGCAGCGGCCCGTACGCGCCGGTGTCGGCGGGGTCCCGGGAGCGGGAGCGGGTCGTCATGGAGGACTCGGTCGCCGTGGCCAAGGGGCGGACGTACTCGGTGGTGGTGAAGCCGGGGAGCGACGAGGTGGTGCGTTCCGGTCCGGCGGGGGTGCTGTACGCGTGGGTGCCGCTGGGCGGGGCGCTGCTGCTGGCGTCGGTGGTGGTGGCCGGAGGCCTGCGGCGGACGCGGATGGCGTGGGCGATGGCCGGGGCGGGTGTGGCGCTGCTGACGGCGGCGTTCTTCGCGGTGTGAGTTTCCCGCGTACGCATGGCGGTGCCCCCGGGCTCTCGGTGAGCGCGGGGGCACCGTCCTGTTGAAGCGCCGCGGTCAGCCGGTGTTGCGCAGGCCCGCCGCCACGCCGTTGACGGTGAGGAGCAGGGCGCGGGCGAGGAGCGGGTCGGGGTCCGTGCCGGCGGCGGCCGCCTCGCGCTGGCGGCCGAGGAGGGCGACCTGGAGGTAGGAGATGGGGTCCAGGTAGGCGTCGCGGATGCCGAACGTCTGCTTGAGGACGGGGTCGGCGTCGAGCAGTTCGGTCTCGCCGGTGACCCGCAGGACCTCCTGGACGGTCAGCTCGTGCTCGGCCTTGATGGCGTCGAAGACGTGCTTCAGCTCGTCGGGGACGAGGGTGTCGACGTAGTGCTGCGCGATCCGCAGGTCGGTCTTGGCGAGGGTCATCTCGACGTTGGAGATGAAGTTGCGGAAGAAGTGCCAGTGCTGGTGCATCTCCGCGAGGACGGCGTCCCCCTCCTGGCGCACGCCCGCCTCGCGCAGCGCCTTGAGGCCGGAGCCGACGCCGAACCAGCCGGGGACGATCTGCCGCGACTGGGTCCAGCCGAACACCCACGGGATGGCCCGCAGTCCGTCGAGCGAGACGCCCGAGCCGGGGCGGCGCGAGGGCCGCGAGCCCAGGTGCAGGTCGGCGAGCTGGTCGACCGGCGTGGAGGCCAGGAAGTACGCGGGCAGGTCGGGGTCCTCGACGAGTGACCGGTACGCGGTGTGGGCGGCGTCGGAGACGACGTCCATGGCGGCGTCCCAGCGGGCGAGGGCCTCGTCGGACTGGCGGGGCGCGGTGTGCAGCGCGGACGCCTGGAGGGTGGCCGCGACGGTCAGTTCCAGGTTCTCCCTGGCCAGCGACGGGATGAGGTACTTGTCGGAGATGACCTCGCCCTGCTCGGTGACCTTGATCTCGCCCTCCAGGGTGCCCCAGGGCTGGGCGAGGATCGCGTCGTGGGTGGGACCGCCGCCGCGGCCGACGGTGCCGCCGCGGCCGTGGAAGAGGCGCAGCCGCACGCCGTGGCGGTGGGCGACGTCGCGCAGCCGGCGCTGGGCGCGGTGGATCTCCCACTGCGAGGTGGTGATGCCGCCGAACTTGGAGGAGTCCGAGTAGCCGAGCATGACCTCCTGGACGTCCCCGCGCAGCGCGACCAGGCGCCGGTAGGAGGGGTCGGCGAGGAGGTCCTCCAGGATGGTGTCGGCGGCCTTCAGCTCGTCGGTGGTCTCCAGGAGCGGCACGATGCCGATCTTCGCCCAGCCGGCGTGCAGGTCGATCAGGCCGGCCTCGCGGGCCAGCACGGCGGCGGCGAAGACGTCGTCGGCGCCCTGGCACATCGAGATGATGTAGGACTCGATGACCTCGGGGCCGAAGACCTCCAGGGCGCGCCGGACCGTCTGGAAGACGCCGAGGGTCTTCTCGCCGGGCGCGTCGACGGGCGCCGGGGTGGGCGCCAGCGGACGCCGGGAGCGCAGCTCCTTGGCGAGGAGCTTGGCGCGGTACTCGCGCGGCATGTCGGCGTAGCGCCAGGACTCCTCGCCGAGCCGGTCGAAGAGCTGGCCGAGCGCGTGGTGGTGGGCGTCGGCGTGCTCGCGGACGTCCAGGGTGGCGAGCTGGAGGCCGAAGGCGGCCAGGGTGCGGATGGTGCGGGCCAGGCGGCCGTCGGCGAAGAGGCCGCCGCGGTGCTCGCGCAGGGAGGCCTGGATCACGCGCAGGTCGTCGAGGAGTTCGGCGGTGCCGAGGTAGTCGCGGCCGTCCTCGTGGGAGGTGCCCTTGGCGAGGCGCTGCTTGGTGTTCTCCAGCTTCTGCCGGATGCAGGTGGCCTTGAGCCGGTAGGGCTCCTCGGCGTTGAGCCGCTTGTAGCGGGGGCTGATCTCGGGGAGCCGGTCGAGGTCGGCCTGGAGGGAGGCGAGGAGTTCCTCGGTGGCGCCGGCGTAGCGGATCGAGTTGGAGAGGAAGCCGCGCAGCTCGTCGATCATCTCCAGGGCGTCGTTGATGCCGTGCTCGTGCTGGAGGATGAGGACGTCCCAGGTGACCTGGGGGGTGACGTTGGGATTGCCGTCGCGGTCGCCGCCGATCCAGCTGCCGAAGGTGAGCGGGCGGGTGTCGTCGGGGAGCTTGACGCCGGCCCGCTCCAGCTCCGCGGTCAGGTCCTCCAGGACGTCGCCGACGGCGCCCGCGTGCAGCTCGTCCAGGTAGTAGATGGCGTTGCGGGCCTCGTCGGCGGGCTCGGGGCGGACCACGCGGAGTTCGTCGGTCTGCCACACGAGGTCGATGTTCTCGGCGAGGCGGGTGTCCAGGCGGCGCCGGTCGGACTCGATGACCGGGGTGTCCAGGAGGGCGGCGATGCGGCGCAGCTTGTTGAGGACGGAGCGGCGCGCGGCCTCGGTGGGGTGCGCGGTGAAGACGGGGCGCACGTTGAGGTTGCGGACGGTCTCCTGGAGGTGCTCCGGGTCGGCGTCCTTGAGGCGGTCGGCCGTGCGGGCGAGCAGTCCCCCCTCGGCGGCGCGCTTGGCGCCCAGCTCACGGCCCCGGTGCACCTGCTCGGTGACGTTGGCGAGGTGGAAGTAGGTGGAGAAGGCGCGGACCAGCTTGGCCGCGGTCTCCAGTTCGGTGCCGCGCAGCAGTTCGGCTGCGGCCTCGCCGTCCTCTCGGGTGAGTCGGCGCACCTTCTCGACGAGTTCCAGCAGCTCGGGGCCTTCCTGCCTCACGAGGGTCTCTCCGAGGAGGTCGCCCAGCCGGCGGATGTCGGCTCGCAGTTCGCTGCTGGTCGTCGTGGTGGTCTGGTCGTCGGCACTGCTCACAGGTGCGGCTCCTTGCAGTGTTGAAGCTCGTCTGGGAGGGAACCCGAACGGCGTCTCGCGCGGCGGGCGCCGCTTACGGGCCGGACGTCCGGGAATTATTCAGAGCGGACCGCGCTGTCCGACCGACTCCCAGGATAGGTGTCGGCCCGGACGCGCAGGTTCTCGGGCTCTTGCCGCGCGGCAACGCGCTGCCATACTTACGTCGCCGTAGGTTACGGAACCGTAGGAAAACGTGCATGGTTCCCGAGGCCCGGCACCGGACCCCACCCTCGACCCCACAGGGGACGCGCATGACCACGAGTTCCGATGTGATCCCAGACGCTTCACAGCCCTCCGGCGACGCCGCCGCGTCGTCCGCCACGCTGGGCGGTGAGCAGAAACGGTCGATCGAGCAGATCACCCTGCTGCTGTTCATCGCCGTCCCGTTCCTCGCGCTGGTGGCGGCGGTGCCGCTGGCGTGGGGGTGGGGCGTGAGCTGGCTGGACCTGGGTCTGCTGGTCTTCTTCTACTTCCTCGGCTGCCACGGCATCACGATCGGCTTCCACCGTCACTTCACCCACGGCTCCTTCAAGGCGAAGCGGCCGCTGAAGATCGCGCTGGCGATCGCGGGCTCGATGGCGGTCGAGGGGCCGCTGGTCCGCTGGGTGGCCGACCACCGCAAGCACCACAAGTTCTCCGACGACGAGGGCGACCCGCACTCGCCGTGGCGGTACGGGGAGACGGTGCCCGCCCTGATGAAGGGCCTGTGGTGGGCCCACATCGCATGGATGTTCGACGAGGAGCAGACGTCGCAGGAAAAGTACGCGCCGGACCTGATCAAGGACCCGGCGCTGCGCGCGATCTCCCGCCAGTTCGTCCTGTGGACGCTGCTGTCGCTGGCCCTGCCCGCGCTGATCGGCGGGCTGGTCACGATGTCCTGGTGGGGAGC
Organism: Streptomyces sp. NPDC107500; assembly: GCF_055582785.1. Lineage (NCBI taxonomy): Bacteria > Bacillati > Actinomycetota > Actinomycetes > Kitasatosporales > Streptomycetaceae > Streptomyces > Streptomyces sp. NPDC107500. Next base: position 129,150 of record NZ_JBVJPF010000008.1, read on the forward strand.
GTTCACCGGCTTCTTCTGGGGTTCACTCGTCCGGGTGGCGCTGCTGCATCACGTGACCTGGTCGATCAACTCGATCTGCCACGCGGTGGGCAAGCGCCCCTTCAAGTCGCGGGACCGCTCGGGCAACGTGTGGTGGCTGGCGATCCTGTCCTGCGGCGAGTCCTGGCACAACCTGCACCACGCCGACCCGACCTCGGCGCGGCACGGCGTCATGCGCGGTCAGCTCGACTCGTCCGCGCGGCTGATCCGCTGGTTCGAGGCGTTCGGATGGGCGTACGACGTGCGCTGGCCGTCACGCTCGCGTATCGATTCGCGCCGCAACACCGAGCAGGACGGCGCCCGCCGCCGTAAGGAGACGGCGAAGGCTGCATGATTGACGGCGTGGCGACCGACTCCAGCAGCACCCCAGGCAACGAGAAGCCCAGGCGCGCGCGCCGCACCCGGATGACCGGTGCCGAGCGCCGCCAGCAGTTGCTGGAGATCGGCCGCACCCTCTTCGCGGCGAAGGGCTTCGAGGGCACCTCCGTGGAGGAGATCGCGGCGAAGGCCGGGGTCTCCAAGCCGGTGGTGTACGAGCACTTCGGCGGCAAGGAGGGGCTGTACGCGGTGGTGGTGGACCGCGAGATGCGGCGGCTGCTCGACATGGTGACCGGCTCGCTGACCGCCGGCCACCCGCGCGAGCTGTGCGAGCAGGCCGCCTTCGCGCTCCTGGACTACATCGAGGAGTACACGGACGGATTCCGCATCCTGGTCCGCGACTCCCCCATCCCGCAGTCGACGGGCTCCTTCGCCTCGCTGATCTCCGACATCGCCACCCAGGTGGAGGACATCCTGGGCCGTGAGTTCAAGAACCGCGGCTTCGACGCCAAGCTGGCCCCGCTGTACGCGCAGGCGCTGGTCGGCATGGTGGCGCTGACCGGCCAGTGGTGGCTGGACGTGCGCAGGCCGAAGAAGGCGGAGGTCGCCGCCCACCTGGTGAACCTGGCCTGGCACGGCCTGGACGGCCTGGAGCCCAAGCCCCGGCTCATAGGGCACCGCAAGAGCTGACCGCGGCCACCGGTACCGGGGAGAACACAGATGCAGCCGCTGCGCGGAGTCACGGTCGTCTCGCTGGAGCAGGCGATCGCCGCACCCTACGCGAGCCGTCAGCTCGCCGACCTCGGCGCCCGGGTGATCAAGGTGGAGCGCCCCGGCACGGGGGACTTCGCCCGCGCCTACGACTCCCGGGTGAAGGGACTCAGCTCGCACTTCGTGTGGGCCAACCGCGGCAAGGAGTCCCTCACCCTGGACATCAAGGACCCCCGCGGCAAGGACGTGCTGCTCCGGCTGATCGCGGGCGCCGACGTGTTCCTCCAGAACCTGGCGCCGGGGGCGGCGGCACGCGCGGGGCTGGGCGCCGAGGAGCTGCGGGCGCTCCACCCGGAGCTGATCGTCTGCGACATCTCGGGCTACGGCAGCCCGGGGCCCTACGAGGGGCGCAAGGCGTACGACCTGCTGGTGCAGTCCGAGGCGGGGCTGCTCTCCGTCACGGGCACGCCGGACGAGATGGCCAAGGTGGGCATCCCGGTGTCGGACATCGCGGCGGGCACGCACGCCTACAGCTCGATCCTGGCGGCGCTGCTGGAACGCGGGCGGACCGGCCGGGGCACGCACCTGGACGTGTCGATGCTGGAGGCCACCGTGGAGTGGATGGGCTTCCCCCTGTACTACGCGTACGACGGCGGCGAGCCGCCGCCCCGGGCGGGTGCCGCGCACGCGACCATCCACCCGTACGGCCCGTACACGGCCGGGGACGGGAAGACCGTCATGATGGCCGTGCAGAACGAGCGGGAATGGCGCGGCTTCTGCACGGTCTTCCTGAACCGCCCGGAGCTGGCCGACCACCCGCACTACGCCACCAACGCGGACCGCAACGCGCACCGCGAGGCGCTCGGCGCGATCGTCGCGGCCCGTTTCGCGGAGCTGACCGGCGCGGAGGCGATCGAGCTGCTCGGCGCGGTGCCGGTCGCGGGCGCGCGGGTCAACACGCTCGCCGAGGTCTGGGACCACCCGCAGCTCGCCGCGCGCGGGCGCCGGCACGAGGTCGCGACACCGGCCGGTCCGGTTCCGGCACTGGCTCCGCCGGGCCCGACCGGGGACGCGCCCCGCATGGACGCCGTACCGGCGCTGGGCGAGCACACCCGCGCCATCCTGGGCGAGCTGGGCCTGTCCGGCGACGCCGTCGACGTGCTGGTCGAGGAGGGCGTGGCGTGACTGGGGCGGGTCACCTGGGGAGCGCGTCCGGTGCGCCCGGCGTCATGGGCGGGGGCGCTCGCCGGGCTCCAGGAACTCCAGGCGGTTGCCGACCGGGTCGGCGCAGTAGAAGCGCCGGTGGCCGGGCAGCTCGTCGTCCCAGGTGACGGACGCGCCCCGGGCCTCCAGCCGGGCGGCGTAGGCCTCGATCCCGGTGACCCGCAGCCCGGGATGGGCCTTGCGGGCGGGGCGGAAGCCGGGCTCGATCCCCAGGTGGAGCCGGACGGTGCCCGCCTGGAACCAGCAGCCGCCGCGGGCGGCGAGCACGGGCGGCTTGGGGGTCTCGGCCATGCCGAGGACGCCCGTGTAGAACGCGCGCAGCGACTCCTCGGAGCCGGGCGGCGCGGCGAGCTGCACGTGGTCGACCGCGGTGATCACGACTTTGCCGGCTTGCGGGCGACGGCGAAGACGCGGCGGAACGGGAAGGCGGTGCCGTGCGGTCCGGCCGGGTAGGCGGCGCGGAGGACCGTCCGGTACTCCTCGACGAAGGTGTCGCGGGCGGCCGGGTCGTCGTCGAGAGCGGCCAGTACGGGGCGCAGTCCCGTTCCCTTCACCCAGTCGAGCACGGCGTCCTCGCCGTCCAGCAGGTGGACGTACGTCGTCTCCCAGACGTCGGCGGTGCAGCCGGTGGCCGTGAGGTGGGCGAGGTAGGCCTCGGGGGTGAGGACGGCGTCGTCGTGGCGCAGGACGCCCGCGAGACGGTCCCGCCAGCGCCGGGAGTGGGCGAGTTCGCGCATCAGGCGGTGGCTGGGGGCGTCGAAGTTGCCGGGCACCTGGAAGGCGAGGGTGCCGCCGGGGGCGAGCCGGTCGATCCAGTCGGGGAGGCGGTCGACGTGGCCGGGGACCCACTGGAGGGTGGCGTTGCTGACGAGGAGGCCGAGGGGCTCGTCGGGGGTCCAGGTGCGGGCGTCGGCGGGGGCGAAGTCGAGGTGGCCGCCGCCGGGGGTGGGGCCGGCGTACTGCCGGGCCCGGTCGAGCATCTGGGGCGAGTTGTCGTAGCCGGTGATGCGGGCGGTGGGCCAGCGGTCGGCGAGCAGGACGGTGGCGTTGCCCGGGCCGCAGCCGAGGTCGGCGATGCGGGGCGGGTCGCCCGGCAGGTCCGGGACACGGGCGAGGAGGTCGGCGAAGGGCCGGGCGCGGTGATCGGCGTGGCGGAGATACTGGGCGGGGTCCCAGGCGGGGGCGGTGGCGGGCATGGACTCTCCAGGGTGGCCGGGCGGGACGGGTACCCAGCGTCGCGGGCAAACTATCTCGACGTCAAGACAATCGACATCAAGAGACTTCACGTCGACACAACCCTTACACTGATCGACATGGAGGACGAGGTCGATCGACTGGTCGCAGCGTGGCGCCGGGAGCGCCCGGACCTCGACGTGGAACCGCTGGAGGTGCTGAGCCGGGTCAGCAGGCTCGCCCGGCACCTGGACCGCGCCCGCCGGCTGGCTTTCTCCGAGCACCAGTTGGAGCCCTGGGAGTTCGACGTGCTCACCGCACTGCGCCGGGCCGGCACCCCGTACCAGCTCTCACCGGGCCAGCTCCTCACCCAGACCCTGGTCACCTCGGGCACGATGACCAACCGTATCGACCGCCTGGCCAAGAAGGGCCTGGTCGAGCGGCTGCCCGACCCCAGCGACCGGCGCGGCGTGCTGGTCCGGCTCACGGACGAGGGCCGCGACCGCGCCGACCAGTCACTCGCCGGGCTCCTGGCGCAGGAACGGGCCATCCTGGCCGAGCTGTCCCGCGCCCAGCGCAGCGAACTGGCGGCACTGCTACGCCAGCTGACCGCCCCGTTCGACAACATCCCCGGTTAGGGGCCTCTCCAAGTCGGCGGGACCGACCCCCGCCCTCCTCGCCAGCGCCACCGCCGCGAGGGTGGAGTGGACGCCCAGCTTGCCCAGCACGTTCTGCATGTGGGTCCGCACGGTGTGCGGGGACAGGTAGAGCCGCTCGGCGACGGCCTTGCGCCCGAGCCCGGCCACCATGCACCGCAGCACCTCGCGCTCCCTCGGAGTCAGCGACTCCACCAGGCGCTCGCTCTCGGTGCGGTGCTTGCGGGCGGCGGTCAGTTCGCGCAGGACGCCGGTGAGCAGGGCGGGCGGCAGATGCGTCTCGTCGCGCAGCACGCCCCGGATGACGCTGAGCAGCCGCGACAGGGAGCAGTCCTTCGCGACCCACCCGGAGGCGCCGGCCCCGAGCGCCAGCGCCGCCCGCCGGGGGTCGTCCCGGCCGGCGAGGACGACGATCCGTACCCCCGGCTGCCCCGACCGCACGCCGGCGACCAGCGAGATCCCGTCCACCAGCCCGTCCTCGTTGCCCTCCCGCACGGGCACGGCGGGGCGGGTGCCGGGCACCCGGCCGCCCAGGTCGGCGTCGACGAGCAGCACGTCGAACGGCCGCCCCTCGGACGCGGCCCGCTCAAGGCAGCGCAGTGCGGCCGGACCGCTGCCGGCCGCTGAGACGTCGACGTCGGGCTCGGCGGCCAGCGCGGCGGCGAGCGACTCGGCGAAGATGCGGTGGTCGTCGACGACCAGGACTCGGATACGAACCACGGAACCCCCTCCCCCGCGCTCCTCCCGGAGCAGGGGATACCCATCGTCTGTCCATCACGGGAGGACGACACCGGCACGGGCACGGCGCCCGAAGCCCCGTATCCAGCGGTGCGCTCGGTGCTCCGGGTGGGAACGCCGCGGCCGCACGGCCGCCGCCGCGCCTGCACCGCTGTCCCGCCCCGAGCGCCGTACCCGGCTGTCTCGCCCCCTGAACGGCACCGGCCCCCACCGGTGCTGTTCATCAGAGTACGGGCGGGCGCCGGGAGCGGAAGGTTATTTGCAGAACTGACAGCCCCGCCCGTTTATGGTGAGCCGCATGTTTCGTCTTGTGACAGAAGTCGACAAAGCACGACGCGATCTGCTGCGCACCCGCCTGCGGGAGACGAACACCGCGGCGTCCTCGGTCCTGCGTTCGCTGCGCGGAACCCCTCACGAACGCGAATTCCCGTTGCACGTCTGGCTGCTGGACACCTCCGGCGGCCTGGCCGGCGGCCTCGTCGGCCACACCTGGGCGACCTGGCTGCACGTGACCTATCTGTGGGTCGACGCCCGCCACCGCGGCACGGGCCTGGGCTCGGCCCTCCTCAAGGAGGCGGAACACTCGGCCCGCACCGAACGCGGCTGCGTGGCCGCCCGCGTGGAGACCTGGGACTTCCAGGCCCCGGACTTCTACACGCGCCACGGCTACGACGTGATGTGCGTGATCCCCGACTACCCGCCGGGGGTCACGGAGTACACGCTGGTGAAACGGCTGGCCGCGGCCTAGCGGTTGACGGCCTGGATCTCCTGGACGACGACGTCCTGGCCCGCCCCGAACTCGCCGTCGGGCAGGTCGCCGCCGGCGCCGGTCGTGCTCGTCCAGCTGATCTTCCACGTGACGGTGGCCCGGAGTCGGTACGAACCCTCGCCGGAGGAACGCAGGTACTTCACCCCGCACGGCGGTGTCTCGTCGGCCTTGCCCTTGGCGTAGGGCGCGCCGATCCGTCCGTCCCGGATCTCGCACTGCCCGGACGACGGGTAGGTGATGGCGTCGTCCGTGCCCGGGGTGATCTTCAGCGACACCGGTTCGGCCGTGGTCGTCGCGCTGAGGCCGAGCATGGGGACGGAGGCGGTGACGGAGACGGGCTTGAACTCGGCAGTGTCGAGCCACGCCCAGGTCGGCAGGTTCACCTTCGTGGCACCCTCCGGCGCCAGGTCGACCTCGGTCGAGGGCACGCGGATCTCGGCGTAGGCGAGTTGGGCGAGCGTCTCGGCGGTGATGGCCTGGGGGCGGTCGGGGGGTGGCGCGTCGCCCTCATCGACCCAGAAGGGCAACTCGTCGCACTCCTGCGACGCCGGATCGGCCTCACGCCCCTCGGTGACGTACGAGTCCCACCAGTATCCCTCGCCGTCCTTGTCCTTGTTGAAGTCCTTGTAGGGCTGCCCGTTGACGAAGTAGTTCTGGGTCTTCAGGGCCCACTCGTGACTGGGCGCACTGCTCTCCCACACCTGCCGCATCTGCGCGTCGAGTTCCTTGGCCGTGTGCTTGGGCGCGTAGTAGCAGGCGGGGGGTGTCCAGGAGGTACTGGATGCGACGGCGCCGGCCGACTTACCGGTCCCGTTCCTGGACCGATCAAACACGATCACTCCACCGACGCCCGCCTTGAGCGTGTCGCCTTCACGATCACCCGATGCGCTCGTGTCGGCCGCCGGTCCGGGGTCTCCGATGGAGCCGGCTCCAGGATTGGTCTTGTCCGCGAAGGCGCTGGGCATCGAGCAAAGCCACAACGACCCTGCGGCGACCGCGACGGCTCCGAGGCGCAACAACCGCATCACGGCTGGCACCCGGTGGCGCCACGGGCCGAAGTGATCTTCACGAGCTCCCAGACACCCTGCTTGTTCTTGGCGACCTCGACGCTGTAGGCCACATAACTGTCCTTGCTCACCTTCGTGCCCGTGAGCTCACCGGTCTTGATGACCTTGCTGTAGGCCTTGCTCTCGTCGGCGCAGTAGCCGATCGCCGCACTGGTTTCGGACTTCACCTTCACGGCACGGTCGAAGTACCGAGTCGTGCCCGTCACCGTCCAGCCCGCGTCCTTGAAGCCCTGGACCCATTTCTCGGCGGCGGCGGCGCCCTCTCCCTCCGTGTAGAACTCCAGGGCGGGAAGGCGTGGATCCTGAGCAACGATCGCCGCGTCCAACGCCCGGACGAATTCGGCGTTGTCGCGCAGAATGGCGTCTTCGACGGATTTCCCGGTCTCTTCCGGCGAGAAGACGTCCTTGACGTCCGACGGCAACGTGACCTTCGGCCGCTCGGCGGAGCCCGTCGTGCTCGGCGAAGCCGACGTCGGTGGCTTGCTCGTGTCCGCGCCCGCGATCTTGTCGTTGCCGCCGGAGTCTTCGTCACCGCCCCCGCACGCGGACAGCGTCAGGGCCGCGGTGGCGGCGAACGCGGCGGCTGTGAGGAACGTGGGGCGGCGATTCACGGATGGCTCCCGGTGGGGCGAGGGTTCACACGAGTGGCCCACGCTATCTACCGGGAGTGACGACCAACCAGTTGGGTTCCCGTCAGAGGAGCCGCCGCGCCCCCGCCGACGGCACCGCCTCGAACACCCGGGGAGCCGTGAAGGCCGCCGCCGCGAAGGCCTCTTCCACGGCCTTGGTGACGGCGTCCACGTCGGCGGCCTCGGCCAGGACGATCGCCGAGCCGCCGAAGCCGCCGCCGGTCATCCGGGCGCCGAGGGCGCCGGAGGCGAGGGCGGTGTCGACGACCAGGTCCAGCTCCGGGCAGGAGATGCGGAAGTCGTCGCGCAGCGAGACGTGGCCCTCGACGAGGACGGGCCCGATGGCGCGGGTGTCGCCGGATTCCAGGAGGGACACGACGCGCTCCACGCGCTCGTCCTCCGTGACGACGTGCCGGACGAGACGGCGTACCTCCTCCTCGTCGCCCAGCCGTTCCAGCGCCGCGTCCAGGTCGGCGTAGGGCACGTCGCGCAGGGCGTCGACGCCGAGCAGCGCGGCGCCCTTCTCGCAGCCCGCGCGGCGCTTGCCGTACTCGCCCTCGCTGTGGGAGTGCTTGACCTGCGTGTCGACCACGAGCAGGCGCATGCCCTCGGCGGCGAGGTCGAAGGGGATCTGCCGCTGGGAGAGGTCGCGGGTGTCGAGGAACAGGGCGTGGCCCGCCTCGCAGCACGCCGACGCCGTCTGGTCCATGATGCCGACCGGCGCGCCGACGTAGACGTTCTCCGCGCGCTGGCACAGGCGGGCCAGCTGCCAGCCGCGCAGGCCGAGCGCGTAGAGGTCGTTCAGGGCCAGGGCGACGACGACCTCCAGGGCCGCCGAGGAGGAGAGGCCCGCGCCGGACGGGACCGTGGAGGCGAGGTGCACGTCGGCGCCGGTCAGCTCGTGGCCCGCCTCGCGCAGCGCCCAGACGACACCGGAGGGGTACGCCGTCCAGGACTTGTCCGACCCGGGGTCCAGGTCGGCCACGCGCAGCTCGACGGGGCCCCCGGTGACGTCCGCCGAGTGCAGGCGCAGGATGCCGTCGTCGCGCCGGGAGACGGCGGCGACCGCGGTGTGCGGCAGGGCGAACGGCATGACGAAGCCGTCGTTGTAGTCGGTGTGTTCGCCGATCAGGTTGACCCGGCCCGGCGCGGCCCACACCCCTTGCGGTTCCGCCCCGTACAGCTCCCGGAACCGCTCGCCGACGGTCCCTGCGACAGCCTCGCCCATGCCCTGACCCTCACCCTTCCGGTGACTTGGTAAGTACTAGCCCGCGCGGCGCTGCGCGAACTGCCACGCGTCCGCCACGATCCCCGCGAGATCCGCGCGGGACGGGTTCCAGCCCAGTTTCTCGCGTGCCGTGTCCGCCGACGCCACCAGGACCGCCGGGTCGCCGCCCCGTCGGGGGGCCACGACCTCGGGGATCGGGTGGCCGGTGACGCGGCGGACGGTCTCGACGACCTCGCGGACGGAGAACCCGTTGCCGTTGCCCAGGTTGCAGATGAGGTGCTCGCCGGGGGCGGCCGCCCCCACCGCGAGCAGATGGGCCTCGGCCAGGTCGGCGACGTGGATGTAGTCGCGTACGCAGGTGCCGTCCTGGGTCGGGTAGTCGTCGCCGAAGACGGAGATCGCGTCGCGCCGGCCCTGGGCCACCTGGAGGACGAGCGGGATCAGGTGCGACTCGGGGTCGTGGCGTTCGCCGTACTCGCCGTAGGCGCCCGCGACGTTGAAGTAGCGCAGCGACACCGCGCCCAGGCCGTGGGCCGCCGCCTCGCCGCTGATCATGTGGTCGACGGCGAGCTTGGAGGCGCCGTACGGGTTGGTGGGCTTCGTCGGCGCGGACTCGGGGATCGGGACCTGGTCCGGTTCGCCGTACGTGGCGGCCGTGGAGGAGAAGACGAGCCGCCGCACGCCCGCGCCCCGCATGGCCTCCAGCAGGGCCATGGTCCCGCCGACGTTGTTGTCCCAGTACTTCTCGGGCTTCACGACCGACTCCCCCACCTGGGAGAAGGCGGCGAAGTGCAGCACGCCGTCGAAGGTGGAGTCCAGCCACTTGGCGGCGTCGCGGATGTCCCCCTCGATGAAGGAGGCGCCCGCCGGCACCCCCTCACGGAATCCGGTCGAGAGGTTGTCGAGGACGACGACCTCGTGCCCCGCCTCCACCAGATGCTGGGCGACGACGCTGCCGACGTAACCCGCACCGCCCGTCACCAGGTACTTCCCGCTCATGAACTCGCTACCTCTCGCAGTCGCTCGGCCGCGCGCTCCGGGGGCACGTCGTTGATGAACACGTTCATGCCGGACTCGGAGCCCGCGAGGAACTTCAGCTTGCCGGACGTACGGCGGATGGTGAAAAGCTCCAGGTGCAGCGCGAAGTCGTCGCGCGTCACGCCCTCGAACTCCTCCAGCTGCCCGAACGGGGCCTGGTGCCAGGCCGCGATGTAGGGCGTCGGAGGCTCTCCCTCACCGAAGATCCGGTCGAAGCGCCTCAACAGTTCCAGATAGACCTGGGGGAACTCTGTGCGCGCCGCCTCGTCGAGCCCGAGCAGGTCGGGCACCCTGCGCTTGGGGTAGAGGTGCACCTCGTACGGCCAGTGCGCCGCGTACGGCACGAAGGCCACCCACTCCTCACTCTCCAGGACTACCCGCTCACCGGCCAGTTCCTCCGCCAGGACGGCGTCGAACAGGTTGTCCCCGCCCGTCGCGTCCTTGTGGGCGGCGAGTGAACGGAGCATCAGGGCGGTGCGGGGCGTGGTGAAGGGGTAGGCGTAGATCTGCCCGTGCGGGTGACCCAGCGTCACACCGATCTCGGCGCCCCGGTTCTCGAAGCAGAACACCTGTTCAACGGAGGGCAGATGGGACAGCTCGGAGGTGCGGTCGGTCCAGGCGTCGAGCACGAGCCGGGCCTGCTCCTCGCTCAGGTCGGCGAAGGAGGCGTCGTGGTCGGAGGTGAAGCAGACGACCTCGCAGCGGCCGGAGTCGCCGGCCAGCGAGGGGAAACGGTTCTCGAAGACCACGACGTCGTACGACGAGTCCGGGATCTCGCTCAGCCGCTCGCCCTGCGAGGGGCACAGCGGGCACTGGTCGGCCGGCGGGTGGTAGGTGCGGCCCTGGCGGTGCGAGGCGACGGCGATCGAGTCGCCGAGCAGGGGATCGCGGCGGACCTCGGAGGTGGTGACGGTCCGCTCCAGCGGACGGTGGTCCACCGCGTCGCGCACGGTGTCGTCACGCAGGTCGTAGTAGACCAGCTCGCGGCCGTCGGCCAGCCGGGTAGAGGTCTTCTTCACTGCCGCACTCCTCTGCACCCACTGATGCGCTCACCAGTCACCCAACACAATCAAACATAACACATCACAACCCACCACGGCCCGTCGTTCATCACAATCAAACAAAGTTCATCACCAGAAGTGTTCAATTACTGAACGCGGAGGCGTAGGTTCCGCTCCGGATCAGTTCGCGAACGAAGCGAGTGCTTAATGCAAACCCCCACATACCTAGCTGCTGAACTTCGGCTCCCCACCAACTGGCTCGACTACACGATCCTCGGGATCTACTTCGTCGTCGTCCTGGGCATCGGCTTCGCCGCCCGCCGTTCGGTCAAGACCAGCCTGGACTTCTTCCTGTCCGGCCGCTCGCTGCCCGCCTGGGTCACCGGCCTCGCCTTCGTCGCGGCCAACCTGGGCGCCACCGAGATCCTGGGCATGGCCGCCAACAGCGCCCAGTACGGCGTCTACACGACCCACTGGTACTGGATCGGCGCCATCCCGGCGATGGTCTTCCTCGGCCTGGTGATGATGCCGTTCTACTACGGCTCGAAGGTCAGGTCGGTTCCGGAGTTCCTCCTCCTCCGCTTCGACAAGGCCTCGCACCTGCTCAGTTCGATCCTGTTCGCCGTGGCGGCCATCCTGATCGCGGGCGTGAACCTCTACGCCCTCGCGATCGTGGTCGAGGCGCTCCTGGGCTGGCCGGAGTGGGTGGCCATCGTGGTGGCCGGCTTCTTCGTCCTGGCGTACATCACCCTGGGCGGTCTCTCCTCGGCCATCTACAACGAGGTCCTCCAGTTCTTCGTGATCCTGGCCGGCCTCATCCCGATCACCATCCTGGGCCTGAAGAAGGTCGGCGGCTGGGACGGCCTGTCCGACTCCCTCTCGCAGTCACGGGGTTCGGACTTCATGACGGCGTGGGGCGGCACGGGGATCGGCAGCGACAACCCGCTGGGCGCCAACTGGCTGACCATCGTCCTCGGCCTCGGCTTCGTCCTCTCCTTCGGCTACTGGACGACGAACTTCGCCGAGGTGCAGCGCGCCCTCTCCGCCAAGAACCTCTCGGCGGCCCAGCGCACGCCCCTGATCGCCGCCTTCCCGAAGATCTTCATCGTCTTCGTGGTGATGATCCCGGGCCTGGTCGCAGCCGTCCTGGTCCCGAAGATCGGCACGCCCGGTTCCGACCTCCAGTACAACGACGCGATCCCGTACCTGATGCAGCAGCTGCTGCCCAACGGTGTCCTCGGCATCGCGGTGACCGGCCTCCTCGCCGCCTTCATGGCGGGCATGGCGGCCAACATCTCCTCCTTCAACACGGTCTTCACGACCGACATCTGGCAGAAGTACGTGAAGAAGGACCGCCCGGACGAGTACTACGTGCGCTTCGGCCGCCTGATCACCGTGATCGGCGTGCTGGCCTCGATCGGCACGGCGTTCCTGGCGTCGTCCTTCTCCAACATCATGAGCTACCTCCAGACGCTGTTCTCCTTCTTCAACGTGCCGATGTTCGTGGTCTTCATCATCGGCATGTTCTGGAAGCGCGCGTCGATGAAGTCCGGCTTCTGGGGCCTGATCGCCGGTACGACCGCGGCGATGGTGAACTACTTCGTCATCTACAAGCAGGGCATCATCGACATCCCCTCCGACCAGGGCGCCAACTTCGTCTCCGCGATCGCGGGCTTCGTGGCCGGCGCGGTGGTCATGGTCGCGGTGTCCCTGTTCACGGCCCCGAAGCCGGTCAGCGAGCTTCAGGGTCTGGTCTACGGCACGACGTCGCCCGGCATGTCCGAGGCACCGGCCAAGGGCGACGACGCGTGGTACCGCAAGCCGGCGCTGCTGGGCTGGGGCGCGATCGTCCTGGCCGCCGCCTGCTACATCCCGTTCTCGTTCTGATCGCGGGAGGATTGAGAGAGCATGTCTGATTCCTACTCCGACAAGAACGTCCAGGACGAGGTCTCCGAGCTGGAGACCAAGTCCGTCACGGCCGCGCGGCTGTTCGACATCCGGCGCATCATCGGCGGGCTGTTCGCGGTCTACGGCGTCATCGTGATGATCGCGGGCTTCGTGGCGTCCGACGACGAGATCGACAAGGCGCAGGGGGTGAACATCAACCTCTGGACCGGGCTGGGGATGCTGATCCTCGGCATCTTCTTCCTGGCCTGGCTGAAACTCCGCCCCACGGCTCCGCCGCCCCCTCCGGTGGAGGACGCCCCCGAGGAGTGACCCCGCCCATGTGACGCCGGGGTGGTCAGGGCTCCGGCGTCGGTGCGGGCGCGGGGTGGGTGACGCGACCGGGGTTCATACGGCGCCCGGCGCGGGTGCGGGCCAGGGGTGGGTGACGCGGCCCGGCGCCGGCCGGGTGCCGCTGCGCCCACCCGTGCCGCCCCAGCGGCACGACTGCCCGCAGCTGGGGGGAGGGACTGCCGGGTACGGCACCCCGGTCAGCCGCCGGAGGTGCTCGCCCGGTCCAGCAGCCCCGTCCGGGCCGCCAGCGCCGCCGCCTCCAGGCGTGAGCCCACCCCGAGCTTCATCAGGACCCGCTGCACATGGGTCCGCGCCGTGGACGGTGCTATCCCCATCCCCGCCGCGATCAGCCGGGTGTCCTCGCCGTCGGCGACCCGGACCAGGACCTCGACCTCCCTCGGCGTGAGCATCTGCAACAGCCGTGCCCCCTCGTCGTCGGGCTGCGCCGCGGGATTCAGCAGTTCCCCGAACGCCCCCTGCAACAGCGCCGGCGCCACCGCCGCCTCCCCGGCCCGCGCCTTCATGATCGCCCGTTCCACGCCCTCTATGCGCTCGTCGTGCCGGACGTACCCCGACGCCCCCGACGCGAACGCCGCCGCGATCCCGCGAGGGCTCGGCACCGGTCCGAGCACCAGCACCGCCACCTGCGGACGCTCGCGCTTGATCCGCACCACCGGATCGAAGATCCCCGCCTCGGCCGGCGTCGCCGTCCCGAGCAGGCACACCTCCGGCGCCCGGCTGATCACCAGCTCGGCCGCCCCCGCGGCCGGCGCCGCCGCGGCCAGCACCCGGTGCCCGCGCAGCTTCAGCGCAGAGGCCAGCGCCTCGGCGAGCAATCGGTGATCGTCGACCACCATGAGCCGTACTCCCATGGAGCAACCCCCCAGTCACCCAGACCCCCGGCATGCCCACGGAAGCTACACGCTAGCCGTGTCCCGCGCTGCCTCTACCGGCGAGAATCGCCCCCCGATCACCGAATCCCACCCCAATACGCCCCCGCGCGGCGCCCCGCACCCACAAGACGGCCCCGCCCCCGCGGGAAGCGGGAACGGGGCCGAGGAGCACTCAAGCGCACTCATGCGCACCGGGAGGCGCCGAGACGTACCGCGGGCTCAGCCGCTCGTGCCGAACCCGATCGCCAGGTACTCCTTCTCGTCCGCGCTGGTCGGCTCGCTGGCGAACACCTGCGACATGTACAGGTGCCCCTGCGAGTAGAGGATCTCGGAGTAGTCCGGCGACATGCTGGACTCCACGTCCCGCACCGCGTCGGTCGCCGGGTTCTCCAGCAGCGTGGTCTGCTTGAACGACCCGCCGTCGATGCTGACGACCTGACCGCCCTTGTCGTACGGCGGCCGCTTGTAGGCGATCACGTTGCCGCCGTCCATGCGCAGCGGAGTGATCGTGTAGTCCTCGCCGGCGTCCGCCCGCTGCCCCGTCTGCTTCCCGGTGGCCAGGTCGAAGGCGACGACCTCGTTGGTCCGGCTGTAGGACTCTCCGCTGCCCTCGTGCTCCTCGGTCGGGATGTAGAGCCGGTTCGCACCGACCGCGAGCCCCGTGCAGTTCTCGATCTTGGTGATCGTGTCGCAGCGGGCCGCGAACTGCTCGCCGGGGACCGAGATGCGGGTCAGCAGCTTGCCGGTCTTGTTGTCGATCGAGAAGAAGTCCGAGATGCCGCTGCCGTCACCGGCGGAGTCACCGACGTCGGCGGCCACGACCAGCGGGTCCGTGGACACGACGCCCGCGTACTCGATGCCCTTGGCCATCTTGTACTCGGAGATCACCTTCCCGCTCTTCGGGTCGATGGTCTGGATGTTCAGCTGCCGGGCGTCGTACGAGCCGCACTTGCGCACCGCGACCAGCTTGTCGCCGCCGCCGTACCCGGCGTCGTAGCAGGAGTCGGTCGCCTTCGGGGACCAGAGGACCTCGCCCTTGGCGATGTCGAAGCCGACGCCGCCCTCGGTGCTGCCGGCCGCGACGGTGTCGCCGCTGATCGTGACGTTGCTGAAGTTGATCGGCTGGTCACCGGCGGTCTTCGTCCACAGCTTCTTCCCGGCGTCCAGGTCGAGGACGGCGACCTGGGTGCAGCCGTGCGAGGGCTCGGCCTTGGTCGGCATGGCGGGCTGGTGGATGACGACCGTCTTGTTGTCGTCGGTGACGTGCTGGCTGGCCGCGCAGACGGGACCGGCGAGCTTGATCGACCACTGCTTGCTGCCCTTGTCGGGGTCGTACCCGACGACCTCGGCGATGCCGCTCTTGGCGTACACCTTGTCGGTGAGCCAGGAGCCGGAGACGACGACGCTGCTGTCGTCCTTGCTCACCGCGGGCGCCGGGACCTGGAAGAGCACCTTGGCGGCGGGGTCGGAGGGGACCTTCTCGGTGCCGGCGGAGGACTCGCCGCCCTCGCCGCCCTTCTCGTCGGTGCCGCCCTTGCCACCGGTGCCCCCGCTGGAGCTGGCGGTGTCGTCCTTGCCTCCGTCGCCGGAGGACTTGGCGTACCAGACCCCGCCGCCGATGATCAGCGCGATCGCGACGACGGCCGACACGATGATCGCCAGCTGCGCGTTGATCTTCCGTCCGCCGCCCGGCCCGCCGGGCTGGGGCTGCATCGGCACGGTCGCCTGCGGATAGCCGTACTGCGGCTGCCCGGGCTGCCCGTACGCCGGCGTCGGCTGCCCGTACGGCCCCGGCTGCCCGGGCTGCTGACCGGGGTAGCCGTACCCCGGCTGGGGCTGCGGCGGCGTCTGCGGATACCCGTACCCCGGCTGCTGCGGCGGCGGTCCCGCCGGCGGGGTGGGCGGAGCCGCGGGCGCCTGCGGCGGGGTCTGCGGCGGCGTCTGCGGGTAGCCGTAGCCCGGCTCGGGAGCCTTCCCGAAGTTGGGCGGGCCCCCCGAAGGCGGCGTGGGCGGCTGGTTGGGCGGCGGCGGGGGCGGCGGCTGGCTCATGGCGTGACTACCTCGGGGAAGCGGGGACGACGGGGAAAGAGTCAAAGAGAGCTGCGAAGAAGGTCACTTGCCGTAGGCGAGCATCAACTTCTCCTTCGACTCGTCGTTTCCGGTCAGGCGGGTGGTGGAGATGTAGAACCGCCCGTCGACCCAGTCGATGTCCTTGGAGTAGAAGCTGTTCTCGATGTCCGCGACGCCCTGCGGGTTCTGGAGCAGCTTGGCCGGCGCGTGGGCGCCGCCGCCGGTCGGGATGGAGACGACCTGGCCGCCCGCGTCGTAGGACGGCTGGACGTAGGCGACGAGCTGGTCGCCCTCGACCTTCAGCGGCATCATCGACTCGTCCGCGGGGGACTTCGTCCGCCACTTCTCCTTGCCGGTGGCGAGGTTGATCGCGACGATCTCGTTGGCGCCGCTGGTCGCCTCGGTGGGCAGGTAGAGGGTGCCCGCGGCGACCGCGACGCCGGAGCAGCCCTGGAGGTCGCGTTCGAGGATGGCCCAGCCGCACTCGGGGGCGAAGTCCTCGTCGACGCCGACCTGTTCGAGGACCTTGCCGCCGGAGGTGAAGGTGGAGATGTTCCAGACCTTCTTGTCCTCGTTGGTGGCGTAGACGACCGGCGGGTCGACGGAGTAGGCGCGGGCGACCCGCCAGCCCTTGTCGTACTTGTAGGTCCACAGGACCTTGCCGGTCTTCGGGTCGAGCCCCTGGACCTCGTCGTGCTCGGTGTTGCCGCCGGCGCCGCAGGAGGCGACCTGGACGAGCTTCTTCGCGCTGCCGGCGAACCCGGCGGGGAAGCAGGCGTCGCCGTACCGCTTCTTGTCGTACAGCTTCTTGCCGCTGGTGACGTCGTAGGCGGTGCCGGACTGGGAGCGGCCGACCATCAGGGTGGTGCCGCTGACGGAGAGTTCGACGGAGAGCGTGGAGTCGAACAGCTCGCCGTCGGCGACGTCCTCGGTCCAGCCCTTCGCGCCGGTGGCGAGGTCGATCTCCTGGAGCTTGTTGCACTTGGCGCGGTCGCTGGAGCCGCTCATGTAGGCGACGACGATCTTGTCGTCGGCCGTCTTCTCCGGGGTGACCGCGCAGATCTTCTCCGGGAAGGCGATCGGGTCCCAGGTGGGCTTGCCGTCGCCGACGTTGTAGGCGAAGACCTGCTTGTACGCCGCCTTCACCGCGGTCTTGTCGGTGATCCACATGCCGTTGGCGTCGGCGCCGGAACCGGGGGCGTCGGGCGCCTCCTTGTACCAGAGCACCTTGGACTCGCCGGCCTGGCGGCCCTCGTTGAGGTTGTCGGGGTCCTCGCCGCCGTCACCGCTGCCGTCGCCGGGGTTGACCGGGGCGTCGCCGCCGGAGCCGGACGGCTTCGGGTCGTCGCTCTTGCCGGCCACCGGCTTCTTGTCCTTGTCGTCACCGCTGTTGGCGGTCACCGCCCACACACTGCCGCCGATGACCAGCAGGGCCGCGACCGCGGCGCCGACGACCAGGGCGGGCTTGCCCTTGAAGGGGTTGCGGGAGCCGGGGCCGCCGGGCGGCGGGGTGCCGGGGCCGCCCGGGTACTGCGGCTGCGGGTAGCCGTAGCCGGGCTGCTGGCCGTACGGTCCCGGCTGCTGCGGCTGGGCGTAGGGGCCGGAGTTGTACGGCCCGGGCTGCCCGTACGGTCCCGGCTGGCCGGGCTGCTGCTGCGGGTAGCCGTACCCCGGCTGGGGCGGCGGGCCGGACGGCGGGCCCTGCGGGGGCGGCGGCGTCTGGGGCGGTCCCTGCGGGGGCGGCGGCGTCGGCGCCCCGAAGCCTCCCGGCGGTGGGTCCTGCGGTGCTCCGAAGCCACCCGACTGCGGCGGCTGGTTGGGCGGCTGGCTCATCAGCGCGTTCCCCCTTATGACTCACTGATTTTTAGCCACGACCCGGGGTACGCGCTGCCCCCGCGGTCGTCTCAGGCGATCGTCCGGACTGTCGCGGACAGTCCTCCGAGACACTCCTCGGACGGCCTTTCTATCACCCGCGGCCGACCGCCCACCGGGCCGCGTCCGCCCCTGTTCCCAAGGGAGAACCGGCCCGTGATGCCACTGTTACGCGCCTTCACGCCCTCTTCACGCCACCCGCGCCCCCCACGCGCAGGGCTCCGGGGGCCAAGGGCTAGGCGTCCTCGGCCAGTTCAAGCCAGCGCGTCTCCAGCTCCTCGCGCTGTCCGGCCAGTCCGCGCAGCTCGGCGTCCAGTTCGGCCACCTTCGCGAAGTCCGTGGCGTTCTCGGCGATCTGGGCGTGCAGCCTGGTCTCCTTCTCGGAGACCTTGTCGAGCTGCCGCTCGATCTTCTGGAGCTCCTTCTTGGCGGCGCGCGCGTCGGCGGCGCTCTTCTCGGGCACGTCGGCGGCCGGCCCCCGCACCGGGGCGGGAACGGCGGCCGCGGCCGCCTCCTCCATGCGCTGCCTGCGCTCCAGGTACTCGTCGATGCCGCGCGGCAGCATCCGGAGCGCGCCGTCGCCGAGCAGGGCGAAGACCCGGTCGGTGGTCCGCTCGACGAAGAACCGGTCGTGGGAGATGACGATCATCGAGCCGGGCCAGCCGTCGAGCACGTCCTCCAGCTGGGTCAGGGTCTCGATGTCGAGGTCGTTGGTGGGCTCGTCGAGGAAGAGGACGTTGGGCTCGTCCATGAGCAGCCGGAGCAGCTGGAGCCGCCGGCGCTCACCGCCGGAGAGGTCGCCGACCGGCGTCCACTGCTTCTCCTTGCCGAAGCCGAAGGTCTCGCACAGCTGCCCGGCGGTCATCTCGCGGCCCTTGCCGAGGTCGACGCGCTCGCGGACGCGCTGCACGGCCTCCAGCACCCGCCAGGTGGGGTCGAGTTCGGCGACCTCCTGGGAGAGGTAGGCCAGCTTGACCGTCCGGCCGACGCGGACCCGGCCGCTCACCGGCTGCTCCTCGCCGTCGCTGCGGGCGGCGTCCCTGAGGGCGCGCAGCAGGGAGGTCTTGCCGGCGCCGTTGACGCCGACCAGGCCGATGCGGTCGCCGGGGCCGAGCTGCCAGGTGACGTGCTTGAGGAGCACCTTGGGGCCGGCCTGGACGGTCACGTCCTCCAGGTCGAACACGGTCTTGCCGAGCCGGGACGAGGCGAACTTCATCAGCTCGCTGCTGTCCCGGGGCGGCGGCACGTCGGCGATCAGCTCGTTGGCGGCCTCGACGCGGAAGCGCGGCTTGGACGTGCGGGCGGGGGCCCCGCGGCGGAGCCAGGCCAGCTCCTTGCGGACCAGGTTCTGCCGCTTGGTCTCCTCGGTGGCGGCGATGCGCTCGCGCTCGGCGCGGGCGAAGACGTAGTCGGAGTAGCCGCCCTCGTACTCGAAGACGTCGCCGCGCTGCACGTCCCACATGCGGGTGCAGACCTGGTCGAGGAACCACCGGTCGTGCGTCACGCAGACGAGCGCGGACCGGCGCTCGCGCAGGTGCCGGGCGAGCCAGGCGATGCCCTCGACGTCGAGGTGGTTGGTGGGCTCGTCGAGGACGACGAGGTCCTGCTCCTCGATGAGCAGCTTGGCGAGCGCGATCCGGCGCCGCTCGCCACCGGAGAGCGGCCCGATGACCGTGTCCAGCCCCTGCGGGAAGCCCGGCATGTCCAGCCCGCCGAACAGCCCGGTCAGCACGTCCCTGATCTTGGCGTTGCCCGCCCACTCGTGGTCGGCCAGGTCGCCGATGACCTCGTGCCGGACGGTGGCCTCGGGGTCCAGGGAGTCGTGCTGGGTGAGCACGCCGAGCCGCAGCCCGCCGGAGTGGGTGACGCGGCCGGTGTCGGGCTCCTCCAGCCTGGCCAGCATCCGGATCATGGTCGTCTTGCCGTCGCCGTTGCGGCCGACGACGCCGATGCGGTCCCCTTCGGAGACGCCGAGCGACACGCCGTCGAGGAGTGCACGGGTGCCGTACACCTTGCTGACGTTCTCGACATTGACCAGATTGACGGCCATTTCTCTCCTGCCTGGGGGTCGATCGACCCTCCAGGGTAGTCCCGGCCGCCGGGTGCCTACGATCCGAGCACCGTCGCCCCCGCCGCCGGCCCGGACGCCGTCCGCACGTCACGGCAGGTCCCCGACGCCCGCAGGACCCCGGCGATGTCGGAGGCGGAGCCGGCGTCGGGGGCGAGGAAGGCCGTGGTCGGGCCCGAGCCCGAGACCATTGCCGCCAGCGCGCCCGCTGCCCGTCCCGCGGCGAGGGTGTCGGACAGCTCGGGGAAGAGGGAGAGCGCGGCCGGCTGGAGGTCGTTCGAGACGGCCACCGCGAGCGCCGTGGGGTCGCCCTTCGCGAGGGCGTCCAGGACCGCCTGGTCGGCGACCGGCTCCGGGACGTCCAGGCCCTCCGCCAGCCGGTCGAACTCGCGGAACACGGCCGGCGTCGACAGTCCCCGCCCGGCCAGCGCGAACACCCAGTGGAACTCGCCGCCGGTCTCCAGCGCGGTCAGCCGCTCGCCGCGCCCGGTGCCCAGTGCCGCGCCGCCGACCAGACTGAAGGGCACGTCGCTGCCCAGCTCGGCGCAGATCTGGAGCAGTTCGTCGCGGGAGGCGCCGGTGCCCCACAGGGCGTCGCAGGCGAGCAGGGCGCCCGCGCCGTCCGCGCTGCCGCCCGCCATGCCGCCGGCGACGGGGATGTCCTTGGCGATGTGCAGGTGCACGTCGGGTGCGCGGCCGTACCGCTCGGCGAGGGCCAGCGCGGCGCGGGCGGCCAGGTTGGTGCGGTCCAGGGGCACCTCGCCGGCGTCGGGGCCCTCGCAGGTGACGCGGAGCCCGCCGGCGTCCGGGACCGCGGTGACCTCGTCGTGGAGGGAGACGGCGAGGAAGACGTTGGCGAGGTCGTGGAAGCCGTCGGGGCGGGCGGCGCCGACCGCGAGCTGGACGTTGACCTTGGCGGGGACGCGGACCGTCACGCTCACTTGCTCGTCACTCCTTGTGTTCGGCGATACGCGCGAACTCTTCCACGGTCAGCGCCTCTCCGCGCGCCTGCGGCGACACGCCCGCGGCGACGAGCGCGGCCTCGGCGGCCGCGGCGGACCCCGCCCATCCGGCGAGGGCGGCCCGCAGCGTCTTGCGGCGCTGGGCGAAGGCGGCGTCGACGACGGCGAAGACCTCGCGCTTGGAGGCGGTGGTCTTCAGCGGCTCGGTCCGCCGGACGAGTGAGACCAGCCCGCTGTCCACGTTCGGCGCGGGCCAGAAGACACTGCGGCCGATGGCGCCGGCCCGGCGGACCTCGGCGTACCAGTTGGCCTTCACGGACGGCACTCCGTACACCTTGTTGCCGGGCCCGGCGGCGAGGCGGTCGGCGACCTCGGCCTGGACCATGACGAGGGTGCGCTCGATGGTCGGGAAGGTGTCGAGCATGTGGAGGAGGACGGGCACGGCCACGTTGTACGGCAGGTTGGCGACCAGTGCGGTCGGGGCGGGGCCCGGCAGCTCGGTCACGTGCATGGCGTCGGAGTGGACGAGCGCGAACCGGTCGGCGCGCTCCGGCATGCGGGCGGCGACGGTGGCGGGCAGGGCGCCGGCCAGTACGTCGTCGATCTCGACGGCGGTGACCCGGTCGGCGGCCTCCAGCAGGGCCAGGGTGAGCGAGCCGAGACCCGGTCCCACCTCGACCACCACGTCGTCGGGGCGGACCTCGGCGGTGCGGACGATACGGCGGACGGTGTTGGCGTCGATGACGAAGTTCTGGCCGCGCTGCTTGGTGGGGCGCACGCCGAGGGCGGCCGCGAGTTCGCGGATGTCGGCGGGGCCCAGAAGGGCGTCGGGGGTGGGGCTGCTCACCCCGCAAGGGTATCCGGGGGCGGCGGCGGCTCCGCCGGGGTCGTGCTGCGGGCCCGTCGGCCCCGCAGCCGGGCCCCGTCAGCCCCGCAGCCGGGCCCCGCAGTGCGGCCAGGAACCGGCGCCCGCGCGGACGTACAGCTGCTTCGCCCGGTACGTCTGCTCCGCGGCGGTCGCGTCCTGCGGGCGGCCCTCGCCGCCGAGGCTCTGCCAGGTGTGGGTGTCGAACTGGTAGAGGCCCCCGTAGGTGCCCGAGGGGTCGACGGCGTCCGGGCGGCCGCCCGACTCGCAGGCGGCGAGCCCCTGCCAGTTGAGGTGGTCGGCGCCCCGCACGGACGTGGGGCGGGGGCGGGTGCCGACCAGGATGATCTGCGCGCGGGGTTCGCGCACCAGCTCGGTGCGGAGCCTGCGCGGCTTCTGCCGGACGCCGTTGACGGTGCGCAGGGCGTAGGTGGTGCGGCGCAGTCCGGGCTGTCCGGCCTGCTGGACGACCTCCGTGCCCCGGTACAGCGAGTCGTCCTCCGCCCGTCGGACGTCGAAGGGGACCGGGTCCTCGCGGACCTCCTGCGAGCCGGTGATCCGCAGCACGGTGACGGTCTGGCCGTCGCGGGGGAAGCCGGTCGCGGGGACGGAGGTGGTGTCCTCGCCGCGCAGGGTCACCCCGGCCGCCTCGACCGCCTCCCGCACGGTCGCGGCGTTGGTGCGGACGGTGCGGGCCCGGCCGTCCGCCATGACGGTCACCACCCGCTCGGTCCGCACCGTCAGGGCGAGGCCCTCGCGGCCGATGCGCCGGGAGCCCTCGGTGGACAGGTGGGCGCCCTCCGTCCGGACGCCGAGCTGCCGCAGCGCGCCGTGCACCGTCTCCGCGGTCGTCCACACCTGGCGGCGGTGGCCGTCGAGGGTGAGCAGGACGGGGCGCCCGTGGCGGACGGCGATGTCCTCGCCGCTGGTCAGCGGGGTGCCGGGGGCCGGCACGATCACGTCGTGGGCGCCGACCTCGACGCCCTCCTGCGCGAGCAGCTCGGTCACGTCGTCGGCGAAGGTGTGCAGCGTGCGGGGCGTCCCGTCGACGGTCAGCTCGACCGCCTTGTCCTTGGCCACGAAGGCGGTGGTGCCGCCCGCGAGGAACGCCACGACCAGCGCGCGGGGCAGCAGGCGGCGCAGGGAGCCGTCCGCGCGTCCGGCCTCCCGCGCCCGGCGCCGCCGCCCGGCCCGCCCGTCGGCCGGCGTGCGGGCGGACGGGAGGACGGCGCCGTACGGCAGGGTCGGCGCGCTGTGCACGTCGTACGGTGCGAGGTACTCGTGTCCCTCGGCGACCTCGGTGGTCTCGAACTGCGTTCTGCTCACGCCGACACGCTCCAGGGGTCCGGATCGGGCCCCCAGAACCTAGCGGAGCGCTCGTCACTCTCCAAAGCGACGCGGCTACGCAGCGTGGCGCGCACTGCCGCCGGTCAGTAGCCGAAGGCGCGGGCCGTGTTCGCGGCCAGGGCGGTCGCCAGGGTGTCCTCGTCGACCCCGCGCACCGCGGCCATCGCCCGCACGGTGACCGGCACCAGGTAGGGGGCGTTGGGGCGGCCCCGGTAGGGCATCGGGGTCAGGAACGGCGCGTCGGTCTCCACCAGGACCAGTTCCAGCGGGGCGACCGCGAGGGCGTCGCGCAGGTTCTGGGCGTTCTTGAAGGTGACGTTGCCCGCGAAGGACATGTAGTACCCGGCGCGGGCGCAGATCCCGGCCATCTCGGCGTCGCCGGAGTAGCAGTGGAAGACGGTGCGCTCGGGGGCGCCCTCCTCCTTGAGGATGCGCAGGACGTCGGCGTGGGCGTCGCGGTCGTGGATGACCAGGGCCTTGCCGTGCCGCTTGGCGATCTCGATGTGGGCGCGGAAGGACCGCTCCTGCGCCTCCTTGCCCTCGGGCCCGGTGCGGAAGTAGTCCAGGCCGGTCTCGCCGACGCCCTTGACCTGCTCCAGCGCGGCCAGCCGGTCGATCTCCGCGAGCGCGTCGTCGAGCGCCGCGTCCCCTCCCGGCCGCCGCGCCCCCTGCCTGGACCAGCCGTCGGGGTCGCCGTGGACGATGCGCGGTGCCTCGTTGGGGTGCAGGGCGACGGTGGCGTGCACGGCGTCGTGCGCCGCCGCGGTCTCGGCCGCCCAGCGGGAGCCGGCCAGGTCGCAGCCGACCTGCACGAGCGTCGTGACACCGGCGGACGCGGCCTTGGCGAGCGCCTCCGCCACCGTGCCGGACTGCATGTCGAGGTGGGTGTGCGAGTCGGCGACCGGCACCCGGAGGGGCTCGGGGAGCGGGGGCGCGTCGTTCTTGTCGGAGCGTCCCGAGGCGTTCGAAGGCATGCCCCGATCCTACGAAAGCCCCGGCCCGCTCCCCGAGGGCGTCAGCTCGCCCGGCGGTGGAGGTGGAGGGCGTGCAGCAGGTCGCCCAGGTGCCAGTGCCGGCGTTCGGCGGAGAGCCCCGCCGCTCCGGGACCGGGCGTCTCGGGCACCGGCGGCACCTCGAGGGGGCCGGCGGCCGGCACCCGGTGCGGGCCGTGGTCGGTGCCGCGGACCGAGGCGACCCGCCCCGGCCGCATGATCCGTACGACGTGACTGTCGCAGTTGGCGCAGGTCGGCCGGGTCAGCGGGGAGGGCACGACGCGGCCGTCCGAGACGTAGCGCACGTACTCGTGGCCGTCGGCGTCCTTGCGGTGCTCGATCTCGAAGGACTGCTCCCAGCCGTGCCCGCAGCGCATGCAGGCGAAGGAGTACGACTCGTGGACGACGGAGGTGGCCCCGGAGGGTATTCCGGTCCGTGCCGCGCTCTCACTCATGCTCATCCCGGCTCCTTCGGTTCGTTCGCCGTTCCTTCCTCCAGTGGACTCCTCCACCAGCCGGAAAGCACCAGGCCGTGCCGAGTGTTTGAGCCGATTTGGGGTGTCCTTGGCGGAAGGGCCCGCAAGGTCAGGAACGGGTCAAGCGCGGCCGGATCACGCCCCCGCGTTCTTCGCAGCCACCACCGCGTCGAACACCTCCCGCTTGGGCACGCCCACCTGGGCGGCCACCGCGGCGATCGCCTCCTTGCGGCGCTCCCCCGCCTCCTCGCGCACCCGCACCAGGCGCACCAGTTCCGTGGCGTCCAGCTCCTCGGGTCCCCGGTCCGGGGCGCCCTCGACCACGACGGTGATCTCGCCGCGCACACCCTCGGCTGCCCACGCGGCCAGCTCGCCGAGACCGCCGCGCCTGACCTCCTCGTAGGTCTTGGTCAGCTCCCGGCAGACGGCGGCCCTGCGGTCGGCGCCGAAGGCCTCGGCCATCGCGGCGAGGGTGTCGTCCAGGCGGTGCGGCGCCTCGAAGTAGACGAGGGTGCGGCGCTCCTCGGCGACCTCGCGCAGCCGGGTCAGCCGCTCGCCCGCCTTGCGGGGCAGGAAGCCCTCGAAGCAGAACCGGTCGACCGGCAGCCCGGACAGCGCGAGCGCGGTCAGCACCGCGGACGGGCCGGGTACGGCGGTGACCCGGACGTCCCGCTCGACGGCGGCGGCGACCAGCCGGTACCCGGGGTCGGACACCGACGGCATCCCCGCGTCGGTCACCAGCAGCACGCGCGCGCCGCCCGCCAGTTCCTCGACCAGCTCGGGGGTGCGGGCGGACTCGTTGCCCTCGAAGTACGACACGACGCGCCCGCGCGGGGTGACGCCGAGCGCCTGGGTGAGCCGGCGCAGCCGCCGGGTGTCCTCGGCGGCGACCACGTCGGCGCCGGCCAGTTCCTCGGCGAGCCGCGGCGGGGCGTCCCGGACGTCGCCGATGGGGGTGCCCGCCAGTACAAGGGTTCCAGTCACGCCCCCATCCTCCCAGGGGCGGACGGGCTTCCTTCCGCGGGACGCATCGGGCGGGTGGGGGCCATGCGCGGGACGTGCACAGCACGGTTCCCTACGATGGCGCGGTGACCAGTACCGCGTCCTCCACGGACACCCGGCAGGACCAGGCACCGCACGACGAGCGGCCCGCCTGGCAGCAGCGGCTGCGCCGCTTCGGCTACCCGGCGGGGCCCGCGGCCGGTGACGTCGGCGACCGGCTGGTGCCGCCGTACACCAGCCCGGGTCCGCGCCTGTGGGCGTTCCTCGGCCTGTCGAAGCCGCTCACCGGGCGGATCCTGCGCTGGTCGGCGTGGGGCGGGCCGCTGCTGGTGGCGCTCTTCGCGGGCGTGCTGCGGTTCTGGAACCTGGGCAGCCCGAAGGCGGTGATATTCGACGAGACGTACTACGCCAAGGACGCGTGGGCGCTGATCCACCGCGGCTTCGAGGTCAACTGGGACAAGAACGCCAACGACCTGATCCTGAACTCGGGCGGCGACGTCCCGATCCCGGCGGACGCGGCGTACGTCGTGCATCCGCCGGTCGGCAAGTACATCATCGGCCTGGGCGAGGTGCTGTTCGGTTTCGACCCGTTCGGCTGGCGGTTCATGACGGCGCTGCTCGGCACGGTGTCGGTGCTGCTGCTGTGCCGGATCGGACGGCGGCTGTTCCGCTCGACCTTCCTCGGGTGCCTGGCGGGCGCGCTGATGGCGGTGGACGGCCTGCACTTCGTGATGAGCCGCACCGCGCTCCTCGACAGCGTGCTGATGTTCTTCGTGCTGGCGGCCTTCGGCTGCCTGGTCGTCGACCGCGACCGGGCCCGCGGGAAGCTCGCCGCCGCGCTGCCGGTGGACGCCGACGGCATGGTCCGGCCGGACGCGGGCATCGCCGAGACGTTCCGCTTCGGGTGGCGGCCGTGGCGGCTGGCGGCGGGGCTGATGCTGGGTCTGGCCGCGGCCACCAAGTGGAACGGCCTCTACATCATGGCGGCCTTCTGCGTGATGGCGGTGCTGTGGGACGTCGGCACCCGCCGGGTCGCGGGCGCGGAACGGCCGCATCTGGCGGTGCTCAGGCACGACCTGGGCTGGGCGTTCCTGTCCACGGTGCCGGTGGCGCTCGCGACGTACGTGCTGTCCTGGCTGGGCTGGATCCTGTCCCCCGCCGACGGCTCCGGCGGCTACTACCGCGACTGGGCGGCGAACGACGGCGCGAACAGCTCCTGGTCCTGGCTGCTGCCCGACTGGTGGCGCAGCCTGTGGCACTACGAGACCCAGGTGCTGGAGTTCCACACCAACCTGACCTCGCCGCACACGTACCAGTCGAACCCCTGGAGCTGGCTGGTCCTGGGCCGCCCGGTCTCCTACTTCTACGAGTCGCCGTCCCCCGGCGCGGACGGCTGCCCGGCCGACGCGGGTGAGAAGTGCGCCCGCGAGGTCCTGGCGCTGGGCACACCGCTGCTGTGGTGGGTGGGCTGCTTCGCGCTGCTGTACGTCCTGTGGCGCTGGGCCTTCCGCCGCGACTGGCGCGCGGGCGCCATCGCCTGCGGCATCGCGGCCGGCTATCTGCCCTGGTTCCTGTACCAGGAGCGGACGATCTTCCTCTTCTACGCCGTCGTCTTCCTGCCCTTCCTGTGCCTGGCGGTGGCGATGCTGCTGGGGGCGGTCATCGGCCGCCCGGGCTGCGGCGACGCCCGCCGCGTCGCGGGCGCGACCGGGGCGGGCGTGCTGGTCCTGCTGATCGTGTGGAACTTCATCTACTTCTGGCCCCTTTACACCGGTACCGCCATCCCGATGGAGGACTGGCGGGCGCGGATGTGGCTGGACACCTGGGTCTAGCCGGGCGTCCGGCAGGGCGGTCGGGGTGAGGGGCTCCGCCCCGGTCCCGACCGCCCTGCGCGTGGGTGTGGTGGTCCGTCAGTTGCAGAAGTTGAGGATGGGGAGCAGGCCGTTACCGCACTGGAACTCGTCTCCGTCCCCGCCACCGCCGTGGCCCGAGGCGGCGGGCGTGGCGGCGTGGGTGGCGGGCGTCACGGCCACGGCGGACGTGGCGGTCGCCACCCCCGCGGCGCAGGCGATGCCGACGACGGCACTCACGACGAGTGCGCGGGCTCGGAGGGAAACTGCCTTCTTGAGCTGAGGTGTTGTGTTCATGAACTCACCATGCACACCCTCGCGATCAGTTGCCCGCCGAGCGCATCCGCGCGGGTGAGCCACCACCACCCCGCAGGGTGCGGCGAGTTCACCGGACGCCCGGACGGCCGGGAAAACGACGGGAGCTGAGCACGCCTCATCTCCATTCGGCCACCATCCGGAAACTTTCGTACCGCCGGTCACGCCCTGCACATAGAGTGCGACCCACAAGTGCTTCTGAACGCGTTCAAGTCGGCGCGCGGAAGCTCGGACGGGGAAACGGGGAGGGGACTGCCGATGGGCAGGGGGGTGAAGGTCGCCGTCATAGGCGGCGTATTCGCGGTGATGGTCGGCGGGGCCGGGTACGGCGCGTACAACGTTGTCTCGGCGCTGGACGGCGGGGGATCCGGCGCCGCCGGGGCGTCGGTCAAGAGCGGGCCGCCGAGCGCGGACGAGGTCGAGGAGACGGCCGGGAAGTTCTTCGCGGCCTGGGAGAAGGGCGACGCGACGACGGCGGCGTCGCACACGAACAACGCCTCGGTCGCCACGACGCTGCTGACGGCCTACGGCGAGGCGGCGCACATCTCCGGCGTCGAGATCACGCCCTCCGCCGCGGCCGGCGCGTCCGTGCCGTTCACCGTGAAGGCGAAGGTGTCGTACGAGGGCACGACCAAGCCGCTGACGTACGAGAGCACCCTGAAGGTCGTGCGCGGTGAGACCAGCGGGCGGGCGCTGGTGGACTGGCAGCCGTCCGTCGTCCACCCCGCGCTGAAGGACGGGGACACCCTGGTCACCGAGGAGTCGGCGACCCCGCAGATCGAGGCCGTCGGGCGGGGCGGCGAGGTGCTGACGAAGGAGAAGTACCCGTCGCTCGGACCGGTCCTGGCCACGCTCCGGGAGCGGTACGGCGCCGAGGCGGGCGGCACCCCGGGCGTCGAGCTGGTGGTCCGGCACACCGCCCAGGAGGCCCCCGACTCCCCGTTGCTGACGCTCAGCAAGGGCGAGCCCGGCAAGCTGCGCACGACGCTCAGCGCAGGCGTGCAGGCGGCGGCCGAGAAGGCCGTGAAGCGGTACGGCGAGTCGTCCGTGGTCGCGGTCAGGCCCAGCACCGGCGAGGTGCTGGCCGTGGCCAACAACCGCGCGGACGGCTTCAACGCGGCCTTCCAGGGACGCGTCGCCCCCGGCTCCACCATGAAGATCATCACCGCCGCGATGCTCATCGACAACGGCGTGACCTCGATGAACGGACCCGCCCCCTGCCCCAGCACGGCGACCTGGCAGAGCCAGACCTTCAAGAACCTGACGGGCCTGGAGCCGAACGAGGGAGCCACGCTCGCCAACACCTTCATGCGGTCCTGCAACACGGGCTTCATCAAGCTCGTCGACGAGGACCCGCTCTCGGACTCCTCGCTGACCCAGGAGGCCCAGGAGCGCTTCGGGCTGGGCGGGGACAACTGGCAGACCGGCATCGTCTCCTTCGACGGCAGGGTCCCCGCGTCCGGCGGCCCGGACCGCGCGGCCAACGCCATCGGCCAGGGCGAGGTCCAGATGAACCCGCTGAACATGGCGTCGGTGACGGCGACCGCGGTCACCGGCGAGTTCCGCCAGCCCTATCTGGTCCCCCGCGACCTGGACGACCGCGAGTTCGCCACCGCCAAGGGCCTGCCGCAGAGCACCGCGGCGCAGCTCAAGCAGATGATGCGGCTCACCGCCACCCAGGGCACCGGCCGGCCGGCGATGGCCGGTCTCGGCGGCGACATCGGCGCGAAGACCGGGTCGGCCGAGGTCGACGGGCAGACCACGTCCAACAGTTGGTTCACCGGCTTCCGCAACGACGTCGCGGCGGCGGCGATGACCGAGGAGGGCGGCCACGGCGGCGACGCGGCCGGCCCGATTGTCGCGGACGTGCTACGAGCGGGCGGCTGAGGGCAGCGGCCGCGGTGCATGCCCCTACTGTGGTCGGGTCGTTGGAAGCATGAGGCAACGAGGGCATCGAGCGGCCCGGGATCCGGGCGCCGAAGAGGACGGGACGCAGTGAGCAGCAGAAGGGGCGCCGGCGAACGGCGCAGGACGGCACCCGCCGTGATCGGTGGGGTGGCCGCGGTGGTCGTGGCCGGTGCCGGGTTCGGCGCCTACGCGATGTTCGGCGGCGAGTCCGGCACCGAGGACGACGCCAGGACCAAGTCCGCGGCGGCCGACGAGGTGAAGTCGGGCCCCCTGACGGCGGCCGAGATCACCTCGACGGCGCAGGGGTTCCTGACCGCGTGGCAGAAGGGCGACACGGCCGGCGCCGCCGCCGCGACCGACGACGCGGAGGCCGCGGCGGCCCTGCTCGCCGGCTACGCCAAGGACGCCCGGATCAAGGACGTCACCCTCACCGCGGGCACCCCGGCCGGGGAGAAGGTCCCGTTCTCCGTGAAGGGCACGGTCGCCCACGGGAAGACGACCGCGCCACTGGCGTACGACAGCGCGCTGACCGTCGTGCGCCGGGCCGGCGACGGCGAACCCCGCGTCGACTGGCACGCCGCCGTCGTCCACCCTGAGCTGAAGGACGGCGACAAGCTCGTCACCGGCGAGGCCGGGGACCCGCCGGTGAAGGCGCTGGACCGGAACGGCGCCGAGATCACCGCCGCGAAGTACCCCTCGCTCGGCAGCGTCCTGGACGGCCTGCGCGAGAAGTACGGCGACAAGGCCGGCGGCACCCCCGGCATCGAACTGCGCGTGGTCCGCGGCAAGGAGTCGAAGGCGGCGAAGGTCGCCGACAAGACCCTGCTGGAGCTGAGCAAGGGCACCCCCGGCACCCTGAAGACGACCCTGGACCCCGCCCTCCAGGCGGTCGCCGAGAAGCAGGTGGACGGCAAGGAGCGCGCGTCGGTGGTCGCGCTGCGCGCCTCCACCGGCGAGGTCCTCGCGGTCGCCAACGGCGGCCACGGCTTCAACACCGCCTTCCAGGGCTCCCTCGCCCCGGGCTCCACGATGAAGGTCGTCACGGCCTCGATGCTCATCGAGAAGAACCTGGCGTCGATGGACAAGAAGCACCCGTGCCCGAAGTACTTCACCTACGGCGGCTGGAAGTTCCAGAACGACGACAAGTTCGAGATCAAGGACGGCACGTTCAAGGCGAGCTTCGCCCGCTCCTGCAACACCGCCTTCATCAGCCAGGCCCCGAAGCTGAAGGACGACGACCTGACCCGCCAGGCCAAGGAGGTGTTCGGCCTGTCGATGAACAACTGGTCCGTCGGCGTGTCCACCTTCGACGGTTCGGTCCCGGTACAGAGCAACGCCCAGATGGGCGCCTCCCTGATCGGGCAGGGCGGGGTCCGGATGAACCCGCTGAACATGGCGTCGGTGTCGGCGACCGTGAAGTCGGGCGGCTTCCACCAGCCCTACCTCGTCGCCCCCTCGGTCGACGGACGTGCCCTCGCCACCGCCTCCCGCACCATGTCGGCGGGGACGCTGGCGCAGCTGCGCGAGCTGATGTCCTACACGGCGGCGTACGGCACCGCGGCGGAGGCGATGGCCGGGGTGAGCGGTGACGTCGGCGCGAAGACCGGCTCGGCGGAGGTCGACGGCCAGAAGCAGCCCAACGGCTGGTTCACCGCGTACCGGGGCGACGTGGCCGCGGCGGGCGTGGTCCAGCAGGGCGGCCACGGCGGCGAGACCGCGGGTCCGCTGGTGGCGGCGCTGCTGAAGGCGGGCGGCTGACCGCTCGGCGCGGTCCGGCACGCGGCCGGTGGCTCAGTGAGCCACCGGCTGTGCCGCGGCGGTGTAGGTGCGGCGCAGGAAGCGGATGAGCGGCTTGGTCTCGAACTGGACCACCGAGCAGCCCTGCGGGGAGTGGAACTCGACGACGGCCTGCACCCGGCCGCACGGCCACACCCGCACCTCGCCGGTCCCGGCGGGCGCGCGCAGGCCCTGTTCCAGCAGGTCGCGGGGGAAGGTCCACTCCCGGACACCGGGGGCGCGCCCCCGCGCGGGCAGCGCGACGCTCACGGATCGCGGGTCGCGGTCGGGGTCGTAGCGCAGGACGACGGGTATCGCTCCGCCGTCGTCCTGGCCGGGGTGGTCCGCGTCCGTGAGGATGTGGGCTCGTGCGTACTGCTCGACTACGGACATCGGATGCCCCTTACGCTCTGCCACCTGTGCGAAAGCTCTGCGTCCACCCCCACTCCAATGTCCCATATTTTCCCATTCACGCCCTTCCGGCCGAATATCACATGTGAGATCAGCCTTTACCTCGCTCTTGCGAACCACTCGCAACTGGTCCCTATCATCGAACCGTGCATGTACCTGACGGATTCATCAACGCCCCGACCTCCGCCGTCACCGGCGTCGTCGCCGCCGGCGCCATCGCGGTCAGCCTGCGCGGCGCGCGCCGTGAGCTGGACGAGCGCACGGCGCCCCTGGCCGGGCTGGTCGCGGCGTTCATCTTCGCGGTGCAGATGCTGAACTTCCCGGTCGCGGCCGGGACCAGCGGGCATCTGCTCGGCGGCGCGCTGGCCGCCATCCTCGTCGGCCCCTTCACCGGCGTGCTGTGTGTCTCCGTCGTCCTGCTCATGCAGGGCATCCTCTTCGCCGACGGCGGGCTGACCGCGCTCGGCGTGAACATCACGGACATGGCGATCGTCACCACGGTCGTCGCCTACGCCCTCTTCCGGGGCCTGGTGAAGGTCCTGCCGCGCACCCGCCGCTCGGTCACCGTCGCCTCCTTCGTCGCCGCCCTCGTCTCGGTGCCGGCCGCCGCCCTCGCCTTCACCCTCCTGTACTGGATCGGCGGCACCACCGACATCGCCATCGGCAAGGTCGCCACCGCGATGGTCGGCGTGCACGTGCTGATCGGCATCGGCGAGGCCGCGATCACCGCGCTGACCGTCGGCGCCGTCATCGCCGTACGCCCGGACCTGGTGTACGGGGCGCGCGGGCTCCAGCAGCGGCTCAAGCTGCGCGTGAACGGCGAACTGGTCGACGCCCCCGACACCCCCGGCGCCGGACCCGCCCCGGCACCGGCCCCCGCCGCCGCCCGTTCGCACCGCAAGCTGTGGATCACCGGGCTGGTCACCTCCCTCGTCCTCGCCGGCTTCGTCAGCTTCTACGCCTCCGCCAACCCCGACGGCCTGGAGAAGGTCGCCGCCGACAAGGGCATCGACGAGAAGGCCGAGGAGCACGCGAACGCCGACTCCCCGCTCGCCGACTACGGCGTCGAGGACATCGCGAACGCCCGTGTCGCCGGCGGCCTCGCGGGCGTGATCGGCGTCGGTGTCACGGTCGTCGCCGGCAGCGCGGTGTTCTGGACCGTGCGCAGGCGCCGCAGCGACGACGCCTCGCCGACGAACACGGACACCACCGTCTGACATGGGTGCCGGCCACGCCCATCGGCTCCACCGGCCCGGGGACTCCCCCGTGCACGGGCTGCCCCCGCACACCAAACTCGCCGCCACGTTCGCCTTCGTGGTCGTCGTCGTGTCGACGCCCCGCGAGGCGATATGGGCCTTCGGCCTCTACGCGCTGCTGCTCGCCGCGGTGGCGTACGCGGCCCGCGTCCCGGCGGGCTTCCTGCTCAAACGGCTGCTGATCGAGGTGCCGTTCGTCGCGTTCGCGGTGCTGATGCCGTTCGTGGCGGAGGGCGAGCGGGTCGAGGTGCTCGGCATGTCGCTGAGCGTGAACGGCCTCTGGGGCGCCTGGAACGTCCTGGCCAAGGGCACCCTGGGCGTCGCCGCCTCCGTACTGCTCGCCTCCACCACCGAGCTGCGCTCCCTGCTGCTCGGCCTCCAGCGGCTGCGGCTCCCCCCGCTGCTGGTGCAGATCGCGACCTTCATGATCCGGTACGGGGACGTGATCACGGACGAGATGCGGCGGATGCGGATCGCCCGGGAGTCGCGCGGCTTCGAGGCGAGCGGCGTCCGGCACTGGGGCGTGCTCGCCAAGTCGGCGGGCGCGCTCTTCATCCGCTCCTACGAACGCGGCGAGCGCGTCCACCTGGCCATGGTCAGCCGCGGCTACGCCGGTTCCATGCCGGTCATCGACGAGGTGACCGCGTCCCGGGCGCAGTGGTCGTACGCGATGGCCCTCCCGGGTGCGGCGCTCGTCGTCTGTCTGCTGGGATGGACCCTGTGACCGCTTCCCTGGACGTCTCCGGCCTCGCCTACGCCTACCCCGACGGGCACCAGGCCCTGTTCGGCGTCGACTTCTCCGTCGCCCGCGGCGAGCGGGTCGCGCTGCTCGGGCCGAACGGCGCGGGCAAGACGACCCTGGTCCTGCACCTCAACGGCATCCTGACCGGCGGCGCCGGCACGGTCACCGTCGCCGGGCTGCCGGTGGACAAGCCGAACATGGCGCAGATCAGGCGCCGGGTCGGCATCGTCTTCCAGGACCCCGACGACCAGCTCTTCATGCCGACCGTGCGTGAGGACGTGGCGTTCGGACCGGCGGCGGCCGGGGTGAAGGGGCCGGAGCTGGAGGCGTGCGTGGACCGGGCGCTGGCGCTGGTCGGCATGGCGGAGTTCAAGGACCGGCCCCCGCACCACCTGTCCTTCGGGCAGCGGCGCCGGGTGGCGGTGGCGACCGTGCTCGCCATGGAGCCGGAGATCCTGGTCCTGGACGAGCCCTCCTCCAACCTCGACCCGGCCTCCCGCCGCGAGCTCGCCGACATCCTGCGCTCCCTGGACGTCACGGTCCTGATGGTCACCCACGACCTCCCCTACGCGCTGGAGCTGTGCCCCCGCGCCCTGATCCTCAGCGACGGCGTGATCGCGGCCGACGGCCCGACCGCGGGCCTGCTCTCCGACGAGGCGCTGATGCGCGCCCACCGGCTGGAACTGCCCTTCGGCTTCGACCCGCGGTCCGTGTCGACGGGCGGGTGAGGAATCACCGGCGGTCGGTGGCGGTTGCATCCACTGGCGCGGGCGACCGGAAGGGACGTACAGAGGTGGGCGTGGACGTGCACGGCACAGTGGCCGAGGGCTTCGAGCCGGTGAGGGACGCGTTCGCGGGCAACTTCGCGGCGCTCGGCGACCGGGGCGCGGCGGTCGCCGTCTACCGGGACGGGCGCAAGGTCGTCGACCTGTGGGGCGGCAGCCGCGACGTCGACGGCACCGAACCCTGGCGCCGGGGCACCGCCCAGGTCGTGCGCTCGGCGACCAAGGGCGTCGCCGCCGCCGTACCGCTCCTGCTGCACCAGCGCGGGGAGCTGGACCTGGACGCGCCGGTGGGCGAGTACTGGCCCGAGTTCAAGGCGCACGGCAAGGAGCGCGTGCTGGTCCGGCACGTGCTGAACCACCGGGCCGGGCTGCCGGTCCTGGACCGCCCGCTGACCCCCGAGGACGCCCTCGACCCGCTGCGCGGCCCGCGGGCCGTCGCCGCCCAGGCGCCCGTCTGGGAGCCGGGCACCGACCACGGCTACCACGCGCTGACCTACGGCTGGCTGCTGGACGAGCTGGTCCGGCGGGTGACGGGCGGGCGGGGCGCCGGGGAGTGGATCGCCGACGAGATCGCGCGGCCGCTCGACCTGGACCTGTGGCTGGGGCTGCCGGCCGCGGAGGAGGCGGCGGGCCGCGCCGGGCGGGTCGGGCGGCTGGAGGACCCCGACCCGGGACCGTCCGGGAGCGGCCCGCGGCTGCGCCCCAAGCGCGCCGTCACCGAGGCCTACGCGGACCCCGGCTCGCTCACCCGCCGTGCCTTCGCCGCGATCACGCCGTTCCCGGACCAGAACGACCCGGCCTACCGCGCGGCCGCCCTCCCGGCGACCAACGGCGTCGCGACCGCCGACGGGCTGGCCCGCTTCTACGCCGCGCTGATCGGCGACGTGCACGGGGTGACCCGGCGGGTGCGGCTGTTCGACCCGGCGACCATGGAGCGGGCCCGGGCCGAGGAGTCCGCCGGGCCGGACCGGGTGCTGGTCGTGGGCACCCGCTTCGGCCTCGGCTACATGCTGCACGGCAGCGCCTCGCCGCTCCTGTCCCCCGGCTCCTTCGGCCACCCGGGCCGCGGCGGCGCCCTCGGCTTCGCCGACCCGGAGGCCGGTGTCGCCTTCGGCTACGTCACCAACGGCTTCCGCAAGACGGTGACGGCGGACCCGCGGGCCCAGGCGCTGGTGCGGGCGGTACGGGAGTCGCTGCGGCGGACCGGCTCGGACGTGGGCACCCCTCAGACGTGAATGGGGTGTGACGTCCGCCCCGACGCCGCGTCGATCTCGTCGTGCGCCTTGGTGAGCAGCTGCATGGCCAGCTCGTTCAAAGCGCGGGCCCCCGCGACCTCCTCACCGACCCGTGGCTGCTGGGAGTCGATCCGGTGCCGGCTGGCGTGGCCGTGCGCGCGGACCTCGGTGCCGTCGGGGAGCCGCACCATGGCGACCGCCCGCGTGTGCTGGTCGTCCTCCATGAACTCCATCTCGACGTGCCATCCCACTGCGGTGTGCATCATGAGGATCACCTCCGGAAGACCTGCTTCCAGGGTGCTCCTCACGGCCGCCGCCCGCACCATGCCGGCCGCTCCGGCCCCTCCCGCGTGACGCGTGGGGTGCGGCTCATCCCGTGTGCAGCATCAGCCCGATCCCGACGACCAGCAGCCCCGCGGCCGCGATCCGGGGCGCCCCGAACCGCTCCTTGAAGAAGAGGGCCCCGATCGCCGCGCCGACCAGGATCGAGGACTCGCGCAGGGCGGCGATCGGCGCGAGTTCGGCGCGTGTCTGCGCCCACAGGACGAGTGCGTAGGCGCAGAAGGAGAGCACCGCGCCGAGCACTCCCAGTCCGGCCCGGGGCCGCAGCAGCGCCCAGGCGCCGGCGCGGTGGCGGTAGAGGAAGTAGGCCGGCAGGACCGTCCCCTGCACCGCCATCAGCCAGGCGACGTACCCGAGGGAGGACCCGGAGGCGCGGACGCCGAGCCCGTCGACCACCGTGTACGCGGCGATGCTCACGCCGGTGGCGAGGGCCGCGCCGATCGCCGCCCAGTCGGGCCGGCGTCCGCGCAGCCCCCACAGGGCGACGCCGGTCAGTCCGGCGCAGGCCAGCAGGACCCCGGCGGTCGCCCAGCGGTCCGGCACCTCGTGGGCGAATACGGCGGCGAGGACGGTGACCAGCAGCGGCGCGCTGCCGCGGGCGATCGGGTAGGCCTGGCCGAAGTCGCCCAGCCGGAAGGACCGCATCAGCAGGGCGTAGTAGGCGATGTGCAGAACGGCGGAGACCAGGAGGTACGGCCAGGCCGCGGCCCTCGGGAACGCCGTGAACGGCAGCATCGCGAGGCCGATGAGCATCCCGCCGCCGGATATCAGCGCGAAGCCGGTGAGCTTGTCCGTAATCCGGTGGGCGATCGCGTTCCAGCCGGCGTGCGTGACGGCGGCGAGCAGGACGGCGCCGGTGACCAGTGGGGTCACGCGGAGCGCTCGCGCACGTCCACGAGGGTGGCGCCGGCGGTGGTGACGAGGTCCTCGGGCGCCATCGGGAACACGGCGTAGGGGGTGCCGGCGGCGGCCCAGACGACCTCGTGGGCGAGGAGCGAACGGTCGGCGAGGACGCGGGTCGGGTTGCGGTGCCCGAAGGGCGGGACGCCGCCGATCGCGTATCCGGTGGTCTCCCGCACGACGTCGGCCTTGGCCCGGGTGACCTTCTGCGCGCCGAGTTCCTCCCGGACGCGCTCCAGGTCGACGCGGGAGGCGCCGTCCATGAGGACAAGGACGGGCACGCCGTCGGCGGCGAAGATGAGGGACTTGCAGATCTGGCTCAGCTCGCACCCGATCGCGGCGGCGGCCTCGGTGGCGGTCCGCGTGGCCTCGGGGAAGCGCCGGGCCCGGGCGGCCAGATCGCCGAGGCCGAGTCCGTTCAGGGCCTCGGTGAAGCGGGGGTGGGCGGCGGAGGCGTCGTCGGTGGTGGTCATGGACGGCACGGTAGCGGTCCGTGTAGCCGGCATGCGACCCGGTTCCGCGGCGCCCCGGGCGGGCCGGGTACGGCCCCGTGACGGAGGAAGCCGGTGAGGGCAGCCCCGTCCCCACGGAGCCCTCACCGGCTGGTCTTTCTGTCCTCCTGTCAGAGGCGGCGGGTCAGGTGCGCACCAGTTCCCGGTCCTCGTCGGGGCCGGAGCCCCGCTCGTCGGCCGTGCGCAGTCCCTCGCCCTCGACGTCCACGTTGGGCAGGGCGCGGTCCAGCCACTTCGGCAGCCACCAGGCCTTCTTGCCGAGCAGTGCGAGCACCGCCGGGACGAGGGCCATGCGGACGACGAAGGCGTCGAAGAAGACGGCGATCGCCAGGCCGAAGCCGATCATCTTGACCATCGACTCGCTGGAGCCGATGAAGCCCGCGAAGACCGCCATCATGATGACCGCGGCGGCGGTGACGACCCTGGCTCCGTGCTTGAAGCCGGTGACGACCGCCTGGCTGGGCTTCTCCCCGTGGACGTACGCCTCACGCATGCGGGTGACCAGGAAGACCTCGTAGTCCATGGCCAGGCCGAAGACCACGCCGACCATGAAGATCGGCATCATCGACATGACCGGGCCGGTCTCCTCGACGCCCATCAGGCCGGACAGCCAGCCCCACTGGAAGACCGCGACGACCGCGCCGAGCGCCGCCATGACGGAGAGCAGGAAGCCGAGCGCCGCCTTCAGCGGGACCAGGATCGAGCGGAACACCACGATCAGCAGCAGGAAGGCCAGGCCGACGACGAGGACCAGGTACGGCAGCAGCGCGTCGTTCAGCTTCTCGCTGACGTCGATGTTCATCGCGGTGGAGCCGGTGACCAGGGTCTCGGCGCCGGTGTCGGCCTTGATGTCGCCGCCCGCGTCGCGGATGGCGTGCACCAGGTCCTCGGTCTGCACGGAGGACGGCTTGGAGTCCGGGATCACGCTGATCGTCGCCGTGTCGCCGCCCTTGTTGGGGGCGGGCGGGGTCACCGCCACGACACCGTCGAGGCCCTCGATCTCGTCGGAGACCTGGGTGAAGGCGTCCTTGGGGGCGTCGCTGCCCTTGGCGTCGACGACGACCAGCAGGGGGCCGTTGAAGCCGGGCCCGAAGCCCTCGGAGAGCAGGTCGTAGGCGCGGCGCTGGGTGGTGGACGTCGGCTGGGAGCCGTCGTCGGGCAGGCCGAGTTCCAGGTCGGAGGCGGGGATCGCGGCGGCGCCGAGGCCGATCACGCCGAGGAGGAGGACGGCCAGGGGGCGGCGGACGACGAAGCTCGCCCAGCGGGTGCCCAGGTTGGCCTTGGCCGGTCCGGCGTCCTTCTTCGGCTCGGTCTTCGCACCGCCCCGGCGACGGCCCAGGAGCCCGCCCTTCGCGCCGGCCGGCTTGACCCGGCGTCCGGCGTAGCCGAGCAGTGCGGGGATCATGGTCAGGGCGATCAGGACCGCGATGGCGACGGTGCCGGCCGCCGCGATGCCCATCTTGGTGAGCATCGGGATGTTGACGACCGCCAGGCCCACCAGGGCGATGACGACGGTGAGGCCGGCGAAGACGACCGCGGAGCCCGCGGTGCCGACCGCCCGGCCCGCCGCGTCCTCGCGCTCACGCCCCTCGGCGAGTTCGGCGCGGTAGCGGGAGACGATGAACAGGGCGTAGTCGATGCCGACCGCGAGGCCGATCATCATCGCCAGGATGGAGGTGGTCGAGCCCAGCTCCAGCGCACTGGCCAGCGCGGTGATCGAGGAGACGCCGATGCCCACGCCGATCAGGGCGGTGAGCAGGGGCAGCCCGGCCGCGACCAGCGAGCCGAAGGTGATGACCAGGACGACCGCGGCGACCGCGATGCCGATGATCTCGGTGGCGCCGGTCTCCGGTACGGCCTGGAGCGCGTCACCGCCGACCTCGACGGTCAGCCCGGACTCCCGCGCCTGCTCGGCGGCGTCCTCCAGGGCGTGCTTGGTGGACTCCTCCAGCTCCATGCCGGAGACGTCGTAGCGCACCGACGCGTAGGCGATGGTGCCGTCCTTGCTGACGGCGTTGCCGGTGTACGGGTCGGCGACCGAGGCGACCTCGGAGCCGTCCGCCAGTTCGTCGACGGTCTTCTCGACCGTCGCCTTGTTCCCGGCGTCCGTCATCTTCTCGCCGGACGGTGCCTTGAAGACGACGCGGGCGGTCGCCCCGTCGGCGCTCTGGCCGGGGAAGCGCTGTTCCAGCAGGTCGAAGGCCTTCTGGGCCTCGGTTCCGGGGATGGAGAAGGACGTGGAGCCGGCGGGCGGGGCGCTGGCCGCGCCGACGCCGGCGAGCGTCAGCAGGGCCACCCAGATCAGGGCGACGAAGTGCCGTCGGCGGAAGGCGAGCCGTCCGAGTTTGTAGAGGAACGTGGCCACGGGGGCGTACTCCCGGTCAGGTCGTGGGAACTTCGGGGCAGGGGTGATCGGCCCGACGACGTGAGCGGTGACGTCAGATGGGGCTCAGCAGGGGGTCGCAGCCGAGGGGTCGGCTACAGGGACGTGTCAGACGTGCCAGACGTGTCAGTGGTGGAGACGCCGAGTGCGGGGAGGATCACGGCGTCGATGTAGGAGGCGAGGAAGTCCCGGGTCGGCGGCTGGTCGTCCAGCAGCGTGCGGGTGGCGAAGCCGCCCACCATCATGTGGACGAGGAAGTCCAGGGCCGGACAGTCCGGTCTTATCTCGCCACGGTCGACGGCGCGTTGCAGCACCCGCCGGAACTCCCCCATCTCGGGTTCGACCAGCTGGTCCCGGAACGCCTGTCGCAGGTCCGGGTTCTGGTGCAGCGCCATGGCGACGCCGCGCATCAGCGCGGAGTTCTGTTCCATGGTGCAGTCGTCCTCGCGGGCCATCACGGCGTGCAGGTCGCCGCGGAGCGAGCCGGTGTCGACGTCGCCGATCTCACCGGGCTTGTTGTGCCGGATGGCCTTGACGACCAGCTCGGCCTTGCCGCCCCACTGGCGGTAGAGCGTCGCCTTGCTGGACCGCGTACGGGACGCGACGGCGTCCATGGTCAGCGCGTCGTACCCGACTTCCCGGAGCAGGTCGAGCACGGCCTCGTACAGCTCGGCCTCGCGCTCGGGAGTGATCCGACTGCGACGCGCGGTGGTTGCCCCGGTCATCTCGCTCACTCCTCTCCAGTCCACTCTGTCAGAACGACACCGTTTCGTACATGACGAATGTACCCCGCCCACTAGCGAAACGAAACGGTTTCGTTCGTGTTCTGGGTCACGGTTGTCGGCTCGCCATAAGTTGCCGGTACCCGGAGCCCGGAAAAGCATGGGGTGGGTGAGTTATCTGCGCCTTCCGCACCTCAGTGGCGACCAGCTCTGCTTCGTGGCAGAGGACGACCTCTGGCTCGCGTCCCTCGACGGACCGGGCCGAGCCTGGCGGCTCACCGTCGACCGCACCAAGGCCGGCCACCCGCGCTTCTCGCCCGACGGCCGGCACATCGCGTACACCAGCTGGCGCAGCCTGGTGCCGGAGGTCCACCTGGTGCCGGTGGACGGCGGCCCCGGCCGGCAGCTCACCCACTGGGGCGGCCTAGACACCCGGGTCTGCGGCTGGTCCCCGCCCGATCCCGACGGCACCACCGCCGTCCTCGCCGTCGCCTCCCACGGCGAACCCTTCTCCCACCTCACCTGGGCCTACAAGGTCGGCCCCGACGGCGACCCCGGCCGCAAACTGCCCTGGGGCCCGGTCACCGACATCCAGGCCGCCGACCTCGACGGGGAACGCCGGACCCTGCTGCTCACCGGCACCCCGCCGCACGAACCCGCCGCCTGGAAGCGCTACCGGGGCGGCGCCACCGGCCGGCTCTGGCTGCACGGGGAGCGGCTCCTGCCCGACCTCGGCGGACACCTGGCCGCCCCCATGTTCGTCGGCGACCGGATCGCCTTCCTCTCCGACCACGAGGGCGTCGGCAACCTCTACTCCTGCGCCCACGACGGCACCGGCCTGCGCCGCCACACCGACCACGACGCCTTCTACGCCCGCAACGCCGCGAGCGACGGGACCCGGGTGGTGTACCAGTGCGCGGGCGACCTGTGGATCGTGGACGACCTCGCGTCCGGCTCGGTGCCGCGCCGGCTCGACGTACGCCTCAGCGGGCCGCGCGCGGGCCGGCGTACGTACCAGGTGCCCGCCGCCCAGAACGTCGGCGGCATCTCCGTCGACGAGACGGGCCGCGCGAGCGCCGTCGTCGTCCGGGGCAGCCTGTACTGGCTCACCCACCGCGACGGCCCCGCCCGCACCCTCGCCGACACCCCGGGCGTACGGGTGCGGCTGCCGGAGATGCTCGGCGAGAGCGGCCGGATCGCGTACGTCACGGACGCGGCGGGCGAGGACGCCGTGGAGATCGCCCACCTGCCCCGGGCGACCGGGGGCCGGGCGGCCCGGCGGGCGGCCACCGGGGGGCTCGGCCGGATCCTGGAGCTGGCCTCGGACCCCGCCGGCGACCGCCTCGCCGTCGCCTCCCACGACGGCCGGCTGCTGCTGCTCGACGTCGCGGAGGAGGACGCCGCAACCGCGGAGGACGCGGAAGGAGAGGGCACGGAGAACCCGGCCCGGGACGCCGACGGCACCGCTGCCGCCTCAGGCGGCGTCACCGAGCTGATCCGGTCCGTCAACGGCCCCGTGACCGACCTCGCCTTCTCCCCCGACGGGACCTGGCTCACCTGGTCCCACCCGGGCATCGGACGCTCGCTGCGCCAGATCAAGATGGCCCGGATCAACGGGCAGAACGGACACGACCCGCTCGTCGTCGACGTGACCGACGGACGCTTCGAGGACGAGAACCCCGTCTTCACCCGGGACGGCCGCTACCTCGCCTTCCTCTCCTGGCGCGGCTTCGACCCGGTGTACGACGTGCACACCGGCGACCTCTCCTTCCCGCTGGGCTGCCGCCCCTACCTGGTCCCCCTCTCCTCCGCGACCCCCTCCCCCTTCGCCCTCAACCCCGAGGGCCGCCCCGCCGCCGGCGGTCTCGACCCCCTGGAGGACGAACCCGGCGAGGGCGGCGCCGTCACCGTCGAGGTCGAGGGCCTGGCGAGCCGGGTGACCCCCTTCCCGGTCACCGCCTCCAAGTACTCGGCGCTGCAACCGGTCGCCGGCGGCGGCCTGGTCTGGCTGCGCTGGCCGATCTCGGGCGCGCTCGGCGAGACCTTCGCCAACCCGGCCGACCCCAGCGAGCGGCCCACCCTGGAGCACTTCGGCCTGGCCAAGGCGAAGAAGTCCGAACTGGTCGACCACCTCGACTGGTTCCGGGTCAGCGGCGACGGCACCCGCCTGGTCGTGCTCGACGAGGGCGACCTGCGCGCGGTGCCCGCCACCGAGGCCGGCGACAGCGACTCGACCACCTGGATCGACCTCCGCCGCATCCTGCACGTGGTCGACCCGCCCGCCGAGTGGCGCCAGGCCTACGACGAGGCGGGCCGACTGATCCGCGCCTACTTCTGGGACCCCGGCATGTGCGGCATCGACTGGGACGCCGTCCTCGACCAGTACCGTCCGCTGGTCGAACGGGTCGCCACCCCGGACGAGTTCGCCGACCTGCTGCGCGAGGTGCTCGGCGAACTCGGCACCTCCCACGCCTACGTCGCCGCCGCCCGCCGCAACGAGGGCCCGGCGCACTACCAGCGCCGGCAGGGCCTGCTCGGGGCCAACCTGGTCTGCCGGGAGGGCCACTGGGTGGTCAAGCGCATCCTGCCCGGCGACTCCTCCGACTCCAAGGCCCGCTCCCCACTGGCCGGCACGGGCATCCGCGAGGGGGCCGTACTGACCCACGTGGACGGCCGCCCGGTGGACCCGGCGGCGGGCCCGTATCCGCTGCTGGCGGGCGCGGGCGGTACGACGGTGGAGCTGACCTTCTCACCGGCCGAGGGCACCGGAGGACCGTCCCGCAGGGTCGCCGTCGTACCGCTGGTCGACGAACGCCCCCTGCGCTACCAGGACTGGGTCGCCAAACGCCGCGAGGTCGTCCGCGAGTTGAGCGGCGGACGGTGCGGCTACCTGCACATCCCCGACATGGGCGGCTCCGGCTGGGCCCAGTTCAACCGCGACCTGCGCATGGAGGTCTCCCGGCCCGCGCTCATCGTGGACGTGCGCGGCAACGCCGGCGGGCACATCAGCGAACTCGTCGTCGAGAAGCTCACCCGCACCATCCTGGGCTGGGACCTCACCCGCGACGCCCAGCCGGTGTCGTACGCGTCCACCGCGCCGCGCGGCCCGGTCGTCGCGGTCGCCGACGAGGCCACCTCCTCCGACGGCGACATGATCACCGCCGCGTTCAAGCTGCTGCGCATCGGTCCGGTCGTCGGGCAGCGCACCTGGGGCGGCGTGGTCGGCATGACCGGCCGGCACCGCCTCGGCGACGGCACGGTGATCACGGTGCCCATGAACGCCGCCTGGTTCGACGCGTACGGCTGGTCCGTGGAGAACTACGGCGTCGCCCCCGACGTCGAGGCGCTGCGCACCCCCCTGGACTGGGCCGAGGGCCGCTACCCGGTCCTTGACGAGTCCGTGCGGCTGGCGTTGGAACTGCTGCAGACCAACCCGCCCGCGACGCCGCCCGGTTACGCCGAGGTACCGGACCGATCCCGTCCGCCGCTGCCGCCCCGGGGCTGAGAACAGCGGCCCGGCCGCCCGGACATGGCCGCCCGGGCATGAGCAAGGGCGCCTCCCGTACGACGGGGGGCGCCCCTTCACCTCAGCGGCGACGGATCAGGCGTTGTCGCGGTGCTGCTCGAAGCGGTCCTCCGCTTCCCGGCGACGCGAGGACGGGTCCATCTCGTCCTCACGCTCGTCGCGACGGCGGTCGCGGTTCTGGAACTGGTCCTTCGCCTGCTCGGCCCGCTGCTTGCCCTGCTGCTGCATGCGCTCGGCCTTGTCCTGGAACTGGTCCTTCATACCCATGTGGGTTCACTCCTGTGGTGATCGGGCCCGACCGCTTCGGCCGGG
The DNA here is from genome assembly GCF_055582785.1 of Streptomyces sp. NPDC107500. Taxonomy (NCBI): domain Bacteria; kingdom Bacillati; phylum Actinomycetota; class Actinomycetes; order Kitasatosporales; family Streptomycetaceae; genus Streptomyces; species Streptomyces sp. NPDC107500. The sequence continues at coordinate 173,501 of NZ_JBVJPF010000008.1, forward strand.
CGCTCGATCAGATTCACACGAGCCGTGACCCTGCGCATGTCGATCACTTACGGACCGTAGTCGCCCCTGACCGGCCCTGTTCGTCGGCCGCTCCACCGGCGCCGACCAGGCCCATGCGGACCCCGTTCAGCCGGTCCCCGAACCGCCGCATCTCCCGCTGCCCGACGGTCCCGACGAGGGAGGGCAGGTAGCCGCGCATGCCCTGCATACCGCGCAGCCACCACTGCCCGTAGACGTGCGCGGAACGGCGCTCGATGCCCTCCACGAGCCGGTCGACCGCCGGGCCCAGCGGATAGGTCTTGTTCGACGGCCAGGGCAGCCGCTGCCGCAACTCGCGCATGACGTCGTCCTGGTCGGCACCGCGCACCATGTCCGTGTCGGTCCACGAGAGGTAGCCGACGCCGACCTTCACACCCCGGTGCCCGACCTCGCCGCGCAGACTGTGCGCGTACGCCTCCACACCGGACTTGGACGCGCAGTACGCGGACATCATCGGCGCGGGCGTGATCGCGGCCAGCGAGGCTATCTGGAGCAGGTAGCCACGGCTCTCCAGCAGCGCCGGCAGGAAGGCGCGGCCCGTCACCGCCGACCCGACCAGGTTGACCTCGATCACCCGCCGCCAGGACTCCGGGTCGGAGTCGACGAAGGGACCGCCGCTGGCCACACCCGCGTTGGCGACGACGATGTCGATCCGGCCGAAGCGCTCCTTGACCTCGGCCGCGACCCGGGCCATCGCCTCGTGGTCGGTCACGTCGGCGTGCCAGTGCTCGCTCTCGCTGTGCAGCCGTGAGGAGACCTGCTTGAGCGCGTCGGGCTCCAGCCCCACCAGCGCCACCTTCACGCCGCGCGCCGACAGCTTGCGGGCCAGCAGTTCCCCGACACCCCGCGCCGCTCCGGTGACGACGGCGACCCGCCCTTCCAGGCTCACCCTGCTCATGCGCTCTCCTCGGCGTGTACGGCACGCTCGCTGCGTGCGCTGGGTATGTGGGCGGCGGCGAGCGCCCGTATCTTCCCGGTGACCAGTTCCGGCGCCTCCACCGGCGTCATGTGGCCCAGCCCCTCCAGCTCCGTCAGGCCCACGCAGTCGGGCAGCGCGGCGGCCAGCGACCGGGCCTGCACGGGCGGGGTCAGCCGGTCGGCGGTACCGACCACGATCTCCACCGGCATCCGCAACTCCCGTACGCCGTGGTCGAGATCGAGCAGGTCGAGCACCTGCGACCAGCCGTGCCGGACCCGGCGCGGGCAGGCGTGCACGATGCGGGCACAGGCCTCGATCATGTCCGGGCCCGAACCGGGGCCCATCGTCCCGTACCTGAGGATCCGCCGGGCGAGGGGCGTGACCGGCCCGAGCGGCGCCCGGGAGCCGAGGATCCGCCGGGTCAGCCAGGTGCGCACCCGGCCCTCCCCGAGCGGCACCACGGTGGCGGACGCCACCAGCCGCGAACTGCCCGTGCTGCACAGCAGAACGGCCGCCACGTGCTCACGCACCGCGGACCTGGTCGCCGCGGCCATCACCGTCATCCCACCCATCGAGTGCCCGGCGACCACCGCCCGTTCACCCGGCGCGAGCGTCGCCTCCAGGACCGCTTCCAGGTCGTCGGCGAGCGGCTCGGTGCCGTACGCCGGGTTCGCCGGACTGCGGCCGTGACCGCGCTGGTCGTAGGCGACGACCCGGTGGTCGGCGGCCAGTTCGCGGACCTGCGCCGCCCAGAAGGAGGTCGAGCAGCACCAGCCGTGCGCCAGCACGACCGCGGGCGCCCCCTCGGGGCCGTGCACCTCCACGTGGATCCGGGCGCCGTCGGCGGCGGTGACGGTCAGTTCACGGGCGGGGACGGGCGGGGCGTACCGGCCCTCCGCGTCACGCAGCAGGCGGCTCACGCGCTCACCTCGGAGACCGGCTCGGCGTCTTCGGCGGGCCGGGCGGCGGGCGCGCGCAGCACGTCGTACTCCGCGAGGTCCACGCGCCGCGTCGCCCGCCGGAACTCGGCGGTCGTACCGGGCCAGACGGTGGTGTTGCGGCCGCTGGCGTCCAGGTACCAGCTGGTGCAGCCGCCGGTGTTCCACACGGTGCGCTTCATCCGCTCCTGCACCCGGTGGTTCCAGTTCCGCACCGCGGCCGGGCGGGCGTCGAGGGCGGTGCGGCCGCCGAGGACGTCGATCTGGCGCAGGTAGTCGGCCATGTAGTTCAGCTGGGACTCGATCATCAGGATCATGGACGAGTTCCCCAGGCCGGTGTTGGGTCCGATGACCGTCATGAAGTTGGGGAAGCCCGCCGCCGAGGCGCCGCGCAGCGCCTCCATGCCGCCCTTCCAGGTCTCGGCGAGGGTCCGCCCGTCCGCGCCCACGACCCGCTCGGCGATGGGCATGTCGGTCACGTGGAAGCCGGTGCCGAAGATGATCACGTCGGCCTCGGCCTCGGTGCCGTCGGCGCCGACGAGGGTGGACCCGCGCACCTCGCTGAGTCCGGCGGCGACCACGTCGACGTTGGGCTGGGCGAGCGCCGGGTAGTAGCTGCTCGACAGCAGGATGCGCTTGCAGCCGATGCGGTAGTCGGGGGTGAGCTTGGCGCGCAGCTCCGGGTCCTTGATCGAGGCGCCCATGTTGCGCTTGGCGATCCGCTCGATAAAGCCCAGCTCGTTGGGGTGCTTGGTGAAGGCCTGCACCTGGAGTTCCCGGATGCCCCACAGCAGCCCGCGCCGCACCTTGGTGGTGGCGGGCACCGCCCGGTGCAGGGCGCGCTCGGCGCCGCTGATCGCCCGGTCCATGCGGGGCATCACCCAGGCCGGGGTGCGCTGGAAGAGGGTGAGGCGGTCGGCCTTCGGCTGGACGGCCGGCACGATCTGGATGGCGGAGGCGCCGGTGCCGATCATGGCGACGCGCTTGCCGGTGAGGTCGTGGTCGTGGTCCCAGCGGGCGGAGTGGAAGACCTTGCCCGGGAAGGAGTCGAGACCGGGGATGTCCGGGACCTTGGGGTCGGACAGCGGGCCGGTCGCGGACACGACGACGTCGGCGGTGAGGTTCCCGCTCGCCGTCTCGATCTCCCACCGCAGCTGCTCGGTGTCCCACGCCATCCGCTTCACCTCCGAGTCGAAGCGGAGGTGGGGACGGAGCCCGAAGGTGTCGGTGACGTGCTCCAGGTAGGCGCGGATGTGCTCCTGCCCGGAGAAGGTGCGCGGCCACTCGGGGTTGGGCGCGAAGGAGAAGGAGTACAGGTGCGACGGTACGTCGCAGGCGCAGCCCGGATAACTGTTGTCGCGCCAGGTCCCCCCGACGCTCCCCGCCCGCTCCAGCACGACGAAGTCCGTGATCCCTTCGCGCCGCAGCCGCACGGCGGCCCCGAGGCCGCCGAAGCCGGACCCGATCACCGCCACCCGTACGTGTTCCTGAACCTGCTCGTGCTCGGCCATCCCGGAGCCTCCACGCTTAGCCTGGACCGTCTGGAACCATGCCAGTGAACACTGGCGCAATGGGAGAGTAGAACAGCTCCGTACTCATGGGTAGGGGTCACGCGAAGGAAAGTTACCGGCGGTACGACTTAAGGTCGGTGACGTGACCGAGAAGCGTGAATACCGCATGGAGGAACTGGCCGGGCTGGCCGGCATCACGGTGCGCACCCTGCGCTTCTACCGCGAACGCAAACTGATCCCGCCACCCCGCCGCGAGGGCCGCATAGCCTGGTACGACGACCACCACCTCGCCCGCCTGCGCACCATCGCGGCGCTCCTGGAACGCGGCCACACCCTCAACGGCATCGCGGAACTCGCCGACGCCTTCGACCACGGCCGCGACGTCGGCGACCTGCTCGGCCTCGGCGAGCCCACCGAGGAGACCCCGGTCCGCCTCACCCCCGAGGAACTCGCCGCCCGCTTCGAGGGCGAGGTCACCCCCGAGAACCTGGCCGCCGCGATGGACCTCGGCTACCTGGGCACCGACGGCGACGAACTCGTCCACATCAGCCACAGCCTGCTGGAGGTCTCCTCGGCCCTGGTCCGCGAGGGCATACCGCTCGCCGAGGTCCTCCAGGCCGGCGCCCGCGTCCGCGAACACGCCGACGCCCTCGCCGAACTCTTCACCACCCTGATCCTCCGCCACGCCCCCGAACAGGACCTCCACCGCCTACGCCCCCTGGCCCGCAGCGTGGTGGAGGCGGAACTCTCCCTGGCCCTGGACCGCCGGACCCGGAAGCGGACGGAGCCTTCCTGACCCGTTCACCCCATCGGGCTACTCATCAGGAAAGCGGTAACGCAAGTCAGTTCCCGCTCCGACAGTGAGATCGAAAGGCCCCGGCGGCTGTGCGACCAGCCCCGGGGTACGGCCGACACTCCCCAGGAGCGCCGACATGCCCCAGCGTAGCCACGGACCGTCCCCTCAAGGCTCGATCGCCGCAACGGCGCCCCAACAGACCAGAGCGCTCGGTGTGCTGCGCATCAGCCAGCTCACGGAGGTGACCACAGCACCAGACCGACAGCGCGCCACGATCCACCGGTGCGCACAGCGGCTCGGCTTGACCATCGTGGCCGAGACGGCGGACCTCGGCGTATCGGCCCGCAGCAAGTCCCCGTTCGAACGGCCGTCACTGTCGATCTGGCTGCGCCATCCCACGGAGTACGACGCCATCGTCTGGTCACACGTCGACCGAGCGGTACGGTCCTTGGCGCACATGGCCGAACTCCTCGCCTGGGCCCGACGGCACACGCGGACACTCGTATTCGGCGGACAGGGCGACGACAGTCCGATCGTCGTGCGACCCCAGACCGACGACGCGGTCATCCAGCGATGCATGGACCTGGCCAAGGTCGCCGAGCAGGAGGCCGAGACTCTTTCCGCCCGGCTGACCAGCAGTCACGCCGCATTGCGCATGATCGGCCGCTACGGGGGCGGCCTCGTTCCGTTCGGCTACCGGAAAGCGCCCCACCCGTCCGGCAGCGGCTGGTGCCTGGCCCCGGACCCCGAAGCCGCCGCCGTGGTCCACGCCATCGTGGCGGACGTGGAAACGGGGTCGTCCCTCATCGCGATCGCGCGAAGGCTCAACGACGCCTGCGTACCGGTCCCACGAGACCGTCATGCCCAGCTCCAGGGCCGCCCCACGGGCGGCCGCCGTCACGGGCGCGACTTCGAGCGGTTCCGGTGGACGTCCGGCACCCTGTCCAAGGTGCTGCGCAGTCCGTCGCTCATGGGGCACCGGATCCACCAGGGACAGACCGTGCGGGACGGCGAGGGGGCACCCGTGCTGATCGGTCCGCCGTTGCTGACGGAGGACGAGTTCGGCCGCCTGCAGACACTGCTGCGAGCCCGCTCGAGCCACAACCATCACAGGAACCCCACGAACGCCATGCTCACTGCGGTCGCCCACTGCTCGGGGTGTGATGGGCGCATGTACTTCGCCGCGCGCAAGGGCCGTCCCCATGGCGACTACGCGTGCCGGGCGACGGCTCGCGGCGACGTGTGTTCCGCGCCCGCGTCGATGCGCTCGGACTGGCTGGAGTCCTACACGGTCGCTCGGTACAAGGAGGTCACCAGCAGCGAGGTGCCGGTGACCCGCGAACTGCTCCTCGCCAGCGGCGCTCGCGTCAACGTGGCCAAGGGGCGCTGCGGCGGTGGTCCGGCCAGGCTGGCCGGACCGGACACCTCGCGACTTTCCTTCACCCTCGGCAACTCCTCGTCGTGAGGTCCGTCACGACTCGAAGACCACCGTCACGGGTGCGTGGTCCGACCACCGTTCCGCGTGGCTGGCTGCTCGCTCGACAAACCCCTTGACCGCGCGGGCGGCCAGTGCCGGGGTAGCGGCGGCGAGATCGATTCTCCAACCTGAATCGTTATCAAAGGCCCGCCCCCGGTACGACCACCACGAGTACGGCCCCTCGGCGTCCGGGTGCAGTGCGCGCACGACGTCCACGTAGCCGCCCTCCGCCGGGTCGAGGACGCGGCTCAGCCAGTCGCGTTCCTCCGGCAGGAAGCCCGAGTTCTTCTTGTTGGCGCGCCAGTTCTTCAGGTCGGCCTCGCGGTGGGCGATGTTCCAGTCGCCGCAGACGACGACCTCGCGGCCCTCGGCGGCGGCGCGCTCGCGCAGTTCCTTGAGGTAGGCGAGGAACTCGCCCATGAAGCGGACCTTCTCGTCCTGGCGCTCGGTGCCGACCTCGCCGGACGGGAGGTAGAGGGAGGCGACCGTCACACCGGGCAGGTCGGCCTCGACGTAGCGGCCGCTGCCGTCGAACTCGGCCGAGCCGAAGCCGACGCGGACGGCGTCGGGCTCGCGCCGGGTGTAGAGGGAGACGCCGGCCCGGCCCTTGGCGGCGGCCGGCGCGTGTGTGACGTGCCAGCCGTCGGGCGTACGGACGTGCTCGGGCAGCTGCTGGGGCTCGGCCCGCACCTCCTGGAGGCAGAGCACGTCGGCGGCGGTGTCGGCGAGCCACTCCACGAAGCCCTTCTTCGCGGCGGCGCGCAGACCGTTCACATTCACGGAGGTCACGGTGAGCACCAGGGCACGATACCGGCACACTGGACGGTGCCCCGATCCCGGATCTCGCATTAATATACGGTAGGTAGCATGAACATTCGCCGGGTCGCCTTCGACCACCCCGACGCCGTCAAGCTCAACGACGAGGTCCAGGCCGAGTACGACGTCCGCTACGGCGACGGCGGCGACGCCACGCATCTGGACGCGTCGGACTTCGCGCCGCCGAACGGCCTCTACCTGGTCGCGTACGACGAGAGCGAGGCCCCGGTCGCCTCGGGCGGCTGGCGCGGCCAGGACGCCAACGACGAGGGGAACCTCGACGGGGACGCCGAGCTGAAGCGGATGTTCGTCATAGAACAGGTGCGTGGCCGCGGGGTGGCCCGCCGCATACTGGCCGCCCTGGAGGAGGACGCCCGCACGGCGGGCCGGACCCGGATGGTGCTGGAGACGGGCACGAAGCAGCCGGAGGCCGTGGCCCTGTACCTGTCCAGCGGCTACGAGCCGTGCACGAAGTTCGGCTACTACCGCTTCCACGAGGACAGCCTCTGCTACGCGAAGGCCCTCCAGGTCCCCTAGGGTCTCGCCTCCTCGGCGCCCGTGCCGTTCGGCGCGACCCTGATGGCGGATCAGGTTGGGGTGTGACACCGCACACAGGGTCGCGCGGCGCGCGCGGGTGGGCCAGGCAACGACGAAGGTCCCGCCCGGTCGTGATGACCGGACGGGACCTTCGACAATGTGCGTGGACCTGTGGGGATTTGAACCCCAGACCCCCTCGATGCGAACGAGGTGCGCTACCAGACTGCGCCACAGGCCCTTGCAACGAGTGAAACTTTAGCACCCCGACCGGCCTGCTCAAAAATCCGTTCCGGGACCGCGGCGGGACGGCCCCGGACGGGCCCACCAGGCGGGTCTACTCGTTGGCGGCGCGAGGGCGGCCGCCGTCCTCGTACTGATCGAAGAGCGGTGTGCGGCCGCGCTCCCGGGCCCGGCGGGCGGAGGCGGCGCGGCGGGCGTCACTGCGGGCCGGCGTCTCCGCGCGGTCCTCGGCGGGATCGGCGGGGCGGTCCGGCGCGGGGGCGGACACCGCGTCCTCCTGTTCGGGGGTGACGGCGCTGGAGCGGGCCGAGCTCCAGGCGTCGGGCGCCGCGAGGTCCACGTCGGGCGTGGCGCGCGGGGCGACCGGTGCGGTGACGTAGGTGGGCAGGGGCACCGGTACCGGGTCCCAGCTGTCGCCGCGGGGGCGCCCGCGGGGTTCGCGCTGCTGGTCGACCCACTCGGCGTGGTCGGTCTGCTCGACCAGTGCCCGCCGGTCCGCGGCGAGCGCGGAGAGCCCGGCGTCGGCCTCTGTCTCGGGCCCTTCGTCCAGTTCCTCGGCGTCGGGGTCGCCGACGGCACCTACGGGGTCGGACTGCGTGCGCCTCCCCGGCGGCCGGGGGCCGCGGTCGCGCAGCCGCTGCGCGGCGACCTCGGCCTGGCGGCGGTCCATCTGGAAGGCGAACCGGCGGCGTTCCTGCGTGCGCAGGTAGGCGATGTAAGCGCTGAGCAGCAGTGCGGGCACGCCGGGAGCCCACAGGAAGGCGAGTCCGCCGACCGCCGCGACGACCGAGCCGAGTGTGAAGGCCAGGAACAGCATCACGGTGGTGCGGCGGCGGCGTGCGAGGACCTTGGTGCGCCGGGCACGGGCCGCGGCCTCGGCGGAAACGGGTGCGCGGCGGGCCTGCGGGACCCGTCCCCGTGCCGCTGGGGCGCCGGAGCCGGTGGTGCGGCCCGGGTGTTCCGGGGACGTGCCGGGTCTGGGGCCCTGCGCGGGTGCGCCCTGCTCCGGGCGCGCCTTCTCGGGCCGTTCCGCGGGGTGCTGCGGTGGGGTGGGCCGGGTGTGCCGTCGGGTCCGGGACACGGCGAAGGCCCGGACGTCCACCGAGTCGGTGACGGCGTCCGGGGCGTCGGTGTCGGGCTCCGCCTCGTCGGCGGGGCGCGACCGCAGGTCCTTGGCGTACCGGCGCTCCATGCCCGCCCGTCCGGACAGCAGCCGGATGGCGGTGCTGAAGCGTTCCGTCGGACGGGCCTCGTTCAGCTCGTCCTGCCTACGGAGCCACATCGGCACCAAGTAGGCGGCCCAGGCCCCGACAATGACTGCGTAGATGAGGCCGCTGCTGCTCACGCCTCACACGGTAGAGGGGTTTCCGTGAGGCCATCCGCCAATTGGGCCGGTGTGTCGCACGATCTGGCTGATATTTCGAACTTTTCTTGTGATCGATGCGATCAGCAGACCGTCAGAGACGCGAAATTCTCCGCTTCGGACGATCGTCGGTCGATCAATTTCGAACGTTTATTCAATTTCCGGTGTTCGGCGCACTCCGGTCCCGTGACCGGTGCCAGCGCCTCAGCAGACCCTCCGGCACCTCTTCCGCGGTGAGCGCGAAGACGAGATGGTCGCGCCAGGCGCCGTCGATGTGGAGATAACGCGGCCTGCGGCCCTCCTCGCGGAATCCGAGTTTCTCCACCACCCGGCGGCTGGGCGCGTTCTCGGGGCGAATACAGACCTCGACGCGGTGCAGCCCGACGGTGCGGAAACAGTGGTCCACGGCCATCGCCACGGCCGTCGGCATCACGCCGCGCCCGGCCACCGACTCGTCCACCCAGTAGCCGACATGGCCGGAGCACATCGAGCCCCAGGTGATGCCGGCCACCGTCAACTGCCCGGCCAGCCGCCCCTGGTACTCGATGACGAACGGCAGCATCCGCCCCGCGTTCGCCTCCGACCTCAGGTGGCGCACCATCTGCCGGTAGGTCGGCCGGTGCGCGAGCGGGCCGCCGGGGCCGGGCGGCGGGATGGTGGCCTCCCAGGGGCGCAGCCAGTCGCGGTTGCGCCGGTTGACCTCGCGCCAGGCCCGCTGGTCGCGCAGCCTGATCGGCCTCAGGACGATGTCGCCGTCCCTCAGCTCCGCGGGCCAGGATGGGCTGTTCAGCTCGCACCCCCTCCGGTGCCGGGTCTGGGGTGGTCGCCGCCCCGGAGCTGGTCGACGGCGTGGATCAGCAGCGGCTCCAGCACGGCGAGGCCGTCCTTCACCCCGCCGGAGGAGCCCGGCAGGTTGACGATCAGCGTGCCGCCCGCCACCCCGGCCAGGCCCCGGGAGAGCGCCGCGGTGGGCACCTTGTCCCGGCCGTACGCCCGGATCGCCTCGGCGATGCCGGGGATCTCGTGGCCGATCACCGCCCGGGTGGCCTCGGGGGTGCGGTCGGTGGGCGAGATGCCGGTGCCGCCGGTGGTGACGATCACGTCGTAGCCGGCCTCGGCGCCCGCGCGCAGGGCGGCCTCGACGGGGTCGCCGTCCGGGACGACCCGCGGTCCGTCCACGGCGAAGCCGAACCGGCGCAGGCCGTCGGCGATCAGGGGGCCGCCCTTGTCCTCGTAGACCCCGGCGGCGGCCCGGTTGGAGGCGGTGACGACCAGGGCGCTGTACGGGGCGGCGAGGGCGCCTCCCGTCGACTCGTCCCGCGTCATGACCGGCTCCAGTCGCCCGACTTGCCGCCCGTCTTCTCCTCCACCCGCACGTCCGTGATGACCGCTCCCTTGTCGACCGCCTTGACCATGTCGATCACGGTGAGCGCGGCGACGGTGACCGCGGTGAGCGCCTCCATCTCGACGCCCGTGCGATCCGTCGTCTTCACCGTGGCGGTGATCTCCACGGCGTCGTCCGCGACCGACAGGTCCAGTTTCACACCGGAGACCGACAGCGGGTGGCACAACGGGATCAGGTCCGGGGTGCGTTTGGCGCCCATGATGCCCGCGATCCGCGCGGTGGCCAGGGCGTCGCCCTTGGGGACCCCCTCGCCGCGCAGCAGCTCCACCACGCGGGGGGCGACGAGGACGCGCCCGCTGGCGCGCGCGGTGCGTGCGGTGACGTCCTTGCCGGACACGTCGACCATCCGGGCGGCGCCCGCCTCGTCGATGTGTGTCAGCCGGCCTTGCGGGTCCCGTCCGCCGTTCGGGGTTCGGTCCTGCGTACTCATGCTTGTGTGGCGCTCCCGGTCCTGGCCCGGCGCGGTGCGGCGCGTGGGCCTGCTGTGCGCGACACGCTACCGGCAACCGGGCGGGGTCAGCCGAGCAGGACCACCTCGACGTCGGCGCCCGGCTCGACGGACTCGGTGTCCTCGGGGACGACGATCAGGGCGTCGGCGTGCGCGAGGGCGGCGATCAGGTGGGAGCCGGAGCCGCCGACCGGGGTGACCGAGCCGTCGGCGTAGGTGCCGCGCAGGAACTGGCGGCGACCCTTGGGTGAGGTCAGCGCCTTCTTCGCGGACAGGGTGGCGGTGACCGTCGGCCGGTGGACGTCGGGCAGGCCCATGAGGGTGCGGATCGCGGGGCGGACGAACAGCTCGAAGGAGACGTACGACGACACCGGGTTGCCGGGCAGGGCGAGCAGCGGGGTGTGGTCGGGGCCGATGGCGCCGAAGCCCTGGGGCTTGCCGGGCTGCATGGCGAGCTTGCGGAAGTCCACGCCGCTGCCCGGCTCGTCCTCGTCGCCGACGTGCGCCAGCGCCTCCTTGACCACGTCGTAGGCGCCGACGCTCACGCCGCCGGTGGTGACCATCAGGTCGGCGCGGACGAGCTGGTCCTCGATGGTGGCCCGCAGGGTCTCGGCGTCGTCGGCGACGGCGCCCACCCGGTAGGCGATGGCGCCGGCGTCCCGGGCGGCCGCGGTGAGGGCGAAGCTGTTGGAGTCGTAGATCTGACCGGGCGCCAGCTGCTCGTCGGGCTGGACGAGTTCGCTGCCGGTGGAGAGCACCACCACGCGCGGGCGCGGGCGTACCCGGACCTTGCCCCGGCCGATCGCGGCGAGCAGGCCGATCTGCGGCGGGCCGAGGACGGTGCCCGCTTCCAGGGCGCGGTCGCCGGAGCGGACGTCGCTGCCCTTGGCGCGCACGTGGGCACGGGACTCGGCCGGCCGGTAGACGTGCACCTGTCCCTCGGCGCCCTCGGGGGCCAGGCTGCGGGCCCGCATGCCGGCGACCGGGCCCTCGCCGAGCCCGCCGTCGGTCCACTCGACGGGGACGACGGCCTCGGCGCCGGGCGGGAGCGGGGCGCCGGTCATGATGCGGGCGGCCTGGCCGGGGCCGACGGAGGGCGGGTCGGCCTGGCCGGCGGCGACGTCCCCGACGACCTCCAGGACGGCGGGGAACTCCTCGCTGGCGCCCGCGACGTCGGTCACCCGCACCGCGTACCCGTCCATGGAGCTGTTGTCGAAGGGCGGCAGGGACAGCGGCACCGTGACGTCGTCGACCAGGACGCAGCCCTGGGCGTCGAGCAGGTTCAGCTCGATGGGTTCCAGGGGGCGGACGGTGGCGAGGACGTCGTCCAGGTGGTCCTGCACCGACCACAGCCGGTCCGGACCGGCGTCCGCGGTGGCGTGGTCGTGTCCGGTGTCACGGGGCGCGCTGCTCAACGTCGTTACATCTCCTCGGCTACGTAACTGCGAAGCCAGGTCCGGAAGTCCGGGCCCAGGTCTTCACGTTCGCACGCGAGTCTGACAATGGCACGCAGATAGTCGCCCCGGTCACCGGTGTCGTAGCGGCGGCCCTTGAAGACGACGCCGTGCACGGGACCGCCGGCCTTCTCGTCCGCGGCCAACTGCTGGAGGGCGTCGGTGAGCTGGATCTCGCCGCCGCGGCCGGGCTCGGTCTTGCGGAGTATGTCGAAGATGCGCGGGTCGAGGACGTAGCGGCCGATGATGGCGTAGTTGGAGGGGGCGTCGGCCTCGTCGGGCTTCTCGACCAGCCCGGTGACCTTGACCACGTCGCCGTCGCCGGTCGGGGCCACGGAGGCGCAGCCGTAGAGGTGGATCTGTTCCGGCGCGACCTCCATGAGGGCGATCACGCTGCCGCCGTACTGCTCCTGGACGTCGATCATGCGCTGGAGGAGCGGGTCGCGCGGGTCGATCAGGTCGTCGCCGAGCAGGACCGCGAAGGGCTCGTGGCCGACGTGCGGGGCGGCGCACAGTACGGCGTGGCCGAGGCCCCTGGGGTCGCCCTGGCGGACGTAGTGCATCATCGCGAGGTCGCTGGACTCCTGGACCTTGGCGAGCCGTCCCGCGTCGCCCTTCTTCTGGAGGGCGGACTCCAGTTCGTAGTTGCGGTCGAAGTGGTCCTCCAGGGGGCGCTTGTTGCGGCCCGTGACCATGAGGACGTCGCCGAGGCCGGCGGCCACGGCCTCTTCGACCACGTACTGGATCGCCGGCTTGTCGACGACCGGCAGCATCTCCTTGGGAGTGGCTTTGGTGGCCGGCAGGAACCGGGTACCGAGCCCGGCCGCGGGGATGACAGCCTTGCTGATCCTGGGGTGGGACTGAGTCATGCGCGCCACCATATCCGGTGCCTATAGGGAGAATCTGTGACTCAGGATCATTGGCGCTCATATGAGCGCATTAGAGCGGTACGGGAGCGACCAATGCCACACACCGGCCCCGCGGACGAACCTGACAAGCGGACCTTGCGTCGGGAGATCCTCACGGCGAGGAACAGGTTGACGGCCGATGACGTGCGGGAATCGGGGGACGCGCTGGCCGTGCAGGCGCTCGGGATGCCGGAGGTCGCGGGGGCGCGCGCCGTGGCGGCGTACGTCTCCGTGGGCGCCGAGCCGGGCACCCTCGCGCTGCTGGACGCGCTGCGCGCGCGGGGCGTGCGCGTCCTGCTGCCCGCCCTGCTGCCGGACAACGACCTGGACTGGGGCGAGTACACCGGGACGGACTCCCTCGCGCGCGTGCGGCACGGCGGGCGGATGGACCTGTTCGAACCCGCCGGTGCCCGCCTGGGGCCGGACGCGGTGACGGAGGCCGACGTGGTGCTGCTGCCGGGGGTCGCGGTGGACGGGCGGGGCCTCAGGCTGGGGCGCGGCGGCGGGTCCTACGACCGGGTGCTCGCCCGCCTGGAGCGGTCGGGCGCGCGTCCCGCGCTGCTGGTGCTGCTGTACGACCGGGAGGTCGTCGCGCAGGTCCCCGCCGAGCCCCACGACCGGCCGGTGGACGCGGTGGTGACGCCGTCGGGGGTGCGCAGGTTCCGCTGACGCCCGCGCGGGCCGTTTCCCTCGCGGGCGGTGCCGTCAGGGCTTGAGCACCAGGGTGTCGCTCGTGCTCTCGTCGACCGCCTTCTTGGAGAACGCCCACGGCAGCAGTTCACCGTCGGCCCACTTGTCCGTCTGGTCGGTGTAGTGGGCGCTGTAGGCGTGTCCGGAGGCGCCGGTGAGGTTGATCCACCGGGACTTGTCGAGGTCGCCGAGGTTGACCACCATCCGCATGGACGGCACCCACACCACTCCGTAGCCGCCGGCCGCGTTCCAGCCGGCGGCGTTGACCGCGGCCTCGCCGCCGCTGAGCTTCCACGGGCCGCGGTTGAGGGCGTACTTCACGAAGCCGGGGCCCTCGGTGCCCAGGGTCTGGTTGTTCAGGAACAGGCGGTGCAGCCGGCCCCAGTTCCAGGTGTCGATGTCCTTGCCGAGCTTGGCGGTCAGCTCCCAGCGGGCGTCGATCATGGCCCGCTTGAACAGGTCGTCCCGGTTGTTCTCGGCACCGTCGCGGGCGCCGGAGTCGGGCGTGGTCCACCAGGCGCTCTTGGGGTTCTGCATCTGGGTGCGGACCACCTCGAACCAGCGGTCGCCGCCGTCCGGCTGGGCCTGGTCGGCGTCGCGCCGGCCGCACTCGCGGACCTTGTCGACCTCGTCCGCGGGCCCGGTGGTGTTGACCGGGTCGACCCACAGGCACTGGCCCTTGACCCGCAGCTCCTTGGGGAGCTTGTTGCCGAAGGCCAGCTTGAGGACGTTGCGCCAGACGGCGTTGAAGTACGCGGCGGCGGCCGAGTCGGCGTCCTGGGTGTAGTCCCAGCCCTCCAGCAGCTTCTGCGCCTCGCGGACGTCCTTGTCGCCGACGTCGATCTTGAGCAGCTGGGGCACGAGCAGCTTGGCCATCTCGCTGCTGTTGTCCAGCTGCATCTGGCGCATGTCGTCGGTGGAGATCTTGCCGCCGTCCTTGATCTTCTGCTCGATCAGGGAGGTGATGCGCTGGCTGCGGGTGCCGTAGCCCCAATCCGTGGTCAGCGTGTACGGGTAGTCCTCGCCGACGACGGCCTGGTTGGCGGTCACGATGTAGCCGCGCTCCGGGTCGTACTCGTAGGGCAGCTCGTCCTGGTCGATGTACTCGCCGGTCCAGCGGTACTTGGAGCTCCAGCCCGGCGCCGGGACGGAGCCGTCGTGGCCCTCGGCGCGCACCGGGATCTTGCCGGGCAGGGTGTAGCCGATGTGCTCGCTGTCGGCGTAGACCAGGTTCTGCGAGGGCACGTCGAAGAGGGTCGCGGCCTCGCGGAAGTCGTCCCAGTCCTTGGCCCGGTCGATCGCGAAGACGGAGTCCATCGTGTTGCCCGCGTCGAGCGCGGTCCAGCGCAGCGCGACGCCGTAGCCGTCGCCGCGGTCGGGGGCGGCGGTGTCGACGGTGGCCCTCTTGCCGGTCTGCACCAGTTCGCTGTCGCGGTCGGACAGGAGCGGTCCGTTGTTGGTCTCGCGCACGACGATGGTCTTGGACTCACCGCCGGCGACCTTGATGGTCTCCCGCCGCGTCTGGAAGGGGACCACCTTGCCGTCGTACTGGTAGCCCTCGCCGGTGATCTTCTCCAGGTAGAGGTCGGTGACGTCGACGCCGGAGTTCGTCAGGCCCCAGGCGATCTGCTGGTTGTGGCCGATGACGACGCCGGGCATGCCCGCGAAGGTGTAGCCGGACACGTCGTACTGGCACTTCGCGGAGACGGTCCGGCAGTGCAGGCCCATCTGGTACCAGACGGACGGCAGGGACGGGGACAGGTGCGGGTCGTTGGCCAGCAGCGGCTGTCCGGTGATGGTGTGCTTGCCGGACACCACCCAGGAGTTGGAGCCGATGCCGTTGCCGTTCACGCCGACCGCGGTGGGGAGGTCGTCCAGGACGTCCTGGAGACCGGACAGCTGGCCTTCGAGGGCGTTGCCGGTACCCGTGCCGGTGCCGGTGCCGGTACCCGTGCCGGTCCCTGTTCCGGTACCCGTGCCCGTGCCCGTTCCGGAGCCGGACGAGGAGTCGTCGCCGCCGGACGGGCCGCCGCCGTCGAACGTCTTGGTCAGGTCGTCGTACTGGCCCTCCTGGACGATCGCCTTGTTCCGGTCGTACGGGTACGCCGGGTACAGGTCGGCGATCTGCTTGGGGCCGAGGCGGCTCGTCATCAGGGCGCGGTCGACCTCGTCCTGCATGTTGCCGCGCAGGTCCCAGGCCATCGCCTTGAGCCAGGCCACCGAGTCGACCGGCGTCCACTCCTGCGGCTTGTAGTCGTTGGTGAAGCCGAGGGCGGCGTACTCCAGGGAGATGTCCTTGCCGTCCTTGCCCTTGAGGTAGGCGTTGACTCCCTTGGCGTACGCCTGGAGGTACTTCTTCGTGGAGTCCGACAGCTCCTCGTCGTACTCCTTCTTCGCCACCCGGTGCCAGCCCAGGGTGCGCAGGAACTCGTCGTTGTCGACCTGGCTCTTGCCGAACATCTCCGACAGGCGCCCACCGGTCATGTGCCGGCGCACGTCCATCTCGTAGAACCGGTCCTGCGCCTGGACGTAGCCCTGCGCCATGAACAGGTCCTCGTCGGTGGAGGCGTAGATCTGCGGGATGCCGTAACCGTCGCGCTTGACGTCGACCGGACCCGACAGGCCGTCCAGTGTTATCGAGCCCTTGGTCTGCGGGAAGGACGCGCGGACGGTGCTGATGGACCAGTACGCCCCGTAGGCGAGGCCGCCGATGATGGCCAGCACCAGCACGAGGACGAGCAGGCGCCCTTTGCGCCCCTTCTTCCTGCCGGACGTGCCGGGCTGCTGACCCGTGGAGGCGGTGGTGTTGGGGGGCATCGCTGTCCTTGCTGTCCTAACACGAGCGGCAGGGGCGGGCTGTGCTTTGTACTGAGCGCTGGAGCAACTGTAGGCGCAGGCCCGGCTCGCCCTTGACGCGGAGTCGGGTACCGCGGCGCACGGGCGTTCGATCTTGCCAAGCCGAGCGTCAAGAAAGCGTCAAGAGTTAGGTAAGGTAACGAAGTAGTTGTCCGCAGAGCATGGTGGCTTCGTGTGCCATGGGGGTGCGCCTCGCGTGCCGAACGAGCGCACTCGCCCGCGCTGTGATTCCGTGCTGTGCGCCAGGGAAGGGAACGGCCGCTGACTGTCCACCACCTCAACCAGCTCCTGCTCGTCTGCTCGCTCGTCCTGCTCATCGCCGTCGCGGCGGTACGGATCTCCTCGCGCAGCGGGCTCCCCAGCCTGCTCGTCTACCTGGCCATCGGCGTCGCCATGGGCCAGGACGGCATCGGCGACATCCACTTCGACAACGCCGAACTGGTCCAGGTCATCGGGTACGCCGCCCTGGTCGTGATCCTGGCCGAGGGCGGACTCGGCACGAAGTGGAAGGAGGCGAAACCGGCGCTGCCGGCCGCCTCCGCACTGGCGCTGGCCGGGGTCGCGGTCAGCGTCGGCGTGACGGCGGCGGGCGCGCACTACCTGACCGGGCTGGAGTGGCGGCAGGCACTGATCGTCGGCGCCGTGGTGTCCTCCACGGACGCGGCCGCGGTCTTCTCCGTGCTGCGCAGGATCCCGCTGCCCTCGCGCATAGTGGGCACCCTCGAGGCCGAGTCGGGCTTCAACGACGCCCCGGTGGTCATCCTGGTGGTCGCCTTCTCCGCGTCCGGCCCGATCGAGCACTGGTACGTGCTGCTCGGCGAGATCGCCCTGGAGCTGGCCATCGGCGCCGCCATCGGACTCGCGGTCGGCTGGCTGGGGTCGTGGGGACTGCGGCACGTGGCGCTGCCCGCCTCGGGCCTCTACCCCATCGCCGTCCTCTCCATCGCCGTGGCGGCCTACGCGGCCGGCGCCATGGCGCACGGCAGCGGCTTCCTGGCCGTCTACCTCGCCTCGATGGTGATGGGCAACGCCCGGCTGCCGCACTGGCCCGCCACCCGCGGGTTCGCCGACGGGCTCGGCTGGCTCGCCCAGATCGGCATGTTCGTGCTGCTCGGCCTGCTGGTGACCCCGCACGAGCTGGGCGACGACATCCTGCCCGCCCTGGTCATCGGGCTGGTGCTCACCATGGTGGCGCGCCCACTGAGCGTCGTGCTGTGCCTGGTGCCCTTCCGGGTGCCGTGGCAGGAGCAGGCCCTCATGTCCTGGGCCGGACTGCGCGGCGCGGTGCCCATCATCCTGGCGACGATCCCCATGGTGGAGGGGGTCGGCGGCAGCCGCCGGATCTTCAACATCGTCTTCGTCCTGGTCGTCGTCTACACCCTGGTCCAGGGGCCCACGCTGCCCTGGCTGGCCCGCAAGCTGGGCCTGGGCAAGGGCGACGAGGCCGCCGACCTCGGCATCGAGTCGGCGCCGCTGGAGCGGCTGCGCGGACACCTGCTGTCCGTGACGATCCCCGAGGGCTCGAGGATGCACGGCGTCGAGGTCAGCGAGCTGCGGCTGCCGCCCGGCTCCGCGGTCACGCTGGTCGTGCGCGACGACAAGTCGTTCGTGCCGCTGCCCACGACGGGACTGCGGCGCGGGGACGAGCTCCTCGTCGTCGCCACGGACCCCGTCCGCGATGCGGCCGAGGCACGACTGCGCGCCGTCGGCCACGGCGGCAAGCTGGCCGGCTGGCTGGGCACGGGGGACAACGGCGGCCGCCACCCGTGAGCGGGCGGGGTGCTCGCTTTCACACGGTTGTGCCCCCCTTGATCCCTGTACGATGAGTGCGGCACCTGATCGAACCAACTCTGTCTGATGCAGAGCTGGCGCGACCGTATGGCGGCCGGCACGCCCCCTCATCCGCACGGGCTCCGGCATCTACCGCAGTCCGCGCAAGAGGACAGCTCTCGGCGCTCCCGCACGGCGACACAGCCGCGAGGCGGACCGCGCTACCAGGCGGCAGAAAGGCACGGCCGTGGCATCCACGGTCACCCCGTCGAAGAAGTCGCCGGAGGCAGCGCCGCACACCGCGTCCGCCTCCGCCCGCCCCGGATACGGACAACTGCTGCGCACCCGCGGCGCCTGGACGTTCCTGCTCCCCGGTTTCGCGGCCCGCCAGCCGTTCGCGATGCTGACGATCTCCATCGTGCTGCTCGTGCAGCACACCACGGGCTCCTACGGCGTCGCGGGCGCCGTCGCCGCCGTCACCGGCGTCTCCATGGCCCTGTTCGCCCCCTACGGCGGACGGCTCGCCGACCGCTACGGACAGCGCGCCGTCCTGCTGCCCGGCGTTCTCGTGCACGCCGCGTCCGGCCTGGCCCTGACCGCCCTCGCGCTCGCGGACGCGCCGCTGTGGGCGCTGTTCGCGGCGGCCGTGCCCGCGGGTGCGTCGGTGCCGCAGATCGGGCCGATGGTGCGGGCCCGCTGGGGCGTCAGGCTCAAGGGCTCCCCCCTGATGAGCACCGCCGCCGCCTTCGAGTCCGTCACCGACGAGCTGACCTTCGTCCTCGGCCCGCTGGTGGCGACCGCCCTGTGCACGGGCGTCGGCCCGGCCGCGGGCCTGGTCACCGAGGCCGCGCTCACCCTGGTGGGCGGTCTGCTGTTCGCCGCGCAGAAGAGCACGCAGCCCGAGGTCGGCGGCGCCGACGGCGTGCACGCGCGCGGGGAGCACGTTTCCGCGCTGCGCGTCCCCGGGGTGCGCGTTCTGATCGTCGCCTTCCTGGGCGTCGGCTCCGTCTTCGGCGGCATGCAGGTGTCGCTGGCCGCGTTCACCGAGTCGATCGGCGAGCCCGGCCTGAACGGCGTCCTCTACGGCGTCTTCGCCGCCGGAAACATGCTCTCCGGCCTGGCCTGCGGCGCCATCGCCTGGAAGGTCGCCCCGCAGCGGCGCCTCGTGATCGGTTACGCCGCCCTCGCGCTGACCGCCTCCGGCCTGTGGGCGGCGCAGTCGGTGCTCGTGCTGGCCGGCCTCGGTCTGCTGGTCGGCATCTGTGTCGCGCCCGCCATCGTCACCGGCTACACGCTGGTGGAGGGCCTGGTCCCGTCCGGGGCCCGCACCGAGGCGTTCACCTGGCTGACCGGCGCCGTCGCCCTCGGGCAGGCGCTGGCGGTGACCGTCGCCGGACAGCTGGAGGACGGGTTCCGGGACGGGGCCGGATTCCTGGTGCCGATGGGCGGCACGGTGCTCGCGCTGGCGGTCCTGGTGGCACTGCGCTCACGGCTGGCCTCCCGGCCCCAGGGGCGCACGGTCGCACGTGGCGTCGGTCACCGCGAGCCCGTCGCAGTGGACTGATCCCGAGGAATACGTCACTATGGACCGTCGTTAGCACTCATCGAGTGAGAGTGCCAGGAGGAAGACAGTGCCGACGTACCAGTACCAGTGCACCGAGTGCGGCGAGGGCCTCGAGGCGGTGCAGAAGTTCACCGACGACGCGCTCACCGAGTGCCCGAACTGCCAGGGCCGCCTGAAGAAGGTGTTCTCGGCGGTCGGCATCGTCTTCAAGGGTTCCGGCTTCTACCGCAACGACAGCCGCGGCAGCTCGTCGAGCAGCTCGCCGGCGTCGTCGTCGAAGTCGGGGGCGTCGTCCTCCTCGTCCTCGGACTCCGGTTCGTCCTCGTCGTCGGCGTCCGGCTCGGGTTCGTCCTCGACGTCCTCCGGCTCCGGCAGCTCCTCCTCCAGCACCACCGCCGCGTAGGCTCCCGGCCGGACGCGGGAGCCGCCCGGCCGCACCAGGTTCTTACGAGACCCTGTCGTCGTACGACGACGGGGTCCTCGGCGTTTCCCGGGCCGGTTAGGGTGCGGACATGGCGAACAAGGTGAATGCCGAGATCGGCGTGATCGGCGGCTCCGGTTTCTACTCGTTCCTCGACGACGTGACCGAGGTCGAGGTGGACACCCCGTACGGGCCGCCCAGCGACTCGCTCTTCCTCGGCGAGATCGCCGGCCGGCGGGTCGCCTTCCTCCCCCGGCACGGTCGCGGCCACCATCTGCCGCCGCACCGGATCAACTACCGGGCCAACCTGTGGGCGCTGCGCTCGGTCGGCGCGCGCCAGGTCCTCGGGCCGTGCGCGGTGGGCGGCCTGCGTCCGGAGTACGGGCCGGGCACGCTGCTGGTGCCGGACCAGTTCGTCGACCGGACCAGGTCCCGCCCGTCGACGTACTTCGACGGACTGCCGCTGCCCGACGGCAGCGTGCCCAACGTGGTGCACGTGTCGCTGGCCGACCCGTACTGCCCCACCGGGCGGGCCGCCGCGCTGAAGGCGGCGCGTGGAAGGGACTGGGAGGCCGTGGACGGCGGCACCCTGGTCGTGGTCGAGGGGCCCCGCTTCGGCACCCGGGCGGAGTCGCTGTGGCACCGGGCGCAGGGCTGGTCGGTGGTGGGCATGACCGGTCACCCGGAGTCGGCGCTCGCCCGTGAACTGGAGCTCTGCTACACCTCGCTGACCCTCGTCACCGACCTGGACGCCGGCGCCGAGAGCGGCGAGGGCGTCTCGCACGAGGAGGTGCTGCGGGTGTTCGCGGCCAACGTGGACCGGCTGCGGGGCGTCCTGTTCGACGCGGTGGCCGCGCTGCCGGAGAACGGCGAGCGGGACTGCCCGTGCGGGGCGGCACTGGGCGGGATGGATCCGGGGATCGCGCTGCCGTAGGGCGGGGCGGGTTTGGGGGGCGCGCTGCCGCGAGGCGGGGCGGGGACGGCTTTGGTTCGGGCGGAACGTCCCCTTCGGGTGGTGGAGTTGTCCACAAGCGGGCGGTGGTCCACGGGCCTCGGCGGGGTCCGGCGCAAAGCCTCATCGTGGGAGCGCAAGCCGATCCCTCGTCGCAGGTGGTGGTCACCGTGTCCCGTTCCGTCCTTCCCTCCCCCGGCCCGTCCCCGCTCGGCACCGACGCGCCGCCCACCGGCGAGGTGCCGCCCTTCGCCCCGGTGCGGGTGCGCGGCGGACGGCACCGGCTGCACCGGCTCGTCCGGCACCGGCGGCGCGTCGTGGCCGCCGGGCTCGCGGTCACCGCCGCGGCGCTGGTGGCCGCGGGACCTCAGCCGGGAGCCGCCGGGCCGGACCCGAGGCGGGCACGCGGACATCCGGTGGCCGACCAGGTGCGCGAGCGGCCGGGCCCGCGGCTCGTGGCGGCGCCGGTACGGATCGCGGACGCGGAGACGGTACGGCTGCTCGATCCGGGCGACCGCGTCGACGTGGTCGCGACCGGGGACGCCGGCGACGCGTCCGTGGTCGCGCGCGGGGCGCGGGTGACGAAGGTGCCGGAGCCTGTGGACGGGGCGGCGGGCGGGGCGCTGGTCGTGGTGTCGGTCGAGCGCGCCACCGCTCACCGGCTGGTCGGCGCCGGCACCACGGGGCGGTTGGCGGTGACCCTGTGCTGAGGCCGTCAAGTCGCTCGTTCGAGGGACCGGATTGGACAGGACGGCCCAACGCTGACGTAGGTTGCGGAGCGCTCCATTCCAACACCTGTTCAAGCGAGGAGAACGTCCACCGTGAGCGAGAAGAGCGACCCGAGCGTCTGGCAGGGCTTCAAGGCCTTCCTGATGCGCGGAAACGTCATCGACCTGGCGGTGGCGGTCGTCATCGGCGCCGCCTTCACCAACATCGTCAACTCGGTGGTGAAGGGGGTCATCAACCCGCTGATCGGGGCGTTCGGCACGCAGAGCCTGGACAGCTACAGCTCCTGCCTGAAGGGCCCGTGCACCGGGACCGGCGACACCGCGACGGGCGTGCGGATCCTGTGGGGCTCGGTGCTGGGCGCCACGCTCTCGTTCCTGATCACCGCGGCCGTCGTCTACTTCCTGATGGTCCTGCCCATGGCGAAGTACCTGGCCCGGCAGGAGGCCCGCCGCAAGGCCAAGGAGAGCGCCGAGGAGATCATCGAGGTCACCGAGCTGGAGGTGCTCAAGGAGATCCGGGACGAGCTGGTCGCGCAGCGCGGTTCGGGGCCCGACCGCTCCTAGCGGCAGCGGCAGCGGCGGCGGCCGGCCGGCGGGCGGGTGCCCGCGCGGCTCACAGGTGGTGCGGCGGCTTCTCGTCGAGGAAGCGCTTCAGGTCGGCCGCGCTGTCGCCCTCGGGCCGCTCGCCCCAGCCTCGGTCGGTGTCGTCCGACGTCTGCTGGTCCAGCGGGTCGTCGAAGACCAGCGCCGGCCTGGGCGCGCGCGGTTCGGGTTCGGGGGCGGTACTCATGGGTCCAGGGTACGGCCCCGCTCCACAAGCGGACCGGCGTCGTCTCTGCTGTGCTGGGAGCCATGACGTCCAGTCCCCAGCCCGCGGGCGCGTCCTCGGGCCCGCCCGGCGCCCACCCCCCGGTCCGCAGCCTGAAGGCCCGCGGGCGGCAGGAGCCGCACCGCGTCGCCACGCCGCTGGAACTCTTCTTCGACCTGTGCTTCGTCGTCGCCATCGCCCAGGCGGGCGTGCAACTGGTGCACTCGGTCGCCGAGGACCATGCCGGCGAGGGCGTTCTCGACTACGCGATGATCTTCTTCGCCATCTGGTGGGCGTGGATGAACTTCACGTGGTTCGCCTCGGCCTACGACAACGACGACGTGCTCTACCGGATCGTCACCCTGGTGCAGATGGCCGGTGTGCTCGTGCTGGCGGCGGGCGTCTCCCGGGCCTTCGAGGAGCACGACTACGTGGCCGTCGTGCTCGGCTACGTGATCATGCGGATCGCCATGTCGGTGCAGTGGCTCAGGGCGGCGCGCACGGCCGGGGCGGCGGAGCGTGCCATGGCCCTGAGGTACGCGGGAGGCGTGCTGGTCTGCCAGGTCGGCTGGCTGGGACTGCTGGTTCTGCCCGAGGGCGGCCGCGGCTGGCTGTACCTGGCGATGGTGGTGCTGGAGCTGTGCGTGCCGGTGTTCGCCGAGCGCCGGCACATGTCGGCCTGGCATCCGCACCACATCTCCGAGCGGTACGGGCTGTTCACGATCATCGTGCTCGGCGAGACCATCGCGGCGGCCACGGTGGCGGTGAAGTCGGGCATCGAGGAGAACGACGCGCTGGGCGAGGTGCTGCCGATCGCGGCCGGCGGGCTGCTCCTCGTCTTCTCCGCCTGGTGGATCTACTTCGTGGTCCCCGCCCACAGCCGACTGCGGACCAGCAGGCAGTCGTTCGTGTGGGGTTACGGCCACTACGTGGTGTTCGCCTCGGCCGCCGCGATCGGGGCGGGGCTGGAGGTGGCGGTGGAGCAGACCGTGGGGAAGGCGCACATCTCGACGCTCGCGGCGTCCGCGGCGGTGACCCTGCCGACGGCGCTGTACCTGCTCACGGTGTGGGCGCTGCACGCCCGGCACTTCAAGGTGGGCATCGCCGAGCAGTCGGTGCTGCCGACCGCCGCGCTGCTGGTGATCTGCTGCACCTTCCTCGGGGACATGGCGGTGCTGGTGGCCGGAGTCGTCCTGGCGCTGGCCGTGGCGGCCGGCGTGACGCTGACCGCGCGGCGCACCGGGCGGACGCGGGGCGCGACGCCGCCCGCCGCCTGACCGGGCGCGGCCCGCCCAGGCCTACGGCGTGGACAAGACTGGCGGTATGACAGTTGACGCATTGACGGACGTCGCCGGTCTGCTGGTGGGGCACGCGACGCGGCGCGGCGACGGATGGCTCACGGGGACGACGGTGGTGCTCGCTCCGGAGGACGGGGCGGTGGCGGCCGTGGACGTGCGCGGCGGCGGCCCCGGCACCAAGGAGACCGACGCGCTCGACCCGCGGAACCTGGTGCAGCGGGTGCAGGCGGTGGTGCTGACCGGCGGCAGCGCGTACGGGCTCGACGCGGCGTCGGGGGTGATGGCCTGGCTGGAGGAGCGGGGACGCGGGGTGCGCGTCGGGCCTGACCCCGCGCACGTGGTGCCGGTGGTGCCCGCGGCCTGCGTCTTCGACCTGGGGCGCGGTGGCGACTTCCGGGCCAGGCCGGACGCCGCCACCGGACGGGCGGCCGTCGAGGCGGCGCAGGCGAGTGCGGACTCCCCCGGCGCCGGGGTGCCGCAGGGCTGCGTCGGGGCGGGCACGGGGGCCGTGGTCGGCACGCTGAAGGGCGGGGTCGGCACCGCGAGCACCGTGCTGGACTCGGGCATCACGGTGGCGGCGCTGGTGGTGGCCAACGCGGCGGGGTCGGTGACGGATCCGGAGACGGGGGTGCTGTACGGGGAGCTGTTCGGCGGCGGGCGGGTCCCGTACCCGGCGCCGGAGGTGCACGCGGCGGCGGGGCGGCGCCTGGCGGAGGTCGCGGCGAGGAACGCGCCGCCGCCGTTGAACACCACGCTCGCCGTGGTCGCCACCGACGCCGACCTGTCGAAGGCGCAGGCGCAGAAGCTGGCCGGCACGGCGCACGACGGCATCGCGCGCGCCGTGAGGCCGGTGCACCTGCTCAGTGACGGGGACACGGTGTTCGCGCTGGCGACCGGGGCGCGTCCGCTCGCCGAGGGGGAGCCGCTCGCGCTGAACGAGGTGCTGGCGGCGGGCGCGGACATGGTGACGCGTGCGATCGTCCGCGCGGTCCGGGCCGCCGGGCCGGTGGACGGACCGGGCGGGTCCTGGCCGTCGTACGGGGAGCTGTACGGCGGGTGACGGGGGAACGGCCGGCAGGTGTGGAAAAGTTGCGGCGGATGTCGTCCGAACGGTCTTTGACCAGCGGATTTTGACGGATCGTCGGGTCGCGCGGGAACTTTTCGCGCGGCCTGCCGGTTTTTCGTGCGTACGTTTTCTCGGTTCCCGGACATGATGTCCGATCGAGGGGCTACGGTATGCACCCACAAGGTGACATGCAGCAACGCCGGGAGAAACCTTGAGCGTTCCGTACGAGACGGCAGCGTACGAACCACCCGAGTCGCCCGAGTCTCCGGAGGAGCACCTCATGCGGCTGCTGGGTCGCGCCCTGAACTCGTTCGAACTGCCCGACGAGACGATACGGCGCCTGGACTGCGCGCTGGCGCACGACGGTTCCCTGCACTCCGCGCACCACAGCGCGGGGCTGCACCGTGAGACGTACCGGCACACCTGGCTGCTCGCCGACGGTTCGGCGCTCACGCTCTGGGAGCTGGTCCACAACACCGTTCCGGGCGGCGAACCGCAGCACGAGGTGTACCTGGACGACGAGGAGCTGCGCACCGCGACCTCCCGGCTGGCGCTGCCGCCGGAGACGCCGGACTTCGAACTGCCGGTGCAGGTGCACCACGCCCCGGTCCCGGCCCCGCGGCACACCTACGTCTCCGACGCCTCGGCGGACCACGCCCGCCGGCTGCTGCGCCGCGCGGAGAACACGGACCGGCCGGGATCCGAGCTGGCCGAGCTGCTGGCGACGGCGTCCGCGCACCAGATCATCCAGGCCTTCGGCGGCCCCGGCCGCGCGGGCCGCGCCCGGGCCGGGTTCTCGCTCTACGAGCACGCGTTCCTGCTCCGGGACGGCGCCGAGGTCTCGCTCTGGGAGGTCGAGCACACGGCCACGCCCGACGGACGGCACATGTGCGAGGTCTACGACAGCGAGGACGCGGCCCGCCGCGCGATGGAGCGACGGGCCGCGCAGCCCTCCTCCTGAGCGGTGAACGGTGAGCGGTCAGCGGTGACGGCGGGAGCGTCCGGCCGCCCCGGCTCTACGCGGCCACCGGCTGCTTCGTCCCGGGTGCCGGGGCCGACGGGTCCGCGCCGCCGGACCCCTGGGCCGTAGCCCCCCGCGCCGGTTTGCGCAGGCCCTTGAGGACGATCACCAGGGCCGTGGTGACGCAGACGCCGGCCGCGATGGCGACCAGGTAGAGCAGCGGATTGCCGATCAGCGGGACCACGAAGATGCCGCCGTGCGGGGCCCGCAGCGTGGCGCCGAAGGCCATCGACAGGGCGCCGGTGACCGCGCCGCCCACCATCGAGGACGGGATGACCCGCAGCGGGTCGGCCGCGGCGAAGGGGATCGCGCCCTCGGAGATGAAGGAGGCGCCCAGCACCCAGGCGGCCTTGCCGTTCTCGCGCTCGGCGGCGTTGAAGAGCCGGCCTCGCACGGTGGTGGCCAGGGCCATCGCCAGCGGCGGGACCATGCCGGCCGCCATCACCGCCGCCATGATCTTCATCGCCGAGTCGCTGGGACTGGCGACCGCGATGCCCGCGGTGGCGAAGGTGTAGGCGACCTTGTTGACCGGGCCGCCCAGGTCGAAGCACATCATCAGGCCGAGGAGCGCGCCGAGCAGGACCGCGTTGGCGCCGGACAGGCCGTTCAGCCAGTCGGTCATCGCCGACTGGGCGGACGCGATGGGTTTGCCGATCACCACGAACATCAGGAACCCGACGACCGCCGCCGAGATCAGCGGGATCACCACCACCGGCATGATGCCGCGCAACGCCTTCGGGATGCGCACCCGTTGGATGGCCAGCACCACCGCACCCGAGATCAGACCGGCCGCCAGACCGCCGAGGAAACCGGCGTCGATGGTCAGCGCTATCGAGCCGCCGACGAAGCCGGGGACCAGGCCCGGCCGGTCGGCCATGCCGTAGGCGATGTAGCCGGCCAGCACCGGAACGAGGAAGGCGAAGGCCACGCCGCCGATCTGGAACAGCAGGGCCGCCCAGCTGTCCGCCTGGCTCCACACGAAGTGGTCCATCACGGACGGCGCCTTGTTGATCTCGTAGCCGCCGATCGCGAAGCCCAGGGCGATCAGCAGACCGCCCGCCGCGACGAACGGCACCATGTAACTGACGCCGGACATCAGCCACTTGCGGAGCTTCGTCCCGTACCCCTCGCCGGACTCGCCGCCCCGCTCGACCGGCGTCGCACCGGCGGCACCGGACGGATCCGTCGCCCCGGCCGCCGTGACCTCGCCGCGGGCCGCCTTCCCGCGCACCTCGCCGATCAGCTCGCCCGGCCGGTTGATGGCCGCCTTGACGCCGGTGTCGACGGTGGGCTTCCCGGCGAAGCGGTCCTTCTCGCGCACCGGCACGTCATGGGCGAGGATCACGCCGTCCGCCGCCGCGATCACCGCGGGGTCCAGCCGGTCGAACCCGGCCGAGCCCTGGGTCTCCACGACGACCTCGACGCCTTCCTCGCGGCCCGCGTTCTCCAGCGACTCGGCGGCCATGTAGGTGTGCGCGATGCCGGTGGGGCAGGAGGTGACGGCGACGATCCGGAAGGGGCGCCCGGACGGTCCGGGGTCCTCCCGGTCACCGGTGCCGACCGTGGCGGCCCCGGCGGAGGCCGCCGCCGGGGTCGCCACGGAGTCCTCGTCGCCGGCGGCGGCCGCGGGCTCCTCGCCGCGGATCAGCGCCGCCGCGTCCGCCGGGTCGCCCACCGCGCGCAGCGCGTCGGTGAACTCGGCGTTCATCAGCTGCCGGGCCAGGGCGGAGAGGATCGTCAGGTGGGCGTCGTCGGCGCCCGCCGGTGCGGCGATCAGGAAGACCAGGTCGGCCGGGCCGTCCGCCGCCCCGAAGTCGATGCCCCGCGCACTGCGCCCGAAGGCCAGCGTGGGCTCGGTGACGTGCTCGCTGCGGCAGTGCGGGATGCCGATGCCGCCGTCGAGGCCGGTCGGCATCTGCGCCTCGCGGGCGGCCACGTCGGCGAGGAAGCCCTCCAGGTCGGTCACCCGGCCCCGGAACGCCATCCGCTCGGCGAGGGCGCGCGCCGCCGCTTCCTTGGTGTCGGCGGACAGGTCGAGGTCGACCAGATCCGCACTGATCATGTCGCTCATCGCGGGCTCCTTAGCTCGCGTATCGCCCGGAACACGGGGTGCGGGGCGGGGGCGGGGAGGGGGACGCTTCGGTGGCGGCCGGGGACGGGGTCGGGGGTCATGACGCCGGCTCCCGCAGTGCGCGGTCCGTCGGCACCTCGGTGGTGACCGTCACGGCGGACGGATCCAGGTCGTCCGGCGCCGGCATCACGCTGCCCGGCAGCCGGACGGCGGCGGCGCCGTGCGCGACGGCGGAGGCGAGGGCGCCGGGCCCCGCTCCCCGGGCGATCAGGAACCCGGCGAGGGAGGAGTCACCGGCGCCCACGTTGCTGCGTACGGCGTCCACGCGGGCGTTGCCGAACCACGTGCCCTCCTCGGACACGAGCAGTTGCCCGTCGGCGCCCAGGCTGGCGAGCACGGACCGGGCGCCCAGCTCCCGCAGTTCCTCGGCGGCCTTCACGGCGTCGCCGACCGTGGCGAGGGGGCGCCCGACCGCCTCCGCGAGTTCCTCGGCGTTGGGCTTGACCACGTCGGGCCGCTCGCGCAGGGCCTGGAGCAGGGCGGGTCCCGAGGTGTCCAGGGCGATGCGGACACCGGCGGCGTGCGCCCGGGTGACCAGCTCGGCGTACCAGGAGGGGGCGAGGCCGCGGGGCAGGCTGCCGCAGCAGGCGATCCAGTCGGCGCCGGGCGACTGGCTCCGTACGGTCTCCAGGAGCAGTTCCCGTTCGGCGGCGGACAGTTCGGGACCCGGCGCGTTGATCTTCGTGAGGACGCCGTCGGCCTCGGCGAGCGCGATGTTGGAGCGGGTGGCCCCGGCGACCGGCACCGGGGCGACCTCGATGCCCTGGGCGTCCAGCAGGTCGGCCACGAGTGCTCCCGGCGCCCCGCCGAGCGGCAGTACCGCGACGGTGCGCCGGCCGGCCGCCGCCACCGCCCGCGAGACGTTCACGCCCTTGCCGCCCGGGTCCACGCGCTCGCCCGTGGCGCGGACGACCTCGCCGCGGTCGAGCGAGGGGACCTCGTAGGTGCGGTCCAGGGACGGGTTGGGGGTGACGGTGAGGATCATGCGCGTACCACTTCCGTGCCGGCGCGCTCGACGTCGCCCGCGTCTTCGGGGCTCAGCCCGCTGTCGGTGATCAGCAGGTCCACGTCGTGCAGGGCGCCGAAGCGGGCGAAGTGCTCCTGGCCGTACTTCGAGGAGTCGGCGACCAGCACCGCGCGGCGGGCGGCGGCCACGGCGGCCCGCTTGACGGCGGCCTCGGCGAGGTCCGGGGTGGTCAGGCCGTACTCGACGGAGAAGCCGTTGGCCGCCACCACCGTGACGTCGGCGCGGATCTCGCCGTACGCGCGCAGCGCCCAGGCGTCCACGGCGGCGCGGGTACGGTGCCGGACCCGGCCGCCGACCAGGTGGAGCTGGATGCCGGGGTGGTCGGCGAGGCGGGCGGCGATGGGCAGGCTGTGGGTGACGACGGTCAGCGAGCTCTCCGCCGGGATCGCCGCCGCGATACGGGCCACCGTCGAGCCGGCATCGAGGATCAGCGTGCCGTCGGTGGGCAGTTCGGCCAGGGCCGCCTTGGCGATCCGGTCCTTCTGGTCGGCGGCGGTGGACTCGCGCTCGGCGAGGTCGGGCTCGAAGTCGAGCCGCCCGGCGGGGATCGCGCCGCCGTGCACCCGGCGGAGCAGTCCGGCGCGGTCCAGCGCCGTGAGGTCGCGGCGGATGGTCTCCGCCGTCACCTGGAACTCCTCGGCGAGCGACACCACGTCCACCCGGCCACTGTCCCGGGCGAGCCGGAGGATCTCCTGCTGCCGCTCCGCTGCGTACATGACCATTCACCTCCGAACCATGCCCGAACCTGTGGTTTCTCTGGGAGGCTAACCCCGGTTTTCCGGAATGTAAACAGAGAAACACAGACGCTCGGACACGCTCAGGCATGAACGGGCATGGGCAGCGGAGGCCCGGACATTGGGGCTCAGAGCAGCGCGGGCTCCTTCTGCTCCGCCGGCTCCTTGGCCCCGGCCCCTTCCACGTGCTGCGCGGGCCGCTTGGGCAGCGCGAACATCAGCAGGAAGATGACGGCCATCACCCCGGCCACCCAGCCCAGCGCGTTCTGGAAGGCGTCCGCGTAGGCCGGGCCCAGGCGGGCGGGGGTGAGGTGGTCGCTCATCGTGCCGAAGAAGACCACCGACACCAGGCCGAGGCCGAGCGCGTTGCCCATCTGCTGCACGGTGTTGATGAGCCCGGACGCGGCCCCGGCGTGCTCACGCGGCACCTGGGACAGCACCGCGTCGGTCAGCGGCGCGACGATCAGGCCCATGCCGGCGCCCATCACGGTGAGCGGCAGTGCCATCTGCCAGGACGCGATGCCGAGGCCGTAGCGCTCGGACTCCCAGATGTAGAGCAGCACCCCGGCCGCCATCACCAGCGCGCCCGCCTGGAGCACCTTGCGTCCGAAGCGCGGGACCAGCAGCTGCACCGACACCCCGGCCGCCACCGAGACGGCGATCGAGAACGGCACTCCGGTCAGTCCGGCCCGCAGCGCGGTCCAGCCGAGTCCCACCTGCATGTACAGCGTCCACACCAGGAAGAAGACGCCGAGCGCGATACCGAAGACGGTCTGCACGGCGATACCGGCCGCGAAGCTCTTCACCCTGAACAGCGACAGCTCGACCAGCGGCGAGCCGTCCCGCGCGCTCTTGCGCCGCTCGTACGCCACCAGCACCGCGAGGACCACGAGCGAGCCGGCCATCGACAGGTACCCCCACAGCGGCCATCCCAGCTCCTCGCCGCGGGTGAGCGGGTAGACCAGCATCAGCATGCCGAGGGTGACCAGGGCGACCCCGACCAGGTCCAGCCGCAGGGCGCGCGGCGCCCTGGACTCCGTGATGAAGCGGCTGCCGAGGACGAGTCCCGCGATGCCGACCGGCAGGTTGATGAGGAAGATGGGCCGCCATTCGAGGCCGAAGAGGTTCCACTCGGTGAGCAGCGCGCCCAGCAGCGGGCCGGAGACGGCGCCGAGTCCGACGATCGCGCCGAACAGGCCGAAGACCTTGCCGCGTTCGTGCGCGGGGAAGGTGGCGTGCACGATCGACAGGACCTGCGGCACCATCAGCGCCGCCATGGCGCCCTGGAGGACGCGGGAGGCGACCAGCATCTCCGGGTTCGCCGCCAGACCGCACAGCGCGGACGCCAGGGTGAACCCGGCGATGCCGATGAGGAACACCCGCTTGCGGCCGTGGATGTCGCCGAGCCGCCCGCCGGTGATCAGACCGGCGGCGAAGGCGAGGGCGTAGCCGGCCGTTATCCACTGGATCTGGCTGACGGAGGCGCCCTCGTCCCGCTGGATCGACGGGATCGCGATGTTGACGATGGTGACGTCGACCAGGTCCATGAAGGCCGCGGTCATCACGATCGCCAGGGCGAACCAGCGGCGGCGGTCGCCCGCGGGCGGGGCGGGTGAAGCGGGCGGGGCGGGTGAAGCAGGCGGGGCGGGTGGCGTGTCCGGGGTCTGCGTGAAGGTCATGCGAGGAAGTTAGGGCGGCAGTAGGACGGATCACGTCCTAGATGTGCGGCATCCTCGGTGCCATGACGACGGACACCCCGGCCCGGCTGCTGACGCTCCTCTCCCTCCTCCAGACGCCCCGCGAATGGCCCGGCGGCGAACTGGCCGACCGGCTCGGCGTCTCCCGCCGCACGGTCCGGCGCGACATCGACCGGCTGCGCGAGCTGGGCTACCCCGTGCAGGCCACCATGGGCTCGGACGGCGGATACCGGCTGGTGGCCGGCAAGGCGATGCCGCCGCTCGTCCTCGACGACGAGGAGGCGGTGGCCATCGCGGTCGGGCTGCGCGCGGGCGCCGGGCACGCGGTCGAGGGCCTGGACGAGGCGTCGGTGCGGGCACTGGCCAAGCTGGAGCAGGTGCTGCCGTCCCGGCTGCGGCACCGGGTGACCACGCTCCAGGCCGCGACCACGCCGCTGACCAGCGGGGACGGCCCGAGCATCGCGCCCGGCACACTGACCGTCATGGCCTCGACGGTGGCCGGACACGAGCGGCTGCGGTTCGCCTACCGCGCGGGCGACGGCACCGAGTCGCGGCGCGTGACGGAGCCCTACCGGCTGGTGTCGACGGGACGCCGCTGGTACCTGATCGCCTACGACCTCGACCGCGACGACTGGCGGACCTTCCGGGTCGACCGGGTCAGCGAACCCTTCGCCACCGGCGCCCGGTTTACGCCGCGGGAGCTGCCCACCGGGGACGCGGCCGAATACCTGCGGCGCTCGATGCAGCGGCGCAACGACTCGTACGGGATCGAGGTCCTCTTCCTCGAACCGGCCGAGGCCGTCGCGGCACGGCTGCCGCAGTGGCTCGGGGCGCCGGAGGCGGTGGACGGCGGCACCTCGTGCGTCCTGCGGACGACGGTGTCCGACGCACCCGAGTGGATGGCGGTGCGGCTGGCGATGACGGGGCTGGAATTCCGCGTCCGGCAGCCGGCGGAACTGGTGGACCGGGTGCGGGAGCTGGGGGCGCGGCTGGGCCGGGCCGCGGAGCCGGGCGCCGGGTGACGGCGCGGCTCAGTCCCGTCCGGACGGTTCGTCCTCCCACGTGAAGCCGCGGAGGTCCGTCAGGTTCCGCAGGGCCTGGTCCAGCGGGCTGCGGGCCGTCTCGCCGGACGTCGCCCAGTGCTCCGCCGCGACGCGCACGGCGGCGCCCGCCACGGCGGCCGCGAAGTGGAGCCGGGGCGAGGCCGCGAGGCGTGCGGCAACGTTGTCGTCGCCGCCGGACATCCGCGCGGCCAGCGCCTCCACGAGTCCGCGTTCCGTGCTGTGGCAGACCTCCGCCCACACCTTGCGCAGCGCCGGGCTGCTCCCGGCCAGGCGGATCAGGGTGCGGGCCCACTCCCAGGAGGCGGCCGAGACTCCGGCGCCCGGGGTCAGGGTGTGCCGGACGGCGTGTTCCAGCGCCTCGGGCGGGGACAGCTCGGCCGGGGCGTCGCGGACCGCCCGCACCCAGCGCTCGGCGCCGAGGGCGTACAGCGGGGCGACGGCTTCCTCCTTGGCCGCGAAGTAGCGGTAGAAGGTACGCGGGGCGATTCCGGCGGTGCGGGCGATGTCCTCGGCCCGAGTGGCCCTGAGGCCCTGGCCGACGAAGAGGCGGGCCGCCGCGCGGGCGATCTCCATACGGGTCTCGGCCTTGCGCCGTTCGGTCAGGGAGACCGGTCCCGACCCGGGGTCGGGGAATGCGGGGATGGTGCTGCTCACTTCGGCAGGCTATGCCGCTGTGGCAGAATCTGCCATTCGGCGGGCCACCCCGGGGTTCAGGTTCGGGGTGTCCCGCCGGCCCGCTCGGCTCCCGGCAGGGAGAGAGCCGGGCTGCGGCACCCCGGGGGGAGGGGCGCCGAGCCCGGCTCGGGAAAGTCCCGGCACCGGGGGGAGTGCGTCGGGACGTGGTCCTCAAGGGCGGCGGGCCGGTGGTTCCGGGCCGCCTGCGGACGGGCCCGGAGTTCTTTTTCCCGGGCCCCCGCGGGTTGAAGCAGCGTTGTACGGCCATGTTTGCGCGGGGTTCGGCCACCGGCGTGCGCCCCACGCGCCACGTCACGCCCCCGCGTCACGCGCCGTCGCTACGCCGCCGCCTCGAAGCCGGTCGAGCGAGCCAGCTTCTTCAGCTCGAGCAGCGCGTGCTTCTCGATCTGCCGGATGCGCTCACGGGTGAGGCCGTGCTCCTTGCCGACCTCGGTCAGGGTGCGCTCGCGGCCGTCGACGATGCCGTACCGCATCTTGATGATGGAGGCGGTGCGCGGGTCGAGGCGGCCGATGAGGTCGTCCAGCTCCTCGCTGCGCAGCAGGGTCATCACCGACTGCTCGGGCGACACGGCGGAGGTGTCCTCCAGCAGGTCGCCGAACTGGGTCTCGCCCTCGTCGTCCACCGACATGTTCAGCGAGACCGGGTCGCGGGCCCAGTCGAGCACGTCGGTGACGCGCTCCGGGGTCGAGCCCAGCTCGGCCGCGATCTCGGCGGGCTCCGGCTCGCGGCCGTGCTCGCGGTTGAACTCGCGCTGCACGCGCCGGATCCGGCCCAGCTCCTCCACCAGGTGGACGGGCAGACGGATGGTGCGGGACTGGTCGGCGATGGACCGGGTGATGGCCTGGCGGATCCACCAGGTCGCGTAGGTCGAGAACTTGAAGCCCTTGCGGTAGTCGAACTTCTCGACCGCGCGGACCAGGCCGGCGTTGCCCTCCTGGATCAGGTCGAGCAGCGGCAGCCCGCTGCGCGGGTAGCGGCGGGCGACCGCGACGACCAGGCGGAGGTTGGACCGGATGAAGACGTCCTTCGCCCGCTCGCTCTCGTCGATCAGGGCCTGGAGTTCCTCACGGGTGGCATCCGCCCCGGTCTCCTCGTAGCCTTCGAGGACCTGCCGCGCGAAGACACCGGCCTCGATGGTCTGGGACAGCTCGACCTCCTTGGCGGCGTCGAGCAGCGGCGTACGCGCGATCTCGTCGAGGTACATGCCGACCAGATCGCGGTCGGCGAGCTCTCCGCCGTTGGCGCGGACGCTGGTTGCCGCGCCGGAGGTCTCGCCGGTGGCGGACTTACGACGGGCGACGGCACGGGTTGCCATGCGTGCTCCCTTGCGATGGTGGTTCAGCGAGTGATCCGGTGGACGCTCAGCACTGTGGGGGACTCTCCTCGGGTGCCCTGCATCCGATGGAAACAACGACTGGAATCCGGACAGAATTCCCAACCCGCCCCTCGATTTTTCTGATCATGCAGTACCCTGTGCCGCCGCAGGAGGTGGCGTGATGGCGACGGAACGTACGGATGTCCAGGTCAGACCGGGAGTCGAGGACGACCTCAAGGCACTCACCGACCTCTACAACCACTACGTGTGTGAGACGCCCATCACGTTCGACACCGAGCCCTTCACCGTGGAGGAGCGCCGCCCTTGGCTGCTCTCCCACCCTGAAGACGGCCCGTACCGGCTGAGGGTTGCCACGGACGCGGACTCACAGGAGATCCTGGGGTACGCCACCTCCAGCCCCTACCGCGCCAAGCCCGCCTACAAGACCTCGGTGGAGACCACCGTCTACGTCGCCCCGGGCGCCGGCGGCCGGGGCGTGGGCACGCTGCTCTACACGTCCCTGTTCGAGGCGCTGGCCGGCGAGGACCTGCACCGCGCCTACGCGGGCATTGCCCAGCCCAACGAGGCGTCGGCGCGGCTGCACGGGCGCTTCGGCTTCCGGTACGTCGGCACCTACCGCGAGGTGGGCCGCAAGTTCGGCCGCTACTGGGACGTGGCCTGGTACGAGAAGCCGCTGTAGCCCGCCCGGGCGGCGCTCAGCCGAACTGCACGGACCGCTTGGCCAGCCCCATCCAGAACCCGTCGATCACCGACCGCCGCAGTTCCAGCTCACCGGCCGCGTCCGCGGCCCCCATGGTCACGAACAGGGGCGCGAAGTGCTCGGTGCGCGGGTGGGCGAGCCGCCCCGCCGGGGACTTGCGGGCGAAGTCGAGCAGCCCGTCCACGTCACCGTCCTCCAGCGCACGCCGGCCCCAGTCGTCGAACTCCGCGGACCAGGAGGGGACGCCGCCCTGGCGCAGCGCGGCCAGGTTGTGGGTGAAGAAGCCGGAGCCGATGATCAGCACGCCCTCGTCGCGCAGCGGCGCGAGCCTGCGGCCGGTCTCCATCAGCCGTTCCGGGTCGAGGGTCGGCATGGAGACCTGGAGCACCGGGATGTCGGCGTCGGGGTACATCTCGACGAGCGGCACGTAGGCGCCGTGGTCGAGGCCGCGGTCGGGGACGTCCTGGACGGGGGTGCCGGGGGCGCGCAGCAGCTTACGGACCGACTCGGCCAGCGCGGGGGCGCCCGGGGCCTCGTAGCGCACCTGGTAGTAGTGCTCGGGGAAGCCCCAGAAGTCGTACACCAGGGGCAGGGTCGTGGTGGCGCCGAGGGCGAGCGGGGACTCCTCCCAGTGGGCGGAGACGACGAGGATCGCCTTCGGCCGGGGCAGTCCGGCGGCCCACGCGGCGAGCTGGCCGGGCCAGACCGGGTCGTCGGCGAGCGGCGGGGCGCCGTGGCTGAGGTAGAGGGCGGGCATGCGCTCCTGCGTGGCGGCGGTCATGACGGCTCCCGATACTTGAACTCTCAATCTCTACTGGGCCAATCTACCCCGAACTTGTTTAACTTTCAAGGAGTAATTCCGTAGAGTGGGACCCATGAACGACGAACCCCGGTGGCTGACCGACGAGGAGCAGCTCGTCTGGCGCTCCTACATCGAGGCCGCCACCCTCCTGGAGGACCACCTCGACCGGCAGCTCCAGCGCGACGCGGGCATGCCGCACGTCTACTACGGCCTGCTGGTCAAACTGGCCGAGTCGCCGAGGCGGCGGCTGCGGATGACGGAGCTGGCCCGCTACGCGAAGATCACCCGCTCCCGGCTCTCGCACGCGGTCGCCCGGCTGGAGAAGAACGGCTGGGTCCGCCGCGAGGACTGCCCCTCCGACAAGCGTGGCCAGTTCGCCATCCTCACCGACGAGGGGTACGCGGTGCTGAGCCGGACCGCTCCGGGTCACGTGGACGCCGTGCGCCAGGCCGTCTTCGACCGGCTCACCCCCGGACAGCAGAAGTCCCTCGGCGAGATCATGCGGATCGTCGCCGAGGGACTTCAGCCGAGCGAAGCGGGTGCGGACCTGCCCTGGCTGCGCTGAACGCGCGGCCGGGGCAGGTCCTGGGAGCCGTGTGCGGAGGGCGTCCCCTCCCCCCGCACACGGATGGAACGAAGGGCCCGAGCGGGTACCGGGTCCGGCGTCAGTGGGCGACGACCGGCACCGGCAGCTCGTCCTCGACCCCGTCGCCGGCGGCCGACCCGGTGACGGTGGTGCCGCCCGGGCGTCCGGCGTTGATGAAGGTCAGGGCGATGACGGCCGCCGCCACCAGGATGCCGACCGCGAACCAGATGGCGCTGGTGTAGCCCTGCACCTGGCCCTGGAGCTGGACCAGCTGCTGCTGGGACCGGGAGGTCGCGCCGCCGATGTGGTCGGCGACGTAGGACGTGGTGGCCGAGGCCGCGATGGTGTTCAGCAGCGCCGTACCGATCGCGCCGCCCACCTGCTGCGAGGTGTTGACCATCGCCGAGGCGACACCGGCGTCCCGCGCCTCCACGCCCATGGTGGCCATGGACATGGCCGGCATGAACGCCGTACCCATGCCGAGGCCGAGCAGGAGCATGCCGGGCAGCAGCACACCGGCGTAGGAGGTGTTGATCTCCAGCTGGGTCAGCAGCAGCATGCCGACGGCGGCGACCAGGAAGCCGGGGCCCATCAGCAGCCGGGGCGCGACCCGGGTCATCAGGCGGGTGCCGATCTGGGTGGAGCCCGTGATCATGCCCGCGATCATCGGCAGGAAGGCGAAGCCGGTCTTCACCGGCGTGTAGCCCTTCACGACCTGGAGGTAGTAGGTCAGGAAGAGGAACAGGCCGAACATCGCGATGATCGCCAGGCCCAGCGAGAGGTAGATCCCGCCGCGGTTGCGCTCGGTGATCACGCGCAGCGGCAGCAGCGGGGCCTTGACCCTCGACTCGACGATCACGAAGGTGAGCAGCAGCACGGCCGCGGCGACGAACATGCCGACGGTCAGCGCGTCGCTCCAGCCGTTGGACTCGGCGCGGGTGAAGCCGTAGACGAGCGAGACGAGGCCGAGGGTGGACAGGATCACGCCGGGGATGTCGAGCGGCGAGCGGTTGCGGCCGCCCTGGGGCTCACGGATGACCAGGTAGGCACCGGCCGCGGCGACGATGGCGAACGGGATGTTGACGAAGAACGTCCAGCGCCAGTTCAGGTACTCGGTGAGGAAACCGCCGAGGATCAGACCCACGGCGCCGCCGCCACCGGCGATCGCGCCGTAGATGCCGAAGGCCTTGGCGCGCTCCTTGGCGTCCGTGAACATCACGGCGAGCAGGGAGAGCGCGGCCGGCGCGAGCAGGGCGCCGAAGACGCCCTGGAGGGCGCGGGAGCCGAACATCATCGCCTCGTTGGTGGCCGCGCCGCCGAGCGCCGAGGCGACGGCGAAGCCGGCCAGGCCGGTGACGAAGGTGCGCTTGCGGCCCCACAGGTCGGCTATCCGGCCGCCGAACAGCAGCAGACCGCCGAAGGCGAGGGCGTAGGCCGTGACGACCCACTGCCGGTTGCCGTCGGAGATGCCGAGGTCCTGCTGGGCGGAGGGCAGGGCGATGTTCACGATGGTGGCGTCGAGGACCACCATCAGCTGGGCGAGCGCGATGAAGACGAGCGCTTTCCAGCGTCCGGCGTCCGGGACGCCGGGAGCCTTGACGGCTGTTTCAGACATGGGGATACCCACTTCGGGACTTCGTGACGGATAAAGGCGAGTAAAAGGGACGACTGACCTACGGCGACGGCCGGAGGGTCGGGTGTCGCGGGGCTGCTGGAGCTACTGGTCGCAGGGCCGGCGCAGATCCTCCATGGTCACTTCGCTGCCGGGCAGGACGGAGCGGGCCGGTGCCCGCAGTCCGTCCAGGAACAGCTGGAGATGGCGGTGGACGAACCGGTCGGCGCTCAGGCACCCCGTACCGGCCGGGGGCCGGCTCAGCTGGGCGGCGGCGATCATCAGGTCGCCCACGCCCACGTCGTTACGGAGCTGACCGGCCGCCTTCGCCCGGTCCATGACCTCGGCGACGAGTCGTTCGACCCGTTCGCGCGCCGCTTCCAGGTCGGGGTGGTGCTGGTCGAACGTGCTGGAGACCATCGGGCACAGGGCGCTGATCCGCTCGTCGGCGGAGGCGTGCACGAAGCGCTCCAGCGCCTCGAACGCGTCACCGGTCTCCGCGAGGGCCACCTCGGCCGCCCGTGCCGTGCGGTCCATGACCGAGCAGACGACCTCACGGACGAGGGCGTCGCGGTCGGGGAAGTTGCGGTACACCGTGGCGTTGCCCACGCCGGCCCGGCGGGCGATCTCGTCGAGCGGCACCTCGGGGCCGTGCTCGACGAACATCTCCCGGGCGGCGGTGACGATCCGCTCCCGGTTGCGCAGAGCGTCGGCACGCGGCCGGGGCACCTTGCGCTGCTCGGGGGTCGCGGTCTGCACGGCGTACTCCTTGGCGTGAGGTTCGCGATCCGGGGAGGCAGTCCCCGTTTCGCTCGGACACAGGGCTAAACGGGGAAACGATCCCCGGTTATTTCCCGGACCCGGAAAGAAACACCGTGACCTGAGTCACACCACCGGAATGATCCGGTTCCTCACCCTCCGTGAGGCCTCAACACCCGTCCCCCGGACGGAAGCTACCGGCGAGAAACCCACGATCGGCCGCTCCAGCGCGCGCCCGCACACCCCTCGGCACAGGGTGAGCGCAGGAGCGCAGCCGGTGCCGGGCGGCTGCCGTGATCCGCGGAGGTCCGCATGCAGGCGCAGCCGCCGAGCCGACGCATACGCCCGCGCCGGCTGGCCGCGATCGGGACCGTCGGCGTCCTGACCCTCGCGCTCAGCACCTCGGCGAGCACCGGCGGCCTCGCGCCGGGCACCGCGCCCGCGGGCGCCGGACCGGCCGCCCTCTCCCGCTCCTCCACGCACGGCCCCTGCATGATCAGTGGCGGACCCGAGATCCAGATGTCCGAGGGCGTCCCGACCTCCGCCGGCTACGCCCCCTCCACCGGCACCATCCGGGCCCTGAACCTGATGATCGACTTCTCCGACGCGCCCGGCGAGGGTGAGGCGCTCGACCGGTTCGCGGAGTTCTTCCCGAAGACCGAGGAGTGGTTCCGCACCAGCTCCTACGGCCGCCTCGACTACCGCCCCGAGACCCCCATGGGGGACTGGCTGCGGATGCCGAAGTCGTTCGCGGAGTACGGCATAGAGCGCGGCGCCCCCTTCGAACCCGGCTACCGCAAGATGGTCCAGGACCTCGTGGCGACGGCCGACGCGAAGGTGGACTTCCGCTCCTACGACCTGCTGAACGTGCTGGTCACCCCGAACGCGGGCCCGTCCGCCCTGGACACGGTGCTGTCCGTGACCTTCGCCGGGAACGCCGACGCCCCGGTCGCCGACGGCGTCCCGGTGGCCAACGCGTCCTTCGTCTACTCCCGCCAGGACGACGGCTCCGGCTCCTACGACGAGACCGGCTACCGGGTGCTGCCGCACGAGAACGGCCACGTCTTCGGACTCCCCGACCTCTACACCCAGGACGGCGGGGGCGCGGTCGGGCACTGGGACATCATGAGCGAGGACTGGGGCGCCAACAACGACCTCCTCGGCTGGCACAAGTGGAAGCTGGGCTGGCTCGACCCCTCCCAGGTGCACTGCGCCGCCGCGGCCGGGACGACCGAGTACACGCTGACGCCGCTGGCCCGCAAGGGCGGCGACAAGCTGGTGGTCGTCCCGCTGGACGGCGAGTCCGGCTACGCGGTGGAGCTGCGCACCCATGCGGGCAACGACGAGACGGTGTGCCGGCCGGGTGTACTGGTCTACAAGGTCGACGCGGACGTCGACACCGGCATGGGCCCGGTGAAGGTCTACGACTCCCAGCGCGACAGCGGCGGCTGCACCCGCGGTCCGAACGTCCACGCCGAACTCTCCGACGCCGCCTTCACCCCGGGCGAGACCTTCCAGGACCCGGCCCGGAACGTCACGATCAAGGTGTCGGGTGCGGACGGGAACGGCGACCACCGGGTGCGGGTCACCCGCGGCGAGCGGGATTAACGTAGCCCTGCCGCGAACGCCGTACCGGAGAGCCGATGCCCGCCAACACCACGAACGCCGTCGCACGCGACGGGGCCGCCGCCGTGCCGGACGAGGCGGTGGCGCCGCTGCTGCGCGGGATCGCCGTGCTGCGCCGGCTGACCGAGGCGGACGGCGGCGCGCTCAGCCTCAGCGGGCTGGAGAAGGCCACCGGCCTGGCCCGGTCCACCGTGGACCGCCTCACCGCGACCCTCGCCCGCGTCGGATACGTCCGCCTGGACGGCCGCGACGTGTCCCTCGCCCCCCGGCTGATGGAACTCGGCAACGCCTACCTCGCCGCGCTCCGCCTGCCCGACCTGCTGGCCGCCCGCGCCGACGCCCTCGCCGACAAACTGGACGAGTCGGTGTCGCTGGCGGTCGGCGACCGGGACGGCATCCGCTTCATCCACCAGGCCACCCGCCGCCGCGCGATGTCGCTGAGCTTCCGCATCGGCGACCTCCTGCCCGCCGAACGCACCGCGCCGGGGCCGCTGTTCGCCGCCGAGTGGACGCCGGCCGACTGGCACCGCTGGCACCGGCGCCGGGCGGCCGACCCGGAGGACCGCGGCTTCCCTGCCGTACCGCCGCGCGAACACGGCACCCCCGACGAGGACTTCGAGCGGCGTACGGAGCGGGCGGCGGGCGACGGATGGGCGCTGGACGACCAGTTGATCGAACCGGGCCTGGTGGCGGTCTCGGTCCCGGTGCGCGACCCCGCCACCGGACGGGTGGCCTGCGTGGCGAGCGTGGTGAGCCACACCAGCCGCCACACCGCACCGGACCTGCGGGCCGCCCTGCTCCCCCGGCTGCGCGCGGCCGTCGCCGCGATGGAGGACGACCTGCGCACCGCGCCGCCACCGGAACCGGGGCCGCCGCCCTCCGGCCTGGCCACCTGGACCGGTGCGTCCAAACAGGAGCTGGGCAGGGAGTTCGTGGAGTCGCTGGCCCGCGGGCTGACCGTGCTGACCGCCTTCGGCGCGGGCCGCCCGGCGCTGACCCTCACCGAGGTCGCGAAGGCCACCGGCCTGGCCCGCGCGACCGCCCGCCGGGCGCTGATCACCTACGAGCACGCGGGGCTGGTGACACCGGCGCCAGACCGGGCGTTCGCGCTCACCCCCCGGGTGCTCTCCCTCGGCTTCCCTCCGCTCTCCCGCACGTCCCTGCCCGAGATCGCCCAGCCGCACCTGACCGCGCTGGCCGGCCGGGTGCACGAGTCGGCGGCGCTGGCCGTCCTGTCGGAGACCGGTGAGGAGATCCAGTACACGGCCCGGGCGTCCACCGGCCGCGTGCTGAGCGCCCGGGTCACGGTCGGTACCCGGCTGCCCGCGTACGCGACCGCGTTGGGACGCGTGCTGCTGGCCGGCCGCCCGGACGGCGCCGGGACACCGTCCGACGTGCTGCGGGAGGTGCGGGCGCGGGGCCACGCCCTGGTCGACGAGGAGCTGGAGGCCGGGCTGCGCGCCGTCGCGGTCCCGGTGCGGGACCGTACGGGACGGGTGGTGGCCGCCGTGAACGTGGCGATGCACGCGGCCCGCCGGACGACGGAGGAGTGCGTGACGCGGGTCCTGCCGGAGCTGCGGCGCACGGCGGACCTCATCGAGACCGAACTGCGGGTGGCGGGACGCTTCTGCCGGGTGCCCGCGGTCTGAACCGGCGGCAACGGGGGCGGCGCGGGGGCGGGTTCGACCTAGGCATCCCGGCGGCGCAGGACCGCGGCACCGGCGACGTGGGCGGCCAGCGCCCACAGCAGGAGGACCAGCAGGGCGGTTCCGCCGCCGTACGGGTCGCCGTCCTGGGTCAGCAGGACGGTGCCGGCGACGCCGGGCATGTGGTCGGAGGCGGTCTCCAGCCACTTGGCGCCCACGACCCCCATCAGTTGGGGCAGGGCGAGCAGCACCATGATGAGGGTCGTGATGGTGCCCGCGGCGCTGCGCAGGACGGTGCCGAGCCCGATCGCCATGACGGCGAGGAGGGCGAGGTAGACCCCGGCGCCGAGCGCGGTGCCGAACAACTGGCCGCCGGTGTAGTCGCCGTGGTCGCCCATCAGGGGCGCGGCCACCAGGGTGCCCAGCAGGCTGAAGACGAAGCCGGCGACGGCCACGACCGCGGCGATCACCAGCGTCTTGGAGCGGAGCATCCGGCCGCGCTTGGGCACGCTCTGGAGCGTGGTGCGGATGGAGCCGCTGGAGTACTCGCCGGTGAGGGCGAGGGTGGCGAGCACCACGATGGCCAGCTGGGAGATGAGGAAGGCCTGCGAGGCGTGGTGCGGAGCGGGCATCGTGACGTCGAGGCCCTTCTTCGCGCTGGCGTCGGCCGACGCGCCGACGATGGCGGCGAAGCCCGCGGTGAGCGCCAGGCCGACGGCCAGGTTCCACCAAGTGGCCCGGACGCTCCAGAACTTGATCCACTCGAACGCGAGGGCGCCCGTGAAGCCGCCGCCCTTCACGGGGCCCACGACCTTGGGGAGGGTGGTTGTACCAGTCATGTCCAGTCACGCCTTCCGATGGTCCGGGACTTCGGTGACCCGGGCGGGCGCGGGAGAGCCGTACTCCACGCTCGCGGCGGTGAGTTCCATGTACGCCTGTTCCAGGCTGGCCCTGCGCATGCCGAGTTCGTGGATGGGGACGCGGCGGTGGAAGGCCAGGTCGCCGATCTCCTCCAGGGTGCCGCCCACGACGAGGAGTTCGCCGGGCTCGGAGCCGGCGTCCGG
This sequence comes from Streptomyces sp. NPDC107500, assembly GCF_055582785.1. Taxonomy (NCBI): domain Bacteria; kingdom Bacillati; phylum Actinomycetota; class Actinomycetes; order Kitasatosporales; family Streptomycetaceae; genus Streptomyces; species Streptomyces sp. NPDC107500. The sequence goes on from NZ_JBVJPF010000008.1 coordinate 217,007, forward strand.
CTCGACCCGCAGACCGAACTCCAGCAGCTCGCGCCTGAGCACGTCGGGCTGCGGGGTCCGGACCCGGACGGCGGTGAGTGAGCTGCCCGCGATGACCTCCTCGATCGGTGCGTCGGCGATGATCTTTCCGCGGCCGATGACCAGGAGATGGTCGGCGGTCTCCTGCATCTCGCTCATCAGGTGACTGGAGACGAGGATCGTCCTGCCCTCGTCGGCCAGGGAGCGCATCAGCTCGCGGACCCAGCGCACACCGTCCGGGTCGAGGCCGTTGACCGGCTCGTCGAAGAGCAGCACCTCCGGGTCGCCCAGCAGGGCCGCGGCGATGCCGAGCCGCTGGCCCATGCCGAGGGAGAAGGAGCCGATGCGCTTCTTCGCCACCTCGGTCAGGCCGACGGTCTCCAGGACCTCGGCGACCCGGGAGGCCGGGATGCCGTTGCTGCGGGCCAGGCCGAGCAGGTGCTGGTGGGCCGAGCGGCCGGGGTGACCCGCGCGGGCGTCGAGCAGGGCACCGACTTCGCGCAACGGGTGCCGCAGCTCCTCGTACCGCTCGCCTCCCACCAGGGCCCGCCCGGACGTCGGCGCGTCCAGACCGACGATCATGCGCATGGTCGTCGACTTTCCCGCGCCGTTCGGGCCGAGGAATCCGGTGACCTTTCCCGGGTTGACCTCGAACGAGAGGTCCGAGACGGCCGTCTTGTCGCCGTACCGCTTGGTCAGTCGCTCCAAAGTGATCATCGTCTGGTGGCTCCTTCCAAAGTCACGTCCTCGACGCTAGGGAGAGGGGAGGGGCGAAAACATCTGGCGATCGGCAACGACCACATATGACTTTCGGCAGATCCGGAGCCCGCGACGCCTCTTGTAGCGTGCTGGAATGCAGCGATGGCAGGCCGTGCGCGGACGAACCGAATCGCTTCTGCGGGCCCTGGGCTCCGAACGCCCGTTGGCCCGGCGCGGCGATGTGGTCCTGCTCCTGGTACTGCTGGCGCCCTCCGCCTTCAGCACCGAGGCGCTCGTGAGCACGCCGGTCAGCCGGCTGACCGCGTGCCTGGTCATCACCGCGGCGGTGGTGGTGCGGCGCACCGCGCCACTGCTGTCGCTGCTGCTCGCGGCGCTCCTCACGCTGCTTCACCCGTGGTTCGGCGCGAGCCTGTGGCCGTCGCTGGCGACGGTGGTGCTGAGCTGTCTCGCGGGCCGCAGACTGACCCGGCTGTGGCCGGCCCACCTGGTGTTCCTGTGCGTCGCGGTGGCCGGGCTCCTGCTGGTGGGCACGGTCGCCCAGTCCGAGGACTGGCTGAGCCTGCTGATGACGGAGTTCATCGCCTGTGTGCTGCCCTGGTGGGCGGGCAACTGGTGGCGCCAGCGCACCGCGTTGACGCACGCCGGCTGGGAGCACGCCGAGCAACTGGAGTGGCGCCAGCGCTACATCGCCGACCAGGCGCGGCTGAAGGAGCGGGCCCGGATCGCGCAGGACATGCACGACTCCCTGGGCCACGAGCTGAGCGTGATGGCGCTGCTCGCCGGTGGTCTCGAACTGGCCCCCGGTCTGCCGGAGCGGCACCGGGAGTCCGCCGGGCAGCTGCGCGAGCGGTGCACGACGGCCACCGAGCGGCTGCACGAGGTGATCGGGCTGCTGCGGGAGGACCCCACGCCCTCGCTGACCCCCGCTCACGAGTCCATCGCCCAGCTCGCTCGCCGCTTCCAGCGGTCGGGCACGCCGGTGGAGTTCCAGGAGGACGGGGCACGGGACCGGCCGGGCACCCCGCTGCTGTCCGGCCTCGCGGCCTACCGGGTGGCGCAGGAGGCTCTGACCAACGCGGCCAAGCACGCGCCGGGCGCCCCCGTCACCGTACGGGTCAAGCACACGGCGGACGAGACCGTGGTCTCGGTCGTCAACGAACGGCCGGAGCAGGCTGCGGACGCGCCCGCGACGGGCAGCGGGTCCGGGCTGATCGGCCTCGACGAACGCGTCCGGCTCGCGGGCGGCACGCTGCGGACCGGCCCGCGGGCCGGCGGCTTCGAGGTGCACGCGCGCCTGCCGCGCAGCCCGTTCTCGCCGTCGCGGCACATCGAACCGCCGGGCACCGGCATTGGCGGTCCGGAACTGCACCCCGCCGACCACGACGCGGTCGGCGGCGACGAGGACGCGGATGCCTGGGCCGCTACGACCGGACTGGGCGCCGGAGCCGGGGCCGACGGGGCCCGGCCCGCGGCCGCCGCACCGCGGCTCAGCGCCTCGCGGACCACGCTGCTGCGCACCCGGGCCCGGCTCAGGCGCGACGCGCGGCGGGCCGCGTTGCTCCCGGTGGCGCTCGGTGCCGCCATCGTGGCGCTCCTCGGCGGGCTCTACGTCCTCACCTCGGCGACGACGTCGCTCAGCCCCGAGGACTACGCGGGGATACGTGTCGGGGAGACGCGCGACGAGCTGAGGCCGGTGCTGCCGGACCGGTGGATCAGGAAGCCGCCGCCGGTCACCTCCGAGCCCGCCGTGCCGGCCGGGGCGACCTGCGAGTACTACCGGGCGAGCAGGAATCTCCTCGACTTCGGCGACACCATGTACCGGCTGTGTTTCGAGGACGATGTCCTCACGGCCAAGGACACGCTCTGACCACCCGTCTCTCACCACCTGGGAAGGACCGGATGATTCGCGTACTGCTCGCCGACGACGAGGCCATCGTCAGGGCCGGGGTCCGCTCCATCCTGACGACCGAGCCGGGCATCGAGGTGGTCGCCGAGGCGTCCGACGGGCGGGAAGCGGTCGAACTGGCCCGCAAGCACCGCCCCGACGTGGCGCTGCTCGACATCCGGATGCCTCAGATGGACGGCCTGACCGCCGCGGGTGAACTGCGGACCACCAACCCGGACACCGCGGTCGTCGTCCTCACCACCTTCGGGGAGGACAAGTACATCGAGCGGGCCCTCTACCAGGGCGTCGCCGGATTCCTCCTCAAGGCGTCCGACCCGCGCGACCTGATCTCCGGTGTGCGGGCGGTGGCGTCCGGAGGGTCCTGTCTCTCCCCGCTGGTGGCGCGGCGGCTGATGACCGAGCTGCGCCGGACGCCCTCGCCGCGCTCGGAGGTCTCCGGGGAGCGCACCAAGCTGCTGACCAAGCGGGAGCGGGAGGTCCTCGGCATGCTGGGGGCCGGGCTGTCCAACGGGGAGATCGCGCAGCGGCTGCACCTGGTCGAGGGCACGATCAAGACGCATGTCAGCGCCATCTTCACCCAGTTGCAGGTCCGCAACCGGGTACAGGCGGCGATCATCGCCTACGAGGCGGGGCTGGTGCGGGATGCCGACCCCGGGCCTGCCTGACCACACCCGCCGTCCGCCCGAAGGCCGGCCCGCGAGTCGGCGCCGGTACCGCCGACACCGGTGACGGCCACGGGCCCCGCGGCCACGCCGCTTCCATCCCCTCTCCGGCCGGCGAGACGACTTCCCCCACACTGAGATCCGCGCCTCCTCACCGGCGAGGCCCACGCCGGTCTCCTCCTCGATCCGCACCACCGACTTGGGGTCGTTATCAGGGGCACGGAGGCGGGCAAAAGGGACGCACCGGATGCAGGCGCCCACCCGGAACCCCCCACTCCCCACCTCGCCCGCCACCACCCCTCCCTCACCCCACCCGCTACACTGTCCGCGACGGCCCAGCCCTGCCGGGCCGCCCCGCCTTCGTAGCTCAGGGGATAGAGCACCGCTCTCCTAAAGCGGGTGTCGCAGGTTCGAATCCTGCCGGGGGCACAGAGAAGCATGTGATCAGAGGCCCTCCCGTCCGACGGACAGGAGGGCTTCTGGCGCAAGGGCTACGGGGGCCCAGAAATGGATGTCGAGGCCCCCGGCATCGGTAGGAGCGCGTCACAGGCCGCGGGCCAGAAGGAGGGTGACGTCGTCGGCCGGGGTCGTGGTGGGCAACGTGTTGATCACGGCCGTGCAGAGGTCGTCCAGGGACGGGGCGGGGTGGGTGAGAGCCCGGCCCACTCGTCGCATGCCGACGTCGATGTCCTGGTGGCGGTCCTCGACGAGGCCGTCGCTGAACAGGGCGAGCAGGCTGCCCGGGGGCAGGTCCAGTTCCGTGGACGGGAACTCCAGCATCCCGAGGCCGAGCGGAGTGCCGTGCGGCAGGTCCGGGAACGAGGCGCCGCTGTCCGGGTGGACGACGGCGGGCGGGGGATGGCCGGCCAGCGCCAGCGTGCATCCGCGGACGGCGGGATCGTAGACGACGTAGACGCAGGTCGCGCCCATCGACGGGATCTCCGCGTCGTCGGCTGCCTCCTCGTCCTCGGTCAGCCGGATGAACGTGTGGTCCAGCCTCGTCAGCAGCTCCCCCGGAGGCAGGTCGAGGTCCGCGAGGGTGCGGATGGCCGTACGCAGTCTGCCCATGGTCGCCGCCGCCGTGACGCCGTGTCCCACCACGTCGCCCACGACGAGTGCCAGGCGTCCCCCGGACAGCCCGATGACGTCGAACCAGTCGCCGCCGACGCTGTCCTCGGCTTCCGCCGGAAGGTAGCGGGCGGCCACCTCCATGGCGGTGCCGCCGTGCACCCGTCGCGGCAGCAGGCTTCGCTGGAGGGTGAGGGCCGTGTTCCGTTCACGGGTGTAGCGGCGGGCGTTGTCCAGGCTCAGTGCGGCGCGGGCCACCAGTTCCTCGGCCAGGAGCTGGTCGTTCTCGTCGAACGGCGTCGGGTTCGTCGTCCGTACGAAGACCGCCACGCCCAGCAGGATGCCCCGGGCGTGGATCGGGAGGATCAGCAGCGAGTGCATGCCGTACTCGCGGATCTTCGAGGCCCGCGCGGGGTCATTGGCCAGCCAGGTGTCGTGCGAGGTACCGAGCACGGGTTCCAGCAGGGGGCGGCCCGTGTACAGCACCTGGGTGAACGGTGAGGTCTCCGGGACGTACACGACCTCGCCGTTCGACCACAGCGACTCCGGGGCGCCGGTGTGGACCGAGGCCAGGCCGGCCCGCCGGAATTTGGGGACGCGTCCGCGGGAGGTGCCCAGCCGGTCCAGCGGCTCCTCGCCGAGCCGTACCGCCTCCGTGAGGTCGACGGTCACGTAGTCGGCGATCAACGGCACCGTGTAGTCGGCCAGTTCCTGTGCCGTGCGGGCGACGTCCAGCGTGGTGCCGACGCGTGTGCCGGCCTCGCTCACCACCGCCAGGCGGTCCCCGGCCCAGCGCCGGTCGGTGACGACCAGCATCAGCATGCACACACCGAGCGGGCGGCCAGCGGCGGTGTGCAGCCGTACGAAGGAGGCGGAGAAGGCACGGTCCCGTCGCTTCCCCACGGCCGGCGGAACGCGGTACTCGCGGCCCGTCACGCAGTGGCCGTCGACCAGCACCCGGCGTACGAGGGACTCCAGCTGAACGGTGTCGCCGGTCAGGGAGTCCCGGGGTGTGCGGCCCAGGCGCTGCTCCCGGGGAATGCCGTCATAGCGTTCGAGAGCGTCGTTGACCCATACGCACCGCAGGTCGGTGTCCCAGACCACGAGACCGACGACCGAGTCGGTCAGCAGGGCCCGCAGTGCCGGGGTGACGTCGTTCCCCAGATCCAGGTCGTCCGGTGCACGGGCGGAGTCCGCTGCGTCCATGGGCGTCCTCAGATGAGTTCCTCGATCGTGATCGGCAGCTTGCGTATCCGTCTTCCCGTGGCGTGGTGCACCGCGTTGGCGATGGCGGCGGAGACGCCGACCTGTCCGATCTCGCCGACGCCCTTGACGCCCAGGGGGTTGACGACGTCGTCCTCGACCTCGATCAGCTCGACGTCGACGTCGGGCGCGTCCGCGTTGACGGCGACGAGGTACTCCCCGAGGCTCGTGTTGGCCCAGCGCCCGGTGTCCGGGTCCATGTGGTTGGCCTCCAGCAGGGCCTGGCCGAGGCCCCACAGCATGCCGCCCATCAGCTGGCTGCGCGCCGTCTTGGCGTTGAGGATCCGGCCGGGCGCGAACGCCCCGGTCATCCGCCGCACCCGCACGACGCCCAGGTCCGCGTCCACGGCGACCTCGGCGAACTGGGCACCGAACGTCATCGTCCCGTAGGGGATGTCGTGTGCGGGTGGGTTCCACTGCCCCACGGCCTCGGCGTCCGGCCGCAGGGTCCGCCGCAGCATGTCGGCGTACGACTCGGAGGCGTTCTCGCTGCTCATGACGCCGTCTCGCACGACCACACGGACCGGGTCCGCGCCGTACAGCGGCGAGCCGGGATCCGCTACCGCGCTGTCGACGAGCTGCCGGCGCAGGGCGGTGGCGGCGCTGTGCACGGCCGCGCTGATCATGCCGGCGCCGGCCGAGCCGACCGCGGCCGCGATGCTGGGCAGGTCGGTGTCACCGTTCTCGAAACGGCAACGGTCCACGCCGATCCCCAGGCCGTCGGCCGCGACCTGCGTCATGACCGTGGCGACGCCGGTGCCGAACTCGGGGGTGGCCGCCTGGACGATCGCGGTTCCGTCGGCGTACAGACGAGCGCGGGCGCGCTGGGGATTGGCGAGTGGAGCGACCGGGTAGCTCGCGGTGGCCATGCCGGTGCCGATCAGCCAGTCGCCCTCCCTTCGGGTGCCCGGGCGGGGATCACGGCCGGCCCAGCCGAAGCGGTCCGCCCCGCGCTCGTAGCACTCCCTCAGGCCGCTGCTGGACCAGGGATGCCCCGTCATGGCGTCGACCTCGGTGTGGTTGCGCAGTCTCAGCTCGATCGGGTCCAGGCCCAGCTCGTGCGCGAGTTCGTCCATCGAGCACTCCAGGGCGTGCATGCCGCTGGCCTCACCCGGCGCGCGCATGAAGGTGGGCGTCATGGTGTTGGCACGGAACAGCCGGTAGGCGCCCTCGTAGTGGGGGCACGCGTAGATCTGCGAGGACGTGCCGACGGACGGTTCCGCCCAGTCGTCGAAGTGGGAGGTCGGGGAGAGCTTGTGGTGCCGTACGGCGGTCAGGTGGCCCTCGCGGGTCGCGCCGAGCGTCATCCGCTGCTCCTGTTCCTCGCGGTGACCGACCGAGGTGAACATCTGCTCGCGGGTGAGGAAGAGCTTGACGGGCCTGCCGACCGCACGTGCCGCCATCGCGGCGAGGGTCGGATGGGCGTGGATCATCGCCTTCGATCCGAAGCTGCCGCCCGCGAAGTGCCCGATGACCCGGATCCGCGACATGGGGACGCCGAGCAGGCGGGAGACCGTCATCTGGGTGGCGTTGACGCCCTGAGTGGAGTCGTACAGCAGCAGTTCGTCGCCGTCCCACTGGGCCGTGGTGCAGGACGCCTCCAGCGGATTGTGGTTGTTGGCCGCGTAGGTGTACGTGGCGTCCACCGTGACGTCGGCTTCCCGCAGGCCGGCGTCGACGTCCCCGCGTTCCATGCGGCCCGGTATCCAGCCGCCGAAGATGCGCTCGGGTTCGTAGGCCGACTCGCGGCCCTGGTCGAGGGTGGTGACGGGCGGGGTCTCCTCGTAGGAGACGCGCACCAGCCGCGCCGCGTGCTGGGCCCTCTCCCAGGTGTCGGCGACGACCAGCGCGATCTGCTGGCCCGCGTAGTGCACGGTGTCGTTCTGCATGGGGAAGAAGGTCTGCCCGGGCGCGGCCGTGCCGCCGAGCGAGGGGACGAGAGGGGGCTGCTCGGCGATCCTCGGCAGCGTCTCGTGGGTGAGGACGGCCAGGACGCCCTCCTCGGCCCGTGCGGCACTCGTGTCGATCCCGGTGACCCGCCCGGCGGCCACGCGGGAGCCGACGACGCACGCGTACGCCATGTCCGGGAGGGGGATCTCGGCGGAGTACCGCGCGCGTCCGCCGACCTTGGCGAGGCCGTCGACGCGGTCGAGGGGCTGTCCTGTCGCGGCGGGGACGGTCGCGGTCATGACGGGCTCCCGGTCTCGGGGCGGGGCGCCGCCCCGGTCGCTCCTCCGTCGCCGAGCGTGCGCAGGGCGCGGACGATCGCGCGCTGGGCGAGTTCCACCTTGAAGGCGTTCATGGGGGTGGGCCGGGCGTCGGCCATCTCCACGCGGGCGGCCATGGCGTAGGAGTCGGGGTCGTTGGCCGCACCGACGAGGAAGTCCTCCGCCCGTCGGGCCCGCCAGGGTTTGGTGGCGACACCGCCGAGGGCCATGCGCACGTCCGCGATCGTGCCGTCCACGATGGACAGTGCGGCCGCCACCGAGACGAGGGCGAACTCGTACGACGCGCGGTCCCGGATCTTGAGGTAGAGCGACTGGCGCGCCACCGGTGTGGCGGGGACGTCGATTCCGGTGAGCAACTCGCCGTGCTCCATGGGGTGTTCCAGGTGCGGTGAGTCACCGGGGAGGAGGAAGAAGTCGTCGACGGCGTAGGCCCGCTCCCCCTTCGGCCCCACGGTGTGCACCCGGGCGTCCAGGGCCACCAGGGCCACGGCCAGGTCCGAGGGGTGGGTCGCGATGCAGTGGTCGCTGGTGCCGAGTACGGCGTGACCGCGGCTGAAGCCCTCGACGGCCGAGCAGCCGGTGCCGGGGTCCCGCTTGTTGCACGGGGATTCGGCGTCGCGGAAGTACGAACAGCGCACTCGTTGCAGCAGGTTGCCGCCCATGGAGGCCATGTTGCGCAGCTGCGGGGAGGCGCCGGACTCCAGTGCCTGGGCCATCATCGGGAAGCGGTCGCGTACGACGGGGGCGGCGGCGACGTCGCTCATCCTGGCCAGGGCGCCGATGCGGAGGCCGCCGTCGGGGGTGCCTTCGATGCCGGTCAGCGGCAGGTCGTTGATGTCGACGAGGCGGCGGGGATGGAGCACTTCCTGCCGGAGCAGGTCGACCTCGGTGGTGCCTCCGGCGAGGAAGTCGCTGGTGGGGTCCGTGGTGACGGCCTCGACGGCGTTCGCCGCGTCGGTCGCGCGGAGGTAGGTGATGGGCCGCACGAGGAGGCTCCCTAGGTCTGGTCCCGGACGGCGCGGATCGCGGCCCGGATGTTCGGGTAGGCGGCGCAGCGGCAGATGTTGCCGCTCATCCACTCCTTGATCTCGGCGTCGTCCGTCGTGTGCCCTTCCTCCAGCAGCGCCACCGCGGACATGATCTGGCCCGGGGTGCAGTAACCGCACTGGAAGGCGTCCTGCTCGACGAAGGCCCGCTGCACGGGATGGGGCTCCTCCTCCGGAGCGAGCCCCTCGATCGTGGTGATCTCGCGGCCTTCGCAGGCCACCGCCAGGGTGAGGCAGGCGAGCACGCGCCGTCCCTCGACCCACACGGTGCAGGCTCCGCAGGTGCCCTGGTCGCAGCCTTTCTTGGCGCCGGTCAGGTCCAGATGCTCCCGCAGCGCGTCCAGGAGGCTGACGCGTGGTTCGACGTCGAGGTCGTGCGCCGTGCCGTTGATCGACAGGGTGACGCGGACCGGGTGAGGTCCTCGTTCCGCCGCGGTGGTGTCCTGGTGGCTGAGAGCGGGGCCGGGAGCGGACATCGCGCACCTCCAAAAGACAACACCTGTCGATTGTCTTACGGGCTCTTTTGGGACGCAAAAGTTACATTCGCGGCATGAGTCAGCCTTCGCCTGAATCCACCGAGCCGGTGACCGTGGTGTACACCTGGGAGGTGACGCCCGGCAGGGAGACGGAGTTCGAACAGTGGGCCCACGGGCTGGAGCGCGCGGCCGCGGCGTTCCCGGGCCATCGCGGAGTGACCTGGCTCCGGCCCGAGAGCGGCGATCACCGGTACCACGCCGTGGTCCGCTTCGCCGACACGCGCAGCGTGGAGCGATGGATGACGTCGCCCGAGCGGGCGGCCTGGCAGGAGCGGGTCGGGAACGCCGGTCACCCGGCCCACCCGAGGCTGACGACCACGGGCCTGGAGACGTGGTTCAACGTCCCCGGCGGCTCGGCCCCGCCCCCGGCGCGCTGGAAGATGTCCCTGGTGACGATCGTCGCCGTCTACCCCTTCGCGCTGCTCTACGACGGACTCGTCGCCGAGTACTTCCGCACGTGGCCCCTGGCGTGGCGCACGCTGGTCTTCCCCGTCGTGCTGGCACCACTGCTCACCTACGCCGTCATGCCGCTGCTGAGCCGCCTGTTGCGGCGGTGGCTGTACCGGGACGGACGGGAGCGTCTGTAGCGCGGGGGCCGGCGACCGGCTCGTCTCCGTTGGTGGGGATCGACCTCGGCCAGATCTGACCTGCATGCCGCTCAGCGTGGAAGATCACCATCAGCGGGCCGGAGGAGTTGGTGTCGAGAAGGTCCGAGACCGCGCCGGGCGTGCCGCTGGTATCGCAGCCCCCTTCACCGTGAAGGCCGACCTCCGCCGACGCTGACCTCGGCCCCCGCCGGCGTGGGAAACGACCGGTCGCCGAAGAGGACCCTGCCGGCCGCCGCTCTGCCGAAGCGGCTGCGGAGGAGAGGGAAGGCCGCCTCCGCCATCGCCGGGGTGCGGAGTTGGGACAGTGCCCTGCGGAGCATCAGGCGGCCGCGGAAGTCGGTGCGCAGGGCCGCTCCGTCGTAGGTGCGCAGCGCGCCCCGGTCGCCCGTGCGCAGCGCCGTGTCCAGGACCGTGGCCGCGTGCTCCGACAGACGCAGGCACGGGTCCAGGCCGCCCGCCGTGAGCGGGGAGACCGCGCCGGCCGCGTCGCCGACGAGGAGGCCGTCGGGGCAGCTGATCCGGCGGAGGACGCCGCCGACGGGTATCGGGCCGCCGCGTCGTTCCACCGCGTCGGGGCGGGTTACGCCCCTGAGGCCGGGGGCCGTGGCGCTGAAGCGTTCCATGGTGCGGCGCAGGCCGTGGGGGAAGCGGTCGGCGTAGCCCGCGACGCCGACGTGGGCGTGCCGGCCGTCGTTGACCACCCAGGCGAGGTAGCCCGGGGCGCGGGACGGGTCGAGTACGCAGTGGAACGTCGGTGGCTCGTCGCCGGTTTCGGACAGGGCGAAGACCTCCTCCGCGCCGACCAGGAGGTGCTGGTTGCGGTCGAGGTCCAGGTCGTGGGCGACGCGTGAGCGGGCGCCGTCGGCTCCCACGACGAAGCGGGCCCGGAGCGTCGTGGGGCCCTCGCGTCCGGCGAGGTGGAAGGTGGTGCCGGTGCGGCCGACGTAGCGGGTGCCCAGCGCCACGCGTACGCCGGACGCCGCCGCGGCCTCGGCCGCCCGCGTGTAGAGCGGGCCCATGTCTCCCACTCGGTACTCGTCACGCCCGCTGACCAGGTCGACCGGGCGGCGCAGGTTCGGCGGGTAGAGCAGGACGCGCCGGATCGGTGGGCCGAGGCAGTCGGGCGGGAGCGGGAAGTCGTCGAGCGTCTTGCGGACGAAGATGCCGGTGGTGCGGATCGCGGAGGCGGGACTGGCACGGCGTTCGGCCAGGACCACGTCGTGTCCCCGCCGGGCGAGGAGCGTGGCCGTGTGCAGGCCGGCCAGGCCCGCGCCGACCACCAGGACGTCGGCCTCGGCCGTGGCTCCGAGGCCGTTCATCGGGGCTGGTCCGGGACGGTCGCGTCCACCCGGTCGTCGGCCTCCCAGCGGAGCAGGTCCCCCGGCTGGCAGTCGAGCGCCGCGCAGAGCGCGTCGAGTGTGGAGAGGCGCACCGCCTTGGCGCGGCCGTTCTTGAGGACCGCCAGGTTGGCGGGGGTGATGCCCACGCGCTCGGCCAGCTCGCCGACGGCCATCTTGCGGCGGGCCAGCATCACGTCGATGTCGACGACGATGGCCATCAGATCACCCCGCTGAGCTCGGCCTGCATCTGCGACGCCTCGGCGTCGCGGGCGACCGCCTGGGCGAGCAGCACCCGCATCACCAGGACGACGAGCGCGACCCCGAAGGCCGCGAGGGCGACGCCGCAGAGAAGGAGCACGACGCCCGGCGCCACCGCCTCGCCCGGCGCGAGTACGACGCCGAGCGCGCAGACGAGCACCCCGGCGGCGACGAACGCGCCCATCACGACGTGCACGTACCGGAAGGCGGCGTGGGAGAACACCGTGCCCCTGCGCACCATGGTCACCAGACGCCAGGTGCACAGCAGGACGGCCTCCACCGTCAGGACGCCCAGGACCACGATGACGACGATCGGCACCCGCCGGTCCGCCAGGTCACCGCCGTCCAGGTCGGACGCCAGCAGGGCCGCCATCACCGTCTGGACGAACACCGACCCGGCGAGCAGCGCCGCGAGTACGGCGCGCAGCGCGAGCACGGTCAGCTTTCCCATCACCACTCCTTCAATCGAAACGCGATGTGAATCTATCGTGTTTCGATAGATGACGGCAACTGGTGGCCTGTCGGCGCCGCCCTACCGCTCACCGACGGGCCGGCGACGACCACGCCCGGCGTGAGCGACCGCCGTACGGCTCCCCGCGCGACGGCGGAAGAGGGTGAACGGTCCGAACTCCTCCGGGTGGGCCGGCCCGGGGCCGTCGCCTCCCGCCTCACCCTCGTGCGGGGCCTCGCGCCTCGGACATGCGGCGCTCACCGACCGCCTCGGCCAGCCCGAGCACGCGCTCCGTCTCGTCGTCGACCGGACGGGCCGCCACCACGTCCACCTGAATTCCCATGGCCGGGAGGCCAGTTGTCCCCACTGACAGGGGACCGGGCCCGCACCCCTCGCGGCGGGGACGGCACACGTCGGTCTCCTTTCCGGCCCGGCCGCAATCCCGGGGCATGTGCCAGGGATGGCAGGGCAGACGGAGGGTGCAACGCTACGCAGCCTCACCGGGCGGGCACGGTGCCCCGGCACCGTACTCGGTTCGGCATCGGGGCTGACGAAACAAGCGACGCTACGGACCTTCCGTCAGGAGGCCCGGGCGCCTCGTGGAGACGCGACAGATCGGATTCGCAATGATTCTCATTGGGCTCATTCTGCTCATCATCGGCCTGCTCGTCGGCGTCGGACTGCTGACCACGGTCGGCGGAATCCTCATCGTGGTCGGTGCGGTCCTGTGGATTCTCGGGGCGACCGGGCGGGCCGTGGGTGGCCGAAAGCATTATTTCTAGGCTTGGCACACGCCCCGACGGGGGCCGGGGTCCCGCCCCGGCCCCCGTCGGCGTACCGCGTCGCGGACCGCGCGTCACAGGCCCACGTCACGGCCCCTGATGTCCTCCAACGACTCGCGTCGGACCAGGAGCCGGGCGTGGCCGTCGCGTACCGCGGCGACCGGCGGGCGGCCGACGAGGTTGTAGGCCGACGCCATGGAGAGGTGGTACGCGCCGGCCACGGGTACGGCGAGCAGGTCGCCGGGGCGTATGTCGCCGGGGAGTTCCACGTCGGCGGCGAGCACGTCGCCCGCCTCGCAGTGGCGGCCCACCACGGTCACCCTGGCCGGGGGCGCCGTGCTGTGGCGGCCGGCCAGCACAGGGGCGTAGCGGACCCCGTACAGGGCCGGGCGGGGGTTGTCGCTCATGCCGCCGTCCACCGCCACGAAGACCTTGGCACCGGTGTGCTTGACGGCCAGGACGCGGTAGAGGGCGATGCCCGCGGGGCCCGCGACGGCCCGGCCCGGTTCGATGATCAGGCGGGGGACGGTGAGGCCGGCCGTGGCGCACGCGTCGGACAGTTCGGCGCGGACCCGGCGGGCCAGGGTCGTCAGGTCCAGGGCCTGCTCGCCGGGGCGGTAGGCGATGCCGTGGCCGCCGCCGAGGTCGAGTTCGGGAAGGACCAGGCCGTGCTGCTCGTGCAGCCGCATCATCAGGCCGACCATGCGGCGTACGGCGACCAGGTACGGCTTGACGCTGGTGATCTGTGAACCCAGGTGGCAGTGCAGGCCGGTGAGCCGCAGCTGCGGCTGGTCGAGTATGCGGGCGATGGCGTGCTGCGCGTAGCCGTCGGAGATCGACAGGCCGAACTTCTGGTCGTCCGTGCCGGTCCGGATCTTCTCGTGGCCGCCCGCGCCGATGCCGGGGATCACGCGGACCATCACCTTCTGGTGGCCGTCGGGGCCCACGGCGGCGGCCAGGCGCGCGATCTCCGACGGCGAGTCGATGACGATGCGGCCAACGCCCAGGCGCAGGGCGGCGTCGAGGTCCCGCGGGGACTTGGCGTTGCCGTGCAGGACGATGCGCTCGGGCGGGAAGCCGGTGGTGACGGCGAGTTCCAGTTCGCCGGCGGAGCAGACGTCCAGGCCGAGGCCCTCCTCGTCCATCCAGTGGGCCATGGCCCGGCACAGGAACGCCTTGGCGGCGTAGTGGATCTCGGCGTCGGGGAAGGCGTGCCGGTAGGTGCGGCAGCGTTCGCGGACCTCCGCCTCGTCGAGGACGTAGACCGGAGTGCCGAAGCGGTCGGCGAGCCGTGTGAGGGGGACGCCGCCCACGGAGAGGTCGCCGTGCGCGGGGTCGGTGGTGGACGCGGGCCAGACCGAGAGGTCGGCGCGGGCGGCGCGGGCCGCGGGTACGTGGACGGTGGTCATGCTGGGCAACCCCTCTCAGCCGGCCCGCAGTACGGGGACGGGCTGCCGTACGGCCGAGGCGCCGGCCGGCGCGGCTGCCGGGGCGGCGAACCGCGGGTCGAGCGTGACGGTGGTGACGCCGAGCGGCGCGATCAGCGCGCGCAGCGCGGGCTCGGCGAGGCGGATCCACGCCTGGCCGGGGCCGAGGGTGGCGACGAGCGTGCGCTCGGAGGTGAAGGCGACGGCCGTGCGGTGGCCCAGCGGCGTGCGGAAGAGCCGGGTCGCGCATCCGGAGGGGCCCGGCCGGACCGGGACGTACAGGGGTCCGGCCGGGAAGGGTTCGGAGGGCTCGGGGTCCTCGCCGTACAGGAGTTGTGCCATGGGGTCCTCCCGGAGTCCGCGCCGTGCGCGGGGTGGAATGGGGTGGGAGCCGAGTGGTCCGGGCCCCGGACGCGGGGAGGCGGGCCGGGGCTCGTCATCGACGCTATGCCCGGTGGCCCCGCGTCCGGGGCGGTCCCTGACGGGACGCTGACGGCGACCCGGGCGATGTTGACGGAACGCTGACGGCGGCGGGCTCCGTCAGGGCCGGTAGACCAACTCGACCAGCAGCGCCGCGATCAGCGTCCACGCGCCGATCCCGAGCAGCCACAACGCGTCGGTGAGGAGGCCGGCGGCGAACGCGGCCGCAGCGGCGGCCAGGAGGGCGTGGAAGAGGCGCTTCATGCCGCGGTCGCCGCCGGGGGACGGGAACCTCATGGACGGGAACCTCATGGAACCGCTCACCCCTCGAAGCGGTAGCCCATCCCGGCCTCGGTGACGAGGTAGCGGGGGTGGGACGGGTCGGTTTCGAGTTTGCGGCGCAGTTGGGCCATGTAGACCCGCAGGTAGTTGGTCTTCCCGCCGTGGGCCTCGCCCCAGACCTCGCGCAGCAGGTGCTTCTGGCTGACGAGACGGCCGGGGTGGGTGACCAGGATCTCCAGCAGGTGCCATTCCGTCGGGGTGAGGCGGATGTCGCGGTCGGAGCGGCGGACCTTCTTCGCGGTCAGGTCGACGGTGAAGTCGTCCGTGGTGACCAGCGTCGTCCCGGCGACGGGGTCCGTCTCGGTGCGGCGGACGGCGGCGCGCAGGCGGGCGAGGAGTTCGTCCATGCTGAACGGCTTGGTGATGTAGTCGTCGGCGCCCGCGTCGAGCGCGGCCACCTTCTCGCGGGATGCCCGGCGGGCCGAGAGCACCAGGATCGGCACCCGGCTCCAGCCGCGCAGCGTCCTGATGATGTCGACGCCGTCCATGTCCGGCAGGCCGAGGTCGAGGACGACGACGTCGGGCCGGCGGGCCTGGGCCAGGCGCAGGGCCGTGGTGCCGTCGGGTGCCGTGTCGACGCCGTAGCGGCGGGCCCGCAGGTTCAGGACGAGTGCGCGGACGAGCTGGGGGTCGTCCTCCACGACCAGCACCCGGGTCATCGCTGTGCGCCTTTCCCGTCGAACCGACACGCCCTGGGTGCGGTCGGAGCCGGCGGCCGGGAACGGGTTCCGGGCGGCCGGCTCCGACGGCGTACGCGTAAGGCCATCAGCGGTCGGCCGCCGCGAGGTCCTTGAGCGCGATGTTGAGTTCGAGCACGTTCACCCGGGGTTCGCCCATGAAGCCGAGGGTGCGGCCCTCGGTGTGCTCGTCGACCAGCTTCTGGACGCGGTCGGCGGGCAGGCCGTTCTTCTCGGCGACGCGGTGGACCTGGAGGTCGGCGTACTTCGGGGAGATGGCCGGGTCGAGGCCGGAGCCGGAGGAGGTGACGGCGTCCGCGGGCACGTCCGCGGGGTTGACCGGGTGGCCAGGCGCGGAGTTGTCCTTGACGACGGCGGCCTTGGCGTCCTTGACCCACTGGATCAGCTCGGCGTTGTCGGCGGAGCGGTTGGTGGCCCCGGACAGGATGAGCTGGTACTGGGTGTTGACGCTGTTGGTGCCGAGGCCGTTCTGCGGGCGGCCCTGGAACCACTTGAGGTCGGGCTCCGGGGTCTCCTGGCCCTCCTTCAGCGGCAGGTTGTAGGCCTGGCCGATCAGGGACGAGCCGACGACCTTGCCGTGCGACTCGATCTCGGAGCCGTTCGCCTTGCCGGCGAAGAGCCCCTGGGCGATGCCGGTGATGACCAGCGGGTAGACGATGCCGGTGACCACGGTCAGCACGAGCAGGGCGCGCAGGCCCGCGCCGAGCAGCCGGGCGGTGTTGGTGACGGAGGTGTTCATGGCGGTCAGCCGATCCCGGGGATGAGGGAGATGAGCAGGTCGATGGCCTTGATGCCGATGAAGGGGGCGATCAGCCCGCCGAGGCCGTAGACGGCGAGGTTACGGCGGAGCAGCCGGTCGGCGCTGACCGGCCGGTAGCGCACGCCCTTGAGGGCGAGCGGCACCAGGGCCACGATGACCAGCGCGTTGAAGATCACCGCGGACAGGATCGCGGAGTCCGGCGAGGACAGCTGCATGATGTTGAGCTTGTCGAGGCCGGGATAGACGGCCGCGAACAGCGCCGGGATGATCGCGAAGTACTTGGCGACGTCGTTGGCGATGGAGAACGTCGTCAGGGCGCCACGGGTGATGAGGAGTTGCTTGCCGATCTCGACGATCTCGATGAGCTTGGTCGGGTTGGAGTCGAGGTCGACCATGTTGCCGGCCTCCTTGGCGGCCGACGTGCCCGTGTTCATCGCGACGCCGACGTCGGCCTGCGCGAGCGCGGGCGCGTCGTTGGTGCCGTCGCCGGTCATCGCGACCAGCTTTCCGCCGGCCTGCTCCCGCTTGATCAGGGCCATCTTGTCCTCGGGCGTGGCCTCCGCGAGGAAGTCGTCGACGCCCGCCTCTTCGGCGATCGCCTTGGCGGTCAGCGGGTTGTCGCCGGTGATCATGACGGTCTTGATGCCCATGCGCCGCAGTTCCTCGAACCGCTCCCGCATGCCCTGCTTGACCACGTCCTTGAGGTGGATCACCCCGAGGACGCGGGCGCCGTCACCGTCCTCCACGGCGACCAGCAGCGGAGTGCCGCCCGCCGCGGAGATGCGGTCGGCGGCCTCGCCGGCGCCCTCGGCGACCGTGCCGCCGCGTTCGCGGACCCAGGCGGTGACCGAACCGGCCGCGCCCTTGCGGACCTTGCGGCCGCCGACGTCCACACCGGACATCCGCGTCTGGGCGGTGAACTCGATCCACTCGGCGCCCACCAGTTCGCCCCGGTCGCGTTCGCGCAGCCCGTACTTCTCCTTGGCGAGTACGACGACGGAGCGGCCCTCGGGGGTCTCGTCGGCCAGCGAGGAGAGCTGGGCGGCGTCCGCCAGCCGGGCCTCGGTGGCGTCGCCGACCGGGACGAACTCGGCGGCCTGCCGGTTGCCGAGCGTGATGGTGCCGGTCTTGTCCAGCAGCAGGGTGGAGACGTCGCCGGCGGCCTCCACGGCACGGCCCGACATGGCCAGGACGTTGCGCTGCACGAGGCGGTCCATGCCCGCGATGCCGATCGCGGAGAGCAGGGCGCCGATGGTGGTCGGGATGAGGCAGACCAGGAGGGCCACCAGCACGACCATCGTCAGGTCGGTGCCCGCGTAGTTGGCGAGCGGCGGCAGGGTGGCGCAGGCCAGCAGGAAGACGATGGTCAGCGAGGCCAGCAGGATGTTCAGCGCGATCTCGTTCGGCGTCTTCTGCCGGGCCGCGCCCTCCACCAGGTTGATCATCCGGTCGATGAAGGTCTCGCCCGGCTTCGTCGTGATCCTGACGACGATCCGGTCGGAGAGCACCTTGGTGCCGCCGGTCACCGCGGACCGGTCACCGCCGGACTCCCGGATGACGGGGGCCGACTCTCCGGTGATCGCCGACTCGTCGACGGAGGCGACGCCCTCGGCGACGTCGCCGTCACCGGGGATGACGTCGCCGGCCTCGCAGACCACGAGGTCGCCGATCTTCAGCTCGGTGCCGGGCACCTGCTCCTCGCGCCCGTCCACCAGGCGGCGGGCGACGGTGTCGGTCTTGGCCTTGCGCAGGGTGTCGGCCTGCGCCTTGCCGCGGCCCTCGGCGACGGCCTCCGCGAGATTGGCGAAGAGCACGGTGAGCCACAGCCAGGCGCTGATGGTCCAGCCGAACCAGTCGCCGGGGTCGGCGAAGGAGAACGCCGTGGTCAGGACGGAGCCCACCAGGACGACGAACATGACCGGCGACTTCACCATGACGCGCGGGTCCAGTTTGCGGAACGCGTCGGGCAGGGACCTGACCAGCTGCCCGGGGTCGAACAGGCCCGCGCCCACGCGGCCTTCCTGCGGCTTGTGCCCGGTGGGCGCGTCGCTGTGCGGCGCCCTGGTCGGGGTGGGTGTGGACATGGCGTCCTCGTGCTTCTGGGTGTCGGGCTTCTGGGTGGAGCCGGTCGTCTGCGCGTCGGTGTTCATGCCGCCAGCCCCTCGGCGAGCGGCCCCAGTGCGAGCGCCGGGAAGTAGGTCAGACCGGTGATGATCAGGATGGCGCCGACGAGCAGGCCGACGAAGAGCGGCTTCTCGGTGCGCAGGGTGCCCGCGGAGGCGGGTACGGGCTTCTGCTGGGCGAGGGAGCCCGCGAGCGCCAGGACGAACACCATCGGCAGGAAGCGGCCGAGCAGCATGGCGAGCCCCAGGGTGCTGTTGAACCACTGGGTGTCCGCGTTCAGGCCGGCGAAGGCGGAGCCGTTGTTGTTCGAGGCCGACGTGTAGGCGTAGAGGATCTCGGAGAACCCGTGCGCCCCGCTGTTGGTCATGGAGTTGCCCGGGGTGGGCAGGGCCATGGCGGCGGCGGTGAAGACCAGCACCAGGGCGGGCGTGATGAGGATGTAGCAGGCGGCGAACTTGATCTCGCGGCTGCCGATCTTCTTGCCCAGGTACTCCGGGGTGCGGCCGACCATCAGGCCGGCGATGAACACCGCGATGATCGCCATGATCAGCATGCCGTACAGGCCGGAGCCGGTGCCGCCGGGCGCGATCTCGCCCAGCATCATGCCGAGCATGGTGATGCCGCCGCCCAGTCCGGTGAACGAGGAGTGGAAGGAGTCCACCGCGCCCGTGGAGGTGAGGGTGGTCGCCACCGCGAAGATCGACGAGCCGCCCACGCCGAAGCGCAGCTCCTTGCCCTCCATCGACGCGCCCGCGATGTCCAGCGCCGGTCCGTGGTGGGCGAACTCGGTCCACATCATCAGGGCGGTGAAGCCGACCCAGATGGCGGCCATCGTGCCGAGGATCGCGTAGCCCTGGCGGACCGAGCCGACCATCAGCCCGAAGGTCCGGGTCAGCGAGAACGGGATGAGCAGGATCAGGAAGATCTCGAAGAGGTTCGAGAAGGGCGTCGGGTTCTCGAAGGGGTGGGCGGAGTTGGCGTTGAAGTAGCCGCCGCCGTTGGTGCCCAGCTCCTTGATGGCCTCCTGGGAGGCGACCGCGCCGCCGTTCCACTGCTGCGGGTCGCCGAGGAACTGGCCGACCGCGTGGATGCCGGAGAAGTTCTGGATCGCCCCGCAGGCGACCAGGACCACCGCGGCGAGCGCGGCGATCGGCACCAGGACGCGGACGACACCGCGCACCAGGTCCGCCCAGAAGTTGCCCAGCTCACCGGTGCGGGACCGGGCGAAGCCGCGCACCAGGGCGACGGCGACGGCCATGCCGACGGCGGCGGAGACGAAGTTCTGCACGGCGAGGCCGCCGGTCTGCACGACGTGGCCCATGGCCTGTTCGCCGTAGTACGACTGCCAGTTCGTGTTGGCCACGAAGGAGGCGGCGGTGTTGAAGGCCTGGTCCGGGTCGATCGACGCGAAGCCGAGGGAGCCGGGGAGGACGCCCTGGAGCCGCTGGAGCAGGTAGAGGAAGAGGACGCCGGCGAGGGAGAAGGCGAGGACGCCGCGCAGGTACGCGGGCCAGCGCATCTCCCGGTCGGGGTCGGCACCGATGCCCTTGTAGATCCACTTCTCGACGCGCCAGTGCTTGTCGGAGGAGTAGACCCGGGCCATGTGGTTGCCGAGGGGTATGTAGGCGAGCGCCAGCGCGGCGATGAGCGCGAGCAGCTGGAGGACGCCGGCGAGGACGGGGCTCATGTGGTGCTCAGAACCTCTCCGGGTAGATCAGGGCGAGGACGAGGTAACCCAGGAGGGCGACGGCCACGATCAGGCCGACGATGTTCTCTGCGGTCACAGCTTCGTCACCCCCTTGGCGACGAGAGCCACGAGCGCGAACACCGCGATCGTGGTGACGACGAAGGCCACGTCGGCCATCGCAACTCCTCAGAGGTTCGGGCAGGGAACTGACAAGTCGAGGAAAGCTCCTCATTGGCCGGATTCGGCCGCCGTTGATGGCTTCCATACGGCCAGGTGAACGGCTTTGACGCTTCCCTGATGGTGTGCGGGCCCGGACGGTTTCCGGCACCGCCGTGCGGGTGGCTTCAGGCCGGGCGGAACCGCAGCCGGCAGATGACCGCGTCGGTGTCGCGCCGCACGGCGTGCGCGACGACCGCGCCCCGCTGGTTCTGGAGCAGGCGCTGCCACAGCCGCTCCGGCTCGACCTCGGGGATGAGCACGGTGACCCGGGTGCCCGGCTCGGTCGCGGCCCGGACGTAGGCGGCGATGGGGCGTCCCAGGGAGCGGTGGGCGGAGGGCAGGGAGATCAGCTCGACGCCGGGATTCCACTCGGCCCAGGCGCGCTCCAGGGCGTGGGCCTGCGCGCGGTCCTCGGCGTCCGGGTAGCAGACGGTCACCGCGCGCACCTCGTCGCCGAGGGAGGCGGCGGCGCCCAGCGCCTCGCCGGTCAGCCGGGACAGTCCCGACACGGGGACGATGACGACGGAGCGGTCGCGGTGCGGCGGGTCGGGGAGCCGTCCGACGCCCAGCCGCTCGCCGATCCGGGCGTACGCGCGCCGGACGGCCTCGAAGGCGAGGACCAGCAGCGGCAGGGCGATCACGATCAGCCAGGCGCCGTCGTGGAACTTGGTCACCGTGACGACGACGGCCGACACGCCGGTGAGCAGGGCGCCGAGGCCGTTGAGGACGGTCCTCCCCCGCCATCCGGTGCCGCGCTCCAGGTACCAGTGCCTGACCATGCCGGCCTGGGCGACGGTGAAGCCGACGAAGACACCGATGGCGAAGAGCGGCACGAGGGTGTTGGTGTCGCCGCCGGAGAACACGAGCAGCGCGGCGGAGACCAGGGCCAGCGCGAGGACGCCGTGGCGATGGACCTGCCGGTCGGCCTTCAGGGCGAAGACGTGCGGCAGGTAGTGGTCCCGGGCGAGCAGCTTCAGCAGCACCGGCAGCCCGCCGAAGGACGTGTTCGCGGAGAGCGCCAGCAGGATCATCGTCGCGAACTGGATGACGTAGAAGGCGGCGTTGTGGCCGAGGGAGGCGTCGGCGAGCTGGGCGAGGACGGTGACGCCCTCGACCGGCTGGAGGTGGAACCGGGAGATGAGCACCGACAGGCCGATGAGCATCACGCCGAGCACCGCGCCGAGGGCCACCTCGGCGTGCTGCGCGCGCCTGGCCCGGGGGGAGCGGAACGAGGGCACGGCGTTGGCGATGGCCTCGACGCCGGTCAGCGCGCTGCATCCGGACGCGAACGCCTTGAGGAGCAGTAGGGCGCCGACCGTGGTGGCGTTGTCGGCGAGCACGGAGGCGTGCCCGTCCGCCGCCGCGGTGCTCACCGGCGCCGACCTGAACAGGCCGACGGCGATCAGCGTGAGGATCGAGGCGACGAAGACGACGGTGGGCACGATGAAGACGCGCGCCGACTCCACGATGCCGCGCAGGTTCACGGCCGTGATCACGACGAGCACCGCCAGGCACAGCCACAGCCGCTCGCCGTAGAGGGCCGGGAACGCCGAGGTGAGCGCGGCGACACCGGCCGTCACGGCGACCGCCACGTTGAGCACGTAGTCCAGCACCAGCGAGCCGGCGGCCACCAGGCTGGCACGGCGCCCCAGATGGGCCTTGGCCACGGCGTACGAGCCGCCGCCGTCCGGGAAGGCGGCGATCACCTGCCGGTAGGAGGCGACCAGCACGGCGAGCAGGGCGGCGATGGCCAGGGTGACGGGGAGGGTGAAGCCCAGTCCGTGGGCGCCGGCGGCGGCCAGGACGAGCACGATCGCCTCCGGGCCGTACGCCACCGACGCCATGGCGTCCAGCGACAGGGCGGCCAGCCCGGTGACGGCGGTCAGCCGGTGCCGTTCACCGGCGTCGGGCGGTTCCTCCGGGGCGGACTTCTTCGCGCCCGGTTCGATGGTGGGAACGGACATGGCCGGCACTCCTTCGCGGATCGGGACCCGCGCAGGCGGGTGAGCGATGCGCGGGTGGCCAGGTTCTGTCCCTCTCCGGCCACCGAAGCCGTTTCCTTGCGCGTTCTTCGCGCCCAACGGGCCCGCTTTGACGCTGTCCTGACGCCGCGGTGGTCTGCGTCACCGGATCGCCCGCGCGGTCCCCGCCGCCGTGCGGCGCTGTCCCGCGTCAGGGGAGAGCAGGGGTTGCGTCAGGGAGGCGTCAGGAGCTGCCCGTCGTCGCGGCGCCGGTGCCTACCGTCAGCGGCATGGGACGCCGCGACGACGCGCGGGGGGCGGCAGGCCGGCGGCCGCCCGCCGGGACGGCACACGACGGACGCTGGGCCGGGGAGCTGCGCGGCGCGGTCCGCTGCGCCGTGGCCCTGCTGGTCGCGCTCGAACTGCTCGACCTGGCCGCGGGCATCGCCACCCCGGCCCGCTCCGCGCTGTGGGCCGCGCTCGCCCTCCTGCTGTTCGCGGTGCTCCGCCCGTGCCGGGTGAGCGCGGGCCCGGGCTGGCTGGCCTCCCGCGGGCTGCTGCGCGAGCACCGGGTGCGCACCGACTTCCTGGTGTCCGTGTGCTGCGTGGACGGTGTCTCGCAGCGCCTGGTCCTGCGGGACGTCCTCGGCGGGCGGGTGGAACTGGACCCCGCGACGCTCGTCGCCAACCCGCAGCTGTGGTACCGGCCGGCCGAGGACGCCCGGCGCTCGGTGGCCTCGGGGTCGCTGACCCGGGGCGGGAGGGCACTGCACCGGCTCACGGAGCGCGTCGACCGCGCGACGGCCCGGGCGGTGTTCGAGGTGTCGGGGCTGGAGTGAGTCCGCCCTGCCTGCTCGGCCGGGCCGGCCGCCGCGGAGTGCGTACGGCCGCGCGCGAAGACCACGAGGCGCAGTACGGCGAAGCGCGCGACGCCGGCGAGTGCGGAGGCGGACAGGTAGACGATCTGCTCCAGGACCGCGCCGGGCGCCGCCGCCAGCTGGTGCAGGGCGAGCATCGCCGCGCAGGTCGCCGCGTACGCGGCCGCCGCCGAGCCGGCGGACTGCGTGTGCTGGCGCCAGGTCGCGCGGCCGCCGGCACCGAAGGTGAAGCGGGCGTGCAGCTCGGTGGCGAGGAGCGTCGAGACCACGGTGATCACGGCGTTGGCCAGGGCCCAGGGGAGCCAGGCGGCGAGGGCCGCCACGGCGGCACTGGAGGCCAGTCCCACCCCGCCGCCGCACAGGACGAAGCGGGCGAAGGCGGCGAGGGTACCGGGCGCCTCCCGCGGCCGGACGGGCGCGCTGTCAGCGGTCACCGTCACCGTTTCCGTTTCCATGGCCCGACCCCCCTGTAGATTCCGTGCACCTTGTTGGCATCACTATGGCACACGTATGGCGTCATTGCGAGTCCTTTATGGCGTCAGCCGTGCACCAGAAAGGCGGCGCACCCCGACACGGTGTCGGGGTGCGCCGCCCTGGGACGGTGGAGCGAAGGCCGCTCCGGCACTACCTCGGGTCGCGGTCGAAGACCGACTTCGACCAGAAGTAGCCGAGCACGGTGAGCGCCACGCACCAGCCGAGGGCCAGCCAGCCGTTGTGGCCGATCTCGGTGCCCAGCAGCAGGCCGCGCAGGGTCTCGATGGCCGGGGTGAAGGGCTGGTACTCGGCGATCGGCTGGAACCAGCCCGGCATCGCGTCGATCGGCACGAAGGTGCTGGAGATGAGCGGCAGGAAGATCAGCGGCAGCGCGTTGTTGCTGGCGGTCTCGGCGTTGGGGCTGATCAGGCCCATGCCGACGGCGATCCAGGTGAGGGCGGCGGAGAAGGCCGCGACCAGTCCGAATGCGGCGAGCCACTCCAGGGCCGTGGCATCGGTGGAGCGGAAGCCGATCGCGAGGGCGACGAGGCCGACGAAGACGACGCTGAGGATGGACTGGAGCACGCTGCCGACGACGTGCCCGACGAGG
Source organism: Streptomyces sp. NPDC107500 (assembly GCF_055582785.1). Taxonomy (NCBI): domain Bacteria; kingdom Bacillati; phylum Actinomycetota; class Actinomycetes; order Kitasatosporales; family Streptomycetaceae; genus Streptomyces; species Streptomyces sp. NPDC107500. The sequence continues at coordinate 241,493 of NZ_JBVJPF010000008.1, forward strand.
ACCGAGCCGCGGTGGATGGCCATGGTGCGGAAGCGGGCGATGATGCCATCGGTCATGTCGTTGGAGACGGAGACGGCCGTACCGACCGTGGTGCTGCCGATGGTCATGAGGATCAGCCCGGGGACGAGGAAGGCGACGTAGGCGTCGCGGTCCGCGCCGCCGCCCATGCCCGCGCTCATCGTGTCGCCGAAGATGTAGACGAAGAGCAGGAGCAGCATGACCGGGGTGAGCAGCAGGTTCAGAGTGAGGGAGGGGTAGCGGCGGGCGTGCAGCAGGTTCCGCCGGAGCATGGTGGTCGAGTCGCGCAGGGTGAGGGAGAGGGTGCTCATCGGACGGTCTCCTTGGACTGGTCGGCCTGGGTGGGGACGGCGGTGGAGCCGGTGAGGGCGAAGAAGACGTCGTCGAGGTCGGGGGTGTGGACGGTCAGTTCGTCGGCCTCGATGCCGGCGGTGTCGAGCCGGTCGAGGACGGTGCGCAGTTCGCGCTGGCTGCCGTCGTTGGGGATCTGGAGGGTGAGGGCCTCGTCGTCGCGGGCGGCGTCGGCGAGGGCGGTGGTGGCGGCGCGGTAGGCGGTGGGGTCGGTGAAGCGGAGGCGGACGTGGCCGCCGGGGATGAGGCGTTTGAGTTCGTCGGCGCTGCCCTCGGCGGCGATGCGGCCGTTGTTGAGGACGGCGATGCGGTCGGCGAGTTCGTCGGCCTCCTCCAGGTACTGGGTGGTGAGGAAGACGGTGGTGCCGCCGGTGACGAGTTCCCGGATGATCTTCCACATGTTGTGGCGGGAGCGCGGGTCGAGGCCGGTGGTGGGCTCGTCGAGGAAGATGATCCGCGGGCTGCCCACCAGGGTCATGGCGATGTCCAGGCGGCGCTTCATGCCGCCGGAGTAGGTGGAGGCGGGCGTCTTCGCGGCCTCCACCAGGTCGAAGCGCTCCAGCAGTTCGGCGGCGACCCGCCGCCCCTCGGCCTTGGACAGGTGGTTCAGGTCGGCCATGAGGAGCATGTTCTCCTCGCCGGTGATCAGCCCGTCCACCGCGGAGAACTGACCGGTCACGCCGATCGCGGCACGCACGGCCTGCGGGTCGGTGCCGAGGTCGTGACCGCCGACCTGGGCCTGGCCGCCGTCGGCGGTGATCAGAGTGGAAAGGATCTTGACGGCGGTGGTCTTTCCCGCCCCGTTCGGCCCGAGCAGCGCGAACACCGACCCGGCCGGGATGCGCAGGTCGACGCCGTCCAGGACGACCTTGTCACCGAAGGACTTGCGCAGGCCGACGGCGGAGATCGCGGCGGGCGCGGGGCCGGCACCCTGGCCGGATGTGGGCATGACAGTCGAAGGCACGGGGCCCTCCCGTTCGAAGGCTGGAGTGGCTGGGGACGAGAAGCGCGGCGGGTTCCGACGTACCGCTGAAGTCGATGACGTCATCATGGCACCACTATGGCGCCACAAGCAAGAGAGAATGTGGCGCCGCCTGGCACCACGCGACACCAGGCGGCGCCACCGGTGCGAAGCCGCAGGTCGGAGCGCCGGCCGGAGCCGCGAAAAATTCTCGGAGGAATTCCGTACGGCGATGTCGAGAACACGGGTCCCGCTCCGTCCCCGGGGTGAACGCGGCCACAATGGACCGCACCAGCACCGAGGAGACGCACCATGGCCAAGTACCTGCTGCTCAAGCACTACCGAGGCGCCCCGGCTGCCGTGAACGACGTGCCGATGGACCAGTGGACGCCCGAGGAGATCTCGGCGCACGTGCAGTACATGCGGGACTTCGCGGACCGCCTGGAGAAGACCGGCGAGTTCGTCGACGGTCAGGCGCTCGCCCCCGAGGGCACCTTCGTCCGGTACGACGGTGAGGGGCGCCCTCCGGTGACAGACGGCCCGTTCGCCGAGACCAAGGACCTCATCGCCGGCTGGATGATCATCGACGTCGACACCTACGAGCGCGCGGTCGAGCTGGCCGGTGAGCTGTCGGCCGCCCCCGGCGCGGGCGGGAAGCCGATCCACGAGTGGCTGGAGCTGCGCCCGTTCCTGGTCGAGCCGCCCACCGTCACGGAGTGACCCAAGAGATGGACGAGGTCCTGCTGAGGAGCCTCACGCCGAGCGTGCTCGGCATCCTCGTCCGCCGCGGAGCGGACTTCGCGGCGGCCGAGGACGCGGTCCAGGACGCCCTGACGGAGGCGGTCCGGGTCTGGCCGGACGACCCGCCGCGGGACCCGAAGGGCTGGCTGGTCGCCGTGGCCTGGCGGCGGTTCCTCGACGCGACCCGGTCGGACACGGCCCGCCGCAGGCGCGAGGACCGGGTGGAAGAGGAGCCGGCGCCCGGCCCCGCCTCCTCGGTGGACGACACCCTCCAGCTCTACTTCCTGTGCGCCCACCCCTCGTTGACGCCGTCGTCGGCGGTCGCGCTCACCCTGCGCGCCGTCGGCGGGCTCACCACCCGTCAGATCGCCCGCGCCTACCTGGTGCCGGAGGCGACCATGGCGCAGCGCATCAGCCGCGCCAAACGCACCGTCTCCGGCGTGCGGTTCGACCGGCCCGGCGACGTGGCCACCGTGCTGCGGGTGCTCTACCTGGTGTTCAACGAGGGCTACTCGGGCGACGTCGACCTGGCCGCCGAGGCCATCCGGCTCACCCGGCAGCTCGCGGCCGCCGTCGACCACCCCGAGGTGGCGGGGCTGCTCGCGCTGATGCTGCTCCACCACGCGCGCCGCGCCGCGCGGACCGCGCCCGACGGCAGCCTGGTGCCGCTCGCCGAGCAGGACCGCGGCCGGTGGGACACCGCGTCGATCGCCGAGGGCGTGGCGATCCTCCAGGGAGCGCTGGCCCGCGACCGGCTGGGCGAGTTCCAGGCCCAGGCGGCCGTCGCCGCCCTGCACGCCGACGCGCCCACCGCCGAGGAGACGGACTGGGTGCAGATCGTGGAGTGGTACGACGAGCTGGCCCGCCTGACCGACAGCCCCGTGGTCCGGCTCAACCGCGCGGTGGCCGTCGGTCAGGCCGACGGCGCGCGGGCGGGTCTGGCGGCGCTCGCGGCGGTGGACTCCGCGCTGCCCCGGTACACCGCGGCGGCGGCCTACCTGCACGAGCGGGACGGCGACCCGGCGAAGGCGGCGCGGCTGTACGCCGAGGCGGCGCGCAAGGCGTCCAACCTCGCCGAACGCGACCACCTCACCCGGCAGGCGGCCCGCCTCAACGCCCGTCGCCCTCCCGGGGAGAGGTCCGGGACGGACGGCCCGCGTCCTCGGCCGGACTGACGTCGGGCGCCCGTCCGCCGGGATGCCGCAGGGCGCAGAAGTACCCGACGGCGAGGACGACGGCCATGCCGTAGAAGACCCACTGGTTGGCCTCGGCGAAGTCGAGGCGTACGGCGGACATGGCGTCCCGCATGGCGGTGGCGGCCGGACCGTCGCCGGTGGGCACGCGGGCGTCCGCGTTGCCCGTGACCGTCTCCGTGACCTGCCGGGCCACGGAGCGCTCGGTGTCCGGCGCCACGCCCCGCTCGCGCAGGGTCTGTTCGACGTTGTCGGTCATGGTGTGCGTCAGCATGGTGCCGAAGACGGCCAGCCCGACGCTGGCCGCGTAGTTGCGGACGGTCTGGGTGATGCCGGTGACCTCGCCGTACGAGGCGTCGATCGCGCGGTTGACGGCGTCCGTCGACGCTGGGGCGAGGATGAAGCCGATGCCCGCGCCGGCCAGGGCGACGTAGGGCCACTGGTCGTGCATCGACAGGTCCGTCAGTTTCCCCGCCCACAGCGCGAAGCCGACGGCGCCGAGCGCGCACCCGATCCGCAGTGCCGGACGCGCCCCCCGCTTGTCGAGGATGCGGCCGCCCCACTGGGAGGCGATGGCGAACCCGGCGAAGAAGTACAGCAGGTACAGCGCGGCCTGGTTGGGCGAGGCGCTCAGCGAGACCTGGGCGTAGACCGAGGCGAAGAAGAACACCGGGACGAACGCCAGCATCGCGAAGAACAGCACCAGCGCGTCCACGGTGAAGGCGCGGTCGCGGAAGACGGCGAGGTTGACCAAGGGGCGGCCGGGGGCGCGCAGTTCGTAGCGGCAGAAGACGTACAGGATCGCCAGGCCGCCCACGATGCAGGCCCAGGTCGCCACGGAGTCCCAGCCCCACGCCGCCGCCTGCTGGAAGCCGAGCACGCTGAGGCCCATGCCGGCGACGATCAGCAGGGCGCCCTTCACGTCCAGGGTCTCCGCGCGGCGGCGGTCGGGGATGCGGGCCAGCACCGTCAGGATCAGCGCGATGATCGCGACGGGGACGTTGACCCAGAAGATCGCCCGCCAGGTCCAGGCCGTCAGCCAGCCGCCGAGCAGCGGTCCGATGGCGGTGAGGGCGCCGGTGACGCCGAAGAACAGGGCCAGCGCACGTCCCCGGCGGGCGACCGGGAACACGGCGACGACCACGGCGAGCGCGGCCGGGAAGAGCAGCGCCGCGCCCAGGCCCTGGATGGCCCGGAAGATGACCAGCCAGGTCAGCGCGTAGTCCCCGGAGGGCACGCAGCCGCACAGCACCGACGAGATGACGAAGATCAGGGTGCCCGCCACGACGACCCGGCGCGGCCCCCACAGGTCGGCCAGGCGGCCGCCGAGGGCGAAGAAGGCGGCCAGCGAGAGCAGATAGGCGTTGATCACCCACTGCATGCCGGTGGAGGAGAGGCCGAGTTCGGAGACGATGTCGGGGGCCGCGATCGACACGATGGTCTGGTCGATGAAGGTCATCGCCACCGCGAACATCATCGCGGCCAGGGCCAGCGACTGGGAGGCGGCGCGACCGGCACCGAGCGCGTCCGGGTCCCGCTCCGTGTGCGTTCCGCTCACCCGGTCAGTCTGCGCCGGGCCTCCCGGCGGCGCATCCGGAGCCTTCGTGCCTCTGGCTGCCCTCGGGCGCCCCTCCCCGGCCCGCAGAGTGTGCGAAGGCCCCGCCACGCGGGAGTGTCCCGACGGTCCTTGACCCGATCGAGGCCGAGCGGAACACCGGTCCAGGCCCCTTGGCGCGTCTACGCTGCTGCGGTGAACGACGCCGCCCTGCCCGGCCACGCCGCCCGCCACCGACGCGGAACCCCCATCGACACCGTGGTCAGCCGCCTTGCCGACCTGCTGGGGCCCGGCCCTGCCCGGTGCGGACCCGGCGGCGAGGTGCACGACGTCGTCATCGCCGAGCCGGACGAGCCGCTCGACGCCGTACCCGGCGACGGCCTCCGCGGCGCCCTCGTCCTGGCGGTCGGCGCCCGCGGCCCCGAGGTGGCCGCGATGGTGTCGGCGGCCGGTGCCGCGGGCGCCGCGGCCGTCGCCGTACGGCTGCCCGCTGCGGAGTCGCGGGAGCGAGGGGGCGGCGGCTTCCCCGCCGGCGTACGGGCGGCCGCCGACAGCGCCCGGGTCGCCGTCCTCGGCGTGCCGCCCGGGGTGCGCTGGGACCGGGTCGCGGCACAGGCGCGCGCGGTGCTCTCCGACGGGCAGGGGAACTTCGGCATCGGCCCGGACCGCAGCGGTGACCTGTTCTCGCTGGCCCAGACCGTGGCGACGCTCACCGGCGGCCTGGTCAGCATCGAGGACGCGGCGCACCGCGTGGTGGCCTACGCGGGTCCCGGCGACGAGGCCGACGAGCTGCGGCGGCTGTCCGTACTGGGCCGCAGCTGCCCGGAGCCGTACCTGGCCCTGCTGCGGCGGCTCGGCGTGCACCGGCGGCTGCGGGAGGGCGACGAGGTCGTCACGGTGGCCGAGCAGCCGGAGTTGGGGGCGCGCGGACGGCTGGTGACCGGCGTCAGCTCGGGACGGCGTCCGCTGGGCTCGATATGGGTCCAGGAGGGTGCCCGTCCACTGGCCGAGCGGGCGCCCCAGATGCTGCGGGGCGCGGCCCGGCTCGCCGCCCCCCACCTCGTGGACCACTACTTCCAGGGCGACGCGCGGGCCCGGTTGGTCTCCCGCGAGGAACTCAGCCACGGCTTGCTCACCGGGCGTTTCGACGCTGCGGCGCTCGCGGCCCACTTGGGCATCGACCCGTCGGCGGGCGCGGACGTCCTGGCCGTGGACCTGCGGGGGCCCGTCGACGAGAGCGGGGCGGGCGGCTCTCAGGCGCAGCGCGCCGAGGCGGCGGGGATCGTGTCCGTGCACGCCGCCGCGCACCGCGAGAACGCCCTGGTCGTCCAGGCCTGCGGCCAGATCTACGCCGTCCTGCCGTCTCCGGCCGCCCCGTCGGCCGGATCGCACGCCGACGCCGAGGCGACGCTGCTGCGCTGGACCGGCGACCTGGTGGCCACGTTGCGCCGGCTGACCGGGACCGGCGCGCAGCCGGTCCTCGCCGGCCGGGCGGAGCGCCTGGCCGACATCCCGGCCGTCAAGCGGCGCGGCCACCGGGCACTGGCGCTGCTGGCCCGCACGCCCGACGTGCCGGTCGCCACCCACACCCGGCTCACCCCCGCGCTGCTGGTGCGCGACACCCTCGACCTGCTCGACGGGGCGCCGGAGATCCGATTCCCCCCGGTGGCCGCGCTCGTCGTCCGCGACCGCGAGCAGGGGACCGACCTGGCCCGGTCGCTGCTGCTCTACCTGGACGCCTTCGGCGACGTCGGCGCGGTGGCCCAGCGCCTCAACGTCCACCCCAACACGCTCCGTTACCGCGTCCGCAGGGCCGTGGCGCTGACCGGGATCGACCTGGACGATCCGGAGCACCGGCTGGCCGCCGCGCTCCAGTTGCGCCTGGACCTCGACGAGCGGGAGCGCGGGCGTACGGCCTTCCCGGCGCCCTGACGGCGGGCCCTGTCCGGCCGGACAGCGCGGCGGGTCGAGTGCTGTCCGCGCGGACAAGAACCGGGCCTCGGACGTCGGCTTACGTTCACACCCTGTTCGCGGGTTCCGCGACGGCGTCCCTTTCCCTCACCGCTCCGGAGGTCTCCTGATGCCTTCCTCCGCATCCCCCGACGTCCCCGAGTCCGGTATCCCCGAACCGGCCACCACCGTCCCCGGCGCCACCACGGCTCCGAACTCTCCCGCTTCGACGGACATGCGCAGGGTCGCCACCGCCAGCTTCATCGGCACGGCCATCGAGTTCTACGACTACTACATCTACGGCACCGCCGCCGCCCTCGTCCTCAACGACGCCTTCTTCCCCGAACTGTCGGAGACCGCGGGCACGTTGGCCACCCTGTCGACGTTCGCGATCGGCTTCGCCGCCCGCCCGCTGGGCGCCGCGGTCTTCGGCCACTACGGCGACCGCGTCGGACGCAAGGCCGTCCTCGTCGTCTCGCTGCTGATGATGGGCCTGTCGACCGGCCTGATCGGTCTCCTGCCCGGTTACGACACCCTCGGTGTGGCGGCGCCGATCCTGCTGGTGGTGCTCCGCCTGATCCAGGGCCTCGGTCTGGGCGGCGAGTGGGGCGGCGCGGCGCTGCTGGCCGTCGAGCACGCCCCGCGCGGGAAGCGGGGCCTGTACGCCGCCGCACCGCAGATGGGCTCCCCCGTCGGCTACTTCGCCGCCACCGTCACCTTCCTGCTGATGTCCTCGGTGCTCAGTGACGAAGCGTTCGACGGCTGGGGCTGGCGCATCCCCTTCCTGCTGTCCTTCGTGCTCGTCGCCGTCGGCCTGGTGATCCGGCTGCGGATCGCCGAGACCCCCGCCTTCGCGAAGGTCACCGAGCAGCGCGAGACGGCGAAGGCTCCGCTGCTGGAGGCGTTCCGCGTGCATCCGAAGGAGATGCTGCTCGGCGCGGGCATGATCACGGTCGTGTACGTCATGTTCTACACGGCGGCGACCTACTGCATGACGTACACGACGGACGACCTCGGGATCCCGAAGAACGACATGCTGATGCTGACCCTGGTCGCGGTGGTCGTCCTCGGCGTCTCCACCTACGCGGTGGCCCGCTGGTCGGACCGGGTGGGCCGCCGCAGGCTCATCATCGGCGGGGCCGCGTTCGGCGTGGTGTGGGGCGCCGTCCTCTTCCCGCTGCTCGACACGGAGAACTACTTCCTCATCGCCGTCGCCCTCAGCGGTGCCCTGCTGTGCATGGGCATCATCTACGGCCCGGCCGGCGCCTACATGCCGGAGCTCTTCGGGACGCGGATGCGCTACTCCGGCGCCGGGTTCTCCTACAACCTCGGCGGAGTCCTCGGCGGCGCCGCCGCCCCGCTGATCGTGACGGCGCTCGCCGAGAGCTACAGCGCGACGGTGGGCGGCTGGTTCATGAGCGGCATGGCCCTGCTCTCCCTGGCGTGTGTCCTGGCCCTGCCCGAGACCAGGGACCGGGACCTCGACGCGGTCTGAGCCCACCGCGACCGGCGCGGCGGCCGGCGGCCACGGGCGTCAGGCCGTCGCCCCCGCCACCCGCCTCGGCAGCAGCCCTCCGTCGGCCGCGCCGCGCCGGCTCGCCAGCGTCAGCGCGAGGGTCACCGTGAGCGAGCCCGCCGCCATCACGGTCATCGCCGTCGCCGGGGAGGTGAACTGGGCGACCGTGCCGGCCAGCGTCGCGGAGACGCCCTGCAGGGTGAGCATCCCGGCGGAGTGCAGTCCGAGGACGTGCCCGGAGAGTTCGTCGGGGGTCAGGGAGACCAGGCGCTCCTGCTGCACCAGGCTCGCGCCGAAGCCCACGGAGGCCAGCGCGACCAGTACGGCCGTCAGCGGCAGCGGCGGGCGCAGGAACAGCGCCAGGTACGGCGCGGCCAGCAGCACCAGCAGCGGGACGCCGAACCGCGGACGCAGCCGGGCCGGGAGCAGCCGGCCGACCGTCACGTCCCCCGCGAGCATGCCCAGCGCGGCGCAGGCGAACAGCGTGCCGGCCGCGCGGGGGTCGTAGGAGACGTACAGCGACTCGCAGCCGACGACGAGGCCGTTGGGGATCCACAGGGCCAGCAGCACGTGGCGGCGCGGACGGGCGGACCAGAGCAGGGCGTTGGCGCGCCAGGTGGCGCGCACCGAGGGGCGGCCGGTGGCGCGCGGCGGACGGCGGGTCAGCCGCAGCGCGAGGGCCGCGGCGGTGGCGTAGAGACCGGCCGCGAGCAGCAGGCACAGGCGCGGTGACAGCAGGGTGACCAGGACGCCACCGGCCGCGTATCCGGCGATCTGCATGACGCCGCTCATCATGTTGAAGAGCGAACGCCCCGTCAGGTAGCGCTCCTTGGAGAGGATCTCGGTCAGCAGTCCCCAGCGGACGCCGCCGCCGAGGGAGGCGATCAGTCCCTCGGCGAGGACGATGGCGAGCATCGCCCAGATGGGCAGGCCGGGCAGCGCGAGGGCGGCGGTGGCGGCGGCGAAGGCCAGGGAGAGCGCCGCCAGGGTGGTGCGCGGGGCGAGCCGGTCGGCGCCGGAGAGGAAGAGGGTGGCGCCCAGCACCTGGGCCAGTGCCGGGCCGAACATGCTCACCGCGGACAGCAGCGGCGACCCCGTCGCGCGGTACACCAGGGTGCCGAGCGCCAGTCCGCTCACCGTCTGGGCGGCGATGTTGGCCGAGGAGGAGAGGAAGAGGGGGCTGAATTCCGGGGTGCGGAAGAGGTCCGCGTAGCTCGTGCGGCGGGTGTCCGGCATGCGGGGAGTCTGGGCCGGCGCGGGGACCGGACGTTATTCTTTCGCGCCCGTGCGAAAGGTCGACGGCGGGAACAGTCGGTGGGAGGGGCCGTATGGGCTGGTGGCAGATCAACGCCGACACCCTCGCGCGCAGCCGTTTCGTCGTCTCGCCCCTGGCGGAGACCTTCGCGTGCCTGAAGCTGCTGCACGCCGGGGTGGCCGCGCACCCGGGCGAACGGGCCTGGCTCGACGCCCGGCTGCCCGCGTACCGGCGCCGGCTCGCGGACGATCCCGTGACGGCGCTGCTGGTCCGTTCGGGCGTCGGCCGGGAGTGGATCGCCGACTTCCTCACGCCCGCCCCGCGGGAGGGCGAGACCTTCGAGGAGGGCGTCGCGCGCGTCCGGGCGGCCCGCCCCGACGCGGCCCGCGCCGACCTGGCCGTGTCCCTCGGGGGTGTGCTGCCCGCCGCCCTGGACCGGGACGACCTGCCCGAGCGCGCCGCCGCGCTGCTGGAGGACGTCTGGGCGGAGGCCGTACGGCCCGACTGGGAGCGGCGCCGCCGTGTCCTGGAGGCGGATGTCGTCGCCCGGACCGCGCGGGTCAGCCGGGGCGGCTGGGCGGCGGTGCTCGACGCGCTGCGGCCCGGCACCCGCTGGCTCGGCGACAGCCGCCTCCAGATCAACCTCAACCCGTACCCGCCGCGCGACCTGTCCGGGGCCGAGCTGGCCCTCGTGCCCATCACCCCGCAGCGACAGGGCTGGGTGGCGTGGGAGGAACCGGAGCGGTACGCGGTGGTCTACCCGTGCACGGGTGCCCTCGCGGACGACGGTGCGCGGACCGTCCCCGCGGCGCTCGGCGCGCTGCTCGGCCCGGCCCGCGCGGGTGTGCTGGTCCTGCTGGGCTCCCCGATGAGCACCAGCCAGCTGGTGGGGGTGACCGGACAGGCCCTCGGCTCGGTCGGACGGCACCTGCGGGTCCTGCTGGACGCCGGCCTGGTGGAGCGGCGCCGGGCGGGCCGGTCGGTGCTGTACTCACGGACGGCGGCCGGCGAGGTGCTGGTCGAGGCGGCGACCGGGGAGGCGGGCGGGGGTCCCTTCACCGGGCGGAGCTAGCATCCGGGCATGACGACCTCAGAGAACGCGCGCAGCAGTGAAAGCCTCCCCCTCGACGTCGGGATCGACGCCCTCCAGGGCGGGTCCGCCGACCTCTCCCAGTACGCGGGCCGGGTCGTACTGGTGGTCAACGTGGCCTCCAAGTGCGGGCTCACTCCGCAGTACGCCGGCCTGGAGCGGCTGCACGAGCGGTACGCGGAGCAGGGCTTCACCGTGCTGGGCGTGCCCTGCAACCAGTTCATGGGCCAGGAGCCCGGCAGCTCGGAGGAGATCGCCGAGTTCTGCTCGGCGACGTACGGCGTCACCTTCCCGATGACCGGGAAGGTCGATGTCAACGGCGATGACCGCCACCCGCTCTACGACCGCCTGACCGGCTTCGCCGACGCCGAGGGGCACAGCGGGGACATCCGCTGGAACTTCGAGAAGTTCCTGATCGGACGGGACGGCAAGGTGGCCGCCCGGTTCGCGCCGCAGACCGAGCCGGAGGCGGCCGAGGTCGTGGCGGCGGTGGAGGCCCGGCTGGCGGACTGATCGACCGCACCGGAACGACCCGGGGGCGGTTGACCTTCCCCCTGGGTCAGGCCCGAGCGTCGTCGTCGCCGGGCGGAGAAGCCGTCCGGCGACGGAGGATGACGACGTGGACGACGCGCGGGACGACGGGCTGCTGACCATCGGGGCGTTCGCCGAGAGGGCCCGGCTGTCGGCCAAGGCCCTCAGGCTGTACGACCGGATGGGCCTGCTGGTGCCCGCCCGGGTGGACGAGGCCACCGGCTACCGCTACTACCGCGCCGGCCAGGCGGAACGCGCCCGGCTGGTGGCGCTGCTGCGCCAGCTGGACATGCCGCTCGCGCGGGTCGCGGAGGTGGTCCGCGCGGACGGGCCCCGGGCCGCCGCCCTGCTGGACGCCTACTGGGCGGAAGTGGAGGCCCGGGTGGCCGGGCAGCGCACGCTCACCGAGCACCTCCGTGGACGACTGTCGGGGAGGAGCTCCGAGATGTACGCGAGGTTCGAGGTCGAGACGGTGGACGTGCCCGAGCAGGTGGTGATCAGCGAGACCCGGCACACGCTGGCGGCGGAACTGCCGGCGTGGATCGGCGCCTCGCTGGGGCGGCTGGAGGAGGCGGCCCGCGGTTGCGGAGGCGTGACGGCGGCGCCGTACGTCGTCTACCACGCCGAGGTGTCGATGGAGAGCGACGGCCCGGCGGAGTCGTGCGTCCCGGTGGCCGACGAGGCGGCGGCCCGGGCCTGGTGCGAGGAACGCGGGCGGGTCTGGCAGACGCGGGTGCGGGTGGAGCCGGCCGGGCGGCTTGCCTACACCCGGATCACCAAGGCGCAGGTCGCGCATCCGCAGATCCTGACCGCGTTCGAGGCGGTGGAGGCGTGGATCGCCGATCAGGGGCTGACGGCGGCGGGACCCTGCCGCGAGGTGTACTTCGCCGACTGGGAGGCGGCGGGTCCGGAGGACCCGGTGTGCGACATCGCCTTCCCGGTGAGGTGAGGTGAGATGAGGTGAGACAGAGCCCTCTCGGCAAGGTCGGCGAACTGGTCGAGAGGGCTCCGCCGTCGGTACTGCCGGGCGGTGCGTGGAGTCGTTCCCGGGGGTGTTACTCCTTGACCGACCCCACGAACGCGGTCCACGCGTCGGCGGGGAAGGCGAGGACCGGGCCCTCCTGGACCTTGGAGTCACGGACGGCGAGCGCCGCCACGACGGGTGACCGGACCTCGACGCACGCGCCGTTCCCTCCGGAGTAGGAGGACTTGGTCCACGATTCCTGGGCGCCCTGACGAATTGCCATGTCTGCTCCGATGGCGAGTTGCTGAGTGCGGTTTACGCCAATGACGTGTGATCTTTGGCGTGATCGACGCTACTCGCTGACCTTCCCGTACGGAGCAGCCATTCACCCGACCGGATGGCATATTCCAGGTGAGTCTTCCAGTACCGCCAGTCAGAGGTGTAGCATCCGCCCCCCTTCTCAGCGTGCGTACTCCTTCGCCACATCCTCGATGCGCTGGCGCGACTGCTCCACGTTGAGCGCCTGCGCCCGCAGGTGCTCGTACATCACCGTGTACTTCTGCACGTCCAGCGCCTTCTCCAGGTACAGGTCGCTGGTCACGCCCTCGATGTAGACCACGCTGGAGTCGGCCGCGTCGGCGAACTCCAGGATCGAGTACTGCCCGTTGATGCCGGGGTGCGCCCCGACGTCGAACGGCAGCACCTGCACGGTGATGTGCGGCAGCTGCGACATCTCGGCGACGTGCTCCAACTGCTCCCGCATGACCTGCTTGCCGCCCACCACGCGGCGCAGGCTGGCCTCGTCGAGCACCACCCACAGCCGCAGCGGGTTGTTCTGGGCGGCGATGCGCTCCTGGCGCCGTATGCGGACCTGCACCCGTTTCTCGATGTCGGCGACCGAAGTCTCCGGCAGGGCGCCCTGGATGAGCGCCTCGGCGTACGCACGGGTCTGCAACAGCCCGGTGATGATCTGCGGTTCGTAGGTCCGCAGCGACTCCGCGTCGGTCTCCAGACCGATGTAGACGCTGTACGGGATGTCCCCGAAGGCGTGCCACCAGCCCTGCTGGCGCGAGTCCTTGGCCATCTGCATCAGCGAGTCGACGATCCGCTGGTCCTCGACCTCGTAGACCCCGCACAGGTCGCGGACGTCGCGCTGGCTGATGCTGCGCCTGCCGTTCTCCAGGCGGCTGATCTTCGACTGCGAGACCAGCAGCCGCTCCGCCACCTCCTCGGCCGTCATGCCCTTGAGCTCACGGAGCCTGCGCAGCTCCTGGCCCAGCCGACGCCGCCTGACGGTGGGATTGACACTCGACGCCACGGAACGTGCACCTCCGGCTGCGTGACTCATACTTGCCACTTTGCGTATCTGCTGCTGAGCAGACTGCCACCAAGGTGGTTTCTACCGCTGGCAAACGGTCCATATGCGCCGCGTACACGCCAGTTCGGAACGCCACCCGTACACATGGCCGCGCGGGGCGGCGGGCCGGGCCGCCGTCCGGGCATGCCGGACGGACGGTCGGTCCCGCCGCCCCGCGCGGACCTGCGGCTCCCGTGACCGGGCTTGGGGACTGGCGGTGCGGCGGTGCGGTACTGCGTGTGCGTCACTGCGGTGCGGTGCGGCTCAGTGGGCCACCGCACGCGCCATGGATCCGTGGCGTGGTTGCGCCGGAACACCGCGAGCGGGTTCCGGAGCGGGCCTGCCACCCGGTCCGGCGGCCTGACGGCCGGCCGGTGCGGCCGGAGCGCGGCGTTGCTGCGCCCCCGCGCCGTTCTGGACGTCCATCACCGCGTGCGCCACCAGGCCGCCCATGGGGTCGTGCCTGATGAGGTCCCGCAGGCGGGACCGCGACGAACGTCCTTCGTTGCCCGGGTAGAGGTGCTTGCCGAGACCGACCGCGTGGGCCAGCGCGGCGAGCGCCGCGGTCCGCGGATCCGGCGGGACGCCGGTGCGGATCGCCGAGTCGAGGCGGGCCTTGATCTCCCTGCTGATCGCCGTGTCGGTCGCCTGGTAGCGAGTCGTCGGCAGCACCCCGCACATCTGGCCCTCCACGGCATGCACCATGCCGCATCGCTCCAGATGCGAGAGGTAGGTCTGGCGCAGCCCCAGGCGGGGCCCGCCAATCCAGTTGACCGCCCGTACGGGAGCGCCACGCCTTCGCAGCAACTCCAACGCGCAGTCCAGTGTTGGATCTCCTGTCGGCCGTGGTGCCACCACGGCGATACGATCCCCGTCTGGGGCTATCCGTCCGGCCAGCGCCAGCTCGACCAGCTGCGCTCCGGCCAGACCCAGGTCGAGCGACTGCGGCTGTGCGGTGGTACCCGTGGTCGGGTCCAACGCCAGCAGCAGAAGCTCCTCCGGAAGTGTTCTGCGGCTCCTGCCCATCCATGCCTCCCCGCGTGGATGAGACACAGGGTGACCCCTCTCACATTGGTCTGTCGAGGGTGCGTGACCTGTTTGTAGTGGAACCAGTAGGTATGTCGTTCTCGTCTTCCGCGTGGGTTCCCCCCGTACACAGGACACTGGTAAATGGTTTCGGTACGGGATCGGCAGCGCGCACAGCACGTGCGGCGCATGGAGGAGGCATCGGTGGCGGGCGAGTCCCCCGACAGGTCGAAGCAGCGCGAGTCGTCGGAAGAACCGACGTCGGGGAGCGCGGGTCCGGTTCCCGAAGCCAGGACCGAGGCGAGCGAACGGCGTGATCCGCGGCTGGCGGTCTCGCGGGAGGACGCGAAGTCCGCGGCGTCCGCCGGGTCCGACGGCGCGGAGCGCCCGCGCGGGGGCGTCGACACGGCGACGCGAGTGCTGTCGGTCCGCGAGACGGAGACGGAGACGGCGCCGGACGAGGCGGAGGAGACCGGGTCCGCCGAGGAGGCGCCGGCCGAGGAGGCCGAGGACTCCGGGGCGGCCGAGGAGGCGCCCGCCGAGGAGGCGGAGGCCGCCGACGAGGACGCCCAGGACGACGAGAGCGACAAGGGCGACGCGGCCGACAAGGCTGAAGTGTCCGACGCCTCCGACGCGTCGGACGACTCCGAGGAAGCGGATACGCCGGAGAAGTCCGAGAAGTCGGATACGTCTACTACGTCTGCCGCGTCCGAGAAAGAGGAAGACGCCGGGGACGACGCCACCCCCGGCGACGGGCGCCTGCGGGACGCCGTCGCCGCCTGGGTGGCGACGGCGGACGAGCGGGCCGCCGCCAACGCACGCCTGGAGGCCCCGGAGGCGGACGAGGACGCCGAGGGCGCCCGGAAGGACGCCGAGGCCCCCGAGGAGGCTCCGGAGGCCGACGAGAAGCCCTCTGACGCCCCCGCGGAGGACGCCCGTCCGGTCGACCAGCCCACCGCCGTGTTCCAGACGCGGCCCGCCAAGCCGCCCGTCGACCAGCCCACGACGATGCTGAAGCTGGGCGACGTCGCCCCGGCCCGCAAGAAGTCCGACAAGGATGTCGAAGACACCGAGGACGACAAGGCGGGCAAAGCAGATAGGGCAGACGAGGCGGGCAAGGGAGACAAGGCCGACGAGCCGCGCGACGTCGAGCGGACCAGCAAGTTCGTGGCACTGCGCCACCTCGACGACCCGGCGACGCGCAAGCCGCCGGGCGCCCCGAAGGCACCCGCCGAGCCCGCCCAGCCCGCCGAGCCGCCGCGGGTCCCCCGCAACGCCCCCACCGCCGCCGTACCCCAGGTCGGTCCGGAGCGGACGACGCAGCAGCCGCTGCCGCCGAAGCCGCCGCTGGACCTGCTGGCGGAGCTGACCAACACCCCGCCGCCCCCGGAGACCCCGCTGCGGACCACGGTGCGCCGGGTCAAGATCTGGACGCCGCTGGTCATCCTGCTGCTGATCGTCTTCGCGGTGGCGCAGTCGATGCGCCCGCTGCCCGCGCCGACCCTGGACCTCACGGCGGAGGACAGCTTCACCTTCGAGGGCGGCAAGCCGCAGATCCCGTGGCCGTCCAGCGGGCAGGCCGCGCTCGACGTGCAGGGCATCGGCACCTTCGGCTCGTCCGGCGACCAGAAGCCCGTGCCGATCGCGAGCGTGGCCAAGGTCATGACCGCGTACGTCATCCTGCGCGAGCACCCGCTCAAGAGCGGCGCCGAGGGCCCGAAGATCAAGATCGACCAGGCCGCCGAGGACCAGTCGCAGGCCGGCCAGGAGTCGACGGTCAACGTGTTCGCGGGCGACTCGATCTCGCAGCGCGAGGCCCTCGAGAGCATCCTCATCGCGTCCGCGAACAACGTGGCGCGACTGCTCGCCCGCTGGGACGCGGGGTCCGAGAAGGCCTTCGTCGAGAAGATGAACGCCACCGCCGAGGACCTCGGCATGGCCAACACCACGTACACCGACCCGTCGGGCCTGAACAACACCACCGTGAGCACCGCCGTGGACCAGGTGAAGCTGGCCAAGGCGGCGATGACGGAGCCCGCGTTCCGCGAGGTCGCGGCGATGATGTCCTACGACGACTACAAGGGCGTCAACCACTCCAACTGGAACCACCTGGTCGGCCACAACGACGTCGTCGGCATCAAGACCGGCACCACCACCTCCGCGCTCGGCAACCTCGTCTTCGCGGCCAAGAAGGACGTCGACGGCGAGACCCGGACCATCGTCGGTGCCGTGGTGCGGCAGCCGGCGGGCGGCGCGGACAACACCATCCTCGGTGCCGCGCTGGACTCCAGCGACAAGCTGATCCGGGCCGCGCAGGACACCCTGGAGTCGTCGACGATCGTGAAGAAGGGCAGCGTCGTCGGGTACGTCGACGACGGCCTCGGCGGCCGCACGCCGGTCGTCGCCACGCAGGACGTCAAGGCGGTCGGCTGGGCCGGGCTGACCGTGAAACTGACGTTCAAGGCGGACGAGGTGCCGCACACGGCGAAGGCCGGGACGAAGGTCGGCACCCTCGCCGTCGGCGACGGCGGCAGCAGCGGCGCGGTGAAGGTGCCGGTCGCCCTCCGGGACGACCTCGCCGAGCCCGGCTTCACGGACAAGCTCACCCGCGTGAGCTGAGTCCACGGGCCCGCACGGGCCGGACAGACGCCCAACGCCCCCGTGGCCGACCGGCCGCGGGGGCGTTCGCGTGGGGCGCCGGAAGTGAGGAAGCCACGGTGCGGGCGTGCGTGCTAGCGTCACGAAACGGGGCAGGTCGCCGGTCGCCGGAACGGGACACGGCCCAAAGCAGAAGACGGGACACGGGGAGTGCCTTCAGGTGGCCACTGCGGAGCCGACACGCGCCGACGACGCCGATTCGGGCCCGGGAGCCGGCCCTCGACCACGCGTACCCGCGCCGCGCGGGGAGGGCGACGGCCGTGACCCCGAACGCACGGACCCAGAAGGGCCCCACAAGGACCGCCCGCAGGCGCCGTCCCCGATGAACGCCGCGTTCCACGCCGTACGCGAGCGCATGCTGCGCCACCCCGTGCTGTCCGTGACCGTCCTGGCCGGCATCCTCCACGTCGTCTGGTTCTTCACCTTCGCGAACAGCGGCGGCGACCTCGCGGCACAGGACGCGTGGTCGGAGTTCGTCGGCCGGCACCCGGACTCGGCGTACAACCTCGCCTGGTACGGCGGCATGCACCCGGTGTCGTACAGCGTGGTCTCGCCGTACCTGATGTCGGTGCTCGGCGTGCGGACCACGATGATGATCGCGGGCACGGTGTCGGCGGGCCTGCTGACGATGATCCTGATCCGCAGCCGCGTGGTGCGCAATCCGCTGTGGGCCTCGCTGGCGGGGCTGTTCGGGCTGCTGGGCAACGCCGCGTCGGGCCGGGTGACCTTCGGCCTCGGCATGATGTTCGGTCTCGGCGCGGTCGCCGCGGTCTTCTGCTGGCCCCACCGCTGGCGCTACGAGCGCTGGGCCAAGGGGCTGTGCGCGGCGCCGCTGGCCGCGCTGTCCACGATGGCGTCGCCGGTCTCGGGTCTGTTCGTGGGCCTGGTGGCGGTCGCGCTGTTCCTCCAGAAGCGTAGGCCGGGCGCCTGGTCGCTGGGGCTGGCCCCCGCGGCGGTCGTGGCGCTGTCGGCCTGGCTGTTCCCCTTCTCCGGCACCCAGCCGATGTCCTTCGGTTCGGCGGCCCTGCCGGTCCTGTACGCGGGCCTGGTCTACGCGTTCGTGCCGCGCACCTGGACCACCGTGCGGATCACCTCGGCGGTCTACGGCCTGTCCGTGCTGCTGGTCTGGGTGATCAGCTCGCAGATCGGCTCCAACATCACCCGCCTGGCGATGCTCTTCGCCGGGGTGGCGCTGGTGGCGGCCCTGCCGTTCACGGTGCCCAAGTCGCGCAAGTGGTACGCGCTGGTGGTCTCGCTCGTCGGCTTCGTGGTCTGGATCGGCTTCAAGTCGGCCGACGACATCATCCACACCACCCCGGCCGCCTCGTGGGCGCGGGAGTTGGCGCCGCTGGTCAACGAACTCCAGGAGGTCGGCGCCGAGCGCGGCCGGGTCGAGGTCGTCCCGGCCCGCTCCCACCGTGAGGCCTCGGCGCTGGCGCCGTACGTGAACCTGGCCCGCGGCTGGAACCGGCAGGCCGACATGGAGCGCAACCCCCTCTTCTACGACGACACGCTCAACTCGGCGAACTACCACGAGTGGCTACAGCGCTGGGCGGTGCACTTCGTGGTGCTGCCGAAGGACGAGCCGGACGGGGACGGCGGCGAGCGGGAGCGGGAGCTGGTCCAGCGGGGACTGCCCTTCCTGAAGCAGGTCTGGGGCGACGCCAACTGGCAGCTCTTCCAGGTGACCGACCCGACCCCGCTGGCGGAGCCCAACGCGGAGGTCCAGCGCGCCGAGCAGGGCGAGTGGACGATCGACGTGAAGGAGCCGGGCCGGATCCTGGTCCGGGTGCCGTACTCGCCGTGGCTGAGTCTGGTGGACGACGAGGGCAACAAGCTCCAGCCGCCGCAGGAGACGGAGGCCTCCAAGAACAGCCCCGACGGCACGCCGAAGACGTACGACAACGTGAACGGCTGCGTGACGGAGACCGAGGAGACCGCCGAGGGCGACAAGTGGACCCTGCTGGTGGCGCCCGAGGCGGGCACGTACCGGCTGGCCGCGCCGTACGGACTCCAGCGGGGCACCCCGTGCCCGGAGGAGCTGAGGTAGCCCCTCGGGAACAGCGGAGACTGTTCACGTAGATGAACCAAGGTCAGTGAGGCGAACCTTTTTACTTCCTCTTGACCCTCCCCTTCCTTGTCGTGCCCGCGTCGACGCAACCACGATGAGCGGGCACTTCGCGCCCTGCCTCGCCCCTACCCGCCCCTACCCCGCTCGTGCGAAGTGCCAACCAGCTGAGCGGAGTTCACAAGGCGGACCCCGGAAGGGGGCACATGAACGGTCTCGACTGGTCCGTGCTCATCGGCTACTTCGCCGTCATGGTGGCGATCGGCGTGTGGTCGCACAAACGCGTGGACGACGTGAGCGACTTCTTCACGGCCGGGGGCAAGATGCCCTGGTGGCTGTCCGGCATCTCGCACCACATGTCCGGCTACAGCGCGGTGATGTTCACCGGCTACGCCGGCATCGCCTACACCTACGGCGTCACCTCGTTCGTGACGTGGTCGTTCCCCATCGCGCTCGGCATCGCCATCGGCTCCAAGCTGTTCGCGCCGCGCATCAACCGGCTGCGCTCACGGCTGCACGTGGCCTCGCCGCTGGAGTACCTGAAGAACCGGTACAACCTGCCCACCCAGCAGGCGCTGGCCTGGTCCGGCATGCTGCTGAAGATCGTGGACGTGGCCGCGAAGTGGGCGGCCATCGCGACCCTGCTGTCCGTCTTCACCGGCATCAGCCTCAACCAGGGCATCCTGATCACCGGCGTCATCACGGGCATCTACTGCACGATCGGCGGCCTGTGGGCGGACGCGCTGACCGAGCTGGGCCAGTTCATCATCCAGCTGCTGGCCGGCGTGGCGATGTTCGTGGCCGTGGTGATGAAGCTCGGCGACTACGGCGGCTTCTTCGGCGTCTGGGACGAACCCGCCCTCCAGGGCCACGGAAAACCGCTGGTCGGCCCGTACGGAACGGTGTTCCTGCTGGCCTTCCTCTTCATCAAGCTCTTCGAGTACAACGGCGGCATGCTCAACCAGGCCCAGCGCTACATGGCCACCCGCAACGCCCACGAGGCCACCCGGTCGGCGCGGCTGTCGGCGGTGCTCTGGCTGGTCTGGCCGCTGGTGCTGTTCTTCCCGATGTGGATGTCGCCGCTGCTGGTGGAGTCGCAGAAGCCGGACGGTTCCGACTCGTACGCGCTGATGACCGAGCAGTTGCTGCCGCACGGACTGCTCGGCCTGGTCATCGTCGGCTTCTTCTCGCACACCATGGCCATGTGCTCCTCGGACGCCAACGCCATCGCGGCGGTGTTCACCCGTGACGTGGCCCCGGTGCTGTCGTCGCGGGCGCGGGAGTGGGGGCAGCGCGCGGGACTGCTGGCGGCGCGGCTGACGACGGTGGTCTTCCTCGGGCTGTCGATGGCGGTGGCGACACAGGTCGACTCGCCGACGTTCAAGGACATCATCACGGTCGTCATCAAGTGGGTCGCCGGACTGATGGGCCCGATCGCGATCCCGATGATGCTCGGTCTGCTGCGGCCCTTCCGCCGCTCGGGACCGACCGCCGCGCTCACCAGCTGGGGGCTCGGGCTGCTCGCCTTCTGGCTGGTCAACTACCCGATCAGCTGGAACGTGGACGGTGGGGTGCCACTGGAGTACCAGGTCTCCATCCCGCTGGCGGTCTCCCTGGTCCTGTACATCGTGATCGGCTACCTGAAGCCGGAGGACACTCCGGAGCGGCTGGCGATCATCGAGCGCGTCAACACCGACGACGACGGTGACATGTCCGGCGCGACGGCCGCCATCCCCACGCCGGCGCCCGGGGTGGGCGACGCGAAGACCGGCAGCAAGGTGGGCGACTAGCCCCGCGCGTGCGTCCCCGGCCGGTGCCCGTGCCGACGGGCACCGGCCGGGCGCACCCGGTTCACCGCACTTCCTGAATACGGATCTGGTTGCCGGCCGGGTCGCGGAAGGCGCAGTCGCGGATGCCGTACGGCTGCTCGGTCGGCTCCTGGACGATCTCGGCGTTCCCGGCCCGCAGCTTCTCGAAGGTCCCGTCGAGGTCCTTGGTGGCGAGCAGCAGCCACCCGTAGGTGCCCTTGGCCATCATCTCGGCGACGGTCCGGCGCTCGGCCTCGGTGATCCCGGGGTCGGCGGCGGGCGGCGCCAGCAGCAGCGAGATGTCCGGCTGGCCGGCGGGCCCGACGGTGATCCAGCGCATCGCGCCCTGACCGACGTCCTGCCGGACCTCGAACCCGAGGACGTCGCGGTAGAACACCAGCGACGCGTCCGGGTCGTCGTGCGGGAGGACGGTGGTGTGAATGCTGATACCCATGCGGCCACGCTAGCGGGGTGGGGGGCGGTGTGCCCTGGGGACGACGATCGCGATGGGCGTCGAGGGCGACTCACCCGGCCGCGACCGAAAGTGTTTGCGCGCATGCCGTCTGTTCGTCGGAAGGCGGGGCATACGGGAGCACACGGAAGCCGGACCCGAGGTGGGGAGAGAGCGATGACAAACTTCAGCAACAGTGCGTCCGCCGCAGGCTCGCGTACCAACGGCCTCGCCGTAGCCGGTCTCGCGTGCGGCGTCGTCGGCATCTTCATCCTGAACATCGTGCTCGGCCCGCTGGCCATCGTCTTCGGTGCCGTCGGCCTGCGGCAGGCCGGGGCGAAGGGCGGCGCCGGGATGGCGAAGGCCGCCATCGCACTCGGCATCGTCGACGTGCTGCTCTTCGTCGTACTGATGATCGTGGCCGCGTCGAGCGGCGGTTTCAGCTGGTACGTCGGCGGCTGACGCCCGAACCGGCCGACCAGGGGCTCCGCGCAGGACTTCCGCGCGGAGCCTCCCGCGTTCTAGGCGCGCGGGTAGCGGGCCAGCCAGCCCGGGGACGAGCCCGCCGGGCCGTGCAGGGCCGGGCCCTGGGTCATCTCCATGGCGAAGTCGTCGGCCAGTTCGAGGAGGGTCGCCCGGCCCTCCAGCTCGGCCAGCCAGGCCGGCGGCAGGGCCGTCTCGCCGTGCAGTGCTCCCAGCAGGCCGCCGGTCAGTGCGCCGGTCGCGGCGGAGGGGCCGTCGTGGTTCACGGCGAGCCGCAGTCCGTGCCGTACGTCCTCGCCTACGAGGGCGCAGTAGACCGCGGCGGCGACCAGACCCTCCGCCGTGCCCTCGCCGATCAGCTCGGTGACCCGCGCCGGGGTCGGCAGCCCCTGCCGTACCGCGCCCAGCGCGTGCTGGAGCGCCTCGGTCACGGGTGGGTGCCCCGGCCGGGCGACGAGCAGGGCGAGGGCGCGCTGCACCGCCGCGTCCAGGCTCTCCCCGCGGGCCAGCCCGTGCACGATCACGGCGTACGCGCCCGCCGCGAGATACCCGGTGGGGTGGCCGTGGGTCTGCGCCGCGCACTCCACGGCGAGCTGCGCGACCAGCTGCGGCTCCCAGCCGACCAGCAGACCGAAGGGCGCCGACCGCGCCGCCGCCTCGGGCCCGCGCTCGCCAGGGTTCTTGGGCGCCTCCGGCGTGCCCATGGTCTCGTCGCCGAGCCCGAGCAGCAGCGCCTTGGGGGCGTCCCGGCGGACGTACAGCCACTCTTCGTGGGCCAGCCAGCCGTCGTCCTTGCGCCGCAGGTCGGGCCCCCAGTCGCGCTGGGTGGCGGCCCAGCGCCGGTAGGCCCGGTGCAGGTCGGTCGGCGGGTGCCAGGCGCCGGTGTCCCGCCGTACCTGGGCCCGTATCAGCCCGTCCACGGAGAACAGACTCAGCTGCGTGAGGTGGGTGACCGCACCGCGCCTGCCGTACGCCGGGGCCAGGTCGGTCAGCCCTTCGGCACCGTGCTCCTCCCGGATCCCGTCGAGGTCCAGCCCGTCGACGGGCGCGCCGAACGCGTCCCCGACGGCCACGCCGAGCAGTGTCCCGCGCACCCGGCTGCGGAAGTCCTGCTGCTCGGCACGCCCCCAGACGGCACCGGCTGTCGCGCCCACCCGGACCTCCCCTCGGCATCGACATGGTCCGTACGTACGACGCCCAGCACTTTATTCGAAGGTGGACGGTCGCTTCAGGGGCGGAACGGTGTGGAAACGTTCACGTCATGCCAGGGGGCGCACGGCCGCGGTGATCCGCAGGGCTTCGGCCAGAACGTCGGCGTCGACCTGCGCCGGTGTCCCCTCGCCGTATTCGAGGAAGTCGTACTCGTCGTCCAGCTCGGCGAGACGTTCGGTCGACGGAAGGTCGTGTCCGAAGCGCTGGTGGATCCGGAAGGCCAGTTCGCGCGGCGTCAGCCGGCCGGCCAGCGTGCGGGCGGCGAGTGCTCGCACACCGGCTTCCCGCGCGGCACGGCTGCCCGCCGGGTGGAGGACGAGACCCAGTTCCTCGAGTGCGGGAGGAAGGAGATCGTGGACGTCGTAGTCCGCCTCCGCGCGTGTGCAGGCGGCCAGTATGCGCAGGGCGGGGCTGTCGAGACCTGCGACGAGCGCATCACAGGCACTGGAGACGACATCGGCGGCACCCACCTCGCCCATCCGCCACAGGGCGGCATGGTCCTGGAGGACGAGCGCTGCTGCCTCGGCCGACGTCACTCGACCATGATTCCCTCCTGGGGCACCCCGGTCGAGCCGGTTTCTACGCGGCCGCGTACCCCCGGGCGCCACCCTCGCGGCAGTCGCGGCAGCGTCCCGGTCGCTGGGCGCGGAAGGCGCGTTCGCAGCCGTCGCAGGTCTGGAGGGGGTCCGGGAGGCGTGGGTCGGGGGCCAAGGGGCGAGGCGCTGGGAGGGCCGGGGGGAGGTCGGCGGTGAGGCGGCGTTCCAGGAAGGCCGCCGGGTGGCGGATCGGGTCCTGGGGCAGGCCGGCCGTCAGGGTCCGCTCCACGGCGCTCACGGGGACGCCGCGCTCCAGCCACACGGTGACGTAGGGCGCGAGACGGCGGACGTCCCGCTCGGTGAGCAGCAGGCGGGAGTCGTGCAGGCGCAGGCGAGTGAGCAGGTCGGACGCGGGGGTGCGGTCGGCTGCGGGGGCCGGGGCGGGGCGCGCTTCGGGAGCCTCACTCGCGGGCGGCAAGGCCGCCGCCAGGCTCGCGCGGGGCTTGTTGCGGGAGACCGTCCGGGTCACGACTCGGCCCGATTGAAGACGCTCCTTGGTGCGTGCGAGGTAGCCGTGCTCCTCCAACTCCCGCAGGGCGGCGGCGATCCGGATCTCGCCCTCGGGGAACTTCCCCGCCAGCGTCTTGATCCCGACCGGCGCCCCGGCGGGCAGCGACTGGATGTGGACGGCCAGGCCGATCGCCGTCAGGGACAGCTCGGGGTGCTGGAGGAGGTGGTTGCCGACCACGGTGAAGCTGTCGTGGTGCGGGTGGTTCTCGTGCTCGACGCCACCGGCGCGACGGCCGGACGCGGGGCGCGCGTGCGCGCTAGGGTTCTCGTCAGTCATCGGGAAGGGTCCACTTCCTCGGTGATGAGGCCCTCGCAGTGGGATGGCAGTCCCGGCGGGGGCCGAATCATGTCTGGTGTTGTTGCGGCAGACGCTGCACCATGAACGCCCCTCCGCGCCAGCCGAGTTGGTGATGTTCACTCCGGAGGGTGAGCGACGGGGGCGGCAGGGGCGGGTTCGGTTCTTTCCCCGGTTCTTTGGTCTTTGGCGTCGCGTCCGGCCGGGTCGCGTCCGGCCACGATCCGGTGGGTGAGAAGGGCCAGTTGGGGCCGGGCACGGCCTCGCGTCCGACCGGATCGCGGGGACGCGGGACCCGGCCGGACGCGATCGGTGGCCGGTTTCCGGATCACGTCACCCAGCGTGGCCGCCCATCCCTACTCTGTCCGGTGACGAACTCGACACCGAGGGTGACCGACCAGGAGGGGAAGACATGGAGGACGAGGAGTCCGAGGCCGTGCTCAGGACGGTCGGGCGGCAGGTCAAGATGTGGCGCGAGGCCGCCGGGATGACCCAGCCGGAGTTGGGCGCCGCGATCGGGTACGGCGAGGACCTGGTCTCGTCGGTCGAGCGCGGGCGGCGTATCCCCAAGCCGGACTTCCTGGACAACGCCGACGAGGTCCTCGGCGCGGGCGGCAAGCTCGCCTCGATGAAGGTGGACGTGGAGAAGGCCCGGTACCCGAAGAAGGTGCGGGACCTGGCCAGGCTGGAGGACGAGGCGGTCGAGCTGGGGGCGTACGCCGGTCATCACATCCACGGGCTGCTGCAAACACCCGAGTACGCCCGCGCGTTGTACGCGATGCGCCGCCCGGCGTTCACGGAGGAAGAGGTCGACCGCTACGTCTCGGCCCGCATGGCACGGAAGACGGTCTTCGACCGCGTACCCAGGGCTCAACTCACCTTTGTCCAGGAAGAGGTGACGCTGCGGCGCCCGCTCGGCGGCAGAATGGTCCTCCGTCAGCAGCTCGAACACCTGCTGGAGGTAGGGGGGTTGCGGCACGTCGAGATCCAGGTGATGCCGACAGCGCGGGAGGATCACGCGGGGATGGCCGGGTCGCTCCGGCTGTTGAAACTCCGGGACGGCAAGACACTGGGACACCTGGAGGCCCAACTGCACAGCCGCCTCGTCAGCGAACCCCGGGACGTCCAGGTCCTGGAAATGCGCTATGGAATGATCCGCGCGCAGGCTCTCACGCCTCGTGAGTCACTGACCTTCATCGAGAAAGTCATGGGAGAAGAGACATGACCTCCGCCATGGAGTGGTTCAAGAGCAGCCACAGCAGCAACGACGGGCCTGATTGCGTCGAGGTGGCGATACCCCCGGCCACCTCCACCATCCACGTCCGCGACTCCAAGAACCCCACCGCCGCCCGCCTCACCTTCACCGACGTCTCCTGGACCGCGTTCGTGCACACCGTCACGACGGCCGGCCGACGGGCCTAGTTCATGATCCGTTAGCGGCGTGACCGTCCGGGCGTTGAACGATCCCGGCCATGACGAACAACAAGACACGTGTCAGCCTGGCCTGCGCCCTGTCGGCCGCCGCTCTCCTCACCGGTGCCGCCGCCCCGGCGGCCACGGCCGCGCCCGCCGCGCACCAGACGCACCCCGGTCACTCGGCGCGGCAGATACCGTTCACGGCCGCCGAGGTGACCGCGCGGGACGGCGGCACGTACGAGATCACCTGGCAGGCGCCGGGGGTCCGCAAGGTCGCCGTGCGGGCGAACGGCCGTACCGTCGCCGTGGGCGGGGCCACCGGCCGGGTCACCGTGCGGGGGCTGCCCGCCGCCGACCGGCAGTGGTTCGACCTGGTCCCGGACCGGGGACAGCGGCTGCGGCTCGCCGACCGGCTGATCCGGCTGGAGGGCACGGTCAACTTCCGTGACGCGGGCGGCTACCGCACGGGCGACGGGCAGTGGGTGCGGATGGGCGCGGTGTACCGCACCGACTCGCTGGACAAGCTCACCGACGCCGACCTGGCCAAGCTGAAGCGGCTCGGCATCCGCGTCGACTACGACCTGCGCACCGCCACCGAGCGCGGCTCCGCCCCGGACCGCCTGCCCAAGGGCGTGCGGTACGTGGTGGCGGACGTCGTGGGCGCCGACTCCCCCGTGTTCTCCATGCCGGAGACGGCCGCCGAGGCCGAGCAGATGATGATCGACGGCGAGAAGGCCATGGTCAGCGGCGAGAGCGCGAAGGCCGCGTACTCCACCGTGTTCGCCGGGCTCGCCCGGGACGCCGACGGCACCCTCTACCACTGCACCGCGGGCAAGGACCGCACCGGCTGGGCGAGCGCCGCCCTGCTCACCGCGCTCGGTGTGCCGCGCGAGACGGTCATGGCGGACTACCTCGCCTCCAACGAGTACCGCGCCGAGGCCAACGCCGCCGCGCTGGCCGCCATGCCCGCCGAGCAGGCCGCGGTCTACAAGCCGATGCTCGACGTGCGGGCCGCCTACTTGAACTCCGGTTTCGCCGAAGTCGAGGACGCCTACGGCTCGTTCGCCGGGTACGAGAAGAAGGCCCTGGGTATGGACGCGCGCGAGCTGCGCCGGCTCAAGGCGGACCTCCTGGTCGGCTGAGCGCGAGCGCCATGGGGAAGGGTGGGGTCATGACCACCACCAGACACCCCCGACCCCTGGGCCTCGCCGCCACCGTTCTCACCGGCGTCCTCGCCCTGTACATCGCCCTCGTCGCCTTCGGCAACATCACCGATTTCGGGACGAACCGGGACTTCGTGCGTCACGTCCTCGCGATGGACACCACGTTCAAGGACGACGACCTGATGTGGCGGGCGATCACCAGCAAGGGTCTCCAGGACGCGGCGTACGTCGCGATCATCGCGTGGGAGACCGTGGCCGCGCTCGTGCTGATCGGCGCGACCTGGCTTTGGATACGCCGGGACCAGACCACCGCGCGGCGCCTGACCACGTACGGCACCCTCATGCTGATGCTGCTCTTCGGCGCCGGGTTCATCGGGATCGGCGGTGAGTGGTTCGCCATGTGGCAGTCGGCGGACTGGAACGGGCTGGACGCGGCACTGCGGGTGTTCCTGATCAGCGGCGTCGTGCTGATCGTCGCCCACCTGCCGTCCGGAGACGGCGAGGCTAGCCGACGACCGTGACCTTCGTGCCGGTCGTCGCGAAGCCCCAGACGGCCGTGCCGTCGGCCTTCTGGAGCCGTATGCCGCCCGTCTTCGTACCGGAGGCGGGCGGGGGCGGCGAGGAGCCGTCGACGGCGTTGGAGAAGGCGACCGAGACGCCGTCCTCCTGGGCGAAGTAGACGATCTGCTCGATCTGCACCCCGTCGGAGCCGGTCGTGGCGCCCTGGACCCGGCTGCTGACGGTGTAGGTGCCCGGGTCGGGGTCGACCGTGCCGGGCCACACCGTGAACGTCCGCCGGGTCGCGTCACTGGCGTCGACCAGCCAGATCCGCTTCTGGTCCAGCGAGTACACGACCCGCCGCCCGGTGCCGGAGCCGTCCGGCACCCGGGCCGGCGCGGTCTCCTTCGGCGACGGGTCCTTGCCCGCGGAGGCCGTGGGCGACGGCCGGGTCGCCGATGCGGTGGGATGGGGCCCCTGGTCCGCCTGCACGGCCAGGAAGGTCACCGCCGCGATCGCGCCCACGGTCAGACCGGAGACCCACGCCCAAGAGGGAAGTCGGGCAGGCACGGGCACGCATCTCCTCAGCTACGAGAACCCCGACACACCGGGGGTCCGATCATCCTACTGCGACTGTTCTCGTGCCCCGGGCCGCAGACCGCGACGTCAGCTCGTCCCGCGCGAGGCCCGCCACATCGTGTGCTCCCGGCTGATCGCCTCCTCGGCATCGGCCACCTCGTCCCCCCAGGTCTCCTCGTCGGCGTGGACCAAGCGTTCGTGGATCACGCTCAGCTCGGTGGCGGCGAAGGTGTAGGCCCGGCCGAGCGTCTCGTACTGCCGCACCGCGAGCCACGCCGAGCCGGCGCCCAGTACCGCTGCGAGGATTCCGGCCAGGTCGAAGGTGAACAGGTCGAGGAGCCGCAGGACCGCCGCCGTCAGGCCCAGCCCCTCGACGGCGATGAGTACCAGACGCCAGCGCCGGGCGTTGCGGACGTTCGACGCCGCCTTCGCCGAGTACCACGCCTGCTGGTCCTCGATCCGGTGGCGCAGATACGCCTCCTTGCGCTCGGCGAAGGGCCGGGCGCGCAGGTGGTTCATGGCGTCGGTGACCGCGATCGACCCCAGCGGCGAGAGGCTGGAGACGGGCGCTTCCCGCAGCAGCTCTCCGAGACGCCGCTGGAACCTGCGGTGCGCCCCGGCCTCGGGCAGGTCCGCGGGAAAAGGCGTCCCTCCCACCGCGAAGCGCCAGGCCAGGGTCTTCGTGGACTCGGCGAGCGCACGGCCGTCGTACCAGGACTGCTCGGGGCGCTCCGTCAGCAGCCAGACCTCGACACAGATGGTCAGCACGAAGACCACCACGAGCCCGATGACCGCCGGCCGCTGGTCGAGGGCGCCGCACAACGCCGCGGCGACGGCCAACGACAGCCGGATCTTCGTACCCCGGATGTAGTTCCGCTGTCCGCCCAGCGAGGCGGAGTCCGAGGAACGGAACACCACCGGAAGGTCGTCGTCCCCCAGGCCCAGCAGTCCCTGGCTCATCTCCGCCCCCGACTCTCGCGACACCAATGTCCAAATGGCTATTCTGACGCCTCATTTGACTGGGTGTCAGTGCCATGGCGAAGGACCATGATCCAATCGCCGCAGCACGCCGGGACGGGGGTCCATCCATGCGCTACGCCGCGTTCATCTCGTACAGCCACACGCCCGACACGCACCGGGCGCGGCTGCTGAGACAGGCGCTGCACACCTTCGCCAGGCCCTGGAACCGGATGCGCGCGCTGCGGGTGTTCCTGGACAACGCCGCCATGTCCATGGAACACAACCTGTGGAGCACCGTGGAGCAGGCGCTCGGTGACTCCGCGTACCTGCTGCTCCTGGCTTCGCCGGAGTCGGGTGCCTCGAAGTGGGTGGGCAAGGAGATCGACTGGTGGCGGCAAGGCCCCCGCCCGGAGAAGCTGCTGCTCGTGGTCACGGGTGGGGAGATCCACTGGGACGAGGCGGCCGGGGACTTCGACTTCGCGCGTTCCACCTGCCTGCACCCGGCCCTGCGCGGCCACTTCACCGCCGAGCCTCGCTGGGTGGACCTGCGATGGATGGACTCCGACCACACCGGCGACCTCCGGGATCCTCGGTTCCGTGAGGCGGTCGCGGACCTCGCGGCGCCCCTGCACGATCGGCCGAAGGACGAGCTGTTCGGGGAGGACGTCACCCAGCGAAGCCGGCTCCGGCGCTTCCGGCGGGGCATGCTGGCCGGCATGACGGCTTTGGCCGTACTGGCCACCGCCACTGCGGTGTTCGCCTTCGTCCAGCGCAACACGGCCCAGGAACAGGCCCGCATCGCCACGGCCCGTCAACTGGCGGCGACGGCGCTCAATCTGAGCGACGACGACCTGGAGACGGCGTCACTGCTGGCCCTGCAGGGGTACCAGGTGGAGGAGACACCCGAGACCCTCTCGGCCCTCTATCAGGTGACGACACAGAGCCCGCATCTGGTCCGCTTCGTGCACGCCGACGCGACGGTGACGGCTCTGGCACACACCGCTTCACCGCGTTTCGTCGCCGCCGGCACGGAGAAGGGCACGGTGACCCTGTGGACCGCCGACGGCTCCCGAAGAACGGAACGGTTCTCGCTCTCGGGACGGATCGACGCGTTGACCTTCAGTGACGACGACCAGCTGCTCGCCGTCGGCACCAGCTCGGGCGAGGTCGTCGTCCACGACATGCGGACGGGTGAGAACAAGCGCCTGTCCGCAAAGGGGAGTGCGATCTCCCTGATCGCGTTCCGCCCCTCCACCCATGACCTGGCCTGGATGGACGGCGACAACGGCCTGAGGCTGTCCGAGGGGAAGTCCGGCAAGGTCTCCCGCCGCGTCGAGACGAAACTCCTCGCGGCAGCCCTCAACCTCGCGTTCTGGGACAACGGAACCAAGATCGCCGTGACCAGCGCGATGGGATGGCGGACCTACGACAGCGAGTTGAGGACACTCGACGCGTCCGACGAGGTCCAGTTCCCCGCCAACGGGTACGTCTCCGCCGCCTCGCCCAGCGGAAACTGCTTCGGGTTCATGAAATTCGGCAGCGTTTCCCTTTCTTCGCTGGAGCAGCTCTCCCAGGGCTCGTTTCCCGGAGGGGACAACGAGGGCAGTGGCTGCGGGGCTCAGACGATCCGAGTGGACAAGGAGACGGCCAGTCTGGCCGTCTCGGACGGACGACGCACCGCGGTGGGCACGAGCCGAGGGCTCTTGCTGGCCACGGCTGAGGAGGGATCACCGCAGGCGGTGCTGGAGACCCTCCCCGGTGTGGAGGCGCCATCGCTCCTGGCCTTCTCACCGGGAGAGGGTGACCGGCTCGCCTCGGCCGATGGAGGCACGGTGGCCCTCTGGTCCCTGGCGCAGAGGGCACCCACCATGCACCGGCACGGTGTCCCGGTGCCCGACGGGGCGACGGTCGAGTACCAACCCCCTCTCGCCCTGAGCCCGGGTGGACTGCTGGCGTGGAGTCAGCAGACGGATGCCGATCACCCCTCCTCCTTGCATGTCAGGTTTCCGGACGGCGAGATCGCGAGCGCCGCCGACATGCCGTACGACTCGCTCGCGTTCGGCGACTCCGATGACGTCCTCTACGCCGCGTCGGGCTCCCATCTTGAGGTGTGGGCCTTGAAGTCGGGGAGTCTGACGAGAGAGAAGTCGTTCGCCCTTCCCGAGCATCCCGGAGCCGTCGGAGAGACGCACATCGCCGGCAGGCCGGACGGCCGCGTGGTGGTCATGCCCGCTGACGGCTCCGTGCTCGTCGTCGACCCCCGTACCGGGAAGCACTCGATCGCGGTGAAGGGTGCCGCCGCAGGGTCGGCCGGGGAAGACTCCTGGGCGACGGATTCGACCGAGTACGTGACGGCCGTCGGCGAGAGGGGCGAACTGGCCGCGGTCACTACCGAGGACGGCCACGTCGACGTCTACCGCGTGGCATCGGGTGAACTCCTGCAACGACTGGACCTCGGGACCCCGGCCGTGAACAGCCTGGCCCTGTCCGAGGAGAGCCAGTCGCTTCTCGCCGTCACTGACGGCCGCGTGCTGCAGAGCTGGAGCCTCCGAAGCGGCCGGTCGAACTGGCGGTCCCAGGGAGCCGGGGTGAGCGGTCTGGTCACCGATCACACGGGCCGGTGGACGGCCACAGTGGCAGGCGACGGCACGGTCTGGCTGTGGGACTCCGAGACCGGCGACCGACTGGGCAGCGTAGCGGTCCCTTGGACAGACGTCTCACAGTCCGGAACCGGGGGTCCGGGCTGGCAGAGCAGTCTCCTCTTCGCCAAGGACGGCAAGCACTTGTGGTCCGCCACCGAAGGCGGAGAGATCATGTCGTGGGACGTGTCTGTCGACGCTTGGACCAGGCAGTTGTGCGCCCGCGTCGGCCGGGCCCTTACCGGGGCGGAGCGCGACCGCTACCTGACGTCCCTCTCCGAAGGCGACACGGCCTGCGGAGATGACGAGGATGCCGCGCACGGCGCTCCCTGACGCCAACAGGGGCGGGAGGCCGTGCGCCACCCGCCCCGATTCGCTCAGTCCAGCACCGGCAGCAGCTGAGGCAGGTGGCCGTCCGAGTCCCGCGCCGTCCGCTGCCGCTCCTCCGGCACCGGGCCGTACAGCGTGGTCCGGGGTTTGGCCGGGCGGCCCGCCGCGTCCGCGACCGCGATCAGATCCTTGACCGACTTGTACGAGCCGTAGGAGGAGCCCGCCATGCGGGAGATCGTCTCCTCCATGAGGGTGCCGCCGAGGTCGTTCGCGCCGGAGCGGAGCATCTCCGCCGCACCCTCCGTGCCCAGTTTGACCCAGCTTGTCTGGATGTTGGGGATGTGCGGGTGGAGGAGCAGGCGGGCCATCGCCGTCACCGCGCGGTTGTCCCGGACCGTCGGGCCGGGCCGCGCGATGCCCGCCAGGTACACGGGCGCGTTGGTGTGGATGAAGGGGAGCGTCACGAACTCCGTGAAGCCGCCCGTGCGCTGCTGGATGCCGGCCAGGGTGCGCAGGTGGCCCAGCCAGTGGCGGGGCTGGTCGACGTGGCCGTACATCATGGTCGAGGAGGAGCGCAGACCCAGTTCGTGGGCCGTCTCGATCACCTCGATCCAGGTGGCCGTCGGCAGCTTGCCCTTGGTCAGGATCCAGCGGACCTCGTCGTCGAGGATCTCCGCCGCCGTGCCCGGGATCGAGTCCAGGCCCGCTTCCTTGGCCGCGCTCAGCCACTCCCGGATCGACATGCCGGTGCGGGTCGCGCCGTTGACGACCTCCATCGGCGAGAAGGCGTGCACGTGCATGCCGGGGACCCGGGCCTTCACCGCCCTCGCGATGTCGAAGTACGCGGTGCCCGGCAGGTCCGGGTGGATGCCGCCCTGCATGCAGACCTCGACCGCGCCCACGTCCCACGCCTGCTCGGCGCGGTCGGCGACCTGGTCCAGGGAGAGCGTGTAGGCGTCGGCGTCGGTGCGGCGCTGGGCGAAGGCGCAGAAGCGACAGCCGGTGTAGCAGACGTTGGTGAAGTTGATGTTGCGGGTGACGATGTACGTGACGTCGTCGCCCACCACGGACTTGCGGACGTCGTCGGCCACCTGGCACAGGGCGTCCAGCGCGGGCCCGTCGGCGTGCAGCAGGGCCAGCGCCTCGTCGTCGGTCAGCCGCGTCGGGTCGTCGGCGGCCGTGGCGAGCGCGGCGCGCACGTCGGTGTCGATGCGCTCGGGGACCATGCCGGGCGCTGCGGCCTCGCGCAGGGCGCCCCAGTCGCCGTACACCTCGTCGAAGTCGTCGCGGCGGTCCGAGGTGCGGCCCTCGGTGTCGATGGTGGTGTGCAGGTCGGTGCGGCCCGAGGCGGTGAACGCCTCGTCCGGTTCCTGCCAGGGGCGCCCCTCGACCGGCGCGTCCGGCAGCGCGAGCCCCGTCGCCGGGTCGGCGAGGGCCGCCACGTGCGGGCGCAGCCTCGGGTCCAGCCAGGGCTCGCCGCGCTGGACGAACTCCGGGTAGACGCAGAGACGTTCCCGCAACTCGAAGCCGACCGCCCGGGACTTCGCGGCGAGTTCGTCGATCTGCGGCCAGGGCCGCTCGGGGTTGACGTGGTCGATGGTGAGCGGGGAGACCCCGCCCCAGTCGTCGATGCCGGCGCCGATCAGCCGCTCGTACTCGGCGTCCACCAGGTTCGGCGGGGCCTGGAGGCAGGCGGACGGGCCCATGATGTGCCGGGCGACGGCCACCGTGGCGACCAGCTCGTCCAGCTCCGCGTCCGGCATGCCGCGCATCGCCGTGTCGGGCTTGGCGCGGAAGTTCTGGATGATCAGTTCCTGGATGCCGTGGTAGGAGCGGGACACCTTGCGCAGCGCGAACAGGGACTCCGCGCGCTCCTCGTAGGTCTCTCCGATGCCGATGAGCAGGCCCGAGGTGAAGGGGACCGAGGAGCGTCCGGCGTCCTCCAGGACGCGCAGCCGCACGGCGGGCTCCTTGTCCGGGGAGCCGTGGTGCGGGCCGCCGGGCTCGGACCACAGGCGGGTCGCCGTCGTCTCCAGCATCATGCCCATGGACGGCGCCACCGGCTTGAGCCGCTGGAAGTCCGTCCAGGACATCACACCGGGGTTGAGGTGCGGGAGCAGGCCCGTCTCCTCCAGGATGCGGATCGAGATGGCGCGGACGTACGCGATCGTGTCGTCGTACCCGTGCGCGTCGAGCCACTCGCGGGCCTCCGGCCAGCGGTCCTCGGGCTTGTCGCCGAGGGTGATGAGGGCTTCCTTGCAGCCGAGGGCGGCGCCCTTGCGCGCGATGTCCAGCACCTCGTCCGGCGACATGAACATCCCGTGCCCCGCCCGGCGCAGCTTGCCGGGGACGGTGACGAACGTGCAGTAGTGGCACTTGTCCCGGCACAGCCGGGTCAGCGGGACGAAGACGCTCTTCGAGTACGTGATGACGCCGGGCCGCCCGGCCGCCTCCAGGCCCGCGTCCCGGACCCGGGCGGCGGACGCGGTGAGGGCGTCGAGGTGCTCGCCGCGCGCCTGGAGCAGCACGGCGGCCTCGGACACGTCCAGGGCGACGCCGTCCCGGGCGCGTTTGAGGGCGCGACGCAGGGAGTTCTCGGTGGGGCCGGCCTGGTCGGCGGGTCCGGTTCCGGAGGTCGCGGAAGTCGTCATCCTTCGAGCATACGAGCGCCGTGATCAGGGCGGCTTTCCCGTCCCGCCGGCCCACCGCGCGGTTCCCGGCCCTCCATGCCCCGAACCCCTTTCCTTGCCCGGGAGTTCACGGCTCAATACGAGGGTTGCACGCACCACCCCTGCACCACCGATGTCATGACCGTGACGACACAGGGAGCAGCAGCATGTGCGAGGACGACCACGCCGGGATCGGCAGACGCGCGGTGTTCGTGACGGGAGCCGCCGCCGCGCTTACGTTGGGAAGCGTGAGCTTCGCCACAGCGGCACCGCGGGAAGAGCGGAAGCGAACGGTGCGCGGCACCCTGCCCACCGGCTCGCCCGACTTCGTCTACGTCCCCGTCGAAGTCCCGTCCGGGGTGCGCGAGATACACGTCGCCTACACCTACGACCGTCCCACCGTCCCGGCCGGCGCCCAGGGCAACGCCCTCGACATCGGCCTCTTCGACGAGCGCGGCACCGAGCTGGGCGGCCGGGGCTTCAGGGGCTGGTCGGGCGGGGCGCGCACGGAGTTCTTCGTCCGGGCGGACGACGCGACCCCCGGATACCTCCCCGGGCGGATCCGGCCGGGCACCTGGCACGTCGCCCTCGGCCCGTACACGGTCGCCCCGCAGGGGCTGTCGTACGAGATCACGATCACGCTGACGTACGGCGAGCAGGACGAGACCCCCCGTCCGGTGTACCCGCCCGAGCGGGCCCGGGGACGCGGCCGCGCCTGGTACCGGGGCGACTGCCACCTGCACTCCGAGTACTCCGACGGCCGCTACACCCTCGCCGAGATCGCGGAGCTGGCCCGTGCGGCGGGCCTGGACTTCATCAACTCCTCCGAGCACAACACCCACTCCGCACACGCGCACTGGGCCGACCTGGCCGGGGACGACCTGCTGATCCTGCTCGGCGAGGAGGTGACGACCCGCAACGGCCACGTCGTCGCCCTCGGCACCGACCCCGGCACCTTCGTCGACTGGCGCTACCGGGCCCGGGACAACCGCTTCGGCCGTTTCGCCCGGCAGATCCGCCGCGCGGGCGGCCTGGTCGTCCCGGCCCACCCGCACGCCACCTGCATCGGCTGCAACTGGAAGTTCGGCTTCGGCGAGGCCGACGCGGTCGAGGTGTGGAACGGCGCCTACACGCCCGACGACGAGGTGGCGCTGGCCGACTGGGACGGCATGCTGGTCGCCTCGGTGCGGGACGGCGGCCGCAGCTGGATCCCGGCGATGGGCAGCAGCGACTCCCACCGCTCCCCCGACGTCATCGGCCGCCCGCAGACCGTCGTCCTCGCCGACGACCTGACGCGGGAGGCGATCCAGGAGGGCATCAGGGCCGGCCGGTCCTACGTCGCCGAGTCGTCGCGGCTGTCGCTGGCCTTCACCGCGTCCGGCGGCCGGGGCGAGCACGCCGGGATCGGTGAGCGGCTGCGCGTGGACCGCG
This sequence comes from Streptomyces sp. NPDC107500, assembly GCF_055582785.1. Classification (NCBI taxonomy): domain Bacteria; kingdom Bacillati; phylum Actinomycetota; class Actinomycetes; order Kitasatosporales; family Streptomycetaceae; genus Streptomyces; species Streptomyces sp. NPDC107500. Next base: position 277,767 of record NZ_JBVJPF010000008.1, read on the forward strand.
ACACCCCGGTCACCGTCCGCCTGGAGGTGACCGGCGCCCCGCGCTGCACGGTGCGCCTCGTCACCGACCAGGGGGTGCTGTTCACCAGTGACCCGCTGCCGGTGTCCGGTGCGGGCGTCGTGGAATGGCGGACGACCGCCTCGTACGCGGCGTACGTACGGGCCGAGGTACGGCACGAGGCGGCGGCCGGTCCGCTGCCGGGGGCGCTGGCGGCCTTCACCAACCCGGTGTTCCTGGGGCGTTAGCCGCCCCCGGCGATCCTGGGGCGGTAGCCGCCCCCGGCGTTCCCGCGGCGGGGACCGCCCCTCCGTCGTCGAGGTCGGCGACGACCGCCGCGTGGTCGGAGGGGCGGACGCCGTCGACGGGGCGGTCGCCGGCCCGCCGTACCGCCCGGACCCGGCCCAGTCCGCCGGGCCCGGGCGGGCCCACGTACACGTGGTCGATCCGCGCGCTCAGCCCGTCCGGCCCGTCGGGGTCCCCCGGGCCCCAGGTGCCGGAGGGCAGGCCGGGCCCGGCGTGCAGCCAGGCGTCGTGGAGCCGCGCCGTACGCAGCGGGCGCACCTCCGGGGACCCGGGGCGGGCGTTGAAGTCGCCGGTGACGACGGCCGGGAAGCCGGTGCCGTGCCGGTGCGCGGCGACGAAGTCCACGAGGGACGCGACCTGTGCGCGCCGCACCTCGGACGCTCCGGCACCCGAGTTGAGGTGGACGGTGCAGAAGGGCACCTGGTGACCGGGCGCGTCCAGCCGGACGTGGAACGCCAGCCGCCCGTCGTCCACCTCGCCGGGGGCCGGCAGCCGCAGCACCGCGCGCTCCACGACGGGCCAGCGGCTGAGCACCGCGGTGCCGATGCCCACCGACCCGTCCCCGATCCGCCGCTGCCACCGCTCGGGCGCGGGCGAGGGCGCCCAGGCCCAATGCAGGCCGAGTTCCCGCGCCAGCCACCCGGCGAGGTTCTCCCCGTCGTCGGCGGCCCACACCTCCTGGAGCCCGACGACATCGGGCCGCAACTCCCGCAGCACGGCGAGGATCGCCTTCTGCCGGTCGGCCCACGCCCCGAACCGCCACCACAGGTTCCACGTCACCACGCGCACACCCGCACCACCCGTCCGTCCGCCACGCCCGCCCCCGTTCGTCCCCGAGAGGTTTTCCGGGAACATGGAGACACAAGAGACGGGAGCGTGAACGAACGATGTCGAAGTCGTCCAACGCCGAGAGGCCGCCCCAGGCCGAGAAGAAGTACCGGGCCGTCACGGCCTTCCAGCGCCGCCTCAACACCGTCGTACGCAGACTGCCCGGCCAGATCCTCCTCGAGACCACCGGCCGCGTCTCCGGCCTCCCCCGCCGCACTCCGGTCGGCGGACGCCGGGTCGGCGACGACTTCTGGCTGGTCTCGGAGTTCGGCGAACGGTCCCAGTACATCCGCAACATCCGCGCCGACCCGCGCGTCCGGGTACGCCTCCGCGGCCGCTGGCACCGGGGAACGGCCCACCTCCTCCCCGACGACGACCCACTCGCCCGCCTGCGCCGGCTCCCCCGCCTCAACAGCCTGGCGGTACGGGCGATGGGGGTGGGGACGGGGCTGCTGACGGTGCGGGTGGAGCTGGAGGGGAAGGGGCCGGGGAGCAGGTGAGAACCTTGTGATCGGCGTCTCCCACGGCTGACGTGGTCGGCATGAACAAGGCAAACTGGCCTGGTTGCTCAGGATGTCTAGGGGGACGACGGCATGGACGGTGGACCGCGGGTTCCGGAGCAGCGGCGTCCCGGAACCCCGGCGGAACCGGACGGGTCGGCCGCGCTCCGGTTCGGCGTGCTCGGACCGGTGCGGGCCTGGCGGGGCGAGGGGGCGCTGGCCACCGGCTCCCCGCAGCAGCGCGCCCTGCTGGCCGCGTTGCTGCTCCGCGAGGGCCGCACGGCGACGGCGGCCGAACTGATCGACGCCCTGTGGGGCGAGGAACCGCCGTCGCAGGCGCTGGCGGCGGTGCGGACGTACGCGTCCCGGCTGCGGAAGATCCTGGACCCCGGGGTCCTGGTGAGCGAGTCCGGCGGGTACGCCGTGCGGGGTCTCGCCGAGGGGGCGCTGGACCTGGCGGCGGCCCAGGACCTGGCCACCGGCGCCGAGAAGGCGCGGACCGCGGGGGACCTGTGCCACGCCCGTGACCTCCTGCGCCGCGCGCTCGCGCTGTGGGACGGCGAGGTACTGGCGGGCGTTCCGGGACCCTACGCGGAGGCGCAGCGCGTCCGTCTTGAGGAGTGGCGGCTGCAACTCCTCGAAACCTGCCTGGACATGGACCTGGAGCAGGGCTGCCACGCGGAGGCGGTGTCGGAGCTGACGGCGCTCACGGCGGAGCACCCGCTTCGGGAGCGCCTGCGCGAGCTGCTGATGCTGGCCCTGTACCGCAGCGGCCGCCAGGCGGAGGCCCTCGCGGTCTACGCGGACACGCGGCGCCTGCTCGCCGACGAACTCGGCGTCGACCCCCGCCCCGGCCTCCAGGAACTCCAGCAGCGCATCCTCCAGGCGGACCCCGGCCTCGCCGACCCGTCGGCCCCAGCCGCGGAGACGGTGTCTTCCTCCGTGCGTCCGGCGCAACTCCCGGCCACGGTGCCCGACTTCACGGGCCGGGCCGCCTTCGTGCGCGAGCTGAGCGACGTGCTGTCCTCCGCGTCCGGGGCCGGGGGCGGGAACTCCGGCCGCGTGATGGCGGTCTCCGCGCTGGCGGGCATCGGCGGCGTCGGCAAGACCACCCTCGCCGTGCACGTCGCCCACCAGGCGCGGGCCGCCTTCCCGGACGGGCAGCTGTACGTCGACCTCCAGGGCGCGGGCCCGCGGGCGGCGGAGCCGGAGACGGTGCTGGGCTCGTTCCTCCGCGCCCTCGGTACGGCCGACTCGGCCATCCCCGACTCCCTGGAGGAGCGCGCCGCCCTCTACCGCTCCGTGCTGGACGGGCGCCGCGTCCTCGTCCTCCTCGACAACGCCCGCGACGCCGCGCAGGTACGGCCGCTGCTGCCCGGCACGGAGGGCTGCGCGGCGCTGGTGACGGCGCGGGTGCGGATGGTGGATCTCGCCGGGGCGCAACTGGTCGACCTGGACGTGATGTCCCCGGAGGAGGCGCTGGCCCTCTTCACGAAGATCGTGGGCGAGGAGCGGGTGGCCTCGGAGCGGGAGGCGGCGCTGGACGTCGTCGGCGCGTGCGGCTTCCTGCCCCTCGCCATCCGCATCGCGGCGTCCCGGCTCGCGGCCCGCCGCACCTGGACGGTCTCGGTCCTCGCGGCGAAGCTGGCGGACGAGCGGCGCCGGCTCGACGAACTCCAGGCCGGTGACCTGGCCGTCAAGGCCACCTTCGAACTGGGCTACGGCCAGCTGGAGCGCGCCCAGGCCCGCGCCTTCCGCCTCCTCGGCCTGGCCGACGGCCCGGACATCTCCCTGGCGGCCGCGGCGGCGGTCCTGGATCTCCCCGTGGAGGACACGGAGGACCTCCTGGAGACCCTGGTCGACACGTCCCTCCTGGAATCGGCGGCGCCGGGCCGCTACCGCTTCCACGACCTGGTCCGCCTCTACGCGCGTGCGTGCGCGGAACGGGACGAGCATCCGCCGAGCGAGCGGGGCGCGGCGTTGTCGCGGTTGCTGGACTTCTACCTGGCCACGGCGGCGGGGGTGTACGCGATCGAGCGGCCCGGGGATCGGCTGGTGGACCACTTGGAGGTGACCAAGTATCCCGGCCTCCGCTTCGCCGACGGTCCGGCGGCGCTGGACTGGCTGTACACGGAGTCGTCGGCCTTGCTGGCGTGTGTACGCCAGGCCGCCGGGACGGAGCGGCTGCGCCGTGCCGTCGATCTCCTGTGGGCCGCGAGGGATCTGGCGGAGTCGGGCGCCAACTCCCGGCAGTACGAGGCGACGGCCGTGGCCATACGCGAGGCGACGCAGGCCGTGGGTGACACCCGCGCGGAGGGCAGGGCGCGTATCGCGCTCACCGGGTTCCTGCTGGTCTCCGGCCGCATCCAGCAGGCCTCGGAAGAGGCGCGTCTCGCGATGGAGCGGGCAACTGCCGCGGCGGACCCCACCGCAGCGAGCTGGGCCGCGCAGGACTGCGGTCTGATCGCCCTGCACCAACACCGCTACTCCGACGGCAAGGTGTTCTTCGACCAAGCCATCGAGGGATTCCGGGCCGCCGGCAACGGCCTGTGCGAGGCGACCGCCCTGTGCAACCTCTCGCGTGCCTACATGGGGATGGGCAACACCGCCAAGGCCATCGAGTTCGCGCAGAACGGCCTCGCCGTGCACGTGCAGGTCGGCAGCACCATGCGCCTGGCCAACGGTCACTACGCCCTGGGTGTCGCCTATGTGACAGCGGGCCGTCACATCGACGCTCTCGCGCAGTTCTCGCAGGCCCTGACCATCTTCGTGGACCACAGGCAGCGGCTGTGGGCGGGCACCACGCACTTCAGGATCGCCGAGACCCACCTGGCGGCCCACCGGCCCGGTCCGGCCGCACAGCACGCCGAACAGGCCCTGGCCCTTGGCTGCATCGGCGGTGACCAGATGCGCGGCAACGTTCTGAAGCTCCTCGGGCACTCCCTGAGCGGCCTCGGCGAGGTGGACCGGGGACAGGCGTGCTGGCGCGAGGCGCTCAACCTCTACGAGGCCAACGGCTCTTCGGAGGCGGACGCCGTACGAGCGCTGCTGAAGCCCGCGACGGCGGCCTGAGCCGGCCAACCGGGCCGTTCAGCATTCGTTTATCGCCCTCCGTCACGCTCGTTCCTGTCACGCCGTCGCGTCGGGGGGCAGACGGGTGACCAGCGAGCCGACGGGTTAGTGTGCGGCTCCGAACGCCCGTCCGGTGGCCCTCGGGGGAGCTACCGGACGGGCTTTCCTCACTCGTTCAACTTCGCAGAGGAGCAAGCACATGAGCGACAAGAAGGAAGAAGTCGTCGCCACTCCGCAGGACAACAACATGCCCGCGCCGCCGGTCTCGGACGAGACCGTCACGACGCAGGACAACAACATGCCTGCCCCGCCGGCCAAGGACGCCATCAAGACGATGGACAACAACATGCCGACCCCGCCCGCGCTGAAGCGGGACGGCAAGTAGACCTTCTTCCCGCACGGGGGAATGGGCCGCGGCGGCGCGGAGGGGAGCCGCCGCGGCCGCGGTCGTTTAAATGCGTCGACAGCGCGCGCCGCGACCCGGCAGAGTGGCCGCCCGTGACGAGCAGTGAGCTGTGGAGCCGCGCGACCGCCGACCGCTACGACGCCGAGGAGGCCGAGAACTCCTCGGCCGCCGCCCTCGCACCGACTCTCGACTTCCTCGCCGGGCTCGCCGGAGACGGCCGGGCCCTCGAATTCGCCATCGGCACCGGCCGCGTGGGCGTCCCGCTCAGTGAACGCGGCGTGCCGGTCGCCGGCATCGAACTGTCCGAGCACATGGCCGCCGTGCTGCGGCGGAAGGCCGACGAGGACACCCTCCCGGTGAGCGTCGGGGACATGGCGAAGACCGTCGTCCCCGGCGAATTCGCCCTGGTCTACCTCGTCTACAACACGATCTCCAACCTGCTCACCCAGGACGAGCAGGTCGAGTGCTTCCGCAACGCCGCACGTCATCTGCGCCCCGGCGGCCGGTTCGTCATCGAGCTGGAGGTGCCCCCGCTGCGGCGCCTGCCGCCCGGTCAGGTCGCGGTGCCGTTCGACGTCTCCGGCCGGCACCTCGGTTTCGACACCTTCGACCTGGTCGAGCAGATGCTCGTCTCGAACCACTTCACCCGCGACGAGAACACCGGCCAGTACCGCCGCGACAACTCCCGGCACCGGTACGCCTGGCCGGCCGAGCTGGACCTGATGGCCCGGATCGCGGGGCTCGAACTGGAGCGCCGAGTCGCGGACTGGGACGGGTCGCCGTTCGTCCAGGACTCCGGCAAGCACATCTCCGTCTGGCGCAAGCCGGCCTGAGCGCGCCCCGGATCAGGTGGTCCGGGCCGTCCCCGTCCCCTTCTCCGCGTCGAGGGCGTACACGCAGCGGTCCTTGCTGCACGCGTAGACGATGCCGTCGCGGACGACCGGGGAGCCGGTGATCTCGCCTCCGGTGGCCAGCTTCCAGCGCAGGCGGCCGTCGTCGGCCTTCAGGGTGTACAGCAGGTGGTCCGTGGAGCCGAAGTGGATGCGGCCCTCGGCGACCGCGGGGGCGCCCACGATGTCGCCGCCCGCCTGGAAGCGCCACTTGGGGGTGCCGGTGACCGCGTCCAGGGTGTAGAGGCCCTTGCCGCTGCCCACGTGGACGTGGCCCGCCGCGACCAGCACCGGGTCGGTGGAGGAGCGGGCCTCCGTCGCGATGCGCCAGCGGTCGCGGCCGTCGGTGGCGTCGAGGGCGTACACCGTGCCGAGGTAGTCGGCGAGGTAGACGCCGCCGCCGGTCACCGCCGGGCCGGGGACGAAGGCGGGCGGGGCGAGGAAGACCGCGGGCGCCTCGAAGTGCCAGCGGACGTGGCCGGAGGTGACCTCCAGGGCGAGGACCCGGGTCCCGGCCGCGACGTAGACGTAGCCGTCGGGTGCCTGGGTGATACGGACGGGGACGCCGCCGCAGGAGGCCGCGTCGCCGATCGGGTACGACCATCTCTCGTCGCCGGTGCGCGCGTCCAGGGCGCGCAGCCGGGCGTCCTGCCAGACGTACACCGTGCCGTCGTGGAGGGCGGCGCCGGCCTCCGGGGACTCGAAGTCGGTCTGGGCGCCGGTGATCTCCCAGAGCTTCTGGCCGCCGGACGCCTCCCACCCCTGGACGCCGCCGCCGCGGGTGGCGGTGACGACGGTGCCGCGGTCGGCCTGGAGGGAGTACACCCAGGCGTCGGTCTGGACGCGCCAGAGGTCGCCGCCCTCGCGGGCGTCGAGGGCGAACAGGGTCGGGCCGTCGGAGGCGTGGATACGGCCGTCCGCGACCGCCATCGACCAGGCGACGTCCCGGGTCTTGAAGCGGCGGCGTCCGGTGGCCACGTCCAGGGCGTGCACCTCGAAGGAGGTGACGTAGACGAGGTCCCCGGCGACGCGGGGGGTGCCCCAGACGTCGTTGGACATGCGGAAGCGCCAGGGGCGCCAGCCGGCCGGTGACGCCTCGGGCGGCGCGGTGGGCACGGGCGCGGCGGCCGGCAGCGCGGGGTCGGCGCCGTTGACGCCGGGGCGCACCCGGGACCAGGAGGCGGTGAGGGCGGACTCCGGCGGGGGTGCCGCGACGGCGGCGGCGCGCATGTCGGCGACGCGCGGGCCCGGGCCGATGGGCACCGATCCGCCGGCCAGCCGGACCGGTCCGGCGTCGGGCGCGCCGACGGGCGCCGGGACGGACGGTCCGCGTGTGGGCGGCGCCGGTACGACGGGGTCGTGCGCGGGCGGCGGCAGCTGGGGCGCCGGAACGGCCGGGCGGGCGCCGGACGGGCCCGGGCCGCGTCCGCCGGAGGGGGCGGGCCTGACCGGGGGTCGGCCACCCCGGCGGCCCTCGATCAGGCTGACCGCGCGCTCGGGCAGCCACGCCGACGCCGTACCGCTGTCGTCGGAGCCGGAGCCGAAGAGGTGCGGGGCGAGCTGGGCCTGGAGGTCGGCGGGGTTGGGGCGGCCGGTGGCCTCCATCTGCATGCAGGACTCGATGAGCGGACGCAGCTCGTCCGGGAGTCCTTCGAGGTCGGGGCCCTCGCGCAGCAGCATGAAGACGGTCTCGACCGGGTTGGCCCCGTGGAAGGGCGGGTGCCCGGTGGCGGCGAAGACCAGCATCGAGCCCAGCGAGAACACGTCGCTGGCGCCGGTGACGCTGCGGGAGTCCTTCGCCTGCTCCGGGGACATGTAGGCGGGGGTGCCGACGGCGACGTTCGTCATGGTCAGACGGGTGTTCGAGACCCCGGACGCGATGCCGAAGTCGATCACGCGGGGGCCGTCCTCGACGACGAGGACGTTGGAGGGCTTGAGGTCGCGGTGGACCAGGCCCGCGCCGTGGATGGACTGGAGCGCCTCCGCGACGCCCGCCGCCAGCCAGCGCACCGCCTGGGCCGGGAGCGGCCCGCACTCGTTCACTATCTCCTCGAGGGAGGGCGCGGGGACGTAAGCGGTGGCCAGCCACGGCACCGCGGCGCGCGGGTCGGCGTCGACCACGGCCGCCGTGTAGAAGCCGGAGACCGCGCGGGCCGCCTCCACCTCGCGCGTGAAGCGGACGCGGAACAGCTGGTCCTCCGCCAGTTCCGTGCGCACCGTCTTGATCGCCACGCGCCGCCCGGACGCCGAGCGCGCGAGGAAGACCAGCCCCATGCCGCCGGCACCGAGCCGGCCCAGCACCTCGAACGGCCCGATCCGCCGCGGATCGTGCTGCATCAGCTGATCCACCACTTGCCTGCCCACCTCCCCGTACGGGCCGCGCCACCCACTTATGTACGCGACCGAAGTGCAGCGTCTCACCACCGCACCTGCGTGGCGCCACGCACCCTGATTCTTCCTGTCCGAGGCGCTGGTGGCGAACCTGGGGACAATCGGGGTGTCTCGTCACATCCCGGGCGCCTGGGCTCCGCTGCCCGGCCCCGGTTCAGCGCTGGAGCAGCGCGAACGACGCCCCCTGGCCGTCCGAGACGACCGCCGCCCTGCCGTACGACGTCTCGAAGGGCGGGACCCGCACCCGGCCGCCGAGCCGGGCCACCGCCCCGAGGGCGGCCTCGACGTCCCGGACCAGGAAGTGGACGAGGAAGTGCGGCGGCATCTCGGCGGCGAAGGTGCCGGAGACCGGGGCGCGCCCGAAGTCGGGGTCGGCGTCCGGGCCGAAGAGCGCGTCGCGGAACAGCTCGCCGTAGAAGGCGTTCGCGGCGTCGGTGTCGCGGGCGTACAGCTCGGCCCAGGCGAAGGTACCGGGCTCGTGCCGGCGCCCGAAGCCGGGGTGGCCGTCCGGCTCCCAGAGCGCGAAGACGGCGCCCTCGGGATCGGCGGCGAGGGCGCTGGTGCCCAGGTCGCCGACCTCGTGGGGCGGGGTGACGACCTGACCGCCGGCCTCCCGGATCCGCCCGGCGAGCGCGCGGGCGTCGGGGGTGTGGAAGTACACGGTCCACACGGTGGGCATCCGGCCGTCCGTCTTGCGGACCAGACCGGCGACCGGCTCACCGTCCAGGGACGCCCGCAGTGACTCCGTCGTCTCCTCGAAGGTCCAGCCGAACAGCTCGCCGTAGAAGCGCCGGCCCGCCTCGACGTCGGAGAGCTGGGCCTCCACCCAGCAGGGGGTGCCCTCCGGGCGGTCGGTGCCCTCCGGGCGGTCTGACGGACGGGCTGTCGCCCTCTTCTCGGATGCCCCGTTTTCAGCCATGCCGTCAACGTAGCCGCGTCGCCCGCACCGCGCAGACCGGCGCACCAGCGTCTCTCGGCTCAAACGGGCCTCTCGGGCCCTCGCACCCCATTTGCAGTCGGCCGAATCGCGCTCGGAACGCCCGTCGGTAAGCTGACGGCATGACAGGACAAGTGCGTACCGTCGACGGCCGCGTGGCCGGTCGACGTGGGCAGGCGACCCGGCAGAAACTGCTCGACTGCCTCAGCGAAATGCTCAGCTCCTCCCCCTATCGCGATGTCAAAGTCATCGATGTCGCCCGCAAGGCCGGCACCTCGCCCGCGACCTTCTACCAGTACTTCCCGGACGTCGAGGGCGCCGTGCTGGAGATCGCCGAGACCATGGCCGCCGAGAGCGCGTCGCTGGCCGGTCTCACGGCGGGCCGTTCGTGGGTCGGCAAGGCCGGCTGGCACACGGCACAGGAACTCGTCGACGGATTCATGGAGTTCTGGCGGAAGAACGACGCGATTCTCCGCGTGATCGATCTCGGCGCGGCCGAAGGGGATAAACGTTTCTCCAAGATCCGTATGAAGATCCTCAACTCGGTGAACTCCTCCCTCGCGGACTCCGTCGCCGAACTCCAGGCCAAGGGCAAGGTCGACAAGGACGTGAACCCCGCCGCGATCGCGGGCTCCCTGGTCGTGATGCTCGCGGCCGTCGCCTCCCACCAGAAGGGTTTCTCCTCCTGGGGCGTCAAGCAGGCCGAACTCAAGCCCAATCTCGCTCTGTTGATGTACCTGGGCGTCACCGGCAAGAAGCCCACGAAGTAGCAGGAAGCAGTACGCCGGTACCAAGCCCGTCAGCTCCACCGCCCCACCGCTCCACGCCCCACCTCTCCGCCGCTCCACCGTTTCGCCGCGCCTCCGGCACCACCTCACAGCCCCGCCCGCCGACGGCCCGCCCGCCCGAACTCGGCGACCGTGTCCCGCGTCAGGCGCCCTCCGCGCCAGGCCGCACCGACACGACGAACGACGCCTCGCAGTTCGGCCCCGCGACGGCCAGGATCGGGGAACAGCCCCGCACCCGGACGGTGTTGTGCTCAACGCCGACGCCCGTATCCGCTGGAGGAGACCACGATGGCCCTGACCCGCGAAGAGCGTGAGAAGTTCCTGGCCGAACCGCACATCGCCGCGCTCGCGGTCGACGCGGAAGCCGGCCGCGCTCCGCTGACCGTGCCGATCTGGTACCAGTACGAACCCGGCGGCGACGTGTGGATCATGACCGGCCTCGACAGCCGCAAGAACCAGCGGATCCGCGCCGCGGGCCGGTTCTCGCTGATGGTCGACCGGCTGGAGCCCACCATCCGGTACGTGTCCGTGGAGGGGCCGGTGGTGGACACGGTCCCCGCCACCGAGGAGAACCTGCGGGAGATCTCCGCCCGCTACCTCCCCGCCGAGAAGGTCGACGGGTACGTCGCCTTCGCCTCGGCGAACCACGGCGAGCAGGTCATCGTGCGGATGCGGCCCGAGCGCTGGGTCTCCTCCGACCTCGGCTCGGTGTGAAGAGCGTCCACGAGCTGCTGCGGTCGCTGCGGGTGTGGGACCCCGCGGTCACCGAGCTGCCGCCCTTCGACCCGTCCGACGCCCCCGGCGACCCGGTGGACCTGTTCACGCGCTGGTTCGCGGAGGCGGTGGCCGCCGGCCAGACCGAGCCGCACACCGTGTCGCTGGCGACGTCCGACGCCGACGGGCTGCCCGACGTACGCATCGTGATGCTGCACGGCGCGGACGCGGCCGGCTGGTCCTTCGCCACGCACGCCGACAGCCGCAAGGGCCGCCAGCTGGCCGGGCGCCCGTATGCCGCGCTCGCCTTCTACTGGCCCGTGCTGGGCCGTCAGGTGCGGGTGCGCGGCCCGGTCGCCGCGGCTCCGGCCGAGGAGGCGATGGCCGACCTGCACGCGCGGTCGACGGGCGCGCTGGCCGCGGCCCTCACCGGCAGGCAGAGCGCGGAGCTGGACTCGCCGGACGAACTGACCCGCGCCTCGGAGGCGGCCTGGCAGCGCGCGGCCCGGGAACCGACGGCACCCGCCCCGACCTGGACCCTGTACCGCCTGCGCCCGCACGAGGTGGAGTTCTTCCAGGGCGAGCCCCACAGGCGCCACGTACGCCTCGCCTACCTGTGGACGGAGAACGAGGCCGGCTGGCATCAGCGGCTGCTGTGGCCGTGAGCCGGGGGGCCGGGCCGGCCGTGAGCGGCGGGGCGCCGGGCAGGCCGTAGGCGCGGGACGCCGGGCCGCCGGGCCGCTACGGGCGCATGACGCCCCGGCGGCTTCGGCGGGCGCGGAACACCGAGCGGCCCCGGGCACGGGACGCACCGGGCACCGGCCCCACGGGGGCGGCGCGCGGGCCGGTGCGTCCGACGCCCGTCAGCGGGACGCCGGTGCCGGCGGTTCCGCGTCCGTGGCGAGGCGGGCGTGGAGGTGTACGTCGCGGAAGCGGTCGTGGCGGCCGGTCTCGAACATGGCCTCGCGCAGCGTGCCCTCGCCGGGGTAGCCGCACTTCTCCGCTACGCGGCACGAGGCGTCGTGGCCCACCGCGTGGCCCAGCTCCAGGCGGTGCAGGCCGAGTTCGGCGAAGGCCCAGCGCGAGGCGAGCAGCAGGGAACGGCCGGCGACGCCCCGGCCGCGGGCCTCGGGCAGCACCCAGTAGCCGACCCGGGCCACCTTCATCGGGCGGCTGATCTCGTTGACGCCCATGTGCCCCAGCGTCGCCCCGCTCTCCGCGTCCGTGACGCGGAAGGACACCGATCTGCCGTCGGCCTCGTCGCGGGCCCGGGCGCGCATCGACTCGCGGGCCCCCGCGAGGTCGGTCCACAGCTTGAGCGGGGTGTTCCAGCGCTGGAACTCGGGGTCCAGGCAGCCGCGGAGCCACGCCTCCACGTCGGCGTCGGAGTCCGGGTCCCAGGAGCGCAGGCGCAGACCGTGTCCGCTGGGTTCGGTCGGGGAGGGGTCGAGGGCGTTCGTACGTGTGTGGGCCATCCGGCCATTGAAGCGGACCCGCGCCGGTCGTGACCGATCCGCAACCGATTCCGGTCTTGACCGAGACCCATCAATCCGGAGCGCGATTACGCTCGCCGCATGGCCGACTCCACAGCGTCCGCTGAACCGCAGCCCGCACACCCCGCGGACCGCCCCGTGTACGTCATAGGCGCGGGTCCCGGCGGCCTCGCCGTCGCCCAGGCGCTGCGCGCCCGCGGCCTGCGGGCGGTGGTCCTGGAGCGCGCCGAACACGTCGGCGACTCGTGGCGGCGCCACTACGACCGGCTGCGGCTGCACACCACCCGGCGCCTGTCCGCGCTGCCCGGCCTCGCGATGCCGCGCAGGTTCGGGCGGTGGGTGTCCCGCGACGACGTCGTGCGCTACCTGGAGAAGTACGTCGAGTACCACCAACTGGAGATCGTCACCGGCGTCGAGGTCTTCCGCGTCGAGCGGGCGTCCGGCGGGGGCTGGCTGCTGCACGCCTCCGGTGGCCGCGAGCTGACCGGGTCCGCGGTCGTGGTCGCCACCGGGTTCAACCACACGCCCCGCGTGCCGGACTGGCCCGGCCGGGACACGTACACCGGCGAGTTCCGGCACGCCGCCGAGTACCGCGACGCGGCCCCGTACGCGGGCCGGGACGTCCTGGTCGTCGGGGTCGGCAACACCGGTGCCGAGATCGCCGTGGACCTGGTGGAGGGCGGCGCCGCCCGGGTCCGGCTCGCCGTGCGCACGGCGCCGCACATCGTCCGCCGCTCGACCGCCGGGTGGGCGGCCCAGTACACCGGCATCCTGTGCCGGCGGCTGCCGGTCGCGCTGGTGGACCGCCTGGCCCGGCCGCTGGCCCGGATCAGCGTGCCCGACCTGTCGGCGCAGGGGCTGCCGAGGCCCGGCACCGGGCTCTACAGCCGGGTGACCGAGGGTGCCATCCCGGTGCAGGACGTGGGTCTGATCGACGCGGTGCGGAGCGGCCGGGTGGAGGTCGTCGCCGCGGTGGACGGCTTCGAGGACGGCAAGATCCTCCTGGCCGACGGCACCCGCCTCGCCCCGGACGCGGTGATCGCGGCCACGGGGTACCGGCGGGGCCTGGAGGGCCTGGTCGGCCACCTAGACGTCCTCGACGACCGCGGCAGACCGCTCACACGCGGCGCCACCACCCCACCCGACGCCCCCGGCCTCTACTTCACCGGCTTCACCAACCCCATCAGCGGCATGCTCCGCGAACTGGCACTCGACGCGGAACGCATCGCCAAGAAGGTGACAAAGCACGAGGCGGACCGGGTGTCCCGGCTGCCCGGCTAGTCCCTGGTAAGGATGCGCAGGTCACCGGCGTCCGGGTCGCCGAACAGCACGAACAGCTCGGGATTCCGCTCGGTGCCGCCGATCGTCCAGTGCGTCTCCTGGCCGCACCCGCCGTCGAGGCGCACGAGGACGCCGTCGCGATGGCTGCCCGGCAGCTGGCTGTCCTGTTCGAACGTCCACGTGCCGGTCCCGTCGCACAGGGAGAAGTCCCCTTCCTGGTCGACGTCGTTGGAGGCCGGTACGCGGGTCAACTCGGCCCGGCCGCCCGGCGCCAGCCGCAACACGCCGCCGTCCTCATTGCGCCACTCCCCGGCGAGCCGCGCGGCGGACAGCCGAGGTGGTTCGTAGTCGCCGGCCAAGGAGGCGGCCGCCACTCCGCACACCACGAAGAGGACGAAGCTCGCGCCCACGGAACGGAGCCAGACACCCCCTCCTCCCCACGGTCGTCCGCGCAGGGCGTGGAGGACCAGCACCGGCAGGACACCGACCCCGGCGAACCACGGGAGGGTTTCGGTGATCGGCCACCCCCACAGCAGGAGCCCCAGAGCCGACCAGCCGGCGCCGATCAGTACGGACCCGGCCACGTGCCAGGCCCACTCGGGGCCGGGAGAGGTGCGGGGCCGCAGGCGGGCCAGGGCCGCGGCGGGTGCGATCTGCACGGCGGCGTGGAGGAGGCCGACGAGCGGCAGGATCAGCGGCACGCAGCAGATGCCCAGGTAGCCGCCATCCCCGTAGCCGTAGTCGTCCCGGCCCGCCTGCGTGGCGAACCACCACGCCATCCACACCAGCGGCGCCTGTCCCGCGCACAGCGCGATCGCCCGGTTCCACTCATCGTTGGGCCGGCGTTCCCCGGCCTCCCCCGTGCTCCCCCACCCCATGCCCGCACCCTACGACCCGCTCAAACCCCCGCCGCCACCCCAGTCGGCCGGCGTCGGATCACCAGGGCCATCAGGGCCGCCGCCGCGCACAGTGCGCCCGAGGCGTACCAGACGACGTCGTAGGAGCCGAAGGTGTCGCGGGCCACGCCGCCGAGGAAGGCGACGAGGGCGGCGCCCACCTGGTGGGAGGCGAGCACCCAGCCGAAGACGATCGCGCTGTCCTCGCCGTAGTGCTCGCGGCACAGGGCGAGGGTGGGCGGGACGGTGGCGACCCAGTCGAGGCCGTAGAAAACGATGAAGAAGATCATCGGGGGGTGCACGGTGGGCGCCAGCAGGATGGGGAGGAAGAGGAGGGAGACGCCGCGCAGGGCGTAGTACACGGCCAGCAGACGGCGCGGCTCGAAGCGGTCGGTGAACCAGCCGGAGGCGATCGTGCCGGCCACGTCGAACACCCCGATGACCGCGAGCAGCGAGGCGGCGGCCGTCAGCGGCATGCCGTGGTCGTGCGCGGCGGGCACGAAGTGGGTCTGGATCAGGCCGTTGGTGGAGGCGCCGCAGATCGCGAAGGTCCCGGCGAGGAGCCAGAAGGGGCCGGTGCGGACGGCGGAGAAGAGCACCGTGAGGGCACGGCGGGCGGCGCCGGGGACGGGCGCGGGCTTCTCGACGAACTCCTCGGCACCGTAAGGCTTCTGGCCGACGTCGGCCGGGTGGTCGTGCAGGAGGAGCCAGACGAAGGGGATGACGGCGAGCGCGGCGAGGGCGACGGTGACGGCCGCCGGGCGCCAGTCGTACGTCTCGACGATCCAGGACAGCAGCGGCAGGAAGATCAGCTGTCCGGAGGCGGAGGCGGCGGTGAGGACGCCGGTGACCAGCCCGCGCCGCTCGGTGAACCAGCGGTTGGTGACGGTGGCGGCGAAGGCCAGGGCCATCGAACCGGAGCCGAGACCGACCAGCAGGCCCCAGCAGAGGATGAGCTGCCAGGCGGAGTCCATCCAGACCGTCAGCCCGGAGCCGAGCGCGATCACGGCGAGGGCGACGGCGACCACCCGCCGGATGCCGAATCGGTCCATGAGCGCGGCGGCGAAGGGCGCGGTCAGCCCGTAGAGCGCGAGGTTGACGGAGACGGCGGCGCCGATCGTGCCGCGCGACCAGCCGAAGTCCTCGTGCAGCGGGTCGATGAGGATGCCGGGGAGGGAGCGGAAGGCGGCGGCGCCGATGATCGTCACGAAGGTGACGGCGGCGACCCACCAGGCGCGGTGGATGCGCGGGCGGCGGCGCGGCCCGGCGGGCTTCGGCCGGTGTACGGGTGCTGCGGCGGCGTCGGTTGTCTGGGTCACGTCATTGAGCTTCGGGCACCGGAACCGCCCGAACGAGTGGCCCGAAGGTCAGCGTTCGCTAGGATCGGGCCATGACGCCCGACAGCCCGTCCCGCCCGCACCGTGTCGTCGTCCTGGCCCTGGACGGCCTGCTCCCCTTCGAGCTGGGCATCGCGCAGCGCATCTTCGGCCTAGCCCGCGACGAGCGGAAACGCCCGCTGTACGAGGTGGTGACCTGCTCGGTCCGGCCGCCGGGCCCGGTCGAGACGGACGCCGACTTCGCGATCCTCGTCGAGAACGGCCCCGAGGCGCTGGCCACCGCGGACACCGTGGTCGTGCCCGCCTCCTACGAACTGGGCCCGGTCTACGACGACGGGGTGCTGACCGGGGAGCTGGCCTCCGCGCTGGCGCTGATCCGGCCCGGCACCCGGCTCGTGGCGATCTGCACGGGCGGGTTCGTGCTGGCCGCCGCCGGATACCTGGACGGCCGTCCGGCGACCACGCACTGGTCCTCCGCCGAGCACTTCCAGCGGCTGTTCCCGCGGATCAGGGTGGACGCCGACGTGCTGTTCGTCGACGACGGCGACGTGCTCACCTCGGCCGGGGTCGCGGCCGGCATCGACCTGTGCGTGCACATCGTGCGCCGGGACCACGGCACGGCGGTCGCCAACGAGGTGGCCCGCCGCACCGTCGTACCGCCGCACCGGGACGGCGGGCAGGCGCAGTACATCGAGCGGCCGGTGCCCGATCCGCAGCAGTCCTCCACGACCGGCGCCCGCGCCTGGGCGCTCGGCCGCCTGGGCGAGCCGATCCAGTTGCGGGACATGGCCGCCCAGGAGTCGATGTCGGTACGCACCTTCACCCGCCGGTTCCGCGAGGAGGTCGGCGTCAGTCCGGGCCAGTGGCTCACCCGGCAGCGGGTGGAACGGGCCCGGCACCTGCTGGAGTCCACCGCCCTCTCCGTCGACCAGGTGGCCCGGGACTCGGGGTTCGGCACGGCCCAGTCGATGCGCCAGCACCTCCAGGCGGCACTGGGCGTCACGCCGACCGCATACCGCAGGACCTTCCGGGCGGAGTTGTCCACAGCCTGTGGAGAACGAGTGCCCGGGTGAGGGGCGTACGGAGATGTGCCGGCCGGCGGCGCGGCGCTGTCGCCCCGAGCGCGGCATCGCGCGCCACCACCCGACTCCGGCGCTCCCGCCCGGCTCCCGTCGCCCCCGGGGGAACCGCCGCCGAATCACGACCCACACTCGTCGAGGGCCCCTCACCGGGCCCTCGACGTCCCCTCGCGGCGAATCGTTGTCTACAAGCGTGAGGAAGCGGTCACGATCCGTCAACCAGTCGGGCCGGTTTCATCCCTTGCGTCCACGTTCGTCGGGGACGCGCACGGAAGCACGCCCGGCGCACTGCCGCGTCACCGCCGGCCTCTACACGACCTCGTACGCGTACCCCTCGTACGCCACCGCGCCCCCGCACGCCGGGGCGGTCTCCTCGCGTTGGGCGCAGCGGTCCAGTTCGCACCAGATGCGCTTGCCGGTGCCCTCCCGGCTCCAGCCCCAGCGGTCGGCGAGCCCGTCGACGAGGGCGAGGCCCCGGCCGCCCGTCGCCTCGTCGCCCGCGCAACGGGGCACCGGGGCAAGGTCGCTGGCGTCGTCCACCTCGAGTCGCACGGTGGCCTCCTCGGGCTTGCCCGGCTCCCCCGGCTCCCCGGGCGCGGCCGCCGGCAGCACCAGCCGCAGCACGGCCGAACGGCCCGTGTGCACCACGGCGTTGGTGACCAGTTCGGAGACGAGCAGGACCAGCGTCTCGGCGAGTGACTCGTCGGCCCGTATCGCCGACCCGGCGAGCCGTGAGCGCGCCCACCGCCGGGCACGTCCCACTTCCGAGGGGTCGGGCCGGACCTCCAGCTGCACTTGAAGCATCTGCACCGCTCACACCATCCGAACCGGCGGACACAAAGGCTCGCGCCTCACGTGGGCCACGATCGTAGCCATTCTCAGCATGGCCAGATCAACGGCCGGGGACGGGATCACGGACCGTGATTCCGTTGTGGGACAGCATGGTTGACGTACAGTCACCCCAACAAGCGCTTCGGGCATATTCCAGCGCGAAGGAGTACCCGTGCGGCATACTGTGCGACGCGCATTCCGGGGAGTCGAACAGGCGGCGGCCGACGGCCTTTCCGCCCTGCGGGGCAAGGCACGCACCGCCGGTTCCGGAGCCGCCCACGGGGCTGCTCCGGCACGGCTGGCGCTCACGACCACTCGCATCCCACACAAGGTACCGGAGCGTGGCACCGACTCCGGTCCGTGACGGGTGACACGGTGGACACAACCCGGTATCAACGCTCAGTGACACCGCTCTGCCACGATCCGCGACATCCGCCGCTCGCCGGGTGCTTGCCCAGGTGCCTACTCGGGCACGGTGAAGTACTGCGCGAAGGCCGGGACGATCTCCGCCTCGCCCACCTTGTCGTCCCCGTCCGCGTCGAGACCGCCGGCGACCTCACGCGCGGTGTCCTCGGGCACGCCCAGCGCGGTGAGCAGGCGCGCGGTCTCCGCGACGGTGGCGGATCCGTCGCCGTCCGCGTCGGCGACGTACAGCGCGGCGTGCAGGAAGGGACGGGCGATCTCGGCGAACCGCTCCGGCTTGTCCCGCAGGCGCTTGACCGCCCCGGTGACGAACTCCTCACGGGTGATGCGCTGGTCGCCGTCCCGGTCGGCGATGCCCGCGAACCCCTGCCAGAGGGCCTCCGCGCCGCCGTAGAGGGCCTGGCCCTTGTCGGACCGGGCCGCGACGCCGAACTCGGCGAGCAGCGCCTTGGCCGCCCCGCTGAAGTCGGAACGGTCGATGTAGCCGTTGCCGTCCTGGTCGAAGATGCTGAACCGCGCGGCGATCCTGCGTTCGTACTCGCTGTTGACCATGGTTCTTCCGGCCGCCTCACGTCGGTGTCGGGTGCGTCTCGCCCGGAGCGTACGACGGCGGGCGCCGCCGCGGGCACGACTTACGCGGACAGGGGGTTGCGCGATCAGGGGTTACGCGGACAGCGGTCGCGGCTCGTCCCCGGTCGCCGAGGCGAGGTCGGGGTGGCAGTCGAAGAGCCGGCGTACTCCCAGCGCGCCGAGGACGCGGTTGACGTGGGAGCCGTCGGCGGCTCCCTGGGCCGGCAGTATCAGGCGCAGCCGGCCCTGGCAGGAGCGGATGAGCCGCCGGGAGGCGATGAGCACCCCGACGCCGCTGGAGTCGCAGAACAGGACCTCGGAAAGGTCCAGGACAAGGCTGTGCCGCCCCTCGGCGACCTCGTCGTGCACGCGCTGCCGCAGCACCGGTGACGTCACCAGATCCAGTTCGCCCGACACCTGGAGCACGGCCCACTGGCCCTGCTCGCCGCCGGTCACATTGAACGTCACCACCATGCCCTTCATTCGCCGGATCGTCTGGATTCACCCGAAACGGAAGCCGTGCCTTCGCTTCTTGGCCGCGCGCCTGCCCAGCCGCCGTTCCCGCAAACACCTGCCCGGAAACGGCGCCCGATCAGAAGAGGCTTGTTTCCGCCTGTTTCGATCCTGTTCGATCTCTTTCGGTCTTTCTCGATCGAATCTGGTCGCACGGTCGAGGGTAGTAGAACCCCTTATCACCCGTGACGGGCCGGGGGCGCACATTGCCACAAAGGGGCGTGCGCTGTCGGACGTGCCGACTACATTCGTGGAGAGAACGGCCGCAGGCTGGACGGCGGAGGGAACAGGGGGTGGAGGGCCGCATGGCGAAGAGGGACGTGCCGATGCGCTGGGACCGCAAGATGCAGCAGCGACTCGCCCGCGGCGAGGCCGCCGCCCTGGGCGAGCTGTACGACCGGTTCGCCTCGCTCGTGCACGGTCTGGCCCACCGCGTGCTCGACGACGAGCGGGCGGCCGACCGCATCACACGCGACGTCTTCGCCCACGTCTGGGAGCACCCCGACGCCTACGACCCCCGGCAGGGTCCGCTGCGCACCTGGGTCGCCACGCTGACCCACCGTTTCGCCGTCCAGCGGCTGCGGGCCACCGAGACGGCCGCCCTGGCCCGCGGGGGCCCGGGCACCGCCGAGGAGCTGGAGCTCAAGGTGCGCCACGCCTCGGTCGCCGCCCGCGCCGACTACATCGTCCAGTCCATGCCGGCCCCGCTGCGCGCCGCCCTGGAGCTGGCCTACTTCCAGCGCCGCGACTACCGCCAGACCGCCGCCGACCTCGGCGTCACGGAGGACGAGGCCCGCCGCCGCCTGCGCCTGGGCCTCCAGCTCCTGTCCACCGCCCGCGACGCGGCCACCGCCCCACAGCCGCCCGGGGCTCCGCCGGGATACGGGGGTGCGGCATGACGGCCCACGACGAGAACGCCGAGAACGACGAGGAGACCGCCGCGGACATGTCCGGCGGCCCCGGCGATCTCGGCGGCCCGGGCGCCCCCGGTGGTGCTGCCGGAATCGGCGGGACCGGGGTGCCCGGTGGCTCCGGCGGCTCCGGTGAGGGGGACGGTGGTGGGCCGCGGATACCGTTGCCCCGGGTTTCCGTCGAGGACGGTGGCCGGGCGCTGCCCGACGTGGTGCCGGCCGTGCTGGAGCACCACGTGCTGACGTCGCTGCTCGGGGCGTGGGCCCTGGCCGCCTGCTCCGCCGAGGAGGCGGCGGCCGTCGAGGAGCACATCGGGGACTGCGCCGCCTGCGCCGACGAGGCCCTGCGGCTGCGCGAGGCCGTGACGCTGCTCCAGCGACCCGAGAGCCTCGATCTGGACCCCGCCCTGCGCACCCGCGTCCTGGACGGCTGCCTGGAGCGGCGCCCGCCGCGCATCCCGGTGCCCGAGTGGGCCACCCCGTACGACGCCGAGACCGCACGGCTGGACGCGCTGCTCCAGGACATCGGGGACGCCGACTGGCACACGCCGGTCCGGCTGCGCTGGTTCGAGGACGACGGCCCCGCGAGCCGCCGCACCACGGTCGCCGGGGTCCTCGCCCACCTGCTGACGGTGGACGGCACGGTCGCCGTCGCCCTGGGCCTCGCCGACCCGATGGGGGACGTCACCGCGCCAAGCCGCGTACCGGCCGCCCGCACCGAGGCGTACTGGCGGGCCTCGCACTACCCGCCCACCCGCCTGGTTCGGGCGCCCTGGCGGGAGCAGAGCCACGGCATCGTGCGGACCGCGTCGTTCACCGGGGACGCGGGCGGGATGCCGGTCTCGTACGGCGACTTCGAGCTGCCCCTGCGGGACGCGATGCTGGACCGGGCCTTCGAGTGCTGGGTCCACGCGGAGGACATCGCCGAGGCGGTGGACTATCCGTACGAGCCGCCCGCCGCGCGCCATCTCAACCGCATGATCGACCTCGCGGCCCGGATGCTTCCGGGTGCGCTGGCCGCCCGGCGCCGGGCCGGTCTGGCCACGCCCGGCGTCCACCCGCACCTGGTCCCCGCGGGGGAGCCCGGGCGCAGCCTGCGGCTGGAGATCGAGGGTTCGGGCGGCGGTGAGTGGCTGATCCCGCTCGACTCCCCCGGCGCGGTGGGTTCCGCCGACCACGAGGTGGCCCATGTCGCCCTGGACGGTGTGGAGTTCTGCCGGCTGGCGGCGGGCCACGTGCCTCCGGCGGATGCGGCGGCCGGGCAGTTGGGGGACCGGGAGGCGATCAGGGACGTGCTGTTCGCCGCGGCGAGCCTGAGCAGGATGTAGGGGTGGGTGCCGGGTTCGTCGGCGGGTGCGGGTGATCGGTGGCCGGTCGCGCAGTTCCCCGCGCCCCTGAAGGGGCGTACACCGCACGTACCTCAAGGGGCGCGGGGAACTGCGCGAGCAACCACCCACACACCCGCACCCGCCGACACGACGGAACCGCTCGCCCCGCTAGGCGAAGACCACCGTCCGGCGCCCGTTCAGCAGAATCCTCCGCTCCGCGTGCCACTTCACGGCCCGCGCCAGCGCCTGGCACTCCACGTCCCGGCCCACCGCGACCAGCTGGTCCGGCGTGACGTCGTGGCCGACCCGCTCGACCTCCTGCTCGATGATCGGCCCCTCGTCGAGGTCGGCCGTCACATAGTGGGCGGTCGCGCCGATCAGCTTCACGCCCCGCGCGTGCGCCTGGTGGTACGGCTTCGCGCCCTTGAAGCTCGGCAGGAAGGAGTGGTGGATGTTGATGATCCGGCCGCTGAGCTGCTTGCACAGGTCGTCGGAGAGGACCTGCATGTAGCGGGCCAGCACGACGAGTTCGACGTTCTCCTCGCGCACGATCTCCAGAATCCGGGCCTCGGCCTCCGCCTTGGTGTCCTTCGTCACGGGAATGTGGTGGAAGGGGATGTCATAGGACCCCACCAGCTCCGCGAAATCGGTGTGATTGGACACCACCGCCGCGATCTCCACCGGCAGCGCCCCGATCCGGGCCCGGAACAGCAGGTCGTTCAGGCAGTGCCCGAACCTGCTGACCATGAGCACGATGCGCATCTTCTCGTCGGCCCGGTTGATCTGCCAGTCCATGTGGAAGGCGTCGCCGATCGCCGTGAAGCTGGCGCGCAGCTTGTCCACGGTCACCGGGGCGTCGGCCGAGAAGTGGACCCGCATGAAGAACAGACCCGTGTCGTGGTCGCCGAACTGCTGGCTGTCCTCGATGTTGCAGCCGGTCATGAACAGGTAGCTCGACACGGCGTGCACGATGCCCTGCTTGTCGGGGCAGGACAGGGTGAGGACGTACTGGTCGGCCGGTGCGGCGGCCGAGGGCACGGCGGCGGAGGACTGCTCGTTCATGCAGGACAGGGTCCCATATCCGGCCCACCGGCCCGAGCGCCGTCCCGCCAGGCGGACCGCCCCGGACCCGCCTCAGACCGCCCGCGTCATGATCTGCAGCAGCTCCAGCGAGCGCGGCTCGGTCTCCGGGTCCTCGCCGTCACTGGCGGCCAGCCGCACGTGCGCGTCGCGAGCGGCCCGTACCGCCTCCGGCCAGTCCGGGTGGTCGAGGTAGACGTTGACCGCCGCGTCCGGTCCCACCTGGTGCATGATGCGCAGGACCCGCAGCACGGCGGTGTCCACCAGCGCCGCCTCCTGCGAGTCGCGGAAGACCGTGCCGACGTACTTCTCGGCGGACCAGTGGTCCAGCCAGGTGTCCTCCACCAGCCGGTACACCGCGTCGGTGACGTCGCCGTAGCCGTCGACCCCGGCCAGCCAGACGTCCCGCTGGAAGCCGGGCGCGGAGAGCATGTGCAGCGCGGAGCGCACCTGACTGCGCCAGCGCCACCACGGCATGTCGTTGAGTGGCATGCCGCCCATGGTGGAGGAGCGACGGCCGCGACGGGAAGACTTCTCCGAACCTTGCACGGTCATCGATCGTACGTTCCTCCTCACGGGCGCCCCACCGGCCCCCGCAATTCACCTCCGCGTCACCACGCGTTGACCGCAAGTCACTTCCAGGTTGGCCGCGTGAGGGAATCGTGCGGGTACATGACCGGCAGGCGACCCATCCGCAGCGCACACCCCGGCGGCCTCCGCCGCCGCTTCCGGGCCACCCGCACCGGCGTCCTGTCCGCGGGCGCGCTGGTGGCATGCGCGTCGTTCGCCGCCGGCTGCGGGGTCGTCCCCGGTGCCACGGGGGGCGCCGGGGACGACCCGATCACCGTGATGACCTGGGCGCCGCAGGACACCGGCGCGACCAACAAACCCGGCATGCCCGCCCTCGCCCAGGCCTACGCCCGCTGGATCAACGACCGGGGCGGCCTCGACGGCCGGAAGCTCAACGTGCTCACCTGCAACGACCACAACGACAGCGTGACCGCCGCGAAGTGCGCCCGCCGCGCCGTCAAGGAGAACGCGGTCGCCGTCGTCGGCTCCTACAGCCAGCACGCCGACTCGTTCTTCCCCGTCCTCGAGGGCGCCGGCATCCCGTACATCGGCGGCTACGGCATCACGAACGCGGAGTTCACCAGTCCGCTGTCGTACCCGGTCAACGGAGGACAGCCCGCGCTGCTGGCCGGCCTCGGCAACGCGCTGGCCGGCCCCTGCGGGCCGGTCACGCTGGTGCGCCCCGACACGATCGCCGGCGACCAGCTGCCGGTGCTGCTCGACTCGGGCCTGACCTCGGGCGGGCACGAGCGGGCCCAGGACCAGCGGGCGGCGGAGGACGCCACGGAGTACGGCGGCCAGTCCCAGCGGGCGCTGGAGCGGACGGCCACCGGCTCCGCGGACCCCGGATGCGTGGTGCCCGTCCTCGGGGACCGCACCGGCACCTTCATGGACTCCTTCCGCCGGGCCCGCGAGGACCACCCCGAGGTACGCACCGCGACCGTGCTGGGCAGCGTCGACCAGAGCACGATCAACGCGAGCGGCGGGCCGTCCGGACCCTACGAGGGGGCCTACGTCACCGGCTGGTACCCGTCGGTGAGCGACCCCGCCTGGAGCGGGATGAAGAAGGTGATCAAGGAGGAGGCGTTCGGCGACAACAACGTCGACGCCGCGGACGCCGGGGTGCAGACCACCTGGATCGCGTACACCGTGCTCAGCGAGATCGTCGCGTCGCTCGGCGACGGCGAGGTGAGCGCCGGCTCCGTCCGGCGCGCCCTCGACGGCGGGCTGAAGGTCGGCACGGGCGGGCTCACGCCGCCCCTCCAGTGGACCTTCGCCGACAAACTGGCCTCCGTCGGCTTCCCGCGCCTGGTCAACGCCGAGGTCACCCTCCAGGTGGTGCGGGAGGGCCGCCTGGTCTCGGCCCGCCAGGGGGCCGTGGACACCACCCGCGTCCTTCAGAACGCCGACGTGACCTGAGCGGGCCGGGGGCCCGGCCCGCCCGCCGGGTCACAGCTGGGTGGGCCCGCGCTCCGTCAGGCCGTACTGCTTCGCGATCTTGTTCCACAGCCCCGCGGCCGTGGCCTTCTCCTTGCTCGCGGTGCCGCTGTCCCGGTTCCCGGCCTGCGTGTGGCTGGTGGTGCGGGCCGTGCCCTTCTTGCAGCCCTTCTTGCCGGCCGTCTGGTCGGCCCAGGCCGCGTAGTGGTTGTCGGCCGACGCCGAGGCCTGCCACGCCTTGTTGAGGGCGGTGGTCAGCTCGGTGTGCTGGGGCAGCTTGTCCACGGACAGCTTGGCGAGGCTCTCGACCAGCCCGGTGCGCTGCTTGGCGGCCTCGCGCAGGTCCTTGGCCGCCTGGGGCAGGTTGTCGCAGGACTTCACGTCACCGACGGCGTTGATCACGGTGGTCCGGCCGGTGCCGCTCTCGGCGAGCAGCTTGTCCAGCTCCACGGCCTGCTGCCGGACCGGGTCGGCGGACGCCGGGGCGGAGGCCGACGCGGACTCGGAGGCGGGGGCCGTGGCGGAGACCGGCTGGTTCTCGCTCTTCTCGTCGTCGCCTCCCCCGCCGGCCATCATCGCTCCGGCGCCGACCCCGACGACGGCGATGGCCACGCCGACGGCCGCGATCAGCGGCAGCCGTGAGCGGCCACCGCCGCCCCGGCCGCCTTCGTCGTTCCCGCGCCGCCTGCCACCGCCGCCGCCCGGCCCCTGGGGGGCGTACGCCGACTGGCCGGCCGCGTGGTGCGGCTGCGGCTCGTCGAAGCGGGGCATCTGCTGCGTGGCCGAGGCCGGGCCGTCGGCACCGGGGGCGCTGCGGAAGAGGTTGTCGAACTCGGCGGGCGGCTGCCGGCCCTCGTCACCGCCGGGCGCGGCGCCGTAGGGGGCACCGGCGGGGCCGCCGGGCACGGGCGCGATGTACTGCGTGGCCTGGGCGTCGGGGTGGGCGGCGGGAGCGGGCTGGTGTCCGGCCGCGGGCTGCGCGGGGTACTGCGGTGCGCGGCCGAGGAACTGCGTCGACTCGGCCTGCGCCTGCGTGGGTCTCTCCGGCGGCAGCGCCCCGGGACCCGCGGGCGGTATGTGCGGTATGTACTGCGTGGCGCCCTCGTCGGCGGACGCGGCGACCGGCGGTATGAACTGGGTCGCGCCCTCGTCGGCGGGCGGCAGCGGCGGGAACGCCTGGCCCTGGTGGGGCTGCGGCCGCGGTTCGGGCTGCTGGTGGGGCTGCGGCTGCGCGTACGGCGGCTGCGCGCCGTAGGACTGGTCGCCGTACGACTGGTCGCCGTACGACTGGTTCCCGTAGGCCTGGTCGCCGTAGGGCCCACCGGCGGCCGGGGTGCCGTACGCCGGGGGCTGCGCGCCCTCCGGGGGGAGCGGGCCGGGGCCCGCGCCGGTCGGGGGCGGCAGGGCTCCGTGCGTCTGCTGCTGCGCCGGCCCGGGCTGTGCGGGCGGCCAGGCGTGCGGCTCCGAGGGCTGCGCGGGCGGCTGGGGGGCCTGCTGCTCCGGGGTGCCCCAGGGCTGGGCGTCGGCCGGGGTGGACCATCCCTGGCCGGAGTGCGGGCTCTGCTGCTCGGGGCCCCAGGGCCGGTCCCACGCCTGGCCGCCGGGTGGCGCCGAGGCGGGCACGGGTCCGCCGGCCGACGGGCCGGCGGAGCCGCCGGTCATGCCGGGCAGCAAGGGCTCGCCACCGTCCGAGGGCAGCACGATGCCTTCGTGCGCTTGCCGCGCCGAGGGCTCCTCGCCCTGTCCACTCTGCGTCACCGGGACTCCTACGAATGGGGGACCTTCGGAATCGTCGGCTCACGCTACCGGGTCCCCCGAGCCCACTGCCACGCCGCATGGGGCGTCAACTCTTTCCCTGTGACGGCAGTAACAAAACCGGGCCGCGGCACGCTGTTCATGTTCCTTCGCGATCACCACGCCGTGGTTTCACGCGTGTTCACGCGTCCGCGGCCCGTCCGTTCACGCGGCGGCCTGCAGATCCAGCCGCGCCCCGAACTCCCTGACCACGGCTTCCTCCCGGTAGGGCTCCAACCGGGCCTGGAAGTCCTCCAGGTACTCGGCGCCCCGGTTGGAGCGCAGGGTGCCGAGGATCTCCACGGCCTTCGTCGCGGTGGTGCAGGCCTGTTCGATCTCCCGCTGCTGCACCTGCGCAGTGGCCAAGAGCACATGACCGATGGCCCGCCTGCGCGCCCGCGACTCCGGGTGGCCGTCCAGGGACTGCTGCGCGTACCGCGCCGCCGCGTCGGCCTGCCCGAGGTCCCGGTGACAGTGCGCCAACTCGTCGGCGAGGTACGCCTCGTCGAAGTGCCTGATCCACACCGGGTCGTCGCCGGAGGCCGGATCGGCCGCCTCCATCGCGCCGACCGCCCGCCCGGCCGCCTCGTGCGCCGACCGCACGTCGCCCAGGAGCGCGTGCCCGCGGGCCTCGGCGGCGTGGAACATCGACTCCGCGCGGGGCGTCACCCGGCCGCGCGCCCCCTCTTGCGCCGCCCGCGCCAACTGCGCGATCTCGCGCGGGTTTCCGAGCTGCGCGGCCAGGTGGCTCATGGACGCGGCCAGCACGTAGCCGCCGTAGCCGCGGTCACCCGCCGCCTGCGCGAGCCGCAGCGACTGGATGTAGTACCGCTGGGCGAGGCCCGGTTGGCCGGTGTCGACGGCCATGTATCCGGCCAGTTCGGTCAACCGGGCGACCGTGGCGAACAGTTCGCGCCCGACCGCCTCCCGGTAGGAGCCCGCCAGCAGCCCCGAGACCACGCTGTTCAGGTAGTGCACGAGCACCGGCCGGACGTGTCCGCTGCCGTACTGGTGGTCCAGGTCCACCAGCGCCTGCGTCATCGCCCGCACGGCCGCCACGTCGGAGGGCCCCACCCGCGGTCCGGCCGAGCGCGAGACCTGCGAGTCGGGGGCGGAAATCAGCCAGTCCCGGCTGGGTTCGACGAGCGCGGAGGACGCGACGGAGGAACCGGACAGGAAGTCCCGGCGCCCCACGTCGCTGCGCCACAGCTCGCAGACCTGCTCGATGGCTCCCAGCACCGTCGGCGAGAACTGGAGGCCGACGCCGGACGCGAGGTTCTTGCCGTTGGCCATGCCGATCTCGTCGATCGTGACCGTGCGGCCGAGCTTGCGGCCGAGCGCCTCGGCGATGATCGCCGGTGCCCGGCCCCGCGGTTGCTGTCCACGCAGCCAGCGGGCCACCGAGGTCTTGTCGTACCGCAGGTCGAGACCGTGCTCGACCCCGCACACGTTGACCCGGCGGGCGAGGCCCGCGTTCGAGCAGCCCGCTTCCTGAATGAGCGCTTGCAGTCGTTCGTTCGGCTGCCGCGCGACGAGAGGCCTTGCGGCCATGGCGTAACCCCCATGCGGTCTCTTGCGGTCTCGATGCTGTCCCGGCGGATCGTGGGACGAAGCGGATCCGGCCGTGAAGATCAATGCCCAGTCGATGTGCCGACAATGCGAGACTTGCGAAGCTTGCAATGCTTACGAGGATTGCCGGGGTAACGGACGGTGCCGGCCCCAGACGTGGCTACCCAGCTCCCGCGGCGAATCCTCCTGCGCGCCCCCACGTATGCGCCCGTGCGCCCCGGATGCGGGATCGATGCCCCTCCCCCGCGCACTCGACCCCCGTAACCCGGGGTGAGCACGGGAGTTGTGTTCCACGTGGAAGAGACCATCCAGGCCGCGGAAGCCGCCCAGATCCCGCAGCAGCGCGGCACATCGCTGCTGGAGACCGCCGTTCGCTACGCCGAGGAGCGCCACTGGGACGTGTTTCCCGGTACCTGGCTGGTAGCCGCCGACGGGGTGCAGCGCTGCTCCTGCGCGGACCCGGCGTGCGCCGCCCCGGGCGCGCACCCGGCGCGCGAGGACTGGGCGGCGCAGGCGACGGGCAGCGCGACCGTGGCCCGCCGGATGTGGCAGAAGCAGCCGACGGCGTCGATCCTGCTGCCCACGGGGCGGACCTTCGACGCGGTCGACGTGCCCGAGACCGCGGGGTTCCTGGCGCTGGCCCGGATGGAGCGGATGGAGCTGACGCTGGGGCCGGTGACGCTGACGCCGGACCGGCGGATGCGGTTCTTCGTTCTTCCGGGTGCGGGGGTGAAGGTGCCGGACCTCGTGCGGCGACTGGGGTGGGCGCCCCGGGCCCTTGATCTGGGGGTGCTCGGGGAGGGGGCGTACGTGGCCGCGCCGCCCACGCGGGTGGGGACGTGGGGGGCGGTGCAGTGGGCGTGCCGGCCGACGCCCGCGAATCGGTGGTTGCCGGATGTGGAGGAACTGGTGTCGCCGCTTGCCTATGCGTGCGGGCGGGAACGCTAGGGGCGCCTTCTCGTCTGCCGAGTCGCTGTCTCGTGGGCGACTGCGGGTGGTACCTGGCTGATCGCGCAGTTCCCCGCGCCCCTTCGGGGGCGCTCTTCCCCCGTAGGGTTCGAAGTCGACGGAGGGAGACGTGGTGAGTGACAGTGCGGTGCGGGTGCGGGGGCTCTGGAAGCGGTTCGGGCAGCAGATTGCCGTGGGTGGGATCGATCTGGAGTTGCCGGCGGGCAAGTTCATCGGGCTGGTCGGGCCGAACGGGGCCGGGAAGACCACCACTCTCTCCATGGTGACCGGGCTGCTGCGGCCTGATCAGGGGTCGGTCGAGGTGGTCGGGCACGATGTGTGGCGCGATCCGGTCGAGGTCAAGGCCAGGATCGGGGTGCTGCCCGAGGGGCTGCGGCTGTTCGAGCGGCTGTCGGGGCGGGAACTGCTGGGCTACACCGGCCGGTTGCGCGGGCTTCCCGGTGACGAGGTCGACAAGCGGGCCACGCAACTGCTGGACGTGCTCGACCTGACCGGCTCCCAGCACAAGCTGGTCGTCGACTACTCGACCGGCATGCGGAAGAAGATCGGGCTCGCGGCCGCCCTGCTGCACAACCCGGAAGTACTCTTCCTGGACGAGCCGTTCGAGGGCGTCGACCCGGTCTCCGCGCAGACCATCCGGGGCGTCCTGGAGCGCTACACCGCCTCCGGCGCCACCGTCGTCTTCTCCTCCCACGTGATGGAGCTGGTGGAGTCGCTCTGCGACTGGGTGGCCGTCATGGCCGCCGGCCGCATCCGCGCCACCGGCACGCTCGCCGAGGTGCGCGGCGAGGCGGCCTCGTTGCAGCAGGCGTTCCTCGAACTCGTCGGCGCCGGAGGCCGGGACGCCGGTTCCGACCTGGACTGGCTGGGCGGCGGGTCCCGATGAACACGCAGACCCCGCTCGTCACGCCCGGCACGTCCGCCGCGCCGGCCGCGCCCGCCTCCGTCACCGCCGTCTTCGTGCGGCTGAAACTGTCCCTGCTGCGCAACGGACTGCGGCAGTCCGGCGGGCGGCGGGCCGCGTACATCGCGTCGGCGGTCGCCGTACTGCTCTTCGCCGTGCTCCAGCTGATCGGCCTGATCGCGCTGCGCGGGCACGCGCACGTGGAGTCGCTGGTCGTCCTGCTGGCGGCCGTACTGGGCCTCGGCTGGGCGGTGATGCCGCTGTTCTTCCCGGGCGGCGACGAGACGCTCGACCCGACCCGGCTGGTGATGCTGCCGCTCAGGCCCCGGCCGCTGATCCGGGCCCTGCTCACGTCGTCGCTGGTGGGCACCGGGCCGCTGTTCACGCTGTGCATGTTCGCCGGGTCCGTGGCCGCGGTCGCGCACGGCGGGGCGGCCTACGCCGTCGGCGTCGTGGCGGCGGTGCTCGCGCTGCTGGTCTGCGTGACCCTGGCGCGGGCCGTCGCCGCGGCCAACGTACGGCTGCTGACCAGCCGCAAGGGGCGCGACCTGGCGGTGCTGAGCGGTCTGGTCGTCGCGGTCGGCGCGCAGCTCGTCAACTTCGGCGCGCAGCGGCTGGGTTCCTCCGGTCTCGAACAGCTCGACCCGGCTGCCGACGTGCTGCGCTGGGTGCCGCCCGCGTCGGCGATCGGCGCGATGGACGCGGCGAGCGACGGCGCGTACGGCACCGCCCTCGCCCAGCTCGCGCTGACCGCGGCGGCGCTGGTGCTGCTGCTGTGGGTGTGGGCCCGCCATCTGACGCGGCTGATGACCACGCCGGACGGCTCCACGATCCAGAGCGACACCCGGCCGGTGCGCGAGCGCGGCTCGTCGGGGCTCGCCCGGCTGCTGCCCGCGGGCCGCACCGGTACGACGATGGAGCGCACCCTGCGCTACGTGTGGCGCGACCCCAAGACCAAGGCGGCCTGGGTGACCTCGCTGGCCATCGGCCTGATCGTGCCGGTGTTCAACGCCTGGCAGGGCACCGGCTCGGTCTACTTCGCCTGCTTCGCCGCGGGGATGCTCGGCATCCAGATGTACAACCAGTTCGGACAGGACACGTCCGCGTTCTGGATGGTCGCGATGACGATCTCGTCGACGCGGGACGCCTACGTCGAGCTGCGGGCCCGCGCGCTGGCGCTGCTGCTGATCACCCTGCCGTACGCCACCCTCGTGACCGTCCTGACCACGGCGATGCTCGACGACTGGCCCGCCCTGCCCGAGACGCTGGGGCTCTCCTTCGCGCTGCTCGGCGCGATGCTGGCGACCGGCGCGTGGACCTCGGCGCGCTTCCCGTACTCCATCCCGCAGGAGGGGTACAAGAACGTCGCCCCCGGTCAGGTCGGGCTGGCCTGGATCTCGATCTTCGGCGGCATGGTGGGCGCGGCCCTGCTGTGCGCGCCCGTGATCGCGCTGACCGTCTGGCTGAACGTGAGCGAGGGCGCCGCGGACCTGGGCCGGCTGCTGCTGCCGGTGGGGACGGTGTACGGCGCCGCGCTGACGCTGCTCGGGTTGCGTCTCGCGGCACCGCGCACGGCGGAGCGGCTGCCGGAGATCCTCACGGCGGTCAGCAAGGCGTGACGGTCCCGCCCGGGGGGAGGTCAGCCCACCCTGAGCGTGTCCAGGAACGGCTCGATGGCCGCCCGCCACGCCTCCGGCTGGTCGTAGTGGACGAGGTGGCCGGCGTCGGCGACCTCCGCGTACTGGCCGCCGGGCAGCACGCGGACCATCTCCTGGGCCTCGGCGCGGCCCAGCTCGCCGTCGAGGCCGCGCACCACCAGGGTCGGGCAGCGCACCTGCGCCAGCTCCTCCCAGTGGGCGTCGTAGACCCAGGTCTCACGGGTCCTGAGCATCTGCTGCGGGTCGAAGACGGGGCGCCAGCCGTCCGGGGACTCGGCCATCACCTCGGCGTAGAACTCGCCGCGGGCCGGGTTGGGCCGCTCCACCCACGGGTCGTCCTCGCCGAACCACTTGCGGACGTCGGCGAGCGTGGCGAAGGGGACCGGCCAGGCGCGGAACCACTCGGTCCAGGTGTGCTGCGAGGCCGCGCCGAGGGCGGAGGCCCGCATGTCGCAGATGATCAGGCCGCGGACCAGGTCGGGGCGTTTGGCGGCGAGCTGCCAGCCGGTCAGCGCGCCCATGGCGTGGCCGATCAGGACGGCCGGGCCGAGGCCGAGCTGCTCCAGGGCGGCCTCGACGTCGTCGACGTAGGCCTCCCGGGTGTAGGAGCCGTGCGGGGGCTTGTCGCTGCGGCCGTGGCCGCGCTGGTCGAGGGCGACGGCCCGATGGCGGGCGGAGAGCCAGCGGGCCGTGGGGGCCCAGTGCGAGGCGCGGCCCATCAGGCCGTGCAGTAAGAGCACGCCGGGCTGGTCACCCGCGCCGTGCGTCCGGTTGGCCTTGGGAGGGTCGCCGAACTCCCACGCCGCGAGGCGTACGCCGCCCGCGCCGGTCACGTCGATGCGTCGCGCCATTGGTCCTGGCACCCCCAAGCTCCGCTCGGAACCGTGTCCTGCCTGCCGTGCCTTGCCGTACCTGTCCGCAGAGTATCGAATGCGTATTCGAAAGAGGCGTCTCGCCCAGCAACACCCCTCATTCGAGTGACACCCCTCGGGGATT
Organism: Streptomyces sp. NPDC107500; assembly: GCF_055582785.1. Taxonomy (NCBI): domain Bacteria; kingdom Bacillati; phylum Actinomycetota; class Actinomycetes; order Kitasatosporales; family Streptomycetaceae; genus Streptomyces; species Streptomyces sp. NPDC107500. The sequence continues at coordinate 310,235 of NZ_JBVJPF010000008.1, forward strand.
GATCGCCGCTGCTCAGGGGAGATCTTCAACGGGAGGCGGGCCGCTCGGGGAAAACGGTCCGTGGGGATTGACCCTGAGAGCTCGGGGCTCCGGGTCAGCACAGGGGAGGACAGGCCCCGGCGCCACACGGCGCCGGGGCCCTCTCCGTCTCTCCGGCACGTCCCGCCCCCTCCCCGACCGGGCGACATCGCTGTCACGCGCGGCCAAGAGCCCCCTACGTCATATGCCTCACGGCACAGCCTTGCACGCCAAGCGTCCGGGCGCTGCGATTCGGCGCACAGGAACCCGAAACGACGGGATCCGTGCGCCGGCGCACGACCCCGCCCCCGGCGGACTCAGCGCTTGGCGACGAACACGTGGGAGGCGGTGTCCGACTCCAGCTCGGCGGCCTCGCCACCACTGCCCACCAGCACGCCACCCGCCGACTCGGTCACGCTCACCACCGAACCGGGCTGCACCCCCGCCCGGCGCAGCGTGTACATCAGCTGCGCGTCCGTCTGGATCGGCTCACCGATACGGCGCACGACGACCGTCTTGCCCTCCGTCCCCGGGTCGAGGTCGGCCAGCGAGACCATGCCCTCGTCCAGGAACGGGTCGGCGCCGTCCGCCTCGCCCAGCTCCTCCAGGCCCGGGATCGGGTTCCCGTACGGCGACTCCGTCGGGTGGCGCAGCAGCTCCAGCACGCGCCGCTCGACGGCCTCGCTCATCACGTGCTCCCAGCGACACGCCTCGGCGTGCACCTGCTCCCACTCCAGGCCGATCACGTCGACGAGCAGACACTCGGCGAGCCGGTGCTTGCGCATCACGCGCGTCGCCAGCCGCCGGCCCTCGTCGGTCAGCTCCAGATGCCGGTCGGCCGCCACGGACACCAGGCCGTCGCGCTCCATCCGCGCCACCGTCTGACTGACCGTCGGGCCGCTCTGATCGAGCCGCTCGGCGATCCGGGCGCGCATCGGGACCACACCTTCCTCCTCCAGCTCCAGAATGGTGCGGAGGTACATCTCCGTGGTGTCGATCAGTCCGGACATTCGTGCCCCTTGATGAGATTGCCGGAGGCCGCGGCCACCGGCGCGTGCGCTGGCCCTGGATTCAATTCTGACGCATACCACCGACAACCGTGCCGCGCGGTGCGAAGCCGGGCCCGCGGGGCCGCGCCACGCCGTATTGACACCGCACTGGTCCAGACCGCACCGTGATCCGCGACACAGGCACACCGAAGGGGTCCCGCATGAGCGACCGCAAGCCCGCCGGGCAGTTCCTCGACGCGGCGATCGACCTGCTGCGCCGCGTCCGCGACGAGGAGGCGGACGGCGTCGAGGCGGCCGGGACCCTGCTCGCCGACACCGTCGAGCGCGGCGGACGGCTCTTCGCCTTCGGCGCCGGCCACTCCTCCCTCGCCGCCCAGGACGTCGTCTACCGCGCCGGCGGGCTCGCCCTGATGAACCTGCTCACCGTGCCCGGCGTCGTCGGTGTCGACGTGATGCCCGCCACGCTCGGTTCCGCCCTGGAACGCGTCGACGGTCTCGCGAGCGCCGTCCTGGACTCCTCCCCGCTCCGCGAGGGCGACGTCCTGGTGATCATCTCCCTGTCCGGGCGCAACGCCATGCCCGTGGAGATGGCGATGAACGCCCGCGCCCTCGGCGTCCGCACCATCGGCGTGACCTCGGTGGCGTACGCGTCCGAGACGGCCTCCCGGCACAGCTCCGGCACCTTCCTCAAGGACCACTGCGACATCGTGCTCGACTCGAAGATCGCCGTCGGGGACGCGGAACTCACCCTCGACACGGTCCCGGTGCCCTTCGCCCCGGCCTCCACGGTCGTCACCAGCGCCCTCATGCAGGCCATGATGGCCACCGCGGCCGGCGCCCTCGCCGACCGCGGCATCGAACCCCCGCTGCTGCGCTCCGGCAACGTGGACGGCGGCCACGACTGGAACGGGCGCGTCCTCGACCAGTACCGGGACCGGATCTTCTACCAGCGCTGAGCCGGCCCGCGCGGGCACCCCGCTACCGCTTCTCCACCGCACCGGCCAGATCCAGCGCGGACGCGATCCGGACGGCCACGTCCTCCGCGTACATCGCGTCGGACCGCTCGAACGCGCTCCGTCCCGCGCCCCGCAGGAACGTCACCACGCCCAGCGTCCGGCCCCGGCTGCGCAGCACCGCGCACAGGCCGTGCACCGTGTCCTCCGGCCACTGCCGGGCCACCGCCCAGGCCCGCACCTTCTCGGGCGGCACCGCCCGCGCACCGGCGCTGGCCCGCACCGAGCCCGCCCGCTCCACACAGCTCACCGCCGGATGCCCCTCGCCGTAGCGCACCGGCATCCCGGCCGTCCCCGACGGCAGGCTCGGCCCCGGCGCGCCGGACGGCGTGGCCGCGACCCGCACCAGCCGGACCGGCACCGCCGCGTCGGTGTCCACGGCCCCGCCCGCCAGCCGGTCGATCAGCGCGTGGTCGGCGAAACCGGCCAGCGCGAAGTCCAGGTGGACCACCGCCGCCTCCGCCGGGTCCTCGCACTCCGCCGCCGCCCGCGCCGCCCGGTGCAGCTGATTGGCCCGGAACCGCAGCAGCGCCGCCTCCTGCTCGGCCTGCTTGGCCTCCGTGATGTCCTGGAACAGCCAGCCCACGCCCAGCGGCACCGGCTCCTCCGCGAGCGGCGACGCCAGCCGCACGAACCCGCTGCGCCAGCACCGCCGCCGCTCCCCCTCCGGCGTCCGCAGCCCCACCCACACCTCGGCGGGCCCGGGCGGCGCGCCCTCCGCCAGGACGTGCGTCAGCGCGTTCTCCAGGTCCTCCACGCCCTGCACGAGCAGATCGCCGAGCGGCCGCCCCAGCACCGAGGTGCGCCCGGCGCCCAGCGCGCGTGCGGCGTGCGCGTTGACCACGGCGGGGCGCAGGTCCGCGTCCACCAGGACGACACCCCAGCTCGCGTCCTCCAGCAGCGCCTCGCTCAGCGCGATGGACCGCTCCAGGTCGATCTGCGCGTGCACCTCGCTGAACGCGCAGTACACCCCCGCGGGCCTCCCGTCGGCGCCGCGCACGGCCGCGGACTGGGTGCGCACCAGCACCCGCCCGCCGTCCTTGGTCAGCAGCGCGAACTCGTGCACCTGCCGCCCCGGCGCCCGCATCGCGGACAGCAGCCGGTCCTCCACCTCACCGGCGTCCGCGCTGCGCACGGCCCACCCGGCGAAGCCCTGCCGGCCCACGGCCTCGGCCGCGCTCCAGCCGAGGATCCGCTCCGCCTCGCGGTTCCAGTGGGTGACCACGCCGTCCGCGTCGAAGGCGCACAGGGCCGCGTCCATCCCGTCGAGGAGCGCGGCCAACAGGTCCGCGCCGTCCCGCTCGGGCTGCTCCGGCTCGTCCGGCCCCAGCTCGTCGGTGGTCCCACTACGCCGGGAAGCACTCACCTGGACCCCCTGCAGGCTGCGTCCGCCGTACGGTACGTCGGTTCGCTCACTGGCCTTCATTCAACTCGAACGTGATGCAGCACACACCGAGTTCCCACAAGATTGCAGAAATCGTTGTACTGCGGAAACTCGGCATACGCCCCCGTCATGGCGGTCACGACGCGGGGCCGGCGAGTCTCAGATCGACCCACTCGTCCCGCTCTCCGTCCAGGACGTACCGCTCCCGTTCCACGAACCCACGCCCCGCGGCGAACCGCAACCCGTCGGCGTTCGCCGCCAGCACCACGGTCTCCACCGCCCGCGCACCGAGCCCCCGCGCGTGCGCGAGACCCGCCTCGTAGAGCGCGGTACCGATGCCGCGCCCCCGGAACGCGGGCAGCACCCGCGCGATCACGGTCGCCACCCGCCCCTCGCCCGCGGGCGGACGCACCGTCGAGCAGCCGACGAGCGTGTCCCCGAGGTAGGCGTTCTCCAGCCGGTACCGCCGCCCGCGCTCCCGCGCCTCGTCCGGGGTCATCGCGGCGGGCGGCACGATCTCGTTGTGCACGTACCGCCACTCCTGGACCATCGCGTCCCCGTCGACGGCCGCGATCCGCAGCCCGGCGCCGGGACCGACCGGCGCGCGCCGCGCGTCCACCTCGATCTCGATCCGCATCCGGTCGTCGGCGAGCCCGCACACCATCATCGTCGCGGCCGGCCGCACCTCCCCGAACGCCTCCCGCAGCACGGGCCAGCACGGCTCGAAGTCCTCCCGCGCGGGCAGCAGGTACCGCACCCGCACCACGTCCGCGAACGTGCACCCCGCCTCGGCGAGCGCCGCCCCGACGTTCCGCAGGCACTGCCCCGCCTGCTCCACCACGTCCTCGGAGATGGTCATCGCCGCGTAGTCGAACCCGGTCGTCCCGGACACGTGCACCCGGTCCCCGTCGACGACGGCCCGCGCGTACCCGATCCGCTCCTCGAACACCGACCCGCTGCCTATCGCCCGCCTCACCGAAGGCTCCCCCTGTCGCTTCGTCATGGGCGGAACGGTAGGTGACCAGCGCAGACGCGTCCATGGGTGATCACTGGGGAATCGACTCGAAAAACCGATTGATCGAGGGCCGAGCGATTCCTAGTGTGGACCCCACACCGAAAGGAGGTGATCCGGCGAATGTATGACAACCGGACGCGTGAGGTGGCTGCGGGCTAGCGGCCCGTCACCACATCTTGTGCGGTGCCGGACCCGCGTGTGCGAGACACACGCAGCCGGCCAAACCAACGCAGTCACCCGACCCGCGAGTCGCCGGTACGTCCGGCCGGCTCCTCCGCTGGAGGAACCAGACTCGCGGGTCGTCTGCGTTCTCGCTGCGGTCAGGGCGTGAGGGTTTCGGAGCCCTCGATGGTGTGCGGGTCTCGGGGGCCCGGGCCCACGTAGCGGGCCGAGGGGCGGACCAGGCGACCGGTGCGCTTCTGTTCGAGGATGTGGGCGGACCAGCCGGCCGTGCGGGCGCAGGTGAACATCGAGGTGAACATGTGGGCCGGGACCTCGGCGAAGTCCAGCATGATGGCGGCCCAGAACTCGACGTTGGTGGCCAGGACGCGGTCGGGGCGGCGGGCGTGGAGTTCGGCGAGGGCGGCCTTCTCCAGGGCCTCGGCGACCTCGTAGCGCGGGGCGCCCAGTTCGCGGGCGGTGCGGCGCAGGACGCGGGCGCGGGGGTCCTCGGCGCGGTAGACGCGGTGGCCGAAGCCCATGAGGCGTTCGCCCGCGTCGAGTGTCTTCTTGACGTACGCCTCGGCGTCGCCGGTGCGCTCGATCTCCTCGATCATGCCGAGGACGCGGGAGGGGGCGCCGCCGTGCAGCGGGCCCGACATGGCTCCCACGGCGCCGGAGAGGGCGGCGGCCACGTCGGCGCCGGTGGAGGCGATGACGCGGGCGGTGAAGGTGGAGGCGTTCATGCCGTGCTCGGCGGCGGAGGTCCAGTAGGCGTCGACGGCGGCGACGTGCTTGGGGTCGGGCTCGCCCCGCCAGCGGATCATGAAGCGTTCGACGACGGACTGGGCCTTGTCGATCTCGCGCTGCGGGACCATGGGCAGGCCCTGGCCGCGGGCCGACTGGGCGACGTAGGAGAGGGCCATCACGGCGGCGCGGGCGAGGTCGGCGCGGGCCTGCTCGGCGTCGATGTCCAGGAGGGGTTTGAGGCCCCAGACCGGCGCGAGCATGGCGAGCGCGGACTGGACGTCCACACGGATGTCGCCGGAGTGGACCGGGATGGGGAAGGGCTCTGCGGGCGGGAGGCCGGGGTTGAAGGCGCCGTCGACGAGGAGGCCCCAGACGTTCCCGTAGGACACGTGGCCGACCAGGTCCTCGATGTCGACGCCGCGGTAGCGGAGGGCGCCGCCCTCCTTGTCGGGTTCGGCGATCTCCGTCTCGAACGCGACGACTCCCTCTAGCCCGGGTACGAAGTCGGACATCAGGCGGCTCCTCGTGACGTAGATGTGTGGTGACCGACCCGTCGGCTTCATCGGGTCCACCGGATCCACGGTCGTGCGCACGACTCGCGGTCCTCGTTCTGCGGTCACCCCTGTGATGCCCCGTACGGCCGTTCGTCCAACCGCGCCGGGACCAGCACGATATCTCCGAGTGCCAAACGTGGGGAGGGGTTGCGGCACTCAGTGCCACTCAGTGACGAAGGACACCGCGGATACGGCAGGATGGCCGGTGTGACCGACCGCGATGCCGTCCCCTTCGATCTCGCCTCGATGCGCAAGCAGTACCGGGCCGAGGGGCTTGCCGAGTCCGAGCTGGCCGCCGGCCCCGTCGAGCAGTTCGCGCGCTGGTTCAAGCAGGCCGCCATGGAGGGCGGACTCTTCGAGCCGAACGCGATGGTCGTCTCCACCGCCGACGCCGAGGGGCGCCCCAGCTCCCGCACGGTGCTGCTGAAGCACTTCGACGAGCAGGGCTTCGTCTTCTACACCAACTACGACTCCCGCAAGGGCCGCGAGCTGGGCTCGAACCCGTACGTCTCGCTGCTGTTCCCCTGGCACCCGATGGCCCGGCAGGTGATCGTGACGGGCGTGGCGCGGCGTACCGGGCGGGACGAGACCGCCGCGTACTTCCGGAGCCGGCCGCACGGCTCCCAGCTGGGGGCGTGGGCCAGCGCCCAGTCGTCGGTGGTGGCGGGCCGGGAGGATTTGGACGCCGCGTACGCGGAGCTGGCCGGCCGCTACCCGGCGGGCGGCCAGGTGCCAGTGCCGCCGCACTGGGGCGGCTTCCGGGTGGCGCCGCAGGAGGTCGAGTTCTGGCAGGGGCGGGAGAACCGGCTGCACGACCGGCTGCGGTACGTGGCCGAGGCGGACGGGAGCTGGCGGGTGGAGCGGCTCGCTCCCTGACCGGCGTCAGCCCAGCTCGGCGGCGAGCAGCCGGGCCCACTGGTCGACCACCCGTTCCCGCCGCGCGCGGTCGTCGGTGAGGAGATTGGCGAGGCCCAGGCCGCGGGCCATGTCGAGGAGGCCCTGGACGGTCTCCCGGGCGCCGGGGCGGGTCTCGTCGGCGCCGAGGAGGTCGACGGCGATGCGGTGGCTCTCACGGCCGACGCGGGCCTCCAGCTCGGTGACCCGGCCGCGCAGCTGCTCCTCGTTGGAGGCGGCCACCCACAGGTGGAGGGCGGCCCGGAAGAGCGGGCCGGTGTAGAGGTCGACCAGCGCGGCGACCACGGCCCGGCGGTCACCGGCCGCCGCGCCTTCGGGGAAGAGGGCGCGCAGCGCGAGGGAGCGCTCCTCGGCGACGTACTCCACGGCCGCGGTGAAGAGGTCCTCGCGGGTCGGGAAGTGGTGCTGGGCGGCACCGCGGGAGACGCCGGCGTGTTCGGCGACGACCGAGACCGTGGAGCCCGCCCAGCCGCGTTCGGCGAGGCAGGCGACGGCGGCTTCGAGGAGCCGCTGCCGGGTGGCCCGGCTGCGGTCCTGCTTGGGCACGCGCTCCGCGCGGTCGGCCGTGTTCGCGGCGCCGCTCACACCACCCATTCCGGATCCCGTCGTTCGAGGAAGGCCGTCATCCCCTCGCGGGCCTGCGGGGAGGCGAACAGCCGGGCCGAGAGTGCGGTCAGGTCGGCCGCGTCCCGGTCGAAGGCCTCCAGCACCCTAGCCGTGAGCAGCCGTTTCGTCTCGGCCAGGCCCTGCGGTGAGGCACGGCGCACACCGTCGAGGACGGGTGCGAGTACGGCGTCCACGTCGTCGCCCGCCGCCGTGACCAGGCCGGTCCGGGCCGCCTCGGCGGCGTCGAAGCGCTCGCCGGTGAGGTAGTAGCGGGCGAGGGCGCGGGGGTCGGTGCGCGGGAGCAGGGTGAGGGAGATGACGGCGGGCGCCACGCCGATGCGGACCTCGGTGAAGGCGAAGGTGGCCTGGTGGGAGGCGGCCGAGATGTCGCAGGCGGCGAGGAGGCCGAGGCCGCCCGCGCGGACGTGGCCGGTGACGCGGGCGACGACGGGTTTGGGCACCTCGGCGATCTGCCGGAAGAGCCCGACCAGCGTGTCCGGGTCGGGCGGGTCGCGCAGGTCGGCGCCGGCGCTGAAGGTGGTGCCGGTGTGGGTGAGGACGACAGCGCGCACACCGGTGTCCTCGCCGGCGTCGGTGAGGGCGGCGGCCAGGTCGCCGACGAGGGCGGCGGAGAGGGCGTTGCGGTTGTGCGGGGAGTCGAGGGTGAGGGTCTCGACGCCGCGTTCGCGGGTGCGGGCGATCAGGGTCACTCGGTGCCTCGCAGTTCCCGGCGGAGGATCTTGCCGCTGGCGGCCCTGGGCACGGTGTCGATGAAGGTGACCCGGCGGACGCGTTTGTAGGGGGCGACGCGTTCGGCGACGTACATCATGATCTCGCCTTCGGAGAGGCCGGGTGCGGTGGGCTGGCGTACGACGTAGGCGTGGGGTACTTCGTTGCCGTCGTCGTCGTACGTGCCGACGACGGCGGTGTCGGCGACGCCGGGGTGGGTGAGCAGGAGGGCCTCCAGTTCGGCGGGGGCCACCTGGAAGCCCTTGTACTTGATCAGTTCCTTGACGCGGTCGACGACGAAGAGCCAGCCGTCGGAGTCGGCGTGTCCCACGTCGCCGGTGTGCAGCCAGCCGTCCTCGTCGATCATGGCGGCGGTGGCGTCGGGGCGGCCGAGGTAGCCCTTCATGATCTGGGGGCCGCGGATGAGGATCTCGCCGGACTCGCCGGGGGGAAGGTCCTTGCCGGGGTCGGTGAGGGAGACGATGCGCATCTCGGTCCCGGCGATCAGCTTGCCGACGCTGCCGGGCGGCGCGTCGGCCATGGCGTCCAGGGGGACGACGTGGGTGCCCGGGGAGAGTTCGGTCATGCCGTACGCCTGGCCCACGGGCGGCAGGTCGAGCCGCCGGGAGCAGGCGGCGGCGAGCTGGGCGTCCAGGGGGGCGGCGGCGCTGACGATGTACTTGAGGGACGAGAGGTCGTACTCGGCGACCAGGGGGTGTTTGGCGAGGGCGAGGACGATCGGCGGGGCGACGTAGAGGCCGGTGATGCGGTGGTTCTGGATGGCGGCGAGGAACTGCTCCAGGTCGAAGCGGGGCAGTACGACGACGGTGGCGCCGAGCCGCAGCGGGGCGTTCATCAGGGCGGTGAGGCCGTAGATGTGGAAGAAGGGCAGCACGGCGAGGACGCGGTCGCCGGGGGCGGCCGGCATCAGCGGTTCGAGCTGGGCGAGGTTGGTGGCGATCTGGCGGTGGGTGAGCATCACGCCCTTGGGGGTGCCGGTGGTGCCGGAGGAGTACGGCAGCGCGGCGACGTCCTCGGCGGGGTCGATCGCGATCCGGGGTTCGGGGGCGGTCGAGGCCAGCATGTCGATCAGGGAGCGGTGGCCGGGGGCGCTGTCGCACACCAGGATCTCCTGGACGCCGCCCGCGAGTTCGGCGGCCCGGCGGGCGGTGTCGAGCAGCGGTGAGACGGTGACGATCCAGCGGGCCCGCGCGTCGCTCAGCTGCTTGGCGAACTCGTCGGCCGTGGCGAGCGGGTGCACCGTCGTGACGGAGGCGCCCGCGCGGGTGGCGGCGTAGAAGGCGAGCGGGAAGGCGACGGTGTTGGGGCTGTGCAGGGCGAGGACGTCGCCCTTGCGGACCCCGGCCTCCGCGAGGGCGGCGGCGACGCGCCGGTGGAACCGGTCCACCTGCTCGTAGGTGAGGGTGGTGCCGTCGGTGCCGTCGATCAGCGCCGGTGCGCTCCCGAAGGCGGCGGCCCGGCCGAGCACGGCCTCGTGGATGGGCAGGTCGACGGGTGGGACGTCGGCGTACTGGCTGCGGAACACGGTTCCTCCAGGTCGGCTGGTACGACGTGGGCGTTCCCTAGTACGACTTGGGCAGGCCCAGGGTCTGGTGGGAGACGTAGTTGAGGATCATCTCCCTGCTCACCGGGGCGATGCGGGCGACCCGCGCCGCCGTGATCAGCGTGGCGAGGCCGAACTCGCGTGTGAGGCCGTTGCCGCCGAGGGTGTGGACGGCCTGGTCGACGGCCTTCACACAGGCCTCCCCCGCCGCGTACTTGGCCATGTTGGCGGCCTCGCCCGCGCCCATGTCGTCGCCGGCGTCGTAGAGGTGCGCGGCCTTCTGCGTCATCAGGCGGGAGAGTTCGAGGTCGATGTGGGCCTGGGCGAGGGGATGGGCGATGGCCTGGTGGGCGCCGATGGGGGTCTTCCAGACGGTGCGTTCGCGGGCGTAGTCGAGGGCGCGGGCGAGGGCGTAGCGGCCGATGCCGATGCCGAAGGCCGCCGTCATGATGCGCTCGGGGTTGAGGCCGGCGAAGAGCTGGAGGAGGCCCGCGTCCTCGTCGCCGACGAGCGCGTCGGCGGGCAGCCGTACGTCGTCGAGGGTCAGCTCGAACTGCTTCTCGGTGGCGTGCAGTTCCATGTCGAGCTGCCGTCGCTCGAAGCCGGGGGTGTCACGGGGGACGATGAACAGGCAGGGCTTGAGCTTGCCGGTGCGGGCGTCTTCGGTGCGGCCGACGATGAGGGTGGCGTCGGCGATGTCGACGCCGCTGATGAAGACCTTGCGGCCGGTGAGGAGCCAGTCGCCGGTGGCGGCGTCGCGGCGGGCGGTGGTGGTGATGCGGTGGCTGTTGGAGCCGGCGTCGGGTTCGGTGATGCCGAAGGCCATGAGGCGGGTGCCGTCGGCTATGCCGGGGAGCCAGGTCCGCTTCTGTTCTTCGGTGCCGAAGCGGGCGATGACGGTGCCGCATATCGCCGGGGAGACGATCATCATCAGCAGGGGATTGCCGGCGGCGCCCATCTCCTCAAGGACGAGGGAGAGTTCCGTGACACCGCCTCCCCCGCCTCCGTACGCCTCCGGCAGGCTCACGCCGATGTAGCCGAGCTTGCCGGCCTCCTGCCAGAAGTGCCGGCTCTCGGCGGGGCCGGTGGCGCGGGGGTGGCTGCGGGCGAAGGCCGATACCGCTTCGCGGAGGGACTTGTGCTCGTCGGATTCGAGGAGGGTGGTCATCACGTGCTCCTTCGGGTGCGGGTTCGTTGTGGCTGGTCGCGCAGTTCCCCGCGCCCCTAGGTGTCTTGGACTACCGCCAATAGAGAGCCCACCGTCACCTGGTCTCCCGGCTCGGCGTTCAAAGCGGTCAGCGTGCCCGTGGCCGGGGCCGTGATGCGGTGTTCCATCTTCATCGCCTCCAGCCACAGGAGGGGTTGGCCCGCCTGGACGGCGGTGCCCTCCGTGAGGCCCTCCGCGACGCGGACGACCGTGCCGGGCATGGGGGCGAGGAGGGAGCCGGGGGCGTGCTGGGCGGCGGGGTCGGGGAAGCGGGGTGGGACGGTGAGGGCGGTGGTGTTGACGTGGACGCGGTCGCCGTAGCGGGCGACCTCGTAGCGGCGTCGTACGCCGTCGGTTTCGAGGACGACCAGGCGGGCGTCGGCGTGTACGACGCGTACGCCGTCCGCCGTGAGGCCGGTGCGGGTGTGGTGGTAGCGGACCTCGTGTTCCTCGCCCGCGAGGACGTACCGCTTGACCTGGGGTTGCGAGGGCAGGTTGCGCCAGCCGCCGAAGCGGCCCGGGTGGGCGCTCGCCTCGGCGAGGGCGGCGGCGAGCGGGGCGAGGGGGTCGGGGGCGGCCTCGGTGAGGGCGGCCAGGTGGCGGTCGTAGAAGCCGGTGTCCATGCGGGCGGAGGTGAACTCCTCGTGGCGCAGGGAGCGGACGAGGAGGTCGCGGTTGGTGACCGGGCCGTGGATCGCCGCCCGTTCCAGGGCTCCGGCGAGGCGGCGGACGGCCTCCGCGCGGGTGGGCGCGTGGGCGACGGCCTTGGCGAGCATCGGGTCGTAGTGGACGCCGATGTCGTCGCCGTCGGTGTAGCCGGTGTCCAGGCGGATGCCGTCGGGCACGGTGAGGCGGTGCAGGCGGCCGGTCTGCGGGGCCCAGCCGTGCGCGGGGTCCTCGGCGTACAGACGGGCCTCGACGGCGTGCCCACGCGCGCGTGGCGGGTCCTTTTCGAGGGCGTGGCCCTCGGCGACGCGGAGTTGCAGGGCGACGAGGTCGACGTCGAAGACCGCTTCCGTGACGGGGTGTTCGACCTGGAGGCGGGTGTTCATCTCCAGGAAGTGGGCCCGGCCGTCGGCGACGAGGAACTCGACGGTGCCGGCGCCGACGTAGTCGACGGCGCGGGCGGCGCGTACGGCCAGGTCGTGGAGTTCGCGCTCCAGCTCCTCGGTGAGGCCCGGTGCCGGGGCCTCCTCGATCACCTTCTGATGGCGGCGCTGGAGGGAGCAGTCGCGGGTGCCGAGCGCCCAGACCGTGCCGTGGGTGTCGGCGAGGATCTGCACCTCGACGTGGCGGCCGTCCTCGACGTACGGCTCGACGAAGACCTCGCCGTCGCCGAAGGCGCTCGCCGCCTCCGCGCGGGCGGCGGTCAGTTCGGCGTCGAGGTCGGCGAGGCGCCGTACGACGCGCATGCCGCGTCCGCCGCCGCCCGCCGCGGCCTTCACCAGCACGGGCAGGTCGGCCTCGGTGACCTCGCCCAGGGGGGCGATCCCCATCAGCTCCTTGGCGCGGGTCTTGGACGCCATCGCCTCGATGGCCTCCGGCGGCGGCCCGATCCAGGTCAGCCCGGCGTCGAGGACGGCGCGGGCGAAGCCGGCGTTCTCGGAGAGGAAGCCGTAGCCGGGGTGGACGGCGTCGGCGCCGGCGGCGAGCGCGGCCTTCACGATCAGGTCGCCGCGCAGGTACGTCTCGGCGGAGGCGGCGCCCGGCAGGCGTACGGCCGCGTCGGCCACGCGCGCGTGGAGGGCGTTCTCGTCGGCGTCCGAGTGCACGGCGACGGTCCGGATTCCCGACTCGCGGCAGGTGCGGAAGATCCGGCAGGCGATCTCGCCGCGGTTGGCGACGAGGACGGTACCGATCACGGTGTTTCCCTCGCTTGTCACAGTGGTGGCCACAGTGGGTTCCCTCACATCCGGAAGACGCCGAAGCCGCCGCGCGCGCCCTCGTAGGGGGCGGTGTGGAGGGCGGACAGGCACAGGCCGAGGACGGTGCGGGTGTCGCGCGGGTCGATGACGCCGTCGTCGTAGAGCCGCCCGGAGAGGAACTTGGGCAGCGACTCGGACTCGATCTGCTGCTCCACCATGGCGCGCAGCGCGGCGTCGCCCTCGTCGTCGTACGGCTGCCCCTTCGCGGCGGCGGACTGGCGGGCGACGATGGAGAGGACGCCGGCGAGCTGCTGCGGGCCCATGACGGCGGACTTGGCGCTGGGCCAGGCGAAGAGGAAGCGCGGGTCGTAGGCGCGGCCGCACATGCCGTAGTGGCCGGCGCCGTAGGACGCCCCCATGAGGACGGACAGGTGCGGGACGCGTGAGTTGGAGACCGCGTTGATCATCATGGCGCCGTGCTTGATGATGCCGCCCTGCTCGTACTCCCTGCCGACCATGTAGCCGGTGGTGTTGTGCAGGAAGAGGAGCGGGATGTCGCGCTGGTTGGCGAGCTGGATGAACTGGGCGGCCTTCTGGGACTCCTCGCTGAACAGCACCCCTTGGGCGTTGGCGAGGATGCCGACCGGGTAGCCGTGCAGGCTCGCCCAGCCGGTGGTCAGGCTCGTCCCGTACAGCGGCTTGAACTCGTCGAAGTCGGAGGCGTCGACGATCCGGGCGATGACCTCGCGCGGGTCGAAGGGGACCTTGAGGTCGCCGGGGACGATGCCGAGGAGTTCCTCCGGGTCGTGCTTGGGCGGCTCGGCCGGTGCCGGATCGGCGTACGCCTTGCGGTGGTTGAGGCGGGCGACGACGCGGCGGGCCTGGCGGAGGGCGTCGGGTTCGTCCAGGGCGAAGTGGTCGGCGAGGCCCGAGGTGCGGGCGTGCATCTCGGCGCCGCCCAGCGACTCGTCGTCGCTCTCCTCGCCGGTGGCCATCTTGACCAGGGGCGGACCGCCGAGGAACACCTTGGCGCGCTCCTTGACCATGATGACGTGGTCGGACATGCCGGGGATGTAGGCGCCCCCGGCCGTCGAGTTGCCGAAGACGACGGCGATCGTCGGGATGCCGGCCGCGGACAGCCGGGTGAGGTCCCGGAAGATCGCGCCGCCGGGGATGAAGATCTCCTTCTGGGAGGGCAGGTCGGCGCCGCCGGACTCCACCAGGCTGATGCAGGGCAGCCGGTTGGCGAGCGCGATGTCGTTGGCGCGCAGGGCCTTCTTCAGCGACCAGGGGTTGCTGGCACCGCCGCGCACGGTGGGGTCGTTGGCGGTGATCAGGCACTCGACGCCCTCGACGACGCCGATGCCGGTGACGAGGGAGGCGCCGACCGTGTACTCGCTCCCCCAGGCGGCCAGCGGGGACAGCTCCAGGAAGGGCGTGTCGGGGTCGAGGAGCAGCTCGATGCGCTCGCGGGCGAGGAGCTTGCCGCGCCCCCGGTGCCGGGCCACGTACTTCTCGCCGCCGCCCGCCAGCGCCTTGGCGTGTTCGGCGTCCAGGTCGGCGAGTTTCGCGAGCATGGCCTCGCGGTGCGCGCGGTGGTCGGGGGCGGCGGGGTCGAGGGCGGAGGCGAGGACGGTCACGGCAGGACCTCCGGGGGGTACGGCGGGACGGCGGTCACAGCACGGCCTCCGGGGGATACGGCGGGACGGCGGTCACAGCAGGACCTCCGGGATGTCCAGGTGGCGGGCGCGCAGCCATTCGCCGAGCGCCTTGGCCTGCGGGTCGAAGCGGTGCTGGGCGGCGACGCCCTCGCCGAGGATGCCCTCGACGACGAAGTTGAGGGCGCGCAGGTTGGGCAGCGGGTGCCGGGTGACGGGCAGGTCGCGGGTCTCGGGGAGCAGCTCCCGGAAGCGGTCGGTGGTGAGTTCGTGCGCGAGCCAGCGCCAGGCGTCGTCGGTGCGCGCCCAGACGCCCACGTTGGCGTCCCCGCCCTTGTCGCCGCTGCGGGCGCCGGCGACGAGACCGAGGGGGGCGCTGCGGACGGGACCCGGTGGGAGCCGCCGCGGCGGGGGCGGTTCCGGTACGTCCGTCGGTACGGCGGTGTCCTGGGCGCCCGGCACGGGGACCCGGCGCCCGCCGTGGAGGACGGCCACGTGGTCCACGGTGTTCCGGGGGACGTGGACGGCCTCGAAGACGCCGTAGGGCGCGCCCTTTCCGGGGGGCGCCAGCACATGGAAGCCGGGGTAGCTGGCGAGGGCCAGTTCGACGGCGGCGCCGCTCAGCGCCCGCCCCACGACCTGCTGGTCGGCGTCGCGGACGACGAGCCGGAGCAGGGCGCTGGCGCTCTCCTCGGTCGGCGCGTCGGGCCGGTCGGTGCGGACCAGGTCCCAGCGGACGTCGGCGGCCTTGCCGAGCGCGGGTTCCAACTGCTCGCGGACCAGCGCGGCCTTGGCCTCGACGTCGAGGCCGGTGAGCACGAAGGCGACCTCGTTGCGGAAGCCGCCGAGGCGGTTGAGGCCGACCTTGAGGGTGGGCGGCGGCGCCTCGCCCCGCACGCCCTCGACGCGGACGCGGTCGGGGCCGTCCTGGGTGAGCCGTACGGTGTCCAGGCGGGCGGTGACGTCGGGTCCCGCGTACCGGGCGCCGCCCGTCTCGTAGAGCAGTTGGGCGGTGACGGTGCCGGTGTCGACGAAGCCACCGGTGCCGTCGTGCTTGGTGATGACCGAGGTGCCGTCGGCGTGGATCTCGGCGAGGGGGAAGCCGGGCCGCCGTACGTCGCCGTCCTGGAAGAACGCGTAGTTGCCGCCGGTCGTCTGCGCCCCGCACTCCAGCAGGTGCCCGGCGACGACCGCGCCCGCGAGCCGGTCGTAGTCCGTGGCGGCCCAGCCGAAGTGCGCGGCGGCGGGCCCGGTGACCAGGGCGGCGTCGGTGACGCGTCCGGTGACGACGACGTCGGCGCCCGCGCGCAGGCACTCCGCGATGCCGAAGCCGCCGAGGTAGGCGTGCGCGGCCAGGGTCCCCGGGTGGGCGGCGGTGAGGTCGTCGCCCTCGACGTGCGCGACCCGTACGGGGATGCCGAGGCGGTCGGCGAGGGCGCGTACGGCGTCGGCGAGTCCGGCGGGGTTGAGCCCGCCGGCGTTGCTGACGATCCTGACGCCCCGGTCGTGGGCGAGTCCGAGGCACTCCTCCAGTTGGCGCAGGAAGGTGCGGGCGTACCCGGCGTCCGGGTTCTTGAGCCGGTCGCGGCCCAGGATGAGCATGGTCAGCTCGGCGAGGTAGTCGCCGGTGAGGACGTCGAGGGGGCCGTCGGTGAGCATCTCGCGCATGGCGTCGAAGCGGTCGCCGTAGAAGCCGGAGGCGTTGCCGACGCGCAGCGCGCTCACTGGGCCGCCCCCTTCGACCCCTTGGGCTGCCGCCCGGCGCCCGGTGGCCCGGCGAAGGCCTGGGCGATGTCCAGCCATCGGTCGGCGTCCGGGCCGTCGGCGGTGAGGGCGAGGTCGGCGCGGTGGGCGCGCTGGGTGGCGAGCAGGCAGAAGTCGAGCGCGGGGCCGGTGACGCGCTGCGGGGCGTCCTCGGGGCCGTACGCCCAGAGATCGCCGCCCGGACCGGTGAGTTCGACGCGGAACTGCTCGGCAGGCGGGGTGAGTCCATGGGCGGCGTAGGCGAAGTCCCGGGCGCGGACGCCGATGCGGGCGACGTGCCGGAGGCGGTCGGTGGGCGGGCGCACCACGCCGATCGCGTCCGCGATGTCCAGGCCGTGCGCCCAGGTCTCCATCAGGCGGGCGGTGGCCATGGAGGCGGCGGCCATGGGCGGGCCGTACCAGGGGAAGCGGGCGCCGGGTCCGGCGGCGCGCAGTGCCTCGTCGAGGGCGGTCCGGCCCTCCCGCCAGGAGGCCAGCAGCTCGTCCGGATCCTGCCTGGCGCCCTCCTCGGCACCGTCGTCGACGTACCGGTCGGGCGCGGCGAGGGCCTGCTCCACCAGCCCCCGGAAGCCGTCCTCGTCGGTGACGGCGAGCAGGGCGGCGCGGTCGGTCCAGGCCAGGTGCGCGACCTGGTGCGCGACCGTCCAGCCGGGCGCGGGGCTGGCGATCCGCCACTCCCCGGGCTCCAACCGGGCCACCAGCGCGTCGAGTTCCCCACTCTCCTCGCGCAGATCGTCGATCACGGGCGTCGGGTCGGACACGATCGCTCCCCTCGGGCACGGTGGTGTGCGGCGCGGTGTGGGGGGAGCATGGCAGGGGCCGGATTAACAATCAAGCGCGCTTGCATGATTTTTCGGCCCAGGAGCGGGACGCCCCTGCGGCGAGGGGCGTCAGCCTTTCCCCGGCCTTCTCCGAGCGGTGCCCGTAGGTCAGTCCGCGCGCCAGACCGTCATGTCCGCGGTGACGAAGCCGCTGTTCGGCATCGCCGTCGACTTCACCTGGACGACGAGCAGCACGATGTCTCCGTTGCGGTGCTTGACGCAGATCTCGCTTCCGGCCGCCGCTGCGGCCAGTGGGAGACGGTGGCCGTTGGTGTCGGCCTCGTCGGCGAGTCGGGCACGGCAGTCCTCGTACGTGGCGCCCGGATCGCCGTACAGCAGGCTGAAGACGCTGGTGTCGCTCTCCAGGGCGCAGCTGGTCTGCCTGCAGGCGAAGCGGATGTCTTCCTTGCGATGGTCGCTCGTCGTCCCGGTACCGATGCTGAGCGAGTTCTTGCCGTCCAGCCACTGCGGCCCGTAGGCGTGGGCCCTGGGCACCGCGGGATCGGCCGTGGGGCCGTCGGCCGCCGCTCCCCGCCCGTCGGACGCGGCAGCCCCCGGATCGGTCGACTCCGCGTCCGCCGATCCGGACGCCGCGTCCCCGGCCTTCGCCCGCTCCTCACCCGTACCGGGTGTCCTGGAGGCGGACGCCGCCGTGTCCCGGGCGCGGTCCCGGACGGCGTCCCACGCCCCGTCGAGGACGGTGTACGCCGTCGTGGCCATGACCCCGGCCGCGGCCAGCCCGGCGGCCGCGATCAGGCCGGCGCGCCTCCTGCGGCGCCTCTGCTCCTCCGGCCCGGCCTGCCGTCGCATCGCGGTCGTGCCGTACGGGCCGGCGGGACGGTGCGCGGGGCCGGGCCACTGTGCGGCGTTCTGCCACTGCGCCGCCGCAGGCCGCTGCGCGGCAACCGTCGGCTGCGGTGCGGTCCAGGGACCCGTGTACTCCGCGGTGGGCGCCGCCGCCGGAACCGGCACGGGAGGAGGCACGGTCACCTCCGACCCGGCGACCTCGCGCCAGACGGCCGGCCCCACCCCTGCCTCGGCGTCCCGCCCCAGCTCGCGCCGGCACCACTCGACGACCTCCGCCGCGGTGGCCCGCTCCCCGGGGTCGGCGGCCATGCAGCGGGCCATCAGCGGGCGGAGTTGCTGGGGCAGCCCGGACAGGTCGGGCTCGGAGTGCACGATCCGGTACAGCACGCTGACCGCGGGCCCGTCCCCGTAGAGCGGTTCTCCCAGCGCGGCGAACGCGGCGGTCTGGCCGAGCGAGAAGATGTCGGTCGCCGCCGTGACGCCGCGCCCGGACGCCTGCTCGGGTGCCATGTACTGAGGCGTGCCCATGGTGGTGCCCGTGGCGGTGTGCGCGGTGCTGTCGGCGGCGACCGAGATGCCGAAGTCGATGACGCGGGGGCCGTCCGAGGCGAGCAGCACATTCGACGGCTTCAGGTCCCGGTGCACGATGCCCGCACCGTGGACGGCCTGTAGCGCCTCGGCGACCCCCGCCATCAGCCACAGCACAGCCGGCACCGGCAGCGGCCCGCTACGGGCGACGACGTCCGAGAGTGCCGGGCCCGGCACGTACAGCGTGGCCAGCCACGGCGGAGTACCGCCCGCGTCGGCGTCGATCACCTCGGCGGTGTAGGCACCCTTCACCTTCCGGGCCGACGTGATCTCGCGCCCGAAACGCCGCCGGAAGGTCGGATCGTCGGCCAGTTCGGACCGGACGACTTTGATGGCCACCGGGCGGCCGCCCCGGGTGTGCGAAAGGTAGACCCGGCCCATGCCGCCCGCTCCGAGCCGGGCGGCGAGCCGGTAATCGCCCACCACGCGCGGGTCGTCGGGCTGCAATGGCTGGAAGACCTCGGCCGTGTGATTCATCGGTTTCCTCCCCATGATCCCGATGAGATGACCAGGTCCGCAGCCTATGTGCTGCCGCTGCCAACGAGTGCACCCGGGGTACCGGGGCGGGTCGCGTTACTGGGGATCACATGGCCTTGCGACCACGCCTTATGCGGTCCCGCGGTCACTGCGTCACGCGGTGGCCAGCGCGGCGAACTCGGCGTTGGCGCGCTCGGTGACGAGAGCGAGGACACGGCCGGCGGCGGCCAGGTCGTCCGCGGGTATCCCGCCCCAGATGCGGGCGCTGACGGGCGCGACCTCCGCGCCGACCGCGGCGAGCAACTCCCGCCCGGCGTCCGTCGCGAGCAGGTGGGTGCCGTCCACCGCCAGCAGCCCCTTGGCCAGCAGGCCGTCCACATCGGCCCGGATGCCGGCCGGGTCGCCCTTCAGCGTGCCGTGGACCTGAGCGACGAGGCCGTCGGGCGTCTGCGGGCCCTCGGCGGTGACGGCGGCGCGCAGGACGACCTGCTGCTGGAAGGTGACGCCGTGGCGGATCAGGATGTGCTCCAGCACCCCACGTGCGGCGTAGTGGGCCAGGCCGAGCGCTCGGGCGTCGGCGACGGGCGCGTCGGTGACCGAATGGTCGGCGGCCGGTGCGATGGAGGGTGTGGTGGCTGGTGTGGTGGCGGTCATGGCGTTCTCCTCCGAGTGCTCTCATCGTTCGGTACGGGTGGAACGAGAGGTGCGTCGAGCAGGGTCGTCAGCTCGCCGGTGAAGGCACGCGCCCGTGGAGCGTCGAGACCTCCCAGCGGCTCCAGCAACAGCTGAAGCAGTTCCCGGACCACCGCGATGGCCTCCCGCGTGACGGCTTCGCCCTGGTCCGTGAGAGCGAGCTGTACGGCACGCGGGTCGCGGGGGTCACGGGTGCGTTGGATCAGCCCCGCCGCCTCCAGCGCCCGGGCCAGCTTCGAGACGTACAGCGCCTCCAGCCCCGTGTGGTCGGCGAGCCGACGCTGACTGGGCCGCTCACCGGCCCGCTGCATGCCGTACAACGAGGCGACCACGGAGTACTGGGCGTGGGTGAGGCCCAGTGGAGCCACTGCGCGATCGACCGCGACCCGCCACTTGTTGGCGAGCCGCCACACGAGGAAGCCAGGCGTCGCGTGCGATGAACCCTCACTCATAGAAATACAGTACATGGCTACTATAGCCATGGCTACTGAAAACGCGGCCGCATCCGCCCGAGCAACTTGCACGGCGGACACCCGGCTACGGCTACGGCTACGGCTACGGCTACGGCTACGGCAGATCCGGGACCGCCTTCACCTTCCGCCCCCGCCCCACCTGCGTCCGCACCGCCCCCATGCTGGCCGCGATGACCAGGGCGATGGCCGCCGACTGGGTGGCGGAGAGGGCCTGGTCGAGGATGAGGAAGCCGGCCGTGGCGGCGATGGCGGGTTCCAGGCTCATCAGGATGGCGAAGGTGGGGGCGGGCAGGCGGCGCAGGGCGAGGAGTTCGAGGGTGTAGGGGAGGACGGAGGAGAGCAGGGCGACCCCGGCGCCCAGCGCGATCGTGGCCGGGTCCAGGAGCTTGCCGCCCGACTCGGCGATGCCCAGCGGCAGGAACAGCAGGGCGCCGACCGCCATCGCGAGCGCCAGCCCGTCGGCCTGCGGGAAGCGGCGTCCGGTGCGGGCGCTGAAGACGATGTACGCCGCCCACATCGCGCCCGCCCCGAGGGCGAAGGCGGCACCGGCCGGGTCGAGGCTGTCGAAGCCGCCGCCGCCGAGGAGGAAGACTCCGGCCAGGGCGAGAGCGGCCCAGACCAGGTTGACCACGCGGCGGGAGGCGACGACGGACAGGGCCAGCGGGCCGAGCACCTCCAGGGTGACGGCGGGGCCGAGGGGGATGCGGTCGACGGCCTGGTAGAAGAGGCCGTTCATGCCGGCCATGGCGATGCCGAAGACGACGACCGTGCCCCAGTCGGCGCGGGAGTGCCCGCGCAGCCGGGGCCGGCAGATCAGCAGCAGCACCACGGCGGCGACGGCCAGCCGCAGGGTCACCACGCCGAGCGCGCCGGCCCGGGGCATCAGGGTCACCGCCAGCGCCGCCCCGAACTGCACGGAGAGGCCGCCGGCGAGGACCAGGCCGACCGGGCCGAGGGAACCCCGTCGCCCGCCCGGCACGGACTGATGGCCGGTGGTGGGCGCCGCCTCCGCGCCGGCCACGGGGGCGGCGGCGGGGGACGGGGTGCTGGGGGTGCTCACGGTGGCTCCGGGTAGTCGGCAGTAGGTCTGGGGAGGAGGCTGGACATGAGATGGTTCATCACACTGTACGTCACGGTGCACAGCAATGGACCACGTCAGGCGCATGACCCCGCCACGCAACTGTCGCGAGCGGGGAGGGTCGCTGTCAACGGACTTCCGGCATGTGGGCGGACTCGCCCGGAGGGCCCTTTCGGCGAGGGGGTAGCGTCCGCACCGTGAGACGACTCGTTGCCCGCCTCTGGCGCCTGCTGCGCCCCGTACAGAGCCGTGTGATGTGGCTCCTGCACACCAAGTACGTCGTCGGCGTGACCGGCGTCGTGCGCGACGACGAGGGACGCGTCCTGCTGCTGAAGCACCGGATGTGGCCGCCGGGCCGCCAGTGGGGTCTGCCGAGCGGCTTCGCACGCAAGGGCGAGGACTTCCGGGAGACGGTCGTCCGCGAGGTGAGGGAGGAGACCGCCCTCGACGTGGAGGTGGGCCGCCTGGTCATGCTCAACAGCGGCCTGCGCACCCGGCTCGAAGTGGCCTACGAGGCCCGGCTGCTGGGCGGCGAACTCCGCATCGACCCCTTCGAGATCCTGGAGGCCCGCTGGTGCCGCCCCGACGAGCTGCCCGAGGACAGCCAGCCGGTGTGCGGTCCGCTGGTGCGGGGCGAGACGACGCCCTGAGGATTTCTCGCGCGCGGTGTCGAAAGCGGGGGCTCCCGATCGACGCACGGGTGAAGGCACTACGCCCCACGACCCGCCCCCGACCCGAGGAGCGCCCCTCATGATCGTCACCGCGGACTTCGCCATCTCCCTAGACGGCTACGTCGCCGGCCCGAACGTCTCCCGCGACAACCCCGGGGGCGACGGCGCCGAGCGCGTCTTCGACTGGATCCACACCCTGGCGAGCTGGCGGGAGCGCCAGGGCCTGACCGGCGGGGACGAGAACCGCGACTCCGAGCTGGTCCGCGAGTGGTTCGACGCCACCGGGGCGGTGGTGATGGGCCGCACGATGTACGACCTGGGCGAGGAGTTCTGGGGCGACAACCCGCCCTTCCGCACCCCGGTCTTCGTCCTCACCCACCGCCCCCGCCCCACCCTGGTGAAGGAGGGCGGCACCACCTTCCACTTCGTCACCGAGGGCATCCGCGGCGCCCTGGAGCGGGCCGAGGCCGCCGCCGGCGACCGGAACGTCGACATCGCGGGCGGCGCGGACACCGTGCGGCAGTACCTCGCGGCCGGGCTCGTCGAGGAGCTCCAGCTGCACGTGGTGCCCGTCCTCCTCGGCGGCGGGCTGCGGCTCTTCGAGGGGCTGGGCGACGCGGGGCGGCGCGACCTAGAACAGGTCGGGGCGGTCGAGACGCCCCTGGCGACGCACCTGAGGTATCGCTTCGTGAAGTGACCGGACGGGACGTTCCGCGGGTCAGCCCATGCTCTTGGCGCCGTCCAGGGACTCGCGGATGATGTCGGCGTGCCCGGCGTGCTGGGCGGTCTCGGCGATGACGTGCATGAGCACCCGGCGCGCCGACCAGTGCGCGTCGGCCTCGAACCAGGGGGCCTTCGGCAGCGGCTGGGTGGCCCCCAGGTCGGGCAGGGCGGCGATCAGCTCGTCGGTCCTGCGGGCGGTCTCGGCGTAGTCGGCCAGCACACCGGCCAGCGTGTCGCCGGGCAGCATCCGGAACTCGGCGTCCCGCCGCGCCCAGTCGGCCTCGGTCATGGCCGTGAAGTCGCCCATCGCGGACGGGCCGTCCACGATGAAGTCCGCCCAGCCCCTCTCCACCGCCGTCACGTGCTTGATCAGACCGCCGAGGCACAGCTCACTGGCGGTGGTCCGCAGGCCGGCCTGCTCGTCGGTGAGGTCACGGGTGGTGAAGCGGAGGAAGTGCCGGTGCTTGGCCAGCATCTCCAGCAGGTCGGCACGCTCGCCGGTGGCGGCCGGGGCCGCCGCCTGGTCGTGGGTGGCCGGGGCGCCAGTGGTGGTCTCGTCGAAGGGCATGTCGGTCTCCGCCTTCCCGGGGGGTCCTGCGCTGTTCGGTGAGACCGACACTACGACCCATCTAGGTCAGTTCAGGTCCTAAATCGGAGCGGTCGGAGAAAGGCGTGCCCAGTCAGGGGCCCGTCCCCACAGACGCCCCGGTCCGGGTCAGCCGAGGGACTTCCAGAAGTCGTACTGGTGGTCCTTGGCGAAGTCGGCCGGCCGGATGCCGCCCGGCCCCGAAGCCAGCGACTGCGCGTTCAGCGCGCCCGGAGTGGTCGCCTTCCACGGGGCCTCGCCGCCGCGGGCGAAGTCGGACCAGATGCGGATCATCTCGTCGGACAGGGCCCGCTGGCGCTTGGTGAGCGGGGCGAACTCGGTGAGCTCGAAGAGGTAGGGAAGCTCGAACGTGTGCGCGGCACCCATGGGGAAGGAGGGCTTGGCGTAGGTTTCGGCGTCGGCGTACCAGGGGGTCTCGTGGTCGGCGAACTCGTAGGTGTAGGTGCGGGAGCCGCGAGCGAGCGCGTGTCCGGTGTCGACGGTGTGGCGAGCCTGTCCGGCGTCGGTGAGGACCGCCGACAGTGCCAGGGCCGGGCTGTCGCCGTAGGCGGACACGGGGTAGCGGGCGGCGATGGCGGCGGCCTTCTCCGGCCCGAAGTCGTTCTCCAGACGGTCGCGGTAGTCGGCCTGGTCGAGGATGGCTTCCGGGTCCTTGGTGGCGTACCGCTTGGCCAGCTCCGCCCCGTACACCATCGCGCGGCCCTCCTCGCGGTTGATGCCCTGGAGTACGGGCACCTTGTTGTACCTGCCGGTGGCGATGGCCTCGCGCGGAGTCCGGGGCAGCAGCTTGCCGCCGTAGACCGGGCCGTACGGGTAAGGGCTCTGGCCGAAGTCGTACACGAGGTGCCGGGGCTCCGCCGTACGCCAGTCGCCGTCCTGGCCGCTCGCCTCGCTCCGCTCCCCGATCGCCTCGGCTGCGTCGTCCCCCTGTCTCAGGGCGTCCGCCCGCCCGCGCGCGGCGTCGGGGCGCAGGCACGCCCCGCTCTGCAGCACCACCCGGTGGAAGAGGCCGGCCGACGACGGGGCGACCAGGTGCGCGCACGCGCTGGTGGCGCCGGCCGACTCGCCGAACAGCGTCACCTTCCGCGGGTCTCCGCCGAACGCGAGGGCGTTGCGCTGCACCCACCGCAGCGCCGCCTGCTGGTCGAGGAAGCCGTAGTTGCCGGACTCGCCTCGGCGTTCCAGTTCCGGGTGTGCGAGGTAGCCCAGGGCACCGAGCCGGTAGTTGACCGTCACCACGATCACGTCGCCCTGGGCCGCCAGCCTCCGGGCGCCGTGCATCGCACCCGAGCCGTCGGTGTGGTCACCGCCGTGCAGGTACACCATGACGGCTCGCGGCTCCCGGGACGCGGCACGCGGGGTGGTGACGTCGACGAGCAGGCAGTCCTCGGTGGCGGACGGGGGGCCGGCCGGCGGCACGGATCCGGTCTGCGGGCAGGCGGCGCCCGGCCGGGTGGCGTCCCGCACGCCGTGCCAGCGTCTCGGGGACGCCGGGGGCGCCCAACGTCGCTCGCCGGTGGGCGGGGCGGCGTAGGGGATGCCCTGGAAGGTCCGTACCGTGCCGGTCCTCACCCCACCGACCAGGCCCTTGTCGGTGCGTACGACGGTGGCGGTGCCGTGGTCGGCGGCGGCCGCGGTACCGGCCGTGACGGCGGTGCCCGTCGTCAGAGCGAGGGCGATGACCAGGTGTGCTGTCTTCTTCAACATGCTGAGGACACTATGGAGTTGCGCTTCCCGGCAGCAGCCGGTCAGCCACCCCACGCGGGGTGGTGACAGCACCACCCCGACCCGCCCGCTAGCGGGCGATCCCCGCACCCCCCATCAGCAGCCCCAGCCCCTCCGTGGCGTCGAAGTCGTCCGCGGACAGCCGGACCACGCCCTCGGTCGCGGGGCCCTCGGCCGTACCGGGCAGCACCCACGCGGCGCCGTCGATCGTGTCGCTGCCCGGGGCGGTCACCACCAGGTCGGCGTGGCCGTCGCCGTCCAGGTCGGTGAGGCCGAGGGAGGTGCCGAAGTCGGCCCTGCCCTCCGGGTCGGCGCCGAAGCCGGAGCCGTCGAAGAGGCGGGCGCCCGCGCCGCCGAGTCCGTCCGGGCCGCCGGCCAGGAACAGCACCTGCTCGGGGCCGGGCTTCCCGTAGACGTCCCAGCGGGGCGCGCCGGCGACCACGTCGGCGTACCCGTCGCCGTTGACGTCGCCGACGTCGAGGGGGGCGAGGACGGCGTCCTCGTCCTGGGGTTCCTCGCCGGGCACGCCCGGGGTGTCGCGGTCGACGGTCGTCGTCCGCCCGCCCGGCCCGGACTCCGAGCCGTACACGACCGTCACCGAGCTGCGGCTCGCGTCGCCGCCCCGGGGGGTGAGGACGATGTCGCCGAAGCCGTCGCCGTCCACGTCGCCGACGGCACCCGTCCCGGCGTCGGGGAGGCGGACGCCCCGCGGCTGCGTGAAGCCGTCCCGGCCGCCGTGCAGGTAGCTCACCGGTCTGACCTGCTCGGACCAGGGACCCTCGGGGTCCGGATCGGCGTTGTGGAAGCTCACCAAGTCGTCGATGCCGTCGCCGTCGAGGTCCCCGGCGACGAGGTCGCCGTAGTTGGCGTTGCCGACCTCCGGCGCGGGCCTGCGCGGGGCGGGGACGCGGTCCGTCCCGGCCGGGGTGCCGTCGCGCCGGAAGGGGCCCTTGAGCAGCCCCTTGTCGGAACCGAGCCCGAAGACCAGGTCGGGATGCCGGTCCCCGTCGAAGTCACCGGCGGCGAGCTGCTCGTCCAGGAGAGGGTCGTTGTCCCAGGCGACGTGGCTGCTGTCGGTGCCCGGCACGCGCGTGGCACTCGACAGGCCCTCCTCCGACCCCCACACGATGATCACGCTCGGCTTCCAGTCGAAGACGGCGGACGCGAGGTCGGTGTACCCGTCCCCGTCGAAGTCCCGCGCCACCACGTCCGTCCCGAAGAACGCCTCGTCGCGGTTGTCGCCGGGTATCCCGGGGTCGTCCTGCGTGAGGTACTGGCAGCGCCCGATCCGCGTCCCGTCCCCCGTCCCGTAGGCGACCTCGATGCTCCCGCCGCCGCTCCCGCCCTCGACGCTGCCGCCGGAGCCGAGGGCGAGGTCGGGGTTGCCGTCCCCGTCGAAGTCGGCCGGGGGCACGGTGCCCTTGCGGGCGGGGCGCTCCGTGCCGGGCGCGGTGCCGTCCGACGCGGGCCGTCCCGACGCGGTCGCGGTGGCGGACGCGGCGCCCTCCCCCGAGACCCGGCACGCATAGGGCGCGGCGACGCCCGCCGGCTCCCCGCCGACGACCAGCACGCCCACGACGACTCCCACCGCGACGGCACCGGCGGCACCGCCGATCAGCCACGTCCGCCTGCCGACGCGCCGCCGCGGGGTGCCGTTCTGATCATCCGAACCGTCCATACGAATGATCACGCACCCGCGGCGGCACGCGGTTCCGATCACCCGCCGGGCGCCGGACCGAGGCCCCCGCAGTCACTCCTGTCCCAACCGCTCCGCCAGCACCTCCGCCAAGTGCCGCCCCCGCACCCCCGCCAACTGCTCCAACTGCGTCCGGCACGAGAAGCCGTCCGCCAGGACCACCGCGTCCTCGGGTGCCTCGCGTACCGCCGGCAGGAGCCGGTCCTCCGCGCAGGCGGCCGAGACCTCGTAGTGGCCCTTCTCGAAGCCGAAGTTGCCGGCGAGACCGCAGCAGCCGCCGGTCAACTCGCCGGTCAGGCCCGCCGCCTCGCGCAGGCGGCGGTCGGGGGCGTCGCCCAGGACCGCGTGCTGGTGGCAGTGGGTCTGGCCGGTGACCGGGCGGTCCACGGCGGGCGGGGTCCAGTGGGGGGCGTGGCGTTCCAGGGCCTCGGCGAAGGTGAGGACGCGGGCGGCGAGCCGGGCCGCGCGGGGGTCGTCGTGGAGCAGCTCCGGGAGGTCCGTGCGCAGGGCGGCGGCGCAGCTCGGTTCCAGGACGACGACCGGCGCCGACGTCTCCAGTACCGGGGCCATCAGGTCCAGCGTGCGCCGCATCACCGCGCGGGCCTGGTCCAGTTGGCCCGTCGACACGTACGTCAGGCCGCAGCAGACGCGGCCCCGGCGGGTCGACAGCAGCGCCGCCGACGACTTCGACGTGCCGTCGCCCACCCGGGCGCGTCCCCGCAGCGTCGGTGGCAGCGCCACCCGCAGCCCCGCCGCCTCCAGCACCCGTACGGCCGCCCGGCCCACGGACGGCGAGAGGTGTTCGGTGAAGGTGTCGGGCCAGAGGACGACCAGGTCGCCGGGGCGATCCGGGCTTGAACGACGCCCGCGCCACCAGCGGGTGAACGGCTCGCGGGCCAGGCGGGGCAGGTCCCGCTCGGCCGCGATGCCGCCCAGGCGTTTCGCCACGGCCGCCAGAGGGCCGACGGAGGCGAGCGCGTTGACGACCGGCGCCACCCGCACCCGCGCCGCCCAGCGCAGCCACACCGGCAGCCTGCCCATCGCGTAGTGGGCGGCGGGGCGGCGGCGCCCCGCGTAGTGGTGGTGCAGGAACTCCGCCTTGTACGTGGCCATGTCGACCTCGACCGGGCAGTCGGAGCGGCAGCCCTTGCAGGACAGGCACAGGTCGAGCGCGTCGCGGACCTCCGTCGACCGCCAGCCGTCCGTCACCAGCTCGCCCGCGAGCATCTCGTGCAGCAGGCGGGCGCGCCCGCGGGTGGAGTGCTCCTCCTCCCCGGTCGCGCGGAAGGACGGACACATCACTCCCGTGCCCGACACCGACGTCGTACGGCACTTGGCGACGCCCACGCAGCGCCGTACCGCCGCCGAGAAGTCGCCGCCGTCGGACGGGTAGCCGAACGCCACGTCCACCGGCTCGCGCGGCAGGACGGAGAAGCGGAGGTTGGTGTCCAACGGCGCCGGGCGGACCAGCATGCCGGGGTTGAGGAGGTCGTCCGGGTCCCAGACCGCCTTGGCCCGCTCGAAGAGCGCGACCGTCTCCTCCCCGTACATCCGCGGCAGCAGTTCCGCCCGCGCCTGCCCGTCCCCGTGTTCGCCGGAGAGCGAGCCCCCGTGCGCCACGACGACGTCCGCCAGCTCCTCCGAGAAGCGGCGGAAGCGCGCGACGCCCGCGTCCGTCAGCAGGTCGAAGTCGATGCGTACGTGGATGCAGCCGTCGCCGAAGTGGCCGTACGGTGTGCCGCGCAGACCGTGCGAGGTCAGCAGCGCCCTGAAGTCGCGCAGGTAGGCGCCGAGGCGGGCCGGGGGCACCGCGCAGTCCTCCCAGCCGGGCCACGCCTCCGCGCCGTCCGGCATCCGCGTGGCCGTACCGCTCGCGTCCTCCCGTACGCGCCACAGCGTCCGTTGCCCGGCCGGGTCGGTCACCACGCGCGCGTCGACGACGTCGGCCGCCCGCACGATCGCCTCCGCACGCGCGCGTGCCTCCGCCTCCGAGTCGCCGCCGGTCTCCAGGAACAGCCAGGCCCCGCCCCGCGGCAGACCCTCCGTGGACGGCACCAGGTCGGCCGCCATGCCCTCCACCGTCAGCGGGCCGTACGGCAGCAGCCCGGCCGCCGCCTCCGCCGCGCCGGCCTCGTCGGCGTAGCCCAGCACCGCCAGCGCACGCGCGCGCGGTGCCTCGACCAGCCGTACGGACGCCTCGGTCAGCACGCCCAGCGTGCCCTCGGAGCCGCAGAAGGAGCGGGCGACATCCCCGCCCCGCTCCGGCAGCAGCGCGTCCAGCGCGTAGCCGGAGATGCGGCGGGGGAGGTCGGGGAAGCCGGTGCGCAGACGTGCCAGGCCGCCGTCCACGAGGTCGCGCAGGCCGTCCGGCGCCCCGGCCCACTCCTGCCCGAGGCGGAGCCGCTTCCCGCGCGCGGTGAGCACCGTCAGCTCGCGCACACTGTCCGCCGTCGTGCCCCACGCCACCGAGTGGGAGCCGCACGAGTTGTTGCCGATCATGCCGCCGAGCGTGCACCGGCTGTGGGTGGAGGGGTCGGGGCCGAAGCGCAGGCCGTGCGGGGCGGCGGCGTCCTGGAGGCGGTCGAGGACCAGGCCCGGCTGGACCACGGCCGTCCGCGCCTCCGCGTCGAGGGAGACCAGCCGGTTCATGTGCCGGGTGAAGTCCACCACCACTCCCGTGCCGGTCGCCTGCCCGGCGATCGACGTGCCGCCGCCCCGCGCCACGACCGGCACCCCGTGGTCCCGGCACACCTCCAGCACGGCCGCCACGTCGTCTGCGTCTCTGGGCGCCACCACGCCGAGCGGGACCCTCCGGTAGTTGGACGCGTCCATCGTCGTCAGCGCGCGGGAGGTGACGTCGAACCCGACCTCGCCGCGGACGGCCCTGCGCAGTGCTGCCTCCAGATCGGTCATGTCATCCAGCATGGGCTCTCGTCGTTCCGTACAGGTCCGCACGGCGGAGATCTCGTCTCATCGGACGGACATGGCTTCGCCCGGTTTGGCCGACGGGATACCCTCCGGCACGTGGCTGAGATCCAGATTCCTGCTGACATCAAGCCCGCGGACGGTCGATTCGGCGCGGGTCCCTCCAAGGTGCGGGTGGAGGCGCTGGACGCCCTGGCCGCCACCGGTACGTCCCTCCTCGGCACCTCCCACCGACAGGCTCCGGTCAAGAACCTGGTCGGCAAGGTCCGCGAGGGCATCCGCGAGCTGTTCCGGCTCCCCGACGGCTACGAGGTGATCCTCGGCAACGGCGGCTCCACCGCGTTCTGGGACGTCGCGACGCACGGCCTGATCGAGAACCGGTCGCAGCACCTGAGCTTCGGCGAGTTCTCGTCCAAGTTCGCCAAGGCCGCGAAGCTCGCGCCCTGGCTGGCCGAGCCGACGGTCGTCTCCTCCGACCCGGGCACCCACCCCGAGGCGCACGCCGAGGCCGGTGTGGACGTGTACGCGTTCACCCACAACGAGACCTCGACCGGCGTCGCCATGCCCATCAAGCGGGTCGCCGGCGCCGACGAGGGCTCCCTCGTGCTGGTCGACGCGACGTCCGGCGCCGGCGGTCTGCCCGTCGACATCGCCGAGACCGACGTGTACTACTTCGCCCCGCAGAAGTCCTTCGCCTCCGACGGCGGCCTGTGGATCGGCGTCTTCTCCCCGGCCGCGATCGAGCGCGCCGAGCGGATCCACGCGTCCGGCCGCCACGTCCCGGAGTTCTTCTCCCTGCCGACAGCGATCGACAACTCGCGCAAGAACCAGACGT
Source organism: Streptomyces sp. NPDC107500 (assembly GCF_055582785.1). Classification (NCBI taxonomy): domain Bacteria; kingdom Bacillati; phylum Actinomycetota; class Actinomycetes; order Kitasatosporales; family Streptomycetaceae; genus Streptomyces; species Streptomyces sp. NPDC107500. Next base: position 340,565 of record NZ_JBVJPF010000008.1, read on the forward strand.
ACAACACCCCGGCCCTCGCCACGCTCTTCCTGCTGGGCGAGCAGTTGGACTGGATGAACGGCCAGGGCGGCCTGGACTTCACCACCGGCCGCACCAAGGACTCCTCGACCCGCCTGTACACCTGGGCCGACGAGTCCAAGTACGCCACCCCGTTCGTCTCCGACCCGGCCAAGCGCTCGCAGGTCATCGGCACCATCGACTTCGCCGACGACATCGACGCCGCCGCCGTCGCCAAGGTGCTGCGCGCCAACGGCGTCGTCGACACCGAGCCGTACCGCAAGCTCGGCCGCAACCAGCTGCGCGTGGCGATGTTCCCGGCGATCGACCCGGCGGACGTCGAGGCGCTCACGAAGTGCGTGGACTACGTCATCGACAAGCTGTAACGGCTTCTTCCCGTACCAGTGCGGAGGGCGCCCGGCGGATCACCCGCCGGGCGCCCTCCGCGCATCCGTACGCCCTACTCCTCGCCGAACAACTCCTCGGCGTGTGCCGCGCTCAGGGAGCGGTCGAGCCAGGTGCCCAGCACGTCGAGGTCGGTGCAGCCGGCGACCCGCTCCCGGACGGAGTCGGGGATCTCGACACCCCGCACCTCGAGGATGTGCAGGATGTCCTCGGCCTTGCCCTTGGCTCGGCCTTCGAGCCAGGACTCTTCGACGATCGTGTTGCTGCCCGGAAAGTTCGGGGTGTAAGTGGCCATCAGATGCCTCCAGTAGTCACGACCCGGGCCCTCACCCAGCCCGATCTCGACAATCTCCGCCCAGTCACACGGTCCACGTCCCCGCCCTCGTCCGTCTCGCTGTCACCCCTGGACCCGGACTTTTCGGCGTCGTCCGCCACTCCTGACGCCAGCGCGTCCAGCATTGGAGTCAGCCCCGGATCCCTGGCGTACGCGAGCGCGGAGAAGACGGCGACTCCACGGTCCCGGGCCGCCTCGTCCGCCTCGGTGATCGCGGGAAGAACTCCAGGCCCCAGGGCCAGCGGGAAGACGACCATGCTCGTGTGGAAGCCGCGTCCGACACGGATCGCCGCCTGCGTACGTCCAGCTCTGGTGCTTGTCCGGATCCGGCTTGCCCTGCGACTCGACGGCGAGCACGAAGCCGCCCTCCTCACGGGCCACACGCACCCGGAAGGCACTGTCCACTCGGCGCTCAAGCGGTCTGATCTCGGTGAGATCGGTGTCCAGGGGCTCGATCGCGGTGTGCTCCGGGAAAACTGACCATGCGACGGAACGTAATCGAACAGGCACGTCGAGTGCGGGTGTTCGGCTCGGCCTCAGCCGTACGGGTGTAGATGCCATTGGCCTATGCCGATTGCCGGCAGCTTCACCAGACGCACCTTCACCGTGGCCCACGTGCGCCTGCCGGCACGGCACCCGCCTCAGGCCAGCCCCGCCGCGATGGCGCGGCGGACCGCTTCGGCGCGGCCCTGGATGTGGGACTTGGCGAACAGGTTGTTGATGTGGGTCTTGACCGTGGCCTCGCTGATGAAGAGTTTCTCGGCGATGCCCCGGTTGGACAGGCCCTGGCCGATCAGGGCGAGGACCTCGCGTTCGCGGGGTGTGAGGTCGGCCGGCAGGGGCTGTCCGGCAGGTCCGGGAGCGGGCGTCCTGGCCCTGGCCGTCGCCAGCAGCCGGTTCTGGACCTCGCGGTCGAGGACGGACTGCCCGGCGCCCGCGGCGCGGATGGCCCGGGTGATGTCCTGGCGCCCCGCGTTCTTGGTCAGGTATCCGCGGGCCCCCGCCCCGAGCGCGCCCAGGATCGACTCGTCGTCGGCGAAGGTGGTCAGGACGACCACGGCCACCTCCGGATGCTCCTCGGTCAGGCGGCGAGTGGCCTCGATTCCGTCCATCACGGGCATCCGCAGGTCCATCAGCACCACGTCGACCGGTCCGGCGGCGACGGCCGCCAGTACTTCGCCGCCGTCCGCGGCCGCCGCGACGACGTCGATGTCCTCGGCCAGCCCGAGCACCGCGGCGAGCGGCTCCCGTACGGCGGCCTGGTCGTCCGCGACGACCACCCTCAACCGCGCCGTGCTCTCGGCCCGTTCACTCATCGTGGTCGCTCAGCATCGTGGGTGCTCACTCATCCTGGAATCACTGCCTTCACCTGCCAGCCGCCCTCGTCCCGGCCCTCGGTGACCGGTCCGGCGGCGACGCTCCCGCCCAGCAGGGCGACCCGTTCACGCATTCCGATCAGACCCATGCCGCTGCCGCCTCCCGGGGTCGCCGTACGGGTGGCACGTCCGTTGCGGACCCTCAGTGTGATCGACGCGGCGGCGAACGTCAGCTCCACGCCGACCGGTCCGCCGGGCGCGTGCCGGGCGGCGTTGGTCAGGGCCTCCTGGGCGATCCTCAGCAGGTTCTGGGTCACCCGGGCCGGCACCTCGCGGACGGTTCCGGTGACGGTGAGGGCGTCGTGGTGGCCCGCCGATTCGACCATCGCGGTCAGGCTCTCCAGCAGCGGCAGCGCGTCCTCGCGCAGCGCGTGCACGGTCCACTGGGCCTGCTTCAGGCTCTCCTTGACCAGGCCGTGGGCCTTGTCGTTGGCCTCCCTGACCTTCTCCAGGTCACCGGTGTCGAGCAGGGCGTCGGCCAGCTCCAGCTGCATGTTGATCCCGGCGAGGGAGTGCGCGAGGACGTCGTGCACGTCCCGGGCGATCCGGCCGCGCTCGGTGAGGACGGCGGTCCGGGCCTCCGCGCGGGCGGCGCGTTCCGCGGACTCGGCGGCCGAGAGGGCCGCGCGGACGGCCTGGCGCTGACTGCGGTTGAGGATGCCGACCACGACCGGCACGCCGGTGAGGAGGCCGAGCACCCAGGGCAGATCCGGGTCTCCCGGCCCGAGGTGGAAGTACAGGACACCGGTGCACAGCAGGGAGCACACGGCCGCGAGGGTGAGAGCCGGCCTGGTTTCGAGCCGGTGCCCGGCGTGCCCGGCGAGGAAGAACGCGAACAGGTATCCCGTACCGCTGCTGCTGACACCGATCAGGGCGGCCGCCGCGGCGATGCCGAGCGTGAGCCAGACGAGTGCCGCACGCGCAGGGACGCGCTGCTCGGGCAGGGACCGGGCCAGCAGTGCCGCGGAGTTCACCACGAACAGACACGTGACCGCCAGGCCCTGGCCGCTGAACCCCATGGGCCGGATCGTCAGGGCTCCCACGACGATGACCGCGAGGTTCAGGCCCCACTGCATACGCGGGTCCTGACCAGGTACCGGCCGTGGTCCCGCCCCCGGCTCCGGGGACGGGGTGCTCTGGGTGGCGGACACGGGCCGAACATAGCGCACGGTCAGGCCGTACCGTCGAGGACCGGCACGGCCGGGGAGACCGCCCTGGCCCGGGCGCGGCTGCGCAGGTAGATCGTGGCCACCCGCGTGACCACCTCGGTGACCGCCATCATCACGAACGCCGTCACCCATGCCTGGTCGCTCGTGATGTGGTGGGCGACGCTGAACCGGGCGACGTCGTCGGCGCCGCCGCCGTGCTCGACCCAGATCTGGAAGCCCATGCGGGCGCCCATGCCCAGCACCCACAGGATCGCCGACACGGCGCCGGCCTTGATCATGAGGTGTCCGTCGAGTGCCCGTATCCGGGTGTACACGCCGCCCGCGACACCGAGCGCGGCGCCCACGGCCGTCAGGGCCGCGATCAGCACCAGGTCGTTGCCCGCGGTCGGCACGGAGTCCAGGTACGAGTACGCCACGAAGGCGACGATCCCCAGCGGGATCAGGAAGGTCTTGCGGTCCAGCGGGGCTTCCCGCAGCTGCCGGAAGACGACGAGGACGAGGACGATGTCGGTGATCCACTCGGTCGTTGTCATGCCCTCAAGGCTGCTCGGACGGGGCTCGCGACACCTGGACCCATGGGTGGAGCCGGGGGTGGAGATCCGCCGCGTTCCCGGTCTCCACCCCGGCCCGCCGAGGGACCGCGCTCCGCCGGTGCCTACCGGCTCAGCCGCTGGAACCGCCGTACCGCCAGCGGCAGGAAGACCGCCGTCAGGATCACCGGCCACACGACCGCCATCAGCAGCGCGTGCTGCTCGACCCAGGTGTCGCCGGCGCCGACCGGGGTGCCGAACAGGTCGCGGGCGGCCGCCGACGTGGAGGAGATCGGGTTCCAGGCGGCCACCCAGCCCAGCCAGTCGGGCATGAGCTGCGGGGCGACGAAGATGCTGGAGATCATCGTCAGCGGGAACGCCACCGCGAACAGGCCGCCCGCCGCCTCGGGGTTGGGGACGAGCAGGCCCAGCCACACGCCGATCCAGATCAGCGCGAACCGCAGCCACAGCAGCAGCCCGAACGCGGCGAGGAAGCCCCAGCCGCCGTCCGGACGCCAGCCCATGGCCATCGCCGTCAGCATCATGATGGCCAGCTCGGCGCAGGCGGCCAGCAGGTCGGTGACGCCGCGTCCGGCCACCACCGCCGAGGAGGCCATCGGCATGGAGCGGAAGCGGTCGATGACGCCCTTGGTGGAGTCGTGGACGACGAGCGTCGCGGTGTTGATGAAGCCGAACGCCATGGTCATCACGAACATGCCCGGCATCAGGAAGTCCTTGTAGTCCCCGCCGCCCGGCACCGTCATCGCGCTGCCGAAGACGTAGCCGTACAGGAGGACGGAGAGGATCGGGAAGCCCAGCTGCCAGGCGATGTTGACCGGCTGGCGCTGGTAGTGGAGCAGTCCGCGGCGGACGAGGTTGCCGCAGTCGGCGAGCAGCCAGTACAGACGCCCGCGCTCGGGCGGGGCCGTGGCACGGTCGAGGGCGCTCATGCCGTCACCGTCTCCTTCTCCGCACGGTCCGTGCGATCCGGGCGATCCGAGCGATCTGTGTGATCCGTGCGATTCGTGCGGTGTCCGGTCAGGCGCAGGAACACGTCGTCGAGGCTCGGCCTGCGCAGCCCGATGTCCTCCACGGCGACGCCCTCGTCCTGGAGGGTGCGCGCCACCTCGGTCAGCGCGGACACCCGGTCGGTGACCGGGGCGTGCACGCGCAGCGTCTCCTCGTCGGCCTCGGGCTCGCCCTCGCAGACCCGGGCGACCACCTTCACCGCCCGCGCCAGGTCGGCCCGTTCGGCGACCACGACCTCGACGCGGTCGCCGCCGACCAGGTTCTTCAGGCCGTCCGGGGTGTCGTCGGCGATGGACCGGCCCTGGTCGATGACGGTGATGCGGGAGGCCAGCTTGTCGGCCTCCTCCAGGTACTGCGTGGTCAGCAGCACGGTCGTGCCGCCCGCCACCAGGGCCCGCACCGATTCCCAGACCTCGCCCCGGCTGCGGGGGTCGAGGCCGGTCGTCGGCTCGTCCAGGAACAGGACGGACGGGGCGAGGATCATCGACGCGGCGAGGTCCAGGCGGCGCCGCATGCCGCCGCTGTACTTGCCGACGCCCCGGTCGGCGGCGTCGGTCAGGTCGAACTGGTCCAGCAGCTCGACGGCGCGGGCCCGGGCCCGGCGGCCCCCGAGGTGGAACAGGCGCCCGAACATCTCCAGGTTCTGCCGGCCGGTGAGCACCTCGTCCACCGCCGCGTACTGACCGGTCAGGCCGATCCGGGCGCGCACCTCGCGCGGCTGCCGGGCGACGTCGAGACCGGCCACCTCGGCCCGGCCCCCGTCCAGCCGGAGCAGCGTGGACAGGATGCGTACCGCCGTGGTCTTGCCCGCGCCGTTCGGCCCGAGCAGGCCGTGCACGGTGCCCTCGCGGACGGTCAGGTCGAAACCGTCGAGGGCGTGCTTCTCGCCGTAGCGCTTCTCCAGGCCCTCGGCGCGAACCGCGTGTCCGTCGCTCATGGGTCCCCCTCTCACTCGCCAACTGAGTACACCGTACCCGATTACGCGTACGCCGTACCCAGTTTTTCTTCGCGGCCCTAGACTGACCCCATGGCGAGCGGCACGGAGACCAGCGGCAGCGGCGACATCGCCCGCACCCTCGAACTGTTGTGGGACACCGGCCCGCGTCCCAGCCGGGGGCCCAAGCCCGGCCTGACGCTGGAGCGGATCGTGGAGGCCGCCGTCGAGGTCGCGGACCGGGAGGGCCTCGGCGCCGTCTCGATGCGCCGCATCGCCACCGAGCTGGGCACCGGCACCATGTCCCTGTACCGCTACGTCCCCGGCAAGAGCGAGCTGCTCGACCTGATGCTGGACCGCGTGCAGCGCCCCTCCGAGAACATCGCCGAGCCGGGCGACAGCGGCTGGCGCTCGGCGCTGCACGCCCTGGGCCACGCCACACTCGCCCTCTACCGCCGCCACACCTGGCTGCTGGAGGTCAACCAGTCCCGCCCGATCCTCGGCCCGAGCGCGCTGGAGGGCATGGAGAGGGTGCTCGCCCTGATCAAGCCGATGGGGCTGACCGACCCCGAGCTGCTGTCGGTGATCCTCCTGATCGACGGGTACGTCGTCGGGGCCGCCCGGACCCAGGTGTACGCGGAGGAGGCCGAGCGCACCTCGGGGCTCACGGACGCGCAGTTCTGGCAGGCGCAGGAGCCGATGCTGGTGAAGGCCATGACCAGCGGGCGCTACCCCGTCCTGGCCGGGATGTCCGAGGACACCTTCGGCCCCGGCTTCGACCACTTCGAATTCGGCCTTCAGCGCATCCTGGACGGCCTCGAGGTCTTCGTGGCCGCCCGGGGCGCGGCACCGGTCCCCCCCGCGGACACCGGCTCCGGCTGCTCAGCGCCGCCGGAACAGCCGTCGTAGTCCGAACAGCGCGAGGCACGCGACGACCAGCCCGGCCGCCCCGACCTTGAGCGTGTCCCCGCCGGGGACGCCGGAGTCGGAGTCACCCCCGCCCGAGGCGCCCGAACCGCCCCCGCCCGAGGAGCCGGCGCCGGGCGCGTCCTGGGCCCGGACGGGGCTGCTCGCGCCCTCCATGCCCAGCAGCAGCTTCGCGCCGTCGGTGGTGTACGTGACGGACTCGCCCTGCCCGAGGGGCACGCTGATCCGGTCCTTGCGCTGGATCTTCCCGCCGTTCCAGTCGTACCAGATGCCCCCGAGGTAGCCGCGCACGGCGAGCGACTTCCCGTCCGGGGAGAACGCGGCGTCGGTGGCCCAGAGGTCGACGGGGACGGTGGGCCTGAAGACGTTGGTGCCGGAGGCGGAGAGCTTCGCCGGGCCCTCGTAGAGGTGCCCGCCGTCCTCGTTCTTGTCGATGAGGTAGACCCGCCCGGTCTTCGGGTGGACGGCCATCGACTCCGCGTCCCGGGCGCCGTCCGCGTACTTCACGACGTACTGCGTCGCCTTGACGGTCTGGTCCTTCAGTTCCTTCGGCTCGGGCAGCTCGTAGATCCACACGTACGGCCAGGTGCCGCCGAGGTTGTCCCCGATGTCGCCGACGAAGATCCTGTTGCCCGGCCCGACCGCGATCGCCTCGACGTCGCGGGGCTTGCCGACGCCGGAGAGGGCGACGCGGGCGACGGTCTCGCCGGTGGCGCCGTCGACGGCGTACAGGTAGGGCCCGTTGTCCTGGTCGTTGTGGGTCCAGTAGACGCCCGGGTGGAGGCGGGAGGCGGCGAGGCCGCTGGACTCGGTGATGCGCGGGTCCTTGATCGTGAACCCGTCGCTCCCGGGGACGCCGTCGGCTGCGGAGGCGGGCACGGCGAACGCGCCCACGAGGAGGGCCGCGGCGAGGAGGGCGAGGGGTCGGCGCATGGCCCAAGCCTGCCATCCCGCGCGGGCGTTCACGCGGGCGGTCACCCTGGGTGGCCGGCTTCACATCCCGGGTGGCCGGGCCCACGTCGCGCGGGCCGGACCGATCGTCCATGATGAGCGGATGCTCAGGTTCATGTTCGTCGGTGACTCCATGACGATCGGAAGCGCCGGCGAACACACGTGGCGCTACCGGCTGTGGCAGCACCTGTGCGCCACGTACGGCCGCCCCTTCACCTGCGTCGGCCCGCGCGAGACGCTGCACGACCAGGTGACGGACGCCCCCACCTCGCACGCCTACGCCGAACCCGCCTTCCCCCGCGCCCACCTGGCCGGCTGGGGCGAGGGCTGGCACCACATGACGCCGCTGATCGCCGAGACGGTACGGGAGTACCGCGCGGACGTGCTCCTGGTCTCCCTGGGCCTGATCGACCTCGGCTTCTACACCAACGCGGAGCAGACCGCCGACAACGCCCGCGCCTTCGTCGCCGAGGCCCGCTCGGCCAACCCGCGCGTGCGCGTGGCCGTGATGCCGGTGCTGCACAACATCCGGGTGGACGCGGACCCCACCTTCGCCGGGCAGGTCCACCGCTTCAACGAACTCCTCGCCAAGACCCTCGCCGACCTCGACGAACCGCGCTCCTCCCTGCTGCTCGTCCCGCCGCCCGCGGAGTACGAGTTCCACGCGGACACGTACGACGGCACCCACCCGAACGAGAGCGGCGAGCACCGGATCGCGGCGGCGTTCGCCGAGGCGATGGACGAGGGGTGGGGTCTCGGCGGGCCCTACTCCGCCGCCGCGTAGACCACCGCGCAGACCGCCGCGGTCACCCGGCCCCACCCCCTACCGGGGTATCACTACGACCTGGCTCCCCAGGGTGACGCCGCGCCCCCGACCCGCACATAGGCTGGCGCCCATGACCTCAGTCGAGGAGGGTCGCCCTCGCGCGCTGCTCGCGGGGGCTTCGCGCTGGTGGGTACGGCTACTGCCGTGGGCCGTGGCGTTCGTGCTGTCCGTCGCCCTGCTGCCCACCACCATCGTGGTCCTCACCGCCGACTACGGTCTGGGCGGCGGCCCCGCGAGCGCGCTGGCCGTCGCGCAGGCGGCGCCGCTGCTGCTCGCCGTCGCACACCCGCTGCGGGCCTGGTTCGTGATCTTCGCCGCGGACGTGGCCGGGGCGCTGGCCCTGCTCACCGTCGACTTCGAAGCGCGCCTCCCGTGGCCGTTCCCGCCCATGGCGATCGTCGGGTACATCGGCCTGTGCCTCGCCCTGGGCCTGCGCGAGCGGCGCCGGACCCTGCTGCTGGTGTGGCTGGCGACGGCGGCCGCCAACGTCGGCCTGGGCTTCGCGGCGCCCCACGGCTTCGGCGCCAAGGGCCTGTTGCTCACCATCCTCGGGGGCGTCGCGCTCCTGCTGGGCGGTGTGCTGCGCGAGCGGCACGAGGTGCAGCGCAGGCTGGCCGAGCAGGAGACGATCAGCGAGGCCGAGCGGGAACGGCGGACCCTGCTGGAGGAACGTGCCCGCATCGCGCGCGAGCTGCACGACGTGGTGGCGCACCACATGTCCGTCATCACGGTGCAGGCGGACACCGCGGAGTACCGCCTCGCGACGCTGCCGCCGGACGTGCGGGAGGAGTTCACCTCCATCGCGGCGACCGCGCGGGAGTCGCTCGGCGAGATGCGACGGCTCCTCGGCGTGCTGCGCAACGAGGAGGCGCACGGCGAGCTGGTGCCCCAGCCGGGTCTCCCGCAGATCGCGCAGCTGGTGGAGGCGACGGCGAGGACCGTCGGGCCGGTGGAGTTCACCCCCTGCGACGCCGAGGTGCCGGAGGCGGTGGGCCTCTCGGCGTACCGGATCGTCCAGGAGGCCCTCGCGAACGTCGTACGGCACGCGCCGGGCGCCGCGACGCGGGTGTCGCTGTCGGTGTCGGCGCCGGTCGCGGACGGCGGGGACCATCTCACCGTCCTGGTCGTCAACGGGCCGCCGCCGAAGCCGCCCGCCGCGCCGCTCGAGGTGGGCGGCACCGGGCACGGCCTGGTCGGCATGCGCGAGCGGGTACGCATCATCGGCGGCACCCTCGACGTGGGGCCGCTGCCGGACGGCGGGTTCCGGATCGCCGCCCGACTCCCCCTGACCGGACCCGAATTCCCCTGACCGGACCCGACTCCCCCTGACCGGACCCGACTCCCCCTGACCGAAGAGGACTTCACATGACCACGCGCGTCGTGATCGTCGACGACCAGGCCATGGTGCGGGCCGGTTTCGCCGCACTGCTGGCCGCGCAGGCCGACATCGACGTGGTGGGCGAGGCGCCCGACGGCGCACAGGGCGTCGAGCTGAGCCGGCGCACCCGGCCCGACGTCGTGCTGATGGACGTCCGCATGCCCGAGATGGACGGCCTGGAGGCCGCGCGCCGCCTCCTGTCGCCCCCACCCGGCGTGACCCACCGGCCGCGCGTCCTGATGCTGACCACCTTCGACGTCGACGACTACGTGTACGAGGCGCTGCGGGCCGGCGCGAGCGGCTTCCTGCTGAAGGACGCGCCGCCCGCCGACCTCATCGCGGCGGTACGCGTCGTGGCCTCGGGCGACGCACTGCTCGCCCCCTCGGTGACGCGCCGCCTGATCGCGGACTTCGCCCGGCAGCGCCCCGCCACCCGGGGCAGGCCCGCGCTGCGCCTGAAGGCCCTCACGGAGCGCGAGACCGAGGTCCTCACCCTGGTGGCCCGCGGCCGGTCCAACACGGAGATCGCCCAGACGCTGGTCCTGGCCGAGCAGACCGTGAAGACCCACGTGAGCCGCGTCCTCACCAAGCTCGACCTGCGCGACCGCGCCCAGGCGGTGGTCTTCGCCTACGAATCGGGGCTGGTGGCGCCGGGCGAGTGACCCCCGGCAGGTTGCGTTCCCCTCCTCGCTCCCTCCTCCGCCACCCCCTACCCCGGTAGCACCCCCACATTGGCTCCCCGGTATGACGCCCGGGGCGCAACCGAAGCCGCACTCTCCATCCCGTCGAAACAGTGCACGGACGAGGGAGAGAAGGACCATGAGGCTACGCGGCGGCAAGCGGCGGAAGGCGGACGACCGGCCGGAGGTCCCGGCCGGGACGCCGGGACTGGCCGTCGAACTGCGCGGTGTCCGGCGGCAGTACGGGCGGGGCGCGGGCACCGTGCACGCGCTCGCGGGCATCGATCTCGCCCTCCCGCGCGCCACGTTCACCGCGGTGATGGGACCGTCCGGGTCCGGCAAGTCCACCTTCCTCCAGTGCGCGGCCGGCCTCGACCGGCCGTCGGCGGGATCCGTGCGCCTCGGCGGTACGGAGATCACCGGCATGAGCGAGAACGAGCTGACCGAGCTGCGCCGCAGCCGGCTCGGCTTCGTCTTCCAGGCGTTCAACCTGCTGCCGTCGCTGACCGTGGAGCAGAACGTCCTGCTCCCCCTGCGCCTCGCCGGACACCGCCAGGACCGGCGCCGCGCGGCCGCCGTACTCGCCCAGGTCGGGCTGGCCGACAAGGCACGGCGCCGCCCCGGCGAACTCTCCGGCGGCCAGCAGCAGCGCGTGGCCGTCGCCCGCGCCCTGGTCACCACCCCCGACGTGGTCTTCGCCGACGAGCCCACCGGCGCCCTCGACACCGGCACCGCGAGCGAGGTCCTCGGCCTGCTCCGGCACGCGGTGGACGCCCTCGGCGCCACCGTCGTCATGGTCACCCACGACCCGGCCGCGGCGGCCTGGGCCGACCGCGTGCTCTTCCTCGCCGACGGCGGGTTCGCCGGCAGCCTGGAGCACGGGTCGGCGGAGCGGATCGCGGCACGCATGGCGGCGCTCACCGCCCGTACGGACGTGATGGCCGAGGTGGCGGCATGAGGAGCCTCGCCCCGAACGGCCTCGCGCGCGCGGCCGTGCGCTTCAAACCCGCCTCGTTCGCGGGCACGTTCGTCGCGCTGATGATGTCGGCGCTGATCGTCACGGCCTGCGGCGTCCTGCTGGAGAGCGGCGTCCGCGCCTCGGTGCCGGCCGAGCGGTACGCGAACGCCCCGGTGGTCGCGGCGGCCGACCAGTCCGCGCGCCTCGTCGCCGACACCGTCGACGGCCCGGAGGAGAGCGCGTTCCCGCTGCCGGACACCGCCCGCGTGGACACGGGGCTCGCCGCGAAGGCCGCCCGGGCGCCGGGGGCCGCGGCCGCGGTGCCGGACTTCACCTTCCCGGTGCGGCAGGGCGCGGGTGCCGGTGGCGCGGGGCTCACCGGTCACGGCTGGGGCTCGCACGCCTTCACCGGCACCGCGCTGACCGAGGGCGCCGCACCCGGCGCGGGCGAGGTGGTGCTCGACGCCACCGCGGCCCGTACCGCGAAGGCGGGCGTGGGCGACTCCGTCGCGCTCGAAACGGCCGCCGGACGCGCCGGATTCCGGGTCTCCGGGCTGGCCGAGGCCGGGCCGGGCGACACCGCGGCGACCGGCGCGAGGGCCGGTGGCGGTGCCACCGCCTGGTTCGCCGACACCGAGGCACCCGTGCTGGCCGGACATCCCGGAAAGGCCGACGCCATCGCCGTACTCGCCGAGGAAGGCACCGGCACGGACGCCCTCGCCGCGGCCGTCGGGAAGTCCCTGGCCGGCTCCGACGCGCTGGTCCGCACCGGCGACGACCGCGGCGAGGTCGAGGACCACGGCCTGGCGCACGCCAAGGAGACCCTCACCGGACTCGGCGGCTCCTTCGGCGGCGTCGCCACCCTGGTCGCCGTCTTCACCGCGGCCGGGACCGTCGCCCTCTCCGTCGGCCAGCGCGGCCGCGAGTTCGCGCTGCTGCGCGCCGTCGGCGCCACCCCGCGGCAGATCCGCCGCGCGGTCGCCACCGAGGCACTGCTCGTCGCGCCGCTCGCCGGGCTGCTCGGCTGCCTGCCGGGGATCGCGCTGGCGAACTGGTGGTTCGGGCAGTTGAAGGACCGCGGGGCGATTCCGGAGGCGGTCGAGCTGCACGTCTCGTGGATCCCGCTTGTCGCCGCCGTCGGTGCCGGGCTGCTCACGGCGCTCGGCGCGGGCTGGGCGGCCGGGCGCAGGCCCGCGAGGATCAAGCCGGGGCAGGCGCTCGCCGAGGCCTCGGTGGAGCGGCTGCGGCCGGGCGTCGTCCGTACCGTCCTCGGGCTGGGCGCCCTGGCCGGCGCGGCGGTCCTCGCCGGCTTCGCCGCCTCCGCCGCCGGTGGCGACGCGGCCAACGCCTCCCTCGGCGTGATCATGCTCTTCATGCTGGCCGTCGCCCTGCTCGGCCCCGTGCTGGCCCGGCTGTGCGCCGCGCTCTTCGGCCTGCTGCTGCGCGGCGGCGGCGCCCCGGCCGCGCTGGCCGCCGCCAACTCCCGCACCAACGCCCGCCGGCTGGCGTCCGCGCTCACCCCGATCGTGATGGCGATGGCCTTCGCCTCGACGCTGGTCTTCATGCACACGAGCGAGAGCCGCACCGCCGAGGACCAGCTCCGCGCCGGCCTCACCGCCGACCACGTCGTCACCGACCCGGCGGGGCTGCCCGCCGACGCCGCCGGCCGGGCCGCCCGCGCCCCCGGCGTCGAAGCGGCGGTGAGCCTGCTGGACACCCAGGTGCTGGTCCCCGTCCGGGGCGGCGGCGAGACGTCGCTCCAGGCGTCGGCGGCCCAGGGCATCTCGGGCTCCGGCGCCCAGCTCGCCGAGGTCCAGGACCTCGACGTCCGCAGCGGCAGCCTGGACCGCGTGGGTGCGGGCCGGATCGCGGTCGACAGGACGCTCGCCGACGCGGCGGACGTCGAGGTCGGCGACGCCCTGCCGCTCTACCTCCCCGACGGCACCCGGGCCCGCCCGGAAGTCGTCGCGGTCTACGGCCGCGGCCTGGGCCTGGCGGCGGTGACCATGGACCGCGCCTCCCTGGCCGGCCACGTCACCTCGGCCTTCGACAGCACGCTGCTGGTGAGCGGCGGCGAGGCCGGTGACCTCACCGCGCTCGGCGAGGTCACCGACGCCTCGGGCTACGCCCTCGCGCGGAACGTCGAGCGTGAACTCGGCGCCTGGGCCAACTACACGATGGCCGCCGTCCTGGGCGGCTTCGCCGCCGTCGCCGCCGTCAACACCCTGGTGATGACGGTCCTCGACCGGCGCCGCGAACTGACCGCGCTCCGCCTCGTCGGCTCCACCCGCCGCCAGGTGCTGCGCATGCTCCGCTGGGAGTCGCTGCTGGTGTCGGTGGCGGGCGTGGCGCTGGGCACCGCCATCGCCATGATCACGCTGACCCCGATGATGCGCGGCCTGACGGGCGAGCCGCCGCACGTCCCGCCGCTGCTGTACGCCGCGTTCGCCGCGGTCGTGGTGTCCCTCGGCCTGCTCTCCGTGACGCTCCCCGCCCGGGCGGCACTGCGCGACCGGGACGGCTGAGATCACTTGCCTGGAGCGCACTCCAAGTCGTTGGCTGGGAACCATGGAGTACACGCAGCTGGGACGCACAGGACTCAAGGTCAGCAGGCTCGTCCTCGGGACCATGAACTTCGGTCCGCAGACCGACGAGGCCGACAGCCACGCCATCATGGACGCGGCGCTGGACGCCGGTCTGAACTTCTTCGACACCGCCAACGTGTACGGCTGGGGCGAGAACAAGGGCCGTACCGAGGAGATCATCGGCAACTGGTTCGCGAAGGGCGGCGACCGGCGCGACCGGACCGTCCTCGCCACCAAGGTGTACGGCAACATGGCCGCCGACGGCGAGGCGTGGCCCAACCACGACAAGCTGTCCGCCGTGAACATCCGGCGGGCGGTCGACGCCAGCCTCAAGCGGCTGCGCACGGACCACATCGACCTGTACCAGTTCCACCACGTCGACCGCGCCACCGGCTTCGACGAGATCTGGCAGGCGATCGACGTCCTGGTCCAGCAGGGCAAGGTGCTGTACGCGGGGTCGTCGAACTTCCCCGGGTACAAGATCGCCCAGGCCAACGAGACCGCCGCCCGGCGCGGCGGCACCATCGGCCTGGTCAGCGAGCAGTGCCTGTACAACCTGGCCGAGCGCCGGGCCGAGATGGAGGTGATCCCGGCCGCGCAGGAGTACGGCCTCGGGGTCATCCCCTGGTCGCCGCTGCACGGCGGGCTGCTCGGCGGCGTGCTCAAGAAGGAGGTGCAGGGCCGACGGCGGGCCTCCGGGCGGGCCGCCGACACCCTGGCCGACCCGGCGGGCCGGGCGCGGATCCAGGCCTACGAGGACCTGCTCGACAAGCACGGCGTCGCACCCGGCGAGGCGGCCCTGGCCTGGCTGCTGACCCGGCCCGGCGTGACCGGCCCGATCGTCGGTCCGCGCACCGCCGAGCAGCTCGACTCGGCGCTGCGGGCCGTCGAGCTGGAGCTGTCGGACGAGCTGCTGGCCGGTCTTGACGAGATCTTCCCGGGTCCGGGGCCGTCCCCGGAGGCGTTCGCCTGGTAGCGGGGTGAGCGGGGCGGCGGCCGGTCAGCCCAGCGCCGCCGCCACCGCCACCACCACGAGCATCAGCACGAGTACACCGGCCATGATCCGGTTACGGGTCTTCGGGTCCACGCCTGTGAGCCTAACCGGAGGCGCCGAGCGGACTGCGGCCGACCGCCTCGTAACGGGGCTGCTCCCCCGGCACGCCGGACTTCGGCAGCCGGCTGCGGACCAGGACCAGCTCCGTCACGGTCCAGGCCGGGCCGGTGAAGCCGTCCAGCGCCGCGAGGTGGGGCCGTACGTCGTGCGCCGCCCGGCTGCGGGCCAGCGTCAGGTGGGGCTTGTAACGCCGGTGCTCCCCCGGCGGGACGCCCGCCTTGCGCCCCGCCGACTCCGCCCGCTCGGCGAGCAGCCGCAGCGTCGCGAGGTCACCCTCCGCCCCCACCCACAGGGCCCGCCCGTGCCCGAAGTGCCCGCCGCCGCGCAGCGCCAGCCCGAAGGGTTCGGTGCGGCGCGCGGCCCGCTCCAGCCGGGCCGACAGCTCCGGCACGAGTGCGTCGTCCACTTCCCCGTAGAACGCGAGCGTGAAGTGCCACCCGGTCCGCCCGGTCCACCGCAGCCCGTCCGCCCCAGGCAGCCTCCGCAGCGCGTCCACCTCGACGGAGAGGGCGGCGGTGACGTCCTCGGGGGGCAGGACGGCGGCGAAGAGTCTCATGGGCCACAGTCTGCAACGACTTCCCCCGCGACTGACCCGGCAGGCGGTCACGCCGCCGGCGCCAGCGCCTCCCGCCGCTCCCGCGGGACGAACCGCACCTGCGGGTGGCCGCGGTGCCAGCCGACCGAGAGGCGGAGGTTGCCGACGCGGGCCAGGACCAGGCCGATGGCGATCGCGGCGGTGGCGGCCACCGCGCCGCCCGCGGCGAAGCCGACCCGGGCGCCGTAGGTGTCGGTGACCCAGCCGACGATCGGGGCGCCGACCGGGGAGCCGCCGAGGAAGACCATCATGTACAGGGCCATGACGCGGCCCCGCATGGCCGGGTCGGTGGACATCTGGATGCTGGTGTTGGCGGTGACGTTGACCGTCATGCTGAACACGCCGATCGGGACCATGAGCAGGGCGAAGAGCCACAGCCCCGGTGCCGTCGCCGCCACGATCTCCAGCGCGCCGAAGGCCACCGCAGCCGCGATCAGGACCCGCAGCCGGGTGGTGCCGCGCCGGGCGGCGAGCAGGGCGCCCGCCAGCGAGCCGACGGCCATGAGGGTGTTGAAGAGGCTGTACGCCCCGGCGCCCGCGTCGAAGACGTCGTCGGCGAAGGCGGACAGGAACACCGGGAAGTTGAAGCCGAAGGTACCGATGAAGCCGACCAGGGTGATGGTCCAGATCAGCTCAGGGCGTCCGGCGACGTAGCGCAGGCCCTCGCGCAGCTGTCCCTTGCCGCGCGGGGCGCGCTGGACGGCGTGCAGGTCGCGGGCGCGCATCAGCAGCAGGCAGCTGAGCGGCGCGACGAAGGAGAGGCCGTTGGCGAGGAACGCCCAGCCGGTGCCCACTCCGGTGATCATGAGGCCGGCGACGGCGGGGCCGACCAGCCGGGCGGACTGGAAGTTCGCCGAGTTGAGGCTGACCGCGTTCTGGAGCTGGTCCCGGCCGACCAGCTCGGAGACGAAGGACTGCCGCGCCGGGTTGTCGACCACGGTCGCCAGGCCCATCGCGAAGGCGGCGACGTACACGTGCCAGACCTGGACGTGGCCGGTCAGGGTGAGGACGGCGAGGAAGAGCGCGGTCAGGGCCATCGCGGACTGGGTGACCAGCAGCGTGGGGCGCTTGCGCAGGCGGTCGACGAGGACGCCGCCGTAGAGGCCGAAGAGGAGCATCGGCAGGAACTGGAGGGCGGTGGTGATGCCGACGGCCGCCGAGGAGCCGGTGAGGCTGAGCACCAGCCAGTCCTGGGCGATGCGCTGCATCCAGGTGCCGATGTTGGAGACGACCTGACCCATGAAGAACAGGCGGTAGTTCCTGACCTTCAGGGAGGCGAACATCGAGGTCCGGGACGTGCGGGGGGTGTCGTGGGCGGTCGGGTCGTCGTGGCCGTCAGGTGCGGGGGCGGAAGCTGCTCCGGATCCCGTACTCAAAAGGGTTCGCCTCCTCGCGAGAACTGCTTACTTGTGGGCGAGCTTCTCCAGCACGGGGGCGGCGGCGCGCAGTTTCGCCCACTCGTCCTCGTCGAGTCCCTCGACCAGCGTGGCCAGGAACGCGTTCCGCTTGCGGCGGCTTTCCTCGAGCATCACCACGGCCTGCTCGGTCTGCGTCACGACCTTCTGCCGCCGGTCCTCGGGATGCGGCTCGAGACGGACCAGTCCCTTCGCCTCCAGCAGCGCCACGATGCGGGTCATCGAGGGCGGCTGGACGTGTTCCTTGCGGGCGAGTTCACCCGGGGTCGCGCTGCCGCAGAGCGACAGGGTGCCGAGCACCGACATCTCGGTCGGGCTGAGCGACTCGTCGACCCGCTGGTGCTTGAGCCGACGGGACAACCGCATCACGGCGGAGCGCAGGGAGTTCACGGCGGCGGCGTCGTCGCCATGCTTGAGGTCCGGCATGTTCCTTAGCCTAACTCATTAGTCTCGCGAAATACCACCGCACATGCGCCCGCGTGCCCGTGACGCACGCCACCGAAACCCGCGATTCACCCGTACGAGTGAGTCGTTTCCGGAAATCGGCGCATCACCCGGCGGGCGGGGGCGACCCTCGACCGCATGGGGACCAGCGTGCTCAGCCTGCGGATGGACGGGGAGCTGCTCGAACGGCTCCGGCACCATGCGGCGAAAAGGGGAATGAGCGTCCAGGACTATGTCGTCCGGACGCTCATTCGGGATGACTTCGACGAGCGGTTCCAGTCCGCCGTGGAGGAGACGGAACGGTTCTACGGGGTCACCTGAGCCCCGCCGGTCAGGTCAGGCCGAGGGCCGGCATCAGGTAGTAGAAGGCGAAGACCGCCGACACCACGTACATCGTGACCGGGACCTCGCGGCCCCGTCCGGCCGCCAGGCGCAGCACCGAGAAGGTGATGAAGCCCATGCCGATGCCGTTGGTGATCGAGTACGTGAACGGCATCATCAGCATCGTCACGAAGGCCGGGACGGCGATCGTGAAGTCCGACCAGTCGATCTCCCGGACCGAGCCGGCCAGGATCAGGAAGCCGACCGCCACCAGCGCCGGGGTGGCCGCCTGCGAGGGGACCATGGTGGCGACCGGGGTGAGGAACAGCGCCAGGGCGAAGAGCCCGCCCGTGACGATGTTCGCGAAGCCGGTGCGGGCGCCCTCGCCGACGCCGGCCGTGGACTCCACGAAGCAGGTGGTGGCCGAGGCGGAGCTGGCGCCGCCCGCGGCGACCGCGATGCCGTCCACGAACAGGACCTTGTTGAT
Organism: Streptomyces sp. NPDC107500; assembly: GCF_055582785.1. Classification (NCBI taxonomy): domain Bacteria; kingdom Bacillati; phylum Actinomycetota; class Actinomycetes; order Kitasatosporales; family Streptomycetaceae; genus Streptomyces; species Streptomyces sp. NPDC107500. The sequence continues at coordinate 359,020 of NZ_JBVJPF010000008.1, forward strand.
GCCCGGCATCTGGCCCTCGCCGTCGGTCAGCTTGGCCTCGTCGCTCACGCCCATGATCGTGCCCATGGCGTCGAAGAAGCACGACAGCAGCACGGTGAAGACGAACAGCACGCCGGTCAGGGCACCGACCTTCTCGAACCCGCCGAACAGGCTGACCTCGCCGACCAGCCCGAAGTCGGGCGTGGCGACGGGGTTGCCCGGCCACTCCGGCGTGGTCAGACCCCAGGAGGGGATGTCGGCGATCGCGTTGATGATCACCGCGACCACGGTCATCACGACGATCGAGATCAGGATGGCGCCGGGGGTCTTGCGGACGATCAGCGCGAGGGTCAGCAGCACGCCGAGGACGAAGACCAGAACCGGCCAGCCCTCCAGGTGGCCGCCGGTGCCCAGCTGGAGCGGGACGGTGGTCTGCGCGGCGTCGGGCATCCGGGTGACGAACCCGGAGTCGACCAGGCCGATCAGCATGATGAAGAGGCCGATACCGATGGCGATGGCCTTGCGCAGGCCGTAGGGCACGGCGCTCATCACGCGCTCGCGCAGGCCGGTGGCGACCAGCACCATGACGACGAAGCCGGCCAGCACGACCATGCCCATGGCGTCCGGCCAGGACATCCGCGGGGCGAGCTGGAGGGCGACGACGGAGTTCACGCCGAGACCGGCGGCCAGCGCGATCGGGACGTTGCCGATGACGCCCATCAGCAGCGTGGTGAACGCGGCGGTGAGCGCGGTGGCGGTGACCAGCTGACCGTTGTCGAGCTGGTTGCCGTACATGTCCTTCGCGCTGCCCAGGATGATCGGGTTCAGCACGATGATGTACGCCATCGCGAAGAAGGTGGCGAAGCCGCCGCGGATCTCACGGGGCAGGGTGCTGCCGCGCTCCGAGATCTTGAAGTAGCGGTCGAGGCCGTTCTGCGGGGGCCGCCGGTCCTCCGGCGACTCGGGGGACGGGGGGACCTTGGCGGAGGCCGAGGTGGGCATGCGGAGACCTCATCACCAACAGCAGGTTCCCCCACGGCCTTGTCGGTGTTTCTGCGCTTGGAGTTTTCTACGAAAGAAAGTGGTCAGAGACAAACGGGTTCAGTATGAACGTATGAGCCCGAGATCGCTATCTCCGCGCGTAGACACCGAGGACGCCGCGCCGACAACCCGTTCGCCCGCTCCTCGTAAGCTGTACGCATGAAGAAGTGGACACCCACGCACGAGGCACCGGAGCCCCTGGAGGGCCCCGTGGTTCCGACCATCGTCGGCGGCACCGTCCTGTGGTTCGTCCTCTTCCTGGCGCAGCTCCCGTTCTACGGCTGGTTCGACGACCACGGCCACACCTGGTGGGTGTGGACCTGCCTGGCCGGAGCCGGCCTCGGCCTGATCGGCATCTGGTACGTCCGGGGCCGCGAGGCCGCCCTGCGGCGGGCGGCGCGGGACGACGCGTAGTACCAGGGCATCACCGGCCGGACCGCCCCGTCCTCCCCAGGTCGGATATTCGCCGATTTCAGCCGGTGAAGCGCCAGAACCGCACGTACCGTCGAGCCCATGACGCATCTCGACGCCGACGACCGGCTCGACCCCGCGCACCCGGGTCCCGCCCGCACGCCGGCGACCGGGCTGACGGCGGCCGAGGTCGCCGAACGGACCGACCGCGGCCAGGTCAACGACGTACCGGTGCGCAGCAGCCGCTCGGTCGCCGACATCGTGCGCGCCAACGTCTTCACCCGGTTCAACGCGATCATCGGCGTGCTCTGGGTGATCATGCTGGTCGTCGCCCCCATCCAGGACAGCCTCTTCGGCTTCGTGATCCTCGCCAACACCGGCATCGGCATCGTCCAGGAGTGGCGGGCCAAGAAGACCCTCGACTCGCTCGCCCTGATCGGCGAGGCACGGCCGACCGTGCGCAGGGACGGGACGGCCACCGAGATCAGCACCTCGGGGATCGTGCTGGACGACGTCATCGAGACCGGGCCCGGCGACAAGGTCGTCGTCGACGGCGTGGTGGTCGAGGCCGACGGTCTGGAGGTCGACGAGTCGCTGCTGACCGGCGAGGCCGACCCGGTCGTCAAGCGGCCCGGCGACCCGGTGATGTCCGGCAGCTTCGTGGTCGCGGGCGGCGGTGCCTTCCAGGCGACCAAGGTCGGCCGGGAGGCTTACGCCGCACAGCTCGCCGAGGAGGCCAGCCGCTTCACCCTGGTCCAGTCCGAGCTGCGCTCCGGCATCTCCACGATCCTCAAGTACGTCACGTGGATGATGGTCCCGACCGCTCTCGGCCTGATCCTCAGCCAGCTGCTCGCCAAGGACAACGAGCTGGACGACTCGATCGCGCGCACCGTCGGCGGCATCGTCCCGATGGTCCCCGAGGGCCTGGTCCTGCTCACCTCCGTCGCCTTCGCGATCGGCGTCGTCCGGCTCGGCCGCAAGCAGTGCCTCGTCCAGGAACTGCCCGCCATCGAGGGCCTGGCCCGCGTCGACACCGTCTGCCTGGACAAGACCGGCACCCTCACCGAGGGCGGCATGGACGTCACCGGCCTGCGCGTCCTCGACGGCGCCGACGAGGCGTACGTCCGCACGGTGCTCGGTGCCCTCGGCGCGGCCGACCCGCGCCCGAACGCCTCGCTCCGGGCCGTCATCGAGGCCTACCCGGCGAACGGCGAGTGGCACCGCACCGACGCCCTGCCCTTCTCCTCCGCCCGCAAGTACGGCGGCGCCGCGTTCAGCGGGCCCGACGGCGCCTCGGGCACGTGGCTGCTGGGGGCGCCGGACGTGCTGCTGGCCGAGGACGACCCCGCCCTCGCCGAGACCGGGCGCCTCAACGAACAGGGCCTGCGGGTCCTCCTCCTCGCCCGCGCCTCCCGCGCCCTGACCGACCCCGCCGTCGCCGAGGACGTCGCGCCCACCGCCCTGGTCGTCCTGGAGCAGCGGCTGCGCCCGGACGCCGCCGACACCCTGCGCTACTTCGCCGAGCAGGACGTCCGCGCCAAGGTGATCTCCGGCGACAACGCGGTGTCCGTGGGCGCGGTCGCCGCCAAGCTCGGCCTGTCCGGCGCCACCGTCGACGCCCGCCGGCTGCCCGCCGACCGGGAGGAGATGGCCGGGGCGCTGGACGACGGCACGGTCTTCGGCCGCGTCACCCCGCAGCAGAAGCGGGACATGGTGGGCGCCCTCCAGTCGCACGGCCACACGGTCGCGATGACCGGCGACGGCGTCAACGACGTCCTCGCGCTCAAGGACGCCGACATCGGCGTGGCGATGGGCTCCGGCTCGGAGGCGACCCGGGCGGTGGCGCAGATCGTGCTGCTCAACAACAGCTTCGCCACGCTGCCGTCGGTGGTCGCCGAGGGCCGCCGGGTCATCGGCAACATCACCCGGGTCGCGACCCTGTTCCTGGTGAAGACCGTCTACTCGGTGCTGCTGGCGATCCTGGTGGTCTGCTCGCAGGTCGAGTACCCGTTCCTGCCCCGGCACCTGACCCTGCTCTCCACCCTCACCATCGGCGTCCCCGCCTTCTTCCTCGCCCTGGCCCCCAACAAGGAGCGCGCCAGGCCCCACTTCGTCCGGCGGGTGATGCGGTACGCCGTCCCGGGCGGCGTGGTGGCGGGCGCGGCGACCTTCGTGACGTACCTGGTCGCGCGCCACCACTACAGCGGCCCGGGCGCCCTGGACGCGGAGACGAGCGCGGCGACGCTGACGCTGTTCCTGATCTCGATGTGGGTACTGGCGATCATCGCCCGCCCCTACACGTGGTGGCGCGTCCTGCTGGTCGCGACGATGGGTGCGGCCTTCCTGGTGGTCCTGGCGGTCCCGTGGCTCCAGGACTTCTTCGCCCTGAAGCTCGTAGGCATGACGATGCCGTGGACTGCCGTCGGCGTGGCGGTGGCCGGAGCGGCGGTGCTGGAGCTCGTGTGGCGGTGGGTGGACCGCCGCTTCCCCGTGTGACGGTCTCTGCCCGCCACCCCGCCGTCGTGGCTGGTCGCGCAGTTCCCCGCGCCCCTGCGGGGCGCCCACCGCGCCCCCGGCTGGTCCGGAACCGTCAGTCGAACCAGCGGTCCCTGGCCAGCTCCTCCGTGCGGGACTCGTCCTCCAGCAGGGCCGCGACCTCGAACCGCCGCGGCCACTGACCCGCCGCCCAGGCCAGCCCCGCGGCGACTCCCTCCAGCGTCGCCGCGTGCAACGCCCCGTCGTCGGTCAGCCGCCAGTCGATCTCCACACCGTCGACGACCAGCTCCCCGTGCTCCACGTACGACGCCGGGGTCCGCGCCCCGAGCAGCACCCGCACCGGCTCCGGCACGTCGTGCTCGGTGCCCTCGGAGTCGACGTGCCCGGTGACGGACTCGCTCAGCCGCCGCACCTGGAACAGCTCCGCCAGCTCGGCGGCCCGGGCCGGCCGTACCGGCAACAGCGGCACACCCGAGGTGAAGGGCAGCAGGTCCGGCGAGTCGACCACGACCGCGTCGGCGGCGTCCACCACGCGCACCTCGCCGTCGACCACGGCCCGCACGTCGTCCGGCAGGGTGACCTGCTCCGGGTCCAGTTCGGCCAGCGCGCCGTACAGGGCGTGCAGTTGGGCGGCCGTGACCGGGCGGTCGGAGTCGGCGAGGCGGTCGAGGAGTTCGGCGGCGCCGCCGGGCTCGTCGAGGAGGGCTGCGACCGAGGTGCGTACGCCCAGCGCCCGCAGCACCTGCTCGTCCTCGAAGCCGGAGGCGTCGGCCTCGTCGTACAGGCCCCGCAGCAGCGGGTCGGAGCCCGCCGCGCGCAGTCCGGCCGGGCGCCGTCCGCCGAGCACCGGGTGCCCGCGCAGCCACCACGCGGTGTACGGCCGTACGACCTCGTGGGTGCCGTCGGGCAGCAGCACGCGGACCGGCTGGACGAGCGCGTCGCGCAGGGGCGGCCGGGACAGCAGGGCGAGGGCCTCGGGCCACCGGTCGTCGTCCACCAGGTCCAGGTCGCGCACGGCGACGATCTCGGTGGCGACCGGCGGGACGGGCGTGTCGGGGAAGCGGTCCAGGACGTCCTCGCTCCACACGTCCACGGCGTCCAGCAGCCCGGCGTCGTCGGGTTCGGCGAAGTCCCCCTCGCGGGGCTCCAGTTCGTCCGGGTCGAGGACGACGTCGGTGGCGCGGACGAGGGCGAAGGTGACGAGCACACCGCAGGCGGCCAGCGCGTCCTCCCCCCACTTCTCGGCCAGCTCGGCGTCCACGGCGGCGACCTCGTCCTCGCGCATGACCCGCGCGAACGGGCCGGCGGGAAAGACGAGTTCGCCCGCCGGGGAGAGTTCGCCGTCCTCGTCGGGCAGGGCGAGCGCGCCCAGCCAGGGCTCGTCCCCGGCGTCGAGTCCGGCGTCGCGGACCAGGCCGAGGACGGTGTCGGCCAGTTCCTCGGCGTCGAGGGCGTCCTCCTCCCAGTTCGCGCCGCCGTCGTCCTCCAGCGAGGCGGCCACGGCGGCCCGGACCTGCGGGGTGGTGAGCACGGCGCGCGGGGTCGCCGGGAGGGCGCCGAGCTTCTCCAGGAGCGGATGGGCGGCGTCCGGATGGGCGATCTTCAGGCCGAGCCGGGTGAGCACCTCCGGGTCCAGGGAGGCGGCCTCCGGGGACGGCAGCAGCACCTGCCGGGGCCCGATGGTGGTCCGCACCGCTCCCGTCCCGAAGCCCTGGGAGGCGCCCCCGGCCAGCGGTACCGGCAGCCCCGAGAGCCGGTCGGGATCGACGCCGGCGAGGCTGTCGTAGAGCCGGTGCCACCAGCCCGGGTCCTTCTCCAGGCCGGCCAGCCGGTCGATCGCGTCGGTCAGCGGCACCCGGGCGACGCCGAGCGTGCGCAGCTCCACCCGGCGTTCGAGCCCGGCGGGCAGCAGGGTCGGCAGCACCTCGGCGAGGACCCGCACCGTGTCGGCGCCGGCGCCCTCCACCACCTCGGCGTCGCGCGGGCGCAGGGACTCGGGCAGGTCGGGATCGTCGCCGGGTTCCGTGGCGGGCGGGAGGAAGGCGGTGCGGGGCAGCCGTTCGAGGATCGCCTGACGCAGCGCGCCGTCCAGCTCCCCCTTGCCCAGCGGGCCGGGAACGAGGTCGATGAGAACGGCGGTGACCGGGCGCCAGTCGGCCAGCAGCCCGGCGTAGGCGTCGGCGGCCCGCTCGGTCAGGAAACCGGTCAGCGGGCCGGGCGCGGCGTGCCGGCGGGTGGAGTCCAGCGGGAAGGAGGCGATGAGCAGGGCGGGCACGCCGAGCGGCTCGTCGCTGGGGGTGGGCGCGTGCACCACGGGGCTGGTGCGGGGCCGCGCCGGGGCGCCGTCCGCGTCGACCGGCACCGCCCAGGTCACGGACCAGTGCGGGCGCAGCCGCTCCTCGACCGGCCGGTCTGCGAGCAGGTCGGGGGTGAGCGGGCCGTGCGCGGCGGCGGTGCGCCAGCGGGTGGTGCCCTCGCGGGAGTCCTCGACGACGGTGAGGGCGCCCTCGGTGCGGCGGGACAGCGTGCGGACGTCGTCCGCGACCTCGACCACGACCTCCGCCAGGCCCGGCAGGGCGAGCAGCAGGGCGTCGTCCACGGCGTGCAGGAGCCGTTCGGCGAGGTCGGCGGCGGCCGTGTCGCGCAGCGGGAGGATGACGGCCGTGTCGTACGGGCCGGGGGCGCTGCCCTCGGCGGAGAACGGCAGCCGCAGCAGCGGTACGTGCCCGTCGCGCCGCCGGATCTCGTCGCCCAGGCCGGGGCTGTGCGCGGCGGTGTCGGCGGCCAGGTCGCGGGCCTCGGCCAGGGACCAGCGGACCCCGCCGTGCCGGCTGACGACGGCGGGCTCGTCGGTGACGGCCAGGACGGCGGCGAAGCCGACCCCGAACCGGCCGACGGCGCTGTCCCCGGCGTCGCGCTTGGCGGAGGCGCGCAGCGTGGACAGCGACTCGACGCCGGTCTCGTCGAGCGGGGCGCCGGTGTTGGCGGCGACGAGGACGCCGTCGCGCAGGGTCAGCCGGAGCCGCCCCGGCACGCCGGACCGGGCGGCGGCGTCGGCGGCGTTCTGCGCCAGCTCGACGACCAGCCGGTCGCGGTAGCCGCCGAGGACGAGGTCCTCCTCGGCGTTGGCGTCCTCACGGAACCGGGCCGGGCTCGTCGCCCAGGCGTCCAGCACCCCGCGCCGAAGACGTCCCGTACCGAACGGATCGGCCCCTTCGGCGGCAGGCTGCACGAACATGCTCACGGTGACTCTCCTCATCGACGGACCACGAAGGTACCGCGAGGAGACTTCCTCACCGGCCCGGGATTCCTCCGGCCCGGCCGCCACCATCCCGCTCGGGCGCCGTCATATGGCCGAGGGGCGCCATCCAGCCCGGCCGCGTCATTTCAGCCCGTCCGGCGTTTGAGGACGAGGCCGTCAAGGCCGACGGGGGGTCCGGGGGCGCAGCCCCCGGGGAGGCGAGCCACGACGGACCCGCACCGACCCACCCGCCGAGGAGGCAGCCTACGAATGCCCCAGCTCCGCCGACGCCTCGTCCTCCGCCAGGGAGACGGACCCCGAGTCCGACGCCGGCCGCAGCGGGAACGGATCCACCCGCGTCTCGTCGATCACCGGCGGAGCCACCCGCGGCGGCTTCGGCATGACCGCCGCCTCGGAGTGCCCGCCGCACCCGTAGGCCAGCGACACCACGTGCCCGTCCGCCGGGGAGAACTCGTTGGCGCACACCCCGAAGGCCTGCCCGAGCGAGCCGCCGATCCGGGCCAGGAAGCCGCAGCTGACGCAGGACGCGGGGGCCGCCTGGGCCATCGCCGTCTTCGGGCCGTAGCCGTCCTCCCAGCGGTCGGCGGCGACGTGCAGCCCGTACCGGGACAGGACCCGGGTGCGGCGCAGGCCCAGTTCCTCGGCGACCGCCGAGATGGTGCCGCGGGCCGGCACGGTGGTCAGCTCGGCGGGCGGTCCGGCGGTCACCTCCGCGTCCTCGGCCTCGACCAGTTCCGCCATCTCGTGGGAGACGGCGGAGTTCGGCGGCGGCTCGTCCTCGCCGCTCCAGCCCGGCTCCAGACGCAGGTCCTCCGCGTCGGTGGGCAGCAGATCCCCGGGGCCCATGTCGCCGGGCCGCAGCCGCTCGCTCCACGGCACCCACTCGGGGGCGAGCAGCGCGTCGGGGCCGGGCAGCAGCACCGCCTCGTCCACTGTGACGATCTTGGCGCGGGAGGCACGGGCCACGGTCACGGCCCAGCGCCAGCCGCGGTAGCCCATCTCCTTGCAGGCGAAGTAGTGGGTGACGACCCGGTCGCCCTCCGACACCAGGCCCTCGTGCTCGCCGACGACGCCGGGGGCGGCGGCCTCCTCGGCTGCGGCGCGGGCGAGGTCGAGGGCCTCGGCGCACAGGCGGTCAGGGGTGCGGCTTCGCGTTGTCGCTGCGCTCACAGGTATCGCTTCTCTCCATACGCCGTCTCACGAGTGCGCCGCTGCCTGCGAGGGGCGGACGGAGCGGACCTGTGGACCGCGTCGACGTCCGCGCCCGATCGCGCTCGGGCACACCTACGTCATCCATTCTGCGGGATGGCCGTGAGGCGCGCGGCCGAGAACGTTCGCCACGGCGCGCTAAGCACGCTACCTGTTCATGTGCGCTGGGCCTACACCGACGGGAGTTTCGGCGGGGTACGGTCCGCTCTTCCCGCCCGGCCCCGGCGTCGGTGTCACCCGACTCGATCACCGCCATCCGTGCCGATGGGACGCTATAGCCCCCGCTCTCGGGGCACTATGACGGGGTGGCAGCCGCACGGACGGAGTTCAAGGGCGGGGGCCGGAGGCGTGGCCCCGGCCCGCGGTTCCGCGCGCTCGGCCGCGCTCTTCGCCTTCCGGTGACCGGGACCGCGCGCGGTATCCGGAAAGCGACGCACGCGCACGGGGCCGGCGAGTCGGGCCTCGGCAAACTGATCGAGCTGCACGGGGTGAACGGCGCCGGGGACGTCATGATCACCGTCGCCCTGGCCTCCACCGTCTTCTTCTCCGTCCCCACCGACGAGGCGCGCGGCCGGGTCGCGCTGTACCTGGCCATCACCATGGCGCCGTTCACGCTGCTCGCGCCCGTGATCGGCCCGCTCCTGGACCGGGTGCCGCACGGTCGCCGCGCGGCGATGGCGTGCGCGATGGCCGCGCGGGCGCTGCTCGCGCTGGTGCTGTCGGGGGCGGTCATCACCGGCAGCATCGAGATGTACCCGGCCGCGCTCGGCGTGCTGGTCGCCTCGAAGGCGTACGGCGTGGTCAGAAGCGCGGTGGTGCCACGGCTGCTGCCACCCCGTTTCTCCCTGGTCAAGGCGAACTCGCGGGTCACACTGTGCGGGCTGCTCGCCACCGGTGTGGCCGCGCCGATCGGGGCGGGGCTCCAGCAGGTCGGCCCGCGCTGGCCGCTGTACGGCGCGTTCGTGATCTTCGTGGCGGGCACCGTGCTGTCGTTCACGCTGCCGCACACGGTCGACTCGGCGCGCGGCGAGGCCCGGGCACTGCTCGCCGCCGACGAGGACCACCTGCACGGCCCGCTGCGCAAGCGGAGCAAGCGGCCGGGGCTGCGCACGGTCGGCCCGGCGGTGACGCACGCGCTGGCCGCCAACGCCGCCATCCGCTGCCTGACCGGCTTCCTGATCTTCTTCCTGGCCTTCCTGCTGCGGGTGCACCCGCTGTCCGGGCAGAGCGCGGCCGTGTCCCTGGGGATCGTGGGCGTCGCGGCCGGGGCGGGCAACGCGCTGGGCACGGCGGTCGGGGCGTGGCTGCGGTCCCGGGCGCCGGAGATCATCATCGTGACGGTGGTCGCGATCGTGCTGGGCGCGGCGGTCACGGCCGCGGTGTTCTTCAGCGCCGTCCTGGTGGCGTGCCTGGCGGCGGTCGCGGGGTTCGCGCAGGCGCTGGCCAAGCTGTCCCTGGACGCGCTGATCCAGCGGGACGTGCCGGAACTCGTCCGCACCTCGGCCTTCGCCCGCTCGGAGACGCTGCTCCAGGTCTCCTGGGTGCTCGGCGGCGCGGTCGGCATCGTGCTGCCCCTCAACGGCACGCTGGGCCTGTCGGTGGGCGCCGCGATCATCGCCGCCGGGTGGCTGACGACCGTACGGGGTCTGGTCGGCTCGGCGCGGCACGGCGGGCCGAGCCGACCCAGGGTGGCGTGATCACGCCACGCCGTACCCAGGTGGGGGACGGGCCGCGGGCGCCAGATAGCCTTCGCCCATGACCACGTTGCTCCGCGGCACTGCCGCCCTCGGACACGGCGCTGTGCGGCGCCGCCGCGCCGTCGCCGCCGCCGGCGCGGTATCCGCCGGACTGCTCCTGCTGTCCGCCTGTGACAAGCCCACGCCCATGGCCACGGTCACGGTCGGCAGTGACTCGGTCAGCTCCGAGGCCGCCTGCGGCGGGCACGGCGACACACTGGAGACCGCCGAGATCCAGAAGTGCCTCCAGGACGACGACGTCAAGTCCATCTCGGTCAACGCCGACGACACGGTCCGCTTCGGCGTCGACCCGGACGTCGCCGACGAGCGCTGGACGATCCTGATGAACGGTCAGCAGCTGACCGACGACACGGACAACACCTACCGGACGGTCCCGGGCAGCGTGTTCTTCAACGCCCAGTACGGCGCCCAGGGCGACTCCACGCTGGTCACCATCAAGGCCGGCGACGGCAAGGACGACAGCGAGGCGGCCACCGGCCTGTGGTCCTTCAAGCTGAAGAAGGACGACTGACCACGTCCCCCACGCGCGTTCTCGTAGCCACCGCCGTCCCCGCCGAACGGGACGCGGTGGCACGGGCGTTCCCGGAGCCGGCCGCCGAGCTGTCCCGTCCCGGGGTGGCCCTGCACCGCCTCCCGGGCGGCGGCCCGGACCTGCTGGCCGCCGGGGTCGGCCTCGCCCTCGCCGCCGCCTCCACCGCCGCCGCCCTGACCGCCGCGGCGCTCGACGGCGCCCCCTACGGGCTGGTCGTCTCGGCCGGCATCGGCGGCGGCTTCCCGCCCCACGCTCCGGTCGGCTCGCTCGTCGTCGCCGACGCGATCACCGCCGCCGACCTGGGCGCCGAGACCGCCGACGGCTTCCTGCCGGTCACCGACCTCGGCTTCGGCACCGTCACCCACCACCCGCCGCCCGCCCTGGTGCGCGCCACCGCCGCCGCGACCGGCGCCCGCCCCGGCACCGTCCTGACCGGGTCCACCGTCACCGGCACCGCCGAACGCGCCGCGCTGCTGCGCGCCCGCCACCCGGACGCGCTGGCCGAGGCGATGGAGGGCTTCGGCGTCGCCGAGGCCGCCGCCGCGCACGGGGTGCCGGTACTGGAACTGCGCGCCGTCTCCAACCCGGTCGGCCCGCGCGACCGCGCCGCCTGGCGCATCGGCGAGGCCCTCGCGGCGCTGACGGACGCCTTCGGGAAGCTCGCACCCGTCCTCAGGAGTTGGAACCCACATGACGCACACGACCGACCCGACCGCTGAGCCCCTGCGGATCGCGTACTCGCCCTGCCCGAACGACACCTTCGTCTTCGACGCCCTCGCCCACGGCCGGGTGCCGGGCGCGCCCGCCCTCGACGTGACGTTCGCGGACATCGACATCACCAACGGCATGGCCGAACGCGGCGAGTCGGACGTACTGAAGGTGTCGTACGCCGTGCTGCCGTACGTCCTGGACGAGTACGCCCTGCTGCCCTGCGGCGGCGCGCTTGGCCGGGGCTGCGGGCCGCTGGTGCTGACCCGGGAGGCGGACGCGGACCTGCGCGGGCGCACGGTCGCGGTGCCCAGCGAGACGTCGACGGCGTACCTGCTGTTCCGGCTCTGGGCGGCGGACACGGTGCCCGGCGGGGTCGGCGAGATCGTGGTCATGCCGTTCCACGAGATCATGCCGGCCGTGCGGGACGGGAAGGTCGACGCGGGTCTGGTCATCCACGAGGCGCGCTTCACGTACCGGAACTACGGGCTGCACAAGCTCGCCGACATGGGCGAGCACTGGGAGCTGACCACCGGGCTGCCGATCCCGCTCGGCGCGATCATCGCCCGGCGGTCGCTGGGCGCGGAGGCCCTGACCGGGCTGGCCGACGCGGTCCGCGCCTCGGTCCGCGCGGCCTGGGACGACCCGGAGGCCTCCCGGCCCTACGTCATGGAGCACGCGCAGGAGATGGACCCGGCCGTCGCCGACCAGCACATCGGGCTGTACGTCAACGAGTTCACGGCCGACCTCGGCGAGGCCGGCTACGCGGCGATCCGGGGCCTGCTGACGCGCGCGGCGGCCGAGGGACTGGTGCCGGCCCTCGGCCCGGACGCGCTGGCGTTCCCCTGACGGGCGGGCGGGGTCAGACGTCCAACTGGTCGGCGACGGCCCGGAGCAGGCCGGCGATCTTCTTGCCGGCCGTCTTCTCGGGATAGCGGCCCCGCTCCAGCATCGGGGTGATGTTCTCCAGGAGGGTCGTCAGGTCCTGGACGATGGAGGCCAGCTCGTCGGGTTTCTTGCGCTGCGCGGCCGCGACCGAGGGGGCCGGGTCCAGCAGGGTCAGGGACAGCGCCTGATCGCCGCGCTGCCCGGCGACGACGCCGAACTCCACGCGCTGGCCGGGCTTCAGCGCCTCGACTCCGGCGGGAAGGACCGAGGAGTGCACGAAGACGTCACCGCCGTCGTCGCGGGAGAGAAAGCCGAAGCCCTTCTCGCTGTTGAACCACTTGACCTTGCCGGTAGGCACGTCTGTCCTCGTCCTCGTGCTCGTCGGGAAATTGCTCGGAAAACTGCGTGGAAACGGCTCTGGATAGCACTTGGGCGGGTCGTCCTGACCCGCCGGTACCAAGGCTAATGCTCTTCAGGCGGCTGACAAGACGTCCCTCGGTTGTTCCCCAGGGCTGGGAACTACCCTGGTCGAGTGCGTGAACAAACCCAATCGAATTCCGCCGCGCCCGGTGACCGACTGATCCGCGCCGGTGCGATCGTCTTCTTCGTCGGTACGGTGGCCACTCTGGTCACCGTGGCCCCACTGCTGCTGGGGACGACGCCGTTTCCCACCTACATGTTCGGCCTGAGCATGCTGATGGGCGTGGGCTTCCTGATCGCCGGGGCGGGGGTGTTCCAGTCGATCGCGGCCGGGCGCCGTCAGGCCCGCGCGGCGGCCGCCCCGTCGCCCTCGCCGTCTCCGTAGCCCGCGAGCCACTCCGGGAACTCGGTCAGGTCGGCGAGGACCACGTCCGCGCCGGCCGCGCGCAGCTCCCCGGCACCGCACGGGCCGCTGGCCACCGCCACGGAGCGGGCGCCCGCGGCCCGGGCTCCGCGGACGTCGCCGACGTGGTCGCCGACGTAGACGTCCGCGCCGTGCTCGCGCAGCGCGACGGCCTTCTGTTCGGCCCACAGGTTGCCCACCACGGCGTCCGGCTCGATGCCGAGGTGCGCCAGGTGCAGCTTGGCGTTGGGTTCGTACTTGGCGGTGACGACGAGCGTCCGCCCGCCGGCCGCGCGGACGGCGGCGACGGCCTCCCGGGCGCCGGGCAGCGCGAGCGTCGGCTCGATCGCGTACGACGGGTACATCTCCCGGTAGAGGTCGGCGGTGGCGGCGATCTCCTCGGCCGGGAACCAGTTGGCCAGTTCCTCCACCAGCGGCGGCCCCAGCCGCGTCACGGCCAGGTCGGCGTCGACGTACGTCCCCGTCCGCTCGCTCAGCGCCAGGTAGCAGGCCCGGATGCCGGGCCGCGAGTCGATCAGCGTCATGTCGAGATCGAAGCCGACGGTGGGGGCGGTACGGGTGGTGAAGGCCATGGCCCCCATTGTGCAGGTCCCCGCGACGGCACCGACCGGGCCCCTGGCCGCCAGGCCGCCAGGCCGCCGGAAACGACCCGGGGCGCCCCCGCTCCGGCCGCAGGCGGGCAGAGGAAGGACCCGAAGCCGCGCTCCCGTCCACGGCCGGCCGCGGAAGGCACCGTCCCGGCACCGGCGATCCGCCCGAGCCGCGCCGCCAGGCACACCGGGCCCGCGCGATCCGCACGGCGGGGCCGGGAGGCGTGCCCGGCGCCTTGTGCGGGGAGCGTTCAGCCCCGCGGGCGGCGGGAGTGCCAGAGCAGGTACAGGGCCGTGGCGACGGCGGCGCCGCGCAGGACCCAGGGCCAGGTCTCGGTGACCGCGTCGTTCATGTGGCCCTCGGCGATCGGGTCGCCCCAGCGGCCCTCCGTGCGGCCCCACAGCCAGACCACACCGGCGGCGGCGACCGTGCCGGGCAGGCCCAGGACGGCCCACTTCGACTGGGCCGCGGTCAGGCGGCGCGAGAGGTAGGCGATCAGCCAGCCCAGGCCCAGGGCGACGAGGTTGCCGAGGACGGCGCCGACGACCAGAAGCCCGGCCGCGATCAGCAGCAGGGGGTTGTTCCAGCCGCCCTCGGGCCGGGGCCGGGCCAGGCGGAACAGCCTCCGCGTCCGCCCTGCCGGGACCGGCTCCACGACCTGCTCCACCACGGCGGGCTTCGCGGCGGTGGCGTCCTTCTTCCCGGCCTCGTCCTCGGGCTTCGGCGGCGGCTTGAGCAGCTCCGGGATCTCCACCCCGCCGACGAACCCGGGCACGCTGTCGCCCACGGCGCCGAACGGGCCGCCCTCCACCCGCCACCAGTCCGGCTGCGGACCGCGGGCGCCGCCTCCCAGCTCCTGCGCGCTCGCCACATGGGGTGGGGAGGCGGCCGGCTGTTCGGGCGCGGGTTCGGGCGCGTTCCGCCGCAGGCCCTTGCGGCGCTCGGCCTTGCGGGGGTCCGCCTTGCGGGGGTCCGTGTCCCGCTGCTCGGGCACCGCGGTCGGCGGCGGCACCTGCGCCGGGCGGACCCCGCTCGTGCCGCCCGCCGCGTCGACGAGGTCGTCGGGGCTGCCGAGCCGGTCCAGGATGCGCCGGACGGCGGCGGGACTGTCCACGGTGGTCCTGGCCCGGTGCCGGTCGATCTCGTTGCGCAGCTCGGAGACCAGCCGCATGCGCGCGGCCGACGGCAGCTGCCGCTGCTGGGCCACGTCGCCGACGCGGCTCAGATACTCGTAGACGACCTGGTCGCTCTCGATCCCCACGGACCCCTCCGGGGCGGTGTGTTGTGGTAGCCCGTCGGACGAAGGTACCGAATCTCCCGGTGGGCGGCGGACACCCCCGCGTACGGCACCGGCGCACGCGGCCCCCCGCCGTCACCCCCACCCGCTAACGTGGACCGGATGAGCACCGAGGAGAAGTCCGCGGCCCCCCGGTCCCTCGCGGAGGCGCTCCGTGTCCGGGACGACGTCTCGCTGGCCGCCCTCCTGCGCAGCCGTCCCGACCTCATCACCCCTGTGCCCACCGACCTGACGCAGCTCGCCACCCGGGCCGGCACCCGGGCCTCGGTCGTGCGGGCGCTGGAGCGTCTGGACCGGTTCGCGCTCCAGACGGCGGAGGCACTGGCCGTGGCGTCGGACCCGGCGCCGTACGGCGAGCTGCTCGGTCTGATGGCGGGCGACGACGAGGACCCGGCCGTCGCCGCGGCGCTGCCCCGGGCCGTCGCCCTGCTGCGCGAGCAGGCCCTGGTATGGGGCGCCGACGACCGGCTGCGGCTGGTGCGCACCGCCCGTGAGCTGCTCGCGCCCTCCCCGCAGCACCCGTCCCCCACGGGTCTGGGGCCGACCGTGCGGGAGGCGACCGCCGGGATGTCGCCGGGGCGGATCCAGGAGATCCTCACCACCGCCGGTCTGCCCTCGACCCACGACTCGGTGTCCGCGGTGACCGCGCTCGCCACCCTGTTCGCCGACCGGCGCCGGATGACGGCCCTCCTGGCCGGGCTGCCCGAGGAGTCGCGGGAGGTGCTGGCCCGGCTGGTGTGGGGACCCCCGTACGGGCAGGTCACCCACGACCCGGCGGCGCACCTGCGCACGCTCCTCGACCGCGGCCTGCTGCTGCCCACCGCGCCCGGCACGGTCGTCCTGCCGCGCGAGGTCGCCCTGCACCTGCGCGCGGGCCGCGCGCACCAGGCGCCCGAGCCGGCCCCGCCGGCGGTGGAGGCCGCCGCCACGCACCGTCCACAGGTTGTGGACGCCACCGCGGCCGGGCAGGCCCTCGCGGCGCTGGCGACCGTGACCGAGCTGCTGAAGGAGTGGGACGAGGGCGGTCCGACGGTGCTGCGGGCCGGCGGGCTGAGCGTGCGCGACCTCAAGCGCACCGCCGTCGCCCTGGACCTGCCCGAGCCGGTCGCCGCCTTCTGGCTGGAACTCGCCTACGCGGCCGGGCTGATCGCCTCCGACGGCGAGGCCGACGAGCGGTACGCGCCGACCCCGGCGTACGACGAGTGGCGGGAGCTACCGCCCGCCGAGCGCTGGGCGGGCCTCGCGCAGACGTGGCTGACGGCGACCCGGACGCCGGGTGTGGTCGGCGGGCGGGACGCGAAGGACCGGACGCTCTCCGCGCTGGGCCCGAACCTGGACCGTTCGGCGGCGCCGGAGGTACGGCACCGGGTGCTGGCCCTGCTGGCGGGCCTGCCCGAGGGGGCCTCGCCCACCGAGGAGTCGGTGCTGGCCCGGCTGCGCTGGGAGCGCCCCCTGCGCGGCCCCGAGCGGGACCGGCGGGAGGACGACCTGCGGACCCGGCTCGCCCGGTGGACGCTGTCCGAGGCCGAGCTGCTGGGCGTCACCGGCCGCGGCGCGCTGGCCGCGCCGGGGCGGGCGCTGATCGGGGCGCCCGAGCCGCCGCACCCGGCGAAGGATCCCGAGGGCCCCGGCGACAAGCTCCCCGTCCACCACCGCCCGCCCGCGCCGCCGGCTCCCCCGGCCCCCGGCGAACGGGCCGCCGCCGCCGCGACCGCCGCCCGGCTGCTGGCGCCGCTCCTCCCGGAGCCGCTGGACCACGTGCTGCTCCAGGCCGACCTCACGGCGGTGGCCCCGGGCCCGCTGGAGCGTCCGCTGGCCGACCTGCTGGGGGTGCTCGCGGACGTGGAGTCCAAGGGCGGGGCGACCGTCTACCGGTTCACGCCGGGGTCGGTGCGCCGGGCGCTGGACGCCGGGCAGACCGCCGCCGACCTGCACACCTTCCTGGCCCGGCACTCCCGCACTCCGGTGCCGCAGCCCCTGACGTACCTGATCGACGACGTGGCCCGGCGGCACGGGCGGCTGCGGGTGGGCGCGGCCTCGGCGTACGTGCGCTGCGACGACGACGCGACGCTGGACGAGATCCTCGCCGACCGGCGGGGCGCCGGTCTGGGCCTGCGCCGCCTCGCGCCGACCGTGCTGGCCGCGCAGGCCGAGCCGGCGGCGCTGCTCGAAGGGCTGCGCGCGATGGGGTTCGCGCCGGCCGCCGAGTCCGCCGCGGGCGATGTGCTGATCGCGCGGGCCGATGCCCGCCGCACCCCGCCGCGGGCGGCGCCGGAGCCGGTCCCGGACGGTCCGCCGGCACCCGACGACACCCTGCTGGCGGCCGCGATCCGCGCCGTCCGGGCGGGCGACCTGGCGTCCACGGCCCCGCGCAAGCCGGGCCCCGGGGACGGCGAGGGCGGTGCGGCGGGCGGCGAGCTGCCCCGCACGGGCGCCGCCGAGACGCTCGCGACCATGCAGGCGGCCGTGCTGACCGGCGAGGCGCTGTGGATCGGCTACGTGAACGCGGAGGGCTCCGCCAGCCAGCGCGTGATCGCCCCGATCCGGGTGGAGGGCGGCTTCGTCACGGCGTACGACCACACGGCGGACGAGGTGCGCACCTATCCGCTGCACCGCGTCACGGGCGTGGCGGAACTGGCCGACGACGCGACGTGACACGCCCTCTTTCGGGCGTACGCGCCGGTTCATGCACGCCACGCCGGGTGATTCGCACCTGAGAGGGAGCTTTTTTCATAAACCGCATCGACCTTTCGGTGGTCGGGCAGCCACGGGGTGTCCTGCACCGAAACCGAAAGGAAGCACCCGATGCGTACTGCCGTTCGCCGAGTCGCCACCGTCCTGGCCTCCACCGCGACCCTGATCGCGGCGTTCGCCGCCGAGGCCGCCGCGGTCGGCATCGACCTGGGTGGAGGCGTCACCCTCTGACCGCCCGCTGATCCGTCACATCCCCTTCCGGCGGGCCGGGCTCCCAGCCCCCCTGGGCCCGGCCCGCTCCGGATCACCTTTCCTCCCCCTCCCCCCTCGCCCCCTCCCCCTCGCTCCGGAAGGCTCCTCATGCGTCACAAGACCGCCGAACCCCTCCGCTCCACCGCCCGTTCCGCCGTCGCCGTCTCCGTGGCCGCCCTGATCACCGCCGCGGCGCTGTTCGGCGCGCTCGCCCCCAAGGCCGCCGCGCTGCCGCTCCCGCTGCCGGTCACCGGCGTGGAGCCGCTGGTCACCGAGGGGGTCACCATCGAGGGGCCGCTGATCAACAACATCGGTCTCAAGTAGTCCGGCGGCGCGATCAGGCACACTGGACGTTTGGCCGATCCGTCCAGTCGCCGTCGGCCTGTGCGCGAAAGGGTGCCGCCCGTGAATGGTCCGCTGATCGTCCAGTCCGACAAGACCCTGCTCCTGGAAGTCGACCACGAGCGGGCCGGTGACTGCCGTCGGGCCATCGCGCCGTTCGCCGAGCTGGAGCGGGCGCCCGAGCACATCCACACCTACCGGGTGACACCGCTGGGCCTGTGGAACGCGCGGGCGGCCGGCCACGACGCCGAGCAGGTCGTGGACGCCCTCGTCGAGTACAGCCGCTACCCCGTGCCGCACGCGCTGCTCGTCGACATCGCCGAGACGATGGACCGCTACGGCCGCCTCACCCTCTCCAAGCACCCTGCGCACGGCCTCGTCCTGACGACGACCGACCGGCCGGTGCTGGAGGAGGTCCTGAAGTCGAAGCGGATCGCGCCGCTGGTCGGCACCCGCATCGACCCCGACACGGTGGCCGTGCACCCCTCCGAGCGCGGGCAGATCAAGCAGACGCTGCTCAAGCTCGGCTGGCCCGCCGAGGACCTCGCCGGGTACGTCGACGGCGAGGCGCACCCGATCGAGCTGGCGGAGGACGGCTGGGCGCTGCGCCCGTACCAGAAGCAGGCGGTGGAGAACTTCTGGCACGGCGGCAGCGGTGTCGTCGTCCTGCCCTGCGGTGCGGGCAAGACGCTGGTCGGGGCCGGTGCGATGGCGCAGGCCAAGTCGACGACGCTGATCCTCGTCACGAACACCGTCTCGGCCCGGCAGTGGAAGCACGAGCTGGTGAAGCGCACGTCGCTGACCGAGGACGAGATCGGCGAGTACAGCGGCACGAGGAAGGAGATCCGGCCGGTCACCATCGCCACGTACCAGGTGCTGACGACCCGGCGGAAGGGCGTCTACCCGCACCTGGAGCTGTTCGACTCCCGGGACTGGGGGCTGATCGTCTACGACGAGGTGCACCTGCTGCCGGCGCCGGTCTTCAAGTTCACCGCCGATCTCCAGGCCCGGCGGCGGCTCGGGCTGACCGCGACCCTCGTCCGCGAGGACGGCCGCGAGTCCGACGTCTTCTCCCTCATCGGCCCGAAGCGGTTCGACGCGCCGTGGAAGGAGATCGAGGCGCAGGGCTACATCGCGCCCGCCGACTGCGTGGAGGTCCGGGTCAACCTCACCGACTCCGAGCGGCTGGCCTACGCCACCGCCGAGACGGAGGAGAAGTACCGCTTCTGCGCGACGACCGACACCAAGCGGAAGGTGACGGAGGCGATCGTGCGGCGCTTCGCCGGGCAGCAGATCCTCGTCATCGGCCAGTACATCGACCAGCTCGACGAACTGGGCGAGCACCTGGGCGCGCCGGTGATCAAGGGCGAGACGTCCAACGCCCAGCGGGAGAAGCTCTTCGACTCCTTCCGGCAGGGCGAGATCAGCGTGCTCGTCGTCTCCAAGGTCGCGAACTTCTCGATCGACCTGCCGGAGGCGACGGTCGCGATCCAGGTGTCGGGCACCTTCGGCTCCCGGCAGGAGGAGGCGCAGCGGCTCGGCCGGGTGCTGCGTCCGAAGGCCGACGGTCACCAGGCGCACTTCTACTCGGTCGTCGCCCGCGACACCCTCGACCAGGACTTCGCCGCCCACCGCCAGCGCTTCCTGGCGGAACAGGGCTACGCGTACCGGATCATGGACGCGGACGAGGTGCTCGGCGAGGGGGTCTGAGGAGGCCTGCCGAGTCCCGTCGGTCCGGGGTCAGCGGCGGCGGACGCCGGCCTCCTCGCCGTACTCGCCGAGGATCACCACGTCGAAGGCGGCGCCCGCGAACACCCGCACGGCGCGCACGGCGTCGCCGAGCCGGTGCCGGTGGCTGCCGGCCACGGGCGTGGCACCGGACGCACGGACCGGTGCCGGGGCGGGGTACATGGTTGCTGCGCTCATGTCTCCATGGTGCGACCGCGCGGCCCCGACCGGCATCGGTCTCGGGACCGAACCCGCGCCGCCCCCGCGTACACCTCCCGGGGGACGGGTGCCCCTCAGGTCGGAGGGCCCGTCCCCTAGGGGTCAGGCGGGGGATGACACCCGAGGGTGGAAAAGGGTTGGCCCGCCCGCCGCCCCCTCCTCTAAAATCTCCGCTCTTGCCCGCCTCCCTCACGGAGTGCCGTCGTCCGGTTGGAAACCGGTCGGCTTCCCGCGCGCGCCCGCGCCCACCGCACCGCAGGTCACCCGGAGGCACCGCCTTGTCCACGCCCGTCCACGACGACCCCCTGTCCCGCGAGCGCGACCACCTGGCCGCCTCGCGCTCCGCCCTGCGCGCCATGCGCGAGGACGTGGAGACCCTCGACATCTCCGACGTGACCGCGAACTGGGTCAACGCCGCTGTCCTGGAACGCCAGATCGAGGACCGCATCAAGGCGCTGGCCGACCTCAGCGAGACCCCGCTGTTCTTCGGCCGGCTCGACTACCTGCACGCTCCCGGTGCCGAGCGGGCCGAGGGCGCGGAGGGCGAGCGCTTCTACGTCGGGCGCCGGCACGTGCACGACGCGGACGGCGACCCGATGGTGATCGACTGGCGGGCGCCGGTCTCGCAGCCGTTCTACCGGGCGTCGAAGAACGAACCGCTGGACGTCTCGCTGCGCCGCCGCTTCGGCTACACCGGCGGGGACCTCACGGCGTACGAGGACGAGCACCTGTCCGACCCGGCCGAGGCGGCGGCCACCAGCAAACTGCTTCAGCAGGAGATCGAGCGGCCGCGCGTCGGGCCGATGCGGGACATCGTCGCGACGATCCAGCCCGAGCAGGACGAGATCGTGCGCGCCGGGCTCACCGGCTCGGTCTGCGTGCAGGGCGGCCCCGGCACCGGCAAGACCGCCGTCGGCCTGCACCGGGTCGCCTACCTCCTGTACGCCCACCGCGAGCGCCTGGCCCGCACCGGCACGCTGGTCATCGGGCCGAACCGGTCCTTCCTGCACTACATCGAGCAGGTCCTCCCGGCCCTCGGCGAGCTGACGGTCCGCCAGGCCACCGTCGAGGACCTGGTCGGCCACGTCGAGGTGCGCGGCGCGGACGAGGCGGCGACGGCGGTGGTCAAGGGCGACGCGCGGATGGCGGAGGTGCTGCGCCGGGCCCTGTACGCGCACGTCTCCCCGCCCGCCGAGGGGATCGTCGTGGTACGCGGCTCGCGGCGCTGGCGGGTGGCGGCGTACGAGCTGGAGGAGATCGTCCGCGAGCTGCTCGCCCGCGACATCCGCTACGGCGCCGCCCGCGAGGCGCTGCCCCAGCGCATCGCGCACCTCGTGCTGGTGCAGATGGAGCGGGCGGGCGAGGCACCGGACGACCGGGTGCAGAACGCGGTGGCGCGCAACGCGGCCGTGAAGGCACTGGTGAAGTCGGTCTGGCCGCCGGTCGACCCCGCCAAGCTGGTCCTGCGGCTCCTCTCCGACGCGGACTTCCTCGCCGAGCACGCCGCGGGGGTCCTCTCCGAGGACGAGCAGAAGGCGGTGCTGTGGGTGAAGCCGGCCCGCTCGGTGAAGTCCGCCAAGTGGTCGCCCGCGGACGCCGTGCTGATCGACGAGGCGACCGACCTGGTCGAGCGCACCCACTCGCTCGGGCACGTGGTCCTCGACGAGGCGCAGGACCTCTCCCCGATGCAGTACCGCGCGGTGGGCCGGCGCTGCACCACCGGCTCGGCGACCGTCCTCGGCGACCTGGCGCAGGGCACCACGCCGTGGGCGACCCGGAGCTGGGCCGAGGCGCTGGGGCACCTGGGCAAGGGCGAGGCCGTGGTGGAGGAGCTGACGGCCGGTTTCCGCGTGCCGACGGACGTCATCGCCTACGCCTCCCGGCTGCTGCCGCACATCGCGCCGGGCCTGACGCCGGTCGCGTCGATCCGGGAGAACCCGGGCTTCTTCGACGTCCGTACGACACCCGCGGGAACGTCCGGAGTACTGGCGGCCTGCGGTGAGCTGCTCTCCCACGAGGGCTCCGTCGGCCTGATCGCGGCGGACGCGCGGGTGCCGGAACTGGCGGCGGCGCTCGACGCGGCGGGCGTCGGGTACGTCGGGCCGGGCGAGGAGACCACCCACGACACGCGGCTGACCCTGGTGCCCGCCTCGC
Source organism: Streptomyces sp. NPDC107500 (assembly GCF_055582785.1). Taxonomy (NCBI): domain Bacteria; kingdom Bacillati; phylum Actinomycetota; class Actinomycetes; order Kitasatosporales; family Streptomycetaceae; genus Streptomyces; species Streptomyces sp. NPDC107500. Next base: position 381,424 of record NZ_JBVJPF010000008.1, read on the forward strand.
TGGCCAAGGGCCTGGAGTACGACTACGTGGTCCTGGACGAGCCGCGCGCCGTGGTGGACGGCGAGCCGGACGAGCGAACCGGGCTGCGGCGGCTGTACGTGGCGCTGACACGCGCGGTGTCGGGGCTGATCGTGACGCACGGCGCGGGCCTGCCCCCGCAGCTGACCGCCTGAGCCCGCGCCGGCCCCGACGGCCGCACGGGTGGTGCCGCCGTGCCGTCGCGCGGTGATGGACGGATTGTGAAAGGTGTAGCGAACAGCGGTTGCTGAACAGTAGTCAGCTCTTATCCTGCAGCACCGGTCACAATGCGGACGAAGCAGGGGGGCTTGCGTGAGGGAGCAGCTGGGGCCGAACGACCCGCGCCGGGTCGGACCGTACCTTCTCGTGGGATCGCTGGGCCGCGGGGGGACGGGGCGGGTGTTCCTGGGCCGCTCCCGCGGCGGCCGCCTCGTCGCGGTCAAGGTCGTCGACGGCGCGCTCGCCGACGATCCCGAGTTCCGCGTCCGGTTCGCGCAGGCGGCCCGGGCCGCGCGCGGTGTCGGCGGGTTCTACGCCGCCCAGGTGCTGGACGCCGGGCCGGACGACGACCCGCCGTGGCTCGCGTCGGCCTACGTCGCCGGGCCCTCCCTGGAGGAGGCGGTGCGCGCGCACGGCCCGTTGCCGTACCCGACGGTGCGGGCGCTCGGCTCGGGCCTGGCCGAGGGGATCGCCGCCCTGCACGGTGCGGGGCTCGTGCACGGCGGCCTGAAGCCGGGCAACGTGCTCCTCTCCGACGACGGGCCCCGGATCACCGATTTCGCCCTCGCCCGGGCCGTGGAGGCCGCGCATCCGTCGTTGACGGTGAGCGCCGAGCACGGCGCGTTCATGGCGCCCGAGACGGTGCGCGGGCAAGGCGCCGGACCCGGGTCGGACGTCTTCTCCCTGGCCGGTGTCCTGGTGTTCGCCGCCACCGGGCGCGGCCCCTTCGCGGGGGGCGCCGGGGCCGAGGTGCTCCACCGCGTCGTCAACGCCGAGCCGGACCTCACCGGCGTACCGGACCCGCTGGCCGGCCCGCTCGCGGCCTGCCTCGCGAAGGACCCCGAGCAACGGCCGGGCCTGGAGGAACTGCTCGCGCGGTTGGCCCCGGACGGCGGGCCCGGCGCGGCGTGGCTGCCACCGCCGGTCGCGGCCATGGTGGACGGGCAGCGGGCGTTCCCGGAGGCGAGCCCCGTACGGCGGCGGGCACTCCTGCTGGGCGCGGCCGGGGTGGCAGCGGCGGCGGTGGCCACGGGCGTCTGGCTCGCCTCCGGATCCGGCGAGGGGGACGGCGCGGGCGGGACGGAGGCCGGGACCGGCGGCGGGGCGAAGGGCGGGGCCGGGGCCGGGGGTGCCGGCCTGAAGCTCACACCGACGCAGACGATCGACCTGGGCAAGACCGACGACGGTGTGGCCGTCGCCTACAGCCCGGACGGCAAGCGTCTCGCCGCGGGCCTGAAGAACCGGGTCGCCCTGTGGGACACGGCCAACGGGTCCCTGCTCGCCACCCTGGCCTCGAAGCAGGAGGGCCGCGCCCACTGCGTCACGTTCAGCGGTGACGGTCTGCTCGCCCTCGGCTCACTGCTGGCCCCGTCCGCGGACAACGGCGGCGCGCTGGGCGACGGAGGCGTCACGGTCTGGGACGCCGCCTCGCGCGAGGAGGTGGCGCGTTTCACCGCGTCCTTCCAGGGAGGCTTTCTGCGCGTGATGGAGTCGCTGGCGTTCAGTCCGGACGGCAGCGTCCTCGTGGGCACCGGCCCCGGGCCGCGCGACAGCTGCGGCGAGCTGGCCCTGTGGGACATGCGCTCCGCCAAGCACATGAGGAACCTGGTCGTCGGAGCGGGCAAGGCCGCCAGGACCTCCGCGGTGCACAGTGTCGCCTTCAGCCCCGACGGCAAACTGCTGGCCGCGGGGTACGGAGGCGGTCTGCGGGGCGGAGTGGCCCTGTACGACACCGCGTCGTGGTCGCCGGTCGCGACGCTGCCGCTGGAGGACACGGACGCCTTCGGTGTCACCACGGTCGCCTTCACCCCGGACGGCAAGAGCCTGGCCGCGACCTTCGGCGGCGTCGCGTTGTGGGACGTCGCCACGCGCGGGCTCGTCGCCAGGATCGGCGAGGCGAACGGCCAGAAGCAGAGCCTGGCGATCAGCCCCGACGGTTCCGTCGTGGCCGCGGGAGGCGGTGGCCACGCGGTGGCGGGCCACATCGGAGTGTGGGACATGGCGACCCGCAAGGAGCTGGTCGCCGTCCCCGCGGGCCGCAGCGGTGTCGGCGACATGGCCTTCCACCCCGACGGCCGCTCCCTCGCCACCGCCCACACCAACGCGAAGCTGGTCACCACCGTGCAGCTGTGGTCCGTCGGGTGAGCCATCCCCTGGCGCCGGGCGACCCGCGCCGGGTCGGCCCCTACCGGCTCGTCGGCAGACTCGGCCGGGGCGGGATGGGGCAGGTCTTCCTGGGCCGGTCGCAGGGCGGACGGCTCGTCGCGGTGAAGCTGGTCAATCCGGAGCTGTCCGAGGACGTGGAGTTCCGGCGGCGGTTCGCGCTGGAGGCGGAGGCGGCCCGCAAGGTCGGCGGCTTCTACACCGCCCAGGTGGTCGACGCGGGCGTGCACGACGACCCGCCGTGGCTGGTCACCGCCTACATCCCCGGACCCTCCCTCCAGCAGGCGGTTCGGGCGCACGGCCCGCTCCCGTACGCTGCGCTGCGCGTACTCGGTTCGGGTCTGGCCGAGGGTCTCGCGGCCATCCACGACTGCGGTCTGGTCCACCGTGACCTGAAGCCCGCCAACGTCATCCTCGCGGACGACGGGCCCCGCGTCATCGACTTCGGCATCGCCAGGGCTCTCGACTCGGCGCACCTGACCGCCTCGGCGATCGGCACACCCGGCTTCATGTCGCCCGAGCAGTGCCTGGGCCGCGAGACCGGCCCCGCCTCCGACGTCTTCGCCCTCGGTTGCGTCCTGGCCTACGCGGCGACCGGCCGCAGCCCCTACGGGCAGGGCAACGCGGTCGCGCTGCACTACCGGACCGTGCACGAACCCCCTGACCTGACCGGTGTACCGACCGAACTCGCCGGATTCCTGGAGGCCTGCCTGTCGGCGGCACCGGAGCGGAGACCGTCCGTCGCCGAGGCACTGGAACGGCTGGCTCCGGACGGGGCCGACGCCGAGTGGCTGCCCGCGGAACTGAGCGCGATGGTGCGTGAACGCCGGGCGGAGACAAAGGTGCTGGCGACCGGGGACGTCCCGGCGGACACCCCGGCGACGCGTTCCGGCCCGGACCGGTCACGGTGGGTCCGGTGGATCGCCTTGCCGGTCGTCGCGTGCGCGGCGCTCGCCGCCGGTGCCTGGGGTGCGGTGGCCTGGCTCGGTGAGCCGGACGGCGGCGGCTCGGCCGGCTCCGGTGCCACCCACAGCGGGAAGCCCGCCGCGGACGGCGGCGATCCGTGCGGGATCATCGACAACGACCTCATCCAGGGGCACCGGCTCGTCGACACCGGGTCGAGGGGCGGATACAGCGGCAGCGGTACGGCAGTGACCTCCTGTCGGTGGCAGACGGCCGAATTCGGCGACCCCGACCGGGGCATCGACGCCTTCTACACCCTCGCGTACGGCCCGGACCCCATCGAGGTGATCACCGAAGGCCGTCGGAGCGATCCGGTGGACCTGTCCGGCATCCCGGGCGCGGATGCCTACTCCAACCCCGCGGAGAGCGCCTGCGAGGTGACATGGCCGACGTCGTTCGGACACGCCACCGTCTTCGCCACCGAACCGGACAACGTCCTGGGCGGACTGGACTGCGAGATCGTGGGGAGGTTCGCGGAGTCGGTCTACGCGAGGGCGCCGAAGTAGCCGAGCCGCCCACGGCACGGTCGCCGGGCCCGGCCGGGAAGGCTCAGCCCCCCAGCACCCGCCGCCACTGGGCGACCGCCTCCGCCGACACCGGCCCAGCCCACCCGGAGGGCCTCGCCGCGCCGCCGATGTGGAACGCGTCGATTCCCGCCGCCAGCAGCCCCGGGACGTGGTCGAGGCGCAGGCCGCCGCCGACGAGGAGCTGCTGCTCGTAGCCCGGCTCGCCCCGGCGCCGTGCCTCGGCGAGCAGGACGGTCATGCCCTCGTCCACGCCGCCGGCCGCGCCGGCCGTGAGGTAGGTGTCAAGGCCCGGGAAGTCCCCGAGCTGCTTGCGCAGGGCGTCGCGGTTCGCGGCGCGGTCGATCGCCCGGTGGAAGGTCCACCGGCACCCGTGCAGCACGCCCGCGATCCGCTCCACCGCGTGGAGGTCCACGTCCCCGTCCGGGTCGAGGAACCCGAGGACGAACTCCGTCGCCCCGGCCTCCCGCATCCGGCCGGCCAACCGCGTCAGCCGTTCGACGTCCCCGGCGGCGAACCCGTCCGCGAGGCGCAGCATCACCCGCAGGTCGATGTCGACGGCGGCACGGATCGCGGCGACGGTCTCGGCCGACGGGGTGAGTCCGTCGGCCGCCATGTCGGTGACCAGTTCGAGGCGATCCGCGCCTCCGGCCTGGGCGGCGACCGCGTCCTCGACGTCGAGGGCGATCACCTCCAGGACTGCACGCTTGCTCATGGGACCCCATTCGTCGGCCTGCTACAGGTCTAGTCCAATCCAAGACTACGCCCAGACGGCGGGCCGGGGCGCCCCTCAGTCGCCGAAGAGGTTCAGCTCGGCCGCCTCCACCCCGGCCAGCTCGTATCCGGCCGGGTCGCCCGCCGGCCGGCCCGCGTACAGCCGAACGAGGGTGGCGGCCTCGCCGATGAACCGGCCCGGGGGCCGCTCACCGCTCACCGCGCCGAGTTTCAGGGGCTCGTCCACGTCGTCGAGGTCGGCGTGGAGCGGCACGTGGCCGCGGTCGCGGGTGAGGGTGGCGAGCAGCGCGAGGGCGGCGGGCAGGCTGGGCCCGGCGTACGCGCCCGGCTCGCCCAGGGCCGTCCGCACGTCACCCGCGTGCACCCACTCCCCCAGCGCGACCCCGTCCAGCGCGCCGCCCGCGCGGCCGATCACCGGACCGGCCTCGGTCATGCCGCGCTCCAGCTCGTCCACGACGCGGGCGTTGCTCCAGTCCGCGCGTTCGGCGATGTCGCGGTCGTTGGACTCGGGGGAGAAGACGCCGTCCTCGAAACGGCTTTCCACCACCCGGATGAGCGCGCTGGAGCAGTGCGCCAGCACGTCGCGCACGGTCCAGCCCGGACACGCGGCCACGGGCAGTGCGAAGTCCGCGTCCGCGCGCGCCCGCAGCAGGGGCACCAGCGCGTCCCGCTCGATGGTCAGCAGCCGCCCGGGCAGCTCGGGGTCGCGTACGTCGTTCACGTCGGCAGGAGTCGTCATGGGCCCCACGTTAGGGCCGGGCGGGGCTCGCGGTCAGCGTCCCGACAGGTCGTCGACCTCGGCGTCGAAGAGCAGGGCGGGGTCGAAGCCCATGCCGGTGAAGTGTCCGGCGAGTTCGAGGGAGAGGGCGCCGTGCACGCGGGTCCAGAAGGTGAGGGCGCGGTGCAGGGCCGCGGCGGGGGCCGGGTGGCCGCCCGCCCACTGCCGGTGGCCGTCGAGGTGCGCGTCGAAGTCGGCGGCGGGGCCGTCCGACGGCAGTGCGGCGCAGGCGTCGAGGATGACCGCCATGGTCTCGGCGGCGATCCCGGTGACGTCGTCGGGGGCGTGGTAGCCGGGGACGGGGGTGCCGAAGACGAGGAAGTAGCGCTGGGGGTCGGCGAGTGCCCAAGTGCGCAGGGTGTGCGCGAGGCCGGCGAGGTCGGCGCCGGAGTCGGCGGCCGCCTTGAAGCCGTCGGCGAGGCTGCGGTAGGCGTCCCGCACCAGTTCGGTGATCAGCTCGTCGCGGCCGGCGAAGTACCGGTAGAGCGCGGGCCCGCTCATGCCCATCCGCTTGGCGATCGCGTTGAGCGAGAGCGCGGAGGCGCCCGCCGTGGCGATCTGCTCCCACGCGTGTTCCTTGATCTCCGCGCGCACCTGGGCGCGGTAGCGCTCGCGCGGGGTCTCGGTGCGCGCCTCGGGCATGGTCCGCCGCCTCTCCGCTTCGGTCGCTTCATCGACGCTTCATCGTCAAGATTGAGTTAGAGGCTATCACCGGAGCTACCGCTGGAAGAATGGGCGCATGGCCGACCTCGACGCCCTGCGCTCCCGCTTCGCCCGTGCCCTGGAGGAAGCCGCCGTCCCCGGTTCCGCCCCCGACCCGGCGCCGTACACCGACCGTCTGCTCGCCCGCTGGCAGGAGCCGCACCGGCGGTACCACACGCTCGCGCACCTGACCGCCGTACTGGACCACGTCGACGTACTGGCCGAGCACTCCCGCGACTTGGCCGCCGTCCGGCTCGCCGCCTGGTTCCACGACGCGGTCTACCTTCCCGAGCGCTCCGAGAACGAGGAGCGCTCGGCCCGGCTCGCCGAGCGCGCCCTGGCCGAGGCCGGGGTCCCGGCGGAGCGCACCGCCGAGGTGGCCCGCCTGGTCCGCCTCACCGTCACCCACGCCCCGGCGGACGACGACCGCGACGGACAGGTGCTGTGCGACGCGGACCTGGCGGTCCTCGCCTCGCCGCCGTCGGCGTACGCGGCGTACACGGCCGCCGTGCGCGAGGAGTACCACTTCGTGCCGAACGACGCCTTCCGCGAGGGCCGGGCCGCGGTCCTGCGGCAGCTCCTCGCCCTGCCCCGGCTGTTCCACACCCCGCACGGCCGCCGGGAGTGGGAGGCGACCGCACGCCACAACATCACCGGCGAGCTGGAAATGCTGTCGCTCGGCGACACCCCGGACGCTTAGCCTCCCGGCATGCGAACCATGGGTGGGGAACAGGTGGAGGAAGCCGTCGCGAGCGCCGTCGCGCTGTTGCGGACGGCGGTCGACCGGGACTGGGAGACGGCGCGGGCGGGCCGGCTGGAGTGGAGCTGCCGGTACACGGCGGAGCACATCGCGGGCGATCTCATCGCCTACGCCGGGCAGTTGGCCGGACGCGCCACCGACGCGTACGTCCCCTTCGAGATCACCTTCGACGAGGGCACCGACAATGAGGGCGTGCTCCATGTGATCGAGACGACCTGCGCGCTGCTCGCCGCGACCCTGCGCACCACCCCGCGCGAGGTCCGCGCCTTCCACCCGTACCCCTACCGCAGCGCGAACCGCGAGGGCTTCGCCGCGATGGGGATCGCCGAGGTGTTCCTGCACACCCACGACATCGCCGAAGGTCTCGGGCTGGCCTACGAACCGCCGGCCCGGCTGTGCGCGGACGTCCTCGCCCTGCTCTTCCCGCACGTCCAGCCCGGCCCCGATCCCTGGCGCACCCTGCTGTGGGCCACCGGCCGCGGAGACCTGCCCGGACGTGCCCCGGTCACCGAGTGGCGCTGGCGCAACAACCTGGTGATCCCGGCCGAACGGCTCACCCTCCAGGGCGTCACGCCGGCCGCCGCCACCGACCTCGCCGCGGGCGGCGACGGCGGGTTCGAGTGGGTGGGCGGCGGGCCCTTCCAGGGCACCCGGGACGCCGCCGGGATGCTGCTCAAGGCGTACGAGGGGGGCGTGCACCGGCCGGAGTGGGGCGTGTTCGCCCTGGTGCGCCGGGAGGACGGCCTCGCGGTCGGCGGTATGGGCTTCCACGGGCCGCCGGACGAGGACGGGCGGGTGGAGATCGGCTACGACCTCGCCGAGGCGGCCCGCGGCCACGGCTACGCCACCGAGGCGCTGCGCGCGCTGTCCGCCTGGGCGTTGGCGCGGGACGAGGTGACGTCGGTGTTCGCGACGACCGAGCCCGCCAACGTCGCCTCCCAGGCCGTGATCACCCGCGCCGGCTTCACCCGGGTCGCCGGCGACGAGGGCCAACTCGCCTACGAGCTGCGCGGCTGAGCCGCGCCCTTGCGGCGCCGCAGCCCCGCCCCGTGCAGCAGCCGCACCACCTCGCGGCTGCTGACCTCCAGCGCACCGGCGGACACCGCGTCGGCGTACCGCTGGGCCGGGAGGTCGTAGTGGTCGCGTTCGAAGGCGCGGCGCGGCACGCCCAGCGTCGCGGCGAACGCGTGCAGCTCGGCGTAGGAGACGTCGCTGACCAGGTGCGACCACATGCGGCCGTGGCCCGGCCAGGTCGGCGGGTCGATGTAGACGGTCACCGGGGCGTCCTCACGGGGCGGAGCCGCCGGTGGCGCCGCCCAGCGAACCGACCGCGGCGACCTTCACGCCCGCCTTGCCGCACACCCAGTGCGGGTCGGGACCCAGTTCCGGCTCGACGTCCAGCGCGTGCGGGTCGCCGGAGCCGCAGACCGGGCAGAGCGGCCAGCGGCCGTAGCGCTCCAGCAGGGCGTCCTGCACGTCCTGCGCGACCAGCCCGGCGACGAACTCCGCGCCCTCGGGCCACTGCTCGACCCACCAACGCCGTTGCACGACGGACTCCTCGACCAGTGACACGACGTCCGGCTCGGCGACCTCGCCCGCCACCAGATCGGCGAGCACGAGAGCGCGCGCGGCGTGCAGCGTCTGCTCCAGGGGGCTGATGGGGTCCATGCACCCATTGTGCGCACTCTTGACCCGCGGACCGAAACGAAAATATCTTTCATGAGTGACCGATGAAGTGAAGGAAACTTTCGCGAAGGCCTCCGGGGGCCGTCGCGCCGCCGGCGGCGGGACCGCGCCGCCCGCGCCCGCCGCCCTCGCGGCCAAGGTGCGCACGCTGGCGCCGTCGATGACCCGCTCCATGCAGCGGGTCGCCGAGGCCGTCGCCGGCGACCCGGCCGGCTGCGCCGCCCTCACGGTCACCGGTCTCGCCGAGCTGACCGGCACCAGCGAGGCGACCGTCGTCCGCACCGCCCGGCTGCTCGGCTACCCCGGCTACCGCGATCTGCGCCTCGCCCTGGCCGGGCTCGCCGCCCAGCAGCAGTCCGGCCGCGCGCCCGCCATCACGACCGACATCGCGGTGGACGACCCGATCGCCGACGTCGTCGCCAAGCTGGCCTACGACGAGCAGCAGACCCTCGCCGACACCGCCGCCGGACTGGACACCGGCCAGCTCGGCGCGGCCGTCGCCGCGCTGGCGGCCGCCCGCCGCACCGACGTGTACGGCATCGGCGCCTCCGGCCTGGTCGCCCAGGATCTCACCCAGAAACTCCTGCGCATAGGGCTGATAGCCCACGCCCACAACGACCCGCACCTCGCCGTGACCAACGCGGTGCAGCTGCGCGCCGGGGACGTCGCCCTCGCGATCACCCACTCCGGGTCGACCGGGGACGTCATCGAACCGCTGCGGGCCGCCTTCGAACGCGGCGCGACGACCGTCGCCATCACCGGCCGCCCCGACAGCCCCGTCACGCAGTACGCCGACCACGTGCTGACCACGTCGACGTCGCGGGAGAGCGAGCTGCGGCCGGCGGCGATGTCCTCCCGGACGAGTCAGCTGCTGGTGGTGGACTGCCTGTTCGTGGGGGTGGCGCAGCGGACGTACGACTCGGCCGCGCCGGCTTTGGCGGCGTCCTATGAAGCGCTGGCGCATCGGCACGGGGCGCTCCGCGGGAGACCGTAGGGCTTCATCGTCGTGGGCGGCTGCGGGTCCGTTGTGGCTGGTCGCGCCCACGCGGCGGAGCCGCACATCGAAACAGTCCCGCGCCCCTGGTTGGCACACCGAACGAAGTGGAAAAGGGCCGTATTCTCATGACCTCCACCCCCCATCACCCCGACCTCCGCTCCCAGTTGGAGACCCTCGCCACCGAGGCGTTCCGGCCCGAGCTGGCCGAGATCGATCAGCTGGATACGCTCGACATCGCCCGGACGATGAACGGTGAGGACGCCGGCGTCGCCGCCGCCGTCGCCGCGCGGCTGCCCGAGATCGCGGCCGCGATCGACGCCGTGGCCGCCCGGATGGCACGCGGCGGCCGGCTGATCTACGCGGGCGCCGGAACCGCCGGACGGCTCGGGGTGCTGGACGCCTCGGAGTGCCCGCCCACCTTCAACACCGCCCCGGGACAGGTCGTCGGCCTGATCGCGGGCGGCCCGGACGCCATGGTCACCTCCATCGAGGGCGCCGAGGACTCGCCCGAGCTGGCCCGTGCCGACCTGGAGGCCCTCGGGCTCACCGCCGACGACGCGGTGGTCGGCGTCTCCGCCTCCGGCCGCACCCCGTACGCCGTCGGCGCCGTCGAGCACGCCCGCGCGGTCGGCGCCCTGACCGTGGGGCTGGCCTGCAACGAGGGCAGCGCCCTGGCCGCCGCCGCCGAGCACGGCATCGAGGTCGTCACCGGGCCCGAGCTGATCACCGGGTCGACCCGCCTCAAGGCCGGCACGGCGCAGAAGCTCGTCCTCAACATGCTGTCGACGATCACCATGGTCCGGCTCGGCAAGACGTACGGGAACCTGATGGTGGACGTGCGCGCGTCCAACGAGAAGCTGCGCGCCCGCTCCCGCCGGATCGTCGCGCTCGCCACCGGCGCCGCCGACGCCGACATCGAGCGCGCGCTGACCGCCACCGACGGCGAGGTCAAGCACGCGATCCTGGTCCTCCTCGCCGACGTGGACGGCCCGACCGCGGCCCGCCTCCTGGCGGACTCCGACGGCCACCTGCGGGCGGCGCTGACTGCGGCGAACGGCTGACCCGCGCGACGCCGTCCGGCGGTCCGGGCGGCGGAGGGGTGCCGGGAGGGGTGCCGCGCCCGCCTCGTGGCCGTCCGCCCGGAACCCCGGCCCCGGTACCGGCGGGCGCGGCGCGCTGTTCCGCTGTTCCGCGACCGGGCACGCCGGGCAGGTCCCCGCCCACCGGCCCGGGGCCGTCCCGCGGCGTGTGCGATTCTGAAGGACATGAACCACGCCCAGCTGACCGCCCTGGGCCGCGCCCTGCGTCTCCTCGGCGAGCACGGCGAGGCCCTGACCGGTGACACCCCGGACGCCAAGCTGCACGAGGTCCGCGCGGACGTGAAGCGCGCGCTGGACCTGCTGGAGGAGAGCGTCGCGACGGCGGCCCCCAGCACCCGCTGCCCCGAGCATCCGACGGGGCCGGTCGACGAGGCCGCCCCCGACCGCTGCCTGCTGTGCGAGACCCGCCGCCGCAGCGCCCGCCGCGCCGAGTACAACGGCGGCCCCCTGCCGGCCCGGCCCACCGAGCCGGTCCAGTCCCGTTACGGGGTGCGGGGCGACCGTCCGGAGCCCCAGCAGCGCTGGCTGCCCGAGCTGTGGAACGGGCAGGCCTGGCAGCTGTGCGGCACCCCGCGCCGCGACCGCCGCGAGGCCGAGCTGTACATCGCGGCCCAACTGCGCGCCCCGCGCGCGGCCATGGCGTACCGGCTGGTGCACGAGTTCACCGACTACGAGGTGCTGCGGGTGTGGGGCACGCCGGTGCGGGTGGACATCGAACCGATGGGCGGCCCCTGAGGTGGTCAGACGCAACGACCTGCGGCGCGCCGCCCTCGTCGACGCCGCCATCGAGGTGCTGGCGGCGCAGGGCGCCCGGGGTCTGACCTTCCGGGCGGTGGACGCCGAGGCCGCCGTCCCGGCCGGTACCGCGTCCAACTACTTCGCCAACCGCGACGACCTGCTCACCCAGACCGGCGCCCGCGTCTACGAGCGTCTCCACCCGGACGAGGCGACGATCGCCCGCCAGCGCGCGGCAGGGAACGACCGCGACACCTACGTCCGGCTGATGCGCGAACTCGTGGACCGCATCTCCTCCTTCCGCTCCGGCTACCTCGCACTGCTCGAACTGCGCCTCGAGGCCACCCGGCGCCCCGGCCTGCGCGCGGTCCTGACCGAGCGCATCCGCGAGGACGTCGACGCCAACGTCGCCTACCACGAGGGCTCCGGCCTCCCCGGCGACGCGATGGCCGTCAAGCTGCTCTACCTCGCCCTGAACTGGCTGATCGTCGAACAGCTCACCCTCCCGGACGTGTTCACCGAGGAGGAGCGGGACCGGCTGGTGACGGCGGCGGTCGAGCGGATCGTGGTGCCGGACCGGGACTGACCCGGCGGCTCAGAGCTGGTTCTCGCCGCCGTCCACGTGCCAGTTGACGCCGAGTACGAAGCTGCTGCGCGCGGACGCGAGGAAGGCCACCACCTCGGCGACCTCCTCGGGTCGCCCCACCCGGCCGAGGGGGACCCCCGCGGCGAACCGCGCCTTGGTCGCCTCCGGGTCCGGGGTGCCGGCGGCCACGGCGTCGGCCGCGGGGGTGGCGATGGTGCCCGGGGAGACGGCGTTGACCCGCACGCCCCGCCCCTTCAGCTCGTTCGCCCAGGTCCGGACGTACGACCGGACCGCCGCCTTGGTCGCCGCGTACGTGCCGAAGGCCTCGACCCCGTCGTCGGCGCGCACCGAGGTGTTGACGACGACGGACGCACCGTCGTTGAGCAGCGGCAGCGCCTTCTGCACGGTGAAGACGGTGCCGCGCACGTTGACCCCGAAGATCTGGTCGTAGTGCTCCTCGGTGGTCTCCTCCAGCGTCGCGAAGGCGCCGGACCCCGCGTTCGCGAAGAGCACGTCGAGCCCCCGGCCGCGGGCGCGCACCGCGTCGTAGAGCCGGTCCAGGTCGGCCTGGTCGGCGATGTCCCCCACCACCGCGGTCGCCCGGTCCGCGCCGATCGTCTCCACGGCGGCGTCCAGCTCGGTCTTGCGCCGCCCGGTGATGAACACGTGCGCCCCGTCCGCCGCCAGCCGCACGGCGGTGGCCAGACCGATCCCGCTGCTGCCGCCGGTGATCACCGCGGTCTTGCCGTCGAACTGCCCCATGGGAATGACCTCCATCAATTTAAGTACCGATCGGTACCGAACAGCGACCGTAGCACTTAAGAACCGATCGGTACAGAAGAGGTATGCTCGATGCCATGGATGCCACGGATGCCACGGAGAGGGGCCGGAAGAAGGCGCCGGTCGGCCGACCGCGGGGCTTCGACGCCGACGAGGCGCTGGAGCGCGCGATGCGGGTCTTCTGGGAGCACGGCTACGAGGGCGCCAGCCTCACCGACCTCACCGACGCCATGGGCATCACGCGCACCAGCATGTACGCGGCCTTCGGCAACAAGGAGGACCTGTTCCGCAGGTCCCTGGAGCGCTACGAGGAGGGCCCCGCCTCCTACCTGGCACGCGCCCTGGACGAGCCGACCGCCCGCGAGGTCGCCACCGCCTTCCTGAACGGCTCGGTGCGCACCACCACCAGCCCGGGCCGTCCCAGCGGCTGCCTCGGCGTCCAGGGTTCCCTCGCCGCGGGCGAGTCCGCCCGGGCCGCCCGCGACCTGCTCGCCGACTGGCGCAACGGGGGCGTCGACCGGCTGCGGGACCGGTTCCGGCAGGCCGTGGACGAGGGCGACCTGCCCTCCGGCACCGACCCCGCCCTGCTCGCCCGCTACCTCATGACCGTCGCCAACGGCATCGCCGTCCAGGCGGCCGGCGGCGCCACCCGGGACGACCTGCGGCAGGTGGCGGACATCGCCCTGCGGGGCTGGCCCCCACTCACGGAGAGCTGACGGCCGCCCAACCGGTGGCGGCCACCACCTCCCGGGCGATGTCGACGACGAGTCGCCCGTCCGTCGCCACGCGCACGGTGTCTTCGGGAGCCCGCTGGTCCAGGAGCCGTGCCTTGCGGATACTTCCTTCCAGCTCGTGCTCCAGTTCCGAGCCGCGTTCGCGGCCCACCAGCCGTTCGCGGGCGGTGGCATCGGAGGCGGTGAGCAGGACACGTGTGACGCGTACTCCACTCCCCAGGGCACGTTCGAACATGCCCGCCGCCTCCGGCAGCACGCTCAGGGTGTTCGTGTAGAGGAGGCGCCGGTATCCGCGCTGGGCGAAGTTGGCCCACACGGCGGTCAGGTTGGTCTCGGTGATCTCCGCGCGGTGCGGGTCTCCCTCCGGGGCGGGATGCACCTGGCCCATGAAGTCGCCGTCGATGATCGCGTGAGCGACGGCCGCGGAGCGCAGCAGCGCCGAGACCTCCCACCCCACCGTCGTCTTGCCGACACCGGCTCGTCCACCAATGAGCAACGCCTCTGCGTGATCCACCCGCGAAGCCTGCCAGCGGCCGGCCACTTCGGGCGAGGCAATATCTAGCCCCGCGCGCTCTCGTGGTTCGTGCGTCGCAGCCGGGCCCGCATCACCTCGTCCGTCGCCGCCGCCGTCACCGACCCGTGCGGGCAGTCCCACTCCCGGCCGCCGCCGACCGGACGCAGTTGCACGCTGCCGCCGACGTGCCCCATCACCTCCCCCACCCGGCCGTCCCGCGCGTCCACGGCGTGCGTGCCGACCGGCGGGCGCTCGCCCCGCACCACCGACGCCAGCCGCTCGGCCACCCGGACGTTGCAGCGTCCCAGCTCGACCAGGGCGAACGGCTCGTCGCTCGCGCCGGTCACCGGATCGACGCACAGGGACGGCAGGACGATGCCCTTACCCACGAGGGCCTGCCGCAGGGACTCGACGACTTCCTCGGTCGAACGCACCCTTCTCCACCTCCACGCTGAGTTCGTGATTCGCGACACAGCGTGTCCGCTACGCCCCTAACCTGGCCAGAGAGGGCGACCCAACAACCCCTGCTGTAGGACCGGGAGTTCCACTGCCATGCCTGGACCGAAAGACCTCGACCCCTCGACGTCCCCCCGCGCCCTGCTGGGTGCGGAGTTGCGCCACGCGCGGGAGAAGGCCGGGCTGAGCCAGGAGGAGCTGGGCGGGCGGCTGTTCGTCAGCGGGTCGTTCATCGGCCAGTTGGAGTCCGGCACGAGGAGGATGCAGCGCGAGTACGCGGGGCTGCTGGACGACGCGCTGGGGACGGAGGACTTCTTCCGGCGCAACTGTGCGGCTTCGGCGAAGTCCAAGTACCCCGAGCACTTTGCCGAGGCGGCGGAGGCGGAGGCGGCCGCCACGGAGATCAGGGAGTACGCCCCCTTGCTCGTCCCGGGCCTACTGCAGACACCCGCGTACACGCGAGCCGTCTGCCGCGCGTACCAGCCCACCGCGCCGGACGAGGTGATCGAGTCGCTGGTATCGGCCCGAATGGAGCGGACCCGTCTGCTGGACGATCCAACAGAGCCCGTGTTGTGGGTGGTGCTGGACGAAGCCGCCTTGCGTCGAGTGACGGGGGGACGCGAGGTGATGGCCGGAGTGCTGGATCACATCGTCGGCTTGGTCCGCCGGAACCGGATCATCGTGCAGGTGCTTCCCTTCCAGGCCGGAGCACACGCCGCACTTGAGGGCGCCATCAAGCTGATGCGCTTCGAGGACGCGCCACCCCTGGCGTACTTCGAGGGCGTCGGCACGGGGCGACTGGAGGACGACCCCGCAATCGTGCACCACCAGCGGCACACCTACGACCTCCTGTCGGCCTGCGCCCTGTCCCCTCAGAACTCCCTGGCCCTTGTCGAGGTGATGGCGCAGGATTACGCCCATGAGGAGCATCCCTGAGGCGACTTGGCGCAAGTCGAGCTACAGCGGCGGAAGCGGCGGCAACTGCCTCGAGATCGCCGTCGGCAACCCCAGCGCCACCCCCGTCCGCGACTCCAAGAGCCCCGACGGACCAACCCTCCGCTTCCAAGCCGCCGCCTGGTCCGCCTTCGTAGGCGCCCTCAAGGCGTCCCCGGTCACCGCCGATTGACCGCGTAGCGTCAGTGCGGCGGCGGAGCCGGGTGCAGGGCGTTCGACACCGTGCAGCCGGCCTCTCCCCGCATCCGCTGGATCCTGGGCGGCACCCACACCTCCGTGGCGCCGGGGTCCACCCGGGCGAGGACGCAGTCCTGCGGGCCGAAACCGTCGCCCGGCACCAGCAGGAGTACGCCGACCCGTCCGTCCTCCGCCTTCACCTCGCTGCGGATCGCCGGGTCCATGTCCAGCGCGGCGATCACACGGCGTACCTCCGCCTCGTCCGCGCGGCCGCCCTCCGGGACCCGGGGGAGCTTCGCGCGCAGTTCCGCGGCGGGCAGCTCGGGCGCCTCCGGCGCCGGGCCGAGGACCAGGGGGAGGCTGTCCGGGCAGTCCACGTCACGGGGCTTCTCGCGCCACTGGGACCGGGGTGACACGCGGACCGCGAAGCACCGCCGTACGGTGACCTCCTCGATGTCGAAGGTCGAGTTGAACGCCGTGCCGGACGTGCGGACGACCAGTTCGAGGCCGTCCCCGTCCTGGGACGAGGTGCCGTCGACCCGCATCACCTCCACCCCCTCCATACCGGCGGCCTCGCGCCCCGCCTCGTCGGCCGTGCGCGGACGCTGGCCGTAGAGCCGTTCGCCCACCGTCCTGGCCACCTCGCGGGCCTCGTCCGTCGCCTTCTCCTCGGAGGGCTCGGCCACCCCGCAGCCCGCGACGAGCAGCGCCAGGGGCGCGAGCAGCAGCAGCGGACGCAGTGCCCGTCCCGCTCTCACGCGCCCCGCCCCACGAGGGGCAGGGGCGTGAACTCGTGGCCCTCCCAAAGGCGCCGGGAGGTCTCCCCCGGGTAGGGCGCGACGACCGGCTCGGCGTCGAGGACCTGGACCAGGCGCCGCTCCGTGTCGTACGCGGGCCAGCCGGGGTCGCCCGTGCGGGCGAACGCCGTCCAGGAGGAGCGGAAGCGGTCCGACAGGGCCAGCGCCTGGGGCGACGGCTCCGCGCCGTCGAAGAAGAGGAGCCCGATGTCGGCGCCGAAGGTGCCGAAGAGCAGCGGAACGTCCAGGGCGTGGCAGGCGCCGAGGGCGCCGTCGGCTGCCGGGGCGGGCCAGGTCAGCTGGTAGACGTGGGCGCGGCCCCCTCCCGCGAGGTGCGCCTCGGCCAGGTGGAGCGAGGGCATGCCGAACAGCCAGTCCGTCTGGACGCGTTCGTAGAGTTCGTTCGCGGAGGCGCCCGGGAACGCCGCGCGGTAGGCCGCCTCGCCGCCCGGGGCGTACAGGCGCAGGGCGGCGCGCGCCCGTTCCTCGCCGATCACGCCGAGCTTGCCCGCCATCATGGAGAACAGGCGGTTCTCGTCGCGGTTGTGACCGACGACCAGGTCGACGTCGCGGGCGGCGCCGGCGGCCAGCGCCCGCCAGGGCATGACCGGCAGGACCTCCCCGTCGACGACCGGGGCGTACGGGGTGACGGTGGGCGCGGCCTGCCCCCAGCGGTCGACGCGGCCGGGCATCTTCGGGGCGAGGGCCTGGCCCGCCTTGACGAGCTGCTCGGGAGCGAGGGCGCCGAGGTCGGCGACGGTGGGGCGCAGACCGGCCTCGGCGGCGAGGGCGGTGCCGAGGTCCCGGGCGAGTTCCGGCGAGAAGAAGGTGCCCGGCACGCTCTGCGCGACGGCCCGCCCGAAGAGTCCGGCGGCGCTCGGCATGGCGAGCAGCGCGGCCACGGAACCGGCGCCCGCGGACTCCCCGAAGACGGTGACCCGGCCCGGATCGCCGCCGAACGCGGCGATGTTGTCCCGTACCCACTCCAGCGCGGCCACCTGGTCGAGCAGCCCCCGGTTGGCGGGGGCGCCCTCGATGTGGGCGAAACCCTCCATGCCGAGGCGGTAGTTGAGGGTGACGACGACGAGGTCGCCGTCGGCGGCGATGCGGCGGGCGTCGTAGCCGGGGCTGCCGGAGTGGCCGAGTTTGTAGGCGCCGCCGTGGATCCAGACCATCACCGGGCGGCGGGCGGCCGGATCGGGTTCCGGTGTCCAGACGTTGACCGTCAGCCAGTCGTCGCCCTGGGGGAGCGCACCGGCCGGGCCCGCGATGCCGAGGTCCTGCGGGGGCGGCGGGCCGAAGGCGTACGCGTCGCGTATGCCGTCCCAGGCACGGGCGGGGCGCGGGGCGGCGAACCGGCCCTCGCCCACCGGGGGTTCGGCGAAGGGAATGCCGCGGAAGACCGTCAGCCCGTCCTCCGCGCGCCCGCGCACCGCACCAACGGCCGTGCGCACCACGGGTTCCACTGACTCCACGGGTCCAGGGATCGTCATCCCACGGACCCTACGCCGTGGTGCGCGCCGCGCTCAGCTGAGGGTCTTCAGCGAGGCCGCGTCGTAGGGCGCGAGGCTGTCGAAGCGTCCGGCGAGGACCTTCTCGGCCCACAGCGGGTCCTGGAGCAGCGCGCGACCGACGGCGACGAGGTCGAACTCGTCGCGCTCCAGGCGGTCGAGGAGGTTGTCGAGGCTGCCGACGGGGGCGCCCTCGCCCAGGAACGCCTTGGTGAAGTCGCCGTCGAGGCCGACCGAGCCGACGGTGATGGTGGTCCTGCCGGTCAGCTTCTTGGTCCAGCCCGCCAGGTTGAGGTCGGAGCCGTCGAACTCGGGCAGCCAGTAGCGGCGGGTGGAGGCGTGGAAGGCGTCGACGCCGGCCGAGGCGAGCGGGGCGAGGATCGCCTCCAGCTCCTCGGGGGTCTCGGCGAGGCGGGCGTCGTAGGCCTCCTGCTTCCACTGCGAGTAGCGGAAGATCACGGGGAACTCCGGGGAGACCTTCTCCCGTACGGCGGCCACGATCTCGGCGGCGAACCGGGTGCGGGCCACGGGGTCGCCGCCGTAGGCGTCGGTGCGGCGGTTGGTGCCGGACCACAGGAACTGGTCGACGAGGTAGCCGTGGGCGCCGTGGATCTCCACGCCGTCGAAGCCGATGCGCTCGGCGTCCGCGGCGGCCTGGGCGAAGGCGCCGATGACGTCGTCCAGGTCGCGCCGGGTCATGGCCGTGCCCGTGACCTCGTCCTCACCGATGCGCAGCCCGGACGGGCCGACGGCGGGGGCGTCCGCGAAGGGCGGCTGGCCGGCCTTGCGCACCATGCCGATGTGCCACAGCTGGGGCACGATCGTGCCGCCCGCCGCGTGCACCGCCTCGGCGGCCTTCGCCCACCCGGCGAGCTGCTCCTCGCCGTGGAACCGGGGCACCCGGCTGCTCTGCCCGGCGGAGTCGTGACCGACGTACGTCCCCTCGGTGACGATCAGGCCGACCCCGGCGGCGGCCCGGCGGGAGTAGTACGACACCACGTCCTCACCGGGGACGCCGCCCGGGGAGAACATCCGGGTCATCGGTGCCATCGCGATGCGGTTCGGCACGGTGAGTCCGTTGATGGTGGCCGGGCGGGCGAGGAGCTGGGCGGCGCGGGAGGCGGCCTCGACGGGGGTGACGGTCACGTGGGGGCTCCTTGGTGGGGGGGTACCAGGTGGTATGTGCGTGTGCATAGACACTCTCCACCGTGAACCCCGCATCCACCAGCCCTCATTCCGCCCACCGCGCCCGCCGGGGCGTGATCCGGCCCACAGCCCGGGGACAACGCCGAGGGCGGCACCCCCCGTTCGGGGAGTGCCGCCCTCGGTTCGTGCGGGACGCTCGATCAACCGGAACCGGTCGATCAGAAGTCCATGTCACCGCCCGGCATGCCGCCCGGAGCACCGGCCGCGGCGGCCTTCTCCGGCTTGTCGGCGATGACGGCCTCGGTGGTGAGGAACAGCGCGGCGATGGAGGCGGCGTTCTGCAGCGCGGAACGGGTCACCTTCGCCGGGTCGATGATGCCCTCGGCGATCATGTCGACGTACTCGCCGGAGGCGGCGTTCAGGCCGTGACCGACCTGGAGGTTGCGCACCTTCTCGACGACGACGCCGCCCTCGAGACCACCGTTGACGGCGATCTGCTTCAGCGGGGCCTCCAGGGCGAGCTTCACGGCGTTGGCGCCGGTCGCCTCGTCACCCGTCAGCTCCAGCTTCTCGAAGACCTGGGAGGCCTGGAGCAGGGCCACGCCACCACCGGCGACGATGCCCTCCTCGACGGCCGCCTTCGCGTTGCGAACGGCGTCCTCGATGCGGTGCTTGCGCTCCTTGAGCTCGACCTCGGTGGCGGCACCGGCCTTGATGACGGCCACGCCGCCGGCCAGCTTCGCCAGGCGCTCCTGGAGCTTCTCGCGGTCGTAGTCCGAGTCGCTGTTCTCGATCTCGGCGCGGATCTGGTTGACGCGACCGTTGACCTGGTCGGTCGAGCCGGCGCCGTCGACGATGGTGGTCTCGTCCTTGGTGATGACGACCTTGCGGGCGCGGCCCAGGAGGTCCAGGGACGCGTTCTCCAGCTTGAGGCCGACCTCCTCGGAGATGACCTCGCCGCCCGTGAGGATGGCGATGTCGCCGAGCATGGCCTTGCGGCGGTCGCCGAAGCCCGGGGCCTTGACGGCGACGGACTTGAAGGTGCCGCGGATCTTGTTGACCACCAGGGTCGACAGGGCCTCGCCCTCGACGTCCTCGGCGATGATCAGCAGCGGCTTGCCCGACTGCATGACCTTCTCCAGGAGCGGCAGCAGGTCCTTGACGTTGCCGATCTTGGAGTTGGCGATCAGGATGTACGGGTCGTCGAGCGACGCCTCCATACGCTCCATGTCGGTGGCGAAGTACGCCGAGATGTAGCCCTTGTCGAAGCGCATACCCTCGGTGAGCTCCAGCTCCAGACCGAAGGTCTGGGACTCCTCGACGGTGATGACGCCTTCCTTGCCGACCTTGTCCATGGCCTCGGCGATCAGCTCGCCGATCTGGGTGTCGGCGGCGGAGATGGAGGCCGTGGAGGCGATCTGCTCCTTGGTCTCGACGTCCTTCGCCTGCTCGAGCAGGGCGGCGGAGACGGCCTCGACGGCCTTCTCGATGCCGCGCTTCAGGGCCATCGGGTTGGCGCCGGCCGCGACGTTGCGCAGGCCTTCCTTGACCAGGGCCTGGGCGAGAACGGTCGCGGTGGTCGTACCGTCACCGGCGACGTCGTCCGTCTTCTTGGCGACTTCCTTGACCAGCTCGGCGCCGATCTTCTCGTACGGGTCCTCGAGCTCGATCTCCTTGGCGATGGAGACACCATCGTTGGTGATCGTGGGGGCGCCCCACTTCTTCTCGAGGACGACGTTGCGGCCCTTGGGGCCGAGCGTCACCTTGACGGCGTCCGCGAGCTGGTTCATGCCGCGCTCGAGGCCGCGCCGTGCCTCCTCGTCGAACGCGATGATCTTGGCCATGTGAAGTGGTCCCTCCAGGACTGGGGGTGATTCCTTCGGACCGCGCCCGCGCCCGCGACGGACGGCTCGCCTGCCTCGTGGTTCCTTCCCCACCCGGCCTGCGGGCCTCACCGACCCGGTCCTTCGTTGTCACTCTCACCTTCAGAGTGCTAACGCCAATGATTAGCACTCGACCCCATCGAGTGCAAGCGCCTCCGGGGATCCGGGCCACCCTCTCCGCCACCCGCGAACACCGGGCCCGCCACGGTCCGGGCAGGCCGAAGGGCCCGCACCTCCGGGGAGGTGCGGGCCCTTCGGAGAAGAACCGTTTACTTGCGGTGGCCGAACGTCTCAGGCGCTGAGGCGAACCATGTCGGCCTGCGGGCCCTTCTGACCCTGCGAGATCTCGAACTCGACCCGCTGGCCTTCTTCGAGGGTGCGGTAGCCGTCCATCTGAATCGCGCTGTAGTGGACGAAAACATCCGCACCACCGTCGACCGCGATGAAGCCGTACCCCTTCTCCGCGTTGAACCACTTGACGGTGCCCTGAGCCATGCCTAACTCCCCTATTACTGGCCCTTGCACAGATCCGCACTTCGCGGACCCGGGTCAGACCTCACCCCCCACGACTGGGGGCGTGCGCCGGAACGCGTCGACCGCGGCTGAATGTATCTGTCCAACTGCCGTCTGCAACAGGTCAATCGGACGAGAAATCTGGACGTACCCGGTCCGGAATATGACGAGCTTTCCCCTGAATGTGGGTCAAGTCGGGGCACACAAAAGTCACAAAAGCCGCGAAACACACCCACACTTTGGCTACTTCTTGTCGGGCGGGCGGCAGGAATTCAAGGTTCCCGATGCCTTGATCGGGAGCGCGTTCCCCAACTCTACCGCGCTCAATCCAATGGAATTGCCCCCTCCGCTTCTCTCACGGAGGGGGCAATTCGATGAACTCTGCGTCACCGCGATTACCTGCGGTAACGAAAAGGCGGATCAGCCGCCGGCGACCGCCGGGATGATGGAGACGCCCGCGCCGTCCGGGGTCGCGGTCTCCAGGCCCTGCTCGAAGCGCACGTCGTCGTCGTTGACGTAGACGTTGACGAAGCGGCGCAGCTTGCCCTGGTCGTCCAGGACGCGGGCGGCGATGCCGGTGTGGTTCTTCTCCAGGTCGGAGATGACCTCGCCGAGATTCGCGCCCTCGGCACTGACCTCGGCCTGGCCACCGGTGTAGGTGCGCAGGATGGTGGGGATGCGGACGTTGACGCTCACTTGAACCTCCGGTCAGGTGACTTGGCTAGGGGCGCGGGGAACTGCGCGACCAGCCCCCACGGCCCGCAGACGACATACAAGCTGTCCTACGCGAGTCCGGCCTCGCGGAACGAATCCAGGTTGGGACGAATGGTCGCGGTCAGCCCGGTGCCCGCCACCGCGTCCAGCGTCTTCAGACCATCGCCGGTGTTGAGCACGACGGTGGTCAGCGACGGGTCCAGCGCGCCGCTCTCGACCAGCTTCTTCGTCACCCCCACCGTCACACCACCGGCGGTCTCCGCGAAGATGCCCTCGGTCCGGGCGAGCAGCTTGATCGCGTCCACGACCTGCTCGTCGGTGACGTCCTCCACCGCACCGCCCGTGCGGCGCGCGATGTCGAGGACGTAGGGGCCGTCGGCGGGGTTGCCGATGGCCAGCGACTTGGCGATGGTGTCCGGCTTCTGCGGGCGCACCACGTCGTGGCCGGCCTTGTACGCCGTGGAGACCGGGGAGCAGCCCTCGGCCTGGGCGCCGAAGATCTTGTACGGCTTGTCCTCGACCAGACCCAGCTTGATCAGCTCCTGGAGCCCCTTGTCGATCTTCGTGAGCTGGGAACCGGACGCGATCGGGACGACGATCTGGTCGGGCAGCCGCCAGCCGAGCTGCTCGCAGATCTCGTACGCGAGGGTCTTGGATCCCTCGGCGTAGTACGGCCGCAGGTTGACGTTGACGAAGCCCCAGCCTTCGCCGGCCGGGTCGCCGATCAGCTCGGAGCAGAAGCGGTTCACGTCGTCGTAGTTGCCCTGGATGCCGACCAGCTCACCGCCGTAGACGGCGGCCATGACGACCTTGCCCTGCTCCAGGTCGTGCGGGATGAACACGCAGGAGCGGAAGCCGGCCCGGGCGGCGGCGGCGCCGACGGCGCCGGCCAGGTTGCCGGTGGAGGAGCAGGAGAGGGTGGTGAAGCCGAAGGCGCGGGCGGCCTCCAGGGCCTGGGCGACGACGCGGTCCTTGAAGGAGTGCGTCGGGTTGCCGGAGTCGTCCTTGACGTAGAGGCCGCCGGTGACGCCCAGCTCGCGGGCCAGGTTGTCGGCCTTGACCAGCTTGGTCCAGCCCGGGTTGATGTTCGGCTTGTCGGCCACGTCGGCGGGGACGGGCAGCAGGGGGGCGTAGCGCCAGATGTTCGCGGGGCCCGCTTCGATCCGCTTGCGCAGCTCCTCGGTGTCGTAGGCCGAGAAGTCGTAGGCGATCTCCAGCGGGCCGAAACACTCCTGGCAGGCGAAGAGCGGGCCGAGCGGGACGCGGTGGCCGCACTCGCGGCAGCTCAGCGCTGCGGCGGGGCCGAGGTCGACGGTGCCGTCGGTGGAGTTCGTGGGGGTTTCGGCAGTCTGCACAGCCATGGAGGCGAGGCCCTTTCTCCTCATCTTTCTCACGACGCATCTCGCCGTGAGACGGATTTGGCACCTTCCCTAGCCGGGAGCCTCGCCACGTCCGTGTGACAAGAACCGACTGGAGGGTTGCCGGGGCTTCATCGGGCCGTTTCCCTCTGCCCCTCTGGATGAGCGGTATGAAGTTGTTGTCCTTCGCGGTACGCGCGGTGACCCCGGCATGCGGGGGTCCTGCGCGTTGTTCAAGACTGTAACCGAAGGCCAGGACGGTTGAGATAGTCGTCCGTACCGCGAGATGGATCACAACTGATCACGAAGGAGTCCTGGGACCGTGCTGGAAGAAGTCGAGCGCTGGCTGAGCGCGCGTTCCTGGTCCGCCGGGGACCGGCCGATCCGGCAGCTGCTGGCCGCCAAACAGGCCACCGGGCAGACGGTCAGCGTGGTGCTCCCGGCCCTCGACGAGGAGGCGACGGTCGGCGAGATCGTCACGGTGATCCGCCGCGACCTGATGGACCGGGCTCCGCTGGTCGACGAGATCGTGGTCGTGGACTCCGGGTCGAGCGACCGTACGTCGGAGGTGGCCGCGGCGGCGGGCGCGCGCGTCGTGCACCGCGACGCGATCCTGCCGCGGGTCCCGCCGGTGCCGGGCAAGGGCGAGGTGCTGTGGCGTTCGCTGCTGGTCACCGGCGGCGACATCGTCTGCTTCGTCGACGCCGACCTGCGCGAGTTCTCCGCCGACTTCGTCTCCGGGATCGTCGGCCCGCTGCTCACGGAACCGGACGTGCAGCTCGTCAAGGCGATGTACGACCGCCCCCTCGGCACCACTCCCGGCCAGGGCGGCCGGGTCACCGAGCTGGTGGCCCGCCCCCTGCTCAACCTGCACTGGCCGCTGCTGGCCGGCTTCGTGCAGCCGCTCGGCGGCGAGTACGCGGCCCGCCGCTCCCTGCTGGAACGGCTCCCCTTCCCCGTCGGCTACGGCGTCGAGCTGGGCATGCTGGTCGACGCCCTGCACCTGGTCGGCCTGGACGCCCTCGCCCAGGTCGACGTCGGCGTCCGGCGCCACCACCACCAGGACGGCCAGGCCCTGGGCCGCATGTCCGCCGCGATCTACCGCACCGCCCAGCTCCGCCTGGCCCGCGGCCACCTGGTCCGCCCGACCCTCACCCAGTTCGAACGCGGCCCCTCGGGCTTCGAGCCCCGCACCCACGCCGTGGACACGGAGGAACGGCCACCGATGAGGGAGATCGCGGAGTACACGGCGCGGCGGGTGGCGTGATCGGCACCGCTGTGGTGTGCGACCACGTTTGAGCATTTCGGGGCCGGGCTAGGTTGAGGCGTATGGCTTCAAGCTTCGGTGCTGCTCAGGTGCTGGTCGCCTCCAATCGGGGGCCGGTCTCGTACGAGGTGCGTGAGGACGGGTCGCTGCACGCGAAACGCGGGGGCGGCGGCCTGGTCTCCGGGCTGTCGTCGATCGGCCCGGACGCGGGGGCGCTGTGGGTGTGCTCGGCGCTCGGCGACGGCGACCGCGAGGCGGTGCGGCGCGGGGTCGGCGAGGACGGCGTGCGGATGCTGGACGTGCCGGCGGACGTGCACGCGGACGCGTACAACGGGATCGCCAACTCGGTGCTGTGGTTCGTGCACCACATGCTCTACCAGACGCCCGTGGAGCCGGTCTTCGACGCGGAGTTCCGGCGGCAGTGGGCCTCCTACGAGGCGTACAACCGGGCCTTCGCCGAGGCGCTGGCCGAGGAGGCCGCCGAGGGCGCGGTCGCGATCGTGCAGGACTACCACCTGACGCTGGTGCCGGGGATGCTCCGCGAGCTGCGGCCGGACCTCAGGATCGGCCACTTCTCGCACACGCCGTGGGCGCCGGTCGACTACTTCCGGCTGCTGCCGGACGACATCGCCGAGCAGGTGCTGCGCGGCATGCTCGGCGCCGACCGGCTCGGGTTCCTCACCCGGCGCTGGGCCGACGCGTTCACCGCGTGCTGCGACGCCCTGGTGGGCGGGCTCGGCTCCACGGAGACCGGCGTGCACGGGCTCGGGGCGGACGCGGACTTCCTGCGGAAGCGGTCGCACGAGGCGGACGTGGACGAGCGGATGGCGGCCCTGCGGGAGGAGATCGGCGAGGGCCGACGCACGATCGTGCGGGTGGACCGGACCGAGCTGTCCAAGAACATCGTGCGCGGGCTGCTGGCGTACCGGGAGCTGCTGGCGACGCGGCCTCAGTGGCGGGAGCGGGTGGTGCACGTCGCGTTCGCCTACCCCTCGCGGCAGGACCTCGCCGTGTACCGCGACTACACGGCCGAGGTGCAGCGGGTCGCGGACGCGGTCAACGCGGAGTTCGGCACGGCCGGCTGGACGCCGGTCGTGCTGCACGTGAAGGACGACTTCGCGCGGTCGCTGGCGGCGTACCGGCTGGCCGACGTGGCCCTCGTCAACCCCGTGCGGGACGGGATGAACCTGGTCGCGAAGGAGGTGCCGGTCGTCTCCGACGAGGGGTGCGTGCTGGTGCTGTCGCGGGAGGCTGGGGCGTACGAGGAGCTGGGCGAGGACGCGGTGGTGGTGAACCCGTACGACGTGTCCGGGACGGCGGAGGCCCTGCACACCGCGCTGTCCGTCCCCGCGGCGGAGCGTGCCGAGCGCTCGAAGCGGCTGGCCGCGGCGGGTACGGCGCTGCCTCCGGCGCGGTGGTTTCTTGAGCAGTTGAGGGCGTTGCGGGGCTGAGAGGGCGAGTGCGCTGCCCGGCGTAGCGGGGTGCCGCCTGCGCCCGCCCGTGCCGCCCCAGCGGCACGACTGCCCGCAGGCGGCGGCGGGGGCGCCCCAGGCGGCGGCGGGGGCCGCTAGGCGAGGCGCGCGGCCAGGGCGCGCAGGAGTCGCACCACGCCCGTCGGGCCGTCGTCGACCACCACGTCGGCCCGCTTTCTGAGGTCCGGGACCTCGTCGCTGCCGCTGCACACCAGGAGGCCCGGGGTGCCCTCGGTGCGGAGTACGTCGACCGCCGCGAAGGCGGGGAGGTCGCCGAGGTCGTCGCCGGCGTAGAGGACGGACCCGGCGTCCGTGTCGCGGACGTAGGCCCGTAGCGCGGCGCCCTTGTCCATGCCGGGCGGGCGCAGTTCGAGGACCATGCGGCCCGGTTCGACGATGAGGCCGTGCCGGGAGGCCAGGTCGGTGAGGGGGACGCGCAGGACGTCGAAGGCGGCCTGCGGGTCGGGGGCACGGCGGGTGTGGACGGCGACCGCGTGGCCCTTCTCCTCGGTCCAGGTGCCCTCCCCCGCCCCGGACCGCTCCAGCAGGGCCGGCAGCTCCGCGCGGACGGCGGCGACGCCGGGATGCGGTTCGGGCGTGGTGAGGGTGCCGGTGGCGGCGTCCCAGCGTTCGGCGCCGTAGTGGCCGAGGACGACGAGGTGGTCGAGGCCCGGGACGTCCGCGAAGCCGCCGTGCCGGACGGCGACCTCGGCCGGGCGGCCGGTGATCACCGCGACGGCGGCGACCTTCGGGGCGAGGGCCGCGAGCGCCGGTACGGCGTCCGGGTGGGCCCGCGCCCGGTCGGGGTCGGCGACGATCGGGGCCAGCGTGCCGTCGAAGTCCAGCGCGATCACCGCACGGCCGGGGTCGGTGAGGAGCGCGTCGAGCCCCGCGCGTCCGGCCGCCGTCGAAGGGGTCGGCAGGTGGTCCGGCGAGTCGGCACGGGAGTCGGCACGGGTGGAGTCCTGGTGGCTGCCCATACCGCGAACCTATCCCGCCGGCGCGGACGGCAACCTCGTCACCGCCTCACCGCTCCGCGCGGCGGGACTCCCGTATCCGGCGGAGGCGGTTGACCGTGACCGGGTCGGTGGCCAGGGCGCGGGGGTCGTCGAGGAGGGCGTTGAGGAGCTGGTAGTAGCGGACGGGGGCCAGGCCCAGCTCCTCGCGGATCGCGCGTTCCTTGGCGCCGGGGCCGGGGAAGCCGCGGCGCTCCAGTGCGAGGATGCCGCGCTCCCGCTCGGCCAGCTCTCCCAGGTCCATGTACGGCACCGTAGCGCCCGCCACCGACAGCGCTGCCCGCGAGGGCTTGTCGCGAGAGTCCTACTCCGCGCTGCCCACCCGCATCGCGGTCCCCTGTATCTGGGCGAGCACCTCCTGAGGGCTGCCGCCGGGGGCGACCGCCTGGCCGATCCGCTTCTTGACGTCGGCGCTGACCGAGGCCCAGGAGGTCTTGCCGACCGGGTACAGCTCGGAGAGCAGCAGTTCGTCCAGGAACGGCTTGAGGTTCTTGTCCTCGGCCGCGGTGCTCATGGCCTGGGAGGCGGAGGTGGTCACCGGCAGCAGGTCGTACTCGCGGGAGAAGTCGAGGACGTTCTCGTCGCTGTAGACGAAGTCGAGGAAGTCGCCGATCTCCTCCTGGTGGCCGTTCTTCTTGAAGGCCGTCATCCAGTCGGACACCCCGAGGGTGTTCTGGCTCTCCCCGTCGGCGCCGGGGGTCGTCACCATGCCGTACTTCACGCCCTTGTCGGAGGCCATCTTCATGAGCGAGGGGTGGCCGTTGAGCATGCCGACGTCCCCGCCCGCGAAGGCGGCGAAGGCGGCGGCGCGGTTGAGCTTGCCGGGGGCGACCGGGCCGGTGAGACCCTTGGCGACCAGTTCGTCGCGCAGCCAGGTGAACGTGGTGACGTTCTGCGGCGAGTCGACGGAGTACGTGCCGAGGTCGTCGGTGTAGCCGCCCCCGCCGCTGAGCATCCACTGCATGGTCTCCGCCTGCGCCTCCTCGGCGCCCAGCGGCAGGGCGTACGGGTACTTCACGCCCTTCGCGTCGAGCGCCTCGGCGGCGTCGGCGAGGTCGTCCCAGGACTTGGGCGGGGTGACGCCGGCCTCGGCGAAGAGGGTCTTGTTGTAGAAGAGCACGCGGGTGGAGGCCGCGAAGGGCAGCCCGTACTGGACCCCGTTGACCTGGCCGGCGCCCGCGAGCTGGGAGACGAAGCCGGCCTGGACCGGGATCGAGAGCACGTCGTCGGCCGAGTAGAGCAGGTCCTTGTCCGCGTAGTCGGAGTACGCGCCGATCTGGGCCATGTCGGGCGCCTCACCGGCGTCGACCATCTCCTGGACCTTCCGGTCGACGTCGTTCCAGGAGTAGACGTCCACCTCCACGTGCACGTCGGGGTTCTTGGCCTCGTAGGAC
The DNA here is from genome assembly GCF_055582785.1 of Streptomyces sp. NPDC107500. Lineage (NCBI taxonomy): Bacteria > Bacillati > Actinomycetota > Actinomycetes > Kitasatosporales > Streptomycetaceae > Streptomyces > Streptomyces sp. NPDC107500. Next base: position 410,076 of record NZ_JBVJPF010000008.1, read on the forward strand.
TTGACCAGCTCGTCCCAGTAGTTCTGGGAGCTGTTGTCCTTGCTGTCGCCGTAGTCGGCGGCGACCAGCCTCAGGGTCACCTCGCCGGAGTCGCCGGTGAGGCCGCAGCCGCCGAGGACCGCCGTCATGCCCAGTGCGGACACCACCGCGATCGTTCCTGTCCTACGCCGCTGCACCTGAATCCCCAACCCTGTGCCTGTTCGTTTAACGGATTAAGGTCTACACCACGGCAGTGGACTAGACCTCTCCCGGGTCAACGGGCCACACTGTCCCCGTGAGACATGTCATCGCCCTCGATGTGGGCGGCACCGGGATGAAGGCCGCCCTCGTCGGGTCCGGGGGCGAGCTGCTGCACCGGGCCCGCCGGGCCACCGGCCGCGAGCGCGGGCCCGAGGCGGTGGTCGCGGGCATCCTCGACTTCGCCGCCGAACTGCGCGCCCACGGCGCCGACCGGTTCGGCGAGCCCGCCCGCGCGGCCGGCGTGGCCGTGCCCGGCATCATCGACGAGGAGCACGGCACCGCCGTGTACGCGGCCAACCTCGGCTGGCGCGACGTACCCCTGCGGGCCCTGCTCGGCGACCGGCTCGGCGCCGTCCCCGTCGCCCTCGGCCACGACGTGCGCGCCGGCGGGCTCGCCGAGGGGCGGATCGGGGCCGGACAGGGCGCCGACCGGTTCCTGTTCGTGCCGCTGGGCACCGGCATCGCGGGCGCCATCGGCATCGACGGCCGGGTGGAGTCGGGCGCCCACGGCTTCGCGGGCGAGATCGGCCACGTCGTCGTGCGGCCCGGCGGCATCCCGTGTCCGTGCGGGCAGCGCGGCTGTCTGGAGCGGTTCGCTTCCGCGTCGGCGGTCAGCCAGGCGTGGGCCGAGGCCTGCGGCGACCCGGCCGCGGACGCCGCCGACTGCGCCAAGGCGGTCGAGTCGGGCGACGCCCGCGCGCTCGCGGTCTGGCAGGACGCCGTGGACGCGCTGGCCGACGGACTGGTCACCGCGCTCACTCTGCTGGACCCGCGCGTCCTGATCATCGGTGGCGGCCTCGCCGAGGCGGGGGAAACCTTGTTCACACCGCTGAGGGACGCCGTGCGGCGGCGCGTCACCTTCCAGAAGCTGCCGGAGATCGTCCCCGCGGCGCTGGGGGACACCGCCGGCTGCCTGGGTGCCGGGCTGCTCGCCTGGGACCTGCTCGACACCGAACCGACCGGCACCACCCCCACGACCGCGACTCCCCCGGAGGTAACCACCTGATGGCCCCAAGCAAGGTTCTCGCCGGTGCCCGGGTGGTACTGCCCACCGGGACCGTGGACGACGGCCGCGTGATCGTCGACGGCACCCGGATCGCGGACACGGCGCCCCCCGGCGCGGAGGTCCTCGACCTGTCGGGCCACTGGGTGGTGCCCGGCTTCGTCGACATCCACAACCACGGCGGCGGCGGCGCCTCCTTCACCGGCGGCACGCCCGAGGACATCCTCAAGGGTGTCGAGACCCACCGCCGCCACGGCACCACCACGGTGGTCGCCTCCGCCGTCACCGGCGACCTGGACTTCCTCGCCCGGCGCGCCGGGGTGCTCGCCGAGCTGGCCCAGCAGGGCGACATCGCCGGCATCCACTTCGAGGGGCCCTTCATCTCCCCCTGCCGCAAGGGCGCGCACGACGAGCAACTGCTGCGCGACCCCGACCCGGCCGAGGTCCGCAAGCTGATCGACGCGGCGCACGGGCACGCGAAGATGGTCACGCTGGCCACCGAACTGCCGGGCGGCCTGGACTCCGTACGGCTGCTCGCCGAGCACGGCGTGATCGCGGCGGTCGGGCACACCGACGCGACGTACGAGCAGACGGTCCAGGCCATCGACGCGGGCGCCACGGTCGCCACCCACCTCTTCAACGCGATGCCGCCGCTCGGCCACCGTTCCCCCGGCCCGATCGCCGCCCTCCTGGAGGACGAGCGGATCACCGTCGAGCTGATCAACGACGGCACGCATCTGCACCCGGCCTCGCTCCAGCTGGCCTTCCACCACGCGGGCGCGGCCCGGGTCGCCTTCATCACGGACGCGATGGACGCGGCCGGCTTCGGCGACGGCCGCTATCTGCTCGGCCCGATGGAGGTCGAGGTCGCGGACGGGGTGGCCCGGCTGGTGGAGGGCGGCTCGATCGCGGGCTCCACGCTGACCCTGGACCGCGCCTTCAAGCGGGCGGTGACGGTCGACGGGCTGCCCGTCGGGGACGTCGTCGCGGCGATCTCCGCCAACCCGGCGCGGCTGCTCGGCCTCGGCGACCGGATCGGCTCCCTGGAGCCCGGCAAGGACGCCGACCTGGTGGTGCTGGACGACGCCTTCGACGTGCGGGGCGTGATGCGGCACGGCGCCTGGGTGGTCGAGCCCCAACTGGGCTGATCGGGCGGGGGACTGGGCCGACCGCCGTCCTTTTGGCATGATCGTGTCTTCGGAAAACATCTCCGGGACAGACGGCCGGAGGCGATCGGGGGAGGTCGGTACCGGTGATACTCACCGTCACGCTCAACACCGCTCTCGACATCACCTACCGGGTCCGGTCCCTGCGGCCGCACGCGTCCCACCGGGTCACCGACGTGACGGAGCGGGCCGGCGGCAAGGGGCTGAACGTGGCCCGGGTGCTGGCGGCCCTCGGGCACGAGGCGACGGTCACCGGTTTCGCGGGCGGCACCACCGGCGGCGTCGTACGCGACGGGCTGTCCGGCGTGCCCGGGGTGACCGACGCGCTGGTGCCGGTGGCGGGGGCCACACGGCGCACCATCGCCGTCGTCGACGAACGCACCGGCGACACCACCCAGCTCAACGAGCCGGGCCCGGCCGTCGCACCCGCCGAGTGGAACGCCTTCCAGGACACGTACGAGGAGCTGCTCGCCGATGCCTCCGCGGTGGCGCTGTGCGGCAGCCTCCCGCCGGGCGTCCCGGTGGGCGCCTACGCCGGTCTGGTGCGGTCCGCGCGCGCGGCGGGCGTGCCGGTGCTGCTCGACACCAGCGGGGAACCGTTGCGGCGGGGCGTCGCCGCCCGGCCGGACCTGATCAAGCCGAACGCCGACGAACTGGCCGAGCTGACCGGCTCGCACGAGCCGCTGCGGGCCACCCAGGCGGCCCGGCGCCGCGGCGCCCGCTCGGTGATCGCCTCGCTGGGCGCGGAGGGGCTGCTCGCGGTGACCCCGGAGGGGCGCTGGCGGGCCGCGCCGCCGGCCCACGTGCACGGCAACCCGACGGGCGCGGGCGACTCGGCGGTCGCGGGCCTGCTCTCCGGCCTGGTCGAGCACCTGCCCTGGCCGGACCGGCTGGCCCGCGCGGTCGCCCTGTCGGCGGCGACGGTCCTGTCACCGGTGGCCGGCGAGTTCGACCGGGCGGCGTACGAGGAGATGGTTGGGCGGGGGGTCGCGGTGACGGCGGAGGCGGGGGCGGCGTGAGCCGCCTGCCCTAGTCCTTGACCTGCCCCTTCTTCAGGGAGAACTGGTCCAGCAGGACGTTGCACTTGTCGCCCTCGGCGCAGGAGAGCGTGATCGTGTTGGTGCCCTTGTTCAGGGTGGGCCAGGCGTAGGTCTTGGTCCAGCCCTTGTCGAACTCGCCGTCCTTGGCGCCGGTGAAGTTGCCCAGGTTGAGCTTGCTGCCGAACTCCTTGCCGTTGACCGTGAGGGTCATCGACTGGTCCTCGCCGGCCGCGCTGTACCCGGTGAAGAGGGTGTAGAGGCCGTCCTCCGGGATGCCGCTGACGGTCCAGGTGACCGAGGCACCGGGCTGGTTGAGGTTGGCGACGTAGACGCCGCCCTCGTTCTGCGCGCCCTCGACGTCCGACGCGAGGGAGGCGGAGCCGCCCAGCCGCATCGCCTTGGCGTCGATGGAGGGCAGCTCGACCTCCTCCTCCGCCCCGTCGCTCGCGGACGCGCTCGGTTCGGTGGTCTGGGACTGGCCGGCGGTGGGGTCGCCGCCCGCCGCTTCGCCGCCCTTGTCGTCGTCCGAGCCGCTGCTCGTCATGGCGACGGCGATGCCGATCACCACGGCGGCGACCACGGCGACCGCGCCGATCAGCAGGCCCTTGGTGTTGGGGCCGCGGCGTCCGCCCCCGCCGTGCCCGGACTGCTGGGCGCCGGTGTGAGAACCGCCACCCCCGCCGGGGAACGTCTCCGGCGCGGCGTAGTGCGCGTTCGGCTGGCCGTAGACGCCCTGCTGCGGCGGGGCGGCCTGGCCGAAGGCGGCGGTCTGGGTGCCCTGGTGCTGCTGTGGCGCCCCGTACTGCCGTGTACCGACGGGACGCACCCGGTTGACGGAGTTCGGGTAGCCGTAGCCACCGGACGGCGGCTGGGCCCCGTTGGCCTGCCCGTCGGCGTAGAGATAGCCGAAGGGGTCGTCGTCCTCGGGCGTGCTCGCGCCGTTGTTGCCGGGCGTCATCCCTTGGTCTCCTAACCAGATGCGGTGCGTTGCGGTACGGGTGTGAGATGGCGAGCCTACCCGCTCGGGCTGACCCAAACGGGTGACTCAGACCGCATCAGCGCGCTGACCTGGTGATCATCCGGCTCGGCGGTGCTGTTTGGGACGAGATCGTTTCTCGACGTACATCCGTTCGTCAGCTGACTTCAACACCTCGTCCGCCGTCATGCCGCAGTGTGCCCATCCGATGCCGAAACTCGCGCCCACGCGGACGGCCCGGCCCTCGGCCCGGATCGGCTGGATGATCTCGTTGCGCAGGCGAACGGCGAGGTCCTGGGCGTCGGCGCGGCCGAGACCGTTGGCGAGGATCACGAACTCGTCGCCGCCGAGCCGGGCCACCGTGTCGCCGTCGCGGACGCCGCCGCCGAGCCGGCGGGCGACCTCGATGAGCACGGCGTCGCCCGCGTTGTGCCCGAACCGGTCGTTGATCGACTTGAAGCCGTCCAGGTCGCAGAAGAGGACCGCGAGGCCCTTGGTGCCGTCGTCCCGGCCGTCCTCGGGGGCGACCGCGTGCACATGGTGGTCGTAGGCCCCGTACGGCTCGGCGGGCGCGCTGAAGTCGAAGGTGTGGCCGCCGGAGTCGAAGACGGCGGGATGCCCGTAGGCGGCGTCCATCGCGTCGGCGATCGCCGCGTGCGAGGACTGCGGGCGCTGGCAGAGCCGGGCGGCCAGGCGGGAGCGCAGTTCGGCGGAGTTGGGCAGCCCGGTGAGGGAGTCGTGCGAGGCGCGGTGGGCGAGCTGGAGCTCGCGGCGCTTGCGTTCCTCGATGTCCTCGACGTGGGTGAGCAGGAAGCGGGGCCCGTCGGCGGCGTCGGCGACGACGCTGTTGCGCAGCGAGACCCAGACGTAGGTGCCGTCGCGGCGGCCCAGGCGCAGCTCGGCCCGGCCGCCCTCGGCGGAGGTGCGGAGCAGGGTGCCGATGTCCTCGGGGTGGACGAGGTCGGAGAAGGCGTAGCGGCGCATCGCGGAGGCGGGGCGGCCGAGGAGGCGGCAGAGCGCGTCGTTGGTGCGCAGGATCCGGCCGTGCTGGTCGCCGCCCATCTCGGCGATGGCCATGCCGGAGGGGGCGTACTCGAACGCCTGGCGGAAGCTCTCCTCGCTGGCCCTGAGCGCCTGCTGGTCGCGCTCCAGGCGGACCAGGGCGCGCTGCATGTTGGAGCGGAGCCGGGCGTTGCTGATCGCGATGGCGGCCTGGAAGGCGTACATCTGGAGGGCCTCGCGGCCCCAGGCGCCGGGCCGCCGGCCGTTGCGCGGGCGGTCCACGGACAGCACGCCGATCAGCTCGCCGCTGCTGCCGCCGCCCTGCGGGCCCGGCGCGTACATCGGGGCGAAGAGGCGGTCCGAGGGGTGCCACTCGTCCTCGAAGCGGGGCGCGGGTCCGTCGGTGTACCACTGCGGGACGTCGTCGTCGTCGAGGATCCAGCCCTCGGTGTGGGGTATGAAGATCAGGTCGCCCCACTGCTCGCCCATGTTCAGCCGCCGGTCCCAGGAGTCGCGGGAGCCCGAGCGGCCGGTGATGAGGGCCTCGGCGGCCGGGTTGCCGGCGAAGGCGGCGACGACGAGATCGCCGTCGGGACGGACCAGGTTGACGCAGGCCAGCTCGTACCCCAGGGCCTGGACGACGCCGTCGGCGACGGCCTGCAGGGTGTCGGCCAGGCTGCGGGCCTTGTTCATGTCGGCCATGGCCTGGTGCAGTTGCCGCAGGGACGCAAGGCGGACATAGGGCTCCGACTCGGTCTCCATGCTCGCCCTCCCCCCGAGACCTCGCAGCGAATCAAGGGATCTCTCCGGCGCCCTTACTGATGGTGCCCTTGCAGGTTCACCGCCACTGAATCACAGCGCGCTCCCCACTCGGTACACAGGGTCAACAATTACCGCCCCTTGTGACTCAAGTCACAGCAAAAGATGAACAATTGAGTGGGGTTTCTGCGTTTTTCCTGTGCGTTTACTGAATGCAAATTTGTAGGTATGCGCACGTCTCCGTCCGTGGTCCTAGGACCCGGTTCGGACCGGGGCCCGATGTCCGGCCGGAACTCCGGAGATTAGCGTGATGGTGTGCCGAATACTCCCTCCCTCACGTCCCACGCGTCCCCCGCGCTCCCGTTGCCGTCGCCCGCCGCCGGGCATGCTGAGGGGGTGAGCAACGAGGAATTCCGTGCGGCCATGTCCCGGCTGGCCTCGGGCGTGGTCCTGGTGACCGCCCAGGAGCCGCCGCTCGACGCCGACGACCCGCTGGCGCCGGGCGGCGAGGACGTCGGGATGACGGCCACGGCCTTCATGTCGGTCTCCCTGGACCCGCCGCTGGTCCTGGTCAGCCTGCGGACGGGCTCCCGCATGGACGACCTGCTCGACGAGCAGCCCCTGTGGGCGGTCTCCGTGCTCTCCGAGAGCCAGCGGCACATCGCCGGCCGCTTCGCGATGAAGGGCCGGATCAGCGACCGCCTCCTCTTCGCCGACATCCCCTACGTGCGGGGCGGGGCGACCGGGGCGCCGCTGGCCGGGGGCGCCCTGGCCACCCTGGAGTGCCGCACCGAGCAGCGGGTGCCGGCCGGGGACCACGTGCTGGTCATCGGCCGGGTGCTGACCGCCGCCCTGCCGAGCGCGGACGGGGGACCGCTGACGTACTTCCGGGGCCGGTACCGGCAGTTGGGCTGAGCCGCAATTCACTCGCCGGTCCTCGCGCCGCCTGCCTAGGCTGCGCGCATGACGACGAACGCCGGTCTCCGCCTGGAGACGATCACTTCCGCGAACTTCGAGGCCGCCACCGGCATCCGGGTGCGCCCGGAGCAGGAGTTCGCCGTGGAGCCGGTGGTGAAGTCCCTCGCGGAGGCCTACGTTCACCATGGCGTCGCCTGGCCCCGGCTGATCGTGGACGGCGACCGTCCGGTCGGCTTCCTGATGGGCTTCTTCGACATCGACTGGTACGAGGACGGCAGCGTCCTGCGCTCGGGCCTGTGGCGGCTGAACATCGCGGCCGGTGAACAGGGCCGCGGCTACGGCCGCTTCGCCGTGGAGTCGGTGGTGGAGGAGATCCGCCGCCGCGGCGGCAAGGAGTGCTGGGTGACGTGGCATCCGGGCCCGAACGGCCCCGAGGGCTTCTACCTCGGCCTGGGCTTCCGCACCGACGGGGAGACGAGCGAGGGCGAGACGGTGGGCGTACTGAAGCTGGACTGAACACCTCGGAACGCGCCCCGAAAGGGGCGCGGGGAACTGCGCGACCCGCCACGACGAACCCGCGGGCAGGCACAACGGGGGCCCCGCGTCGCTCAGTCCCAGTCCCGCGCGGAGCGCCCCCGTTTGGTCTGGGAGCGTTGCTTCTTCTCCCGCAGGCGGCGTTCGTTGATGCCGCGCGGGATGCGGGTGGGCCTGCGGGGCCGGGGCGGGGGCGCGGTGGCCTCGGCGAGCAGCGCCGCCAGGCGCACCGCGGCGGTCTCGCGGTTGCGCCACTGGGAGCGGTGCTCGGAGGCGCGGACGCTGACGACGCCGTCGGCCAGGCGCCCGGCCAGCCGTTCCAGCGCCCGCCGCTTCCACACCTCGGGCAGGGCCTCGGTACTCGCCAGGTCGAAACGCAGCTCGACCGCCGTGTCGGTGGTGTTGACGTGCTGGCCGCCCGGCCCCGAGGAACGCGAGAAGCGCCAGACCAGCTCGGCCTCGGGAAGGGAGACGGAACCGCGGATGACATGGGGACCGGACATGCCGTCCATGTTCCCGCCCCGAACGGGTCACGTCACCCCAATATCCTCGGTCCGGCACTCGGTAAAGAAAGTAAAGAGAGCTGGAACCTTACGTACCCCCCTCGACGTTCATGGGGGTAGCTGTAGCTTTCTTGCCGTACGTAAACGAGGGAAGGGACTCCCAACAATGGCTGTAAGCCTGTCCAAGGGTGGCAACGTCTCGCTCACCAAGGAGGCTCCGGGCCTGACCGAGGTCACCGTGGGCCTCGGCTGGGACGTCCGCACGACCACCGGCACCGACTTCGACCTCGACGCGTCCGCGATCGCGGTCAATTCGCAGGGCAAGGTCTACTCCGACGGTCACTTCGTCTTCTTCAACAACAAGCAGACGCCGGACAACACCATCGTCCACACCGGTGACAACCGCACCGGCGAGGGCGCCGGCGACGACGAGGCGATCAACGTCAACCTGGCGGGTCTGCCGGCCGACATCGAGAAGATCGTCTTCCCGGTCTCGATCTACGACGCGGAGAACCGCTCGCAGAACTTCGGCCAGGTGCGCAACGCCTACATCCGCATCCTCAACCAGGCCGGCGGCGCCGAGATCGCCCGCTACGACCTGTCCGAGGACGCCGCCACCGAGACCGCCATGGTCTTCGGCGAGCTGTACCGCAACGGCGCCGAGTGGAAGTTCCGCGCCGTCGGCCAGGGCTACGCCTCGGGCCTGGTCGGCATCGCCCAGGACTTCGGCGTGAACGTCTGACGTTCGCCCGCCGAGCAGTTCCGTACGAAGGCCCCCCGGACGTCCGGCCGGGGGGCCTTCGGCGTGCCCGGCCCGCCTGCTCCGGCGGCTGCGTCACGGCAGCAGGCGCTGCTCCTTGGCCACAGCGACCGCGCCCGCGCGGGTGTCGACGCCGAGTTTGTCGTAGATCCGGCGCAGATGGGTCTTGACCGTGGCCTCGCTGATGAAGAGGGCACGGGCGATCTCCCGGTTGCCGAGACCGGTGGCGAGCTGCGCCAGGATGTCGCGCTCGCGGTCGGTGAGGGAGGGCCTCGGGCGCCGCATGTTGGCCATGACCCGGCTGGCCACCGGCCCCGACAGCGCCGTACGGCCCTGGGCGGCGGCGTGGATCGCGGCGAAGAGTTCCTCGGGGCGCTCCGCCTTCAGCAGGTAGCCGGTGGCGCCGGCCTCGATGGCGCGGGTGATGTCGGCGTCGGTGTCGTACGTGGTCAGGACGAGTACGTGCGGTGTGCGGGCGCCGGAGCCGGTCGCCGGGGCGGCGGTGAGGCGGCGGGTGGTCTCCACGCCGTCGATGCCCTCGCCGAGCTGGAGGTCCATCAGCACCACGTCCGGCGCCAGCCGCCCGGCGAGCGCGAGCGCCTCCTCGCCGGTACCGGCCTCGCCGACCACCTCGATGCCGGGGGCGCTGTCGAGCAGGGCGAGCAGCCCGGCCCGTACGACGACGTGGTCGTCGCAGACCAGGATGCGCACGGGGCCGGGAGCGCCGGCTGCCGGGTCGGTCATCGGGGTGCCTCCTGGGCGTCGGCCGGGTCGGTGCGGGGCGGGTCCAGGGGGACGGCGGCGGACAGGGCGGTGCCCTCGCCGGGGACGGACTCGACGGTCAGGGTCCCGCCGAGCTGGCGCAGCCGGGCGCGCATCGCGGGCAGTCCGTGGCCCCGCACTCCGGCGGGGGCGCCGGGCGGGGCGGCCGGGTCGAAGCCGTGGCCGTCGTCGGTGACGTCCAGCACGACCTGGTCGTCGAGGAGGGTGAGGCTGAGCGCGGCGGTGGACGCGCCCGCGTGCTCCCGGACATTGGCCAGGGCGCCCTGCGCGATGCGCAGCAGGGCCGACTGGACGCGGTCCGGCAGCGGCGGGACGCGGGCGCCGTCGTCGACGTGGACGCGCACGGTGAGGTCGTCGCCGGACTCCCGCGCGGCCAGTGCGCGCAGCGCCGCCTCCAGGCCGCCGCCCCGGGCGAGGTCGGCCGGGGCGAGGTCGTGGACGAAGCGGCGGGCCTCGGCGAGGTTGTGCTCGGCGACGGAGGCGGCGCCCCGGACGTGGGCGCGGGCCTTGTCCGGGTCGGACCCCCAGACCCGCTCGGCCGCCTGGAGCAGCATCCGCTGGCTGGACAGGCCCTGCGCGAGGCTGTCGTGGATCTCCATGGACAGCCGCTGGCGTTCGGCCAGGGTGCCCTCGCGGCGCTCGGAGGCGGCGAGTTCGCGGCGGGTGCGGATCAGGTCGTCGATCAGGGCGCGCTGCCGGGCGGTCTGCCGCTCGGTGTGCAGGAACACGGCGGTGGCGATGGCGGCGACGGCGGGCGGGGCCAGCAGCAGGTTCGGGTCGAAGCGCCCGGCGAGCCGCAACTGCGCGGCGACCACGAACACCGTCAGGACGCCGACCAGCACGAGCGCCGCCCGGGGCGGCAGGGTGCGCAGCCCGGTGTAGAGGAGGGGCACCGCGCACCAGGAGAAGCTGGGCGCGAGGACGACCAGCACCATCCACACCACGACCACCAGGCCCAGCCAGGCCGCGCGCCGCCCCGTGGGCCGCTCTCCGGGCCCGCTCAGGACCGGCCCGAGCAGGTGCAGCAGGGCCAGCGCGAGGGAGAGGGCGAGGATCCACGGGGTGCGGGGCTCGCCGGGGTGGCGCAGCAGGAAGCGGGCGAGGGCGCCGCCGAGCAGCAGGAAGAACGCCGCGTGCATGACGGCGCCGAGCCACCGGGTGTCGGGGTCGTACGGCTTCGGCATCCGCCCGCCTCCTTCCGCCTCCTGGCCGCCTCGGCTTGCGGTCCTTGTCCGGTCCGTGTCCGGGTTGGTGTCCCCCAACGTGCCGCAGGAGGGCGCTGAGCTGCCCGAACACACCCATGGTGCCCTGTGCGGAGGGTGTCCGGGTCAACCGATCGGACGACCCCGGCCTCGCCCGTTCCGTCGTCCGGGAGCAGCCGGAACGGCGACCGGGCACCGGGGCCGCGGGACGGAGGGTGGAGAGCGGGACGCGGCACAGCGCCCGATCCCCTCCGACCACGTCCGATCCCGAGGAGCAGACGCCATGAAGAAGACCCTCTCCCGACGCGCCCGCATCGCCACCGGAGGCGCCGTGCTCGCCGCCGTCGCCGCCGGCACCTTCGGCACGGTGGCCGCGAACGCCTCCGCCCCGGAGAGCGGCCGGGACTCCGCCGCGGCCGCCGCCCCCGCCTCGGCCGGGCAGCGCTCCACCACGACCTCCACGCACCTGACGATCGACGCCGCCACCGAGGCCGCGCAGGCCGCGCTGAAGGCGGCGAAGAAGGAGGGCCAGCGGATCACGGTGGCGGTCGTCGACCGCAACGGCAACACGATCCTCACCATGCGCGGTGACGGCGCCGGCCCGCAGTCCTACGAGTCGGCCGAGAAGAAGGCGTTCACCTCGGTCTCCTGGAACGCCCCGACCAGCGAGCTGGAGGGCCGCCTGGAGAGCGCCCCGAACCTGAAGGACATCCCGGGCACCCTGTTCCTGGGCGGCGGCGTCCCGGTCACCGCCGGCAAGGCGCCGATCGCCGGGATCGGTGTCGCGGGCGCTCCGTCCGGCACCCTGGACGAGAAGTTCGCGCGGGCGGGCGCCGAGGCCCTGAACTAGGCCCGGGACCCAGGGGCAGCGGGGCTGCCCGCAGGGTCCCGGCACCCGGTCCCAACGGGCGTTTCACGTGAAACGCCGCATAGGATCACGACGTGCGCATCTCCCGTCCCCTCATAGCCGCCGCCACCGTCACCGTCCTCGCGGCGTGCAGCGGTGGCGGCGCCGTGGACGGCGGTCCCGGTGGTTCGGGCGTGCGCGATCCGTACTTCCCGAAGGCGGGCAACGGCGGCTACGACGTCGGCCACTACGACCTGAAGCTGGCCTACGAGCCCGACGACGAGCACCTCGCGGGCACCGCGACGATCACCGCGCGTGCCACCCGGGACCTGTCGGCCTTCGACCTCGACCTCAAGGGCCTGGACGTCGAGGCGGTCACGGTCGAGGGCCGGGAGGCCCGCTTCAACCGGGCCGGGCAGGAGCTGACCGTCCGCCCGGCGGACGAGCTGCGCGAAGGGGAGACGTTCCGGGTGAGCGTCCGCTACTCCGGCGAACCTCAGACGGTGACCGACCCGGACGACTCCGAGGAGGGCTGGCTGCCCACCGCCGACGGCGCGGTGGCGCTCGGCCAGCCGGTCGGCTCGATGGCGTGGTTCCCCGGCAGCCACCACCCCTCGGACAAGGCGACGTACGACCTCGCCGTGACCGTGCCGGAGGGCTTCGGCGTGGTCTCCAACGGGGAGCTGCGGGACGAGCGGACCCGTGGCGGCCGTACGACGTTCACGTGGCACACGGCCGAGCCGATGTCGAGCCACGTGGCCACGGTCGCCGTCGGCGAGTGGGAGACCGACCGCTCCACCACCGACGCCGGTCTGCCGGTGTACACGGCCGTCGACCCGCAGCAGTCCGACGCGAGCCGCAAGGTGCTGGCGCGGATTCCCGAGGTCGTGGAGTGGGGCGAGGAGAACTTCGGCCCGTACCCCTTCTCCTCCACCGGCGCGATCGTCGACCGCGTCGAGGACGCCGGATACGCGCTGGAGACCCAGAACCGGCCCTACTTCCCCGGCGCCCCCAGCCCGGTCCTACTCGTCCACGAACTCGCCCACCAGTGGTACGGGAACTCGGTCAGCCCGAAGACCTGGCGGGACATGTGGCTCAGCGAGGGTTTCGCCACCTACGCCGAGTGGCTGTGGGAGGAGGACGAGGGCGGCGACACCGCCCAGCAGACCTTCGACGCGCTCTACGACGGGACGTACTACGACGAGGAGGACGCGGGCGACTCGATCTGGGCGTTCCCGCCCGCCGACCCGCCCGACGCCGAGCACATCTCCGCGAGCCCCGTCTACCAGCGCGGCGCGATGGTCCTGCACAAGATCCGCCAGAAGGTCGGCGACGAAGCCTTCCTGGCCCTGCTGCGGGGCTGGGCCGGCGCGCACCGCCACGGCAACGCGGACACCGAGGACTTCACGGCCTACGTGGAGAAGTCGGCGCCGGACGAGGACTTCACGGAGGTCTGGGACGACTGGCTCCACGGGGACGGCCGGCCGGACCGCCCGTGAGGCACCGCCGTCCCCGCGGGCTCACCCCTCGAAGGTGTCGAGCAGCAGCGCGAGGTCCGGGGGCCAGAGCGGTTCCGGGGCCTCGGCCAGTTCGGCCCGGCTCCACCAGCGCCATTCGAGGATGCCGTCGGCGGCGTGTGCGGCGGCGAGGTGGGGGCCGGTGGGTTCGCGGCGCGGGGCGCGGGTGACGTAGATGTGCTCGTGCTGGCGGACGGGGCCGACGCTCAGGTGGGTGAAGTCGTGTTCCCAGGTGCAGAGCAGCGGGCCGGGCTCAATGTCGTGCCAGCCGGTCTCCTCACGCACCTCGCGCAGGGCGCCCTCGCGGGGGCTCTCGTCCGCGTCCAGTCCGCCGCCGGGCATCGCCCAGTGCACGCCGACCTCGATGTTGTCGTAGCGCAGGAGGAACACCGCGCCCCCGGGGTCGAGCACGGCGACCCGGGCGGCGCGGCGCGGGGTGCGCGGCACGCCGCTGTCGAACTCCTTGCGCAGCACCGTGCAGGGACGGCCGCGCTCCAGGTCGGGGCGGTGGTCGACGGCCGTGTAGCCGAGGGCGGTCCAGAAGGCGAGGGCCCCGGGGTCGGCGTCGAGCACGGCGAGCCGTACGGCGGTGCGGCCGGTGGCCCGGAGCCGTTCCTCGACGAGCGACGCGAGCCGCCTGCCGTGGCCCCGGCGCCGCAGCTCGGCGTCCACCATCAGCAGCCCGATCCAGGGGTCCGGGTCGGCCGGGTCGGGATGCCGGGCGAGTGTGATCGCGACGCCGGTCAGCCGGCCCGCTTCCCTGGCGAGCAGCACCTCGGCGCCCGGTCGCGCCAGCTCGTCGGCCAGCGCCGCCGCCACCTGCTCCGGACGGATGTCGTCCGGGTCCGGGAAGTCGCCGCTGAGCGCGTGGAAGTCGCGGTGGGCGGCGTAGAGGGCGGTCAGCTCGGTGAGGAGGGGCCCGGGGATGTCGTGGTCGGGGCCGGTCCGCAAGGGGGTGATGATCACGTGGGCAACCTATCCGGTCGGGCGTGACACCATCACCTGCGTGCTCGACATCGGTTACGCCCTCTCCACCCGCTTCCCCGACCCGCCGCAGACGGACTACCGGCGCGCGGACGTCCGCGCGCTGCGGCACGACCTGTTCTGCGGGGACGTCTATCTCGCCGACACCAAGGCCGACCGGGAGCTGTCCACAGCCTGGGGATGGGTGCCGGTGCTCGACTTCGCCTGGGCGCTCTGCGACATCGTGGAGCGCGTGGACCGGGACCCGGCGGGCTCCCGGGCGGCCCGGCCGCAGCGGGCGGAGCTGGACTTCACCGAGTCCACGGACCGTCTGCTCTTCGAGCGCCGCTTCGGCTGGGTCGACATCGAGGCGGACTGGATGCCGGCGGACGAGCCCCCGCTGTCCTTCTCCCACGCGGAACTGCGCCGGGAGTCCCGGGACTTCCTGCACGACCTGCTCGCCGATCTGACCGACATGCACGAGGACCTGGCGGACAACCCGGCGATCTGGACCCTCCAGGCCCGCTTCCCCCGCCTGCCCTGACGCCCCACCCCGGCGCGCCCATCCCGACGCCCCACTCCGGCGCGCCCGTCCCGACGCCCCGCTTGGCGCGCCCATCCTGACGCGCCACCCCAGCGCGCCCATCCTGACGCCCCGGCCCGGCGCTACCCGTCCGCCAGCACCCGCACCCCCAGCTCCGCCGCCAGTACCGGTGCCAGGTCGAGGAGTTGGGCCGGGCTGATCACGGCGCCCGACAGGCGGTCCACGCCCCGGGCCAGCTCCAGCGGGGCGGCGCCGCGCAGGTCGACGTCGACGAGGGTGGCCGCGCTGAGGTCCGCCTCCTTCAGGGCGCAGTCCACGAACTCGACGCGCTCCAGGCGGGCGCCGCCGAAGTCCGGTTCGACCAGGACGCAGCTCTCGAAGACGACGTCCTTGAGCCGGGACCGGCGCAGGTTCAGGTAGTCGATCTTGCCGCCGCGGATCAGGACCCGCTCCAGCACGGCGCCGTGCAGCTGGGTGCCGCCGAGGCGGGCGTCCCGCAGCTCGACGTCGCGCAGGGTGGCCTCCGCCAGGTTCGTGCCCACGCCGCGGACGCCGGTGAGGACCGAGTCGAGCAGCCGGGCCCGGGGCAGCGACGCCTCGTCCAGCGCGCACCCGGTCAGCGCGCAGTCCATGAAGCGGGCGCCCGCGCCGTCCTGGCCGGTCAGATCCGTCTCCTCGAAGTCCAGCGCGTCGTAGTCCCCGTCCGGCTCCAGCCCCCCGTCCCCGAACGGCGCCAGCGGCGGCAGCCGCAGCTCCGGGCGCCGCGCCGCCCGCACCGTCGTACCCCGCCCGCCCGCCGCTCTCCTCGCCATGACCCCATGCTGCACCCCGCCACTGACAACCGGCGCCGGCCTGCGCGAACGCATCCCTCTCCGGCGCGATGTCACATTCGGCACCCCCTCGCGCGTCGTAGGGGCAGACAGGTCACGCACCAGGCGACCCCGACCCGAGGGAGACCCCGAGCCATGCATCGCATCACCGTCGTCGGCGGCGGCCTCGCCGGACTGACCGCGGCCATCACCGCCGCCGAGGCGGGCGCCAAGGTCACCGTCCACGAGGCCCACCACACGCTCGGCGGCCGCGCCCGGACCGCCGAGGGCCCCTACCGGACCAACGAAGGCCCGCACGCCCTCTACAACGGCGGCCCGCACTGGTCGTGGCTGCGGCAGCGCGACCTGATCGGTCCGCTCGCGCCCCTCCCGCCGCTGGAGGCGGCCCGGCTGCGGCTGCGGCACAAGGGCGCGCTGCGCCGCACCCCGCCCTTCGCCATGCTCAAGCTGCTGCGCCGGGGCCTGGGTCCGGCGCCCGTCGACACCGACTTCCTGACCTGGGCGACCGGTGTCGCGGGCGAGGAGGGGGCGCGGGCCGCCGCCCACTACTGCGCCGTCGCGCTGTTCCACCACGACCCCGGGTCGCTGTCGGCGGCCTTCGTGCAGGAGCGGCTGCGCCGGGCCGCCAAGCTGCCGCCCGAGGCGCACTACCCGCGCGGCGGCTGGGCCGGGGTCGTCGACCGGATGGCCGCCCTGGCCTGGAACCTCGGCGTCCGGGTCGAGACGCTCTCCCGGGTCGACGCCCTCCCCACCGACGCCCCGGTCGTCGTCGCCACCTCGCTGGACGCGGCCCGCCGGCTGCTGGGCGACCCCGCGCTGACCTGGCCGAGCGGGCGCACCGTCCTCGTCGACCTGGCCCTGCGGACCCGGCGCGGTGACGCGTTCGCGGTCTCCGACCTGGACGCGCCGGGCTGGATCGAGCGGTTCACCGCGCAGGACCGCACCCTGGCCCCGGCGGGCGAGCAGCTGATCCAGGGGCAGATCCCCGTCGCACCGCGGGAGTCGAAGGCCGACGGGACCGCCCGCGCCGAGGAGCTGCTGGATCTCGGGATGCCCGGCTGGCGCGAGCGGGTGACCTGGCGGCGCGAGGCGGTCGCGAACGGCCGTACCGGCGCCGTCGACCCGCCCGGCACCACGTGGCGGGACCGGCCCGCCGTCGACCGGGGCGACGGGGTGTATCTCGCCGGGGACCAGGTGGCCGCGCCGGGCCTGCTCTCCGAGGTCTCCTTCAACAGCGCGCTCACCGCGGTCTCCCTCGCCCTCGGCCGGGGCCGCAGGGAACTTGACCTCAAGCATGCTTGAGGTCGTTGAGTGGAGTCCGTACCGGCCGGCACAGGCCCGTACGGACCACTCTTCCGTTGGGGGACCCACATGCACGCCATCCGTCTGCACGCCTTCGGTCCGGCGGAGAACCTCGTCCTGGAGGAGGTCGAGGATCCGCGGCCCGGCCCGGGCCAGGTCCGGATCGCCGTCCGCGCGGCGGGCGTCCACCTCCTGGACACCGCCCTGCGGGAGGGCGCCCAGGGGCCGCTGCCCGCACCGGCCGACCTGCCCACCGTCCCCGGCCGCGAGGTCGCGGGCGTCGTCGAGTCCGTCGGGGAGGGCGTCCCGGCGGACCGGCTCGGCAGGCGCGTCGTCGTCCACCTCGGCTTCGCTCCCGGGGGCTACGCCGAACTCGCCGTCGCCGACCTGGCGCGCCTGCACGAGATCCCGGAGAACCTGGACTTCGCCGAGGCCGTCGCCATGATCGGCACGGGCCGTACGGCGATGGGGATCGTCCAGTTCGCCGACCTCGGCCCCGGCACCGTGGCCGTGATCCCGGCCGCCGCCGGGGGCCTCGGCACCCTGCTGACGCAGTACGCGAAGAACGCCGGCGCCACCGTGATCGGACTCGCCGGAGGCCCCGAGAAGACCGCCCGGGTCGCCGCGAACGGCGCCGACCTCGCCGTCGACTACAAGGACCCGAGGTGGCCGGAGAAGGTCCGCGCCCACCTCGGCGGGCGCCCGGCGACGGTCGTCCTCGACGGCGTCGGCGGCGACGTGGCCCGCGAGGCCGTCGCGCTGCTCGGGCCGGGCGGCCGGCACGTGGTCTTCGGGTGGTCGGCGGCGGGTCCGCTCGACGGCTCGCCGTACCTGGTCGACGGCGTCTCCGAGCAGGTACTCGGCCCGGTGATGCTGGAGCGGGCCGGCGGCGCCGATCCCCTGCGCACCCTCGAACTGCGCGCGCTCGGCGAGGCCGCCGCGGGCCGCCTCGTCCCGGCGGTGCACCGCTTCCCGCTCGCCGCTGCCGCCGCCGCGCACCGAGCGCTGGAGAACCGCGGCACGACCGGCAAGGTGGTCCTGGTGCCGTGACCGACCGTCACGACCGGACACGGAAAGCATGCGACATGCCCCGATCCGTGGTCTTCTGGCCAGATGAGTGGCACCTGGTCAGGTGAGCCGGCCGCGCCCACGGATGCCGACCCCCGCCGCTGGTGGGGGCTGGTGGTGATCGCCCTGGCCCAGCTGATGGTCGTACTGGACGCGACCATCGTGAACATCGCGCTGCCGTCCGCGCAGCGCGACCTGGGCATGTCCGACGGCAACCGCCAGTGGGTGATCACCGCCTACACCCTCGCCTTCGGCGGTCTGCTGCTGCTCGGCGGCCGGGTCGCCGACCTGGTGGGACGGAAACGGACCTTCGTCATCGGGCTGATCGGCTTCGCCGCCGCCTCGGCGCTCGGCGGTGCCGCGTCCACCCCGGCGATGCTCTTCGGCGCCCGCGCCCTCCAGGGCGTGTTCGCCGCCCTGCTCGCGCCGTCCGCGCTCTCCCTGCTGAGCACCACGTTCAGCGACCCGCGGGAACGGGCGAAGGCGTTCGGCATCTACGGCACGCTGGCCGCGAGCGGCGCCGCCGCGGGGTTCATCGTCGGCGGCGTGCTCACGGAGTACCTGAACTGGCGCTGGTGCCTGTACGTCAACATCCCCTTCGCCGTCGCCGCCGTCATCGGCGCCTACACCCTGCTGCGCGACCGTCCCGGCCACGGCGACGCCCGCCTCGACGTCCCCGGCGTGCTGCTCGGCTGCGGCGGCCTGGTCGCCCTCGTCTACGGCTTCGGCGAGGCGCAGCCCCGGGGCTGGAGCGACCCGCTGGTGCTGGCCCTGTTCGCCGGGTCCGTCGTCCTGCTGGCCGCCTTCGTGTGGTGGCAGACCCGCGCTCCGATGCCGCTGCTGCCCCTGCACATCATCCGCGACCGCAACCGGGCCGGCTGCATGGTGACGATGATGCTGGCCGTCATCGGCATGTTCGGGATGTTCCTCTTCATGACCTACTACCTCCAGGTCGTCCTCGCCTACTCCCCCCTGACGACCGGTCTGGCCTTCCTGCCGATGACCGCGTCCATCCTCACGGGCTCCACCCAGATCTCCGCCCGGCTGCTGCCGCGCGTGGGCCCGCGCATGCTGATGGTGCCGGGCATGCTCCTCGCCTGCGGCGGCATGGTGATCCTGACGCAGATGACCGTGGACTCCGCCTACGCCTCCGAGATCCTGCCCGCGCTGATCCTGATGGGGCTCGGCATGGGCCTGACCTTCATGCCGGTCTTCTCCACCGCCACCGCCGGGGTCGCCCCGAGGGACTCCGGCGTGACCTCGGCGACCGTCAACACCTCGCAGCAGATCGGCGGCTCGATCGGCACCGCGCTGCTCAACACCATCGCGACCGGCACCAGCGCGTCCTACATCGCCTCCCACCTCACCGACCCGACGCGGCGGGCACAGGTCGTCCGGGAGGGCATCGTCCACGGCTACACGGTCGCCATCTGGGTGGCCGCCGGCATCATGCTGCTGGCCGCACTGGTCGCGGGCCTGATGGTGACGGCCAAGGCCCCGAGACACGACGCCCCGGCCGACGACCCGGTGCCGGAGCCGGTGGCCTGAGCGGAAGTCCCCCTCCCCCGCCAGGGCCCCCGATATCCACGTGACCGCGACACCGCGTCCAGGTAGCGTCGTCGCCCGTGATCGACGTTCCGGACGGACTCGCGGCCGCGCAGGCGAAGTACAACGGAGAGGCGGGGCGCGCCTTCATCGACGGACTGCCGGAGCTGGCCGCCTCCTTCCTGCGGCGGTGGGAGCTGCGGCTGGACGGGCCCTCCATGCACGGCTGGGCGGCGCTGGTGCTGCCGGTCGTGGGCCGCGACGGCGTCCCGGCCGTGCTGA
Organism: Streptomyces sp. NPDC107500; assembly: GCF_055582785.1. Taxonomy (NCBI): domain Bacteria; kingdom Bacillati; phylum Actinomycetota; class Actinomycetes; order Kitasatosporales; family Streptomycetaceae; genus Streptomyces; species Streptomyces sp. NPDC107500. Next base: position 429,860 of record NZ_JBVJPF010000008.1, read on the forward strand.
AGCTCCAGATCCTCGACGAGGAGAGCGAGGGCGAGCCCGTCGCGCTGCGGGTGTGGGACGGGGACGGGGCGGTCCGCCTGCTCGACCACGACCCGGCCACCGGCACGATGCTCCTGGAGCGGCTGGACGCGGACCGCATGCTCAGCCATGTCGAGGACTCCCGCGCGGCCGTCCTCGTCATCGCCCGGCTCCTCGCCCACCTCACCTCGACCCCCGCGCCGCCCGGCATGCGCCGCCTCGGGGACATCGCGCGGGCCATGCTGGAGCGGACGCCCGGGGCCCTGGGCGCCATCCCGGACCCGGCGGACCGGAGGCTGGTCGCCGACTGCGCCGCCGCCCTGCGCGAGGTCGCCGACGAGCCCGGCGACCGGCTGCTCCACTGGGACCTGCACTTCGAGAACGTACTCGCCTCCGCACGCGCCCCCTGGCTGGCCATCGACCCCAAGCCGCTGGCCGGTGACCCCGGGTTCGACCTGCTGCCCGCCCTGGACAACCGCTACGACCCGGCGGAGACCCGGTGGCGCTTCGACGCGATGACCGACGTCCTCGGCCTCGACCGGCAGCGGGCCCGCGCCTGGTCCCTCGCCCGCGTCCTCCAGAACTTCCTGTGGAACGTCGAGGACGGCGACCCGCTGGAGGCCGAACAGCTGGAGATCGGGCGGTTGCTGCGGGACCTGTGAGCCGTCGGGGCCGGTCCGTCAGCCCTGCGCCCGGGGCCGGTCGCGTCCGCGCTCCCGGTCCAGCGCGGCGGGCAGCTCGGTCCTGCGCCGTATCCGCAGCTTGCGGTAGGTGCTGGTCAGATGGGTCTCGACGGTGCGCCGGGCCAGGTGCAGCAGCTCGGCGATCTCGGTGTTCGTGCGGCCGTCGGCGGCCAGTTCGGCGATCCGGCGCTCACTGCCGGTCAGCGACCCGGCGCCGGTGTGGGACGCGACGGAGCCCCGGGCGCCGCCCTCGCGCAGGGACTGCCCGGCCAGGGTGAGCCAGCGCAGGGCGCCCTTGCGCTCGGCGAGTTCGGCCGCCTCGCGCAGCCGGGCGCGGGCGCGTCCGCGTTCACCGGCCGCGATCAGCTGGCGGCCCTGGGCGAGCAGGGCCGGTATCAGCTCCATGTCGGTGTCGGCGGGCGCGTCCCGCAGGGTCCGTACGGCCTCCTCGGCCAGCTCCAGACCGCGGCGCCCGCCGGTCGCGGTGCCCAGCACGCTCAGCGCGCGGCCCACGGTGCGCGGGGTGTTCCACACCCGGGCGAGCCGCAGTTCCTCCGTCGCCAGGGCCAGCGCCTCCGGGCCGCCGCCCAGGGCCAGCCGGCACTCCGCGACCGCCGTCCGCCACGGGGTGACGACCGGGCTGACCACCTCGCGGGCCGACTGGCGCCGCCCGCACTCCAGGAAGTCGTGCAGCGCGCCCGCCGGGTCGCCGGTGGCGGCGCGCAGCACGCCCCGCGCGTACAGGTAGCGGTTCAACTCCCAGTTCTCGGGCACCTCGCGCAGGTCGAAGCGGTCGGCGTAGCGCAGCGCCTCGTCGATGCGGCCGGTGTGGACGAGGGCCATCAGGGCGTGCGCGTCCCGGTTGGTGGGGCCGTTGGCGCGTCCCGGGTCGGTGGCGAGCAGCCGGGCCAGGTCGCCGCGGGCGGCGTCGATGTCGGCGCGGGTGTTGAGGATCGCGTGCTGCATCGGGTGCAGCAGGGCGGGGTGCTGTCCGGCCAGGCCGCGCTCCACCAGCCGGTCCGCCTCGTCGAGTTCGTCGGCCCACTGGGCGACCGCGGCGGCGGTGCCCAGCAGGAAGGGCTCGGCGAGCGGGTCGGTGGGCTGCGCCAGCAGGTCCCGTACCCGGACCATGGCCTCCTCGGCGGAGATCAGCGCGGCCGTCGCCGCGTACCGCACCAGCAGGGCCTGTCCGGCGGTGCCCAACAGCTCCGGGGAGTGCCGGCCGGTCTCGGACAGCCAGCGGTACACCTCCTGCCGGGTCCCCAGGTCCTCGTCGGACAGCATCGCGGTGGCGGTCTGCACGGTGCGGGCCAGGCCGGGGTGGCCGGAGAGGCGGCCCTCCGTGCGGCGCAGCACCTCCATGGCGGTACGGATCTCGCCGCGGCCGGCCAGGGCGGTGCCGAGGGCGACCGCCGTGCGCACCCGGTTGCGGGGCTCGGCCGGCAGGTGCTGGGCCTCGGCGAGGCGGGCGATGGCGGCGGGGGTGTCGGCGGACGCGTACTCCAGGGAGCCCAGTTCGGTCAGCAGCCGCTGGCGCAGGTCGTCGGTCAGCCGCTCGTCCAGGGCCCGGCGCAGGTAGGCGACGGCGTCGTCCGGGCGGCCGTCGTGCACCGCGACCGTCACGGCGTCCCGCAGCACCCGCAGCGCCCAGGGCTCGCCGACCGCCGGGGTGCGCAGCAGGTGCCGGGCGACCGCCTCGACCCGGTCGCCCCGGCGCAGCATGGCCTCCGCCGCCGCCCGGTGCACGGCCTCCCGGCGGGGCCGGGGCCAGCCGGTGAGCACGGCGTCGCGCAGCAGCGGGTGGGCGAAGCGGGGGCGGCCGCCCGCGTCGTTGCGCAGCAGACCGAGCCGCGTCATGGCGGCGAGCCAGCCGGCGACCCGCGCGGGGTCGGCCCCGGCGGCCTCGGCGAGCACGTCGACGGGGTCCCCGGCGCCGGCCGCGCCCGCGGGCCCCTCCGGGGAAGTGGGCCTGCGCCAGCGGCCGGGCATGCGGTGCCGGAGGTGAGCGGACGGGTCGTCAGGGCCGTAGCAGGAGGCGGGCGTGTCCCCCGGGAACGCCTCGTACTCCTCGTGGAGCGCGTACGACGGGCCGCCCTCGCTCCCCGGCACGTCGCGGCCGGAACGCGCGTACGGCCCGTGCGCCTGGTGCTCGACGCCGGCGCCGCCCTGCGCGGGCACCGTCGTCTCCCCGTACGGCCCCCGCCCGGCACGGTTTACGCCGCCGGATCCGGGGCCGAAGCCGCCGGACCAGGGGTCGGTGTGCGGACCGGGGGCGGTGGTGAGGGGGGCCGGATCCGTGATGAGGGGGTCGAGGGCCTGCGACGGGCCCGGGTCAGCGCAGGCCGCTCGCCGGGTCTCGGTCCGGGCGTACCGCACGGGCTGCGGGTACGGGCCGCCGTCCCCGTACTCGGCGGGCCGGTCGTGCTCCGGCTCCGCGTGCCCCGTGGGGGTCGGTGGGGCCGGCTGGTCGAGGGCATGCCGAAGCCCGGCCCGGCGCTGCGGCCGGCCCTGGGGCCAGGCCTGTTCCAGGGCCGCGAGGCTGCGGGCGACGTCGGCCGTCGCGGGGCCCGCGCTCTTCAGCCACCAGGAGACGGCCGCCGGGTAGGACCCGGGGTACAGCTCCGCGGACGTCTCGGGCACCCGCGGCAGGCCCTCGGGGTGCCGGGTGCCGCCCAGGTCGTCCAGCAGGGCGTGCAGCAGCAACGGGCTGCCCGCACCGGCCCGTACGCAGTCCGCCGTCCACCGTGCCGAGGCGCCGGGGAAGGCGGCGCGGACCAGCCCGGCCGCCGCCGCGTCACTGAGCGGGGCGAGGGTGTGGGTGCGCACGAGGGAGGGCGACAGCGCCTGGGTGAGTCCGGCGGGCCGCGGTTCGATGTCGTACTGGCTGCGCTCGGTGGCGACCAGCAGAAGCGGTAATCGGTCGACGTGCCGGCCCGCCTCCGCCAGCCAGCGCCTCGAGGGCTCGTCGGCGAGGTGGACGTCGTCCACGGCGACCAGCAGCGGGCCCTCCGCCGCGTAGGAGCGCAGCAGCCGCCACAGCCGGGCCGCGCTGCCCCGGTCGTCGTCCCCGGGCGCCACGTCGGTGAACTCGGGGACCGGGCCGAGGAGATGGAGGACGGCGGAGAAGGGCACCGCGGTGTCCTCGGGCGAGCACCGCACGCGCAGCACGCGCAGGCCGCGGTCGGCGGCGTGCCGGGCGGCGGTCTCCAGGACGGCGGTGCGGCCGGTGCCGCTCGCACCACGCAGCAGGACGAGGCGGCCGGTGCCGGCCCGCGCGCGTTCGATCTCGGCCGCGAGCAGCGCGTGGGCGTCGTCCCGTTCGCGCAGCGGTCCGGTCATCGGTGCCTCCTGTGGTGGATGGTGCTCCCCCGGTGTGTGAGACGTCTGAACGGGCTGATGGGTGGCATGAACTCGCCGATGTCGCCGCGCCGCGTCCCCGGACCCGGCGGTGGCTGTGTCGGGGCTCACGGTGGTCCGCGGCGACCCCCACGGGCCCACGCATCCTTGCCCGCACCCTTGTGACCTGCTGAAACGTCCCGGTGTTGGTGGTTCGTGGTGCTGGTCGCGCTGGTCTCGTGGTGTGCCTCGTGGTGCTCCACGATTGCGAAGTCCCACTTGTCACAGAAGTGTGGAACACGCTCATCCGCTACCGGCCTGCGCCGCGTAACGGGCTCGTGAACAGGGGGGAAACGGTTGCTCAACTCACCCCGGACCACCATCACCACGACCACCCGCGGCTCCGGCGGAGCCGTCGGCGTCACCGACCGGCGTGTGCCGGTGGCGGTGACCGCTCCGGATCCGATCAGCCGCGAGGGCGCGATCAGCCAGCTGCGGCGGCATCCGGAGATCGACCTGCGCGAGGACTCGGGGCCGGGCACGGTGGCCCTGCTGATCGAGGACACGCTGGACGAGGCGGCGCTCACCCGGCTGCGCCGGATCGTGCGCAGCGAGGGCGCGCGTGCCGTGCTCGTGGTCGGCGCGATCCGCGAGAGCGAACTGCTCGACGTCGTCGAGTGCGGCGTCGGCGCCATCGTCTGGCGGCACGAGGCCACCGCGCACCGGCTGGTGCAGGCGGTGCTGGCCGCGGCGCGCGGCGACGGAGACCTGCCCGCGGACCTGCTCGGCCGGCTCATCAGCCAGGTGGGCACGCTGCACCGGGGCGCGGCGGGCCGCCCCGGCGCCCCCTCACTGGGCCTCGCACCCCGTGAGGTGGACGTCCTGCGTCTGGTCGCCGAGGGTCTCGACACCGGAGAGATCGCGGGCAAGTTGTCCTACTCCGAACGGACCGTCAAGAACGTCATGCACGGACTCACCACGCGACTGCACCTGCGCAACCGCGCGCACGCCGTGGCCTATGCCCTCAGGGAAGGCTACATCTGACCGAACGGGCAATCGAGAGCGGACCCTCGGGGCCGCGGGGGCAGAACGCCCTGCCCCGCCGTCGTCCCCGGCGCGCCTGCGGACGGGACGGCGGCGGGGACACGATCGGTGAGGGACGGCTGCGGCAGGGCCGGGCGGACTCGAGTACGGGCAGGGCGGGAGTGCTGGCGTGATCCACGAGGTGGACGAGGTCCTCAAGGGCCTCATCAAAAGTGGGGCGTTGGCCGGCTCGGGCATCGACGTGGCCTTCGAGGCGCCCACCCGCGACTGGGCGGCCCGGCGCAACGGCCCCGTGGTCAACGCGTATCTGTACGACATCCGGGAGGACACGGCCCGGCGCCAGAGCGGGAAGATGCCCGTCCACGACGACCGGAACATCGTGGTGCGGCGCCGCCGCCCGCCGCGCTGGTTCAAGCTGTCGTACCTGGTGACGGCCTGGACGAAGACCCCGCAGGACGAACACCGGCTGCTGTCCGCCGTACTGGCGACCCTGCTGCCGCGCGAACTCCTGGCGCCCGCCGAACTCCCCCCGTCCCTGGCCGCGCTCGACCTGTCGGTGCCGATGACGGTGGCCGGCGTGCAGACCGAGTCCCGCTCGCTCGCCGAGATCTGGTCCGCCCTGGGCGGCGAACTGAAGCCGTCCCTCGACCTGGTGGTGACCGTGCCGTTCCCGGCGTTCCCCGAGTACGACGCCGGGCCCCCGGTCACCGAGGGCGCGACGGTCCTGGTCGGCGGCATCGACGGCGACCCGCCGATGTCCACCGGGCGCTCCCACCGGCCGCACCAGGTGGCCGCGGCCCGCGCCGCCCGCAAGGAGGCGCTGGAGCGCAAGGACCCGACGGACACCCGTACGGGCAGGCGATGAACGTTCCGCACACCGACGCCCCGGAGACCGCCCGTACCGGCTCCGCGACCGACCCGTACGACCACCCCGCCGAGGTGCTGACGGTCCGTCTGTCCGCGCTCCGGGAACGGGTGACCGCGCTGGTCGAGCACCGCGCCGCCACCGACCCGACGGCCGACGACCCGCTGCGCGGCCTCTACCTGTCGGACGAGGCCGTCCACCACCTGCTGCGCACCTGGCCGACCGGCGGGGACCCGGGGACCGGCGAGCCGGTCGCCGTGGGCGGTCCGACGGGGCCCGGGGACCGGCTGGCGTGGCTGGCGGGGCGCACCGGGCTGACCGAACTGGACAGCTCGGTCCTGCTCGTCGCCCTGGCACCCGACGTCGACCGCACCTTCGAGCCGCTCTACGGCTACCTCAACAACGACGTGAGCCGCCGCCGCGCCACCGTGAGCCTCGCCCTCGAACTGTGCGGGGTGCCCGCGCACCTGCCCGCGGCCCGGGCCCGGTTCCACGCCTCTGCACCGCTGTGCGCCCTGGGCCTGCTGGAGGTGGAGGAGCCCGAGCGGCCCTTCCTCACCCGTTCGCTGCGGGTGCCCGACCGCCTGATCGGCCACCTGCTGGGCGACGACACCCCCGACGCCGCGCTGCTCGGTCTTGAGCTGCCGATGCCGCGGCCGCTGCCCTCGACGGCCGCCGGCAGCGACGACTTCGTGGGGCGCCTCGCCGCCCGGCTGCACGACGGCCCGCTCACCGCCTACCTGCGCGAACCGCGCGAGGGCGACGGCCTGGCCGCCCTGGCCTCGGTGCTGGAGGCCGCGAAGACCGACGCGCTGCGCTACTCCTCGCCCGAGGACCACGTCCCCGAGCTGCTGCGCGAGGCCCGCCTCAGCGGCCGGGCGCTCGTGGTGTCGGGCCTGCCCGAGAAGCCGGGGCCGCTGGTGCGGGAGCTGACCGCGGCGACGGACGTCACCGTGCTGATGACCGACCCCCGCCCCTACGACCCGCAGTGGTCCCCGGCCGACCCGCTGGTCCTGGACGCCCCGGGCCGCCGGGCCGGGGGCGCGGCCGCCTGGCGGGCGGCGCTGGGCGCCGACGCCGACGGCTTCGACCTGGCCACCGCGGTCGCCCCGTACCGGCTCGGCGGCGACCGCATCCAGCGGGCCGCGCTCACCGCCCTCTCCCTCGCCGCCTTCGACGGCACCGCGCTCACCGCCGAGCACGTCCGCCTCGCCGCCCGCCGGCAGTCCGCCTCCGGCCTGGAGAGCCATGCCCGGCGGATCCGGCCCGACGTGGACTGGACCGACCTGGTCCTGCCCGAAAAGCCCCTCACCCAGCTGCGCGAACTCGCCCTGCGCGCCCGCCACCGCGACCAGGTCCTCGGGGAATGGCGGCTCAGCGCGGGCGGCGGACGCGGCCGGGGCGTGCTCGGCCTGTTCGCCGGCGAGTCCGGCACCGGCAAGACCCTGTCGGCGGAGGTGGTCGCGTCCGACCTGGGCCTCGACCTCTACGTGGTCCAGCTGTCGTCGGTCGTGGACAAGTACGTCGGCGAGACCGAGAAGAACCTCGAACGGATCTTCACGGAGGCCGACCGCACCGACGCCGTACTGCTCTTCGACGAGGCCGACGCCGTCTTCGGCAAGCGCTCCGAGGTCAAGGACGCGCACGACAAGTACGCCAACATGGAGAGCGCCTACCTGCTCCAGCGGCTGGAGTCCTTCGACGGCATCGCCCTGCTCACCACCAACCTGCGCGCCAACATCGACGAGGCGTTCACCCGGCGGCTGGACCTGGTGGTCGACTTCCCGTTCCCGGACGTCGACCAGCGCCTCGCGCTGTGGCGGCACGGCCTGTCGCACGTCCCGTCCGTCGACGGCATCGACCCGGCGGACCTCGCCCGGGACTTCGAGCTGGCGGGCGGTTCGATCCGCAGTGCGGTGGTCACCGCCGCCTATCTCGCCGCCGGACGCGCGGGAACGGTGACGGCGGACGACCTCCTGGAGGGCGCCCGCCGTGAGTACCGCAAGGCCGGTCGGCTGGTACCGGGGGAAGGCGACTGGTGATCCCGCCTTCCCGGTCCGTCACTTCGCCGTCAGCTTGATGATCTTCCACTCCTGGTCGTCGCTGTTGCTGCAGTGGTAGAGCGTCAGCTTCTCCCACGCCTGACCGGTGCTGTAGCCGCTCACGTCCAGGCACTTGTTGTTGCTGGCGAAGTTGCGGATCCAGTAGTCCCCGCTCTCCTGCTTGTCGGCCCACCAGAGCTGGTTGTCGGCCGTCGTGCCGTCGCAGGTGAACTCGGTGATGTCCGTGGTGACGGGCGCGGCGCCGTAGCCCGCCAGGTCCATGCAGAGCCGGTCCTTGACGTTCACGATCTGGAAGAGCGGCGCGCCGTTGGGTCCGCCCTTCGGGTACTTCACTTCGAGGTCCCAGATCTGGTTGTCGCCGACCTCGTTGCAGTCCGACTGCTGGACCCGGCCGTTCAGCTCGCCCTTCTCGCGGCCCGGCAGCTCGGCGCACATCTTGGTGGTGGCGTTGCGCAGCATGACGTTCTTGGCGGGCACCAGCGGCTTCACCGCCGGCTTCTTGGGCTTCTCGGGCGCCTTGGACTCGCCGCCGCCCTTGTCGCCGTCGCCCTTGCCTCGGCCGTCGTCCTTCGGCTCCTGGGTGACCGACTGCTGCGGCTGCGGCTGCTCGGCGGCCACGGGTGATTCGGCCTGGCTGGGCAGGGTCTCGGGGGACGCGCTGGGGCTGGGGGCGAGGGCGGCGCCGGCCTGCTCCGTCTGCTCGGTCGCACTCGTACGCACCTGCGGCTTGTACGCGATCCAGATCATCACGAACGCGAGCGCGAGGGCGAGGAAGATGCCGAAGAAGGTGGCCAGCCAGCGCGGCAGAAAGCCACGCTGCACGTACGTGCCCTCGACATCTGTCGGATCCGTCCCGGACCGCTTGACGGACAGCGTGTAGGGACGCTCCTCCTTGGAGCCGAACCAGATGATCTCCCGCGGCTTCAGCGTCGTCTCCACGAACGCCGCACGCCCCGGCTCGATCTGCACATTCCCCGGACGGATCTCGTACGACAGATGATCCCCGTTGTCGCTCCCCGCGACCGACGCCGTCACCTTCGTATTGCCCAGGTTGTCCACCGCCAGCCGCGGCCGGCCCCGGAACCGCCCCTTCACCGTCGGCGGCACCAACTCCGCACGCACCTCGGTGAACGCCGTGATCGTCAGATTCCCCTCAGGAACCGTCACCGCGTCCGGATGCTCCGTCGGCGTAATCCGCACCGCGTAGGGATTCGGCCCCGCCACCGCGTCGGGGGTACGGGGCGGAGCGAACGTCAGCTCCACCGTCCCCGTCGTCCCCGGGTACAGACGCAGCGTCTGCGGCTCCACCGTCGTCCAGGGGGACACGTCCCCGACCGGCTCGAACCGGTACTCGTCCACCACGTCACCGGTATTGCGCACCCTCAGGCGCACACGCGTACTGCTGCCGGGGTCCACAGTCGCGGACGCGGGCTCCAGGGAAGTCCACAGGCTCACGTGGCGAGGCTAGAGACGATCTCACGGGGCGTCAGCGGACCTCGGGGCAGTAGTGCGTGCCCCGAGGTACCTGATGAGGCGGCTTCCCGGCCCTTCGCCGTCAGTCCTTGTTGGGGTGGACGATCTTCCACTCCTGGTCGTCGGTGTTGGTGCAGTCGGCGATGTTCAGCGGGGTCTCGGTGCCGCCACGCTGGCCCTTCACGTTCAGGCACTTGCCGTTGCTGGCGAAGTTGCGGATCCAGTAGTCGCCGCTCTTCTGCTTCTGGATGTACCAGAGCTGGTTGTCCGCCATCGTGCCGTCGCAGTGGAACTCACCGATGCCGGTTCCGACGGGACGGCCGTCGTACTCGCCCAGGTCCATGCAGAACTTGTCGGTGACGTTGCGGATCTGGAAGAGCGGGGCCCCTCCGGGGCCGCCCTTCTCGTACTTCACTTCGAGGTTCCAGTACTGGTTGTCGCCCTCTTCGTGGCAGTTGGCCTGCTGGACGATCCCGTTGATCTGGCCCTTCTCCCGCCCGGGGATGTCGGCGCACATCTTGGTGGTGGCGTTCCACAGCATCACGTTCATGGCGGGCACGACGGGCTTCGGCTTCGGGGGCTTGGGCTCGCCGCCTCCTCCGCCACCGCCACCGCCACCGGCGCCGCCGTCGTTCTCGTCCTTCTCGGAGGTCTGCGGCTCGGGTTCGATCGCGGGTGATTCGGCCTGGCTGGGCAGGGTCTCGGGGGACGCGCTGGGGCTGGGGGCGAGGGCGGCGCCGGCCTGCTCCGTCTGCTCGGTCGCACTCGTACGCACCTGCGGCTTGTACGCGATCCAGATCATCACGAACGCGAGCGCCAGCGCCAGGAAGATGCCGAAGAACGTGGCCAGCCAGCGCGGCAGAAACCCACGCTGCACATACGTGCCCTCAACGTCCGTCGGATCCGTCCCGGACCGCTTCACCGACAGCGTGTAGGGACGCTCCTCCTTGGAACCGAACCAGATGATCTCCCGCGGCTTCAGCGTCGTCTCCACGAACGCCGCACGCCCCGGCTCGATCTGCACATTCCCCGGACGGATCTCGTACGACAGATGATCCCCGTTGTCGCTCCCCGCGACCGACGCCGTCACCTTCGTATTGCCCAGGTTGTCCACCGCCAGCCGCGGCCGGCCCCGGAACCGCCCCTTCACCGTCGGCGGCACCAACTCCGCACGCACCTCGGTGAACGCCGTGATCGTCAGATTCCCCTCAGGAACCGTCACCGCATCCGGATGCTCCGTCGGCGTAATCCGCACCGCATAAGGATTCGGCCCCGCCACCGCATCCGACGTCCGCGGCGGAGCGAACGTCAGCTCCACCGTCCCCGTCGTCCCCGGATACAGACGCAACGTCTGGGGCTCCACCGTCGTCCACGGCGACACGTCCCCGACCGGCTCAAACCGATACTCATCCACCACGTCACCGGTATTGCGAACCCGCAGCCGCACACGCGTACTGCTGCCGGGATCGACGGTGGCGGACGCGGGCTCGAGGGAAGTCCATAGGCTCACGCCGCGACGCTAGTGGCGTTCCGATGCGACGTCAGGAGTCGCAAGGGCAAACCGTCTTGCCCTTGCCGACGACGTCACACGGTGATCCGGACCGCCTCCAGCTGGTGCCGCTGGTCCATCGGGCTGCCGAAGTACCGCCAGTTCCCGTCCTCCGTGCAGCCCTGCTTCTGCCAGCCCACGTCCGTGACGTGGGTGTTCGGGCAGACGATGCCCTCCGTCGTCTTGAGGGTGAACCCCTCCAGCGAGGACACGGCCTCCTTGGTGCTCCCGAGGTACATGTCGACGCCGTCGCCGGCGCTCGCCCACTTGTCCCCGGTCAGCCAGCCCTCGACGACGTGGGCCCCGTTGCCGGAGACACCCTTCGTGCCGGACACGGCGATGTTGAGCGCCTTGATCGGCAGGCTCTTGCCGACGGTGCCGGCCTCGGCGCCGTCGCACACCGGTTGCTGCCAGCCCTTGTCCGCCACGTAGGCGCGGTAGCAGATGTGCCGGCCCTCGCTGCGTTCGGCCAGCTCCTTCACCGCCGTGGCGGCGGTACGCACCGGCGGCTTGGCCTTCTTCGTCGGCTTCGGGGACGAGTCGCCGCCCCCACCGCCGCCACCGCCGCCGTCGTCCTTCGAGTCGGGCTGGGCGGACTGCGCCGCGGGCGACTCGGCCGGGGCCGGGGGAGCCGCGCTGGGCAGGGTCTCGGGGGTGGCGCTGGGGCTGGGGGCGAGGGCGGCGCCGGCCTGCTCCGTCTGCTCGGTCGCACTCGTACGCACCTGAGGCTTGTACGCGATCCAGATCATCACGAACGCGAGCGCGAGGGCGAGGAAGATGCCGAAGAACGTGGCCAGCCAGCGCGGCAGAAACCCACGCTGCACATACGTGCCCTCGACATCCGTCGGATCCGTCCCCGACCGCTTCACCGACAGCGTGTAAGGACGCTCCTCCTTCGAACCGAACCAGATGATCTCCCGCGGCTTCAGCGTCGTCTCCACGAACGCCGCACGCCCCGGCTCGATCTGCACATTCCCCGGACGGATCTCGTACGACAGATGATCCCCGTTGTCGCTCCCCGCGACCGACGCCGTCACCTTCGTATTGCCCAGGTTGTCCACCGCCAGCCGCGGCCGGCCCCGGAACCGCCCCTTCACCGTCGGCGGCACCAACTCCGCACGCACCTCGGTGAACGCCGTGATCGTCAGATTCCCCTCAGGAACCGTCACCGCGTCCGGATGCTCCGTCGGCGTAATCCGCACCGCATAAGGATTCGGCCCCGCCACCGCATCCGACGTCCGCGGCGGAGCGAACGTCAGCTCCACCGTCCCCGTCGTCCCCGGATACAGACGCAACGTCTGCGGCTCCACCGTCGTCCACGGCGACACGTCCCCGACCGGCTCAAACCGATACTCGTCCACCACGTCACCGGTATTGCGCACCCTCAGGCGCACACGCGTACTGCTGCCGGGGTCCACAGTCGCGGACGCGGGCTCCAGCGAAGTCCACAGGCTCACGGCGTAAACGTACGAATTGGACGGCGGGCTGTCAGGGGCTTTCAGGGCAGGGCACGTTGCCCCGACGGGCCGACCGGCGAGGGACGGGAACTAGTCCCTTTCCTCGGCGGACCGCTGGGCGACGACGGACGGGGCGACGTCGACGCCGGACTCGAAGGCCGCGCTGTCGGCCACCGCCGCGACCTCGGAGCCCTGCCCGGGATCCGTGTGGGAGGGGCCGGCGCCGTTGTTGACTCCCGTTTCCTTGATGCCCTTGCTGTTCTTGTCGAGGTGGCTGGCCTCGTGGGCGAGGATCCCCTCGTTGCCGATGGCGGACGGGCCGAGGTACACGTCCATGCCGATCGTCATGGCCTCGGCCCCCATGGCCGCCGTCGCACGCTGAGCGATCGGGTCGCTGTGAACGCGACCCTCGGCGATCTTCGGGTTCTGGTAGAACGACGTCGCCTTGGCGAGGAACGACCCGGGGAGCGACGAGGAGGGCGTCTCCTTGGCGGCGGCCAGGAGCTGGCTCTGCCCCTCCGGGCTCCTGTCGTCGATCCCGTCGTGCCCGCAGCCGGCGCCGTGCTGATGCTGCTCCTCGTCGAAGCGGCGCTGGACGACACTGCTCACCGCCGCGTTCCCGGCCTGGTTCTGGAGGGTCAGCATCCGCTCGGCCGTGGTGCCGAGCGGGGAGGCGCGGCGGACCGGACTCTTCTCACCGGCCCGCTGGTCGGCCTGGTTCTCGTGTGCGCGCACAGCGCTCCCTCGGCAGATGGTGGCTCGGCACAGGACGGGACTCTCGCAGGTCTACCCGGACCGGCCGCCCGGCGCAACGGCCGTGAGGGCAGGCTTGAGGGCAGGCGGCCGATCAGGCCGAGGAGAGCTGATTCGTGATCTCCTTCTCCCAGGCCCCCTGCTGCGCCGGGTCGTTGAGCGAGGCCGTCCACTCCTCCTCCGACTGGTGGTGCTGGTCCGGGCCCGCCTTGAGGACCACGAGCAGCGCGCGCGCCGACCGGCGAATCTCCTCCGGAACGTCCCTGCCCACGCGGACCTCCGGCCCGGCCGCGAGCGCGTAGAGCTTCTGCGCCATGTGGTGGCGCTCGCCCTGCTTGACGGACTTCGTCACCTTGAAGAACTCCGCGACGGCGTCGCGCCGTCGGACACCTGCCGTCCCGGCACCCTCCGTCCGCTCCGCCTCGTTCTCGTCCTGCGCCAGCGTCGGCCGGGCCCACCGGTCGGGATGCCGGGCCTCGACATAGCGGTTGGAGCCCGCCCTGGCCCCCTTGTAGAGGGCGTTGCCGAGCAGGAAGGCCGCGGCCACACCGGCCACGGCGGGTGCCGCCGGACCGCTGACCGCCCCGGCGGCGGCCGCGATCGCCAGGCCGCCGGCCGCGGTCCGCACCGAGTTGCCGCCCAGGTTGGTGACGCGCTTGGCCAGTTTGGTGTGCTGCTTGTGGCGGGCGTACTGGCGCAGCCCGACGATCTCGGCCTGCAACTGGCCGTTGAGGCGGGCGACCTGGGCCGTGAAGTCGGCGATCTCCGTTTCGGTCCCCGGCGTCCGCTCGGCCGTCGCCTCGCCCAGCCGCGCCTGCGCCCTGCCCAACTGGTCGAGGACGTCCTGGAGCATGTCCGCCGCCCTGGGCGCCGCGTCCGGGGCTTCCAGGTCGAGGGCCTTGAGCCGGCTCTTCTTCTGGTACGTCTTCCAGACCGCGGGGATCTCCCGGAGCACCGCGATCATGGAGAAGGCCACGGTGGCACCGCCGGTCACCTCTCCGAGGGCGGTCACCCCGTTCAGGTTGCCGGAGTTCTTCACCGCGGCGTTGGCCATGCTGCTCAGGTCACCGACGACCATGCTGCCGCTCGACGCCACGCCGAGCGGCTTCCCCTTCATGTCCTTCCTGGACTTGTGGGAGGCCGGACCGGTGTCGTTCCGGCTCTTGCGCGCGGTGTTCAGGGTGCGCAGGTCGTTGATGACGCCCAGGGCGTCGGTGACGAAGTTGATGCCGCTGCCGACCTGTCCCATGACCGCGGTGGTCTGCATCTCGCCGGTGTCCGACGTGGCCTTCGCCTGCGTCCTCACACCGGCTTCGGTCGGCGCGTTGACGCGGGTGGCCATCGTGTCCGGTGTGTCGAGGACCTTCTTGGACTTGTCGGCCTTGGCCTCGGTGCCTAGGAGCTGGTTGATCTTCTCGCTGACCCGGCCGAGCTTCGCCCCGGTGGCGGCCAGGCGCTGCCGCAGCCCGCGTCGGCGCTGCTCCACTTCCTCCTGGCTCCGCTGCTCCTCGGCCGCCTCCCGCTCCTCCTCCACCGCGGCCCGTTCCTCTTCGGCGACGACCTGCGCCTCTTCGGCCGCCGGCGCCTCCTCGGCCACGACCTGCTCGGCGGGGGCCACCACCTGCTCCGTCTCGGCCACCACCGGCTCCGGCGGGGCCGGTTCCACCTCCGTCACCGCCCCCTGCCGACGGCGTGCGGCCTCCTCCGCCTGCCCGTGCACCGCCGCGACCGCGTTCATCCTCGCCGCCGTCCGCCGCCGCCGCTCGGCCGCCGCCTCGGGCCTCCGGCGACCCGCCGCGGCCGCCTCCGCGCCCACCTGCCGGTGCGCCTCCGTCACTTCCTCCCGCCGGCGGCCCTCAGCCGCCGCCTGCGCCGCCACCGCCCCCACCCGGCGCCGCCGCTCGGCCGCCACCTCCGGCCGCCGGCGACCCGCCGCGGCCGCCTCCGCGCTCACCGCTCCCACCCGGCGACGCTGCTCCTCCTGTTCGGCCAGCTCCCGTGAGGCGGCGGCACCCCGCAGGTCGGCCGGAGCGGAGTTCGACCGGGGGCGGCCGGTCAGCAGGTCCGCGCTGCCCGAGCGCTGGACCACCTCGGCCACGGCCCTGTTGCCCGCTTGGGCCTGCAAAGAGGCCATGGAAGGCTGCGTCTGCCGAGGGAGGCTCCGGGCCGGCGTTGCCTTGTCCGTGCGAGGGGTCTGCGTTTCGTGCAAGCGGTCCGGCACGGACAACTCCTCCTCGTGAACCTGGGGTGACATCCTGGCCAACTGACACTCAACACAAGATGTTGAAGCAAAAATGGCCGCATTCCACAGAGAAGGGCGACGACTCTGCCCCAAGGGGCACGAGAGGGGGCAGCGGGCATGCCCCTGGACCGGCCCCCGAGGACGTTTCGACGGCGGCAACGCGCGCGTGAAGCTGGGGGGCGTCCTGTCTCGTACCCCGAGGAGAGCAGAGCATGCCGTCCTACCTGTCGCCCGGCGTCTACGTCGAGGAGGTGGCCAGCGGCTCGCGCCCGATCGAGGGGGTGGGCACCTCGGTGGCGGCCTTCGTCGGTCTCGCCCCGTCCGGCCCGCTGAACGAGCCCACGCTGGTGACCAACTGGACGCAGTACGTCGCGGCGTTCGGTGACTTCACCGGCGGGTACTACCTCGCGCACTCCGTCTACGGGTTCTTCAACAACGGCGGTTCCGCCGCCTACGTGGTCCGCGTCGGCGGTTCGGCCGAGGACGCGGCCGGCGACGCCACGGACGGTTCCGCCGCGCCCGCCGCCGTCACCGGCAGCGCCGCCAAGGCCGCACTGCCCGCCGCCGAGCCCAAGCAGCTCGGCACGTTCGCCGTGACGGCCACCGGCGAGGGCCAGACCGGCCCGCTGACCGTCGAGGTCGCCGACCCCGAGGGCGAGGGCCCCGCCGAGCGCTTCAAGCTGATCGTCAAGGACGGCGAGAAGGCCGTCGAGACCTTCGACGTGAGCGCCAAGAAGGGCAACCGCTCCTACGTCGTCACCCAGGTCAAGGAGCGCTCCAAGCTCATCACCGTGACCGAGGCCGCGCCGTCCGCGCAGCTGGCCCGTCCGGAGAACCAGACCCTGACGCTGCCCGCGCCGCCGTCCGCCGCCCCCGCCGTCCCGGTCGAGCAGGCCGAGAGCGCGCACCCCGGCCCGGCCCAGTACCTCGGCGACTCCTCGGACCGCACCGGCTTCGGTGGCCTGGAGGCGATCGACGAGATCTCCATGGTCGCGGTGCCCGACCTGATGGCCGCCTACCAGCGCGGCGCGATCGACCTGGAGTCCGTCAAGGCCGTCCAGCTCGGTCTCATAGCCCACTGCGAGCTGATGGGCGACCGCGTCGCCATCATCGACCCGCCGCCCGGCCAGAACGCCCGTCAGATCCGCGTCTGGCGCCAGGAGACGGCCGGCTACGACTCCAAGTACGCCGCCCTGTACTACCCCTGGATCAAGTCCTTCGACCCGGCGACCGGCCAGTCCCGCCTGGTCCCGCCGAGCGGCCACGTCGCCGGCATCTGGGCCCGCAACGACTCCGAGCGCGGCGTGCACAAGGCGCCCGCCAACGAGGTCGTGCGCGGCGCCGTCGACCTGGAGCTGCAGATCACCCGCGGCGAGCAGGACCTGCTCAACCCGATCGGCGTCAACTGCATCCGCTCCTTCCCCGGCCGCGGCATCCGCGTCTGGGGTGCGCGCACCCTCTCCTCCGACCCGGCGTGGCGCTACCTGAACATCCGCCGGTACTTCAACTACCTGGAGGAGTCGATCCTGATCGGCACCCAGTGGGTGGTGTTCGAGCCGAACGACCACAACCTCTGGGCCCGCATCCGCCGCAACGTGTCCGCGTTCCTGGTCAACGAGTGGCGCAGCGGTGCCCTCTTCGGCCAGAGCCCGGCAGAGGCCTACTACGTCAAGTGCGACGAGGAGACCAACCCGCCGGAGTCGGTCGACCTCGGCCGGGTCATCTGCGAGATCGGCATCGCGCCGGTCAAGCCCGCCGAGTTCGTGATCTTCCGGCTGGCCCAGTTCTCGAGCGGCAGCGGTGAGCTGGAGGAGTAGGACCCGCGTCCTGAGCCCCTCCGCACCGCCCGCCTCTTCCTTTCACTCAGACACCTAGAAGGACAGCGAACCAATGGCACTCATGCCGGGTGACTCCCTCACAGCGAACAACTTCGGCCTCCAGATCGACGGAGTGATGGTCGAGTACCTCGCCGAGGTCAGCGGCCTCTCGCAGGAACAGGACGTCATCAAGTACCCGCAGAACAACAGCGCCACCGGCAAGGCGGAGACGGCCGTTCTGCCGGGCAACAAGAAGGACGGGCAGTGCACCGTCGTGCGCGGTATGACCCAGTCCTCGTCGTTCAACCAGTGGATCAACGACTCCATGAACGGCCGGATGAGCACGGCGCGCAAGAACGCCTCCATCATCCTCATGGACTACGAGGACAACCCGGTGAAGCGGTACAACCTCCGCAACGCCTGGTGCAGCAAGATCGACGCGAGCACGGTGAAGGCGGGCGACACCTCCGCGCTGACCGAGACGGTCACCATCGTGTTCGAAGAACTGGTCGTCGAATAATGCGGCGTGCGGCCGGCGGGGCGCCTGCGGCCCCCGAGGCCCCTCAGACCGCGGCGGTGGGAGCGGACTTCCCCCGTTCGGCTCCCGCCGCCGCACCCGCGGAGCCACCGGCCGCGACGGCGCCTCGGCAGCAGTTGCGCACCGAGTTCCCCTTCGAGCTGCCGCGCGGGTACGTCGACGAGTCGGGCACGGTCCACCGGGACGGTGTGATGCGCCTGTCGACGGCCCGGGACGAGCTGATCCCGCTGCGCGACGTGCGCGTGCAGGAGAACCCGGCGTACCTGTCGGTGGTGCTGCTCGGCCGGGTCATCACCCGGCTGGGCACGCTGTCGATGGTGCACGACGGGATCGTGGAGAACATGTTCGCCTCCGATCTGGCGTTCCTCCAGGACTTCTACCGCCAGATCAACGCGGAGGGGCACACCCGCGCGGCCGTCGAGTGCCCGCACTGCTCGGAGCCCTTCGAGGTGGAACTCGGCGGGAGCCGCCTGGGGGAATCGTGACGTACGCGACCGACCGGCTGCATGAGGAGATCGCGTACGTCGCCTACCACTTCCACTGGGGCCTGGAGGCGATCCTGGACCTGGAGCACCAGGACCGCCGCCGGTACACGGACCAGATCGCGTCCCTCGTGACGCGTGGCATGGCGGAGGGCTGATCGTGGGATTCCTGGACCGGCTGCGGGGCCGTCGGGACGGCGTCGGCGGGGGCGGGACCACGCCCCCGCCCGAACCCCCGGGTACCGACCCGGGTACGGACCCGGGCGGGAGCAGCACGGGCGGGAGTGTCACGCCCGCGCCCGCTCCCGCACCCGTGGCCGTCGCCGCCTGGACGGGCCTGCCGCCGATCCAGCGGGCGACGGGTACGGCCCGTACGGGAGTGGCGGACGCCGGGTTCGGCGGCCGCCTTCCGACGTGGCAGAACCCGTCGTTCACGGGGGCGCCGTCCCCCGCGGTCCTCGACCCCGCGTCGGGCGACGGCATGCTGTCCGGCGCGGTCGGCACGCCGTCCCGCCCGGCGGCCGGTCTCGAACCCCCCTCGCGGTCACGGCCGTCGGCCTCGCCGTCCGCCGCACCGCCGGTGCAGCGCATGCCGGTCGCCCCGCTGCGGGCGATACCGGCGGACACCCCGGCACCGACGGCTTCCACGGCTCAGGCGCCGGGGACGCGGTCGGCCGGTCCCGCCGTGCCGGGTGCGCGCGCGGGGGCGTCCCCCGGTCCGTCGGCGCGTCCGGGCGCGAGGGGCGGTGCTCCCGCCGCGCCGAGTGCGCGCGGCGGTGGACCGGCCCCGTCGTCGCCCGCGCCCGCCGCCCCGGCCACGCCGGTCCAGCGGTCGCGCTCGACCGGGTCCGCGTCGTCCACGTCGTCCGCGGCACCCGTGAACCCCTCGCCGCATGCGGCCCGTGGTGTCCGTGTGACACCGGTGCCGCCCGCGCCGCCGCGCCCGCGGCAACCGCTGACCAAGGCCCCGTCCGGGTCGCCGGCCGTGCAGCGCCGCGCCCTGCCCTCGGCCCGCCGGACCGCCGACGCCCCGCCGAAGTCCTCCGGAACGGCACCCTCGTCCGGTGCCGGCGACCGAGCGGAACCCGGCTCGGCACCGGCCGGCTCCGCCGCCCCGGCCCCCGATCCCGGCGATTCCGGCGGCGACGCCGCGGCCACGCCGCCCGTGGCGCCCCCGGCATCCCCGGTGCAACGCGCCGTGCGCCCGCAGCAGCAGGGCCCGGCCGCGACCGACACCCCGGCCAACCCGTCCGTCCAGCGGTCGGTTCCCCGTCCGCCCGCCTCTTCCGGCGACTCCGCGGCCTCCAACGCCCCGGTGCGCGGCTCGTCCTCGCCGTCCGGCGACGGCGTGGCCTCCGGTACGCCGGACCGCCCGCCCGCTCCTCCGGCGCGGCGTGCGACGCGGGCCTCGGGCAGTCCGACCAACCCCGCGCCTACCGGCGGTGCCCCCTCCGGCACGCCGGTCCAGCGGGCCGCGTCACCTCGGCCGAACCGGGCGGCCCCGGCGCCGGGCAAGGGCGCGTCGGCCGGTACGCCGACCGCACCGGCCGCCACACCGCCGACGCCTCCGGCCACTCCGACCTCTTCGGCCACTTCGCCCTCTCCGGCCGCTCCGACCTCTTCGGCCACTTCGCCCCAGGGCGCCTCCTCGCGGTCCGGCGGCGGCACGGTGTCCGGTGCGCCGGTGCAGCGGGCCGTGCCCCAGTCCGGCCCGGCACCGGCCGGCCGTCCCGACCCCGCCCGTGCGGCCGGGGCCGCCGACCCCGGTGAGCGCCGGTCCGCCGCCGCACCGGAGCCCACGACGACCGGTTCCCCCGTGCAGCGGGCGGTGCCGGAGCAGCACCCCCGCACCGAGGCGCCCTCCCGCGCCAACTCCGGTTCCGGCGCTTCCCGTCCCGGCGGGGACGCCCCGTCCGCCCCCGGCGCCGACGCGGCGCCGCACACGCCGGTGCAGCGGGCCGTACCCCGGTCCGGCAGCGCACCGAGCGGCGCCGGCGACCTCCCGGTGCAGCGAGCGGTGCCCCCGGCCACACCCGCCTCCGCCGGTTCCCGCTCCGCCCCCGCGTCCCGCGCCGACCGCGCTACGACCGGCGGCTCCGCACAGCGCGCCTCCTCCGCCCCGGCCAACCCCGCGCCCCGGACCGGCGGCACGCCCACGCCCACGGCGTCCCCCTCACCGGAATCGACCCCGGCGAGCGGCGGCCCGGCGCCCGGGGCACCGGCCCAGCGGAGCACCGCCCCGCAGGACCGCCCCTCCGGCGCCACCGACCGCACGCCGTCGGCACCCGAGCGCACCGCGCCGAGCGGCACCCCGGTCCAGCGAGCCGTCACCCGGCCCGCCCCCGCGGCACCCGCCGCCGCGCCCCCCGCCCCACCGGTCCAGCGTGCCGCGGGCCCCGTCAACCGCGCGCCCGGCAAAGGCAGTACGGCAACACCCGCCGCCGCACGGCCGACGGGCACCGGCGACGGGCCCACCGCGGCCCAGCGGCCGTCCCCGACGCCCCCGCCCGCGAACCGGCAGCCCGAGCCCGCCGCCCGTCCCAGCACCCCGACCGGCGCCCAGCAGCCTCCCGTCCAGCGGAGCGCGGCGGCCTCCGGCAGCCCCACGGCACCCAGAACCGAACAGCCCGCCCAGCCTTCCCAGGCCGTCCCCCCGGTCCAGCGCGCCACGAACACGTCGATACCGTCCGGCACGACGCAACCCCCGGTGCAGCGCGCCCTCGGGACACCGCAGCCGCAGACTTCCGCCGGGGACCCGGCGCCCGCGTCGGCCCCGGGCCCGCGCTCCGCGACGAGTTCCACCGGCCAGGCCGGATCGCCCGGCCCGTCCGCCCCCGCGACGCCGGCCCGGCCCGGGACGACCCCGCCGGTGGCCACCGCCCGCCCGGTGCAGCGCAGCGCCACCACGCGCCGTCCGGGTCTCGGCGCCCCCACCATGGCCAAGCCCGCCGATGCCGTACGCCCGGGCGCGCTCCCCTCCACCGCCCCGCAGGCGCCCGCGCCCCCCGCGGCCCAGGGCCCTTCGGCTCCCTCTCCGTCGGTCCCCGTCTCGCGTCGCTCCTCCCTCGGCGCGCCCCTCACCACGCCGCCCTCGGACACCACCCCGATCACCCCGGCCCCGGCACCGGCCTCGAACGCCCCGCTCACCGGCGGCCGTACGGACCCGCCGGTCCAGCGGGCCGTCGCCCCGCTCGCGCCGCCCATCGTCACGACGACCGCGCCCGTCACCACGACGACCGCGCCGACGTTCACCACGCCCCCTCCGGCCGTGACCGGGGCCGCGCCGATTGTCGCCGCGCCGACGCCGACGCCCTTCCCGACCACCGCCTCCCCGCTCCCCTCCCCGGGCTCCTCGTCCCCGGCCCCGGCACCGGCCGCCCCCGCCCCCTCGTCGCCGTCGCTGCCCGTCGCGGCCGGCCCGACCGTCCAGCGCGCCGCGGCCGGCCGCCCCGTGCCCGCCAAGGCGGTCCCGCTGCGCCGGCCCACGGCGCCCGCGGCCACCGCCACCGCCACGCCGCTCCCCGTGGCACCCCTGACCCCTCCCCCGCCGGCCCCGGCCACCCCGCTGCACGCGCCCGCCCCGCAGCCGGCCCCGGCCACGGACACCACCTCCGCTCCCCCGGTGCAGCGCCTCTTCGGCCTCAGCCGGGGCCGCACCACCCGCACCCTCGCCGCCGCGGCCGCGCACGCCGCGATCCTCCCGCTCAACCGGACCCAGGGATCGTCACAGCAGGCACCGCCGGACGACCCGCCCCCGGCCTACAGCCCCACGCCCCCGCCGAACGACCCGCCCGCCCAGTCGGCCGGTTCCGCCCGGCGTCCGGAGGCGTCGGAGCCGCCGCCCGGATACACGAGCGTCCCGGAGGGCGGGCTCGACCCGAACCAGCTCACCGAGTTCCAGCTCGACGCGCTGGTGAACCGGATCATCGGCCGCGTCACCCGCCTCGTGCGCACCGAACTGCGCATGGACCGTGAACGGATCGGCAGACTGCGCGACCCCCGCTGACCGGCGACCTCCCCAGCACACCCGACAGAAAGGCCCACTCGCGATGTCCCGCAAGGATCCGGGCTCCACGGTTTTCTTCAGCCTCGCCATCGACGGCGAGAGCCTCGGTTACTTCAACGGGTGCGAGGGCCTGTCGTCCCAGGTGGAGATCGAGCAGCGGCAGGAGGGCGGCAACAACGGCTTCGTGTGGCAGCTGCCCACCCGCGTGTCCTTCTCCAACATCCGGCTGACCCGGCCCATCACGCCGGACACCGCCAAGGTCGCCAAGTGGATCTCCTCCGTGCAGACCGGCATCAACCGGCCCACCGCGCAGATCTCGGCGCTGCGCGCGGACGGGTCGCTGGTCGCCCGGTGGGGGCTGATCGACGTACTGCCCGTCAGCTGGCAGGGCCCGAGCCTCGACCCCAACAACCCGGCCGTGGCCAACGAGGTCCTTGAGATAGCCCACCACGGCTTCACCGACTGACGGCGCCGAGGGACTGAGAGGAAGACCCATGGCAAAAGGCAGCAAGGGCGCCGGCAAGAGCCTCGTACGCGCCAACCTCGCCATCCACGAGCCCCCCACCGGCACGAGCACCACGCCCGGTGCGCTGATGCGGACCTTCGGCTTCGAGTTCAACCCGGCCCAACTGTCGCTCACCCAGCGGACCCAGTGGCAGGCGACCCCGACGGCGGCGGTGCGCAAGGCCGCGAAGCCGCAGTTCATGGGCGCCGAGCCGCGGGAGATGACGCTGGAGATCTTCCTGGACTCCTCCACCAAGCCCAACGGCAACACGGTGCTGAAGAAGGTCGAGTCGCTGCTCAAGTGCTGCGAGGTGACCGCCAAGAGCCTCGCCGCCGACCAGCCGTCGCCGCCCTGGGTTGTCTTCGAGTGGGGGTCGTTCTCCACGGCCCGGTTCACCGCGTACGTCGCCTCCATCGAGGCGTCGTACACCCTCTTCGGCACCTCCGGCATCCCCATCCGCGCCACCTGCCAGGTGCACCTGGTCGAGATCCCCGGCCCGACCAAGGGGCAGAACCCGACCTCGGGCGCGCTCACCGCCCAGCGCGTGCACCGGGTCGTCGCGGGCGACTCCCTCCAGTCGCTGGCCTGGCGGGAGTACGGCAGTGCCAACGCGTGGCGCGCGATCGCCGAGGCCAACGGCATCGACGACCCGTCCCGCCTGCCGACGGGCACCGAACTCATGCTGCCCGCCACCGAGGAGGTGCCTCACTGATGGTGCGTCCCGCGTTCTCCAGCATCGTCCAGGTGCGCATCGGTGCGGCGAAACTGCCCGACGACATCGCCCTGATGCTCGTCGACGGCTGGGTCGACCAGGGCATGAACGTGCCCGCGGCCTTCCGCCTCACCTTCCGCGACCCCGACCACCTGGTCCTCGGCAAGCTGGGCGTGAAGTTCGGCACCAGGGTGGTCATCACCCCGGTCGCCGACGGCCAGGGCGTCGGCAAGCCCCTGCTGACCGGCGAGGTCACGGCGATGGAGGCCGACTACGACGGCACCGGCAGCTACACCGTGATCCGCGGCTACGACTTCGGGCACCGCATGGTGCGCCAGCGCCGCGTGGCCGCGTACCGCAACCAGAAGGCCTCCGACATCGCCCGCAAGCTCGCCGCCATGGACGGCGTCTCCATCGGCCGGATCCAGCCGACGAAGGGCACCTACGGGTTCATCAGCCAGTCCAACGTCACCGACTGGGACTTCCTGTCCCGGCTCGCGGACGAGAACAACATGGTGATGTCCGTGGACGCCAAGGGGAAGTTCCGGTTCGTCAAGCCGAACCCGTCGGCCGGTGCGCCCTCCCCGCAGACGGACGGCGACAAGAGCGCCTTCGTCCTCCAGGCCCGCCACGACATCAAGCGGCTGCGGGCCGCGGTGACCGCCGCCGACCAGGTCGGCAAGGTCGAGTCGCGGGGCTGGAACGTCACCACCAAGAAGAAGATCACCGAGGTCGCGCCCGCCACCACCGACCCGGGCATCAGCATCGGCTCCACGCCGGGCGAGGCGGCAGGCAAGTTCAAGACCGCCAAGCTCGTCGAGACCGCCAACCCCTACGACAAGCAGGACGAGGTCCGGCACGCGGCGCAGGCCCTCGCCGCCGACGTCACGTCCTCCTTCGCCGAGCTGGAGATCGCGGTGACGGGCAGCCCCGACCTGCGGCCCGGCGTGCCCGTGGCGCTCAGCGACGTCGGCAAGCCCTTCGAGGGCAAGTACACCGTCACCTCGGTGCGCCACCACTTCGGCGACAGCGAGCCCTACCAGTCCTGGGTCACGGTCAGCGGACGCCAGTGGCGCTCCCTGTACGGGCTGGCCTCGGGCGGCGCCGGTGCCGCGGACCCCGCGAGCGCGCTGCGGCTGCCCAGCGTCGCCAACGCCCTCGTCACCGACGTGCAGGACCCCCTCAAGCAGGGCAGGGTCAAGCTCCAGTTCCCGTGGCTGGACGACACCTACGTCAGCGACTGGGCGCGCAGCGTGCAGCTGGGCGGCAAGGGCGGCGGCGGCGTCTTCCCGATGGACGTCGGCGACGAGGTGCTGGTCGCCTTCGACCGGGGGGCGCTGGACCACCCCTTCGTGATCGGCGGGCTCTACAACGGCCGCGACCTGCCGACCAAGGTCAACGACGTACCGCTGCACGACGGTCTGAAGAAGCAGGCCACCCGGCACACCCTCTCCGACCGCCAGGGCAACCGCGTCGACCTGCTCAGCCAGCGGACCGGCATGCGCAAACAGGGCGTCCGGATCGCCAGCGGCAACGACAAGCTGACCATCAACCTGGACCGCACCAAGACCGAGATCACCGTCGACAGCAAGGGCTCGGTCAGCATCACCGGCAGCCGCTCGGTGTCGGTGGAGGCGGGCATGGACCTCACCCTGGAGGGACGCCGCTCGGTGACGGTGAAGAGCGGCGGACCGCTCCTCCTCCAGGGACGGGGCCTGGTCAACCTCAAGTCGATGGCCGGCACGGTCAACGTGAGCGCGATGGGGGCCCTGCTCATGAACGCGACCGGCGCCATGACGCTCACCGCCACGGGACTCGTGTCGGTCACCTCCGTGGCCAACGTGAACATCAAGGCGATCAAGGTCGACCTCATGGGTGCCGTCTTCGTCAACACCATCAAGTACCCGCTCCCGGCATGACCGGACGCACCGCAAGAGGAAGGCAGGAGGCCCTCTGATGGCCGAACAGTTCGTCGGCTCCGGCTGGTCGTTCCCGCTGCGCATCGGGCCCACCGGCGGCATCGCCCTGGTCAGCGGGGAGCGGGAGATCGAGGAGGCCATGCAACTGGTCCTGGCCACCGCCCCGGGCGAGCGGCCGATGCGCCCCGAGTTCGGCTGCGCCATCCACGACCTCGTCTTCGCGCCGGTCAACGAGCAGACCGCCGGCCGCATCCAGCACGAGGTGTACACCAGCCTGGACCGCTGGGAGCCGCGCATCGAGGTGCACGAGGTCGAGGTCACCACCGGCACCGACCAGAGCGTGCTCTACATCGACGTGCGCTATTCGATCCGCGGCACCAACAACCCGCGCAGCCTGGTCTTCCCGTTCTACGTCATCCCCTCCCACGACGAGCCGGATCTCCCCGACAGTCCGGCCGGCCCCGCCGGCCTTCCCGGCTCTCCCGAAAGCGGCCTCTGATGTCCCTGCCCTCCCCGAACCTCGACGACCGCCGCTTCCAGCAGTTCGTCGACGACGCCAAGCGCTACATCCAGCAGCGCGCACCGGAGTGGACCGACCACAACGTCTCCGACCCCGGCGTCACCCTCGTCGAGACGGTCGCCCACATGGCCGACCAGATCGTCTACCGCCTCAACCGGGTGCCGGAGAAGAACCACCTCGCCTTCCTCGACCTGGTCGGCATCACGCTCTTCCCGCCGTCCGCCGCCCGCACGGAGGTCACCTTCTGGCTGTCCGCGCCGCAGGAGGACACCATCCTGGTGCCGGTCGGCTCCGAGGTCGCCACCCTGCGCACCGAGCGGGACGAGGCGGTCGTGTTCGCCACCGAGGGCGACCTGGCCGTCGTGCCCTGCTCGCTCAGCCGGCTCGCCGTCCAGCACCAGGGCGAGGCCGTCACCGACCGGACCACGGACCTCGCCGAGGGCAAGGACCTGATGTGCTTCGCCGAGGCCCCCCGCCCCGGCGACTGCATGCTCATCGGCCTCACCGCCGCCACCCCGCACTGCGCGCTCGCCCTGGAACTCGACAGCCGCGTCGACGGTGTCGGCGTCGACCCCCGGCAGCCGCCCCTGGTCTGGGAGGCCTGGACGGAGGACGGCTGGCAGCCCTGCGAGGTCGACCGGGACGGCACCGGCGGTCTCAACCGCCCCGGCGACATCGTGCTGCACATCCCCGGCGGGCACGTCCTGTCCCGCAACGGCGGCCACGAGGCGGGCTGGATACGCTGCCGGGTCACCGACCCGCTGCCCGGCCAGCCCTTCTACACCACCTCGCCGACCATCCACGCCGCCGAGGCGTACACCATCGGCGGCACCACCGGCGTCGTGCACGCCGAGTCCATCCTCGACGAGGCACTCGGCGAGTCCACCGGCCTGCCCGGCCAGCGGCTGCGGCTCGAACACTTCCCCGTCGTCGCCGGCGACCCGCCCGTCCTCCTCCAGACCGCCGACGACGACGGCTGGCAGGACTGGCAGGTCGTCCCGCACTTCGCGGGCTCCCGCCCCGACGACCACCACATCACCCTGGACGCCGCCACCGGCGAGATCGCCTTCGGCCCCGCCGTGCGCGAGGCCGACGGCACGCTGCGCCAGTACGGCAGCGTCGCTCCCAAGGGCGCCGTCATCCGCGCCCTGCGCTACCGCACCGGCGGCGGCAGGGCCGGCAACGTGGCCCGCGGCGCCGTACAGGTGCTGCGCACCTCCATCCCGTACGTCTCCGAGGTCGTCAACCGCGAGGCCGCCCGCGGCGGCGTCGACGGCGAGACCGTCGAGGAGGCCAAGCTCCGGGCGCCGATCACCCTGCGCGCCCAGGAGCGCGCCGTGACCCTGCGCGACTACGAGGAACTCGCCCGCCGCGCAGCCCCCGAGACCGCCCGCATCACTTGTCTGGAGGGCGAGGAGGGCGACCACGGCGCCTACGCGGTCCGGGTCCTCGTGGTCCCGCAGGCCGTGCCCGACCCGGGCGGACGGCTCCGCTTCGAGCAGCTCGTCCCCGGCGACGCCCTCCTCGGCCGCATCACCCGCCACCTCGACGAACGCCGCCTCATCGGCACCCGCCTGGCCGTCGGCCCGCCCTACTACCAGGGCGTCACCGTCGTCGCCACGGTGCACGCCTTCCGCGGCGTCGACACCGACCGGGTGCGCCGCCAGGCCCACGACGCCCTCTACCGCCACCTCGATCCGCTCACCGGCGGCGCCGACGGCAGGGGCTGGCCCTTCGGACGGCCCGTGCAGACCGGCGAGGTCTTCGCCGTGCTCCAGCGCGTGCCCGGCGTCGAACTCGTCGACGAGGTCGTCCTGCACCCCGCCGACCCGCTCACCGGCAAGCGCGGCGACCCCACCGACCGCATCGACCTGCAACCGCCCGCGCTGGTCTTCTCCTTCGACCACCGGGTCCGCGTGATCGGGGACGGCGCGTGACGGCCGCCGTGTCGCACCGGGGTTCCGTCGACGGACTCGGCTCCTCGCTGCCCATCGCCACGATGCTGCCGGCCGTCTTCGCCGACGACGACCTCGCGCTGCGCTTCGTCGGCGGGCTCGACGACGTCCTCGCGCCCATCCTCAACGTCCTGGACTGCCTGGACACCTACTTCGACCCCGCCCTCACGCCGGCCGACTTCGCGCAGTGGCTCGGCAGCTGGATCGGCGCCGAGACCGACGGCACCGAACCCGAGCCCATGCTGCGCGCGGCCGTCGCCGCCGCCGCCCGGCTGCACCGCGTACGGGGGACCCGGCAGGGCCTGTCCGAGGCCGTGCGGCTCGCGTTCGGCGTGGAGCCGGACATCAGCGAGAGCGGCGGCGCCGACTGGAACGCCCGTCCCCTCGGCCCGTTCCCCGGGGCTCCCCGCCCCCACCTGCACGTCACCCTCCGGCTGCCCGCACCGAGACCCGGCGACACCCATCGCCTGGACACCCTGGTCGCCGCCGCCCGCCCCGCCCACATGCCCTACACGGTCGAAGTGACCGCCTCCGAAAGGACCCCGGAGAGATGACCACGCAGAACTGCGCCGAGTGCGGGACACCCGCGGAACCGGGCCAGTCCTTCTGCGACGCGTGCGGCGCCGTACTCCGCTGGGACCAGGCCGGCGCCCGCACCGCGCAGCCCGCGACCGCCTCGGCCGCCGGCCGGGACGCCGCCGCACCGCCCGCGGCCCCCGCCGGAGGCGGCCACCAGGCCACGGCGACCGCCCCCGGCGGCGCCGACGCGCCGTCCGGCGAGGCGGAGGACGGCCCGACCGTGCCGCAGCCGCGCCGCGCGGCGAGCGCGCCCGCCCCCGGCACGCCGGACACCGGCGCGGCGGCAGCGGGCACGGCAGGAGCGGGTGCGGCGGCAGCGGGTGCCGCGGGAGCCGGCAGGGCCGCCGACGCGGACGCCGCCCCGGCCGCCTCCACCGCGTCCTCCCCCTCGGCCCCGGCGCCCTCCCGCACCCCCGACACGGACGAGACCGCCCCCACCACCCCGGTGGCACCGGTGCCCGCACCGAACGCGCTCACCGACACCATGTCCGACCGCGCCCGCTCCCTCCTCGTCCCCGTCGCCGACCCGGAGGCGCAGGCTCCGGCGCCGCCCCCCGGCATCGCCCCCGTCCTGCCCGGCCGCCCCGACGCGGACCGGCCCCAGGTCCGCGCCCCCGGCCACGTGGACATCGCCAACGGCCCGCCGTGCCCGTGGTGCTCCACGCCCAACCGCCCCGACCGCCACTACTGCGCGCGCTGCGCCATGCCCCTGATCGCCGGCGGCGACCAGGCCGCCGTACGCGCCCCCTGGTGGCGCAGGCTCTTCGGCGGCACCCGCCGCGAGACCCCCTGGGCCGGCGACCGGCCGCGCCTGCGCCGGGTCTTCGACCGCATCGGCACCTGGATCACCATCGTCGTGGTCGTGACCCTGACCGTCCTCGGCTTCATGTACATCCCGGACGGCTACCAGGCCACCCGCGACCACTTCGCCAAGCGCGCCCCGGTCTCCCCGGACCGGATCACGGCCTCGCACTCCTACGCCGGCCACAAGCCCGAGCTGGTCATCGACCAGCTCAGCAACACCTGGTGGGGTCCGGGCATCTCGCAGTCCGGCAAGGGCGAATGGCTCGAGGCCACCTTCACCGAGCCCACCCGCCTGCTGGACGTCATCATCACGCCCGGCGTCTCCACCCGCGCCGAGAAGAACAAGGAGAGCGCCCTCCCGCACCGCGTGAAGGCGACGATCACCCTGAAGGACGGGTCGACCACCACCCGCGACCTCACCCTGGACCAGGGTGCGGGCGGCCAGCGACGCCCGTTCCGCGTCGGCGAGGTCACCAAGGTCCGCTTCACCATCGAGTCGGCCCACGCGGCCTCCGCGGACAAGCAGGTCGCCATCGCGGAGATCGAGTTCTTCGGCCGGTCCAGCGCCAACCGCTCCTGACCCCCGGCGGGACCCACAGCAGGCCGAAGGCCCCGACACCGCGCGGTGTCGGGGCCTTCGGCCTGCTGCTTCTCCGAGCCCCCTGTCGGATTCGAACCGACGACCTTCGCTTTACAAGAGCGGCGCTCTGACCAGCTGAGCTAAGGAGGCACTCGCGCGACGGCACGCGCGCGCGGGTCGGTCCACTGTACACAGAGCCCGGTGAACGGTGGGATTCGAAAATTTCGGCGAAGTTCACAGGCCCACAGGTACTGACAGACCAGGTGAACGCCGGGTACCGTCCTGAGCCAGCTACACCCGTGTGGACTACACCACCACCTTCCTACAACGGATCGTCCGGCACGTTCCTGCCGGTAGAAGGGGGCCCATTCACCATGGCCACAGTTACGTTCGACAAGGCGACCCGCATCTACCCGGGTTCCACCAAGCCCGCCGTCGACGGTCTCGACATCGCCATCGAGGACGGCGAGTTCCTCGTCCTGGTCGGCCCCTCCGGTTGTGGCAAGTCCACCTCGCTCCGCATGCTCGCGGGGCTCGAGGACGTCAACGGCGGCGCCATCCGCATCGGCGACCGCGACGTGACGCACCTGCCGCCGAAGGACCGGGACATCGCCATGGTGTTCCAGAACTACGCGCTCTACCCGCACATGTCCGTCGCCGACAACATGGGCTTCGCGCTCAAGATCGCCGGCGTCAACAAGGCGGAGATCCGGCAGAAGGTCGAGGAGGCCGCGAAGATCCTCGACCTCACCGAGTACCTGGACCGCAAGCCGAAGGCGCTCTCCGGCGGTCAGCGCCAGCGTGTGGCGATGGGCCGCGCGATCGTGCGTGAGCCGCAGGTGTTCCTCATGGACGAGCCGCTGTCCAACCTGGACGCCAAGCTCCGCGTCTCCACCCGCACCCAGATCGCCTCGCTCCAGCGCCGTCTCGGCAT
The DNA here is from genome assembly GCF_055582785.1 of Streptomyces sp. NPDC107500. NCBI lineage: Bacteria > Bacillati > Actinomycetota > Actinomycetes > Kitasatosporales > Streptomycetaceae > Streptomyces > Streptomyces sp. NPDC107500. Next base: position 460,694 of record NZ_JBVJPF010000008.1, read on the forward strand.
CACCACCGTCTACGTCACCCACGACCAGGTCGAGGCCATGACGATGGGCGACCGCGTGGCGGTCCTCAAGGACGGTCTGCTCCAGCAGGTCGACACCCCGCGGAACATGTACGACAAGCCCGCGAACCTGTTCGTCGCCGGCTTCATCGGCTCCCCGGCCATGAACCTGGTCGAGGTCCCGATCACCGACGGCGGCGTGAAGTTCGGCAACAGCGTCGTCCCGGTCAACCGCGACGCCCTGAAGGCCGCCTCCGACAAGGGCGACCGCACGGTCACCGTCGGCGTCCGCCCCGAGCACTTCGACGTCGTCGAGCTGAACGGCGGCGCGGCCAAGACCCTGACGAAGGACTCCGAGGACGCTCCGGCCGGCATGGCCGTCTCGGTGAACGTCGTGGAGGAGACCGGCGCCGACGGCTACATCTACGGCACGGTCGACGTCGGCGGCGAGTCGAAGGACCTCGTGGTCCGCGTCAGCAGCCGCTCGGTGCCGGAGAAGGGCGCGACGGTCCACGTGGTGCCGCGGCCGGGCGAGTCCCACGTGTTCTCGTCGTCCACGGGCGAGCGCCTCTCCGACTGAACGTTCTCGCGCGGGTGATTTTCACCCGCGTTGACGAAAAGTGCCCCGCGGCCTGCTGCGGGGCACTTTCCGTTGTCGACAAACACCCGGGCAGAACGGACTTTTCACTCCCCGCGCGTCAACCCCCTACCCACTTCGGGGCTTCTCTTCATCCCCCGAAAGGGTGACTAAATGTCGCCAAATCATTACCGGGCGCTACCCTCACTCGCGTGAAGCACTCCGTGAAGCACTCCACCACCCGACAGACGCGACGCGGCCGGGGCCCCGCCCACCGGATCGGCCGCTCTCTCGCCTTCGTCCTGCCCGTCGTCCTGGTGCTCTCCGGGACCCTCGCGGTCACCAGGGTCAACTGGTCCGGGGACCCCTCGGACTCGGTGCTCGCCGCGTCGGAGGCCTCCTCGGCCAAGGCATCCTCCTCCCGGACCGTCGCCCGCGCGCCGCACGAGGTGCTGCGCGACCGGCTGCTGACCGAGCTCCAGGAGGAGGACCCGGGCGTCGCCCTCACCCACCTCCAGGAGGCGGTGAACGAACGCCCGTCGCTGGCCGGCCACTGCGCGTCCATCGCCCGCGCCCTCGGCCGCGCCGCGGTCAAGGTGTACGGGCCGACGCGTGCCCAGTCGTACTCCCGTCCCGTCTGCGACACCGCCTTCGCCTCGGGCGTGCTGGCCGCGCACGGCTGACGAGGCTTCGGGGGCCGGTGGGGCGCCGCGTACAGTTCGGGCATGACCGATCCGAACGCCGCGTCCCGCCGCCCCGTTCAAGCCGTCGTCCTGGCGGGCGGACAGGGTTCCCGGCTGCGCCCGTACACCGACGACCGGCCCAAACCGATGGTCGAGATCCCGGGCACGGGGACTCCGATCATCGGCCACCAGCTCGCCTGGCTCGCCGACGAGGGCGTGACGGACGTCGTGGTCTCCTGCGGCCATCTGGCCGAGGTGCTCCAGAAGTGGCTGGACACCGCCGACCTGCCGCTCTCCGTCACCACGGTCGTCGAGACCGAGCCCCTCGGCCGCGGCGGCGGCCTCAAGTACGCCGCCGCGCACCTGCCGCACCCGGACCAGCCCTGGTACGCCACCAACGGCGACATCTGGACCCGCTTCTCGCTGCGCGACATGGCCGACTTCCACGCCGAGCGGGACGCCGTCGCGACCCTCGCCCTGGCCCGCCCGCGGCTGCCGTGGGGCGCCGTGCAGACGGACGGCTTCGGCCACATCACCGACTTCATCGAGGCCCCGCCGTCGACCTTCGAGATCAACGCCGGGGTGTACGTCTTCTCGTCCGCCTTCGCCGCGATGCTCCCGGAGCGCGGCGACCATGAGCGGACCACGTTCCCCAGGCTGGCCCGTGAGCGCCGGCTGTCCGGCTTCCCGATCCCGCAGGGCTCCTACTGGCGCGCGATCGACACCGCCAAGGACCTGACGGAGGCGGCCCGCGAGCTGGCGGCCCTGAGCGGCCGCTGAGCGCCCCCGCCACGGGCGAACGCCGAGGGGCCCCGCACGGTGATGTGCGGGGCCCCTCGGCGTGTCCACGGGCCCGTGGGCCGCGTTCCGGCCGCTGTCCTACCCCAGGAGGCCGCCCACGAGGCGTCCGCCCGGCTGGCCGGTGGAGGACGAGCCGCCGCCCTCCTCGCTTCCGGAGCCCCCGGTGGAGCCGCCGGTGGTCCCGCCGGAGCCTCCGGAGCCGGTCGAGGTGCCCCCGGCGGTCGGTCCGGCCGAGGTGGTCGGCGCCTGGTTCTGGCCCGCCGGGGACGACTGCCGCGGCGGGGCCTGTCCGCCGGTGTCCTGGGAACGGCTGGGCGTGCCGCCGCCGGTGGTGCCGCTCTCCCGGGTCGCTCCCGGTGTGGTCGCGGCTCCCGTGGACGGGGTGGTGGCCCCGCTGGTCGCGCCCTGGGTGGGCGAGGCGGAGGCCTCCGGGCTCTTCGGCTCGCGCGTGCCGGGCTCCTGCGGGAGCGGGGCGCCGGGCAGTTCGTTGCGCGGGGCCTCGCCGGGGCCGGGGACGACCACGCGGTCGGCGTCCCGGACGGCACCGCCGAGCAGCGAGCCGACCAGGAGGGTCGCACCGGCGACCAGGAAGGTGACGAGGGCGCCGCGGCGCAGGACGTAGCGGCGCAGGTCCCAGATGTCGGCGCGCGGGCCGAGCCGGCGCCAGGCGCTGCCGGCGAGTCTGCCGTCCACGGAGTAGACGGGCGCCCCGGCGATGATCAGCGGCGACCAGGCGGCGAGGTAGATGATGTCGGGCGCGTCGTAGACGGGGACGCTCTTCCAGCTGACGGTGACCAGGAGCGCGGCGGACAGGCCCGCCCCGATGACGGCGCCCACGCGCTGCCAGCAGCCCAGCACGGTCAGGACGCCCACCAGCACCTGGAGGAAGGCGATGACGAGCCCGGCGCCGACCGGGTGCGCCAGGGCGAACTGGCGCAGGGGCTCGGCGACGTCCCAGGGGTGCAGGGTGTTGAGCCACTTCACCATGGAGCCGCGTTCGCCGCCGTCGAAGTAGACGGGGTCGCAGAGCTTGCCCATGCCGGCGTAGATCGAGATGAAGCCCAGGAAGACGCGCAGCGGCAGCAGCACGACGCCGAGGTTCATGCGGCGGCCGGGGAAGTACGCGTGCCGCGCCGGGTCGTCGGAACGGCGCCTGCCGCGCGGCTCGTCCGCGTCCGAGTCGTCGCCGTAGCCGTCGTGGCCCTCGTGGTCTTCGCCCTCTCCGTGGCCGAAGTCCTGGGCGGCGTAGGCGGGTTCGTCGTAGGCGCTGCCGACGGTGCGCATGGCGGGCAGCAGCCGGGTGCCCTCGGGGACGGGGCCGCGCTGGGCGCCGACGAGGGGGGTTTCGAGGGTCTCGGTGGCGGGGCCTCCGTCGTAGCCGTCGTAGTCGTCGTAGCCCAGGGGGCCCCCGCCGAGATCGACCCTGGGGATGACCTGGGTGGCTCCGGCGTCGGCCCCCGGGTCCTCGACGTGGTGCCCGGCTCCCGCCCGCACCGCCTGGAGCAGCCGGTGCGCGCCGGTGTCGTCCGGGTCGGACCGTCCGCTCCACACCACGGCCCGGCGACGGCCCGGGGCGGCGGGGATGCGTGGGGTGGTCTGGGTGGCGCTCAAGTGCTGTGCGATCCGCGGCGACTGGGTCCGCCGGGCGGAGGCACCGAACTGCACGCGGAAGCTCGCGTGGTTGACGATGACCTGGGCCGGATCGCTCGGCACCTTCACCATGCTCAACGCGGGAGCGTCGTCGTATCCCGACGAGCGGTCCCCCGTGGGTGTGCGGGGTGTTCTGGTGTCCACACTCATCTAACCGAGTGATGTGTCGTTAGGACACTGCCTTGACCGCCCGGATCTGTCCGGACCGCGTCAAACCAGCCCGGACCACCCGGAACACCCCGTGTGGGGGACGGCCCCGAACACCCATCCCCCGCCCGAAGCACCGATCACCGGCGTCAGCGGCGTCGCCGCGCCGCCTCGTACAGCACGATCCCCGCCGCCACACCGGCGGCCCCTCTTCTCTGCCGCACTCGCGCGCTGCGCGGCTTCGCACGGCTGCGCCGGCCTCCGACCGGCGGGACACCGTGCCCCGCGCCGACCGGACGTCAGCGGCGTCGCCGCGCCGCCTCGTACAGGACGATCCCCGCTGCCACACCGGCGTTGAGCGACTCGGCGCCACCCGGCATCGGGATCCGCACGCGGAAGTCACAGGTCTCGCCGACCAGGCGGGACAGTCCCTTGCCCTCGCTGCCGACCACGATGACCACGGGCCCGTCCAGGGCCTCCAGGTCGCCGAGTTCGGCCTCGCCGTCGGCGGCGAGACCCACGACCGTGATCCCCGCCTTCTGGTACGACTCCAGCGCGCGCGTGAGGTTGGTGGCGCGGGCGACCGGCGTACGCGCGGCCGTACCGGCGGACGTCTTCCACGCACCGGCCGTCATCCCGGCCGCGCGCCGCTCGGGCACGACGACGCCGTGGCCGCCGAAGGCGGAGACGGAGCGGACGACGGCTCCGAGGTTGCGCGGGTCGGTCACTCCGTCGAGCGCGACGATCAGCGGGTCCGCGCCCTCGTCGTGGGCGGCGGCGACGAGGTCCTCGGGGTGCGCGTACTCGTACGGCGGGACCTGGAGGACGAGACCCTGGTGGTTGAGTCCGTTGGTCATCCGGTCCAGCTCGGGACGCGGCGCCTCCATGAGGTTGATGCCACCGCGCTCGGCGGCGAGCTGGAGCGCCTCGCGCACCCGCTCGTCGTTGTCGATGAACTGCTGGACGTAGAGCGTCGAGGCGGGCACGCCCTCGCGCAGGGCCTCGTAGACGGGGTTGCGGCCGACGACGAGTTCGGACGTCGACCGGCCGCCACCGCGCCGCTGCTGCGGCCGGCCCGTGGCGCGGCGCGCCTTCGCGTTGGCGGCGCGCTGCTTGGCGTGCCCCTTGCGCATCTCGGCGGGAGGCGTCGGCCCCTTGCCCTCCAGGCCCCGGCGCCGCTTGCCGCCGCTGCCGACCTGCGCGCCCTTCTTGCCGGACATGCGGCGGTTGTTCGCGGCCATGAGTTACCTGTCTCCGCTCTCTACGGGAGTGTGCGTGAAGCTTGTGTTCTATGCAGTGTGCCGCCCGGAGGGCCGGGCGGCACAATCGATCTACGGGACGGACCTCGCCGACCGGCCGGGTCAGCGCGACCCGAGACTCCAGCGGGGCCCCTGCGGGCTGTCCTCGATGACCAGCCCGGACTGTCCGAGCTGGTCGCGGATGGCGTCCGCGGTGGCCCAGTCCTTCCGCCCCCGCGCGGCCTCCCGCTGGTCGAGCACCAGGCGTACGAGGCTGTCGACGACGTGCCGCAGGTCCTCGCCCTGCTCCTGCTCCCCCGCCCAGTGCGGGGCCAGCGGGTCGAGACCGAGGACACCGAGCATGGCCCGCACCTCGGCGAGCCGCGCCACGGCGGCGTCCTTGTCGTCGGCGGCCAGCGCGCTGTTGCCCTGCCGGACGGTGGTGTGCACGATGGCGAGCGCCTGCGGGACACCCAGGTCGTCGTCCATCGCCTCGGCGAAGGCGGGCGGCACCTCGGCGGCCGGCTCGACGGTCTGCCCGGCCAGCTCGGTGACCCGCTGCACGAAGCCCTCGATGCGCGCGTACGCCGACTCGGCCTCGCGCAGGGACTCCTCGCTGTACTCGATGGTGGAGCGGTAGTGCGGGGTGCCGAGGTAGTACCGCAGCACGACCGGCCGCCACTGCTTGACCATCTCGGAGACGAGCACGCTGTTGCCGAGCGACTTCGACATCTTCTCGCCGCTCATGGTGACCCAGGCGTTGTGCACCCAGTACCGGGCGAAGGCGTCGCCGAAGCCCTCGGCCTGGGCGATCTCGTTCTCGTGGTGCGGGAAGATCAGGTCGATCCCGCCGCCGTGGATGTCGAACTCGCTGCCCAGGTACTTGTGCGCCATGGCGGAGCACTCCAGGTGCCACCCCGGCCGCCCACGCCCCCACGGCGTCTCCCAGCTCGGCTCCCCGGGCTTGACCGCCTTCCACATGGCGAAGTCCCGCGGGTCCCGCTTGCCGGTCTCGCCCTCGCCGGAGGGCTGGCGCAGGTCGTCGAGGTCCTGGTTGGACAGCGACAGGTACCCGGGCAGGGACCGCACGTCGAAGTAGACGTTGCCCTCGGCCTCGTAGGCGTGCCCGCGCACGATGAGCCCGCGCATCATCTCGACCATCTCGGTGATGTGCCCGGTGGCGCGGGGCTCGTAGGTGGGCGGCAGGCAGCCGAGGGCGTCGTAGGCGTCGTTGAACGCCCGCTCGTTCTCGTACCCGATGGACCACCAGGGGCGGTTCTGCTGGGCTGCCTTCCAGATGATCTTGTCGTCGATGTCGGTGACGTTGCGGATGAACGTGACGTCGTAGCCGCGGTACGCGAACCAGCGGCGCATGATGTCGAAGTTCAGCCCCGACCGGATGTGCCCGATGTGCGGGGCCGCCTGCACGGTGGCACCACACAGGTAGATCGAGACGCAGCCCGGCGTGAGGGGGGCGAAGTCACGGATCTGCCGGGCGCTGGTGTCGTACAGCCGAATAGTCACGAGTCCAGGGTAGTAGGCCCCGAGCAGTGCCACGGGCACACGGCCGACGTTGGTACCCCGCTTCTTGCCCGACCGAGCCGGACGATCGTGGCGAGTCCAGCCTCTTGCCCGACCGACTCGGACGATCGTGGCGAGTCCAGCCTCTTGCCCGACCGAGTCGGGTGGTGGGTGGGCACAGGCCGGGGTCCAGGGGCGGAGCCCCTGGCGGGGCGCGGGGCGGAGCCCCGCACGGTGCGTCAGCCCACCCGGACGACCAGCGCCGTCGCCACCGCCATCAGCCCTTCCCCCCGCCCGGGGAACCCCAGCCCGTCCGTCGTCGCCCCCGACACCGACACCGGCGCCCCCACCACCTCGGACAGCACCTTCTGCGCCTCGTCCCGCCGCTTGCCGATCTTCGGCCGCGCCCCCACCACCTGCACCGCGACGTTCCCGATCCGGAACCCCGCCGCCCGCACGATCCGCGCCGCCTCCGCCAGCAGCGTCACCCCGGACGCCCCGGCCCACTCCGGCCGCCCCGTGCCGAAGTGCTGCCCGAGGTCCCCGAGCCCGGCCGCGGAGAACAGCGCGTTGCACGCCGCGTGTGCGACGACGTCCGCGTCGGAGTGCCCGGCCAGGCCGTCCCCCTCGCCCTCCCACTTCAGCCCGGCGCACCACAGTTCCCGCCCCGCCTCGAAGGCGTGGATGTCCGTACCGATCCCCACCTGCGGCAACACCGGCAGCGCCTCCGCCTCAGAAGCCATCGTTGAGCCTCCTGCGCGCCAGTACCGCCTCCGCGAGGACCAGATCCAGCGGCCGCGTCACCTTGAACGCCTCCTCATGCCCCGGCACGACCACCACGGCCGGCCCCATCCGCTCGACCATGCTCGCGTCGTCCGTGACGTCGTCGGTCACCGTCGCGTGGGCCCGCACCAGCGTCTCCCGGTCGAAGCCCTGCGGCGTCTGCACCGCCCGCAGCAGCGCCCGCTCCGGCGTCGCCACCACGGGCTCCGGCACGCCGGGGACCTCGGCGGGCTCGACCTGCTTGACGGTGTCGGCGAGCGGCACGGCCGGCACCACGGCGGGCGCGCCCTCCCGTACCGCCTCGATCACGGCGTCCACCGTGTCCACGGGGACCAGCGGCCGGGCCGCGTCGTGCACGAGGACGATGCCGTACTCGGGCGGCAGCGCGTCCAGTCCGAGCCGTACGGACTCCTGGCGCGTCTCGCCGCCGGGGACGACGAGGAAGTCCGTCCGCTCGGGCAGCGCGTGCGCGTCCAGCAGGCTCCTGACCTCGGCCGCGCCGTCGGGCGGGGCGACGACCACCACGAGGGAGACCCCGCGGGAGGCGGCCATCGCCCGGACCGCGTGGATGAGCATGGGCGTGCCGCCCAGCGCCCGGAGGGCTTTCGGGGCGCCCGGCCCGAGCCGTACGCCACGGCCGGCGGCCGGAATGACCGCCGCGGTCCTGGCGTTGGCACGGTCGTCGGCGGCCCTGTCGGCCGACGGCGGGACGGGCGAGGGACGCGAATCGTCAGACATCGGTTCCTGTCAGGTTTGTGTGCTCGACCTAGTTGGGTATGGCCTCACCGTGCCGGGCGCGACGCCTTGACCGGACCCTTCCGTGACCCTGGTCGAGTCAGCAGTCCGGGCCCGGCACACCAGGACCCGGGGAAAGCCTCCCGGGAGGAGCGTACGAGGATCATCGGCATCCGGACCTGCGGATGCGCGAATTCACATCCGGGTACGAACATGCCGCAGCGCCCGGCGACGGCAAAGACGTCATCGGGCACCACGGCATTTCAGTGCGCTGAACCGAGCGGGCGGCGGTCCGCGCCTCGCCTCAGGAGGCGAGCACCTCGTCGAGCAGGGCCTCCGCCTTGTCCTCGTTGGTGTTCTCCGCGAGAGCCAGCTCGCTCACCAGAATCTGGCGGGCCTTGGCGAGCATGCGCTTCTCACCTGCGGAGAGTCCGCGCTCGCGCTCACGACGCCACAGATCGCGCACGACTTCCGCGACCTTGATGACGTCGCCGGAGGCGAGCTTCTCCAGGTTTGCCTTGTAGCGACGCGACCAGTTCGTGGGCTCCTCGGCGTACGGCGCGCGCAGCACCTCGAAGACCCGGTCCAGCCCGTCCTGACCAACCACATCACGCACGCCGACGAACTCCGCATTGTCCGCTGGCACACGTACCGTCAGGTCGCCCTGAGCGACCTTCAGCACCAAGTAGGTCTTGTCCACGCCTTTGATCTGGCGAGTTTCGATAGCCTCGATCAGCGCGGCCCCGTGATGGGGATAGACCACGGTGTCGCCAACCTTGAACGTCATGTGACAGGTACCCCTTCCGTGGCTATCCAGGGTAACACGGAAACGGCGGGTTCTGAATGGCGTTTTCGCAGGTCAGGGCATATCTCGGGGCTTGACAACAGCAACAGGAACGTGCTGCGCGAGGCGAGCGGAAGAAAGAATTCGCAGGTCGGAGCGGCTCTCCAGGCCGGGCGAAACAGGCCCGTCACACACAACCGGAGCGCCATCCACCGGGCTGAACATCCCGATATGTCCGGTTCCAGGCGTGCGACTTCCGCTACTCCGTTCGGTGGCCGTGCCGGGGTTCCGGCCGATTCCGGAATTGATCACGAGCCACGCCGATGGGCCCTCGGTGATCAATTTCCGGCGCTCCGCGCATTCCTTCACCGAAATTTCGCGCACCGATCGACAACCCGTATGGCGGACCGGCTCTTATACGAATGGCGGACGGGTGCGAGCCGCAAAGCGGCCCCCGAAGAGGGCCGGGACTGCCGCCTGCCGGGCGAAGCCCGTGGTCCTTCGGGGAGGGTCGGGTGCGGCGGCCCGGGAACGGCTCGGTAGCCTAAGGCCGCTGACAGTCACTTAGGGCGGCTTTATCCGTTGCCGCCACCCCGCTCGAGTCCAAGGAGTTGCCGCCGCCGTGAGCAGCAGCCTTCGACGCGGTGCCCTCGCCGCCGCCGCCATCGCGTTCTCGATCGCCTCGCTCGCCGCGTGCGGTGCCGGTCACAACGCCCAGTCGCTGGAGATCAAGCCGGACAACGCCGCGACGACGGTCGGTGACATCCAGATCCAAAACGCCGTCGTCATCACGCAGCCGGACCTGGAGTCGACGGGCCCGGCGGTGGTCTCCGCCACGCTGTTCAACAACGGCAGGTCGGACCAGACGCTCGAGTCCATCACCGTGGCCGGCACCGACAAGACCGCCGAGCTGAAGCCCGCCGAGGGCCAGAAGGGCGGCCTGACCGTCCCGGCCGGCGGCTCCCTGGTCGTCGGCGGCAAGGACAACGCCGCCGCCGTCCTGCCCAGCAGCCGTGAGGCGGTCCAGGACGGCAACGCGCAGAAGATCACCTTCACCTTCAGCAAGGCCGGTGAGGTGAGCCTGCGCGCCTTCGTCGTGCCCGCCGAGAGCTACTTCTCCGGCTGGGGCCCGAGCGACGTCCCGGCGACGCCCGGCGCGTCCGCACAGCCCTCCGAGGGGGCCTCCGGGGAGCCCTCCGACGGCGAGAACTCGGGCAACCCGGGCGAGCCCACCGGCGAGGCCTCGGGCGAGCCCTCCGGCTCGGCGAGCGAGACCGGAACGGCGACCTCCGGCACCTCCCAGGGCACGGACACCGGCACGGGCACCGACGCCGGCCACTGAGCACCGTACGGACGAAGGGCGGGACCTCCGGGAGGTCCCGCCCTTCGCCGTGTCCCGAGGGACGGCGTCCGGTCTACGGCTCGAACTTGTACCCGAGCCCGCGCACCGTCACGAGGTACCGCGGCGCGCCCGGGTCGGGCTCGATCTTGGCGCGCAGCCGCTTGACGTGGACGTCGAGGGTCTTGGTGTCGCCGACGTAGTCGGCGCCCCACACCCGGTCGATCAGCTGCATGCGGGTGAGGACGCGGCCGGCGTTGCGCAGCAGCATCTCCAGCAGGTCGAACTCCTTGAGCGGCAGGTCGATCTTGGTGCCGCCCACGGTCACCACGTGCCGGTCGACGTCCATGCGGACGGGGCCGGCCTCCAGCGCGGCGGGAGCGACCTCCTCCGGCTCGCCGCGGCGGCGCAGTACGGCGCGGATGCGGGCGACCAGCTCGCGGGAGGAGAAGGGCTTGGTGACGTAGTCGTCGGCCCCTATCTCCAGCCCGACAACCTTGTCGATCTCGCTGTCCTTGGCGGTCACCATGATCACGGGAACGTTCGAACGGCCGCGCAGCTGGCGGCAGACCTCGGTGCCCGGCAGGCCGGGCAGCATCAGGTCGAGGAGGACGAGATCGGCGCCGTTGCGCTCGAACTCGTCGAGTCCGTCGGGGCCGGTGGTCGCGACGGCGACCTCGAAGCCCTCCTTGCGGAGCATGTACGACAGGGCGTCGGAGAAGGACTCCTCGTCCTCGACGACGAGCACACGGGTCACGGAAGGACCTCCGGGGCGGGAAGCGTTTCGTACGGGGATGTTTGGGGGGATGAGGGGGACCGTTCGGCGTCGTCGGTCTCGTCGCTGAGTCCGGCGTGGTCCGGGCGTCGCGCCGCTCGGTCGCGGGACAGGCCCGATTCCGGCAGTCGCAGGGTGAAGGTGGAGCCCTGGCCTTCGGCACTCCACACCGTGACCTCCCCGCCGTGCGAGGCGACCACGTGTTTGACGATGGCGAGACCCAGACCGGTGCCTCCGGTGGCCCGGGAGCGGGCCGGGTCGACGCGGTAGAAGCGTTCGAAGACGCGTTCCTTGTCCCGCTCCGAGATGCCGATGCCCTGGTCGGTCACGGCGATCTCGATCAGGTCGCCGCCGGGGGCGTTGACGCGGCGGGCGGCTATGCCGACGCGGGTGCGGGCGGGCGAGTAGTTGACGGCGTTCTCGACGAGGTTGCCGAGCGCGGCGGCGAGCTGGCCGCGGTTGCCGCGTACATGCAGATCCGCCGTTCCTCCGGCGGCCATGGTGATCTGCTTGCTGCCGGCCGCCTGCCGGCAGCGGTCGATGGCCTCGGCGACCAGCTCGTCCACCCGGACGGGCTCGGCGTCGTCGAGGGGGTCGTCGTTCTGCACCCGGGACAGGTCGATGAGCTCCTGCACCAGGTTGGTGAGCCGGGTGGCCTCGATCTGCATCCGCCCGGCGAACCGTTCCACGGCCTCCGGGTCGTCCGCGGCGTCCATGACGGCCTCGGACAGCAGGGAGAGCGCCCCGACCGGGGTCTTCAGCTCATGACTCACGTTGGCGACGAAGTCGCGCCGTACGGCCTCGATGCGGCGGGCCTCGGTGAGGTCCTCGACCAGCAGGAGCACCAGCCGGGACCCGAGCGGCGCGACGCGCGCGGAGACGGCCAGGGCCTCGCCCCGTCCGTTCCCGCGCCTGGGCAGGTCCAGCTCGACCTGCCGTATCTCCCCGTCCCTCCGGGTGTCCCGGGCCATCTGGAGCATCGGCTCCACGGCGAGCTTGCCGCCCCGGACCAGGCCGAGGGCGTACGCCGCCGAGCTGGCCTTGACCACCCCGTCGGCCTCGTCGAGGACGACGGCGGAGGAGCGGAGCACCGACAGAACGGTGTCCACCCCGGGTGGAAGGACGGGGTCCGTGTGCAGGGAGGTGCGGGTGGGGCGTTTCTGGTCGCGCTCGCTCCAGCGGAACGCCAGCACGGCGATGACGCCGGTGAGTACTCCGGCGATCGCTGCCACTGCGGCGACCGCCGCGTTCACGTCCATGTCTCCAGGTTAGGCATGCCGTACGTCCTCGCCCCAGCCATCGGGGTGCGACCTCGAACACTCGTCGCCCAGAGTTCACCTTGGAGCCAGTGACGGTTCATTTGTGGTGCCGGAAACGGACGCGTACAGGCCGGAACGTGTAAGCGTGGGGGCACGGCGAGGGGTGCGAGCCGGTGCGAGCCATGTGCGAGCCAGTTCTTTGAGCCCCCTAAACGGACGTACGAGAGGGAACCCTGATGCGGGACGCGTACCACGAGGAACTTGATTCGATCGGTGACGGTCTGGTGGAGATGGCCCGGCTGGTCGGGTCGGCCATCGGACGCGCCACGACCGCGATCCTCGACTCCGACCTGAAGCTGGCCGAGGCCGTCATCGAGGGCGATCAGCGGGTCGACGAACTCCAGCACGAGCTGGAGGCCCGGGCGATAACCCTGCTGGCCCGGCAGCAGCCGGTGGCGACTGACCTGCGGATCGTCGTCACCTCGCTGCGGATGTCCGCCGACCTGGAGCGCTCGGGCGACCTGGCCCAGCACGTGGCCAAGCTCGCCCGGCTGCGCTACCCGGAGCGCGCCGTCCCGCACGACCTGCACGCGACCATCCTGGAGATGGGGCAGCTCGCGCAGCGCCTGATGGCGAAGGCCGCCGAGGTGATCATCACCAAGGACGTCGACCTGGCCCTCCAGCTGGAGCAGGACGACGACGCGATGGACCTCCTGCACCGCACGCTCTTCCAGCACCTGATGGACGACCGCTGGAAGCACGGCATCGAGACGGCCGTCGACGTGACGCTGCTGGGCCGCTACTACGAGCGCTACGCCGACCACGCCGTCGCGGTCGCCAAGCGCGTCGTCTACCTGGTCACCGGCGAGCACGCGGACGACCTCCAGGCGGACATCCAGCCGACCACGCAGGTCGAGGGCGCCTGACCCCCACGGGAGCGTACGGGCGGGGCGTACGGACCGGGGCGCGCGGCGAAGCCCCAATGCGCCGTTGATACGGCGGCCGCCCCGGGCGTGCAATGGAGGCGGACACCGGCCTCCAGACGGAGGCGGGCAGCAGCTTCCAGGAGGATCCATGGCCGATTCCCCCAGCACGAAGCCCGACCCCGCCCGGGAACGCCGCACCGAGCGGCCCACCGAGATCCGCGCCCTGCCCCTGATCGCCGCCTGCGGCTGCGGCTCGGGGTGCGGCTGCGGCTGCCAGTCGGGCAATCCCTGCCAGTGCGGCTGACGGCACTGCGATGGTGCGTGGGGCGGCCTGGGATGTGGCCGGCCGCCCCAGGCTTCCCGTGGGTGTCGCGTCGTTCGACTTGAGTACGGGTACTCAGGCTCCGGAGCCGCCTGCGTCCGACCCTGGAAACAGGAAGAAGACGTAGACGCACCCGACACCCGGGGAGATCGAGATCCCATGAAGACCAGCCCGATACGCAACTTCGCCCGCCTCGCCGTCGCCAACCGCGTCTCGGGGATCTACCTCGCCCTGGTCGGCGGCGCGATGGCCGTGGCCGCGTTGGTGCCCCTGTTCGCGGACAGCCCGGACGCGTCCCTGATCTGGGTCTGGCCCGCCCTGTTCACCTTCCCGGCCTTCGGCTTCGTGGCCTGGCTCGGCGAGGGCGGCTGGGGCGGCGACGCGCCCGCGTGGTTCTTCATCGGCGGCATCGTGCTCGCGGCCCTGGTCCAGTCGCTGGCGCTGGGTGCGGTCTGGAACGGCCTGCGGGGCCACCGCGGCAACCTCGGCACGGCGAACTGAAACACGGCCGGGCCGGCGCGACTCGGCTACGTGTACCCGCCCCGCCGGGGGAGATTGTGCTCATCTCTGAGCATCTCCTCCGTGACCATGCCGAGGTTCTTCGTCCGGTGCAGCCTGGCCGACGACTCGGTGCCGGACACGGTCGCCTTCTCCTCCTCCTGGTCCTCCCTGGTGCCGAGGTCCGCGACGTTGATGCCGTGCTTGTTGTGCTGGGCGTGGATCAGCTCATGCCCGTAGACCGCGAAGACGGGGGTATGGGACTCGCCGTCCTTGGCGACCTCGCTGTCCCTGAACTTGTGCGGCACGGAAACGGTGCTGGTGGAGCCGGTGTTGGGCTTCTGCGCGCTCTCCGCGAGAGCCGACGGTCGGTCGTCCGCGTCCGCCTGCGCCGCGAGATCGGTCTTCCCGATCATCTTGACGACCTCGGGGTGATACGGCACGACCTTCACCGTGGGCTTCGTGGAAGCGGAGTCCGAGGCCAGATCGGACACCAGGCCGCGGCCGTGCTGCCTGGAGAGCAACCGGGCGTGACTGGAGAGCATCTCGGTGTCGAACCCCTCCAGGGCCGCCGGGTTGGGGTCGTCTCCGGCAGGGAGCGGCTTCGTCGACGTCGCGATCCCCCGCCCGCTCGCGACCCGCGACCAGGTGTCGGAGAGTTTCTGGGCGCCCTCGGTGTCTCCCGCGGCGAGGTCCATCCCGACGGGCCGCAGCCCGGAGGTCTTCCGCAGGATCCTGACGTACGAGAAGTGCCGCTGCTGGATCTCGTCCAGCAGCGCCTTCAGCCCGCGGTTCCTCGCGTTGTCGGCCTTCCCGGCGGGATCGCCACGGAACTGGCCGTAGATCATGTGCTCGGCCGTGTCCAGGACGGTTCCGAGCTCGTCACAGAGCTTCTGCTTGTCTGCGAGGGATTTGAACGACCAACGGAACGACTCGGCCTGAGCGATCAGCTTGTCCGCCGACGCGAGTGCCTCTTTCGCGAAGTCGTGGAGGTGCTGGACCTCGGGATCCGCGGCGTCCACGGCCGCACTCGCCGCGGGTGCGCGCTGCACCACCGCGAGGGACGGGGCGACGCCGGTGTGCCGCTGTTCTCCGACCGCGCGAGCCACCGCGTCGTTGCCCGCAGCGTGCCCCAACGCGAGCAGCCCCTCGGCCCGCCGGCCCACCGGAGGCACCCGCCGGGCTTCGGCCTCCTGCCCAAGGCCCGCCTTGTCGACCTGCCCCGGCCCCTTCTGCGCCCGCACGTCACTCCCGCGATAGCTGCTACGAACCTGAATTCCAGCGCCGGATCGAGGACGGGCACCAGGGCCGCGAGGGCAGGCCTGGGGGCAGTATCGAGGCCGTCCTCCGACGATCGGTAGTCGGCGGTCGGAGGGTGCGAGACTGGCGCCATGACGGCACCTGGGGCCACGGCCGTGGCGGTCGACGAACTCGAGGAACTCGCGGTGGACGCGCTGCGATGGCTGATCGGTGCGGCACGGGAGGCGCCCGGAGGCGGCCTTACCTGGCCCGACCGCCCCTCGGACGCCGAATCCGAGCCGATGCTCTACAACGGTACGGCCGGCAACATCCCCGTACTCCTGGAGGCGTGGCGCCACTTCGGCGACGACGCGTACGCCGACACCGCCCTGCGCGCGGCCCGGTCCCTCGCCCGCTCCGTGGACGACATCGAGGACGACTCCCTCTACTTCGGCCGCACCGGACTGGCGCTCGTCCTGCGGACCGTGCGGGAGCAGCTCGGCGACGAGGCGTCCGGCACGGCGGCCGACCGCGCGCTGGAACTGGTGCGGACCCGCTTCGACGGGACCCGCTGGGGCGCGCTCTTCGAGCTGATGGGCGGCAACGCGGGCATCGGCCTCGGCGCCCTGCTCGCCGGTGACGCCGACCTGGCCGTCCTGGCCATGGAGCCGTACCTGCGCACCGCGGAGCCCACGCCCGACGGCGTCCAGTGGGCCCACCGCCCGGACACTGAGGCTCGCTTGCACCACGTCTCCCACGGCAGCCTCGGCATCGCCCTGGCGCTGGCCCGGGTGGGCGCGGACACCGGCCGCGCGGACCTGACGGAGCTGGCGCTGGCCGGTGCGGCGGACTTCGTGGCCCGTGACGAAGCGGGCCCGGAGGACCCGGACGGCTTCCTCGTCCGCCACTCCACACCCCAGTTCCTCCCCGACCTGATCGAGCCCTTCAGCTACGGCTGGTGCCACGGCCCCGCCGGCGACGCCCAGGCCTTCCGGCTGCTGCGGGACGTCACCGGCGATCCCGCCTGGTCCGCCCTCGCCGACCGCTGCTGGCACACGGTCACCCACTCCGGCCTGCCCCGGCGGCTGCGCCCCGGCTTCTGGGACAACAACGGCCGCTGCTGCGGCACCGCGGGCGTCCTCGCCCTGGCCTGCGACCGCATCGCCGAGCGGCTCGACCCGTACGCCCCGGACGGCTTCGCCCACCTCCTCGCGACGGACCTGGCCGCACACGCGACCCGGGACGAGGACGGCGCCCGCTGGTCCAACGTCGAGCACCGCGCCACCCCGAGCACGCTGGAACCCCGCGTCGGCTGGGCCATGGGCAACGCGGGCATCGTCCGCGAGCTCCTGCGCTTCGTACGCCTGGCCCGCGGCGGCGACCCGCGCTACGCCTTCACGTGGCCCGACCAGCCCGCCGTACCCGCGTGAGCCGGGCCCCCGATCGCACCGGACCACAACGATCGGGCGCCGCGGGGCCGCCCCTGCCACGGTTGACGCAGGAAGGGAGGCCCCGTGATCTCGGCACTGAACAGACTCATCGACCTCGTCGAGGAGCACCTCACCGAGGAGCTGGACGTACCCGCGCTGGCCGGAACGCTCGGCACGACCGAGTACCACCTGCGCCGGATGTTCTCGTCGCTGGCGGGCATGCCGCTGTCGGAGTACGTGCGCCGGCGCCGCATGACGGTCGCCGCCGCCGACGTCGTACGGGGCGAGGACGACCTGCTGAGCATCGCCGTGCGCCACGGATACGGCTCGACGGAGGCGTTCGGGCGCGCGTTCCGGTCCGTGCACGGCGCCGCCCCGCGCGAGGTACGCCGTGCCGGAGGCCCCCTTCAGTCACAACCGCAGCTCAGGTTCCGCCTGACCGTCGAAGGGAGTACTCCTATGGACACCCGTTTCGCCGACCGCCCCGCGTTCCGCCTGATCGGACACGCGACCCGCGTCCCCCTCATCCACGAGGGCGTCAACCCGCACATCCAGGAGCACATCGCGGCCCTCCCCCCGCAGGAGCACGCCCGCCTGAAGTCCCTGAGCGACACCGACCCTGCGGGCCTCCTCCAGGTCTGCGACGACCTCGCCCCCGACAGCGCGGAGGGCACCGACCTGACCTACCTGCACGGTGTCGCGGTCACCCGGGACACACCGGCCCCCGACGACCTCGACGCCATCGAGGTCCCGGCGGGCATGTGGGCGGTCTTCCGCACCTCGGGCCCCCACCCGGAAGCCCTCCAGACCGCCTGGGCGGCGACGGCGACCGAGTGGTTCCCCTCCAACCCGTGGCGCCTGCGCCCCGGCCCGTCGCTCGTGGCCGTCCTGTCCCGCACGGACGACTTCACCACGGCGACGTGCGAGCTGTGGCTCCCGGTGGAACCGGCGTAGCCACCATCCGCCCGGCCACCGATGAGTTCGGTGGCCGGGCTCGGTCCTACCCCTGACGACGGACGCACGAAGACCTCCCGAACAGGCGGTACGGACGATGGACGCACAATTCACCGCGACCCTGCGGAAGAGCCCCGCCAAAGGCGGCTGGACCTACGTGGTCTGGCCCGAGTCGGCCGCATTCTTCGGCACCCACGGCCTGGTGAAGGTCCGCGGCACGATCGACGGCCACCCCTTCCAGAGCTCCTTCATGGCCCTGGGCGACGGCACCCACAAACTGCCGGTGAAGGCGGAGGTGCGGAAGGCGATCGGGAAGGGGGAGGGGGATGTGGTGACGGTGCGGCTGGTGGAGCGGGTGGGAACGTGACGTAGTGGTTCCAGGTGGGGTGCGGACCGGCCCGGCGGGGGTTCGGCTCGGCCACGACTCGGTCTCGGCGTGGTGAACCGTGGCGCGGTGCGCGACGGGACGCGCGAGCGTGTGACCATGCGATTCGAGCCGAGTTCGCACGTACCGCGCCCACCGGGGGAAGGCGGCCGCACCGAACGGCCTTCGGACACGAAGGGGGACGGGTTCGCGGGAGGCTGCATAAGCCTGATACTGCTGCTCGTCGAAATCCCGATCGGGCTCCTGCTCGGGCTGACCGCGGCCCTGAGCGGCTTGCGCCCTCCGGGCGAGCCGGCCAAGGCACTCCCGATGGACTGGGCTCCCATCCTCCTCTTCGGCGGGTTCACCGTGACCGTGCTTGTGATCGGCGTGCTCTTCGTGCGCTCGGCGCATCCGTTCGCGGGAACGGTCCAGTTGCTCGTGGCAGCCATGGCCTTGGTCGCCACGATCGCCGCTTGGCACGACCAGTACGAGCGCGCACACCCGTCTCCCCCACCGCCGAAGTCCGGTATGCCACACGCTCCTCCGCACCCCGTGACCGACCTGTAGGACCAGCGTCGGCGCCCCGGGGGCGCAGGGCGTTCAGGCGCCGGGAGCGCGGAAGGCGACCTGGCGGCGGGCGGCCTCGTCGATCTCGTCGAGGGTGAGGAGGGGGGTGGCCCGGGTGTGGAGGGCACCGCTGGCCTTCACGGTGAGGCTGACGGCGGCCATGGAGATCGGGTCGGGGAAGTCGACGATGATCACGACGTCGCTCTCCCCGAAGGCGAAGTACATGGCCTCGACCCGCCCGCCGAGGCCGGTGACGACCTGCTCGACCGCGGCGCGACGACCGCTGGCGCCTTCCTTGAGCAGCCCCTTCGTGCCCTCGTGCGTGTAGGTGGCCTGGATGAGGTACTTGGGCATGGTCGGCCTCCTGCGCCTCGCTGGTGCCGGCGCGCGAACGGCACGGCCCGGTGGTCACTGCCGCTGGGCCGGCCTGATGTTCTGGTTGGCGTGCAGGATGTTGTCCGGGTCGTAGGTCCGCTTGACCTGTGCGAGCCGGTCGTAGTGGTCCCGATAGGTGGCTCGGACCCGCTCCTGGCCCTCGCCCGTCCCCATGAAGTTCACGTACGAGCCGCCCATGGAGTACGGGTGCAGCTCCTCCCAGTAGTCGACGCACCATTGCCTGATGGCCTCGGCGTTGGCCGGGTCGGGGTCGACGCCGGCCAGGACGCCGGACCAGACGGCGTCACGGTAGCTCCACGCGGTGTCGTCCGGGCCCACCCGGTGGGCGGCCCCGTCGACGGGGTAGAGGTGCATCAGCGAGAGCGGGGTGGGGAGGTTCTCGCCGTACTTGAGGTGTACGTCCATGGCGGCGTCCGGGATGCGGTCGAAGAAGTCGCCGCGCCAGTACCACTGGTACCCGGAGGGGATCACGTCGTCGAGCATGCCCTGCAACGCGGGGTAGGGCATCGGTGCCGCGAAGTGGAAGGCCGGCGGTCCGGGCTCCCGCACGGCCGTGAGCGTCTCTTCGAAGCGGCTCGGATCACCGGTGTAGCACCACACGACGCCGCACATCTTCCGCCCGTGGATCTCCTCGGGGAACGGTGGGCCGGGCGGGATGACGAAGAGCGAGAAGAATCCGTACACGTCCTCGGGCGCCTGCGGGAGGAAGTCGCGGTACCACGCCAGCACTTCGCGGGTGCGATCGACCGGCCACACGGTGATCGCGCCTCCGACCGTGTCCACCGGGTGGAGCCGGTAGGTGAAGGAGGTCACGATGCCGAAGTTGCCGCCGCCACCGCGCAGGGCCCAGAACAGGTCCGGATGTTCGCTCTCACTCGCGGTGACGAAGCTGCCGTCGGCCAGCACGACGTCTGCGGCCAGCAGGTTGTCCACGGTCAGGCCGTACTTGCGGGTGAGGTAGCCGTGACCGCCGCCGAGCGTCAGCCCTCCGACTCCGGTCATCGAGATGATGCCGGTGGGGGTGGCCAGCCCGAAGGCGTGGGTGGCGTGGTCGAGGTCGCTGAGCCGGCTTCCGCCGCCGGCCTGGGCGGTCCTGGCGACGAGGTCGACGCGTACTCCGCGCATCGGCGAGAGGTCGATGGTGACGCCGCCGTCCACCAGACAGAGGCCGGGTCCGCTGTGTCCGCCACCCCGGACGGCGACCTCCAGTCCGGCGTCACGGACAAAGGTGAGCGCGGACATGACATCAGCGGCATCCCGGCACGGCACGATGGCGGCGGGACGCCTGTCGATCATCGCGTTGTAGACCCTGCGGGCCTGGGAGTACTCAGCGTCCTTCGGACCGATGACGGGCCCGCGCAGGGCGGTCTGCATCGCTTCCAGCGTTGCACTCTGCATGACGTTCTCCTTGGAGGAGGCGAGGGCACCCCGCCGTCCCACCCGGCCTCCGCCTGTCCAGTCGGAGCACCGGCCGCCGATTGCCCATCCGGCCGCCGAAAGGCTGACGTTTCCAGCGTCCCGCCGATTACCAAGCCCTGCAATTCCCAGGGAGCACCAAGGCATGCGAATGCCCCTCCCCCGCGCAGGTGAGGGGCTCGCCAGGGCCGCACGGGCTCACGCGTCGAAGTCGTACTCCAGGATGTACGAAGCGGCGTCCAGGGTCATCTCGTTGACCTCGACCGCGCGGCCGTCGTCCGTGAACGCGGTACGGCAGACAAGGATGACCGGAGTACCCGGGGAGATCTCCAACTGGGCCGCCTCGTCCTTCGACGGCATGCGTGAGCGGACCTCTTCACGGAAGTGCACCGGCTCGTGGCCGAGTTCGGCGAGCCTGGCGTACGTCCCGCCCGGTCCGGTGTCCTCCTCGGTGATCCGGGATCCGGCAACCAGTGACATGGGGAGGTAGCTCGTCGCGAGCAGGACCGGCTTGTCGTCGAGGACGAAGCGCCTGCGCCTCACGCATGCCGAGTCCTCGTCGGCCAGATTCAGGACCGCGCCGACGCGTTCCGGCGGCGCTTCCTCGGACACCGAGATCCGGTCGACCTCAAGTGCGCGGTCCTCGACGTCTGCCGACCAGACGGAGCGACCATTCCCCCACTGGTCGCGGGCCAGTCGGTCGATGCCCCGACGTCGGATGGGGCGGAACTCGCGGACGAAGACACCGGCGCCCTTGCGGGCCTCGGCGAGGCCTTCGTCCCGGAGGACACTCAGGGCCTGCCGAGCCGTCATGCGGGCCACGCCGTACGTGTCCATGAGGTCGTTCTCGCCCGGGAGCCGATCGCCGGGACCGTACTCGCCCGCTTCGATCGCCTCGCGCAGGGAGTCCGCGATGCGCTGGTACTTGGGCCGACGGTCGTCGTCGGTCTTGGCCATCCCGGGACCCTCCTCGCTCGCCTCTCTAGACACCTTAGGCCACGGGTTGGGTGGGCGCTCGCTGCGTGTAGTCGTATGCGCCTCGTCGGGATGACAATCCAGCGCTTCGCTTGACATCTCTAGAGAGGTGGCTTCAGCCTCAATCCTGAGATGTCTAGAGAGGTCTCGTGGCCGTCATGAAGGCGATGACAGTGGGGGAAGTGAGTGCGGATGTTCTTCTTGATCGATCGGTATCCCTGTGAAGAGTCACCACGGCTCGGGATGATGGCATTGCCGCCGACTCCGGAGTCCGTCCCCCGAGCCCGTCGCTGGTTCCGGAGGTTCATCGCCGCATACGAACCACGCTGCCCGATCGACGACTGCGTGCTGATGCTCTCGGAACTCGTGACCAACGCGATTCTCTACGGGAGTACGGAGTACGCGTGGCTCGTACGGGTCGAGTGGTTCCGTGACGGGACCTCCCTGCGCGTAGAGGTGCACAACCCGGGCCTTCCGGCGAACGTACGCCTCCGCCGGCCGGATGCAGGCGACGCCCATGGGCGAGGGCTGCTCCTGGTCGACGCCATCGCCGCGTCCTGGCACTCCGGCCCCAGCCGCCTCGGAGGAACGGCCGTCACCTTCGTGATGGCCGAGGCCTGGCCCCCGTAAAAAGAGCAGCGGACAGACGTCCTCGATGGCGGGGCTTCCACCAGAAGGGGGCCAACTGGCTTTGCGTCGAACCCCGGTAGGCACCTCTGTCAGCGCCCCATCAGTGAGTCCACGCACCCGTAGCCGCGACGACATGCACCTGGCACCATGCCGACATGAGCCCGACATCAGCGCTGGCGCAGCAGACCCTGGCCGAACGCGGCTTCCGCGGATTCGTGCCATTCCGTGAGCTGCCCGACAGCGACGTCCCACCGGTCACGGAATCTACGTGGTGATCCGCCGGGACACCCGGCCTCCGTCGTTCCTCACCGCCAGCCCTGCCGGGCACCTCAAAGGCCGCAACCCGTCCGTCACGGCCGACAGACTCAGCGCCGCCTGGGTGGACGGGGCGACGGTCGTGTACATCGGCAAGGCCGCGGGACGGGACGGTCTGAGACAGCGCCTCGCCGAATACCGCCGCCACGGCGCCGGTCTACTGTCCGGCCACTGGGGTGGTCGCTACATCTGGCAGCTGGCCGACTCGGACGCGCTGCTCGTCGCCTGGCAACCGATGGCCGGGGAGGACGCGGCGGGTCTGCCGCACGATCGGGTGACATCTGAACTGGCTTGCCCTGTGGGTGGGTGGGAAGGATGTCGCTGTGCCCAAGCCTTATCCGGAAGAGTTCCGTAAGGACGTCGTGCGGGTCGCGAGGAACCGCGGGCCGGGTGTGACGGTCGAGCAGGTGGCCACCGACTTCGGGGTGCATCCGATGACGTTGTGGAAGTGGATGCGTCGCGCGGATATCGACGACGGGAGCAAGCCCGGGACGACCAGCCAGGAGAGCGCCGAGCTTCGGGAAGCTCGGCGGCGGATCAAGCTGCTGGAGCAGGAGAACGAGGTTCTGCGGCGGGCCGCGGCCTATCTGTCGCAGGCGCATCTGCCGGGAAAAGGATCTACCCGCTCGTGAAGGAGCTGGCCGGGGACGGGGTGCCCGTCACGGTTGCGTGCCGGGTGCTGAAGCTCGCCAGACAGCCCTACTACCGCTGGCTGGACCAGCCGGTGACCGATGCCGTGCTGGAGGAGGCGTTTCGCGCGAACGCGCTGTTCGACGCGCACCGTGACGACCCGGAGTTCGGCTACCGCTTCCTGGCCGACGAAGCGCGCGGCGCCGGAGAGGTGATGGCGGACCGGACTGCATGGCGGATCTGCCGGGACAACCGCTGGTGGAGCGCGTTCGGCAAGAAGCGCGGCAAGGGCAGGAACGCCGGCCCGCCGGTGCACGACGACCTGGTCCGCCGTGACTTCACCGCAGCCTGTGCGAACCGGCTGTGGCTCGCCGACATCACCGAGCACGCCACCGGGGACGGCAAGCTCTATCTCTGTGCGATCAAAGACGCCTTCAGCAACAGGATCGTGGGCTACTCCATCGGCGAGCGGATGAAGTCTCGCCTGGCCGTGACCGCCCTGGACAACGCCGTGGCCCGGCGTGGAGACGTCGACGGCTGCATTCTGCACAGCGACCGCGGATCGCAGTTCCGCTCCCGGAAGTTCGTCCGGGCCCTCGACCGGCACCGGATGGCCGGATCGATAGGGAGAGTCGGAGCCGCCGGCGACAACGCGGCCATGGAGTCCTTCTTCAGCCTGCTGCATAAGAACGTCCTCGACCGCCGTGTCTGGGCCACCCGCGCAGAACTCCGGACCGCGATCGTGACCTGGATCGAGCGGACCTACCACCGACGCCGCAGACAAGCCTCACTCGGCCGGCTGACCCCCATCGAATTCGAGACCGTCATGACCACGCTGGCCCTGCAGGCCGCGTGACCGAACCTGTCACCCGAACTTGCACCAGACCCGCTCGATCTGGTGCGTTTGTGGTGCAGCGGCGTTGTCAGCGCTCGCCCGTACCCTACGAAGCGTTGGGTCGGTCTGCTGCCGTTCTACGGAGCGCGATCAAGGGGGTGGCTCAGAAGGGGTCCCCCGAGCCACGTCGGTCCGGGACTTCGTGAAGCTCCGACACCACCCTGACGTGCACGCTTTCCAAGTCTGTTGGTGGGGCGGTGGGCGTCGTACGCGGCCGTTCACCTGGGTTCATGGGTGGCCCGATCGCGGCCCGTCTCTGCGTCTAGGCCTCGTCTGAACGGCCGTGAACGGAGCTGAATGAGACGGAAACTGAGACGGTCTGGGATACAGAGTCTTACTCGATGACGTCGGCCCGCCCTCGCACCTGGTCGTCCAGCTTGCCTTCCTCGAGGTCGCTCAACGCGGTCGCGTACCCGGCCATGACCGCCTCGTGTATGACGTCGTGGAGGTCGACCGGGATCGTGCTGAAGACGCCGGAGCAGATGTTCGCGGCTGCGTCGTGCGCGGCTTGGTAATGCGCTTCGCGGATGCCGACGTCCAAGGCGTTGACGAGGCTTCGTAGGTCTTCCTTATTGTCTTCGCTCACGTCGCCGTCACTACCCTCGTGCAGAGGTCAAGAACCATGCGTGGGCCTCAGCCGAAGACAGTCAGCCACAGCGGCGGGGCAGCCGGCTGACAGGGCGCGCGTCTGTCCCCCTGCACCATTCCCCGGTGTCAGCCACGCTGCCATGCTGTCGACCAGAGCAAGCCGCGACAGCGGACGCCCGATCGCTATCCTCTGCCGTGCACGTGAGCCAAGGTGCCATGCGCGTGGGTCAGCCGGAACGTTGATCACTGAAGATTGCTCCTGCCATCGTTAATCAGCGCAGGAGAAGACTCCAACGAGAGTGCCTGTCAGAGCAGTCGCGAGAGTGAGAACCGCAGTGAACGCAGCGGCAGCTCGCGTCAGAGCAGCCGGGTAAGTGGCACCGTCCAAGCGGGCGAGCTTGCCCGTCCCTGCGGCGGCCAGCAGCGCGAGGACAACCACCAGCGCAGCGGTGAACAGGACAATGACGAGAGCGGGCACGACAAGCTCCTTGCAGTCGGTGAGGTGCTGACGTGCTCGAAGGTCGCGGAAGAGAGGTTCGCCAGGGCGTGATCGGACGATGATGAACACCGGCGAACACACCAACTCGGGGGTTGGATAGGTGCAGGACGAGCAGGAGGACCGGGACCGTGCCGCGGCGCTCATCGCGCTACGCAAGAGACTGAGCGACGGGCTGGCCCGCGTACGTCTGACCAAGACCCAACTCGCTGCCCAGGCAGGATTGAGCCGCACGACCGTGCAACTGGCCTTTCAATCAGATGCCCCTATCCCACCCTCGGCCGAGACGGTCGCAGCCCTGGCCCGCGTACTGCGCCTTCCGGACAACGAACTGCTGGCCCTGCGGCGGACCGCTGCCGGAGACAGCGCCCCAGTCCGTGCACAGGGTCAGGGGCCGGGCAAGATGATTAGCGAGTGGAACCCTCACGATTTGGAGGTCCACCCCGCCGGCCCGGCCGTCCGCGGACACGCGATTGGTGGCATGCGGGAGCGAGTAATGCCCGGCTACGTGTTCCGAGCCCATGACCGCGTCCTGGCAGAGATAGTGCAGGAGGCCGCTCAGGGCCAAAGCCGGATGGTGGTCCTGGTCGGATCGTCCTCGACTGGCAAAACCAGGTCTTGCTGGGAAGCCGTCCAACCACTCGCTAAAGAGAGATGGCGGTTGTGGCACCCCTTTGACCCGACACGAGCCGAGGCCATACTCGACGGTCTCGAACATGTAATGCCCCGCACAGTGGTATGGCTCAACGAGGCACAGCACTACCTCGGCCACCCCCGAATGGGCGAGCGAGTCGCGGCTGCTATCCATGCCCTACTCACCCAACCCGGACGCGGACCAGTGTTGGTTTTGGGCACCCTCTGGCCCAACTTCGCCAACGAGTACGCAACCCCGCCAACATCTGGCAAGGAAGATCCACACAGCCGAACGCGGGAACTGCTCGCTGGACGGACCCTAACCGTCCCAGAAGCCTTCGACCAGGAAGCGCTGCGCATGGCATCCATCCTCGCCAAAGGCGGCGACAGGCTGCTGGCCGAAGCCCTCACTCGAGCCACGAACGGGCGGGTCACGCAGGACCTTGCTGGCGCCCCCGAATTGCTGCACCGCTACGCGAACGCCACCGCGGCGGCCAAGGCCGTGCTGAATGCGGCGATGGACGCACGCCGCCTCGGGGCGAAGCTGCATTTCCCGCAAGCCTTCCTCATTGACGCAGCTGTCGACTACCTCAGTGATCAGGACTTCGACGAGCTCACCGAGGACTGGGCGCAATCGGTGTTTGCGGACCTCACTCGCCTTGTGCATGGCAAGCAGGCGCCACTGCGGCGCACCGGCGATCGCCCGAAGCGTCGGCCTCCTGCTAGCCCGAGGCGATCCACTGTCCGTGTCCCAGAAGCGGCGACGATGTTCCGACTCGCCGACTATCTCGAACAGCACGGCCGCAACACCCGCCAGGCCCAGTGCCCGCCAGCCTCGTTCTGGCACGCTGCGTACACCCACCTCACCGACCCCGATATTCTCTGCAGAATTGCCGATGAAGCCCAGTCCCGACATCGCTTGCAGTGGGCCCATTATCTCTATCATCGGGCTGCCGACGCCGGCAGCAAAGACGCTTTCTGCAGCCTGGCGTGGATACGCGAGAACTCCGGGGATCACAATGCTGCCGAGGAGTTGGCTCGGCAGGCCGGCAGGATCGGCGACGCTCGCGCCCTGATCGAATTCGGGTGGTCAAGGGAGCTGTCTGGGGACGATGACAGCGCCGAAGCCTTATATCAACAGGCCTTCGCCAGTGGTGACGTCCGCGGCTTGACCAGCCTGGCTTTGATGCGACAGAAGGTTGGGGACCACGACGGCGCCGAGACACTGGCCCGGCAAGCCACCGAAGCCGGCGACACCTATGCCCTTGCCCATCTGGCAACCATGCGGGAGATGTCCGGGGACTACGAGAGCGCCCAGGCACTTCGCGAGGAACATGGGATTCAGGACGAACGCGAAGCCTTTACCCGGAGTGCGTCCGGGCTTGCCGTTGTCTGGAGCCTCCTGAGGCTGCTTGCGAAATCCGGTGATCTTGATGTGGCCGAGCCCCACGCCTGGGAGGCTGCCGCAGCAGGCGAGGATCAGATCTTGGTCGATTTGGTGTCGATACAGACGGAGTCCGGGGACTATGACGTCGCAAGCGCCCTCGCGCTGCGGGCCGCCGACGCGGGCTACGCCAGGCCTCTGCTCAAGCTGGCGCAGATGCGGGAAGAGGCCGGGGACCACGCCAGTGCTGAAGCCCTCTACTGGCACGCCGCCAGCGCCGGTAAGGCATATGCCCTGGCTGAACTGGCGCGGTTACGGCGGGAGTCCGGCGACCTCGACAGCGCGCGAGCCCTCGCCCTGCGGGCCGCGGACGCGGGCTACGCCAGCCCCTTGGTCGAATTGGCACGGATGCAGGAAGAGGCCGGGGACCACGATGACGCCGAATCCCTGTACCGGCACGCCACCGACGCGGGTGAAGACGGGGAGTTTCTTAGCGGGCATCTTAGAGACCGCTGGCCCTATGGGCTGGATCCGGACGGCACGCCAACACCCCCCTGGTCCTGATCGGACCTCGCCACGCGGTCCGATAGACTGCAGTGAGTATGTCAATGTGGTGAGCGAGTGAGCATGCGCCTGACCCAGTGAGACTGGGCCCGGCCTTCGATCACGGCAGTATCACAGGCCAGCGGGTTGATCACGCTGCGCTCCCAGAATTCGAGCCTGCGACACCCGCTTTAGGAGTTCGATACTCCTTGGCACTGCCAGGGAGCCGCCTCACCCCGCCGGCCGTGCAGGACCGCCCAGGAGTGCTGGCGTCCGGGGTCGTTGATGTCACCTATGGATGTCAGAACGGTGCAACCACGTGCGCTCGCTGGCACGATGCTCCTGTGGTTGACCTGGAGCGCATCAAGGCGAAGAGCGTGGCGTACTTCCGATCCCTTGATGAGGGGTCCACCCTGCGACACCACTTCCGCCACGCCGACGAGGACGGCGGCTTGTGGTACTTCGAGGCAGTCTCCGACCGTGGTGAGTTGATCGCCATCAAGCAGGCCGAGCTGACTCCGGCTGGCCGACTCCACCGGTACAGCTGGGAGCACCTGGAGGACGAGCACGGCTTCCTGATAGACCAGGCGCTCGCCCCGGAAGAAGACCCGCTGGAAGCCATCCCGGCCGAAGAGTTCCAGCGTGTGTGGGCTCAGTGACCGGAGTGGACAACCACTGCAGGAGAGAGGCTGGGTGATCTGCGGGCTGAACTGCTGCTTCACCGGCCTAGGAAGAGAGCGGGTGCTCGACCGCAGGAGCACTGGTGTTGACCGTGGCTGACCCCTGCATCTGGCACGGTTGTGGCACGAACCTCAGCCGACGACAGTCAGCCACGATGGCGGGCGCGCCGACCGGTCAGGCGCGCGTGTGTCTCGCTTCACCCCCACCGGCCTTAACCACGCTGCCAGTGCTGTCGACCGAGACAAACCACGAAGGCCGACGCATACTAACCGCGCTTGAGTCCTCAACTTGTGAAGCCGCGATCGCCTGAAGCCTGTAGGGGACTTACCTCTCTGTCGACTTTCGGAGATCGGCAAGATCTTCTCGAGCTAGCTTGACATGGGGGTGAGAATTACCTAACACTTTTTCTGCCTGGGCGAGGTAATCTTCATAAACGGAGATCGCCCGCTCCGGATCCCTGATCTCCCCATACGCATATGCAAGATTGCTTTGAATTATGAGAGTGTAAGGGTCTTCTTCGCCCAGCGATCTCACGGCCAGGGCGAGCACTTCTTGCAGCATTGTAAGTGCTGTTGCAACGTCACCCTCTTTCATGTACGCGCATGCTAGGTTGGTCCGAGCGATGAGTGCATCCGTGTGGGTGACCCCCAGTACGCGATCGGCATGAGCGACGACTTCTTCATAAAGAGGGATGGCACGCTTCCGGTCGCCGATTGCTTCATAGGCGCCGGCGAGGTTATTCCGCGTGTTCAAGGTGTCCGGGTGGAATTGCCCCAGGGATTTCACGGTTTGCCTTAGCGTCTCTTCATAAAGAGCGACTGATCGGCGAAGATCGCCACTCTCCTGGTAAGCGTAAGCGAGGTTGTTGCGCACTGCCAGCGTGTCGCGATGCGTCTTCCCCAAATCCCTCTCGCGCCGAGAAAGGCTAGCTTCATAAAGTGGGATTGATTTATTCGTATCTCCGCACATCGTGTAAGCGTATGCCAGGTTGTTGTAGACAGATAGAGTAGTGGGGTGGTCTTCCCCCAGTACTTGCTCACACGCAGTCCTGCTGCTTTCCCAGATGGATATTGCGTCAGCCAATTTCCCAGCAGCTACGTAAGTACCAGCGAGGTTATTGCAGGCTGTCAAGGTGCCCGGATCGGCTTCGCCCATCTCTTGCGTGAGTCGATTTCGCACGATTTCCCAAAGCGGTATGGCGCGAGAATTCTGCTTGCATTCGTGGAAATAGTCACCGAAATCACAAAAGAGATAAATTAAGGTTGCAGATTTGTGGCTAGGTGGCGTATTTTCGGCGAGGGCTACTACGTGTGGAGCCAGGGAATCCCATGTAGGGTTACTCACGGCCTCGGTGAACTCTGAAGAATTTGCGGCTTCAGTCAAAATCCACTCAGCTTCTGTGAGCCCAAAAGGCACTTCGTCTTCGCAAGATTGAATCATGACGCGTTGACGCAGCACGGTCTGCAGAAGCCGATGAACGCTCACGGTCTGCTGGTTTAAATAAACCATGCTATAAGCGCGCAGGATGCCCAGAGCCTCATCTAGCTCAATGGCGTCAGGGGTGAGGGGTGTTAGCAGGGTACGCGTACACTGATCTGGGGCGATCCAGGCTAGGGTATGCAGAATGGTTACTGCCAACTCATTGCGGGCGGCGATGGCCTCCAGGGTTAGGTCCCAAATGCGGGCGATGGTCCGCTCAGGATCGATGCCATCGGCGGCTCTGTCTAGCATTAGCCCGAGCCGTTGGCGGTAGGTGACAAAATCAATGCCAGTTTGGTATAGGTACGCGCCAGCCTGTTCTAGAGCCAACGGCAGGTACCCCAGGTCTGCGGCTAGGTCTCCCGCTTCTTGCCGCTGTTGGTCTGTAGGAGGCTGGCCGCCCAGGGCCAGAGTGCAGAGCAGCTCAACCGAGGCATCCGGAGCGAGGACATCTAGAGGAAAGGTAGGCGCAATGCTGTGCCATCCGACGGCTATACGGCTGGTGGCCAGGTGATGTCCGCCGTTTAGAGTGCCCAAGTATGGGCGCAGGTGCTCAGGTTTTTCGACGTTGTCGTAGACGAGCAGCCAATCAGGGTGCCACTGCAACCAGGTGATCGCCCAGTTCGTGCGCTGATCCGGTTGAGCGGTGGCCGCCCACTGTGGATGCAGTCGGACTGCCAGGGCTGCTAGGGAGGCGTCGATCTGTTCGGGAGAGGCGGCAGTGATCCACCACACCAGGCTGTAACTGCCACGGTAGCGATGGGCGTAGTGCAGGGCCAAGGTACTCTTGCCGATTCCGCCCAGGCCGTGCACGGCCTGGGCCTGGGTAACGGCTGCTTCACCTTGCCGAGCTAGAGCCACACGCAGTCGCTCCAACTCCATGCTCCGGCCCACGAACACGCCGTGGGCCGGACTTGGCAGATAGCCAGCGCCCAGCGGCACCTGGATATCCTTGGCTGCCTGCACCTCCGCAGCAGACAACACCACCTGGTGAACCTGGTTGTTGTCGCCGGTCACTGCGATGTTGATACTCCGCCCAGCGATTGACCGTTCACCCGAGGCGGCGGTCTGCCCTGGCTCCCTCGATGGCGATGCTGCGTTCACTTGGTGACCTGGTTGTGATCACCGGTCACCACGACGTCGATGCGCTGGGCGGCGACTGCCCGTGTCCCGGATGCGGTGTTGGTCACTGGCCCGACAGTGGGTAGCAAGGCGGTCACCTGTTGCAACAATTCGTCCTCCCGCAGCGCCCGCTTGATCTGTTGGCGCAGTGCAGCGGCAGCGTCCTCGTCCTCCAAGGCAGCTGCGGCCTCCTGCACGGCCTCCTCGAACGCAGCCTGTTCTGGCTCGTCGCGGCGGCGCCACAGCAGATGCAAAATACGGCGCCCGACATTGGCCGTGGCATCTACCGCCGCACTCTCCGTCCTGACCAGCACCGCGCCCCCGTATGCAGCCAGCGCTGCTGAGAGGTACGGCCAGGCCTGCTGCACCACCGGTACGATCTCGGTACTCATCTCCGCCTCACCTCGCCCCTTTCCCCCGCGTCGCGGTTGACTCAGTGTATGGATTCGCTAACCGCTTGTGGGTGGAGTCTTCAAAGCCCGCCTCCAAGGCCCGTCATCTCGAAGCATTGATGGCGGTACGCCGCCCGGACGCAGCGGTATCACGCGGTGATGGAGGTCGCCGCAGGGGTTCCGGTCACTCAAGTCGCCGCCCGGTATGGGGTGTCGAGGCAGTCGGTGCACTCCTGGGTGCGCAAGTACAAGCAGTCGGATTTGCCGGGGCTGACGGACCGGTCGCACCGGCCGGACTCGTGTCCGCACCGGACAGCGCGTCCAGCTCGGCCGCGGCTATGCCCACCAGGTCGTCACCGTCCACTTGGACGAGACATCGATCCGGGTCTTCCACGGCCAGGATCTGATCACCACCGTCCCGCGTGTCACCAGGAAGGAGGTGGTGGTCCGCAAGTCCGGCGAACACAACCGCCGGAAGATCGTCTAGGGAAGACGTCAAGCATCACCCGACGCCAACCTGTCAATCATCAGCTGGGACTCGACACTTCGTCTGCGATGCGCCACAGCGGCGCCTCGTACTGCTTCGGGCGGCTGGCAATGAGGAGCTGACGCAACTCGTCGCGCTGTGCACCACGGAGACTCAGGGCTTCGGTGACGCGGCGAAACGTTGTGTGGGTGGCCCCGCGGGTCCGTGCTTCGGCCTCGAACTGGTCTAGTTGCCGACGGATCGTGGCCGGGTCCAGATTCGTCGGCTGCTGCTCGTCGAGCCAGAGGGCCTTGTTGCGCTCATAGTCGATCTCTGAGTACCCGCAGACCTCGCGGCTTTACGCCTCAGCTTCCTCCAGGTCGATAGTGGACATGATGGCTCGGGCCAACCGGTTGCGGCTCAGAGCGTCGTCCAAGTCGACTTCGTGCACGGCCGGGCTCTCGTCCGTGAGTAGTACGGGAAGTCCCGCGTCTCGGATTTCGCATGTGCCGCGTACGCCTCGGGCCGTCGCCGCGAGGAGGCCCGTTGCTTCGGACGGGTGCCACTCAAGGACAGTGCTAACGGCGGTCGTGTCCTCCGCAGTGAGGGCGTGGACAACGGGGCCCAGCGCGCCGGTCATAGCCTCCGGCGGGAGTTCGCCGTCCAGACCCGGCCCTGCTACGAGGAGCCGCACAGGTTCGTTCAACTGGCAGCAAGCCGCCAGCGTCAGCGCGTCGGCCAGCGAGCTCTTCAGCGCCGGCTCGTCGCCCTGCGCGAGGATGTCTCCGCCCACGTCCAAGAGATCGATTGATGCCGGCTGTACGTGGTCAACGAGTGATTCGAGGTGTCGGGTAAGGCCGACGGCCCCCTGGTGTGGGTCGAGCAGTGCGAAGGTGGCCGGGAGCTCCGCTGCGAGTCTGGGGAGGGTGGAGCCTGCGGGTTCGATCGGGCGGGCCTGCGCCCGCACGGACCAGACGTCTGGCGTGAGACGTTCTAGGCCGGTGAAGTCAGCGGGGCGCCGCGGGCCCGGTAGGGGGTCGATCAGGAGGCGGTCCCACGCGTAGGTAAGGATCACCGCCTGGTCCTCGTCACCGTAGGGAGTGGCGTGAAGCATGGCGGCGGCGACTGCGTCGCCCCCTCCTCCTGCTGCGACGATCAACCGCGTCATGCGATCAGCCTACGGGTTCCCAGATCTCCATGCTGGCGTCCCTCGGAACCATGCCCGAGCTAGCCCGTCAGCTGTCCGGCCTGGGCGGCTGCACGCACCCCGTGCGCCGCGACGGCCACCGCACCGAACACGCGGTGGACCGGACAACCGGCGAGATCGGCCGCGTCCTGCACCACCTTGACTCCTCGGCCCTGCCCGCCGGCCAACTCCTCGTCCGCTGCAACAACCGTCGTGCGACCCGGTGCGCGGCCTGCGCCGAGACGTACCGTCGCGACACCTACCACCTGATCACCGCCGGACTCCGCGGCGGCAAGGGCACACCTCAACAGGTCGCAACGCATCCGCGCGTCTTCGCCACCTTCACCGCGCCCAGCTTCGGCCCGGTCCACAACCGCCCGTCGGGCGGTCGGCGCCGCCGCTGCGGCGTCCGGCATGACGAAGGCGCCGTGGTCCTGGGCACGCCCCTCGACGCCGACACCTACGGCTACGAAGCGGCCGTGCTGTGGAACGCGCACGCTGGTGCCCTCTGGCGACGCTTCTCGATCTACCTCCGCCGAGAGGTCGCCAAGCGCGCCGGGCTCACCCAACGGGCCTTCCGGGACCACGCCCGGGTCTCCTTCGCGAAAGTGGCCGAGTACCAGAAGCGCGGAGCGGTCCACTTCCATGCCGTCATCCGCATTGACGGCCCCGACGGTGGCGAATCGCCGCCTCCGATCTGGGCCACGGCCGAGCTGATGACCGACGCCATCCAGGTCGCTGCCGGCGCTGCTCGCGTGGAGGGTCCAGAGGTCGACGGGCGGCCCCACACCTTCACCTTCGGACGGCAGCTCGACGTCCGCACGATCCGGTCTGCCGACTTCGACGGCGGCCAGGCGCTGACCGATCGGGCCGTCGCCGCGTACATCGCCAAGTACGCAACCAAGGGGGCCGAGACGGCCACGGGAACCCTGGACCGGCCCATCCGCTTCCTGGCCGAGCTGGCACAGGCCCGCATCACCCAGCACGCCCGCCAGTGATCCGCACCGCATGGACCCTGGGCGCTCGCCCCGAGCTGGCAGAACTGCGCTTACGGGCCTGGGCTCACATGCTCGGCTTCCGCGGCCACTTCTCCACAAAGTCCCGCCGCTACTCGACCACCCTCGGCGCCCTCCGCGACGCTCGCGCCGACTGGCGGCGTGCCCAAGCAGCTCCGCCCGTCCCGCAGGACGGAGAAACCACTCTCGTCCTCGCCCACTGGGTCTTCGCCGGGACCGGCCTCTCCCACGCCGAAGCCTGGCTTGCCACGTCACTCGAACCTGCCCCCGGCACGGAAGGAGAGCCCACCCATGGGTAGTCGTCGCCTCACCGTCATGGAAGCGCCCTCCGAGCCGCCTCGTCTGCCGTCTCGGTACCTGACTCCTGACGACCTGGTGGCGATGTTCAAGCTACCCAGCGTCGAGACCGCCTACCAGTGGCGCCGCAAGCGCACCGGTCCTCCTGGCTTCCGCGTCGGCCGACACCTGCGCTACGACCCTGCGGACGTCCAGGCCTGGGTCGAGTCCCTGCGGCAAGGGGCTGCCGCCTGATGGCCGGGCACATCCAGGACCGCTGGTACCGGACCGCGACCGGCCCGGACGGGAAGGTGCGCAAGGTCAAGACCGAGCGCTATGGATCCGGCCTCCGCTACCGCGCTCGCTACGTCGGCCCGGACGGTACGGAGAAGTCCAAGAGCTTCCCCGACCGTCAGAAGCGGCTCGCTGATCAGTGGCTGGCGCACATCGAGGCGGACATGGCGCGCGGGCAGTACATCGACCCGCGCGCCGCCCGGATCACGTTCCGGCAGTACGCCGAAAGCTGGGTCACCACGCGGGGCGCCGACCCGAACACCCAAGCTTCGATGGAGTCGCAGTTACGGCTGCACGCCTTCCCCTACGTCGGCTCACGTCCGCTCGGCTCCTTCCAGCCGGCGCACATCCGGGACTGGGTGCGGCAGTTGCAGGAGAACGGCGTCCGGGGGTCGTACGCCCGGACGATCTACTCCAACGTGCGCGCGGCGCTCAGCGCGGCCGTGGATGACGGCCACCTTGCCCGCAACCCGTGTGCCGCCCGGTCCGTCCGACCGCCGACCGTCGACAACAAGCGCGTTGTGCCCTGGACGCCCGAGCGGGTCTTCGCCGTCCGGGCAGCCATGCCCGAGCGCTACCAAGCCATGGTCGACCTGGGCGGCGGCTGTGGGCTCCGCCAGGGCGAGATTCTGGGCGTGGCTGTCGACGCCATCGGCTTCGACTCGGACACGCTTCACGTGGTCCAGCAACTGAAGCTGAGTCGCAGCAAGGCCGTGTTCGCGCCGCCGAAGGGCGGCAAGCTGCGGGACGTGCCGCTTCCCGGCCCTGTTGCCGACGCGCTTCGGGAGCACATGAAGCGGTTCCCGCCGGTCGAGATCACCTTGCCGTGGAAGGTGGCCGACGGTCCTCCGGTGACCAAGCGGCTCATCTTCACCGGGCCACGCGGCGGGCACGTCTGGCGTACGTCACTCAACGAGGAGGCATGGAAACCGGCGCTCGCCGCGGCCGGCGTCATCCCCGTGCCTGTGCGGGGCCGACCGTACGCCGAGTCGCGCGAGAACGGCATGCACGCGCTACGGCACTTCTACGCCTCGGTGCTCCTGGACGCGGGGGAGAACATCAAGGCCCTAGCCGAGTACCTGGGCCACTCGGATCCGGGCCTGACGCTCCGCGTGTACGCGCACCTGATGCCGTCCAGCCAGGAGCGCACCCGTAAGGCGATCGTTGCCGGATTTGCGTGAAGCAAGCACCGCTTCACAGATGTCAGATCCTCGCCACACGTGATTGTGTCGCCGCCGCAACTTTTCCGAAGCTGAGATTTGGAATCACCACACGTGATTGTGTCGCCGCAACTTTTCCGAAGCTGAGATTTGGAATCACCACACGTGATTGTGTCGCCGCAACTTTTCCGAAGCTGAGATTTGGAATCACCACACGTGATTGTGTCGCTCTCCGCGACATCACTACAGCCAACGCGCCCTTGGTGTCCACCCACCTGGTGCTTCTCAGTCACTGGGGTGCCGGTGGGGGGGCGTGGTCGAACAGGCTGCTCCTGTCCAGCCGAGGCACCTACGGTTTTTCGTAGGTGGGTGGCGGCTCAGACACTCGGAGGCTGCTCACCGCACCGACCGGGCGACCTTCTAAAGCTGGAAGCATACGACCCTTCGGCGGTTTTAGCTGCGAGTTTGTTGCGTTCCTCAATAGGCCGCTAAAGTCCATCATGCCGTCGACAGAAGAAGAGGGGCCGCTCACTGGCATGAGCGACCCCTCGCCCCGTCAGCACGCTTACCCACCAGTGAGATAGGAGAAGTAATGCACCCTACGGAGAAGACCATCGTGCCACGACGTGGACTGCGTATCGACCTCATCCCTCGTGAGCTGCCTCTGGGCCTCATCGGCCTTGGCGGGACAGCGCTCGCGCTGTGGGTCGGCGCCGAACCTGCCGCCGTCCTCCCTCTGGCCTTTCTCGTGTCGGTTCGACTGACACTCCACCGCATCTAAGCGCGACGGCCCAGAGACGGCCCAAGCACACAGAAGAGCCCCCTCCTGACAGAAAAACCGCAGGTAGGGGGCTTCTTCCGGCACGCCTACTTCTTCTTGCCCTGGTTCTTGACCGCCTCGATCGCGGCCGCCGCCGCGTCCGGGTCCAGGTACGTGCCGCCCGGGTTCAGCGGCTTGAACTCGGCGTCGAGTTCGTAGGACAGCGGGATGCCCGTCGGGATGTTCAGGCCCGCGATGTCGGCGTCCGAGATGCCGTCGAGGTGCTTGACGAGGGCGCGCAGGGAGTTGCCGTGGGCGGCGACCAGGACCGTGCGGCCGGTGAGGAGGTCGGGGACGATCGCGTCGAACCAGTACGGGAGCATGCGGACGACGACGTCCTTCAGGCACTCCGTCTGCGGGCGCAGCTCCGGCGGGAGGGTCGCGTAGCGGGCGTCGTCGAACTGGGAGTACTCGGCGTCGCGGTCCAGCGGGGGCGGCGGGGTGTCGTAGGAGCGGCGCCACAGCATGAACTGCTCCTCGCCGAACTCCGCGAGCGTCTGCGCCTTGTCCTTGCCCTGGAGGGCACCGTAGTGGCGCTCGTTGAGGCGCCAGTGGCGGTGGACCGGGATCCAGTGGCGGTCGGCGGCCTCCAGCGCGAGCTGGGCCGTGCGGATCGCGCGCTTCTGGACGGACGTGTGCAGCACGTCGGGCAGCAGGCCGGCGTCCTTGAGCAGCTCGCCGCCGCGCGTCGCCTCCTTCTCGCCCTTCGGGGTGAGGTTGACGTCCACCCAGCCGGTGAACAGGTTCTTCTCGTTCCACTCGCTCTCGCCGTGGCGGAGGAGGATCAGCTTGTACGGTGCGTCGGCCATGGCTCCGAGCGTAATCGAACCCTCCGGACACCCGCGCGGGGCGCCCGGTGGGCGGACGGTTGACGGGAAGTGTTAATCCGGTGGCCTCCGGCGACCCCGAGTTCGTAAGTTGTGCGTGCCGCTCCAGCCGCTTACACATCCACGGGGGTCCCATGTCCGTCGCCGGTCTCAGACGTGCCGCACGGGAGACCGTCTCCGGGCTCCCCCGCGAGTTCTGGTGGCTGTGGACCAGCACCCTGGTCAACCGGCTCGGTGCCTTCGTCGCCACCTTCATGGCGCTGTACCTGACCATCGACCGCGGCTACTCCGCCTCGTACGCCGGCCTGGTCGCCGCCCTGCACGGGCTCGGCGGGGTCGTGTCCTCGGTGGGCGCCGGGGTGATGACCGACCGGCTCGGGCGGCGGCCCACGCTGCTGGTCGCGCAGACGTCGACCGCCCTGTCCGTCGCCGCGCTCGGCTTCGTGCACCACCCCGCCGCCATCGCCGCCGTCGCGTTCGTGGTCGGCATGGCCAGCAACGCCTCCCGGCCGGCCGTGCAGGCGATGATGGCGGACATCGTGCGGCCCGAGGACCGTATCCGGGCCTTCTCGCTCAACTACTGGGCGATCAACCTCGGCTTCGCGATCTCCTCGATGGCGGCCGGGTTCATCGCCGAGGTCAGCTACCTCGCCGGATTCATGATCGAGGCGGGGATGACCCTGGTCTGCGCCGTCCTCGTCTTCGTGAAGCTGCCCGAGTCACGGCCGCAGCCGCAGGGCGGCGCCGACGCCTCCGGCAACGAGGCGGCCGTCTCGCTCGGGACCGTGCTGCGCGACGGGCGGTACATGAGCGTCGTCGGGCTGTCGTTCCTGGTCGCCGTGATCTTCCAGCAGGGGTACCTGGGGCTGCCGGTCGCCATGGGCGAGGCCGGGTTCACGCCCGCGGACTTCGGCATGGCGATCGCCGTCAACGGCGTCCTGATCGTCGTACTCCAGATTCCCGTCACCCGGTTCATCGAGCACCGCGATCCGCGGCTGCTGCTCGTCGCCTCGTCCCTGCTGGCCGGGTACGGCTTCGGGCTCACCGCCTTCGCCGGGTCGGTCGGCGTCTTCGCGCTCACCGTGTGCGTGTGGACGCTCGCCGAGATCGTCAACGCGCCGACGCAGACCGGGCTCGTCGTCCGCCTCTCCCCGGTGCACGGGCGCGGCCGCTACCAGGGCATGTACACCATGTCCTGGGCCGTCGCCTCGCTCGTCGCCCCGCTGATGTCCGGTTTCGTCATCGACCGCTGGGGCGCCGAGTGGCTGTGGGGCATCTGCGCCGTCGTCGGCACGGTGGCGGCGGCCGGGTACTGGGCGCTGATGCGGGGGCTGCCGACGGAGGAGGCGGAGGTGGCCGCGGCCACGACCACGGCCGGCACGCCTTCGCCCGCGAAGCCCGAGACCGAGGTCAGCACCGCCTGACCCGGCACCGGGCGCCCCAGCAGGCCCGCCCTCACGGATGCATCCGCGCCCCCTTCAGCACCTTGTCCACCGCGTTCTTCGGCCCGTACACCGCGAGCCCCACCAGGTCCAGGTCCGCCGTGGGCACGGCCCGTACCGCCGCGCGGTTGTCGCGGTCGTTGCCCGTGGCGAAGAGGTCGGACGTGAAGAGCGCGCGGGGCAGGGCGCGCGACAGCACGCGCGCGTGGGCGTTCGTCAGCGTCTCCTTCGTGCCCTCGAAGACCAGCACCGG
Organism: Streptomyces sp. NPDC107500; assembly: GCF_055582785.1. Taxonomy (NCBI): domain Bacteria; kingdom Bacillati; phylum Actinomycetota; class Actinomycetes; order Kitasatosporales; family Streptomycetaceae; genus Streptomyces; species Streptomyces sp. NPDC107500. Next base: position 499,601 of record NZ_JBVJPF010000008.1, read on the forward strand.
CTGGCGGAACATCGGCAGGTAGCCGACGGCGTCGGCGTCCTCGTACGGCTCCCCGATCACCTCGGGGAACTCCTTGCCCAGGCCGCTGACCAGGAAGGCCGTGACGTTCAGGCGCTGCCACGTCTCCAGGTCCTCGCGGAGCAGGACGGCGATCTTGGTGTCGAAGCGGACGGGGGCCTCGGCCTCGGGAGCCTCAGGGGCTGCATCGTGCGTGCTCATACGGTGAGACTGCCGACCCGCACCCCGCCAGGTCTTGTACGTTTTTTGCATGGACGGCCGGCGGAACGACCAGCGGAGCGTGTCCGCGTGGCGACCCCGCGTCCCGGGCGTCGTCGAGGTCTTCCACGCCCACTACACCGAGTACGCCTACCCGATGCACGTGCACGACGCGTGGACGCTGCTGATCGTCGACGCCGGCGCCGTGCGGTACGACCTGGACCGGCACGAGCACGGCACCCCGCACGACACGGTGTCGCTGCTGCCGCCGCACGTGCCGCACAACGGCTCACCCGCGACGCCGGACGGCTTCCGCAAGCGGGTCCTGTACCTGGACGCCTCCCGGCTGGGCGACGAGCTGATCGGGCCGGCCGTCGACGCCCCGGACCTGCGTGATCCGCTGCTGCGCCGCCGGGTCGGGCAGCTGCACACCGCGCTCGCCCTGCCCGGCGACGAGCTGGAGGCGGAGAGCCGGCTGACATTCGTCGGCGAGCGGCTGCGGTCCCACCTGGTGCCCCGGCACGAGGCGGGCGTGGAGCGCCGGGACCCCGGCCTCGCCCGGCGGCTGCGGGAGCTGCTGGACGAACGGGTCGTCGAGGGCATCGGGCTGGCGGAGGCGGCGGCGCTGGTGCCGGCCCATCCGGCCCACCTGGTACGGGCGTTCAGCGGCGCCTACGGCATCGCGCCGCACCAGTACCTGATGTCCCGGCGGGTGGACCGGGCCCGGCGGCTGCTGCTGGCGGGACAGGCCCCGGCGGACGTGTCCGGCGCCACCGGCTTCTACGACCAGGCCCATCTGACCCGGCACTTCAAGCGTCTGGTGGGGGTCACCCCGGGGCGCTACCGCGGGAGCGGCGCCCGCTGAGACGGCGTCACTTGCCGCCGCGCTCGATCAGGTGCTGGAACGCCTCCAGGTTCCGCGTCGACTCCCCGCGCGCGGTGCGCCACTCGTACTCCTTGCGGATGGCGGACGCGAAGCCCAGCTCCAGCAGGGTGTTGAAGGCGCCGTCGGCGGCCTCCAGGACCTGTCCGAGGAGCCGGTCGATCTCGTCGGCGGTGACGGCGGCCAGGGGGAGTTTCGCGGTGACGTAGACGTCGCCGAGGCGGTCGACGGCGTAACCGACGCCGTAGAGCTTGAGGTTGCGCTCCAGCAGCCAGCGGTGGACGGCCGGTTCGTTCTCGTCGGGGTGGCGGATGACGAACGCGTTGAGGGAGAGCGAGTGGCGGCCCAGGAGGAGGGAGACGGTCGTCGACAGCTTGCGGGTGCCCGGGAGTTTGACGACGTAGTTGCCGGGTTCCGGGCTCTCCCATTCGACGTCGGCGTCCTTGAGCGCCCCCTCGATCACCTCTGCCGTCGTCCCGCGCGCGTCAGCCATGGTGCGAGCGTACGCGACGGCGGTGGGACTGGATCGCGGCCGTGTAGACGTCGGCCGTGGCGGCGGCGGCGCTCTCCCAGCCGAAGGACTGGGCGTGCCGGGCCGCGGCGTCACCCATCTTCGGCGTCAGTTCCGGGTTGTCGGCGAAGTCGCGCAGTACGCGCGCGTACGCGGCGGGGTCGTGGCCCTGCACGAGACGGCCGGTGATCCCGTCCCGCACGGCGACCGGCAGGCCGCCGACCGACGCGGCGAGCACCGGCGTGCCGGCCGCCTGGGCCTCTATGGCGACCAGGCCGAAGGACTCGCTGTACGACGGCATGACCAGCACGGACGCGGCCCGGAACCAGTCGGCGAGCTGCTCCTGCCCGACGGGCGGCCTAAAGCGCACGACGTCGGCGATGCCGAGCCGCGCGGCAAGCTTCTGCAGGCCCTCCGGCTTGGCGAGACCGCTGCCGCTGGGGCCGCCGACGACGGGGACGACGATGCGGGAGCGCAGCTCGGGGCGTTCGTCGAGGAGCACGGCGACGGCGCGCAGCAGTACGTCCGGTGCCTTGAGGGGCTGTATGCGGCCCGCGAAGAGCGGGATCAGCGCGTCCTGGGGCAGGCCGAGGCGGGCGCGGGCGGCGGCGCGGGCGTTGCCGCTGCGGTCCGGGCCGGGGACGGCGCCCTTGGGGAAGGGGCGGAAGCGGTCGAGGTTCACGCCGGGGTGGACGACGGCGACCTTGGCGGGGTCCGCGGCGTAGTGGCGGACGAGTTCGTCGGCCTCCTCCGCGGTGTTGGCGATGAGGCGGTCGGAGGCGGAGACGATCTGGGTCTCGCCGATGACGCGGGCGGCCGGTTCGGGGGTGTCGCCGTCGGCCAGATTGGCGTTCTTGACCTTGGCCATGGTGTGCATGGCGTGCACGAGGGGGGCGCCCCAGCGCTGGGCGGCGAGCCAGCCGACGTGGCCGGAGAGCCAGTAGTGGGAGTGGACCAGGTCGTAGTGGCCGGGGCGGTGTCCGGCCCATGCCTGCATGACGCCGTGGGTGAAGGCGCAGAGCTGGGCGGGCAGTTCCTCCTTGGCCAGTCCCTCGTAGGGGCCCGCGTCGACGTGCCGGACGAGGACGCCGGGGGCGAGCTGGACGGACGGCGGGAGTCCCCCGGCCGTGGCGCGCGTGAAGATCTCGACCTCGATGTTGATCGCGGCGAGGCGCTGCGCCAGCTCCACGATGTACACGTTCATGCCGCCGGCGTCGCCGGTGCCGGGCTGGTGGAGCGGTGAGGTGTGCACGGAGAGCATGGCGACGCGGCGGGGCCTGCGCAGCAGCCGGAGCCGCGGGGAGGCCGCCGGTGAGCGGCGCCCGAGCATGCTGACGTACTGGCTCACGAGCCATTCCTCCTCGCTGCGGGCATGCCGGTCGGAGGACACACGCCGCCCTCCAAGGGGGTGGAACACCGGACGGCCGTGCTCCATTTCCGGTTTCCCGGCCTTTGCCGAATCATTACCGGCTGTCGCTCAACCGTTCGAGCGCCGGGCGCGTGCCACGCCTCGGATTACACCCGGGACCCCGCTGCCCTACGTACGCAGCGCCCCGACCCCCCGCGCCCAGGCCGCCCCCAGGTCCGCGTCGGCGGGAAACCTGCCGTGGATCTCGAGTACCACCATCCCGTGGGCGAACGCCCAGAACGAGCGGGCCAGGTCCTGGTCCCCGCCGCAGACCCGCATCAGCGGCGCCGCGGCCCGGTCCTCCAGGCCGGCCGGGAGGGACGCGCGGGGCAGCGGGCGCTCGGTCATCAGGCAGTACAGGTGGGGGTGGGCCAGCGCGTAGGCCCGGTACGCCTCCGCCAGCGCCGCCGGCGAGCCGGGTTCCTCCGCCTCCGCGGTCTCCATGGCCTCGCCCGCCTCGGTGAGCGCCTGGACGATCAGCTCGGTCTCGACCGCCTCCTTGTCGGGGAAGTGCTTGTACAGGGAGGGGGCCTTGATGCCGAGGCGGTCGGCGACGGCCCGCAGGGTGAGCGCGGCGGGCCCGGCCTCCTCCAGGAGCGTGCGGGCGGCCGCGGCGATCTCCCGGGCCCGGGGGGACAGGCGGTCAGCCACGCTGGTAGCCCTCCTTGGTGCGCAGTCCGTAACCGAAGGCGCGATCGTACGAGATGTGCGCGAGCCACCCGCACAGCGCCGCGAACGCGGGCGCCCAGGTCACCGGCGTCATGATGTGGAGCACCATGAGCGCGAGCGGGATCAGGGCGCGGTGGGCGGCGTTGTAGTACGGCACCGCGCGGGGCGTCAGCCGCCCCTTCTCCATGCGGGGCGCGTCGGACAGGCCGACGAGGAACGTCAGGTCGGGCGCCAGGAAGAAGGCGAAGGCGAGCAGGCCCGCGACCCAGCCGTGATCGACCGCCTCCAGGACGGCGAACACCGACCAGAAGAGGGCGCCCAGCAGCCACGCGGTGCGGCCGACGACGGTGCGAGCGGTGACCGCGCGGGCGGTGCGTGCTGGTGCGACCGTGCTCATGAGTGCCTCCCGGGGAGCGAGCGAGCTAACGTCGTTAGCCCTGCCCGAACAGTAAGGCTAACGACGTTAGCCAGTCAACCCCCGGCCGCCCGGAACCACACCCCCGCCCGGCCGCATACCCTCGTACGCATGCCACCTCCCCGCGCCCCCCGCCCCCTGGGCACGGTCACGCGCGGGACCACCAACCCGAACCGCCTGCGCCGCATGGACCGCTGGATCACGGCCACGCACGGCGCCGAACTGCGCCGCGCCGCCGACCCCGTCGCCGTCGACCTCGGCTACGGCGCCGCCCCCTGGACGGCCGTCGAGCTGCTGCACCGCCTGCGCACCGTCGCCCCGCACGCGCGCGTGGTGGGCGTCGAGATCGACCCGGCCCGGGTGGCGGCGGCCGAACCGTACGCACGCGCGGGGCTCGTCTTCCGGCACGGCGGCTTCGAGGTGCCCGTCTCCCCGGCCCCGTCGCTGATCCGCGCGGCGAACGTGCTGCGCCAGTACGACGAGGACGAGGTCGCCACCGTCTGGCGGCGGCTGTGCGCGCGGCTCGCTCCGGCCTCCGAGCACTCGCGCGGAGGGCTTCTGGTCGAGGGCACCTGCGACGAGATCGGGCGCCGGCACGTGTGGGTGGCGCTGGGCCCCGAGGGTCCGCGCACGGTCACGCTCGCGACCCGCCTCGGCTCCCTGGACCGCCCCTCCGACCTGGCCGAGCGGCTGCCGAAGGCGCTCATCCACCGCAACGTCCCCGGCGAGCCCGTGCACGCCTTCCTGCGCGACTTCGACCGCGCCTGGGCCGCCGCCGCGCCCTACGCCTCCTACGGCGCCCGCCAGCGCTGGATGCGCGCGGTGCGGGACCTGACGGCCGACTGGCCGGTGACGGACGGACCGGCGCGCTGGCGCCAGGGCGAAGTGACGGTGCGCTGGGAGGCGTTGGCGCCGCGCGGCTGAACCCGCCGGACGGCGAGGGCCGGTCGGGCCGGGGACACGGGCCCGGCGGGAACGATCTCCGTGCGGCGTTCGTCACACACCGGGGGGAATCGTCGTACGGCGCGGCAGAAGAGGGGAAGCAGGAGGGAAGCGCGGCCTCTGTCGCTTTCCGCGCCGGCATGGCACGATCCCCCGAGCGCTATGTTACTGACGGTTAACCAGCTTGGGGGCGACGGATGCGTACGGGGAAGCATGGCTTGATGACCGCTGCCGTGACCGTGGTCTGCGCGGTCACCGTGCTCGCGGCACCGGGCACCGCGTTCGCGGACCCCGGCCCCACACCGTCACGGGGCACGCCCAGCGCCTCCCCCGCCCCGGACCCCGGGCGCGCCAAGGACCTGGAGGCCGTGCGCAAGAAGCTCGACTCGCTCTACCGCGCGGCCGCCGTGGCCACGGACGAGTACAACGCCGCCGAGGAGAAGGCCGAGAAGCAGAACGCCGAGATCGTCGAGCTGGCCAAGAAGATCGTCAAGGGCCAGGAGAAGCTGGACCGCCTCAAGGACCGCGCCGGGGCCGCGGCCCGCGCCCAGTACCGCACCGGCGGCCTGCCCGACGAGGCCAAGCTGATGCTCAGCGACGACCCGGGCGACTTCCTGGACGGCAGCGGCCGGGTGCTCCAGGGGCAGCGGGCGACCAAGGGCCTGCTCGGCGAGTTGTCCCGCGCGCAGGAGGACCTGAAGACCTACGCGGCGGACGCCTCCGCCCGCTTCAAGAAGCTGGAGGCGAACCGCAAGGCCAAGGCCACCGCCCAGAAGAAGATCGAGAAGCAGATCGCGGCGGCCGAGAAGCTGGAGTCCGAGCTGGCGAAGGAGGAGAAGGAGCGCCTCGCCAAGCTGGAGCGGGAGGCCCAGGCCAAGGCCCAGACCGCGTGGCTCGACTCCGGCATCCTCAAGGACCTCGACCGCGAGGCGACCGAGCGGGGCCGCAAGGCGGTCGAATACGCCACCGCCCAGATCGGCAAGCCGTACCAGTGGGGCGCCGAGGGCCCCAAGTCCTACGACTGCTCCGGCCTGACCTCCCAGGCCTGGATCGCGGCCGGGCAGACGATCCCGCGCACCTCGCAGGAGCAGTGGAGGCAGCTGACGCGGGTCGACGTCGAGGACATGCGCCCCGGCGACCTGATCATCTACTTCGACGACGCCAGCCACGTCGGCATGTACGTCGGCGACGGCTCCATGGTGCACGCCCCGCGCCCGGGCCGCTCGATCACGATCGCCGGAGCGGGCACGATGCCGATCCTCGGGGTGGTCCGGCCGGACCCGGCAACAGCGGATCAGTGACGCGTGCCACGCGCCCAGCGCCGGGGACGTGAAGCGGGCCACGTGACCCACCGCACGCCCCGGCGCACCCCCCGCGTGACGTTCGTCATCCCCGGTCGGGGGGCGACCTGTCCAACTGCGGCCGATAACGCGGCATATGACAGTGGCCGATGGCGGACCGGCGTGTGCTGGACCATTCCGCAGCGGCGCCGTCACCCGTTATGGTCCCCGTCGGTGGGTCGAGGTCCCTCGCCCCGCCATGCCCTCGGGGGGAGGGAAGGAAACCAAGACAATGCCCGTACCCGTACCGCGGCAGAGGGCGATCCCGGCCGTGGAGTGTGGTCAGGCGCCCGCCGCGTCCCCGGACAGCGGCCCTTCCAAGGAACAGGCCCCGCCCGGGACGAACCCGGCCGACAACCCCACCAGTCAGCGAGAGAACACGACGGAGAAGAGCGAGAGCCCCACCAGCCGCCGTGGGAGCACCATCCCCACGAACCTGACGCTGCTGCTGATCGAGGACGATCCGGCCGGCTCGCCACTCGTGCCCGACCTGATCGACCAGACCGGCAAGCCGATCCGCGTCCGCACCGCCCGCAACCTCACCGAGGCCGCGCGGCTGCTGACCGACGACGTCCACTGCATCCTGCTGGACCTCGCCCTGTCGGCTCCTGCCCCGGCCCGCGCCAACGCGGACACCGACGGCGACGGGAGCGGGGAGGGCCACGACGAGCTGGCGGTGCTCAGGCACGTACTGGAGCTGGCGCCCCGGCACGCCGTGCTCGCGCTCACCTCCTCCAGCGACGCCGAGCGCGGCGCGGAGGCCGTGGCGGTCGGCGCGCAGGACTACCTGTTCCGCGACGAGCTGGACGGCCGTCTGCTGAGCCGGGCTATCCGCTACGCCGTGGAGCGCAAGCGGTCCGACTTCGCGGAGCGGCGCCTGGCCGAGGGCCGGCTGCGGGCGCAGGAGAACCGCCGTCTCGAGCGCGGCCTGCTGCCGACCCCGCTGCTCGCGGGCTCCTCGCTGCGTTTCGCCGCCCGCTACCGCCCGGGCCGTTCCCGGGCGCTGCTCGGCGGTGACTTCTACGACGTCGTGCGCACCCCCGACGGCACCGTGCACGCCATGATCGGCGACGTCTGCGGGCACGGCCCGGACGAGGCGGCGCTCGGCGTGGAGCTGCGGATCGCGTGGCGCGCGCTGACGCTGGCGGGGCTCTGCGGCGACGAGCTGCTCGGCACCCTCCAGCAGGTGCTGGAGCACGAGCGCGCCGACGACGAGATCTTCGCGACGCTGTGCGCGGTGGACATCTCCCCGGACGGCCGCCGGGCCGGCCTGTGCCTGGCCGGGCACCCGTCCCCGCTGGTCGCCGCCCCGGGCCGGCCCGCACGGCTGCTGCCGTACGACAACAACGGACCGGCGCTGGGTCTGCTGCCGGGCGCCCGCTGGCCGCGCATGCAGGTTGAGCTGGGTGCCGAGTGGAGCCTGATGCTCTACACCGACGGCCTGATCGAGGGCCACATCGGCGAGGGCCGGGAGCGGCTGGGCCAGGACGGCATGGTGGAGATGGTCCGCCGCCAGTTCGCCGAGGGGCTTCAGGGCGAGCAGTTGCTGCGGGCGACCGTCAACGAGGTCCGCGAGCTGAACGGCGGCGAGCTGGCGGACGACCTGGCGGTGGTCCTGCTGGACCGGACGGCCTGAGCCGCCCGATCCCGGTGACCACGCGCCGTGGGGGCGTTCAGGCCCGTCAGCGGCCGCCGTTGTACGGGCCGTAGGGGCCGTCGCTGCTGGAGCCGCGGCGGCTGCTGCGGCCGCCGCCCGGCAGTCCGCGCAGCGCCGGCCGCACGTCGACCATGTACACGATGGTCGCGATGAGGCCGATGATCGGCAGGAACGACAGGATGTTGAAGATCAGGTTCACCACGAAGGCGAGTGCCAGGATGATCAGCCAGAAGGGCTTGGTCTTCTTGTCGGCCGCGCGGTAGGCGTCCTCGCGGCGCGTGGCGGCGTCGATCAAAGCGAAGCCGCTGAAAAGGATCAGGGCGATGCTCAGCAGCCACATGAAGCCTGCGAAACCCTGCATCAGCACAACGTCCACCACCAGACTCGGGTCGTCATTACGCGGTCACCGTACCCGCAGGCGGTCACCGTACCCGTAGAACGGGCCGGACACCCCAAGGGTGCCCGGCCCGCTCCCGGTGACCGGTCCGTCGCCTACTTGGCGGGCGGGGTCGTCTTCTTGGCGGCGGGGCTCTTCTTGGCCGGGGCCTTGCGCGGAGCCGGGGTCTTCTTCGCCGCGGCGGCCTTGTCGTCCGTGAGGCGGACGGGCTCGGACGGGGCGGGCTTGGGCTTCGCCGGCTCGACGGCGACGGCCAGCTCCTCCACCTCCTCGGCGATGTCCTCGATGCCGTCGGCGGCCTGGCCGCGCCAGGTGCGCACCGCGTGCTCGCCGCGCTCGGCGACCTTCTCGTAGGTCTCGCGGGCCTTGACGGCGTACTCGGCGGCCACGCCGACCGAGCGCAGCGCGAGGTCCTGAGCGGTCTCGCCGAGCTTCTTGAAGTCGGCGTCGAGGTTGCCGAACAGCTCGTTGGCCTTGGCCTGGAGGCTGCCCTGGGTCTCCTTGACGCGGGCGGTCGCCTTCTCCTGGACGGCCTTCGGGTCGGTGTTGCGCACGGCGTCGATACGCGCCGGCGCCTCGGTGCGCAGCTGCTCCACCAGCACCGGCACCTTCTTGGCCTGCTGGAAGGCCAGGTCGGCGGTGCCCGCGGCGAAGTAGAGCGGGGTGGGGTCGCTGAGGGTCTTGCGCAGGTCGTCGGTGATGGCCATGGTGCTGGTCCTCCGGAATGACGTATTACTGAGGGTTTTGTGGTGCTTTGGCGGTCGGCGGGCCCGGTATGACGGAGCCCTCGCCGTCCGCGTCGGTCCCGAACCCGTTCTCCCTGCGGAACGACTCGTAGACCTGGAGCAGGACCTGCTTCTGTCCCTCGTTCAACGAGGGGTCGGCGAGGATGACCGCGCGGGTCTCCACGTCGTCCCGGTCCCGCTCGGCGTCGAGGATCCCCGCGCGGACGTACAGCGTCTCGGCGGAGATGCGCAGCGCCTTGGCGACCTGCTGGAGCACCTCCGCGCTCGGCTTGCGCAGCCCGCGCTCGATCTGACTCAGGTACGGGTTGGACACGCCCGCGGCATCGGCGAGCTGCCGCAACGACAGCTGCGCGTTGCGCCGCTGCTCGCGCAGGTACTCACCGAGATTGCCGACGTTGAGCGAGGCCATGCCTCCACCATGCCCGACCGTGCTAACTATTGCAAGCAAGCTGCTTGCAATAGTGCGCCATTCGGCCCACGCACCCACTTTTTTGTGCGTACTTGGCAGCGGCGCCCCCCGCGCCGAAGCTGATGAGGCGGGTGGACGTCAGGAGGTCGCGCGGGCGGCGGCGTCCGGGCCGGCCTCTCTGGCCATGCGCCGGTAGCCCCAGTCGGAGAGAGGAGAGAGAGCCTCGGCGAGATCACGGCCGAACCCGGTGAGGGAGTACTCGGTCTTCAGCGGAAGCACGTCGTACACCCGCCGGTCCACCAGCCCGTCCGCCTCCATCTCGCGCAGCGCCTGGGTCAGCACCTTCTCGCTGAGGCCGGGCACCAGCCGCCGCAGTTCGGCCGGGCGGCGCGGGCCGGACTCCAGCAGCCACAGCAGCGTGGTCTTCCACCTGCCCTCGATCACGGCGATCGCGGCGGCCACTCCGCAGACGTTCGCGTCCTGACGCCGGTGCGCCATGCCGTACCCCTTCCGTCGGCCTTCGGCCGTCAACCGCCGCCGCGGCATGTGCGGCACGAGCCTCACGTGCACCAATTTCTCATCACATCACGGGAGTTCATCCAATGACCATGCACACCGACCAGTCTGCCGCCGCCGTCACCGTTCTCGGGCTCGGTCCCATGGGCCGGGCGCTGGCCGGCGCGTTCCTGGACGCCGGGCTGCGCACCACCGTCTGGAACCGCACCCCGGGCCGGGACGGCGACCTCGCCGGCCGCGGCGCGGCCGTGGCGGCGTCGGCCGAGGAGGCGGTCGCCGCCTCGCCGCTGACCGTCGTCTGCGTGGTGAACTACGACGCCTCGGACGCCGTCCTGCGCCAGGAGCCCGTCGCCGCCGCGCTCAAGGGCCGTACGGTGGTGAACCTGAGCGCCGACACCCCCGAGCGCGCCCGGGACACGGCCGAGTGGGCCGGGCGGCACGGCGTCCGCTACCTGGACGGCGCGATCATGACGCCGACCCCGGCCATCGGCACGGACGACGCGGTGTTCCTGTACAGCGGCACCGAGGAGCTGTACCGGAAGCACCGGCCCGTGCTGGCCGCGCTCGGCGGCAGCCACACCCACCTGGGCGAGGACGCCGGGCGGGCCGCCGCCTACGACGTCGCCCTGCTCGACATCTTCTGGACGGCGATGGCGGGCTACGCGCACGCGCTCGCGGTGGCCCGGGCGGAGGGTGTCACCGGCGCCGAACTCGCCCCCTTCGCGCACGGCATCGCCGCGATCCTGCCGCCGCTGTTCACCGAGTTCGCCGCCGACACCGACGCCGGCACGTACTCGGGCGAGCTGAACCCGATCACCTCGGCCGTGTCGACCATGGCGCACATCGTCCACGCCTCCGAGGCGCACGGCATCGACGCGAGCCTGATGCGCGTGATCGAGGGGCAGGCCCGGCGGGTCGTCGCGCTCGGGCACGGCACCGACGGGTACACCCGGGTCGCGGACGTGATCACCCGGCGCTGACTCCGGCACCAGGGCGTTCAGAACGGCAGGGGCCGCCCGTGCACCACGTCCAGCCGGGACACCGCGCGGGTGAGCACCACGTAGAGGCGGTGCAGGCCCCGCCCCGAGGGGCCCTCCGCCGCGATCGCCGCCGGTTCGACGGCGACGACGTGGTCGTACTCCAGGCCCTTGACGACGCTCGCGGGCAGCAGGGCCGCACGGGCGCTGGGCACCTCAGGACCGGCCGTTTCGATCCCGGCCGCGTCGAGGGCCTCCCGCAGGCGGGGCACGTCCGCGTCGGCGGCGACGACACCCACCGAGCCCTCCCGGGTGAGCGCGTGCCGCACGGCTTCCACGACCGCCCCGGGCACCGCGCCGGGCGCCACCTCACGCAGGGTCAGCTCGCCGTCCCCGCGCAGCGAACGGGCGGGCGGTACGTCCACGTCCAGCCGGGCCAGCAGCCGGTTGGCGAGGCGCACGACCTCCCGGGGCACCCGGAACCCGGTGGTCAGCGGCACCACGGCGGCGTCCGGCCGGCCCAGGTGGGCGAGGGTCCCGGTCCAGGACCGCGCGGCCCACGGCGTGGTCCCCTGGGCGAGGTCGCCGAGGACGGTGAGCGAGCCGAAGGCGCAGCGGCGGGCGATCGCCCGGCACTCCATCGGGGAGAGGTCCTGCGCCTCGTCGACGACGATGTGGCCGTAGCCCTCGGGATGTTCGAGGAGCCCGGCCACCTCGTCGAGGAGGACCAGGTCGGCGGCGGACCAGCGCGCCGACCTCCACGACCGCGGCGCCCCCGCGGGCCACAGCAGCGCCCGCTGCTCGTCGTCGTCCAGCAGTCCTCCGGCGGCCCGCGCCAGCGCGCCGGGGTCGCCGAGCAGCCGTGCGACGACCTCCTCCGGACGCACCCGGGGCCACACCGCGTCGAGGTGGGCGCCGACCGGCCGGGCCCGTTCGACGCGCCGCACCCAGGCGTGCGGGCGGGGTCCGGCGCGGCGTTCGGCCTGGTCCTGGACGTACCGCACGATCCGGGCCCGCACCCGCTCGCGCCCCACGGTGTACGGCGGCTCCTCCTGGCGTACGTCCGCGACGATCCCGGCCAGCGCGTCGGCGGGGACGCGCCAGCGGTAGGACCCGTCCGGCACGACGAGGTCGCCGGCCTCCTCGGGCGCCACGCGCGCGTACAGGGCGCGGCGCAGCACCTGTGCCGTCCGGGCGTCGTGCTTGACGGCGGCGGCCCGCTCGCCGTCGGTGCCGGTGACCGGGTGCCGGGCGATCTCCGCCAGGAGGGTGGACTGCCGTACGCCGGTCTCACCGAGGGCGGGGAGCACCTCGGCGATGTAGGAGAGGAAGGCGGGGTTGGGACCGAGGATCAGCATGCCGCCGCGCCGGATGCGCTGCGGGTGGGTGTAGAGCAGGTACGCGGCCCGGTGCAGGCCGACGGCGGTCTTGCCGGTGCCCGGGGCGCCCTGGACGCAGACGGTGGTGGTGAGGCCGGCCCGGACGAGGTCGTCCTGCTCGGGCTGGATGGTGGCGGCGATGTCCCGCATGGGCCCGACGCGGGGCCGCTCGATCTCCCGGGCGACGAGGGCGCTGGCCCGGGACTCGCCCCGCCCGAGGTGCTCGTCCTCCAACCCGGTGAGGTCGGCCGAGTCCCCGCGACTGCCGGGCGCCCAGCCGAAGCGGCGCCGGACGGCGACGCCCCGGGGGTCGCCGGCGGTGGCCTGGTAGAAGGCGCGCGAGACGGGGGCGCGCCAGTCGACGACGAGGGGCGGGGAGGCGGGATGCTCACTGATCCGCAGCCGCCCGAGATGCAGCACCCGCACCTCGGCCTCCGACGCCCCTGCCCGTCCTGCCGCCGCCGCGAAGTCCAGCCGCCCGAAGAACAGCGGGCCCTCGGGCAGCTCGCGCAGTTCCTTGGCCCGGCTGCGCAGCCGGTACCCCAGCACCTCGGCGTCGGCGCCCGAGGCGGAGACGTCCTCGCCGGTGACGACGTGCTCCCGGGCCCCGTCGATCATGGCGGCGAGGACGTCCCGGCAGCGCTCGTGGTGGGCGCGTTCGAGGGCGAGGGCGTGCTGGAGGGCGGGCTCGGTCGACGTCATTCCAGCAACCGTACCGGAAGACGTAACCGAGTTACATTTATTACTGAGTAATGACCAAACCCGGCAGCCCGGCCGACAGCCCTCGGAACGCCCGCTCCGCCGCCGCCACCGCGTCCGGCCGCACGTCCGCCACCCGCTCCCCGGCCGCGATCCGCCGCCAGTTCTCCAGCGCGAGGATCCGCTGTACGGCGATGATCTGACCGGCGGCCAGCCGGGCCTCCAGGTCACCGCCGAGCACCCGCGCGAGCGCGGCCTCGGACCGTTCGAGCTGCGTGTGCATCCGGGCGACGAGGGCGGGCGTGCCGTAGAGCAGCCGGTGGAAGTCCAGTACGGCGGGATGGTCGTTGAGCCCGGTCACCGGATCACCCTGCTCCAGACCCGCCAGGAAGTGCCGCCGCAGCGCGTCGAGCGGGTCCGGCCCCTGCCCCGCGACCCGGGCCGCCTCGTCCTCGTGGTCGGCGATGCGGTGCAGGACGAGGTCCTCCTTCGCCGGGAAGTACCGGAAGAGCGTCGGCTTGGACACCTCGGCCGCGGCGGCCACCTCCGCGACGGACACCGCGTCGAACCCCTTCTCCAGGAAGAGCCCGACGGCGACGTCCGACAACACCTGCAACGTCCGCTGCCTCTTCCGCTCCCGCAGCCCGCTCTCCGCCATGCGACGACCCTACGCCGGGGGCGCCGCCCTCCCGCTCACGCGGCGGGCCGCCGCCCGCCGGGGACTGCCGGACATACGCGACCCCCCGTGGCCGTCGCGTCGGGAGCGGCTCAGACGTCCGCCGGGAACCTGGACGCTCGCGACCTCCCGTGGTCGCCGTGGGGCAACGCGCGGGCAAGGTAGGGATTGGCCATGGACTTGTCGGGCAGGCCCAGGGCCGCGGTGGCCTCGGCGAGGGTCATGGCGTAGCTCTGGACGGCACGTTTGACGTTCGGGGCGCCCAGACTCACGCCGCCCACCAGACGGTCGAGGTCGACGTAGGCGGACCGGACGGTCTCGATCCACCGGTACACCCGCCAGTCGTCCCGCCAGTGATGGGTGCAGTCGGGCGGGAGCAGGCGCTCCCAGCGGCGGAACATCCGGTCGCGGATCTCCGGCCGGGTGGGTGTGAGGTGCATGTGGCGGACGAGGTCGTACAGGGGATCGCCCACCATCGCCATCTCCCAGTCGATGAGCGTCAGGCCGCCGCCGTCCGGGCGGCGCACCAGGTTCCACGGGTTGAGATCGCCGTGCAGCAGCACGGATCGCCGTCGGCTCAGGGTGTGGCGGGCGAGGATCTCGGCGAGCCGCACGTTGTCCGGCAGACCCAGTTCGCGGGCGAGTTCCATCGTGGCCTTGGGCAACTCGCTCACCAGGCGGACCAGCTCGCTGCGCAGCCAAGGGTAGAAGGCGGCCCCCTTCAGCGGGTCCAGCCGCCCGCACCCCACCCGGGTCAGCTCGCCCAGCTGGTCCACGAGATCGTCCGCCTCGTACGGCCGCAGCCCGTGCGCCGGATGTTCGGGCGGGGCGAAGCCGTCCGCCGGCCCCTCGTAGGAGTGGATGGCGAACTGTTCCCGCAGCCCGCTCCTGCCCAGGGCCAGCACGCGCGGAGCCTTGACGCGGGCCCCGGAACTCTCGATCTCCCTCAGGACGGCGTGTTCGCTGAGGAACCTGCGCTCCCGGGAGTCCGCGGCGCCCACCTTGCGGCGCACCACGACCGGGAAGTCGATGCCCTCCACGTCCACGGCCGTGTTCAGGTGGGCCGTGCCCTTGAAGACCCGGTCGGCGGAGGCGGCGCCCTCCTCCAGCAGGGCCCGGTTGACGGCCCACAGCGGGAAGTCGCTGCGGACCGGGAGCCTCGAATCGCGCTGCCACACGATCTGCGACAGCTTCCGTTCGCGGCTGGACCGCACCCCCCGGGACTCGTGCCACCGGAAGAGGATGCGCTCGATGGCCGGCTCGTCCGGCACGCTCTTGAGGCGCAACGGTTCTTCGGCCGCCAGCAGCGCCCTGCGCACCGCCCGGGTCGCGGCGTCCAGGTCCCGCTGGTCGAAGGAGTCCCCCAGCGACTTCGCCGCCCGCATGACGTCCGGGTAGACCGACTGGGCCCGCTCGAAGGCGACGTAGTGCCTCAGGTCCCGGTCCAGGCCGTTGACCGCCTTGCCGCGCCGCTCCCCCATCACCTTGCGCCAGGCCTCGACGACCTCCGGCCACTGGTGATCGGGGTAGCGCATCCGCACCAGGTGCGTGGCGAGGTCGTGCAGGGGGTCGCCGTAACTGGCCAGCTCCCAGTCGACGCAGATCAGCGGCGGGTCCCCGGCGTAGGACACGATCACGTTGTCGCGGTGCAGGTCCGTGTGGACCAGGCTGAACGGCCGGCTGACCAGCGTGGGCACCCGCTCCGCGAACCGGACCAGGGCGTCCTCCGGAATGCCCAGCATGGCGAACAGGCCCCCGAAGTCGGCCCGGTTGCGCCGCCTGATCTGTTCGTCCGCCGCGAACGCCAGCGCCCTCAGGAAGGCCCCGCCGTCCCGGCTCGACCGCGGCCAGTACGCGGGCAGCGGCGGCAGGTGCTGCCGGCGTACCTGCGTCATGTCCGCCAGCAGCCCGGCCAGCGCGACGATCAGGTCGTAGTCGACCGGCGTGTCGTTGGGGCAGATGGTCGACAGGGGCACGCCCTCGACATAGCTCAGGACGACGACGTCGCGGTGCTTGGCCAGGCAGCGCGGCACGTTGTGCAGCACTCCCCAGATCCGGTTGAGCAGGTCGGCCTCGTCCTGCCAGGTGCGGATCACCACGGGCAGCGCCGAGGGGATGCGCTTGCGTACGGTGACCCGCGCGCCGCGCTCGGCGGCGACCAGCCTGGAGTCCCCGTCGGTCAGCGGCCGCACCATGTAGTTCAGGTTGTGGTGCCCGCGGCCGAACTTGCCGAGCGCCGTCGCCGAGGCCAGGAACCGGTCGAACGCGTCGTCCGCCGCCCGCTCCAGCGCCGGATTGCCAAGCGGGGAGGGACGACTCACAGAGTGCTCCAGGAGGGACGTGCCACGCGCCAGATCTTCGCTGCGACGAAGAAAGTGGCCACACAGTACAGCCACGTCCCACGGTCCGCTGTGAGTACTCCAGTATTCGGGACGCCCAGGGGCAACTCGGGTGACCGGAACGGGCGAACCACTGCTCCCAATGGCCACTCCGCCTATCAGACCGGGTCGGCCGGCAGCTCCCGGCACGAGTGCCGTCGTCCGGCAGGACCGTCCTCTCCACGACTTGGCGCGGCCTGTGGCCTACGACCGCAGCGACCGCGGCTCACACGTGTACCCGCCCCGCCGCGTCCTTCCACAGCAGTCGCAGGACCGGCTGGAGGGAGTCGACGACCGTCTCCGCGCCCGCCTCCCTGAGGGCCTTCGCCTTCTCCTCGTTGCGCGCGTAGCCCAGGAACGGCACCCCGGCCCGGCGGGCGGCCGTGAGGTCGGAGGTGGTGTCGCCGACCATCAGCGCCTGCTCGGGGGCCACCCCCATGGCGCTGAGGGCGCGGTTGAGGCAGTAGGGGTCGGGCTTGAGCAGGTGCAGGTCCTGGGTGCGGCCGTAGATGTGCGGGGCGAAGCAGTCCAGCAGGCCGCGCGTGGCGAGGTACTCGCTCACCACGCGGGGCGAGTTGTTGGTCGTCACCGCCAGCCCGACCCCGAGCGCCGACCAGGTGCGGATCAGCGGGTCCGCGTACGCGGTCGGCCACGCGGTGGGTACGGCGCGCAGCTCCTCCCGGGTCAGCCGCTCCTCGAAGTCGGCGACCAGGTCGCTGTCGTGGCGCCGGCGGTTGACCGCGCCCAGCAGGACGTGCGGGTCGGGGTGGACCTGCTCCTCCTGGGTCAGCATCCCCTTGAGGCCCAGCCGTTCCAGCCAGTCCACCAGTTCGCCCGCCACCCGGTCGGCGGAGTAGCCCGCGAACAGTCTGCAGACGGGGCCGTCGAAGTCCCACAGGACGACGCGGGCACCCCCGATCAGGTCCCGCAGGCCGGCCTCCTCGGTCACCGCTTCCGCCGGGTCCGTGGGGCCCGCCTGGTCCGCCCGGTCCATCTGATCCGTCTGGTCCGTATCAGGAGTCACTAGGAGAGTGTCATGTCAGTGGTGATGGTTTCCCAGAGGGCGTCGAACCACTTCTGTGATTCCTCCACGAACACGGCGTCCCGATGACCCGCCCGCTTCAGGAAGGAGAAGAGCAGCGACTGGGAGCCGAGGGCGTCGTACATCTCCAGCGTCCGGCTCTCGTACTCCTCCTCGCGCCGGGTCAGCATGTAGTAGCCGAGGAGCGCCTCCTCGCCGTTGAGCAGGTAGAGCTTCATCGGCGGGGTGAACGGCAGGGCACGGAAGGCGATGTGCACGTCGACGCGGTGGGTGGAGCGCACGGCGTGCAGGTTGTGCTGGAGCACCCGGGCCTGGGCGTTGCGCATCTGGAGCCAGCGCTGGTGGACCGGGTCGTCCTCCTCGTCCTCCACCAGGACGGGGAAGGCCAGCTCGATGTCGCGCGAGGGCATCAGGACGCGGAAGTCGATGGCCTCGGGCCGGATGCGGCCCTCGTGGATCAGACGGAGCGGCTCGCTGAGGGCCAGCATCAGCGTCTCCGAGGTGTGGCACACGACGTCGACGCGTACGCGCGGTGCCGCGAACGCCGCCGCCAGCCGCGGCCCGAGCGAGACCATCGTCGGCTGCGGCTCGCCCCGGGAGGTGGCGGGCTCGGCGATGCGCGGCGGGCTGCCCTTGCTGACGTTGGTGAGGAGACCGTCCTCCTGGAGGGCGCGCAGGGCCTGGCGCACCGTGCCGCGCTCCACGCCGAACTCGTCGGCCAGCTCGGCCTGGGTGGGCAGGCGGTCGCCCGCCTTGAGGTCTCCCCCGCGGATCCGCTCCCGCAGGACGTCGGCGATCTCCTGGGCCGAGAGTCTTCTGCTGCCGTTCACGGACACGTTCTCCTGAGTCACGACCAAACGCTACAACTCCGACCTACCTACGGGGAGTTGTTTGAAACTTGTTTATAGGTAGTCGCCAAGTGGGGACAACATAGACAGAGTTGGTTGCCAACTTAGTCCAGTTGGCGGAAGTTTACCTTCCAGAACTTGCCGGACTTCCCGAAGGGGGGAGAAACACCATGCCTGTCCTCGCCCTGGTCTCCACGGTCTTCGTCATCGCCTTCGAGCAGTTCGTCCAGTGGCGGTACGGCGCCACCGGGATCGTCGGACTGCTCATGCTCACCATAGGCATCAAGGCCAAGAGCCCGTCCGTCAGCTCCGCCGGCGCGGTACTGCTGGCCCTCCTGGTCGCGGGGCCCGCGCTGTGACCGGGGGCGGTCAGCCCGTGAGCGATAGCTCCGAGCTGATCGTCCCCCACAGCGCGTCGAACCACAGCCGGGACTGCTTCACGAACACGCCGTCGCGCAGGCCACCGCGCTGGTCGAAGGCGAACAGCGTCGAGCGGACGCCCTCCGCGTCGTACATCTCCAGTTGCTCGTGACCGATCTGCTGCTCGCGCCGGCTGAGCGTGTAGTACGCGAAGAGCGCCTCCTCGCCGTTGAGCAGGTAGAGCTTCACCGGCGGGGTGAAGGGCAGCGCGCGGAAGGAGACCCGCACGTCGATGCCGTGCGTGGCCCTGAGGCTCAGCAGGTTGTGCTGGAGCACCTGGCCCTGGGCGTTGCGCATGGCCAGCCACCGCTCGTGCACCGGGTCGCCGGCCCCGCCGCCGCCCACCGGCACCGGGAAGGCCAGGTCGATGTCGCGGCTCGGCAGCAGGACGCGGACGTCGACCTTGGCCGGTTTCAGTCGCCCCGCGTGGATCTGGCGCAGCGATTCACCGAGGGCGAGCGTCAGGGAGACGGAGGTCAGGCACAGGGCGTCGATCTCCACGTGCGGGGCGGCGAAGGCCTCCGCGATCCGGGGCGCGAGGGCGACGGTGGTGGGCATCGGCGGCGCCGGAGGGCCGGTCGGGGCGCCGTGGAGGTCGGGCGCGACGGTCGCGGGGCTCCCCTTGGACACATTGGTGAGCAGACGTTCCGACTGGAGGACGCGCAGGGCCTGGCGTACGACGCCGCGCTCCACGCCGAACTCGTCGGCCAACTGGGCCTGGGTGGGCATGCGCTGGCCCGGCCGCAGCCGACCGGACCTGATCCGGGCGCGCAGCTCGTCGGCCACCTCGCGATGTGTTGTCTGTGGCCGCTGCGGTCTCTTCCGCCCATTGACGGAGGCATGTTCCCGCTCCACGACCAAACACTACAACTTCTCGCCATCTTTGGGCAGTTCACGGAAAGGTGGTTATGAGACGCGTCCAAGCGGAGATAAGTACAGTGAAGTTGGCAGCCAACTTGAGCAACGTGGTCGGACCTCACGGGGGTTGGCCACCACGGTGAACAGGGGGTCCACCATGCCGCTCATCGCCATCGTCGTCGCCGCTCTGGCCATCGGCTTCGAGCAGCTCGTGCAATGGAAGTACGGGCCGATGGGCATCATCGCGTTCGTCGCGCTGTCCGTCGGCATCAAGGCGAAGAACACCATGATCGGCGGTGTGGGCGCGGTGATCCTCGTGATGCTGCTCGCCCAGTCCGGCTGACAGCGACGTACCGACCGGCCGGGCCCCCTTCCGGAGGGGAGCCGGGAGCCCGACCGGTCGGTAAGCACCACGCACAACAACCACAACTGAAGAGCACGTTGAAAAGCACGCGCTACGGATGCGCACGTCCACCGTCACCGGCAGAAGGGAGCCTCCTCAGAACACGTCCGGGCACCAAGGCCGCCTGGAGGTACGCAGCAGGGCGTCGACCACACGGGCGGCGCCCGCTCGTTCTTCCCGCACCCGGCCGAGCGCCGCCAGCCGCACCGCCGACTCGTCGCCCAGCCACAGCGCCCCCAGCTCGCCCACGTCGAGCACGAGATGGGCGCTCTCGGTGGTCGGCGCGCAGGACGCCCCGTCCGGCCCGGCCTCCAGCCGCCACAGCCCGCCGGTCAGCCCTCCCCGGTCCACGGTCTCCAGCACCACCGACCCGTGCCCCTCGTACGTCCGCGCCTCCAGCGCCCGCGCGACGTCCAGGATCCGCACCCACAGCCAGTCCGCCTGCGTGACGACCCTCGCCGCGCGCGGGTCGGGGAGGAGGTGCGGGAGCAGGTCGTCGGGGGCCCGCCAGCCGCTCTTCACCGTCGTGATCCAGTCGATCGAGCACAGGTAGTGCCACAGCGAGCGCTCGGCGGCGGGCGTCGCGGCCAGCAGCCAGTCGACGGTCGCCGTCTCCATCGGCTGCTTGGCGTCGCCCCAGTGGTCGTCCGCCCGGTACGAGACCATGCCCTCGACCTCGCCGTCCGCCGCCCGGTACACGGCGTAGAAGGGCTCGGTCCACGGGGCGCCGTCCGTGGAGACGACACCGGTCCGCGTCCGCCACCACAGCTCGGGCCGGCTGACCGCGCCCGGCTGGGACCGGCGCACCCGCTCGTGCAGCCCGGGACCGAGCTTGCGCACGTCCTCGCCGTCCACCAGGTCGATCCGCCCGCCGTCCGCCGGGCCCGCCCAGCGCGGGTCGAGACCGGCCCGCGGCACGTCGACCGCCCACTCGGTCATGGTGGTGGCGGGCCCGAAGCCGTACCGGCCGTAGATCGGGTACTCGGCCGCGATCAGCGTGGCGACGACGTCCCCGCGCTCCTTCGCCGCCGCCAGGTCCTGCGCCATCATCCGGGTCAGCAGGCCGCGGCGCCGGTGGGTCGCGGTGACCGTGACGTTGGAGACCGCGTCGGCCTGGACGAGGGCGCCCCCGACGGCGGTGACCTCCTGGCTGAAGGACCGGAAGGTCGCCACACAGCGCTCCCCGTCGAAGGCGCCGAGCGACCGGCCCGGCACGAACAGCTCGCGACGGGCCTCCACCTGCGCCGCCGCCACCGCGGGCGGCATGAGGAAACCGGTGTTCAGGGCGCGGTTCCAGTCGGCGAAGTCGGCCTCGGTGATGGGACGTACGTCTATGTCGGTGCGGCGGGTCATGGGCTCACCGTAGGTCGGCCGGCGCACCGGCGTCGCGCCAATTTGCGGCCGGTGCGGGCGGCCGGCGAGAGCCTCAGAAGGCCGCCCTGATCTCCCCCACCTCGCGCCCGCCGCCCAGCAGCGGCGTACGGCCGACGCGGTCGACCACGTCCCCCTCCACACCCAGCAGCCGCAGCGCGCGGGCCAGGACCGGGCCCAGGGCCCGCGTCGCGCCGTCCTCGACCTTGAAGGCCAGGGCGCGGCCGTCCGGCAGGGCCACCGCCTGGACGGCCTCGGCGCCCATCTTGGAGAGGCTGCCGGGCACCTCCCGCATCAGCCAGGTGTCCGCGCGGCGGGTGCCGGCGACGTACTCGGGGTGGGCGCGCATCGCGTCGGCGACCCGGCGCTCCGCCGTGCCGGGCTCGGCGCCCACGAAGGAGCGGAAGGCGCGGGCGAGACCCACCAGGCTGATCGCCATCAGCGGCGCCCCGCACCCGTCCGTGCCGACGGCGGCGACCGGCTCGCCCGCCGCGTCCTCCACAACCCTGTGGATGGTGCGCTGGAGCGGGTGCTCGGGGTCGAGGTACGTCTCCAGCGGCCAGCCGCGCTGCGCGCAGACCGCGAGCATCGCGGTGTGTTTGCCGGAGCAGTTCATGGTGACCCGGTCGGGCACCGCGCCCGAGGCGAGGTAGGTGTCCCGCTCCTCGGCGTCCAGCGGCAGGTCGGGCGGGCACTGGAGCTGGGCCGGGTCGAGGCCGTACTCGGCGAGCATCTTGCGGACCAGGTCGCGGTGAAACGGTTCTCCCGAGTGGCTCGCGGAGGCCAGCGCCAGCCGCTCCTCCGCGAGGTCGAGACCGGCCCGCAGCACGCCCGCCGCCTGCATCGGCTTGTTGGCGGAGCGCGGGAAGACCGGCGCCGTCACCTCGCCGAGTGCCAGCTCCACGGCCCCGTCCGAGCCCAGGACGACCAGACTGCCCCGGTGCCGCCCCTCGACGAAGCCGGACCGGACGACCTCGGCGAGGACGGGCGGCACGACGGGCGAGAGGGCGGAGGTGGGGGCGGGCTGGGACGGTTGCGACGGCTGGGGCGCGGGCATCGGCGGTGGCCTTCCGGACGGGTGACCCGCCGCGGCGACGGCCCGGGATCACCGGACCGGCGGGCGGCGCGGATGGCCGCCCCCCGCGTCACACGAGCAGGTCGTCGACTTGTGCTTCCCCCTCACGGTACCGGCGCGCGATCTCCGCGCTGCAGCCGTCCGCCGTGCGCTGAAGCCGCTGCCGGTCCCGGGAGACCCGCTGCTCGTAGCGGACGAGCCGGCCCATCCCGTTGGTCAGCTCGGTGTCGGTGCGGGCCGTCAGGTCCGACAGCTCCACCTCGCCCAGCATCTCCGCCGCCAGCCGGCTGCACTCCTCGCTCCGCGGTGTGCCCAGCGTCACGTGCCGGGCGGAGGAGCGCTGCCGCGCCGGGGCGTCGGCCAGGATCTCCGACAGCCGTTCCACCACGGAACCGGTCACCGCGGTGGTCACCACGGCCGCCGGTCCCCTCCCCGCCAGCTCGGCGCGGAGGATGTCGATACGCCCCTGGAGCAGTCGGCGTACATAGCTGAGGTCCGCCTCCTCGCGCTGCGCGTCCCGGCGGAGCGTGCGCAGCTCCGGCAGGCTCAGCGCGGTCAGGTCGTGCTCCGGGGGCTCGGCCGGCAGCTCCGGGCTGTCCGTGCGCTGCACGGGCGGCCGGGGCGCCTCCAGGCCACCCGGACATGTGAAAGCGACTGTCCCCAGGGACCGTCCCGTACTCGGTGTGCTCATGTGCCCTACCGTCCCCTCGCCCGGCGTCTGGGAAGCATCGTGCCACCCCGGATGGACGCTATGTGACCGAGTGCCCACGATCCGCCCCAGATGGGGGGTTAGGTGACAGAAAAAGGCCCCGTACGGGCCCGCCCGTCCCGGCCCTGGGGGCGCACGGCATCATGGCGGGATGCGTGCAGTGGTGCAGAGGGTGGACGGCGCGAGTGTCGTCGTGGACGGCGAGACCGTGGGGGCGATCGACGGCGCGGGGCTGTGCGTCCTGGTCGGCGTCACCCACGAGGACACCAAGGAGAAGGCGGCCCAGCTGGCCCGCAAGCTCTGGTCGGTGCGGATCCTGCCCGACGAGAAGTCGTGCAGCGACCTCGGCGCACCGCTCCTGGTGATCAGCCAGTTCACCCTTTACGGCGACGCCCGCAAGGGACGCCGCCCCACCTGGAACGCGGCGGCGCCCGGCGACGTCGCCGAACCGCTCGTCGACGAGGTCGTCGCACAGCTGCGCTCGCTGGGCGCGACCGTGGCGACGGGCCGGTTCGGCGCGCAGATGCGGGTGTCGCTGACGAACGACGGCCCGTTCACGGTCCTGGTCGAGGTCTGAGCGCCAAGGCTCAGGGTTCCACGACCGTCTCCTGGGCGGCGGCCGTGCCCTCGGCCGTCAGCCGGGCGTCCACCGGCACGTTCCGCTTCACCAGGGCGAGGGCGACCGGGCCCAGTTCGTGGTGGCGTACGGACGTGGTGACGAAGCCGATCTTGCGGCCCTCGGGCCCGTCGTCCGCGAGCCGGATCTCCGCCCCGGCCGGCGGCAGGTGCACCTCGCTGCCGTCCAGGTGCAGGAAGACCAGGCGGCGAGGCGGCTTGCCGAGGTTCTGCACCCGGGCGACGGTCTCCTGGCCGCGGTAGCAGCCCTTCTGGAGATGCACGGCCGTGCCGATCCAGCCCAGCTCGTGCGGGATGGTCCGGTGGTCGGTCTCGAAGCCCAGCCGCGGCCGGTGCTGCTCGACCCGCAGCGCCTCGTGGGCGAGGATCCCGGCCGCGGGTCCGGCGCCGTCGGCGAACGCCTCGAGCCGCTCCCTCGGCAGGAAGAGATCACGGCCGTACGGCGTCTCGCGGACGGCGACGCCCGCGGGGACCTCGGCGATGGAGCCGGCGGGCAGGTGCACGACCGCGGTGTCGGCGGTGCGGTCGGCGACCTCGACCCGGTAGAAGAACTTCATCGACTCCAGGTAGGCGGTCAGCGCCTCCTGGCTGCCGGGCTCCACGTGGGCCCAGGTGGTGGTGCCGTCGTCGACGAGGTACAGGGCGTGCTCGATGTGGCCGTTCGCGGAGAGGATCAGCGCCTCGGTGGCCTCGCCGGCCGGCAGGTCGCTGACGTGCTGGGTGAGCAGCAGGTGCAGCCAGGCCAGCCGGTCGTCGCCCGTGACGGTGAGGACACCGCGGTGGGAGAGGTCGACGAAGCCGGTGCCGTCGGCGAGGGCACGCTGCTCCCGGAACAGGTCGCCGTAATGGGCGGCGACGCCTTCGTCCACACCCTCGGCGGGGACCGCGCCGGGCAGGGACAGCAGGGGGCTCTTCATACGCCTAGCCTACGACTCGGTAGTTGAACCCTTCAGGGAGCAGTCGCGGCACCGGCCGAAGATCGCGAAGTGCTTCATGTCGGTGTCGAAGCCGAACTCCTCGCGGAGCTTCGCGGTGAAGTCGGCGGCCACCGAGACGTCGGCCTCGATCACCTCGGTGCAGTCCCGGCAGACCAGGTGGAGGTGGTGGTGCCGGTCGGCCAGGTGGTAGGTGGGCGCGCCGTGCCCGAGGTGGGCGTGGCTGACCAGCCCCAGCTCCTCGAGCAGCTCCAGCGTGCGGTAGACGGTGGAGATGTTGATACCCGACGCCGTCTTCCGCACCTGGCCGAGGATGTCGTCGGGTGTCGCGTGTTCGAGGGTGTCGACGGCTTCGAGCACCAGCTGCCGCTGCGGGGTCAGCCGGTAGCCGCGCTGTCTCAGGTCGCTCTTCCAGTCGGTGCTCACCACACCCATGAGTCTAGGACTACTTGAAGAAAGCGATCCCGTCGTCGGGCATGTCGTCCGGCAGGGCCTTGGCCCAGCGCTCGACGTCCTCCGGGGTGACGACCTTCTTCAGGTGCGCCGACATGTAGGGGCGCAGCTCGACCTCGGGGGTCTGCTTCTCGCCGACCCACATCAGGTCGCTCTTGACGTAGCCGTACAGCCGCTTGCCGCCGGTGTAGGGGCGGGAGGCGGCGGTGCGGGCCACGGCGTCGGTGACCAGGTCGATCTGCGGCTTCTGGTCGGCCAGCTCGCCGTACCAGATCTCGATGACGCCGTCGTCGCGGGTCATCGTGGCCTCGACCCTGCGGTTCGCGTCGATGCGCCAGAAGCCGTACTCGGACTCCAGCGGGCGGACCTTGTTGCCGTCCTGGTCGAGCACCCAGGTGTGGGAGCGGTACTCCAGGAAGTCCCGACCGTCGTGGGTGAAGGAGACCTCCTGCCCGAAGTTGCACTTCTCGTCGCCCGGGAAGTCGTGCACGCCCGCGCCGGCCCAGTCGCCGAGCAGGAAGACGAGCGGGACGAGGTCCTTGTGGAGGTCGGACGGGATCTCGATCATGAGCGGTACTTCCTGGCGTCGGTGATCAGCGCTGGCCCTGGTACAGCTTCTTCACGGTCAGACCGGCGAAGGCGAGAACGCCGACGCAGACCAGGACCAGCAGGGCTTCGAAGAAGATCTCCACGGGGTGCTCCTTGAGCGGGGGGCATACGACAGGGCCGGGGCCCAGCTTACGCGGCCGGGCCCCGGCCTTCCCTGCGAGGTACTCCGTCGCGGTCAGGCGAGCAGCCGGCTCTGCAGCGCGACGGTCTGCTGGAAGGGCACGGCCGGGGCGCCCCCCTTCCGGCTCTGCAGCACGAGGGCCAGCACGTCCCCGGCACCGAGGTAGGCCTGCCGGACCTGCTCGGCGCCGTAGGGCTCGGGTTCGGCGTAGACGGAGTACAGGATGTCGTCGACCAGCGCCCGCTCGGGGAAGTCCTTGTCCGGCAGCACGGCTTCCTCCGTGCCCCGCGTGGCATAGGCCGGCTTGTCGTACGGTGCGAAGACCAGGCTGTGCAGCCCGTCCACGACGGCGGCGGTGTCGAACTGGAGCAGGTAGATCCGAGTGTGCGTGCCGTCCGGGGTGGTCCAGCCGCGGGCGGCGATGTGGCGCAGTCCTTCGTCGGCCAGGGTCCGCCGCAGACCGTCGTACTCCTCCTCGTCCCGGTACTCCTTGAGGAAGACGTCCGTGGCCAGCCAGCCCTCGGTGCCGCGCAGCGACTTGGCGGTCGTGGCGCCCTCGGGCGCCGGCGCCAGAAGTGCCCGCAGGTCGGCGTAGTGCGCTCCGGCGGGGTTGGAGTCGGCGAACGGCCCCGGGCTGCCGGAGGGCAGTGGCGCGGCGGTGGCCTCGGGAAAGGCCCAGCGCCCGTCGGACTCCGTCGCGAGACCCGGCAGATCCGTGCGCTCGACGCTCGTGACGCCGTACGCGGTGGCCGACCCGACCGCCGCGAACACGGCGACGGCGGCGGTCCAGCGCAGGACGGTCCGCAGCAGCCTCCGGTCCTTGCGCGCGGGCACCTCCGTGGCGGTCGGGGGCGCGGCGGGCAGCGCCTTGGTGACGACGGGACTCACGGCGGACGGCTCCTCCATGAGAGGCCGCGGTGCGGTCTGCTCGCTCACACGGCCTCCCCGGTCTCGGCGATGCGATTCAACTGCTGGGTGAAGAGCGCCGTGACGCTCTCCGTGGCGAAGGGCCGACCGCCGTCGGCGGAGACCGTGATCAGGACGTCGTCGCGGTGGGCGGTGCAGAACATCGCGTCGAGACCGCCCTCGGACTCGGCCGGCACACGGAAGCACTTCGCGTCCTTGTGCCCCTTGATGCGCGGACCGCGGGCGACGTCGAAGGCCTCGAGCAGCCCGCTCTGTCCCTCCGAGAGCGCACGCGCGGCCGACCGGTCCGCCATGCGCGTCAGAGCGACGGTCGCGGTGACCGCGCCCGTCTCCGTGTCCGGGTACTCTCCCGCACCCCTGGAGTAGCTGCGCACGGCCGCCTCCTCGACGGGCCGGCGGTCGAGCGCCTTCTCGAGTTCCTTGCGCTGGGAGCGTGGCAGACCGCTCAGCGACTCCTTGCGCAGCGCGTTGGCCCGGGCGCCGCTCATCGTGATGTCCGAGCCGTACTCCTCGATGTCGGGGCCGCGCTTCCAGCCGTCGGCCCGGTACGGCGTCAGGAACCCCGCGAGCCCGGTGGGCGGGGCCGCCTCGGTGCGCGGCATCTGCTTCGGCGGCGCCCACACGGGTGCGCCGGCGTCGCGGTCGGCGTCGTTCACGGACAGCACGGTGTATCCGGTCGTGCCGGCCACCGCCCCGGCCAGCAGCAGCCCGCCGGCCGCCCGGGCGAGACGCCGGCCGTTCCACCACCGCTCGCGGACAGCGGTCCCCGCCGGGCGCGCACCGGTGTCCGCGGGGACCGCCCGGACCTCTTCCGCATCCGTATCCGTGCTCACAGCCGCTCCAACTGACGCTCGGCCAGGTCGAGGATCGTCTTCTTGGCGATTCGCTCGGGCCCGGTCACCCATATCGTGAGGACGAGGTCGCCCCGCCGAGCGTGCGCCTCGGCCATGTACCGCGATGAAGCGCCCGGCTCGCCCCTCGGCTGTTCATGGCTGTACGCCCTGCCGTCGCCCGTTCCGGGGATCGGCGAGCCGCTGTCCACCTCCCCGGGCCTCCAGTACGCGCCTTCCTGGACGTAGTCGGCCGCCGCCAGCACCTCTTCGTGCCTGAACTGGGTCACCCGGATCTCCACGGTGCGGCCGTCGTCCTCCTTCCACGCGACCGTGGCCGCCCGGCGGAACTCGTTCTCCACCAGGTACGCGAAGTCGCCGCTCGCCTGGTCGGCGAGACCGGCGAAGGTGAGGAGGTCCAGCCAGCCTCCGCTTCCCTCGGGCCACTCGACATCCACCGCTCCGCGCGGCTTCTTCAGGAGGAGTTCCCGCAGGTCGCCGTCGGTCCGTACCTTGCGGTCCTGGGCTGCCGGCAGCCGCTTCGGGGTCTCGTCCCCGGCGGGTGCGAGCAGCGGCTGGGACAGCGACGGGAGCCTCGTAGGCTCTCGGTCGGCCTGGACCAGGTAGCCCGCGCAGGTGCCCGCGACGAGTCCCAGGGCAGCGGCGGCGCCGAGGAGCGGGGCCGTGCGGCCGCGCCGGCGCGGACGGGGCGCGGTCTCTTCGGCCCCCGCGGATCTCTCCGCTCCCTCTTCCGAATCCGGTTGCAAATTCGTCCCCCCACGGAACGTGTAATACGCAATCGATCAAGCGTGCGCACAGGAGACCCGCGGTACCCGTCCATGGTTGCGGCGGCGTTGATTACGATTCGGCCATGGCGAAGAAGCTCGTGATCAAGGTGACGGCGGGGGCGGACGCGCCCGAGCGGTGTTCTCAGGCGTTCACGGTGGCGGCGGTGGCCGTGGCTAGTGGGGTCGACGTCTCGCTGTGGCTGACCGGCGAGTCCGCGTGGTTCGCGGTGCCGGGCCGGGCCGCGGAGTTCGAACTGCCGCACGCCGCGCCGCTGCCCGACCTGCTCGACTCGCTGCTGGCGGGCGGCCGGGTGACGCTGTGCACCCAGTGCGCGGCCCGCCGCGACCTCACCGAGAAGGACGTCATCGAGGGCGTACGGATCGCGGGCGCGCAGGTCTTCGTACAGGAGGCGCTGGGCGACGAGACGCAGGCGCTGGTCTACTGACCGACCCGCGCCCGCGTCCCGTCCGCTCACTGCCCCATGACGTACGCCACCGTCGGACCCGTGGTCCAGCCGCCGTCCACCGCGAGTTCCGCGCCGGTGACGTAGGACGCGGCGTCCGAGAGCAGGAAGACCACGGCGCCGGCGATCTCGTGGGGCTCGCCGACGCGGCCCATGGGTGTGTTGGGGTACTTGCCCTCGCCCTGCTCGATGCCGACGGCCGCGGTCATCGGGGTGTACGTCATCCCGGGGTGCACGGAGTTGACGCGGATGCGGGCGGTGCCCAGTTCGACCGCGCCGATCTTCGTGAGCCCTCGTACGCCCCACTTGGAGGCCCCGTAGCCGGCGGTGAGGGCGAGTCCCATCAGGCCGGCGGCCGACGAGATGTTGACGATCGATCCGCCGCCGGCCTCCTTCAGCGCGGGGATCACGGTCTTCATGCCGATGAAGACGCCCGTGAGGTTGATGTCGAGCACCCGGCGGAAGTGCTCGACGGACTCGGCCTCCAGCGGCGTACCGGTCGAGATGCCGGCGTTGTTCACCAGGCCGTGCAGCGCCCCGAACTCGGTCACGGCGAAGTCGGCGACCCGCCGCCAGTCCTCCTCGGACGTCACGTCGTGGTGCAGGAAGCGGGCGCGGGCGCCGAGTTCCCGGGCGGTGTCCTCGCCCTCGCCGTCGAGGACGTCGGTGAGGAGGACGTGCGCGCCGGCGGCGACCGCCTGCCGGGCCGCCTCCGCGCCCAGGCCCCGGGCGCCTCCGGTGATGATCAGGTTCTTGCCGGCCAGGTCGTGCGGGGTGTGCTCGTGCATGGTGGGCTCCTTCCAGGGGTGTTGCCGGGGCGAGGTCAGAAGTGGGTGCCGCCGTCGACGCGGATCTCGGTACCGGTGATGAACCGGCCGTCCTCCGAGCCCAGCATCGCGACCACCGAGGCCACCGTCTCCGGGCCGGCGAATCCGCGTCCGAGGGCGGGCGAGAGCTTCGCGTAGAGGCTCATGTCGGCGTCCGCGGGCAGTCCGGGACCGTTGCTGAGTCCGCTGGCGCCGCTGCCGTCCGTCATGCCGGAGGAGATGGACCCCGGCTGCACGGCGGTGAAGCGGATGCCGCGGCCCGCGTACTCACTGGCGAGGGCGTGGGTCATCGACTGGACGCCGCCCTTGCTCGCCGCGTAGGCCGCCATGTAGGGGTGCGCGAACGCCGCCGAGGTCGAGCTGAAGTTGACCACGGCCGCGTCCCGGCCCTCCAGGAGCGCCGGGATCGCCTCGCGGATCACCAGGAAGGTGCCGACGAGGTTGACGGTCAGGACGTGGGTGAAGTCCCTCAGGCTCGTGTCGGCGGTGTGCGACGAGCGCAGGACGCCGGCCGCGTTGACGAGGACGTCGAGGCCGCCGAGCGCCTCGGTCGCGGCCCGGACGCCCGCGCGGACCGAGGTCTCGTCGGCGATGTCCACGACGAGGGTGGTGAGCCGGCCGGCGTGGGCCGCCGCCTTCTCGGCCGTGTCCTTCAGGCCCGGCTCGCTGACGTCGGCGGCCACGACGGTGCCGCCCTCCGCGAGCAGCCGCACCACGGTGGCCTGGCCTATGCCCGAGCCGGCGCCGGTGACCAGGACGCGACGGCCTTCGTAACGGTTCATGCGTGTGCTCCAACCCGGCCCGTCACGTGCAGCCGGGCGGGCCCTTGCGGCGCCGGCTCTCTTCCGCCGAGCGCCCCGAATCCGTTTCACGGTACGCCTAGGTGGCACGGTTTGCCACTACGTCACGACATGCCATCAGATGGTCGCGGGTCGTATTCTTCTGGGGTGAGCACCGAGCCGCCGCCCCTGTCCCTGACCGAGCGCCGCAAGGCCGCCACCCAGCTCGACCTCGCGCATGCGGCGGCCGAACTCTTCGCCACCCTGGGCCCGGACGCCACGACGGCCGAGGAGATCGCCCAGCGCGCGGGGGTCGCGCTGCGCACCTTCTACCGGTACTTCCGCTCGAAGCAGGACGCGGTCAGCCCCCTGCTGACGGTGGGCGCGGACCGCTGGCGCGGGCTGCTCTCCGAGACGGAACCGGGCAGCCCCCTCCTCCCCGCGCTGCGGCACGCGGCCGAGCGGGCGCTGGCGGTCCCGGACGCGCAGGCGGCCGAGGCGCTGCTGCGCACGCGCGGGCTCCTGCGGGCCGGCGCGGACGATACGGCGCTGCGTGCCGTGTGGTACCGGGTGAACCAGGAGTCGGAGGAGCGGCTCGTCCCGGTGATCGCGGGCCTGACGGACGGCGCCGTCGATCCGCTGGAGGTCCGGCTGGTCGCGGCGGCCGCCACCGACGCCATCCGGATCGCCATGGAGACCTGGGCCGGCACCGAGGCGGGCACCGAAGGCCCCGGCTCCCCCGCCGACCTGGCGGTCCGCTGCCTGGAACGCCTCCTGGGCGGCGCGGAGAAGATCTAGCGGCCGCTACGGACGGTCCTGGTGCCGCGGCCCTTTCTTGCCGTCCAGCTCGTCCCACCACTCGTCGGACTTCGGGTCGCCCGACGGGTCGTCCCACCAGCGGTCGTCCGGGCCCCGGCGGTTGGCGACCATCGCGGCCAGCGGCGGGATGACCATGGCGACCACGCACATGCCCACAGCCACCGGCACGGACCACAGACGCACAACACCCCAGGCCAGGACGAAGAGCGCGATGCAGATCCCCATCATGGCGAAGTAGACGTGCCGCCGCCGCGCGTACATACCTTCAGGGTAGATCCGGGCGCGGGATCCGGACATGCCGAAGGGCCGCACCCCAGGCGTCCAACCCGGTGGGTGCGGCCCCTCGCCCGTCGCGTGGCGCGGGTGCCGTCAGACGGCGATCGCGACCTCCGCGAGACCGCCCTGCTGGGCGACGACGGTGCGGTCGGCGGTGCCGCCGGGGACGAGCGCCCGTACGGTCCAGGTGCCCTCGGCCGCGTAGAAGCGGAACTGGCCCGTCGCGGACGTCGGGACCTCCGCCGTGAACTCGCCGGTGGCGTCCAGCAGACGGACGTAGCCCGTCACCGGCTCGCCGTCACGGGTCACGTGACCCTGGATGGTGGTCTCACCGGGCTTGATCGTCGAGGCGTCGGGGCCGCCGGCCTTCGCTCCGCACATGTCGTACTCCTGAGGGGTTGGGGGGCGGACTTACTTGTTGGCGCCGAGCTCGATCGGCACGCCGACGAGGGAGCCGTACTCGGTCCAGGAGCCGTCGTAGTTCTTGACGTTCTCCACGCCGAGCAGCTCGTGCAGGACGAACCAGGTCAGGGCGGAGCGCTCACCGATGCGGCAGTAGGCGATGGTGTCCTTCGCCAGGTCGACCTGCTCGTCGGTGTAGAGCTGCTTCAGCTCGTCGTCCGACTTGAAGGTGCCGTCGTCGTTGGCGTTCTTCGACCACGGGATGTTGCGGGCGGACGGGACGTGACCCGGACGCTGCGACTGCTCCTGCGGCAGGTGGGCCGGGGCGAGCAGCTTGCCGGAGAACTCGTCGGGCGAGCGGACGTCGACCAGGTTCTGCGCGCCGATCGCCTTGACGACGTCGTCGCGGAAGGCGCGGATCGCGGTGTTCTGCGGCTTGGCCTTGTAGTCGGTGGCCGGGCGCTGCGGGACCTCGTCGCCGGCGACCAGCTCGCGGGCGTCCAGCTCCCACTTCTTGCGGCCGCCGTCGAGGAGCTTGACGTTCTCGTGGCCGTAGAGCTTGAAGTACCAGTAGGCGTACGACGCGAACCAGTTGTTGTTGCCGCCGTAGAGGACCACCAGCGTGTCGTTGGCGATGCCCTTCTTCGACAGGAGCTTCTCGAAGCCCTCCTGGTCGACGAAGTCGCGGCGGACCGGGTCCTGGAGGTCCTGGGTCCAGTCGATCCGGATCGCGTTCTTGATGTGGTTCTTCTCGTAGGCGGACGTGTCCTCGTCCACCTCGACGATCGCGATGCTGGGGTCGTCCAGGTGGTCCTGCACCCAGTCGGCGTCGACCAGGACGTCGCTGCGGCTCATGTTTTCTCCTCCGGGGCAGTTGCGGCGGGGCGAGCGGTGAGAGGGTGCGCGCGCTCGGGCCGTGCGGCGGCGCGCGGGTGCCCTGGGCAGGGCGGATGAGGGGAACGGACGGCGACGGCGCCGGCCGGTCAGAAGGAGCGACAGAGCATGGCGGCAACGCGGCACAGGTCCACTGCCCGCCGCTTCGTGAGGTCCGCCTGTCGCTTCATGGGTACCGATCGTAGGGACGGATACCGGGGCATGTCACCGGCGTGTCGCATCCTGAGACGGGATCGTCCGCACTGTGGGATCGATGGTGGGTCCGGGGCGCCGCGGGACACCGGGCGACCGCGGGGCCCGCCGTCGCATCTGCGGTACGGACAGCGCCGTCTCGCCTGTCGGACTTCCGGCGCCCTGGTACCCCTACCCGGCCAGTTTGACGTTCGAACCCTTCACCGTGATCTCGACGCCGTCCTTCGCCGCCTCGACCTTGTCCAGCTCGATGCCGCCCGGCAGCTCGTCGATGGTCTGCTGGAAGTCGGTGATGGCCCGGATCCGGGACTCGGCGAGCTGCCGGCCGCCGATCTCCGGCAGGCCGTCGGCGACGACCTCGACGTCGTTGTCCTTGACCTTGACCGAGCTGAGCACCTCGACCGGCTCGGGCAGGTCCACGCCCAGGACCGTGGCCTGAAGGGACACCTTGATCTTGCCGCTGCCTCCGTCGGAGAGGCCGATGACCTTGGCGGTGATGCCGGGAGCGATGTCCGTGGGCTCGGACTTGGCGGCCTTCATCAGCTCGTCGTAGGCGACGGTCGCGGTGCCGGTGGCGGTGGCCGCGGTGGCGGAGCTGTAGTCTCCGGAGAAGGCGACGCCCTTCATGTCCGCGTGCAGCTCGGCGATGCGGATCTTCTCGTCGCCCTTGCCGGTGGACGCCTCGTAACCGTCGATGCCCACCTGGACGTCGTCCAGCTCACCGCCGGCGACCTGGGTGAGGAACGGGAAGCCGTTGATGGACACGTCCGGCGTCGACGGCAGGTTCTCGGTGCTGCGCACCTTGTCCGCGACCTCGTCCTCGGCGAAGTTGACGGCCACACGGTCGGCGATCACGAAGAGGCCGCCCAGGATCACGACGACGACCAACAGTATTCGCAGTGCGCGCATGTGGAGTTCCCCAACCCTGGACGGTCGACGACAGCGGTCCCCCGACGGCCGGTGGCCGTCCAGGCGCGAGCGTAACCCGGGCGGGTGGCGCCGCCCGGGTTCTGTAGACCACCTGTGACACCCGGCGCCGGGCGCCCGGCGGTCAGGCCAGCGCCCGGCCCAGCAGGTACACGGCCGGCGCGGCGGCGGCCAGCGGCAGGGCCACGCCCGCAGTGAAGTGGACGAAACGGGACGGGTAGTCGTACGCCGCCACCCGGAGGCCGACCAGCGCGCACACCGCCGCGCCCGCGCCGAGCAGCGCTCCCGACGCCCCGAAGTCCGTCGCCGAGCCGACCGCGATCCCCGCTCCGGCCGCCGCGAGCAGCGCGACGACCACGGAACCCGCCGTGGGCAGCGGCAGGGCGCGGGCCACGACCGCCACGGCCACCGCGACCGCGCCGACCGTCACCGCGTCCGCGTCGGCGGCGAGGTACCCGCCCGCGATCACGGCCATGGCCGCCGCGGCGACGGTCGCCATCAAGCCGTACATCCGCTCGTCGGGGTCGGCGTGCGAGCGCAGTTGCAGGACGAGGGAGAGCAGCACCCACACCCCGAGCGTGCCGAGGATCGCCGCCGGGGAGCGGTCCGACACCAGCATCGCCGCGTCGGCGGCCAGCGCGCCCGCGAAGCCCAGCGCGATGCCCTGCCTGGCCGGCCACATGCCGTTCAGGCGGAACCAGCCCGCCGCGGTGACGGCCTGGAGGGCGACGAGCGGGACGAGGAGGGCGTACGTGCCGAGCGCCGCCGCGCCGGCCAGCAGCAGCCCGAGCAGCGCGGTGAGCCCGGCCGGCTGCATCCCCGGGTCGATGATCGGCGAACGCCCTTCGGCACGGGCCCGCTGCGCGTCGGTCACCCGCGTGTTCCCGGCGAGGGTGGCCGGACCGTAGCCGGCGTCGCCGGGGGAGGCGGGTGAGGCGGGCGAGGCGGAGGCCGCGGGGGCCGCGGGAGCCGCCGGGGCCGCGGGAGCGTAAGGCTGGGGCTGGGGCTGGGGCTGGGGCTGCGGCTGCGGCTGCGGCTGTGGCTGGTACTGAGGTGCGTACGTCTGTGCCGGAGGCTGCTGGTACTGCTGCTGCGGGTACTGCTGCTGCGGCTCGGCCCCGTACGGCGGCAGGTACGCCGTCTCCTCCGCCTGGACCGGCGGCTGGGTCTGGTGCACCTGCGTCTCCCAGGTCTGACCCTGCCACTGCTGCGTGTACTGGCCGGCGTTCGGGTCCTCGTACCCCTGAGGAGCCTGGTGGGTCTGGTGGCCCTGGTGGGCCTGTTGATCGGGCCACTGGGCGTCGTACCCGCCCCGCCCGACCCATCTCCCGTGCTCGTCGTACCCCTCGTACCGCTGATGCGGCTGATGCGGCTGATAAGGCTGGTCGGTCATCGCTCACCCTCCTGCGAACGGCGGGAGCACCTCGACCGTGCCGCCGTCGGCCAGCCGTACCGTCTCATGCCCGCGGGTGCCCACCGGGTCGCCGTCGACGAGGAACGAGCAGCGCAGCAGCACGCGCGTGAGCTCGCCGGGGTGCCGCTCGCGCACCCCGGCGAGCGCGTCGGCGAGCGTGGCCGCGTCGTACGGCTCCTCGGCCACTCCCGCGGCGGCCTTCGCGGCGGCCCAGTAGCGCACCGTGACCTTTGCCATCTGGTTCCTCAATCAGTTGACGGTGAACACCGTCAGGCTAGCCCGCCCTGGAGACCGCCCAGGCGCCGATCCGGTCCAGCAGGGCCTCGTCCGACGCGTGCTCCGCGTGGCCCATCCCGGGTTCCAGCCAGAGTTCGCCGTGGTCACCGGCGGCGCGGGCCAGCATCCGGGGGTGGTCGAGGGGGAAGTAGCCGTCCCGGTCGCCGTGCACGAGGAGGAGCGGGGTCGGGGCGATCCGCGGCACCGCGTCCACCGGCGACAGCGGCTCCGGGTCCCAGGCCAGGTGGTGGATGCGGGTGCGGAAGCCGTAGCGGCCGACGAACCGGCCCTCGGGGCGCGTCACCATCCAGTGCAGCCGGCGCATCGGCGCCGTGCCCCGGTAGTACCAGCGGGCGGGCGCGCTCACCGACACCACGGCGTCCGTCCGCGCCGCGCTGTCCGGGCCGTACAGCGCCGCGTGCCGCAGCACCACCGAGCCGCCCATGGAGAAACCGACGGTCACCACGCGCGCGTGCCCGAAGCCGCGCGCCCACTCGACGGCAGCGGCCAGGTCCAGGACCTCGCGGTCGCCGACCGTCGACCGTCCGCCGGATTCACCGTGGCCCCGGAAGGAGAAGGTGACCACGGCGCCGTACCGGGCGAACGTCCGCGCGATGCGTCGCACGTGCGCCTCGTCCGCGCCGGCGGTGAAGCCGTGCGCGACGACGAACACCAGGTCAAAGGGGTCGCCGTCGGTCGCCGCCGGCTTGTACACCGCGTCGATCCGGACCCCGTCGGCGCTGCGCAGGAAGGTGCGTGCGGGCATGCGGCGGGGCGCTCCCCCGGGCGTCTCGGAATGCGGACGATTCCCTGGACGAGGGGTGGAACGCGCCACATGACCTGACGGTCGGTAGCTCATGTCGGCTATTCTGCTGCGTAGAGGACTCGGGCAAAGTAGCCCCCGGGTCCTTTTGTGCTTCCAGGAGCGTGGCCGATCGTTCACCTCCCGGACGCGCGGCGGACCCCACGGGCACGGGATCCGCACCGTACGAAGCAGTGCCGTAAACGTCCTCGCAGGGACCGAGGAGGAACCAGACGTTATGGGCGAGCGAAGCGTGCACGACCGTAGGACGACCCAGGCAGGTGGGGCGCGATGAGCTCTCTGCTGCTCCTCACCAACGCCCTTCAGCCGTCGACGGAGGTGCTCCCCGCCCTCGGCCTGCTGCTGCACAACGTCCGCGTGGCTCCGGCGGAGGGCCCGGCCCTCGTCGACACCCCCGGCGCCGACGTGATCCTCGTCGACGGGCGCCGTGACCTTCCCCAGATCCGCAGCCTGTGCCAGCTGCTGCGGTCCACGGGGCTCAGCTGTCCGCTGGTCCTCGTGGTCACCGAGGGCGGCCTCGCCGCCGTCACCGCCGACTGGGGCATCGACGACGTACTGCTGGACACCGCGGGACCGGCGGAGGTCGAGGCGCGGCTGCGGCTGGCCATGGGCCGCCAGCAGATCGTCGGCGACGACTCCCCGATGGAGATCCGCAACGGCGACCTCTCGGTGGACGAGGCGACATACTCCGCCAAGCTCAAGGGCCGGGTCCTGGACCTGACCTTCAAGGAGTTCGAGCTGCTCAAGTACCTCGCCCAGCACCCGGGCCGGGTCTTCACCCGGGCCCAGCTGCTCCAGGAGGTGTGGGGCTACGACTACTTCGGCGGCACCCGCACGGTCGACGTGCACGTACGGCGGCTGCGCGCCAAGCTCGGCCCCGAGCACGAGTCGCTGATCGGCACCGTCCGCAACGTCGGCTACCGCTTCGTCACGCCGGAGAAGCCGGAGAAGGCGAAGTCCGAGAAGACGGAGCGGGAGATGCCGGAGCGCGAGAAGGCGGCGCCGGCCGGGGCGGAGGCCGCGGACACGGCAGCGGCAAGGTCATCCAAGGTGTGATACGCCCTGCCCGGGGCGGGTCCATCCGCGTAGACTCCGCGCGTGGCCAAGGTGACTCGGGATGATGTGGCGCGGCTGGCGGGAACTTCCACCGCCGTCGTCAGTTATGTCATCAACAACGGACCCCGGCCGGTCGCCCCGGCCACGCGCGAGCGTGTCCTCGCCGCGATCAAGGAGCTGGGGTACCGCCCGGACCGGGTCGCCCAGGCCATGGCGTCGCGGCGCACGGACCTCATAGGCCTGATCATCCCGGACGCCCGCCAGCCCTTCTTCGGGGAGATGGCGCACGCCGTCGAGCAGGCCGCCTCCGAGCGCGGGAAGATGGTCCTGGTCGGCAACACGGACTACGTCGGCGAGCGCGAGGTCCACTACCTGCGGGCCTTCCTCGGGATGCGCGTCTCCGGTCTGATCCTGGTCAGCCACGCCCTGAACGACCTGGCCGCCGCCGAGATCGACGCCTGGGACGCCCGGGTCGTCCTGCTCCACGAGCGGCCCGAGGCCATCGACGACGTCGCCGTGGTCACCGACGACCTCGGCGGCGCCCAGCTCGCCGTGCGCCACCTGCTGGAGCACGGCTACGAGTACGTGGCCTGCATGGGCGGCACCGCCGAGACGCCGTCCGTCGGCGACCCCGTCTCCGACCACGTCGAGGGATGGCAGCGCGCGATGCAGGAGGCCGGGCTGTCCACCGAGGGCCGGCTCTTCGAGGCGCCGTACAACCGCTACGACGCCTACAAGGTGGGCCTGGAGATCCTGGCCGGGCCGCGCCGCCCGCCGGCGATCTTCTGCTCCACCGACGACCAGGCGATCGGCCTGCTGCGGGCCGCCCGCGAGCTGCGCATCGAGGTGCCGGGCGAGCTGGCGGTGGCCGGCTTCGACGACATCAAGGAGGCGGATCTCGCCGACCCGCCGCTGACGACCGTCGCCTCGGACCGTCCGGCGATGGCGCGGGCCGCCGTCGACCTGGTCCTGGACGACGGCCTGCGGGTGGCGGGCTCCCGGCGCGAGCGGCTGAAGGTGTTCCCCTCGCAGCTGGTCGTACGGCAGTCCTGCGGCTGCCTGTAGCACCCGCCCGGAGCCGTCTTTATATCGGGCATACGAGGTTCTGCCGGGCTTCTCAGGCAGCACTCAGGCCGCTCTCATCCTCGGGCGCGAAGCTCATGGACATGACCGAGAGCCTCCGCCGCAACGGCGAGTACGAGCACGCGCAAGAGAACCCGTACGGGAACCCGTACCAGGGCGCCCAGCAGCACGCCTCCTCTCCCGTCAACCCCGAGTGGCCGCCCCCGCCCACCCAGCCGCCCTCGGCGCACCACGCCGGGTTCGCCGCCGACGGGCAGCCCGAGCAGCCGCGGCAGAGGCGCCGGGCCCGTCGCGGCCCCGTCGCGCTGCTCGCGGCCGTGGCGATCGTCGCGGCGGCCATCGGCGGCGGCACCGCCTACGGCATCCAGGAGCTGACCGGCGGCGACACCGTCGCCTCCGCCACCAGCACGAACGTGGTGCCGTCCAGCCAGAAGGGCACGGTCTCCGGGGTCGCGAAGGCGGTCAGCCCCAGCATCGTCGAGATCAGCGCCACCTCGAACGCCGGCTCCTCCACCGGTTCCGGCGTGATCATCACCGGCGACGGCGAGATCATCACCAACAACCACGTCGTCTCCGGCGCCTCGTCGGTCAAGGTGCGGACCAGCGACGGCAAGCAGTACACCGCCGAGGTCGTCGGCACGGACAGCAAGAAGGACCTCGCGCTGATCAAGCTGGAGAACGCCTCCGGCCTGAAGGCCGCGAGCCTCGGCGACTCGGACGCCGTCGGGGTCGGCGACCAGGTCGTCGCCATCGGCTCGCCCGAGGGCCTGACCGGCACCGTGACCAGCGGCATCGTCTCCGCCCTCGACCGTGACGTGACCGTCTCGACCGACGAGGGGCAGCAGCAGCAGCAACAGCAGGGGCAGGGCGGCGGCCAGTGGCCGTTCGAGTTCGGCGGCCAGGAGTTCAACGGCGACACCGGCTCGTCCACGACGACGTACAAGGCGATCCAGACCGACGCCTCCCTCAACCCGGGGAACTCCGGCGGCGCGCTGATCGACATGAACGGCAACATCATCGGCATCAACTCCGCGATGTACTCGGCGACCGAGGCGTCCGCGAGCGCGGGCAGCGTCGGCCTCGGCTTCGCCATCCCGGTCAACACCGTCAAGGCCGACCTGCCCGACCTGCGCGCGGGTGCGAGCAGCTGAGCGGTCACGAGTACCCGCGACGAACGTGCGACGCTGATCCCATGAGCCCCGCAGACGCCGACCGCGACCGTGACGTCCAGCGCATCCTGATCGTCGACGACGAGCCGGCGGTCCGCGAAGCCCTCCAGCGCAGCCTCGCCTTCGAGGGCTACGGCACCGAGGTCGCCGTCGACGGCGCCGACGCCCTGGAGAAGGCCGCGGCGTACCGGCCCGACCTCGTCGTCCTCGACATCCAGATGCCCCGCATGGACGGCCTGACCGCGGCCCGCCGGATCCGCGGCGGGGGCGACACCACGCCCATCCTGATGCTGACCGCCCGGGACACCGTCGGCGACCGGGTCACCGGCCTGGACGCCGGCGCCGACGACTACCTGGTCAAGCCCTTCGAACTGGACGAACTCTTCGCCCGCATCCGCGCGCTGCTGCGCCGCAGCTCCTACGCGGCGGCGGTGGAGGCCACCGCCGAGGACGACGACACCCTCACCTTCGCCGACCTGACCATGGACCTGGCGACGCGGGAGGTCACCCGGGCCGGGCGCCCGGTGGAGCTGACCCGCACGGAGTTCACCCTGCTGGAGATGTTCATGGCGCACCCGCGCCAGGTCCTCACCCGGGAGCAGATCCTCAAGGCGGTCTGGGGCTTCGACTTCGAGCCGTCGTCCAACTCCCTCGACGTGTACGTCATGTACCTGCGCCGCAAGACCGAGGCGGGCGGCGAGCCGCGCCTGGTCCACACCGTCCGGGGCGTCGGCTACGTGCTGCGGCAGGGCGGCGCGGAGTGACAGGCCCGGTACGCCGCTATCGCGCGCTGCCGCTGCGTTCGCGCCTGGCGCTGCTGGTGGCGGGGGCGGTGGCGTTCGCCGTGACGGCGGGGGCGGTGGCGTGCTGGTTCGTGGTGAAGAGCGTCCTGGTGAGTTCGCTGGACGAGGCCCTGAAGGCGAACCGGATGGACAGGGCCCAGGTGAGCCGGTACGTGGACCTGCGCACCGGTCTCTGCTCCCACGACCCGCTCACGCACGAGCAGAACCCCTACGGTTCGTCCGTGCAACTCGTGGCCCGGCAGAACACGAGCTGCCTCATCATCGGCACCGAGGAGGTCCCGCTCACGGACGCCGACCGCGCCGTGGCCGAGGGCTCGTCCGCCAACGCCCTGCACGACGCCACCGGCTCGGACGGGACCCAGTACCGCGTCTTCACCTACACCGTGCCGGGCCTGTCCGACGTGGCCGTCTCCGCCGCGCGCCCGCTGAGCGAGGTGAACAGCTCACTCAACAACCTCGCGCTCGTCCTCGTCTTCGTCGCGGGCGCGGGCGTCGTCGGCGCCGGCGCGGCCGGCCTGTGGGTGGCCCGGACGGGACTGCGTCCCGTCGACGAACTCACCCGTACCGTCGAACACGTCGCCCGCACCGAGGACCTGACCGTCCGTATCCCCGTCGAGGACGACAGCGACGACGAGATCGCCCGCCTCTCCCGCTCCTTCAACAGCATGACGGCGTCCCTGGCCAGCTCCCGCGACCTCCAGCAGCAGCTCATCGCCGACGCGGGCCACGAACTGCGCACCCCGCTCACCTCGCTCCGTACGAACATCGAACTCCTCACCCGCAGCGAGGAGACCGGCCGCCCGATCCCGGAGGCGGACCGCAAGGCGCTGCTCGCCTCGGTGAAGGCGCAGATGACGGAGCTGGCCGCGCTGATCGGCGACCTCCAGGAGCTGTCCCGCCCGGACACCGGCCAGCACGAGGGCCGCACGCGGATCCTCCCGTGGCACGACGTCGTCGAGTCCGCGCTGCGCCGCGCCCGCCTGCGCGGCCCCGAGCTGACCATCACGGCCGACGTCGAGCCCTGGTACGTACGGGCGGAGCCGTCGGCCCTGGAGCGCGCGGTCGTCAACATCCTGGACAACGCGGTGAAGTTCAGCCCGGAGTCCGGCACCGTCGACGTACGCCTCGCCGACGGCGTCCTCACCGTCCGCGACCACGGCCCCGGCATCCCCGCCGACGAACTCCCGCACGTCTTCGACCGCTTCTGGCGCTCGCCGTCGGCCCGCGCCCTGCCGGGATCCGGCCTGGGTCTGTCGATCGTGGCCCGCACGGTCCAGCACGCGGGCGGCGAGGTGGCCCTGACCCCGGCGGAGGGCGGCGGCACGACGGCGACCGTCCGGCTGCCGGGGGCACCGAAGCCGCCGCCGGAGGTGCCGTAGGGGCCGGTCGCCACGAGCCGTCAGCCGGCCGTGACGACCTTCACGCCCAGGCCGGTGAGCCGTCCCACCACGGCGTCCTCGGGGGCGGCGTCGGTGATCAGCGCACCGATCCGGTCCAGGTCCAGGACGCGGTACCGCGAGGCGGTGCCGATCTTCTCGGACGAGGCCAGCACCCAGGTCTCCGCGGCCCGCGCGGACAGGGCGCGCTTCATCGCCGCCTCCTCGGCGTCGCCGGTGGTCAGCCCCGCCTCGGGGTGGACGCCGGTGACGCCCAGCAGGCACAGGTCGGCCGAGACGTTCCGCGCCGCCTCGATGGCGGCGGCTCCGCAGGCCACCGCCGAGTGCTTGAAGACGCGGCCCCCGATCAGGAACAGCTCCGCCCGCGGATGGTCGAGCAGGGCCGCGGCGATCGTCGGACTGTGGGTGATCACCGTGCAGTCGAGGTCGTGCGGGAGGGCGTGGGCGACGGCGAGGGCGGTGGTCCCGCCGTCCAGGATCAGCGCGCTGCCCGGCCGCACCAGCCCGGCCGCCACCTCGGCGACCCTGCGCTTGCCGTCCGGGGCGATGGTCTGCCGGGCGGCGTAGTCCGCCACCGCGGGCGAGACGGGCAGGGCGCCGCCGTAGACCCGCTGCACCAGC
Source organism: Streptomyces sp. NPDC107500 (assembly GCF_055582785.1). NCBI lineage: Bacteria > Bacillati > Actinomycetota > Actinomycetes > Kitasatosporales > Streptomycetaceae > Streptomyces > Streptomyces sp. NPDC107500. The sequence goes on from NZ_JBVJPF010000008.1 coordinate 542,066, forward strand.
CCCTCGGCGGCGAGGTCGCGCAGATCCCGGCGGACGCTGTCCTCGGAGATCCCCAGCCGCACGGCGACGTCCTTGGCGACGATCTTGCCCTCCCGGGCGAGCAGTTCCAGCAGGTGATCCCGCCGTTCAGCAGCAAGCATGCACAATCTCTCCTGTTCTTGCACGGTTCTGCATGTATCGTAGCGCGTCATGACCGACAAACCCCTGCTGATCCTGATCGCCGGCCCCTACCGCTCCGGCACCGGCGGCGACCCCCGCGCCATGGCCGCCAACCTCGCCCGCCTGGAGGAGGCCGCCTGGCCCGTCTTCGCCGCCGGGCACCTGCCCGTGATCGGCGAGTGGATCGCCCTGCCGGTGCTCCGCTCGGCCGGCGCGGGCCCCACCGACCCCCTCGCCGACCAGGTGCTCTACCCGGCCGCCGACCGGCTCCTCGCCCACTGCGACGCCGTACTGCGCCTGCCCGGGGAGTCCGCCGGGGCCGACCAGGACGTCGCCACCGCCCGCCGCCGGGGCCTGCCCGTCTACCACGACGTGGCCGAACTCCCCCGCCGCGTCCCGCAGGAGACCGCGTGACCGGCCGCCCCGGCGTGGACGTCCCCGACCACCGCGGCCGCACCGGCCTCGACCGCGCGGGACGCGGCCTGGACCGCAACCCCGGTGTCGTGGTCCAGGACGTCGAGCTGACCTCCCGGGGCTGGCACGTCCTGCGCCGCACCACCTTCGACTACCGGCGCCGCGACGGACGCTGGGAGACCCAGCAGCGCGAGACCTACGACCGGGGCAACGGCGCCGTCGTCCTCCCCTACAACGCCGAACGCGGCAAGGTCCTGCTCACCCGTCAGTTCCGCTACCCCGCCTACGTGAACGACCACCCCGACGGCATGCTGATCGAGGCCGCCGCGGGCCTGCTCGACGCGGACGACCCGGTCACCGCCATCCGCCGCGAGGCCGCCGAGGAACTCGGCGTCACGCTCGGCCCGCTCACCCACGTCCTGGACGCCTACATGAGCCCCGGCTCCGTCACCGAGCGCCTGCACTTCTTCGCCGCCCCCTACACCCCGGCCGACCGGACCGGCACGGGCGGCGGCCTGGAGGAGGACGGCGAGGACATCGAGGTCCTGGAGATCGCCCTCACCGACGCCCTGGCCATGATCCGGGACGGCCGCATCACCGACGGCAAGACGATCATGCTCTTGCAGTGGGCGGCCCTGGACGGCCCGTTCGCCCCGGCCGGATGACGACAGACGGGTGGGGTGCGTCCGCCCGCGTTCCGGACGGGACGCACCCCACCTGCGCCGGCGTACCCCGCTACTTGACGACCGTGATCCGGTCCGCGGCCGGCGGTTCGATCGGGTCGCCGGCCGACGAGTTGGCCGTCAGGTACTGCTCCAGCGCGGCCAGGTCGTCGCCGCCGACCAGTTCGTTCGCGCCCTCGTTCAGGGTGGGGAAGCCGTCGCCGCCGCCCGCGAGGAAGCTGTTGGAGGCGACGCGGTAGGTGGCCGCCGGGTCGAGCGGGGCGCCGTCCAGCCGGATCGAGTCCGTCACCACGCGGTCCGCGCCGGACTTCGTCAGGTCCAGGGTGTAGGTGAGGCCGGACGAGACCTGGAGGATCTTCGGGGCCGCCTCGTTCGGGCCGCTGACCTGCTCCTTGAGGACCTGGACCAGCTGGGCGCCCGTGTAGTCCTTGAGGTTCACCGTGTTGGCGAAGGGCTGGACGGTGAAGCCCTCGGCGTAGGTGACCACACCGTCGCCCTCGGCGCCCGAGGCCGCGTAGGTCAGCGGGGCACGGATGCCGCCCGGGTTCATCAGGGCCAGGTCGGTCTCCGGGTCCTGGGTCCTCCCGTACGCGAGCTGCGCGTCGGCGATCAGGTCGCCCAGCGGGGACTCGGTGCCGTCACGGGAGATGTCGGCGGAGATGTGGCCGACCGCGCGGTTGCCGATCGGGGCGGCCAGCGTGCCCCACTTGTCGATCAGCCGGGTCATGTCGGGCGCCTTCGGGACGTCCCGCGTCACCACGTGGTTCGCCGACTTCACCGACGTACGCGCGATGTCGCCCGTGCGCCGGTCGTAGGTCAGCGTGGTGTCCGTGTAGAGGCGGCCGAAGGACGCGGCCGAGGTGACCATGCGGGGGTTGCCCGCCGGGTCCGGGACGGTGCAGACGTAGGCGTTGTGCGTGTGGCCGGTGACCAGCGCGTCGACCTGGGGCGTGACGTTCTTCGCGATGTCGACGATCGGGCCGGAGATGCCGTCGCCGGCGCCCGGGGCGTCGCAGTCGTAGTTGTAGGACGTCGACGCCGGGAAACCGCCCTCGTGGATGAGGGCGACGATCGACTTCACGCCCTGGCGCTGGAGCTCCTTGGCGTACTTGTTGATCGTCTCGACCTCGTCCTTGAAGGAGAGGCCCTTCACGCCCTCCGCCGAGACGATGTTCGGGGTGCCCTCCAGGGTCACGCCGATGAAGCCGACCTTGACGCCGTTCTTCTTCCACACCCAGTACGGCTTGAGGATGGGCTTGCGGGTCTTCTCGTCCAGGACGTTGGCGGCCAGGTACGGGAAGTCGGCGCCCTTGAACCTCTTGTCCGTGTAGCAGCCCCCGGTGGGGTGGCAGCCGCCCTTCTGGAGGCGGGCCAGCTCCTTCGCGCCCTCGTCGAACTCGTGGTTGCCGACCGACGTCACGTCCAGGTCGAGCTTGTTCAGCGCCTCGATGGTCGGCTCGTCGTGGAAGAGGCCGGACAGCAGCGGGGACGCGCCGACCATGTCGCCGCCGGCCGCGGTGACGGAGTAGCGGTTGCCCTTGCGGGCCTCGCGCAGATGGGTGGCGAGGTACTCCACACCGCCCGCGTCGACCGTCTTCGTCGTGCCGTCCGGCTGGACCTCGGTGACCCGGCCGGAGGAACCGGCGGGCGGCTCCAGGTTGCCGTGCAGGTCGTTGAAGGAGAGCAACTGGACGTCCTGGTAGCGGCCGTGCCCGTGCCCGTGCCGGCTCGCGTCCGCGTCCGCGTTCGCCGACGCCGGCAGGGCCGCGGCGGCGAGCGCCCCGGCGGTGACGGCCGTGGCGGCGGCGAGAAGAACGCCCCTGCGGCGTCTGCGGCGCGACTGGTGCGGCTGTGCTGTGGCTGGCATGCGCCCCCCTGTGGGTGTGCGTGGCGCGAGCCGCTGAGGGACGGCCCGTCGGAGCGGCAGCCTAGGGTCAACGCGCGTAGCGCGACAGGGGGTTCCTGGTTACATCCTGGTTTACCTTGCCGTCCGCACCTCGCCCGCGCGGCGCCCGAGCGCCCCCGGCCGGGTCCCGCACGCGCGGCGCCCGCACCACCGGCCGAGCCCGCCGGCACGGCGCCCGCACCGCTGCCCGCACGTCCGCGCCGCCCGCTCCCGCGACTGCCGCCGCTTTGCCCCACCCGCCCCTTACCCTCGTACGCATGACCAGCGACGACACCGCGCGGCCCGGCCGCCCCCGCTCGATCGAGACCCTCGCCGAACTGACCCCGGAGCAGACCGGCGCGGTCCTCGCCCTGCTCGGCGAGGCGGCCCGGAACGACGGGCAGCACGCCGTGTCCGAGCAGGGCCGGCTGCACCTGCGCGGCCCCGCGCGGGAGGGCATCGCGCACCTGCTGCTCACCGTCGACGGCGAACTCGTCGGCTACGCCCAGCTGGAGGGCACCGACCCGATCGAGCCGCCGGCCGCCGAACTGGTCGTCCACCCCTCGCACCGGGGCCAGGGGCACGGGCGCGCCCTGGGCTCCGCGCTGCTCGCCGCCTCCGGCAAGCGGCTGCGGGTCTGGGCGCACGGCGGCCACTCCGCCGCCCGGCACCTCGCGCAGGTGCTCGGCCTGACGCTGTTCCGCGAACTGCGGCAGATGCGACGGCCCTTGGCCGGCCTCGACCTGCCGGACCCGCGGCTGCCCGAGGGGGTCACCGTCCGCGCCTTCGTACCCGGGCGGGACGACGCGGCCTGGCTCGCGGTGAACGCCGCCGCCTTCGCCCACCACCCCGAGCAGGGCTCCCTCACCCAGCGGGACCTCGACGACCGCGAGGCCGAGGAGTGGTTCGACCCGGCCGGTTTCTTCCTGGCCGAGCGGGCGGGCGAGCTGATCGGCTTCCACTGGACCAAGGTGCACGCGCAGGAGCGCCTGGGCGAGGTGTACGTCCTCGGTATCCGCCCCGACATCCAGGGCGGCGGCCTGGGCAAGGCCCTGACCACCATCGGCCTGCGGCACCTGGCCGGACAGGGACTGCCCACGGCGATGCTGTACGTGGACGCGGACAACAAGGCCGCGGTGTCCGTCTACGAGCGCCTGGGTTTCGTCACCCACGAGACGGACCTGATGTACCGCACGGAGTCCTGAGCCCGCCTCACACGGCCCGGCGCACCCGCCGCCGCCCCAGCGGCTCCGGCCCGCACCACGCCCCCGCCACGGCCACCGCCGCCAGCAGCACCGCCCACCGGTCGTGCCCGGCCGCCCACCGGGGATCGTCGGGCGTCACGAACAGCGCCCAGCCCTCCGGCAGCGACAGCGGCGCGAGGACGGCCGCCAGGAGCAGGGCCGCGGCGACGAGCGGTCCCGGACGGGCCTCGTCCGTCAGCCGTACCGCCGCGGCGGCACCGGCGAGCGCCAGCAGGGCCGCCACCGCCGCCTCCAGGGTGACGTCACCGGCCGGGGGCCGGGACTCCGACGGGGTGAGCAGCAGCGCGGCCGTCCACCACAGGGCGGCGAGCGGTGCGACCAGCGCCACCCGCAGCGCCTGCCGGACCGGCCGCCGGGTGGGGACGGGCGCGGTGAGGTGCCGGGCCGGGTCGTCCAGCAGGAAGGCCAGTGCGAGGGCGCCGGTCAGGGCGACGCCCCGCAGCAGCACCAGCGTCTCCCAGGGACCGGGCTCGGCACCGGTGACGACCGGCGTGGCGGCGATCAGCAGCCCGAGCGCCCCCGCCGCCGCCAGTACCCGCCACGGCAGAGTGCGCCACACGGCGCCCACGAGATCCGCCGTCACTCCTCGCACGAGTCCGCCTTCTCCGGCCCGGCCACGCCGAGCAGTCCGGCGGCGCGGGCGGTGGTGACGCCCGGCGCGGTCAGCTCGGACCAGTGCGCCTTCACCCGCTCGCCGACCCCGGCGGGCGGGTTCTCCAGCAGCCGGCGTACGACGTCCGTCTGGCCCGCCGTCATGGAGAGTGGCTCGGTGGGCGACAGCACGATCGCGGACCCCCGCACACTGTCGTCCACCCGGACCCGGCGCAGGGCGTCCACCGGGTCGTCCTGCCAGCTCAGGGAGAGCCACATGAGGGTGACCATCCGCCCGTCGCAGACCTCGCTGCCGGCCTTCTCGCTGCCCGCGACGAGCACGGCGGCGACGGCGCTGGAGAACTCGGGCACCCGGTTGCCGCCCCAGGCGGTACCCACCGTCACCTGTCCGGCTTCGGTCTGCGGTGCCATCGCGGCGTCGTTGACCAGCCCGTACGTGGCGACGACCCGCTGCCGTACGTGGAGCCGCCGTTCGTGCGCGGAACCCCCGGCCAGCGCCTGGACCCGGTCCACGACCCCGGCCCAGGTGCCGACGCGGGGCGTCCACTCGGGGAAGGCGCAGTACGTCGACCGGCCGCGCTCGGCGCAGTTCAGTTCCGGGTCCGACACGGCACGCTCGCGGGCGGCGGTCAGCTCCGGCGACGGCGCGGCACCCCGGGCCTGCAGGACGCCCCCGGTGACCGCCACGACCAGCCCCAGGACGACGCCCGTCCGGACGGCGATGCTCCGGCCGCCGGAGAGGAGCACCGCCAGGAGGGCCAGGCACAGGGCCACGCCGGCCAGGTAGAGGGCGTGCCAGGCGGCGGGCCGCCCCAGCAGCTCGGACGGCAGGGCGCCGGCACCGCTCTGCACGACGACGGGCGCCAGCCAGGACACGCCGTCCGCGCCGTCGCCGCCCGCACCGAAGGCGAACGTGTACAGCAGCAGCACCACGACCAGCGGCCCCGCGAGCGCCGACCGGACCACCCGGGCCAGCAGCACCCCGAACATCCCGAACACCAGCACCACCAGGGGACCGACGGCCAGTTCGGCCGGCGAACCGTGCCCGACCGCGCCCGGCATGAGCGCCTCCCAGGTGAACTGCCCGCCCACGCACACCGCGGTGAGCAGGACGGCCGGTACGACGGACAGCGCGTGGGCCGCCGTACGGTGCGCGCGCGGCAGCACCAGCACCCCGAAGTGGTGCTCGGTGCCGTGCCGTCCGGAGCGCAGCACGGCGAAGTCGGCGCACACCAGGACGGCCAGCCCGACGAGCATCGGCATCGTCTGGGTGCTCCGGTCGGTGTCCTGGAGGGCGGGATACCCGTCCCAGGCGCCGGGCGTACGCCAGACGATCCAGGCGAGGTACGCCGCGAAGGCGACGACCACGGGAGCACTCGTCAGCAGCCGCCGCGCCTCGAACCACGCCAGCGCGAGCACGGCCCCGTTCGCGGAGCCCCGCATCCCGGTCTCCTCATCCGCCGGAGCGTCGGCGACCAGGGCACTCACGCGGCCACCTCCGCACCGTTGCCGTCACCGTCGAGGACGAGGAGGTAGCCGTCCTCCAGAGTGGGTTCGGCCGGCTCCGCCCCCGCGGGCGGGTCACCGACGTTCCGGAACGCGCCGGTCCCGGTGCGCCACCCGGCCCTCGCCCCCGGATCCCGCTCCGCACTGCTCCAGACCCGCCCCTCGGCGCGGGCGGTCAGCTCGGCCGGTGTCCCGTCGAACCGCACGGCTCCCCCGGCCATGACGACGACCCGGTGGCAGAGCATCGCGACGTCCTCGGTCTGGTGGGTGGAGAGCAGCACGGTCCGCCCCTCGCCCGCCCCGGCGATCAGCTCCCGGAACCGCATCCGCTGCTCGGGATCGAGCCCCACGGTCGGCTCGTCCAGCACCAGGAACCCGGGGTCGCCCACCAGGGCGGCGGCCAGGGCGACCCGCTGCCGCATCCCCCCGGACAACTTCTTGATCTTCCGTCCGCGTACGTCCCCGAGCCCGACGTCCTCCAGCACCCGCCGCACCTCGCGATGGCGTTCCCGGCGCCCCGCCAGCTCCTTGAGGATCGCGACGTAGTCGACGAACTCGAAGGCGGTGAAGTCCTGGTGGAAGCCGGGCGTCTGCGGCAGGTACCCGAGCCGCCGGCGCACCTCCTGCCGCCCGCGCGAGGTACCCGGGTCGTGCCCGAGCACGGTGAAGACCCCGCGGTCGGCGGGCACGGCGGTGGCGAGGACGCGCAACAGGGTGGTCTTGCCGGCCCCGTTGGGTCCGAGCAGCCCGGTGACGCCCGGGGTGAGCCGCAGCGACACGTCGTCGAGGGCCCGGGTGCGCCCGTAGTGAAGGCCGAGCCCGGACGCGGAAACAGTGGGGGTCATACGCCACTCCCGTACAAGTAAAAGATCAAGGAACCGGCCGACGACCTCACACGGCCCCCCGCCCGAGTACGTCGAACCGGTCCCGGAAGACGAACAGCAGCCCGGCACCCAGCAGCGCGAGCCCCGCGGACACGCCCTGCCCGGCCGCGGTGAACGGCGCGAGCGGAACGTCCTCGCCCCGCCCCGCACTGGCCACGACCAGCAGCACCACCCAGGCCCCGGCCACCGCCGCCGGCCCCGCCACCGGACCCAGCCGGGGCGTCAGCGCGAGCCCGGCCGTGGTGAGCGCGAGCCCCGGCAGCAGCCAGGCCAGCGCGGTCAGCCCGTACCCGGGCATGGCGAGGGAGGCCAGCCCGTTCACCCCGAGGGCCACGACCAGCACGGCGACCGTGCGGATCATCAGCAGCCGGAAGCCGTGCATGGGCGAGACGACGGCCATCTCGTACGTCGGGTCCAGGACGGGCCCGTAGGCGAGGGCCACGCCGGCCAGCGGCAGCAGCGGGGCGAGGGCGAGGAAGAGAGTGGGCCGCTCGGCGGCACCGGCCGAGAAGGCGACGAAGAAGGTCGTGACCAGTACGGCGGCGACGGCACCGAGCCAGGAGCGGCGCAGTACCGGCGTGGCCGCGAGCAGCCGGGCGGTGCCGTCCCCGACGCCGCACCGCACCAGCAGCCTCTCGAACCACCCCGGCCGGGGCGCGTCCAGCTCGGCGTCGAGCCGCTCCCACCCCAGGTCCAGGGCAGCGCGGTCACTCAGCCCGGCGAGTACGCCCCGGCACGGTGCGCAGGCGCCGAGATGGGCGTCGGCGGACCACAGCAGGGGTGCCGCCAGCTCCCCCCGGGCGTAGGCCCGAAGATCACCCTCGTCCACGTGCCACCCCTGCCGGCGGCTGTCCTCGTCACTCATGCCAGCGCCTCCCGCAGCTGCCGGCGGGCCCGCATGGCCCGCGTCTTGACCGTGCCCGGCGGGATGCCGAGCAGGACGGCCGCCTCGCGGGTGGTCAGCCCGTCGACGACGGTGGCCTGGAGTACCGCGCGCAGCTCCGGCGACAGCCGAACGAGCGCGCCGGCGAGGTCGCCGTGCTCCACCCCGGCGAGCACCCGCTCCTCCGCCGAGACCTCGTCCCGGTGCCGCAACCGCGCCAGCGCCTGCCGCAGGCGTCCGCGCGCTCCGTCGCCGCGCAGCACGTCGATGAGGCGCCGCGACCCGATGCGCCACAACCACCCGGCGACATCCCCGTCCTCCCGGTACCGCGCGCTGCCGCGCCACACCGCGAGGAACGTCTCCTGCACGACGTCGTCGACGACACCGGCGTCGGAGCAGCGGCTGCGCATGCGGGCGGTCAGCCAGGGGGCGTACCGGCGGTACAGCTCCTCGAAGGCCCGCCGGTCACCGTCCCCCGCGACGGCCCGCAACAGCTCCCCGTCGCTTCTCGTTTCGCTCACATCTCCTCATCGCACGAACCCCACGCTTCGGTTCACACGATCGCAGCGAGCCTTTCGTGCGGGTGCACCGGCGTGGACGCGGGCCGGACGGCAGCGGAGGCCCCACTGAAGCGGCCACGGGCCGCCGCGGGCATCCCACCCGGTGACCCCCCGCTATCCCACACGTCATGTCCCCGTAACCATCGATTCAGACAGCCTTGCGACCCTCACCGAATGAAGCCCACCGAGCCAGAGCCTTCCGTGCCCTCCGACGCGCCTGTCCGGCGCGTGGCGCGGAAGAATGGGTTCATGAGGCAGCCGAACACCCAGGCAGAGGTCCAGCACACGCAGCCCTCCGTGGGCTCCATCGCCGCGCACCGCTCGCACACCGTGGCCGCCACGGTCTCCGACCTGGAGCCGGACATCGACGCCGACCTCGACGCGTACGAGGAGTCGGAGGAGTCCCAGGCCGGCGGCGCCCAGCTCCCGCAGGGCCGCTTCCTGGACCGCGAACGCAGCTGGCTCGCGTTCAACGAACGCGTCCTCGAACTCGCCGAGGACCCCGCCACCCCCCTCCTCGAACGTGCCAACTTCCTCGCGATCTTCGCCAGCAACCTGGACGAGTTCTTCATGGTCCGCGTCGCCGGCCTCAAGCGCCGCATCGCGACCGGCGTCGCCACCCGCTCCGCCTCCGGCCTCCAGCCCCGCGAGGTGCTGGACATGATCTGGGCCCGCTCACGCGAGCTCATGGCCCGCCACGCCGCCTGCTTCCACGAGGACGTCGCCCCGGCCCTCGCCGAGGAGGGCATCCACCTGGTCCGCTGGAGCGAACTGGCCGAGAAGGAACAGGCCCGCCTGTTCACCCTCTTCCGGCACCAGATCTTCCCGGTCCTCACCCCCCTCGCCGTCGACCCGGCCCACCCCTTCCCGTACATCTCGGGCCTCTCCCTCAACCTCGCGGTCGTCGTCCGCAACCCCGTCACGGGCCACCGCCACTTCGCCCGCGTCAAGGTCCCGCCGCTGCTCTCCCGCTTCCTGGAGGCCTCCCCGGGCCGCTACGTCCCCATCGAGGACGTCATCGCCGCCCACCTGGAAGAGCTGTTCCCCGGCATGGAGGTCCTGGAGCACCACGCCTTCCGCCTCACCCGCAACGAGGACCTGGAGGTGGAGGAGGACGACGCGGAGAACCTCCTCCAGGCCCTCGAGAAGGAGCTGATGCGGCGCCGCTTCGGCCCGCCCGTCCGCCTGGAGGTCGAGGAGAGCGTGGACCGCGAGGTCCTGGACCTCCTCGTCCGCGAGCTGAAGATCGGCGAGGCGGAGGTCTACCCGCTCCCCGGCCCGCTCGACCTCACCGGCCTCTTCCGCATCCACAGCCTCGACCGCCCCGAGCTGAAGTACCCGAAGTTCGTCGCCGGCACCCACCGCGACCTGGCCGAGGTGGAGTCCGCCTCCGCGCCTGACATCTTCGCCGCGCTGCGCAGCAGGGACGTGCTCCTGCACCACCCGTACGACTCCTTCTCGACCTCGGTCCAGGCCTTCCTGGAGCAGGCGGCGGCCGACCCGGACGTCCTGGCGATCAAGCAGACGCTGTACCGCACCTCGGGCGACTCCCCGATAGTCGACGCGCTGATCGACGCGGCCGAGTCGGGCAAGCAGGTCCTGGTCCTGGTGGAGATCAAGGCCCGCTTCGACGAGCACGCGAACATCAAGTGGGCCCGCAAGCTGGAGGAGGCCGGCTGCCACGTGGTCTACGGCCTGGTCGGCCTGAAGACCCACTGCAAGCTCTCCCTGGTGGTCCGCCAGGAGGGCGAGACCCTGCGCCGCTACAGCCACGTGGGCACCGGCAACTACCACCCGAAGACGGCCCGCCTCTACGAGGACCTCGGCCTGCTCACCGCGGACCCGCAGGTCGGCGCGGACCTCTCCGACCTGTTCAACCGCCTCTCCGGCTACTCCCGCCGCGAGACCTACCGCCGTCTCCTGGTCGCACCGAAGTCCCTGCGCGACGGCCTGGTCTCCCGGATCCACAAGGAGATCCAGCACCACCACGCCGGCCGCCCCGCGTACATACGCATCAAGGTCAACTCGATGGTCGACGAGGCCGTGGTCGACGCCTGCTACCGGGCGTCCCAGGCCGGCGTCCCGGTCGACGTGTGGGTGCGGGGCATCTGTGCGCTGCGCCCGGGCGTGGAGGGCCTGTCGGAGAACATCAGCGTCCGCTCGGTCCTCGGCCGCTTCCTCGAACACTCGCGGGTCTTCGCCTTCGGCAACGGCGGCGAGCCGGAGGTCTGGTTCGGCAGCGCCGACATGATGCACCGCAACCTCGACCGCCGGATAGAGGCCCTGGTCCGGGTCACCGACCCGGCCCACCGGGCGGCCCTGAACCGGCTCCTCGAGACCGGCATGTCCGACGGCACCGCCTCCTGGCACCTCGGCCCGGACGGCGAGTGGACCCGGCACGCGACCGACGCGGACGGCCAGCCCCTGCGCAACATCCAGGAGATGCTCATAGACGCCCGGAGGCGCCGGCGTGGCACAGCGACACCTTGACCCGACGGACCGGGCCCCCGCGGAAGCGGTGGCGCCCCCGGCCTCGGACACCGACGCCCTGGCGTCCTACCTGCGGGCCCAGGCCACGGAGTTCCTCCGAGCCCTGCGCAGGCACCGCGAGTCGGGCGCGTCCCCGAACGGCGCGTCACCGGCGACCAGGTCGGCGGCGCCCCCCGCCGCGCCCACGGCCCACGTGGACACGGCCCGCGCCCTGCGCCGAGCAGCCCGCCGTCTCAGCGGCACACTGCACACGTTCCAGCCCCTGCTGGACGCCGACTGGGCGGAGGGCATGCGCCCCGAGCTGGCCTGGCTGTCCGGCACGCTGGCGATGGAACACGCGTACGCGTCCCGCCTGGACCGCCTGCTCCAGGCCCTGCACCGGCTCTCGGGCTCCGCACCGCTCCCGTCCCCGCGCCCGGTGAGCGGCAGGACCGGGGCGACGGCGCCACCCACCACGCCCCCCACCGCCCACCCCGACCGGGGCAACCTCACCGTGGGCGCCGCCAAGGCGGGCGCGCTGCTCGACCGCCAGCTGACCCTGGCCCGCACCCGGGCCCACTCCACCGCCCTCCAGGCCCTGGGCAGCAGCCGCTTCCACGCGGTCGCCGACAAGGTCGCCTTACTGGCCAGCGAGGTCCCCCTGCGGACCACCGGCCCCCTCACCGCCCCCGCGACCGCCGCCCCCACCGACCTCCGCCCCCTGGCCACCGCGGCCGAGGACCGTCTGACCGACGCCGTGGCCGCCCTCCCGCTGGTCACCGCGGGCAGCCCGTACAACGCCCAGGCGCTGGTCCACGGCCTCTCCCCCGACCCGTCGCCGCACCCGCAGGACGCCCCCTGGCACCAGGTCCGCCTGCTCCTGCGCCTGCACCGGTACGCCCTCGAGGTGCTGGCCGGCGGGGCCACCGCGGGCACCGAGACCGGTGACGACTGCGCGGACGTACGCCTGCTCGCCGCGGGCGAGGCCCTGGACCTGCACCGCGACGCCTCGGAGGCCGCGGCGGCCGCTGCCCAGGCGGCCCGTACGCCGCGCATCGCACCGGCGACGGCGTACGCGCTGGGCGTGCTCCACGCCGACCAGCGGCATGAGGTGGAGGCGGCGAGGTACGCGTTCCAGCACAGCTGGCACAAGGAACCCATCAGGCTGCCGTAGCCGCTGCCGCAGGACTCTCCTCGGACCCGGGACAGGAGGCGCGAGCGCACAGTGGTGATCCCCGCGGACACCGTCCAGGCGGCCGGCTGCGTCCTGTGGCGCTCCGCCCCCGAGCACCCCTCCGCCCTGGAGCTGTGCCTCGTCCACCGCCCGAAGTACGACGACTGGTCGCATCCGAAGGGCAAGCTCAAGCCCGGCGAGGACCATCTCGCGGCGGCGCTGCGCGAGGTCGCGGAGGAGACCGGCTACGCCGCCCGGCCCGGCGTCGAGCTGCCCACGGTGCGCTACCTGGCGAACGGCCGCCCCAAAGTGGTCCGCTACTGGGCGGCGACGGCCACCACCGGCGCCTTCGCCCCGTCCGACGAGGTCGACCGCATCCTGTGGCTGGAGCCCGCGGCCGCCCGTGCCCGTCTCACCCAGCCCCGCGACCGGACCCTCGTGGACGCCCTCCTCGCGACCCTCCCGCCCGGAACCGCTCCGTGTCCTTGACGTGAGCGTTCCGTGACCTCACCGCACCGTCCACAGGGGTTCACCCCGCGTTCATTTACGCCCATCGGCGGCTTCACCTGTTCTGCCTAATTTCGGCCTTAGCCGATACGGGTCGCACCCGAAAGCGCGTCCGTATCCCAAAGCTCGCAGTCCTCGCACGCCGCCGGATTCAGGACGGCGGCTCCTGGAAGGAACTCCCTCAAGTGAAGCTTCAGCGCATGAACCGGCGGGCCCTCGCTCTCGGTGCTCTCGCCGTCTCCGGCGCCCTGGCCCTCACGGCGTGCGGCTCCGACGACACCGGCGGCAACGGCGGCAGCGGGGACAGCAGCAACGCCGCCAGCAACAGCAACATCAAGTGCGAGGACGCCAAGGGCCAGCTCCAGGCCTCCGGCTCCTCCGCCCAGAAGAACGCGATCGACGCCTGGGTCAAGCAGTACGTCGCCGCCTGCCAGGGCGTGCAGATCAACTACAACCCGACCGGTTCGGGCGCGGGCATCACCGCGTTCACGCAGGGCCAGACCGCGTTCGCCGGTTCGGACTCCGCGCTGAAGCCCGAAGAGGTCGAGGCCTCCAAGAAGGTCTGCAAGGACGGCCAGGCCATCAACATGCCGATGGTCGGCGGCCCCATCGCGGTCGGCTTCAACGTCCCCGGCGTCGACACCCTGACCCTGGACGCCGCGACGCTCGCCCAGATCTTCGACAGCAAGATCACCAACTGGAACGACCCGGCGATCGCCAAGCTCAACCCCGACGCCAAGCTGCCCGACCTGAAGATCCAGGCCTACCACCGCTCGGACGAGTCCGGCACCACGGACAACTTCACCAAGTACCTGAAGGCCGCCGCGCCCAAGGACTGGAAGTACGAGGGCGGCAAGTCCTGGCAGGCCAAGGGCGGCCAGTCCGCGCAGGGCTCCTCCGGTCTGGCCGGCGGGGTGAAGCAGACCGCCGGTGCCATCTCGTACTTCGAGCTGTCGTACGCCAAGGAGGGCATCAAGACCGTCGACGTCAAGACCGCCGCCGCGGAGCCGGTTCCGGCCACCGTCGAGAACGCCACCGCCGCCATCGGCGCGGCCAAGGTCGTCGGCACCGGCAAGGACCTCGCGCTGGAGCTGGACTACACCCCGGACGCCGCCGGCGCCTACCCGATCGTCCTGGTGACGTACGAGATCGCCTGCGACAAGGGCAACAAGGCGGAGACCCTGCCCGCCGCCAAGTCCTTCCTGAACTACATCGCCTCGGAGGACGGCCAGGGCCTGCTGGCGGACGCCGGCTACGCCCCGATGCCCACCGAGATCATCACCAAGGTCCGCGAGACCATCTCGGGCCTGAGCTGACCCGAGTGCGGTCCGGCCCCCGTCCGGGGACCGGACCGCACCGTCCGGTGCACCGCCGCCAGGAGCCCCCGACGGGCTCCGCCCGAGCCGCCGCGTACGACGGCTCCGCAGACCGGAGAACCCGATGGACATAACCACGGACACCCAGAAGCCGACACCCTCCCCCACGCCACCGCCCACCACCCCCGGGGACAAGCGCGCCGCCCGCGGCGCCACCCGCCCCGGCGACCGGATCTTCCTCGGGCTCTCCCGCGGGTCCGGCATCCTGGTGCTGGTCATCATGGCCGCCATCGCGGCCTTCCTCACCTACCGCGCGATCCTCGCGATCAGCAAGGACGAGGCCAACTTCTTCACCACCTTCGAGTGGAACCCGAGCGGCGTCCCCGCCGAGTTCGGCATCGCGGTCCTGGCCTTCGGCACCATCGTGTCGTCGATCATCGCCATGGTCATCGCGGTCCCGATCGCGGTCGGCATCGCGCTGTTCATCACGCACTACGCACCGCGCAGGCTGGGCGGCCCGATCGCGTACGTGATCGACCTGCTCGCCGCCGTGCCCTCGATCGTCTACGGCCTGTGGGGCGCGCTCGTCCTCGTGCCGCACCTGAACGGGCTCTACGGCTGGCTGGACCAGTACCTCGGCTGGACCGGGATCCTGGAGTGGAACGGCGGCGCGCCGCGCTCGCTGTTCACCGTGGGCATCCTGCTCGCGATCATGATCCTGCCGATCATCACCAACGTCAGCCGCGAGGTCTTCCGGCAGGTCCCGCGCATGCACGAGGAGGCCGCCCTGGCCCTCGGCGCCACGCGCTGGGAGGTCATCCGGATGTCGGTGATCCCCTTCGGCCGCTCCGGCGTCATCTCCGCCTCGATGCTCGGCCTCGGCCGCGCGCTCGGCGAGACCATGGCCGTCGCGATGGTCCTCTCGCCGACCTTCGACATCAGCCCCAGCCTGCTCGACCCGGGCGGCGGCACCTTCGCGCAGAACATCGCCAGCAAGTTCAACGAGGCGACCGTGATGGGCCAGGACGCGCTGATCGCCTCCGGCCTGGTGCTCTTCGTGATCACCCTGGCCGTCAACGGCGCGGCCCGCATGATCATCGCCCGCCGCAAGGAGTACTCGGGGGCCAACGCATGAGCCACGCAACCCTTACCCCCAAGAGCCGCAGCTCCCTGCGCGGCGCGACCCTGCCCAAGTGGTTCCCCTGGGCGGTCGCCGGCGGCTCGGTCCTGGCCGGCCTGGGTATCAGCGCCGCGGCCGGGCTGAACAGCAGCATCCAGTGGGCGCTGATCGCCGCGGTGCTCTTCGTCGCCGGCTCGTACGGCATCTCGGCGCGCGTCGAGGGCGTGCGCCAGGCCAAGGACCGGGTGGCGACCAGCATGGTCTGGGTCGCGTTCCTGATGGCGCTGATCCCGCTGCTCTCCCTGATCTGGGAGACCGTGAAGCAGGGCGTGAAGGTCCTCGACGGCTACTTCCTCAGCCACTCGATGGGCGTGGTCGCCGACAGCGAGCCCGGCGGCGGCATCTACCACGCCATCCTCGGCACCCTGGAGCAGGTCGGCCTCGCCACCCTGTTCTCCGTGCCGATCGGCGTGCTCACCGCGATCTACCTGGTCGAGTACGGCCGCGGCCGGCTCGCCAAGGCCGTCACCTTCTTCGTCGACGTCATGACGGGCATCCCGTCGATCGTCGCGGGTCTGTTCGTCCTCAGCCTGTGGGTCCTGATCCTCGACATGGGCCCGTCCGGCATCGCCGGCTCCTTCGCCCTGTGCATCCTGATGATCCCGGTGGTCGTCCGGTCCACCGAGGAGATGCTCAAGCTCGTCCCGAACGAGCTGCGCGAGGCGTCGCTCGCCCTGGGCGTGCCCAAGTGGCGCACGATCATCAAGGTGGTCCTGCCGACGTCGATCGGCGGCATCGTCACCGGTGTCATGCTGGCCGTCGCCCGCATCACCGGCGAGACGGCCCCCGTGCTGCTGCTGGTCTGGGGCACCGACTTCATCAACGCGAACCCGTTCCAGGATCCGCAGGAGTCGCTGCCGATGTACATCTACCTCCAGTACAGCGCGGGCTCCGACCCGGCCTACGACCGTGCCTGGGCGGCGGCCCTGACGCTCATCGCGTTCATCATGATCCTCAACCTGGCGGCCCGCGGCATCGCCCGCTGGAAGGCCCCGAAGTCCGGTCGCTGACGCGGCCAAGGCGACAACAGTCAGCGACCCGAAAGAAGCAGTGATTTCCATGGCCAAGCGCATAGATGTCAGCGGCCTCAACGCCTACTACAGCTCCTTCCTGGCCATCGAGGACATCTCGATGACCGTCGAGCCCCGCTCCGTGACGGCCTTCATCGGCCCGTCCGGCTGCGGCAAGTCCACCTTCCTGCGCACGCTCAACCGCATGCACGAGGTCACCCCGGGCGGCCGGGTGGACGGCAAGGTCATGCTGGACGACGAGAACCTCTACGGCGCCGGCATCGACCCGGTCGCCGTGCGCCGCGAGGTCGGCATGGTCTTCCAGCGCCCGAACCCCTTCCCGACGATGTCGGTGTACGACAACGTGGCGGCGGGCCTGCGCCTCAACGGCAAGTACAAGAAGTCCCAGCTGGACGATGTCGTCGAGAAGTCCCTGCGGGGCGCGAACCTCTGGAACGAGGTCAAGGACCGCCTGAACAAGCCGGGCTCCGGGCTCTCCGGCGGGCAGCAGCAGCGCCTGTGCATCGCGCGGGCGATCGCGGTCGAGCCGAACGTCCTGCTCATGGACGAGCCCTGCTCCGCCCTCGACCCGATCTCCACCCTCGCGATCGAGGACCTGATCGGCGAGCTGAAGGAGCGCTTCACGATCGTCATCGTGACGCACAACATGCAGCAGGCGGCGCGCGTCTCCGACCGCACGGCGTTCTTCAACCTGGCGGCCGTCGGACAGCCCGGCAAGCTGATCGAGATCGACGACACGGAGCGCATCTTCTCCAACCCGTCGGTCCAGGCCACGGAGGACTACATCTCCGGCCGCTTCGGCTAGACACGCCTCCCGATCCCCTCGCGGTGCTGCATGGCGGTGCCACCGCGAGGAGCACAAGGGCCCGCCCCCGAAAACGGGGGCGGGCCCTCCTACAAGAGCGCCCAGCTGCGGGCAGTCGTGCCGCTGGGGCGGCACGGGTGGGCGCAGCGGCACCCGGCCAGCGCCGGCCCGCGACACCCACCCCGGGCGCCACGCACGCGGCTTCACGCCCTACAGAAACGCCCAATTCACCAGCCAGAACGACACCGCGGCCACCACCGCGGCGGCCGGCATGGTGATGAACCAGCCCATGATGATGTTGCGCGCCACGCCCCAGCGCACGGCGTTCACCCGCTTCGTGGCCCCGACACCCATGATCGACGACGTGATGACGTGCGTCGTGGAGATCGGCGCGTGGAACAGGAACGCCGACCCGAACATGATCGACGCACCGGTCGTCTCCGCGGCGAACCCCTGCGGCGGATCCAGCTCGATGATCTTGCGACCCAGCGTCCGCATGATCCGCCAGCCACCGGCGTACGTCCCCGCGGACAGCATCAGCGCGCAGGCGATCTTCACCCACACCGGGATCGGGTCGCCGTAGTCCTCGACGTCGGCGATGACCAGCGCCATCACCACGATGCCCATCGTCTTCTGGGCGTCCTGCAGACCGTGGCCCAGCGCCATGCCCGCCGCCGACACCGTCTGCGCGATACGGAAACCGCGCTTCGCCTTGTGCGGGTTGGCCCGCCGGAACATCCACATGATCGCGGTCATCACCAGATAACCGGAGACCAGGCCGATGACCGGCGACAGGAACATGGGGATGACGATCTTGTCGACGACCCCGTGCCAGTACACGGTCGTGCTCCCGGCGAGCGCGGCCCCCACCATGCCGCCGAACAGCGCGTGCGAGGACGAGGACGGCAGACCGAAGTACCAGGTGATGAGGTTCCACACGATCGCGCCCACGAGGGCGGCGAAGAGGATCCCCATCCCCTTCGAGCCCTCGGGCGTCTCGATCAGCCCCTCGCTGACGGTCTTGGCGACCCCGGAGCCCATGAACGCGCCGGCGAGGTTCATGACGGCGGCCATCGCGAGCGCCGCCCGGGGCGTCAGCGCACGCGTCGACACGGACGTCGCGATCGCGTTCGCCGAGTCGTGGAAGCCGTTGGTGTACGTGAAGAAGAGCGCGACCCCGATGGTCACGATCAGAGCGAAGGTGTCCATGAAGAGGTCAGGACTCCTTGACGGCGATGGTCTCCACCGTGTTCGCCACGTGCTCGAAGGCGTCGGCCGCTTCCTCCAGCACATCCACGATCTGCTTGAGCTTCAGCACCTCTATTGCCTCGTAGGTGCCGTTGAAGAGGTGGGCGAGCAGCTTGCGGTGGATCTGGTCGGCCTGGTTCTCCAGGCGGTTGACCTCGATCCAGTACTCGGTGAGGTTGTCCATGGTGCGCAGGTTCGGCATGGCCTCGGCGGTCAGCTCGGCAGCCCGCGCCAGCACCTCGATCTGCTGCTCGACGCCCTTCGGCAGCTCCTCGACGTTGTAGAGGACGACGAGGTCGACGGCCTCCTCCATGAAGTCCATGATGTCGTCGAGGGACGACGCGAGGTTGTAGATGTCCTCGCGGTCGAAGGGCGTGATGAACGAGGAGTTCAGCTGGTGGAAGATCGCGTGCGTGGCGTCGTCACCCGCGTGTTCGGCGGCCCGCATACGCTCTGCGATCTCGGCCCGGGCGGATGCGTCCGCCCCGAGCAGTTCCATCAGGAGTTTCGAGCCCGTGACGATGTTGTCCGCGGAGGCGGCGAACATGTCGTAGAAGCTCGTCTCCCTGGGGGTCAGACGAAAGCGCACGTGGGGTCCTCGGGGTGCATGGGTTTCGGTCAGGCTGATGCTAGGCGCATCATCCGGCCACGGCTAACGGGCCGTCCCCCAGTGTCGCCCATCAGGCAGAGTGATGAGCAGGGGGGCGACGTCGGGGCTCTGCGAAGGGCCCCTTACCCAGGAAAGTTCGTTACCATATACCCGTCAGGGGTATATGTCTGCAACCCCCCGGATCCCCCGGAATCCAACAGGAGGACGCGATGACGACCACCGAGGCCGGCGCGGGTGCGTCCTCCGCCGCCGTGGAACAGGTGGAGACGGACGGCACGGAGATCGTGACCGACCACGACCGCGGCATCCACGGCTACCACAAGCAGAAGGACGAGCACCTCAAGCGCCTGCGCCGCATCGAGGGCCAGATCCGCGGCCTGCAGCGCATGGTCGACGAGGACGTCTACTGCATCGACATACTCACCCAGGTCTCGGCCTCGACGAAGGCCCTCCAGTCCTTCGCGCTGCAACTCCTGGAGGAGCATCTGCGCCACTGCGTCGCCGACGCGGCCCTCAAGGGCGGCACCGAGATCGACGCCAAGGTGGAAGAGGCGACGAAGGCCATCGGACGGCTACTGCGCACGTGAGCGTTCCTCGGCCACGCGCAGCACCTCGTCGATGCTCTCCAGGCTGAGCCGCTCCCGGGCGGCCGACGCAGCGATGATCAGCTCACCGCACAGCTCGATCTCGGCGAGGGCCACGTGGTCCTGAACCGCCGTGCCGCCGACCGGAGCCACACCCGTCACCTCGTCTCTGCCGTCACCGGCTTCCTAGAGTAGGGAGCGGCCTACGCACCGCGCATGGCACGGAAGGGCTAGTTCTTGCCGTCCGCCGCCTCATCCGCGGGCCCGTCCGCCGCCTCACCCGGCTCCGCCGCGATCCGGCCGGCGTAGATGTCCCGCTCCTCGGGCAGCCGTACGCGGACGGCGGTGCCGAAGCCGAAGAGCAGCGTCGTCGAGGCGACGGCCACGGTGCCCTCCTCGCGCCCGTTGACGAAGCTGAAGCGCTGCCGGAGCTTGCGGATGCGCCCCTCGTCGTCAAGGTAGGCGTCGAACGGCACCTCGGCGGTGGCGAACCCCTCGGCCGCCGCGGCCAGCGCCTCCTTGTTGCCGTCCGAGGCACCGCGCGCCGCCCGCGCGAGATCGGCCGTCCCCCGGTAGTGCCGCACCGCCGTCCCCGCGACCTCGGTGCGCTCCACGAACGTCGCCCGGTGCGTGCCGCGCAGCACCTCGGCGGCGGCGAAGGGGTCCGTCGCCCCGCCGGTGACCAGGTTCCCGTCGGACAGCGAGGCGGTGTCGACCCGCACCCACTTGTCGTCGGGCACGCCGGCGCCCCGGTTCTTCATGAACAGCGCCCCCGGCGCGAGCAGCTCGGTGATCGGCCGATGCTCGCTCGTCCCCGCCGGGTCCTGCGGCAGCCGCACCTTCAGCCGCCCGAGCCGTGCGTCGAAGTCGTACACCCCCTCGCCGCGGATGGTCACCCGGGTCCCGCCGCTGGCCATCTCCATCGCGGTGCGCGCCTTGGCGCTCCCGGCGGCCACCAGCCGGTCGGCCGCCTGGTGCAGCACGGCGACCGGATCACCGCCGTCCGCCCCCTGCGCGGTGGACCCCGGCCCGGAGCACGCGGCACCGGTCAGACACACGCAGACGACACCCCCGGCCAGGGCGAGCCCACCGCCCGCCCCCGTCCTGCCCCGCCGCTCCCTCTCCCGCCCGACCATCGCCACCTGCCCCAAGCCGTCCCGCCCGTTCCGGACCCCCTGCCGTCCCGGTTAACGAGGGGCAGGCGACCCCGGTAACGTTGCGGGCGTGGCGCAACAGGACGGCATCGAAGCCCCCGGGGACGCCCCGGAACACCTCACGACGACGGTCGAGCAGGGCCCGTTCTGCCTGGCCCGCTGCACCTGCGGCTGGCGAGGCCCGGCCCGAAGAGCCAGAAGCCAGGCCCGCACGGACGCGAAGTCCCACACCCCGGCGTAGCTGCGGGCAGTCGTGCCGCTGGGGCGGCACGGGTGGGCGCAGCGGCACCCGGCAAGCGCCGGCTCGCGACACCCACCCCAGGCCCACCAACGCGACGGCACCCGCCGCCCACCGCCGGCCCGCGGCACCCACCCCGTCCCCACGCCGGACCACCCGCCAGGCCCACCCGGTGGAACCCCAACCCCCACACCCCCGTCTCCTCCCAAGACCCCCCCCCACGGGACCGCGGAGGCGACATGCACCGGCGCACATTCCTAGGCGGCTCCGCAGCCGCCGCCCTCACCGCAACCACGGCCTCGGCCTGCACGGGCGCAAGCCCCGGCACGGACCCCGGCCCCGGCCGCCCCGGCCCGGCGAAGAACCCCCAGACCACCCCCCGCCTCACCCACACCGCGACCTCCACCCGCACCCCCACCCCCGCCTCCTGGACGGCCCTGGCCAAATCCCTGGACGGCCCCCTGATCCGCCCCGGCGACCGCGCCTGGCAATCGGCCCACCGCCTCTACAACACCCGCTTCGACACCCTCAAGCCGACCGCCGTCGCCTACGCCGCCCACCCCGACGACATCCGCACGGCCCTCTCCTACGCCCGCGCCCACCACGTCCCCGTGGCCATCCGCAACGGCGGCCACTCCTACGCGGGCTGGTCCTCCGGCGACGGCCGCCTGATCATCGACGTCTCGAAACTCAACCGCGTCCGGGCGAGCGGCAACGAGGCCACGGTCGGCGCCGGCGCCAAGCTCATCGACGTGTACCGCGCCCTCTCCGCGAAGGGCGTCACCATCCCCGCCGGCTCCTGTCCCACCGTCGGCGTCTCCGGCCTCACCCTCGGCGGCGGCCACGGCGTCGTCTCCCGCGCCTACGGCCTGACCTGCGACAGCCTCACCCGGGCCACCCTGATCACGGCGGACGGCAAGCAGATCACCGCCGACGCCACGAACGGCCACAAGGACCTGTTCTGGGCCCTGCGCGGCGCCGGCAACGCCAACTTCGGCATCGTCACCGAGTTCCAGTTCCGCACCCACCCGGCCCCCCAAGCCGTGACGGCGTACCTGACCTGGCCCTGGCGCAGGGCCGCCGCGGTCGTCCGCGCCTGGCAGGAGTGGGGGCCGGACCAGCCCGACGAGATCTGGTCGTCCCTCCACCTGGCCGCCGCCCCCGGCCGCACGCCCACCGTCTCGGTCGCCGCCTTCTCCCTGGGCGGCTACCGCGAACTGCAGAACGCCGTGGACCGCCTGGCCGGCCGCATCGGCTCATCCGCGAGCAAGGTCTACCTCAAGCGGCGTTCGTACGAGGAGTCGATGGAGATGTACGCGGGCTGCTCGTCGTTCTCCACCGACGCCCGCTGCCACCTCCCGGGCTCCACCCCGGGCCGCTCGCCCGAGGGCGGACTCGGCCGCGAGACGTACGCGGCCCGCTCGGACTTCTTCGACCGCTCGATCCCGGCGGACGGCATCCGCGCGCTGCTCTCCCGCCTCACCTCGGTACGCGGCGGCGCCGGCAGCATCGCCTTCACCGCGCTCGGCGGCGCGGTGAACCGCGTCTCCCCGACGGCGACCGCGTTCGTGCACCGCCGCTCCCGGACGCTGGCCCAGTACCTCGTCTCGTGGCGGCCGGGCACGAGCGGCACGGACGCCCAGTCCTGGCTGGCCGCCGCCCACAAGTCGATGCGCCCGTACGCCTCGGGCGCCGCCTACCAGAACTACACGGACCCGACCCTGACGGACTGGCGGAAGGCCTACTACGCGGACGCGGCCCCGCGCCTGGCGAAACTCAAGCGCCAGTACGACCCGGACCGCGTCTTCAACAATCCCCAGGCGCTCTGAAGAGGCGCCCGCGTACGCCCTAGGCGGCGAGATCCCGCTCGCCCGCCCCGGCGCTCTCCTTGCGCGCCCCGGGGATCACGGCATCGCGCCCGGCCGCGCCCTCCCGGCCGCGCGCGCTGACCAGCCACCCCACCCGGGGCGACCGCTCGATCGCGCGGGTCAGCGGGGTGAGCAGCGCCATGGCGAGCGGCGACAGCAGCAGCGCGACGGCCGTGCCGAGGGCGAAGCCGCCCACGACGTCCGTCGGATAGTGCACGCCCATGTAGACCCGGGCGAAGCCGCCGAAGAGCGCGAGCACGATGGCGGCGATCCCGAACTTGCGGTGGGCCACGAACAGGGCGACGGCCAGCGCCATCACGAGCGTGGCGTGATCACTGACGAAGGAGAAGTCGTTCTTCCCGTCGACCAGTACCTCGAGCCCGTCATGCGTCTTGAAGGGCCGGGGGCGCTCCACGAAACCCCGTATCGGGACGTTGATCAGTACCGCGACACCGGCCGCGAGCGGCGCCCACACGAGGGCCGCCACGTTGGAGGCCGCGTCCTCACCGCCGCGCCGCCGCACACCCCACCAGCACCAGAGCACCAGCAGCACGATCGCGAACAGCAGTCCGTACTCACCGACGAACTCCATGACCCGGTCGAACCAGTGCGGCGCGTCCTTGGCCAGGCCATTGATGTCGTAGAGCAGCTCGACGTCGGGGTTCGACCCGGATTCGGCGAGTCCAGCCATGGTGCTGCGGCCCCTTCGTCATGTCCTCCGGCGCGCCGAACGCGCGCCTCTTGCGCCACCCCCGTGGTCACCTACACGCACACAGGAACGCACGGCCCCCGTTGATACGTTCCACACTCCACTGAATGATCACGCAGACGTTATCGAAGAGAAACACGTCGCCGCAGCTCAGGGCAGGGTTTCACGCTGGGTTCAAACCCTCGCATTCACACCGTGGTGGGCAGCGCTTTCGCGCCATCCTCGGTCACCCGCGTGGCCCCGAAGTAGTCGGGGGTGTCGATCGGGTCGAACCGGATCACAGCACCCGTGCGCGGTGCGTCGATCATGTAGCCGCCGCCGACGTAAATCCCCACATGCCGGATGGCCCGGGAGTTGGTGAGATCGTCCGAGAAGAACACCAGGTCGCCGGGGAGCAGTTCGTCCCGCGAGGGATGCGGCCCCGCGTTGTACTGGTCGTTCGCGACGCGCGGCAACTTGATCCCCACACTCTCGTACGCCGCCTTGGTCAGGCCCGAACAGTCGAACCGCCCGCCCTGCTCGGGCGTCCCGTTCCCGCCCCAGAGATAGAGCGTGCCGAGCTTCTTCTGCGCGTACGCGATGGCCCCGGCGGCCTGCTCCGACGGATCCACCCGCGTCTGGGGCGCCGCGAAGCTCTTCTCCAGGGTGGTGATCACCTTCACGTAGTTCCGGGTCTCCTTGTACGGCGGGACACCCTGGTACTTGATGACCGCGTAGGCCCCCGCGTTGTAGGAGGCCAGCATGTTCTCGGTCGGATTCCCGGGCACGTCCTTCACGTAGGACGCGAGGGAGCAGTCGTACGAGGCGGCCGACGGGATCGCGTCGTTGGGATCCCAGACGTCCCGGTCGCCGTCCCCGTCCCCGTCGATGCCGTGGGTCGCCCACGTCCCGGGGATGAACTGCGCTATGCCCTGCGCCGCCGCGTGGCTCTGCGCCTTCGGGTTGAAGCCGCTCTCCTGGTAGAGCTGGGCGGCGAGCAGCGCCGGGTTGATGGCCGGGCAGAGATTGCCCCACTTCTGCACGAGCGGCTGGTAGGCCGCGGGCACCGAGCCCTTGGCGAGCTTCTTCGTCCCCCCGCCGGCGCCTCCCGCGAGGTCGCCGGCGACCAGGTAGACGCCCACGACCAGCAGCATCACGAAGGAGAGACCGGACCCGACGACCACGGTCCCCGCGATCCACGCCTTACGCACCGTCAACCGCCCCTCGTCGTCCAGGAGTCGCCGCCCGGCTCAGTGTAGAGGCGACACCCGCGCGGCGGCCGTCACCGGACGAACACCAAAACGGCCCTTCACCCGACCACCCGTCAGAATCCGCCACCCGGAGTCGAAGACGGCCTGAAAGGGCCTAACGACCGAACCATCCGCCAGGTTTCGCTCACGCATCGTTGCCCCTCGTGACCTGCTGTGATACACAGAGTGACGATACGACACTTCGTACTCCGTCACGCGCCTCCCTGAGCACCCGGCGTGAAGCGGTGGCAAGCTATTCGTACGAAACCCGCCAATCAATGACGCCAAGTCGACATACGACGGCGGCATTGTCGGCGACAATGAGGCCTGACCTCTGCACGTCCGCAGAGGGCGCGGAACTACCCAACAGGGGCGGTGACTTACATGCTCTTTGCGGCCGACGAGGGAGACATCAACACCATCATCGGGGGGATCGCTCCGGACTGGGGCCCCTTCGGCAGCCTGGGCAACGAGGCCAAGATCATGATCGAGGTGGTGATGGCCGTCGCCATTCTGCTCTGCCTCGGCATCGCCATCTGGGGCGCCGCCAAGCAGCGCATCGGCGCCACCGCGCTGCGCGACACCTTCAGCGCGGAGCAGGGCAAGGGCCTCATCATTGCCGGGCTGACGGGCGTGTTCATCATCGGCTCGCTCGGCACCCTCTTCACCATCGTGTACGGGATGGCCGTGTAGCCCGGCACCCCACGGTCCCTGTCTCCCCCATCCCACCCGCCCGTCGTGCCAACCGGCTGAGGTTGCGTTTCCCTGATGTCGAGTCACCACACCGCGCCCGCGCGGGAACCAGCACGGCTACCGTCGTACTTCTACGGCAGGCACGACGTCGAGGGGGCGTACGCGGCATGAGTCTCGGAGACGACCACCAGTCCTCCGGCGGTTACGGCGGCACCGGTCAGACACGGACCAGACTGCCCGACGCGGACGGGGGGCCGCGGCGCGGCGGCCGCTCGTCCTCGCG
This sequence comes from Streptomyces sp. NPDC107500, assembly GCF_055582785.1. Taxonomy (NCBI): domain Bacteria; kingdom Bacillati; phylum Actinomycetota; class Actinomycetes; order Kitasatosporales; family Streptomycetaceae; genus Streptomyces; species Streptomyces sp. NPDC107500. The sequence goes on from NZ_JBVJPF010000008.1 coordinate 568,015, forward strand.
GAGCCTGGTCACGGTGGTCGGCGTCGTTGTCCTCCTCATCGCGGCGATCGCCTTCGCGAACCGTGGAGGAGACGATTCCGCATCCCCGGACGACGAGGCGGCCGCCGGCAACCCGAAAACCTCGGCCACGGCCCCCTCCGGCACCCAGCCGGTCCAGTCGGGCTTCGCCCAAGACGACCAGGGCGCGCAGAGCGCGGCGGCGAACTATGCGGTGGTTCTCGTCTCCGCCGACATCCTCAAGCCGGCCCGGCGTGACGAGATCGTGCGGCAGGTCTTCGTGGCCGACAAGCAGGCAGCGCTCGGGGACAAGTTCGACAAGGCCTACAGCAAGCAGTTCCTCAGCTCCATCGGCCTTGACGCGAACGGCAACGCCACGCGTGGCAGCACCTACGTCTCGCGCACCATGCCGATCGGCACCAAGGTCACCCAGTCCACCGATGCCTCCACGACCGTGGAGGTCTGGTGCACCGGGGTGTTCGGCACAGCGGGCGAGAAGACCACCAACCCCGTCAGCAGCGACTGGTTCACCATGACCCTGCAGCTGCGCTGGGTGGACGGCGACTGGAAGGTCGACTCCTTCTCCCAGAAGGACGGCCCCGCCCCGGTCCCCGGAGACAACAAGGCGTCCAGCGCCGACGAGATGTCCAAGGCCGTCCAGGAGTACGGAGGGTTCACGTATGCCCGCTAACCCGCGCCGCGTACTCAAGGTCGCCGCCGCGCTGACCGCCGTACAGGCCACGGCCGTGCTGCTCGCCACCCGGGCCGTCGCCGCACCCACGCCGTCTCCGACCCCGTCGGACGACAACTGCGACCTCATCGTCGGCCCCGCCAAGGACTACTGCGAACGAGGCGAAGGCGGCGGGTCCACCGGAGGTGCCGGCGGGGGCGACTACAGCCCTACCTCCGCCCTCGACCCCCTCTCCTCCCTCGCCAAGGGCTGCGCCAAGGCCGCCTCCTGGACCGTCGACAAGCTCAGCGCCGCCGTCCAGGACACCGCCAACGTCGACTTCACGAACCCGACGTTCCTCCAGCAGTACGCCGTCGTCTTCGCGGCCTCGACGATCCTCACGCTCCTCCTGTGGCTGCTGGCCGTCGCCAAGCGAGCCGTGCGCGGCGTCCCGCTCACCACCGCGCTCTCCGAGGCGATCGGGTTCCTCTGGCTCACCGTCCTCGCGTCGGCGTTCACGCCGCTGATCCTGTACACGGTCGTCTCGGCCACCGACGGCGTCACGGACGTCCTCGCCAAGGCCACCGGCGACCAGACGGACACCTTCTTCGGCACGTTCTCCGGCGCCCTGGAGAAGGGCGAGGACATCGGCGGCGGACCGATCATGCTGATCGTCGTCTCCCTGGTGTCGATCCTCGCCGCCGGCGTCCTGTGGCTGGAACTCGTCATCCGCGCCGCCCTGCTCTACGTCGGCGCCCTGCTCGGCACCGTCGTCTACGCCGGCCTGGTCGACAAGAACCTGTGGGGCCACGTCCGCCGCTGGGCCGGGATCATGATCGCCGTGATCCTCGTCAAGCCCGTCATCGTCATCGTCCTCGGGCTGGCCGGCGCCCTGTCCGCCGACGACGGACCCGACGCCTTCTCGGCCGTCGTCTCCGGCCTCGCCATCATCCTGCTCGCGATCTTCGCCTCGGCCATGATCTACCGCTTCGTCCCCGGCTTCGGCGACGAGATCGCGAACGGCCGCAACAACCGCATCATGCAGGGCGCCGAAGGCAAGGCCGCCGCGGTGATCAGCTCCCCGGCGAACCTCGTCGCCCAGGGCATCAGAACCCACAGCGCCCGCAACAACGGCGACGGCGGCGGCCAGTCCTCGTCCTCCGCGGCCGCCCGCCCCTCGAACCCCGCCTCCGGCGGAGTCGCCGCGCACAGCTCGCGCCCCTCGAACGGCGGCGGCGGAAATGTCCCCTCCGCCGCACCCGCACCGCGCTCCGCCAGCCCGGTGAACACGCCCCACGCCAGCAACACCCGCAACAGCAAGAGCACAGGAGGTGACGGGCGTTGACGACCGAGTCCCACGTGTCCCATCCGGTCACGCCCCGCCGTACGTATCTGATCGGCCGCGCCCGGCCGAACGCGATCGTCGGCCGCAACCGCGAGACCGGAGAGATCGCGCTGATCGTCGTGGGCGCCTTCCTCGGCATGATGTGCGGGCTCCTCGTCCCCGTCCTCTCCCTGCGCATCGTGCTGCTCTGCGGCTTCCCGATGCTCGCGCTGGCCGCCGTCTACGTGCCGTACAAGCACCGGACGTTCTACAAGTGGTTCGAGATCAACCGCAGCTTCAAGCGGACGCTGCGCAACGGCACCACCTACCGCTCCGGCGCCATCGAGGCCGGCACCCGGGCCGACGGGCGTGAGGTCGAGGTCGGCCCACCGCCCGGCATCGGCCGCATCAGCTGGCTGGCGGCGCCCTTCGGCCCCGACGAGATCGCCGTCCTGCTGCACGCCGACCGCAAGACCGTCACCGCCGCCATCGAGATCGAGGGCCCCGGCGTCGGCCTGCGCGACTCCGAGGACCAGGAAGCCCTCGTCGACCGCTTCGGCACCCTGCTCAAGCACGTGGCCAACGGCGACGGCTTCGTCACCCGCATCCAGATGCTGGCCCGCACCCTCCCGGCCGACCCCGACGCGCACGCCAAGGACGTCGCCCAGCGCGGCGACGCCAAGTCGCTGCCGTGGCTCCAGCAGTCGTACGACCAGCTCCAGTCGATGGTGTCGACCAGCAGCGAGCAGCACCGCGCGTACCTCATCGCCTGCATGCACTACAACCGCGACCTGGCCGCCGAGGCCAACGCCATGGCCCGCGCCGCCCGCCCGCAGAACGGGCGCAAGCTGGACCGGGACGCCGGCCTCGCCGTCGTGATGGCGCGCGAGCTGACCGACATCTGCTCCCGCCTCCAGGAAGCCGACATCCGCGTGCGCCAGCCGCTGGGCCAGGGCCGGCTCGCCTCCCTCGTGCACGCCATGTACGACCCGGACCACCCCATCGACCACATCCAGGCGATGACCAAGCGCAACGCCTGGCCGGCCGAGCTGGACGCCATGGAGCCCACCTACCTCCAGGCCAAGACCCGCGAGTCCTCCACCCGCGCGCCCTGGTGCCACGCCACTGCCTGGATCAAGGAGTGGCCGATGACCCCGGTCGGCGTGAACTTCCTCGCGCCGCTCCTCGTCCACACCCCCGACGTCATCCGCACGGTCGCCGTGACCATGGACCTCGAACCCACCGAGGTCGCCATCGAACGCATGCTGACGGAGAAGACCAACGACGACGCCGAGGCGTCCCGCGCCGCCAAGATGAACCGGACCGTGGACCCGCGCGACGTCGCCGCCCACGGCCGTCTCGACCAGCGCGGCGAGGACCTCGCCAGCGGCGCGGCCGGCGTCAACCTGGTCGGCTACATCACCGTCTCCTCCCGCACCCCCGAGGCCCTGGCCCGCGACAAGCGGACCATAAGGGCGTCGGCCGGGAAGTCGTACCTGAAACTGGAGTGGTGCGACCGTGAGCACCATCGCGCCTTCGTGAACACACTTCCGTTCGCCACCGGCATCCGAAGGTAGGGGCTGAGCCAGATGCGGGACCCGCTGTCCGTCCTCACCGAGGCCTTCACGTCCTTCCTCTTCGGGAAGGTGGAGACGACCCGCCTCCCCGTCCGCACCTCCACGGGCCAGGCCCAGGCCGTCTACCTGCCGACCGCCGCACCCGGCCTCGGCGACTCCGGCGTGATCATCGGCCGCGAGGTCTACTCCGGCAAGGGCTACATCTACGACCCCTTCCAGCTCTACGGGCAGCAGCTCCCCGCCCCGCACTGGCTGGTGCTCGGGGAGTCCGGCAACGGCAAGTCCGCGCTGGAGAAGACGTACGTCCTGCGCCAGCTCCGCTTCCGCGACCGCCAGGTCGTCGTCCTGGACGCCCAGGGCGAGGACGGCGTCGGCGAGTGGAACCTCATCGCCGAGGAGCTGGGCATAACTCCCATCCGCCTCGACCCGATGGCCGCCCTGGACCACGGCATCCGTCTCAACCCCCTCGACCCGGCGATCACGACGACGGGCCAGCTCGCGCTGCTCCGGACGATCATCGAGGTCGCCATGGGGCACGGCCTCGACGAGCGCTCGGGCTTCGCGCTCAAGGTGGCGCACGCCTACGTCAACGAGACCATCGTCGAACGCCAGCCCGTCCTCACCGACATCGTCGAGCGGCTCCGCCACCCCGAGCCGGAGTCCGCCGAGGCGATGAACGTCGCCATAGACGACGTGCGGGCCTGGGGCCTGGACGTGGCTCTCGTCCTCGACCGCCTCGTCGACGGTGACCTGCGCGGCATGTTCGACGGCCCGACGACCGTCGGCATCGACCTCGACGCCCCGCTGATCGTCTTCGACCTCTCCCACATCGACCGCAACTCCATCGCCATGCCGATCCTCATGGCCATCGTCGGCGTCTGGCTGGAGCACACCTGGATCCGCCCCGACCGGAAGAAGCGCATCTTCCTGGTCGAGGAGGCCTGGCACATCATCAACAGCCCGTTCGTGGCTCAGCTGTTCCAGCGGCTGCTGAAGTTCGGCCGACGGCTCGGCCTGTCCTTCGTGGCGGTGGTCCACCACCTGTCCGACGTCGTCGACGGCGCGGCCGCCAGAGAGGCCGCGGCCATCCTCAAGATGGCCTCCACCCGGACCATCTACGCCCAGAAGGCCGACGAGGCGCGGGCCACGGGACGCGTCCTCGGCCTGCCACGCTGGGCCGTGGAGATCATCCCCACCCTCACCCCCGGCATCGCCGTGTGGGACGTCAACGGCAACGTCCAGGTGGTCAAACACCTGATCACCGAGACCGAACGGCCCCTGGTCTTCACCGACCGCGCGATGACCCAGTCCTCCGCCGACCTCAACGACGACGCCCTGCGCGCCGCCGAACTGGAGGCGGAGGAACGGGCGGCGGCCTTCATGGAGCAGCACATCGGCGACTCGTCCGAATCGACGGTGGCATAGGAACACGGGGAGGGACCGGACGCATGAGACCGGACGACCACCGCGACCAGCGGCCGGCCCAGGGTGGCATCCCGGACGGCCTGCTGGTCGGCATACTCGCCTTCCTCCTCGGCATGACCCTGCTGGTGTGGACCGCGACCGGCCTGTCCGCCCTGTTCACCCACGGCTCCTGGCCCCCGGGCGTGACCTTCAGCGGCACCCCCCTGGCCATGCGCGAGCTGATCGCCGAGCCCCACGACATCGCCGGCGCCTGGCCGGACACCCCGGCGGGCGCGCTCTCCGGGTACGGGCTGTTCTGGGGGCTGTTCATCGGCCAGATGATGGTGCTGGTCGTCCTGACGGTGTTCGTGATGGGCACGGTGGCCCGGTGGCGGGCGGTACGACACCGACGGCGCGCGGAGGCGGTGGTGGCGCCCGTGCGGGAGCCGGAGCCCGAGCCTGCTCGGGAGCCGGTGCACGAAGTACCGGTCCCCAGGGCACCGGAGCAGCAGACGGTCCCGGAGGTAGAGCCCGTCACTTCTGTGGCCGACGGTGAACGGGTGGGTGGGTGGGAAACAAACCGCGCCGAGGGCGCGGTGCACTACGGCCCCCCGGACACCCGCCACTCAACGGCGACCCGGACCCTTCGTGACGCGGAAGGCGCAGCCCTGGTAGTCACCTCCAACCCGGCCCTCTGGTCGGACACCAAGGACGCCCGCGCCAAGCTCGGCCCGGTCCACCTGTACGACCCCGCCCACCGCTGCGACACCCCCGCCCGCCTCCACTGGTCCCCCACCGCCGGCTGCGAGGACGGACGGACGGCCACGACCCGGGCGGCCGCCCTCCTCGCCCCCATCCGCCCCACCGCCCGCCTCGACCAGGCCGTCAGCGACACCGCCGAACTCCTGCTGCGCAGCTACCTCCACGCCGCCGCCATCGACGGCCGCACCATCCGCCACGTCCACCGCTGGTCCCAGGGCCTCCAGATCCAGGACGCCGTACGCGTCCTCCGCACCCACCCCAAGGCCGCACCCGGCTCCGCGGGCGAACTCGAAGGGGCCCTCACCGCCCATCCCGAACGCCGGGACATGGCACAGCAGTTGACCGCCCGAGCCCTCGCGGCCCTCTCCACGGTCAACATCCGCGAGGCCTGCACTCCCAACCGAAGTGATGCCCTCGCCTTGGATTCCTTCGTCCACGAACAGGGCACCCTTTACGTGGTGGGGGAATCCATCGAGGACCCTCGCACGAGCCCCGGCGCGATGCCGCTGCTGACGGCGCTCGTCTCCAGCGTGGTCGAGCGCGGCCGGCGCATGGCCGAACGGTCATCCTCCGGTCGCCTCGACCCACCAATGACCCTCGTCCTGGACGACGTCGCGGCCGTGGCACCGCTTCCCCAGCTCCCCGAGCTGCTGGCCACCGGCGCGGACCACGGCATGCCGACCCTGGCCCTGCTCCGTTCCCGGGAACAGGGCCGAGCCCGCTGGCCCCACGACGAACTCCCCGTGTAGGGCCCCGCGTCAGCGCTCCAGCACGAACTCCAGCTCGTGGTCCCCGGGCCCGCCCACCAGCGGCACCGTCCGCCCGCTCGCCACGAACCCCGCGTTCCGGTAGGCGCCCTGCGCCCGCCCGTTGTCCGGATGCACGATGAGCCGCACCCGCTCCGCGCCGTTCGCCCACGCCCACTCCAGGCCGACGGCGAACAGCGCCTTGGTCAGCCCGCTCCCCCGCCACTCCGGCCGCACGAACACACCGACGACATGCCCCTGCCGCCGCTCCACGGGGAACCCGGCCCAGTCGGTCGTCCCGGGCTCCTCCACCAGCACGGTCAGCGTGCCGAGCCACAGCCCTCCGGGTCCCACGGCGACGATCTGCTGCGCCTGGCTCTGCCCCTCCGCGGCCATGGCCGCCCGCTCCTGCCAGTAGGAGTCCGGCCGCGCCGCGGCGTCGTCGTACGTCTCCAGATAGGCGAGGTGCGCCAGCGGGTCCCGCAGCGCGCGCAGACGCAGCTCCTTCACGGCGGGCCACTCGTCGGCGCGTATGGAGCGGATCACGTAGTCACCGGGGACCGAGGCACTCATGCGGGCCACCGTAATACCCGGGTACTACACCCCTCACCTCATATACGGCCCCCGGACGGACGCACCCGCCCGCCCCGCCGCCGACCATGGTCGAATGGAGCCCGTGAAGCCCGTCCCGGAAGACCGAGCGGCCGAACCCCTCACCGAGTACGTCCAGCGCGTCACCCGGCGGCTGCGCGCCTTCGACCGCCGCCGTCCGCTCGTGTGGGACCTGCACTTCACCGCGTTCTGGGTCATCGCGGCGCTCACCGACTACGCCGGGGGCGGCTGGCGCCACAACGCCCACAGCCTCGACGTGCCCGGCGGCCTCGTCGTCGCCATGAGCCTCGCCTTCTCGGTCCCCCTCCTCTGGCGCCGCACCCACCCCGTGGCCGTGCTCCTGTGCATGGTCCCGGTGGACCTCGTCAACGCCTGGACCGGCACCGCGCTCCAGGCGGCCCTGCTCCAGCTCGTCCTCGTCTTCCACATCACGCTGCGCCGCCCCCTGCGCTCCCTGTGGTGGGTGACCCCTGTGGTGACCGCCCCGACCGTCGTCACCGCCGCCCGGTACGGCGACGACGGCTCCTGGCACCAGCAGATCGGGGCGATGCTCCTGTCCATCGGCGTGGTCGCCCTTGTCGCGATCACCACCCGGACCCGGCGCGACCACACCGAGGTCCTGGAGGACCGGGCCCACCGCCTGGAGACCGAACGCGACCAGCAGCTCCGGCTCGCCGCGGCCGCGGAACGCACGCGCATAGCCCGGGAGATGCACGACATCATCGGCCACAACCTCTCCGTCATCACCGGCCTCGCCGACGGCGGACGGTACGCCGCCGCCAAGTCCCCCGAGCGCGCCACCCAGGCCCTGGACGCCATCGGCACCACCAGCCGCCAGGCCCTCGCGGAACTCCGCCGCCTGCTGGACGTCCTGCGCGACGACGAACAGGACGGCCCCGCCGAACTCGCCCCGCAGCCCGCCCTCACCGACCTCGACCGACTCCTCGACGGCGTCCGCCGCGCGGGCCTCCCCGTCGGTACGAGCGTCAACGGCCGCGCCGCGCTCCCCGAGGGCCGCCAACTCACCCTCTACCGCGTCATCCAGGAAGCCCTCACCAACACCCTGAAGCACGCCGGCCCCGAGGCCACCGCACACATCGACCTCACCTACGAGGCCGGTGGCGCCGTCACCCTCACCGTCACCGACACCGGCCGGACCACCCCGTCTCCCGCCCACCCCGGCGGCCGCGGCCTTCCCGGCATGCGCGAGCGAACCTCCCTGTACGGCGGCACACTTGAGGCGGGCCCGCGCCCGCACCCCGAACGCGGCTGGCGCGTCCACCTGCACCTACCGGAGGAAATCCCGCAGTGACCACCGTCCTCATCGCCGACGACCAGCCCTTGCAGCGGTTCGGCTTCCGGATGCTCCTGGAGAGCCAGGACGACATGACCGTCGTGGGCGAGGCGCCGGGCGGCGCCGAGGCCGTCCGCCTGACGGCCGAACTCCACCCCGACGTCGTCCTCATGGACGTCCGCATGCCCGGCCTGGACGGCATCGAGGCGACCCGCCGCATCGTGGCGACCGGCGGCCGGACCCGGGTCCTCATCCTCACGACCTTCGACCTCGACGAGTACGCCTACTCCGGCCTGCGCGCCGGCGCGTCCGGCTTCCTCGTGAAGGACGCCCAGCCCGAGGAACTCCTCGCCGGCATCCGGTCGGTGGCCACGGGCGACGCGGTGGTCGCCCCCAGCCTCACCCGCCGCCTGCTCGACGCCTACGTCCACCACCTGCCGGACGCTTCCACAGAGCCCGAAGACGCCCTCGATTCCCGGCTGACCTCCCTCACCGACCGCGAGACCGAGATCCTGCGGGTCATGGGCCAGGGCTGGACCAACACGGAGATAGCGGAGCGCCTGCACCTGGCCGAGTCGACGGTGAAGACCCACGTGGGCCGCATCCTGTCCAAGACCGGTTCCCGCGACCGCGTCCAGGCGGTGATCCTGGCCTATGACACGAAACTGGTGAGATCCTCATAAACGCAGAAAGCCCCGCACCGTTCCCGGTGCGGGGCTTTCATACAATGATTGTTCGGCGGCGTCCTACTCTCCCACAGGGTCCCCCCTGCAGT
>NZ_JBVJPF010000009.1:0-287978 GCF_055582785.1 Streptomyces sp. NPDC107500
ATATCCGATCAGGCCGGAGGTATCAACATATCTGGCGTTGACTTTTGGCACGCTGTTGAGTTCTCAAGGAACGGACGCTTCCTTTGTACTCACCCGAGATAATCTCTCGTGGCTTTCCTCCGGGCGCTTCCCTTCGGTGTTTCCAACACTATCAGGCTTTCCCGGTGCTTCTGACCACCGTCCTGCGAGCATGCAGAAGGCGATCCAGCGATAGGATCTGATGAGTTGGTTGCTGCCGGGCGAGGACGTGTTGCTTGGCATCGCTCAACCGCAGGCAGAGTCACAACAGTACACGGGGCCGCGGAACGGGTGCAAATCCCTGACGAGTGTGGTCTAGACCTCTATTCGGAACACTCGTGCGGAACCGGTACTTCCTATGACATACGCTGCTGCACAGTGTGCCGTCCGGGACAGGCAGTGACGGCTCGTACAGATCCCCGCCCTGGGAGGCTTCCCATGACCACCGTCTCGTCCCCGCTCGCAGGACGCGCCATCGGCCTGGCCGCTGTGCCCGATCCCGTCTTCTCCGGGGCCATGGTCGGCCCGGGCACCGCCATCGACCCCGTGCGCGAACCCTCCGAAGCGGTCGCCCCCGTCGACGGCGTCATCGTTTCCCTGCACCCGCACGCCTTCGTCGTCGTCGACGACAGCGGGCACGGAGTGCTGACCCACCTCGGCATCGACACGGTGCAGCTCAACGGCGAGGGGTTCGAGCTCCTGGTGAACAAGGGCGACACCGTGGTCCGCGGCCAGGGTGTGGTGCGCTGGGACCCGGCCGGGGTCGAGGCCGCGGGCAAGTCCCCGATCTGCCCGATCGTGGCCCTGGAGGCCACGGCCGAGGCGCTCGCCGAACTGCGTGAGGACGGCGACGTGAAGGCGGGCGAGAGTCTCTTCCTCTGGAAGTGACGTCGACACCGTCCTCAGACGGCCGGCAGGACAACCAACGCGGCGGCGGGACCCGCCGCATGATCGGGACGGGTGAGATGGAGACAACGCTGCGAGGCGTCGGGGTGAGCCACGGCGTGGCGATCGGCGAGGTTCGGCACATGGGAACGGCGGTGCTGGAGCCGCCGGCCAAGCAGATTCCGGCCGAGGACGCGGAGCGCGAGCAGGGTCGTGCCCGCAAGGCCGTGGAAGCTGTGGCCGCCGATCTCATGGCGCGCGGCAACCTGGCCGGGGGCGAGGCCCAGGCGGTCCTCGAGGCGCAGGCCATGATGGCCCAGGACCCCGAGCTGATGGCGGACGTGGAGCGGCGGATCACCGTCGGCAGCACGGCCGAGCGGGCGGTCTACGACGCCTTCGCCGCGTATCGCGCCCTGCTGGCCGGTGCCGGGGAGTACCTGGCCGGTCGGGTGGCCGACCTCGACGACGTGCGGAATCGCATCGTCGCGCGGCTGCTCGGGGTGCCGATGCCGGGTGTCCCCGACAGCGACGAGCCGTACGTCCTCATCGCGCGGGATCTCGCGCCGGCCGACACCGCGCTGCTGGACCCGACGCTGGTCCTCGGCTTCGTCACCGAGGAGGGCGGGCCCACCAGTCACAGCGCGATCCTCGCGCGGGCGCTGGGTGTGCCGGCCGTGGTCGCGCTTCCCGGCGCGGGCGAGATTCCCGAGGGCACGGTCGTGGCTGTCGACGGGAGCACCGGTGAGATCTTCGTGAACCCCGACGCCGAGAAGAAGGACCGGCTGGCGGCGGAGGCGGCCGAGCGCAAGGCGGCGCTGGCCGCCGCGACCGGACCGGGTGCGACGTCGGACGGGCACAAGGTGCCGCTGCTCGCGAACATCGGTGGTCCCGCCGACGTACCGGCGGCCGTGGAGGCCGGAGCGGAGGGCGTCGGTCTCTTCCGTACCGAGTTCCTCTTCCTCGACGACAGCAAGAACGCGCCGACGGAGGAGAAGCAGGTCTCCGCCTACCGGCAGGTACTGGAGGCGTTCCCCGAGGGCCGGGTCGTCGTGCGGGTGCTGGACGCCGGCGCGGACAAGCCGCTGGATTTCCTGACCCCGGGCGACGAACCGAACCCGGCGCTGGGTGTGCGGGGTCTGCGGACGCTCCTTGACCACCCGGACGTGCTGCGGACGCAGCTGACGGCGCTGGCGAAGGCCGCGGAGGGTCTGCCGGTCTATCTCGAGGTCATGGCGCCGATGGTGGCCGACCGGGCCGACGCCAAGGCGTTCGCGGACGCCTGCCGCGAGGCCGGGCTGCGGGCGAAGTTCGGCGCGATGGTGGAGATCCCGTCGGCCGCGCTGCGTGCGCGCTCGGTCCTCCAGGAGGTCGAGTTCCTGTCGCTGGGCACGAACGACCTCACGCAGTACACCTTCGCCGCCGACCGTCAGGTGGGTGCGGTGTCCCGGTTGCAGGACCCGTGGCAGCCTGCGCTGCTCGACCTGGTCGCGCTGTCCGCCGAGGCGGCGAAGGCCGAGGGCAAGAGCTGCGGCGTGTGCGGTGAGGCCGCGTCGGATCCGCTGCTGGCGTGTGTGCTGACGGGTCTGGGTGTCACCTCCCTCTCCATGGGTGCGGCGTCGCTGCCGTATGTGCGGGCGACGCTGGCGAAGTTCACGCTGGCGCAGTGCGAGCGGGCCGCCGCGGCCGCCCGGGCGGCGGAGAGCGCCGAGGAGGCGCGCAACGCGGCTCAGGCGGTGCTGTCCGGCGAGTAGCGCCGGGCGGGGCCGCGGCCGTCGCTGTGTGCGGGGCGTTCCACCTCCGGGTGGGGCGCCCCGCGGTCGTCAGTGGTGGTGTCCCGGGGGCAGGTGGTCGTCTCCGAGGTCGGGCGGGGCGCAGTAGTCGACGTTGGACTCCGGGGAGATGAGGTCGCCGTTCTCGACGTCGGTGCAGTACGCGTCGAAGACCTCGCCGGCGGTGAGGGGTTCGAGTCCGTATCCGCGCAGTCGCCAGCCGTGGATGCGGTCGGGGCCGCTCGCCGGGCTGATGCGCATGACGAGTCCGCCGGGGCTGTGGGTGGCCAGGCCGAGTGCGAGGACGCTGGTGAATTCGAGGGCCTCGGCCTCGTCGAGGTGCGGGGAGCCGTCGATCTCCTCGTCGGCGTGCAGGACGGAGACGAGGTCTTCCGGGGATCCCGAGACGCTGCACACCAGGTGCCGGTTGCCCGGTGGGGCCGTGCGCAGGACCTGGAGCAGGAGGCGCGAGGCCCGGGTGAAGGCGGCTCGGCCGAGATCCTCGCCGCAGGTGGAGCACGCGCCGAGGCGGGCGAGCAGGGTGGAGGCGTACTCCCAGGTGGCCTGGCGGACGGCTTCGTCGACCAGGGCCGGCAGCAGGTCGGTGAGGGGCTGGCCCTCGTACGGGACGGTGGGTCCGTTGGTGGCGAGTTCGGCGGTGAACCGGGTGCGGCTGGCGGGGGCGTCGGGGTCGAGGCCCGCCGTGGTGCAGTAGTCGGCGTACTCCTCCGGGTCGAAGAGGGCGATCGTGGTGTGGGTGCCCTCTGCGGCTCGTGCCCTCAGGAGACCTTCGACCTGGCGGAGATAGGCGGCGTGGTCGTGGAAGGTGAAGCTGCGGTAGCGCCGCATGGCGCGGAAGTCGTGTTCGTCGGTGAGCAGTCCGATGGTGCCCGCGATTTCGCGGCGCAGGACGCGTCGCATGGTCTGGTCGGTGTGCGCCATGTTTCCCCCTGTGCACGGTCGATCAATGCTCACTCACAGTAATCGGCGGCACTGACAATGGCGTCGGGCGGGCGCGGGCCGGCCGGCCGCGGTCGAGGGCGGCCGGCCGGTCGAGTGCCTGGTCAGGAGCGTTTGCGGGCCAGGTCCTCGTAGAAGTGGAGCAGGTCGAGGTTGTCGATGGAGCCGGGGTTGACGGCCTTGTCCAGGGGGGTGCCCTGGAGGAGCCGCTTGACCGGTACCTCGATGCGTTTGCCGGTCAGCGTGTGCGGGATGCCGGGTACCTCGATGACCTCGTCGGGGACGTGGCGCGGGGAGAGCTGTTCGCGGATGGTCCGTTTGATGCGGTCGAGCAGGGGCTCGTCGAGGGTGGCTCCCGGGGCGAGGTGCACGAACAGGGGCATCCAGTAGCCGCCGTCCGGCTGTTCGATGCCGATGACGAGGGATTCCCTGATCTCGGGGAGTCGTTCGACGGCTTCGTAGATGTCGGCGGAGCCCATGCGGACGCCCTGCCGGTTGAGGGTCGAGTCGGAGCGGCCGTGGATGACGACGGAGCCGCGTGAGGTGAGGGTGATCCAGTCGCCGTGCCGCCAGACGCCGGGGTAGGTGTCGAAGTAGCTGTCGTGGTAGCGGCTGCCGTCGGGGTCGTTCCAGAAGCGGATCGGCATCGACGGCATGGGGTTGGTGACGACCAGTTCGCCGACCTCGTCGGTGAGGGGGTTGCCCTGGGGGTCCCAGGCCTGGAGGTCGGTGCCCAGGCCCGGGGCCTGGAGTTCGCCGATGTACACGGGAAGGGTGGGGACCGCGCCCGCGAAGCAGGAGCACACGTCGGTGCCGCCGCTGACGGAGGCGATCCACAGGTCCGCGCCGTTCTCGGCGAACTCGTCGTGCAGCCAGCGGAAGCCGTCGGGCGGGAGCGGCGAGCCGGTGGTGGCGACGCACTGGATGCGGGAGAGGTCCAGGTCCCGGGCCGGGTGGACGTCGGCCTTGCGGCAGGCCATGACGTAGGCGGCCGAGGTGCCGAAGAGGGTGGCGCCAGTGCGTTCGGCTACGCGCCACTGGGCGTCCGTCGCCGGGAATCCGGGGCTGCCGTCGTAGAGGACGATCGTCGTCCCGGTGAGCAGGCCGGAGACGAGGAAGTTCCACATCATCCAGCCGGTCGACGTGTACCAGAAGAAGCGGTCCTCGGGGCCGAGGTCGCAGTGCAGCCCGAGCTGTTTGAGGTGTTCGACCAGGATGCCGCCCTGGGACTGGACGATGGCCTTGGGCAGGCCGGTGGTGCCGGAGGAGTACAGCACCCACAGGGGGTGGTCGAAGGGCACCTGTTCGTAGACGGGTTCCGTGTCCGCGCCCGTCAGGGTGGTCCAGTCGAGCGCTCCCTCGGGGGCCTCGGTGCCGAGGAGCGGGATGTGGACGACGGCGCGCAGGGTGGGCAGTTCGCGGCGGAGTTCGGCGACGGTGTCGCGGCGGTCGTGTTCCTTGCCTCCGTAGCGGTAGCCGTCGACGGTGAACAGGACGACGGGTTCGACCTGCTGGAAGCGGTCCAGGACGCTGCGGGCGCCGAAGTCGGGGGCGCAAGAGGTCCAGACGCCGCCGACGGCCGCGGTGGCGAGGAGGGCGACCACGGCCTGGGGGATGTTCGGGAGGTAGCCGCTGACGCGGTCCCCGGGGCGGACGCCGAGGGCCCGCAGTTCGGCGGCGAGCGAGCCGACCTGGCGGCGCAGCTCGCCCCAGGTGACGGGGACGGTCTCGTGGCTCTCGTCGACGTGGAGGAGGGCCGGTTCGTCCGCGCGGGTGGCCGCGGCGCGCAGGGCGTGCTCGGCGTAGTTGAGGGTGGCGCCGGGGAACCACTGGGCTCCGGGCATCGCGCGGTCGCCCAGTACGCGCGCGTAGGGGGTCGAAAAGCGGACGTCGAACCATTCCGTGACGGCTTTCCAGAAGGCTTCCGGCTCGTTCACGGACCAGCGGTGCAGTGCGGGGTAGCCGCCGTCGGCGGGGGCGTCGTGGTGGTCGGACGCCCAGGTCTGGAACCTGGTGATCCGCGCCTGGGCGACGCGCTGGGGGTCTGGCTGCCAGAGCGGCTGGGGGGTGACGGTCGACATGGGCGGCTCCCGGACTGTGCGCGTCGTGTGCGTCCTCCGCGCACGGGCTGGGGTGTGCGCGTGACGCGGCTGACACGGACGATGCCATGTGATCGACTTCCGCACCAGGGCGTGCCCCACATAGTCGGTGTCGTGAAGATGTGGTCCCGTCACGGGTGAACGGCAGTTGAACGACGCCCCTGGGCGCGCTCGTCGATGGCAGGGTGAGCGGCATGGACGGTCGTGACCTGGTGCGTTCGATGAAGACGTTCGGTTCGGCGGGGCCGGCGCAGGGGTTGCGTAGCGTGCGGGCGGCGTGGCGCCGGAGGCGGGCCGATGCGGCGGGACTGCCGCCGCGGGGTGCGGAGCGGGCGAGGGTGCCGGGGCCGATGCGGGAGGTGGAGCCCGGGCCGGGTGGTGGGGTGATCCGGTTCGGCCGCTCGGAGCTGCGCATCCTCGTCGCCGTGAACGGGGCGGTCTTCTGGGGGTGGGACGGGGCCGGGCCGGAGCCGTCGTACGCGTTGGCGGGCCGTTGTCCCGAGCCGGATCCGCGGGCGGTGCTGGAGCCGGACAAGGACGGCGGCCGGCGGGTGGTCGCGGAGCGCGCCACGGTGGCCGTGTCCCGGCACGGAGCCGTCGAGGTGCGGACCCCGGGGGGCGTGGTGCTGCGGCGTGAGCTGCCGCCGCGCTGGTGGGAGCCGGCCGACGGCGGGCCGGCGCGCTGGACGCAGCGGTCGGAGGTGGCGGCGGACGCCCGGTTCTTCGGGCTCGGCGGGCGGTCCGCGGGGCCCCGGCTGCGGGAGGGCACGTACCGGCTGTGGAACACCGACTCGGGCGTGCCCTCCGTACCGGGCGCGGACCCGTTGTCCGTCACGATGCCGGTGCAGTTGGTGGTGGCCGACGCCGGGACGCATCTGGTCTTCCACGACAGCACGTGGGACGGCACGGTGGACCTGCGGGAGGGCGAGGAGGGGGCGGGCTCCGGGCACGACCGGCCCGGGCGGAGCGTGCTGCGGATGGACGGCGGTCCGCTGCGGTGCTGGGTGATGGTGGGCACGCCCGCGCGTGTGCTGCTTGCCTGGGCCTCGCTGACCGGGGCGCCCGCGTTGCCGCCGTCATGGGCGCTGGGTCACCATCACGCGCTGTGGGGATCCGGTGACGAGGAGGAGGTCCGGCGGGTCGTCACCGGCTACCAGGAGCGTGATCTGCCGCTGGACGCGGTGCACCTGGGCGTCGGTCATGCGGACGCCCACCAGGTGTTCACCGTGGACGAGGAGCGGTTTCCCAAGCTGCCGGTCCTCGCCGAGGAGCTGCGGCGGGACGGGATCCGGCTGGTGTCGGTCGTCGAACCGGCGGTGCCCGCAGTGCCCGGCAACCCGGTGTACGACGGTGGGACACGCGAGGACGTGTTCGTCCGGGAGGCCTCCGGGCCGGTTGTCCGGGGTGCGGCACGGGCCGGGGACGTGGTCTTCCCGGATTTCACCCACGCGCGTGCGCGCGAGTGGTGGGGCGAACGTTACGAGGAGCGGCTGGGGCAGGGGTTCGCCGGTGTGTGGCACGACCTGAACGCGCCGACGTCGTTCGCCGCCTTCGGGGAGCCGACGCTGCCGCGCTCGGCCCGCCACCGGCTGGAGGGCAGGGGCGGTGACCACCGGGAGGCGCACAACGTCTACGGCCTGTGCATGGCCCGCGCCGCGTACGAGGGGCTGCGGGCCCTGGTGCCCGGCGAGCGGCCGTTCGTCGTCTCGCGCTCCGGGTGGGCCGGGCTTCAGCGGTACGGCGGCACGTGGTCGGGGGACGTGGCCACGGGCTGGCCGGGGCTGCGGGCGTCGCTGGCGTCGGTGCTGGGTCTCGGGCTGTGCGGGGTGCCGTATGCGGGGCCGGACGTGGGCGGGACCGACGGGAGTCCGTCGCCGGAGCTGTATCTGCGGTGGTTCCAGCTGGCGGCCCATCTGCCGTTGTTCCGCACCCACGGAGGACCTCGGGCGGGGCGCAGGGAGCCGTGGGAGTTCGGGGACGAGGTGCTGGAGCACGCGCGCGTGGCGCTCGCCGAGCGTCGTCGGCTGCTGCCGTACTTCGTGACGCTGGCGCATCTGGCCCGGCGTACGGGTGCGCCGTACGTGCGTCCGCTGTGGTGGTCGTCGCCGGAGGAGCGGGCGTTGCGGGACTGCGAGGACGCGTTCCTGCTGGGTGACTGTCTGCTGGTGGCGCCGGTGCTCGGTCCGGGGGCGGACCGGCGTGCGGTGCAGTTGCCGCGGGGGCGGTGGTACGACGTGGTGACGGAGCGGGCGTACGAGGGGCCGGCGCAGGTGCTCGTGGAGGCTCCGTTGGCACGGATCCCGGTGTTCGCGCGCGCGGGAGCGGTGATTCCGGTGCGCGGGGAGGACGGCACGCCGGAGTTGGAGGTGTGGGCGCCCGCGCGGGGGCGGACCGGCGGTGGGCTGGTCGTGCGGGACGCGGGCGACGGGTGGGTGGAACCGGAGATCGAGCGCTACGTGTCGCGCTGGGAGGATGAGCGGGTGGTCGTCCGGCGCGAGGGCGGGGACGGGGCCGGGGAGCTGTTCTGTCCGGTGCGTGTGCGGGGGACGGCCGAGCGGCCCGCTCAGAGGTAGCGGCCCTCGAACCAGGACCGTACGGCCCTGGTGTGGAGCGGGAAGGCCAGCTCCTCCGACCGGCGCAGGAGGTGCCAGCCCTCTGTCTCGTCGGTGGCGTGGGAGGCGGGGAGGCTCTCGACAGGACGTTCGGGGAGGGAACCGAAGAGCAGCAGGTGGCCGTCGGGCGAGCTCATGGCGTCGGCGAGCCGTACGTCGTGGCTCGCCGCGTCGATGCCGGTCTCCTCCTTGAGTTCGCGGACGACGGCCTGCCGCCAGTCCTCCCGGTCGTCGATGTAGCCGCCGGGCAGAGCGACGCCCCCGCGCGCGGGGGCCACGGTGCGGGTGATGACCACCAGGGCGGTGCCCTGCGTGTCGTACACGGGCTGGAGGGCCACCGCGACCGGCAGTGGGTTGCGGTAGGCCACGGTGCCGCAGGCGGGGCAGGTGCGGGGCCAGCCGGAGACGCCCTCTCCGTAGGGCGTGCCGCAGCTCGAACAGTGCGAATTCGGCGCGGAGTTGGGAACGGAGGTTTGAGTTTCGGACACGCGGCGGACTGTATCCGATTCGCGGAGCGGGCGGCTCCGGCAGCCCGTTCAGCGGCGGCCGGCGAGGGACCTGGTGGAGACCGGGAAGTCGAAGTAGGTGTCCGGGTAGGGCTCGGGCTTGTACGTGAAGTGCCACCACTCCTCGGGAAGGTTTACTAGGCCGACGTCCTCCAAGGTGTCCTTGAGCAGGAGGCGGTTGGCGCGCTGGGTGCCCTGGATGCGGGGGTCGAGGGTGTGGGAGCGGGTGTCGAAGCAGTCGTATCCGGTGCCCATGTCGACGGAGTTGTCGGGGAAGCGTTCGCCCTGTGGAGCGAAGCACGGCACCAGGGGCTGTCCGGGCCGGTACGGCGGGGTGGGCTTCGCCGGGAGCCGTACGATCGTCAGGTCCATGGTCGAGCCCCGGCTGTGGCCGGACTTCTCCGCGATGTAGCCGTCGTCGAAGAGGCGGGTCTTGTCGACCTCCGGGTAGAACTCGGCCTTCATGGCCTGGTCGTCGAGGTCCTCGGCCCAGCGGACGAAGTGGTCGACGGCGCGCTGCGGCCGGTAGCAGTCGTACACCTTCAGCGAGTAGCCCTGGCGCAGCAGCCGGGTCTGCGCCTTGTGGAGGGCCTTGGCGGCGGGGCGGGTGAGGATGCACAGCGGTTGCCGGTAGCCGTCGACCGGTTCGCCGACGAAGTTGTGCGGGGTGACGTAGCGGATCTCCTGGATGATCGTCGGATCGACGCTTCTCAAGGCCACGAAGTTCTCCGGGGCCTTCGGTTCGGGCCTGGCCTGCGCGGTGGCGGGTACGGCCGTGGCGGCGAGCAGGGCGGCGAAGGCGGTGGCCAGAGCGCGCAGCGCGGTCGAGAGTCGTGTCATGTTCCCTGCATCTATCAGGACCGACTCCCGTGAGGGAAGGGGGCGGCCCGGCGACTCACCGCGCGTGTGCGGTGCCGGTGAGCCGGAATCCCGCGTGAACGTCTCATGAACTGGGCCCGCGTGGGTGCCGGCGACGCGATCCTGCTCCCGTGCGCTCCTGGACGGATCCTCTCCGCTTCGCCTTCCAACCGGTGGTCAATCTGATGACCGGCGGGGTCGCGGCGCTGGAGATACTCGCCCGCCCGGAGAGCGGCGACATTCTGGCCGAGGCGCGCCGCGACCCCGAACTCGACGGCCGCCTCGCGGTGTCGGCGCTGCGCGCGGCGGTGCGCAAGGAGACGCTGCTGCCGCTGCACGTCAACGTGTTCGCGGGCACCCTCGCCGACCTGGGCGGGCTACAGCCCCTGCACGACGCCGTGCGGGAGGCGGGCCGGATGCCGTGGGAGGTGACGCTCGACGTCTGTCCGCCGTACACGCACGTGCCGCGGCAGGCCCTGCTGGAGGCGTTGACCGTGCTGCGGGCGCAGGGGTTCCGGATCTGCGCGGACGGGGTCGGGGACGGCGACGCGCCGCTGCGGCTGCTGACGGACCTGGCGCCGGAACTGGTCAAGCTCGACGCTTCGCTGCTGGCCAGGCCTGCGGCCGTGCGGGCGATGCGGGTGCTGTGCGACGAGATGGGGGCGCTGCTGTCCGTCGAGGGGGTCGAGACGGAGAGGCAGTACGCCGTCGCGCGGGCGGCCGGGGCGCAGTGGGCGCAGGGCGAGCTGTTCGCGCCGCCGGCCCGGCTGCCCGCGGCGGACGTGTACGTTCCGTCCGGCCCGCCGGGCGTCGTGCCGGCGCCGCGGTCGGGGCCGTCGGTACGGCAGTTCGTGCGTCCGGCCGCGCTGCTGCCCGTGACGGCCTCGGCGGGGCAGGTGCGGGCCCTGCTGACCGGGTCGCCCGACGTGTCCGGGGTGCTGCTCGTGGACCGCGACGGCGTGCCGGTGCGGTCGGTGCACCGCTCCCGCTTCCTGCTGTCCATGTCGGCACGCTACGGGCACGCTCTCTACGCCGACCGCCCGGCCGCGAAGCTGGGCGACGCGCCGCGGACGGTGGGCGTGGACGCGACGGCCTGGGAGGTGCTGGACGTGGTGGCGGTCGGCGGCCGGGGCCGGACGTCGGACGACGTGGCCGTGGTGGACGCGTACGGGCGGTGCGTGGGCGTCGTACGGCTCGCGGACCTGGTGCGGGCGCTGGCCGAGAGCCGGGTGGAGGAGGCGGCCGGGCTCAACCCGCTGACCCGGCTGCCCGGTTCGGACGCCATCACGGACGAGGTGGACCGGCGGATCGCGGACGGGCGGGCGTTCGCGCTGAGCTGGCTCGACGTGGACCACTTCAAGCAGGTGAACGACGGGGCCGGATTCGCCGCGGGGGACGAGTTGATCCGGTCGGTCGGGCAGGCGCTGCTCCGGTCGGCGAGGGGGACCACGCGCGTGGGGCACATCGGCGGGGACGACTTCCTGGTGCTCACCGACCCGGACGGGCTGGATCCGCTGGTCGCCTCCGTGCTGGACGTTTCGTGGTCGGCCGGCGGGCACCCCGTCACGCTCTCCCTGGCGACGGTCCTGTGCGCGCCGGGCAGCGTGCCGGACCACCGGCAGGCCGCGGCGGGCCTGGCACCGCTCAAGAAGGCCGCCAAGGCGTTGCGCGGCGCGAGTTGGGTGCTGGGCCGGGCGGGTGCGCCGGGGCATGAGGTCCGGCGCGGCGCGGACCGGTCGGCGGCGCCCGCGGGCTGAGCGGACGCCCGCCGCGCCAGGGGGCCGGGCATACGGTCGGCCACGCGCGCGTGGCGGTGTGTCGCCGGAACCGTTGCCGTCGGCCACCTTGACGCTCCCTGGACGCCGGTGAACACTTCCGGTGTCAGTCGACATCGCCGTACATCTCGGCGTATTCCGGCACTGCGTCGCGCGGGTTCCCCGGTGCCCGGGGCCCGCTCCCCCACGGGCGGTTCGGCTGCCACGGCACGCTCGTCACCCACGCCCCCGCGGCGGAACTCGCCATGGGAACGCACCCCGCACGTG
Organism: Streptomyces sp. NPDC107500; assembly: GCF_055582785.1. Classification (NCBI taxonomy): domain Bacteria; kingdom Bacillati; phylum Actinomycetota; class Actinomycetes; order Kitasatosporales; family Streptomycetaceae; genus Streptomyces; species Streptomyces sp. NPDC107500. Next base: position 11,750 of record NZ_JBVJPF010000009.1, read on the forward strand.
AGGACCGGGGCCGACCGTCCCGGGCCAGGGCCTAGGAGCCGCCATGAGCAACGGAGACATCTTCGTCGGCGAGACCATCGGTACGGCGATCCTCATCCTCTTCGGCGCGGGTGTCTGCGCCGCCGTGACCCTCCGGTACAGCAAGGCGCGGGCGTCGGGGTGGGTGGTGATCGCGTTCGGCTGGGGGTTCGGTGTGCTGGCGGGCGCGTACACCGCGGCGCCGCTGTCCGGCGGGCATCTCAACCCCGCCGTCACCCTCGGGATCGCCGTCGACACCGGCGAGTGGGGCAAGGTCTGGGTCTACCTGCTCGGACAGCTGGTGGGGGCGATGCTCGGCGCCGTCCTGTGCTATCTCACCTACTTCGCCCAGTTCCAGGCCAACGTCCGCCAGACCGGTACCACCGAGGGCACCGCGGACGAGCCGGTGCCGACGCTCGGCATCTTCTCTACGATCCCGGAGATCCGGAACCCGGTCGCCAACCTGGTCACGGAGATCATCGCGACCGTCGGGCTCGTGCTGCCGATCCTGGCCTTCGGACTCACCGAGGGGCTCGGCGAGTCCGGGACGCTGGTGCTGATCGTCTCGCTGCTCGTGGTCGGGATCGGCCTCTCCCTCGGCGGGCCGACCGGTTACGCCATCAACCCCGCGCGCGACCTCGGTCCGCGCCTCGTGCACACCTTCCTGCCGATCCCCAACAAGGGCACCTCCGACTGGGGTTACGCCTGGGTGCCGGTGGCCGGGCCGCTGATCGGCGGGGTGCTCGCCGGGTTCATCTACAACATGGCCTTCTGAACGGCCCTCCGTCCTCCGATTCCAGCCCAAGGGGCAGCCATGACGGACCACTCCACGAAGTACGTCGCCGCGATCGACCAGGGCACCACCTCCAGCCGCTGCATCGTCTTCGACCAGAACGGCGCGATCGTCGCCGTCGACCAGCGCGAACACCGCCAGATCTTCCCCAAGCCGGGCTGGGTGGAGCACGACGCCACCGAGATCTGGTCCAAGGTGCAGGCGGTGGTCGCCGGGGCGATCGCCAAGGCCGGGCTGCGGGCCGACCAGCTCAGCGCACTGGGCATCACCAACCAGCGCGAGACGACCGTGCTGTGGGACCGGGCGACCGGCAAGCCGGTCCACAACGCCATCGTGTGGCAGGACACCCGTACCTCGGCGCTGTGCCGCCAGTTGGGCGGCACGGACGGGCAGGACCGTTTCCGCGAGTCGACCGGGCTGCCCCTGGCCAGCTACTTCTCCGGGCCGAAGGCGGCCTGGCTGCTCGACAACGTGCCCGGCCTAAGGGCCCGAGCCGAGCGCGGTGAGATCGCCTTCGGCACCATCGACTCCTGGCTGATCTGGAACCTCACCGGCGGCACCGAGGGCGGGCGGCACGTCACCGACGTCACCAACGCCGGGCGCACCATGCTGATGGACCTCCACACCCTCCAGTGGGACCCGGCCATCCTTGCGGCGATGAACATCCCCGAGGCCGTGCTGCCGGAGATCAGGTCGTCCGCCGAGGTGTACGGCACCGCCGTCGGCCAGCTCGCCGGCGTGCCCGTGGCCTCCGCGCTCGGCGACCAGCAGGCGGCCGTGTTCGGGCAGGCCTGCTACGACGTGGGCACGGCGAAGAACACCTACGGCACGGGCAGTTTCCTGCTGCTCAACACCGGTGACCGGCCGGTGCCGTCGAAGAGCGGGCTGCTCACGACCATGGGCTACAAGATCGGCGACGAGGCGCCCGTCTACTGCCTGGAGGGTTCGATCGCCGTCACCGGCGCCCTGGTGCAGTGGTTCCGCGACCAACTCGGCATCATCCGCGACGCCGACGAGATCGAGCCACTGGCGGCGAGCGTGGCGGACAACGGGGGCGCGTACATCGTGCCCGCGTTCTCCGGCCTGTTCGCGCCGTACTGGCGCTCCGACGCGCGCGGGGTGGTCACCGGCCTCACCCGGTACGTCACCAAGGCGCATCTCGCGCGGGCGGTGCTGGAGGCGACGAGCTGGCAGACGCGTGAGGTCGTGGACGCGATGTACCAGGACTCGGGGGTGCGCATCACGACTCTGAAGGTCGACGGGGGCATGACGAAGAACGGGCTGCTGATGCAGCACCAGGCGGACGTGCTGGGGGTGCCGGTGATCCGGCCCCAGGTCTCCGAGACGACCTGCCTCGGCGCGGCGTACGCGGCCGGACTGGCCACCGGGGTGTGGAACAGTCTCGACGCCCTCCGGGCGCACTGGCAGCGGGACGCCGAGTGGGCGCCCGCGATGGAGTCCTCGGTGCGCGACCGCGAGTACCGCAACTGGCGCAGGGCGGTGGAGAAGAGCTTCGGCTGGCTGGAGGACGAGGACGGGCCGGGTCCGGCCGACTGAGGGTCGGGCCGGGGGCGTTTCGGGGTTCTCCCTGATGTTCCTGACATTCCGCTCGGATTGGATGGGAATCACGGAACGCGATGACCGTCGCGTCCGAGCATCAGAGGCGTCAGGGGGAAGCCGATGACTGATCGAGTGCGCCCGTCGGGGCGGCAGGGTGACACGGGGAAGCCGGGCCGAGCGGGACTCCGGGCGGGCGTGGTGGCGTCGGTGTGCGCGCTGGTGGCCACCGGCACCGTCGCGGCGGTGCCGGCCGCGGCCGGCACCGCGGGCGGCCAGTGGGACGGCTCACGGGGCGGGCACGCCGCGACTCGGGCGGCGTTGGACGCGATCGTCGCGGAGGGCACACCCGGTGCGCTCGCTGCCGTACGCGAAGGCCGTCACCGGTGGTCCGGCGACGCGGGCGTGGCGGACCTGGATACGGGCGAACAGCGCCGTCCCACCGACCACTTCCGGGTCGGCAGCCTCACCAAGACCTTCACCGCCACGGTGCTGCTGCAACTGGACGCGGAAGGCGTCCTCTCGCTCGACGACACTGTCGAGGACTGGCTGCCGGGTCTCGTGCGGGGCCAGGGCAACGACGGCCGAAAGGTCACCCTGCGCCACCTGCTCAACCACACCAGCGGCATCTTCAACTACAACCGCGACGCGGGCTTCCTCGCCAAGTTCACCGGCGAGTCCTTCCTCGTCCACCGCTATGACGGCTCCACCCCCGAAGAGCTGGTGGGCATCGGCCTGTCCCACCCGCCGCTGTTCGCTCCCGGCACCGGCTGGGCCTACTCCGACACCAACTACATCCTGGCCGGCCTGGTCATCGAGAAGGCCACGGACGACGACTACGCCGAGCAGGTCGAGCGGCGGATCGTGGAACCGCTGAGGCTCGGCTCCACCCTCGTGCCCGGTTCGTCGCCCGCCCTGCCCCGCCGGCACGGGAAGCACTACTCCAGGCTCTATGACGACACCCCGAATGCCCCCGTGCACGACGTCACGGAGTTCAACCCCTCCGTCGCCGGTGCCGCCGGCGAGATCATCTCCAACACCCGCGACGTCAACCGGTTCTTCGGCGCACTGCTCCGCGGCGAACTGCTGCCCCGGCAGCAGATGAAGGAGATGTTCGCAGCGGTGCCCGTCGTCGAGGAAGCAGGGGAAGGGGAGGAGGAGCCGGCGACGACGCGGCGGACACCCGGCCCCACCGAGGCAGCCGCCGTCTACGGGCTGGGGATCCGGGGCGACACACTCTCCTGCGGCGTGACCGTGTGGGGCCACGGCGGCCAGGTCCCCGGCTCGCTGTCCCGAGTGGCGGCCACCCGCAACGGCCGCCACGTGCTGACCCTCAACAGAAACGGTGACTGGGGCAGCCAGGCCGCCGAGGACGCGGTGCTGGAGGCGGAGTTCTGTGACCGGTGGGCGGCGCCGGTCAGGTCGTGACGACCCGGCGGCGGTCGGCCGCCTGGGCCATCGCGTGCTGGACCACGCCGACGAGGACCTCCTTGACCGACTCCCGGTCACGCGCGTCGCACATCACCACGGGCACGCCGTCGTCCAGGTCGAGGGCCTGGCGGACGGTCTCGGTGGGATAGCGGGCCGAGCCCTCGAAGCAGTTGACGCCGACCAGGAAGGGGATGGAGCGCCGTTCGAAGTAGTCGACGGCGGCGAAGCAGTCCTCCAGGCGGCGGGTGTCGGCCAGGACGACCGCCCCCAGCGCCCCCTCGGACAGCTCGTCCCACATGAACCAGAACCGCTCCTGGCCGGGCGTGCCGAACAGATAGAGCACCAGGTCCTCGCGGAGCGTGATGCGTCCGAAGTCCATGGCCACCGTGGTGGTGTGCTTCGCCTCCACCCCGCTCAGATCGTCGACGGGCCGCCCGGCCTCGGTGAGGAGTTCCTCGGTGCGCAGCGGCCGGATCTCGCTGACCGCGCCGACGAGGGTGGTCTTGCCCACGCCGAAGCCGCCGGCCACCAGAATCTTGAGCGTGACGGGCTCGACCGGCGGCTTGCCGCGCTGGGAACGCCCGAAGATCATCGGTCTCTACTCCTTAACGTGCCGCTCGACGGGCCGACGGAAGGGTTCACAGGGCCCTCAGTCCATTGATCACGTCGCGCAGGATGTTCTCGTCCGGCAGTTCGGCCGGGGGTACGGGCCGGTTGACGTGGACGAGGTCGACGTCCACGAGGTCGCCGACCAGGACCCGTACGACCCCGATCGGCAGGTCGAGTTCGGCGGCGAGTTCGGCCACCGACTGCGGGGTCTCCCGGCACAGTCCGACGATGTCCACGTGCTCCGGCGAGAGGGTGACGTCCGCCTCGGGGTCGTCCGCGTGGGGTTCCGTGACGACCACCGCGATCAGGTCGAGGCGGTGCTGGGCCGCGCTGGTGGTGCGACCGCGCGTCATGGCGTACGGACGGACGACGGGGCCGGCCTCGTCGTCGAACCAGTGGTTTCTTCCCTGACCGTCTGCGCTCATGTCATCCCACTTACCCGCCCGAGGGCACATCGGTGCGTGGAGCGGTGGCCAGGTGTGCGCCGACCCGCTTGACGAGGAGGGTCATCTCGTAGGCGACCTGACCGACGTCCGAGTCGGCGTCCGAGAGTACGGCGAGGCAGCTGCCGTCGCCGGCGGCGGTGACGAACAGGAAGGCGTCGTCGAGTTCGACGACCGTCTGCCGGACGCTGCCCGCCTCGAAGTGGCGGCCCACGCCCTTGGCGAGGCTGTGGAAGCCCGACGCCACGGCGGCCAGGTGCTCGCTGTCCTCCCTGGTCAGGTCCTTGGACGCACCCGTCGCCAGGCCGTCGCCGGACAGGACGACTGCCTTGCGGATGCTCGCGACCCGGTCCACCAGGTCGTCGAGGAGCCAGTTCAGCTCCCCGGACTTGGTCGCGCTGTGGCCGGTCGCCTTCGGTGCGGTCATCGACCGTCCCCCTCTGTCGTTCCATTTGGTGCTGTTGGTGCCGTGCCGCCGGGGACGTCGTCACCCGCGGCGTTCTCCTCACGTCCGCGCCGCCAGCCGCGCTGGAGTGAGGCCATCCGGCTGCGGACCTCGTCGGCGTCACGGTCGGCGGGGTCGGAGCGGTCCTCGGACGGTTCGGGGCCCTGCCGGAGCTGGGGCGCGAGGTTGGCCTGCCGTACGCGCCGGGGCAGCGCACCGGACTCCGCGGCGTCGGCGTCCCGGTCTTCGACACGGCCGGCTGCGGAGGGTTGGCCGCCGTCACGGCCCGCGGGGTGTCCGCGTTTCCGGCGGGAGGGCAGCGCGGGCGGTTCGTCCGCTCCCGCCCGCGGTGCGGCCGGGACGCGCGTGCCGTCGGCGTCCGCGTCCTCCGGGGGCCGGTCGTCCGCCCGGTCCCGGGCGTCCCGTGGGGGGACCGGACGGCCGTGCGAACTGACCAGCTTGGGGGTGCGGCGGCGGGGCAGCGGGAGGGGTGCGTCCGCGTCGGCCAGGTCGCCGTCCTGCCCCGGCCGGTCGTCGTCGGCCGCGGCGAGCGAGCGGCGCGGGCGGAACAGGCCGCCGCGTTCGCCGTCCTCGTCGTCGAGCCCGCCCGGCAGGCCGTCGAGGGCGTCCAGGTCGACGGGCGCCTCCAGTTCCACCGGTCCGTCCAGCAGCGCGGCCGGGCGCTCCGGAAGCCGTGCCGGCACGTGGGACAGGGCCGAACGACGGCTCTCCTCCCGCCCCTTCTCCTTGACATGCTGGGGACGGTCGAGGCGGAAGCCGATGCCGTTGGTGTCGGGGGCGTCGTCCGAGAGCAGCGCGTCGGGGACGAAGACGACCGCGGTGGTGCCGCCGTACGGGGAGGGCTGGAGGGAGACCCGGACGTTCTGCCGCTGGGCGAGCCGGCTGACGACGAACAGGCCGAGCCGGTCGGTGTCGGACAGCTCGAACTCGGGGGTCTCGGCGAGCCGGAGGTTGGCGTCCAGAAGGGCGTCGGCCGCCATCCCGAGGCCGCGGTCGTGGATCTCCAGGGTGAAGCCGTTGGCGACGCGCTCGCCCAGGACCTGGACGGCGGTGTGCGGTGGCGAGAACACCGTGGCGTTCTCCAGGAGTTCGGCCACCAGGTGGGTCAGGTCGGCGACCGCCGGTCCGGTGACGGCCACCCGCGGCAGCCTGCGGACCTCGATGCGCTCGTAGTCCTCGACCTCGGCGACAGCGGCCCGCACCACGTCCATGAGCTGGACGGGCTTGCGCCACTGCCGGGACGGGGCGGCGCCGGAGAGGATGACGAGGCCCTCGGCGTGCCGGCGCATCCGCGTGGTCAGGTGGTCGAGGCGGAACAGGTCGGCGAGTTCCTCGGTGTCCTCGGTCCTGCGCTCCATGGTGTCCAGCAGCGTGAGCTGCTTGTGCAGCAGCACCTGGCTGCGGCGCGCGAGGTTGACGAAGACCTCGGAGACACCGGCGCGCAGTTCGGCCTGCTTGACGGCGGCCTCCACGGCGGCCCGCTGCAACGTGTTGAGGGCCTGGCCGACCTCGCCGATCTCGTTCCTGTCGTACTCCAGGCGCGGCACCTCGGTCTCCACGTCGACCTCCTCGCCCGCGGAGAGGCGCCGCATGACGCTGGGCAGCCGGACGCCGGACGCCTCGTGGGCCTCCAGTCTCAGCTGCTTGAGGTCACGGATCAGGGAGCGGCCGACGCGTACCGAGAGGAACAGGGAGTAGAGCAGGGCGATCAGGCCGAGCGCGCCGGCGACGACCACCTTGGCGATGACGTTCGTCGCGACCGGGTCGACCCGGTCCTGGTAGCGGTCGGCCGCGTCGTCGTCGAGGGCGCCGAGTTCCTCCAGGACGCTGCCCGCGGCGGTGTCCCAGCTCTTGGCGGTGACGCCGCGGGGTGTCCCGGCGCCGGCGGAGAGTGCGGCCTCCTCGGCGGTCCGCAGCGGGGCGGAGGAGGCGTTCTTCCAGAAGCGCTCGTAGCGGCCGCGTTCGGCGGACGGCAGCAGCGGCAGGTTGATGCCGTACATCAGGGTGCGCTGCGCCACGAGGTCGGAGACGTCCCGGATCTCGGCGCTGGTGAGGCGGCCGGTGACCAGGGCGGAGCCGAGGAGGGCGTCCTCGCGGGAGAGGAGTTCGCGGGCGCGGGAGAGGTTGACGAGCGCACGGTACTGCTTGTCCAGGCCGACGTTGTCGACGACGTTCAGACTCGCGAGCAGGTCGTGGCAGGGGTCGACCAGGCGGTTGTAGAGGCCGAGCGCCTGCGCGCGGTCGACGGTGCCGTCCTCGACGCTGCGGCGCAGCGAGCCGATGCCGTCGAAGGCGTCCAGTACGGCGGTGAGCCGCTCCTCCTCGGCCTGTCCCAGGTCGTCGCGCACACCGGGGTCGGCGGCGTTGTTGCGGATCTCGGCGACGGCGTCGTCCGTGGCGGTGCGGCTGCGCTGGAGGGCGGCGAACCCGTCGGAGGCGCGCGGGTCGGCGAGGTGGACGAGGGTCTGGCGGCGTTCCTGCTGGAGGACGCGGACGGTGTCCTCGATCGGGTAGCCGATCTCCTCGACGACGGTGGAGACGCTGAACAACCGTTCCGCCTCGCGCCCCGTGAGTACCGTGGCGAACGCCCAGATCGCGGTCAGGGACACCAGCGGCACGAGAAGCAGCGCCACGATCTTCCGGCGGATCGACTTCCCGCGAAAGCGCATGGCCTCCCCCAGCTCGACCCCCCTTCGGCGGGGGGTACACATGTGCGTCAACAAACGGCGCGAGCCTACTACTGACGCTTACGTAACTCGAAGGCCCGTCCCGCGGACGAACCTCTGCGCCAGGGGACGGTGATGGTCAGTTGTCCGGTCATTGCGGGAGATTGCGTACCGGGATCGGGGTGTGCGGGGAGGGTTCGGCTCCGGCTCGACCGGGCGGATTGGCCGAAATTCTTCGACTGCGCGGGCCTTTCGGGAATCTTGAGGGCAGGTCGTTCGTCGTTCACTACGGGAAATGGAGGCGGAATCGGCCACAGGAGCCGCATCCTGCCTCTGGGCGGCGTAAAGCAGCGCAAGCCGGGCAGCCAGAGGGGAGCCGTGTCGTGGGACACGGTCGAGCTGTCTGCTGGCGGTGGGGAGTGACATGTCGATGGGCACGGCGGAGCGGCGCGGGGCGCCCGAGGACGGCGGTGCGGCCCGGGTGACCGCCCGATCGGTCCCCAAGGCACCGGATCGCGACATTCCGGCAGCCGGTGGGGGCGGACCGGCGCATGACCGGCCGGAGGGACCGGGGAGGCGGGCGGCGCGCGAGCAGCCGCCCGGCTACCGGCCGTTGTGGAGGGAGGAGCCCGCGCGGCGCCGTCGGCTGCCGGATCCGGTGCGCACGGCGGCCGTCCGCGCGGTGATCTTCGTCGCGGTGACGCTGATCATGGCGATGGTGGCCTTCCTGTGCACGATGGCGGAGTCCTGGCTGGCGTTCCCGATGGTGATCGGCAGTGTGGCGGGCACGGTGGTGGCCACGTGGGGCGTGCTGGACGTGTGGGTGACGCGGCAGGTCTGGAACCAGCGGCACGGCGTGGTGTCGGAGCCGAGCAGCACCGCGCGGGCCATGCGGCGCGAGAGTCGCCGGGCCCGGCGCCAGGAGCGGTCCGCCGAGCGGAGCCAGGAGCGGATACGCCGGCGGGGCGGTGGCGCGAGCCGGCTGTCACACCCTTGAGCGACTGAACGACCCTGGGCAACAGGCCCGCTCCGGGCGCCGTTGGCGGACCGCGGCGCACGGCACGCCGGACGGGTGTCTCCGCCGACGTCCCTCGCCGGGTCACGCCTCACCGCGCGCCCGGTCCCGCCCCACCGACGGTCACCGGTGTTCCCGCCTCTTCGGCGGCGAGTTCGCGGCGGGCCCGCATGAAGGCGCGGGGCCGGTCCACGGCGAGCACGGCGGTCGTACGCCCGTCTCGTTCGTAGCGGGCCAGGAAGCCGCCCTCGTCGGGCGCGCCGCCGGCGATCCCGCCCCCGGCGACGCGCACGGTGTCGCCGTCCCGGCGCCGCCCGGCGAACTGGAGGCGGGAGCCGTACTGGTCGGACCAGAAGTACGGCACCGACCTCGCGCTCTCCAGCGTGCGTCCGGCGAGGAGGTTCCGCACCGCGGCCCGGGGCTGCTGGGTGGCGGAGGTCCAGTGCTCCGCGCGGGTGCCGCCGACGCGGGCCACGTCCCCGACGGCGACCACCTGCGGCAGGGCGGTCACACAGCCGTCGTCGCACAGGACGCCGTCGTTCAGGAGCAGGGGCGAGCCCGCCAGCCAGGCGGTGTTGGGGGTGGCACCGATACCGACGACCACCACGTCCGCGGGCAGCGCACGGCCGTCGGTGAGGTCGACCCCGGTGACGGCCGCCGTGCCGCGCAGCGCGGCCACGGACGCGCCGGTGACCAGCCCGACTCCGGCACGGCCGTGCAGCGAGGCGCAGACGGCGGCCAGTTCCGCGCCGAGGTGCGGCACGAGCGGCATCGCGGCGGCCTCGACGACGGTGACGTCGTGACCGAGGGCGGCGCACGAGGACGCGGTCTCCGCGCCGACGAAGCCGCCACCGACCACGACCACCCGGCACGGACCGCGGGTGAGGCGCGCGCGCAGGGCGCGGGCGTCGTCCAGGGTGCGCAGGGTGTGGACCCCGGCGAGGCCGCCGCCGCGCAGGTGCCGTGCCGATGCCCCGGTGGCGACGACGACGCCGTCCGTGGACACGGTGCGGCCGTCGTCGAGCAGCACGGTCCGTCCGCGGGCGTCCAGGCCGCGGGCGCGGACACCGAGCAGCCAGTCGGCGTCCAGTTCGGCGGTCTCCTCGGCGTCGCCGAGCGCCAGGTCCTCCTCGTCGGCCCGGCCGGTGAGGAACTCCTTGGACAGGGGCGGCCGGTCGTAGGGCGGGTGGGGTTCGTCGCCGACCACGACAAGGCGTCCGTCGAACCCCTGGGCCCGCAGTTCCCGGGCGGCGTACAGCCCGGACAGGGAGGCACCGACCACGGTCACGGTCCTCATGCGGCGCTTCCCTCCTCCGCGGCGAGGTGGACGTGGACGAAGCCGTCCTCGACGCCGACCCGGTGGGTGCGCACCGCCCGGCGGGCCGGGAGGCAGGTCGGGAGGCCCGTGCGCAGGTCGAACGAGGCGGCGTGCAGGGGGCATTCGACCAGGCAGCCCTCCAGCCAGCCCTCGGAGAGGGAGGCGTCCTGGTGGCTGCAGGTGTCGTCGATGGCGTAGAGATCGCCGTCGTCGGTGTGGAAGACGGCGATCGGCGGAGTGGTCTCGACGCGGACGGACCCGCCCTTGGGGAGGTCTTCGAGACGGCAGACGGGAATCATGGGCTCCCCTCTCGGTCCGGAACGCGTGGTTCGGCGGGGTGCGGAGCGCGTACCCTTCCGGGATCCGGACGCTTCGGTAACATGATGTTTCACATGGCGCACTGGAGAGCGCTATGCGCAACAGAATCCGGGCGGGCGCCCGTGGCGTCAAGGGGTTCCCGCAGATGCGGCCCGATCGGGCCGCCAGGTGGTGAGAGTTGAGCCATGACCCGCACACAGCAGCAGCCCGACCCTGGTGAGGACCGCGTGGAGAACAAGCAGTCAGGCAGGGGCGCGGTCAGCGGCGTGCAGTCGGTGGACCGCGCCGTAACCGTGCTGGAGATCCTCGCCCGGCTCGGGGAGGCGGGTGTCACCGAGATCGCCGACGAACTGGACGTGCACAAGTCCACGGCGTTCCGGCTGCTCGGCGTGTTGGAGAACCGCGGTCTGGTGGCGCAGGAGAAGGAGCGCGGCAAGTACTACCTGGGCGCCGGCGTGCTGCGGCTGGCGGGAGCGGCGGCCGTGCGGCTGGACATCTCGCAGGAGGGTGTGCCCGTCTGCCGCGAACTGGCCGACGAACTCGGCGAGACGTCGAACATCGCGGTGCTGGACGACGACGCGGCGGTCAACGTCATGCAGGCCCGCGGCACCGCCTCGGTCACCGCGCAGAACTGGCTCGGCCGGCGCACCCCGCTGCACGCCACCGCCAGCGGGAAGGTACTGCTCGCCCATCTGCCGACCACCCTGCGCGAGGGGCTGCTGGCCCGTCCGCTGCACCGGTTCACCGAGCACACCGTCACCGGCGCGGCGGTGCTGCGCGGCGAGTTGGAGACGGTGACCGAGCAGGGATACGCGATCACCCAGGAGGAGTTGGAGATCGGGCTCGCGGCCGTGGCGGCGCCGGTGCGCTCGCACGACGGCAAGGTGATCGCCTCGATCAGTGTCTCGGGCCCGGTGTACCGGCTGACGCCGGAGCGGTTGCCGGACCTGGCCGAGCGCGCCCATGCCGCGGGGGTCGAGCTGTCCCGCCGCATGGGCTACGGCGGCTGAGCCCTCCGGCGGGGCGGCCCCGCCGACGTCCCGTCCGGCGGCGCGGGACCCGAACTCCCTTCCGGGGGCCCGGGTTCCGCGCCGTTGCGTGTCCGGCGTGTTTCTTACCCCGCGCCGGCAGCCCGCTCGTTTTGCCAAGGGTTAACCCGTACCTCTTGACGGCCCCTCGACGGCGTTCCCACTATGTTTCTCATCGCGCAACCCATCGTGCAATGCGCAACAGCAGAGGAGCTTCTCGTGTCACACGAGGTCCGTGCCGTAGTCGCTGTGAAGAGGGGCGCACCCGTCGAGGTGCGGACGGTCGTCGTCCCGGATCCCGGGCCCGGCGAGGTTCTGGTCGCGGTGCAGGCCTGCGGGGTCTGTCACACGGATCTGCACTACCGCGAGGGCGCGATCACCGACGACTTCCCGTTCCTGCTGGGCCATGAGGCGGCCGGCACCGTCGAGGCGGTCGGCGAGGGCGTCACCGACCTCGTGCCGGGCGACTACGTCGTGCTGGCCTGGCGGGCTCCCTGCGGTGGCTGCCGGTCCTGCCGCCGCGGCCGCCCCTGGTACTGCTTCGACTCGCGCAACGCCGCTCGTCCGATGACCCTGCTGGACGGCACTCCGCTGACCACCGCCCTCGGCATCGGCGCCTTCGCCGAGAAGACGCTGGTCGCCGCGGGCCAGGCCGTGAAGGTGGACCCGGCCGCCCGGCCCGAGGCGGCCGGTCTGGTCGGCTGCGGGGTGATGGCCGGTTATGGCGCCGCCGTCAACACCGGCGGCGTCGGCCGCGGCGACTCGGTCGCCGTGATCGGCTGCGGCGGCGTGGGCGACGCGGCGATCGCCGGTGCCGCCCTGAACGGCGCCATGAAGATCATCGCGGTCGACGTGGACGGCCGGAAACTGGACCGGGCGGAACGGTTCGGCGCGACGCACACCGTCGACTCCCGCGGCACGGACCCGGTCGAGGCGGTTCGCGCCCTCACCGACGGCCACGGCGTGGACATCGCGATCGACGCCGTGGGCCACCCGGAGACGTTCCGCCAGGCCTTCTACATGCGTGACCACGCCGGAGTGCTGGTCCAGGTCGGCGTGCCCACGCCGGAGACGACGGTCGAACTGCCGCTCATCGACGTGTTTTCGCGCGGCGGTGCGATCAAGTCGTCCTGGTACGGCGACTGTCTGCCGAGCCGCGACTTCCCGTTCCTGATCGACCAGTACCTGTACGGGCTGCTCGACCTGGGCGCCTTCGTGTCGGAGACGACGACGCTGGACCGGGTCGAGGAGGCGTTCGGCAGGATGCGACGCGGCGAGGTGCTGCGCTCGGTGGTGGTCCTGTGAGCGGCCACGGCCTGCGGCCCCCGCCCCGCGTGGTGGTCATCGGCGCGGGCGTCGTCGGCTGCTCCCTCGCCGACGAACTGACCGCGCGCGGCTGGACGGACGTCACCGTCCTCGAACAGGGCCCGCTGCCCGCTCCGGGCGGCTCCACCTCGCACGCGCCCGGCCTCGTCTTCCGGACCAGTCCGTCGCGCACCCTGACGGCGTTCGCGCGGTACACGGTCGAGAAGTTCACGTCCCTCACGTGGGACGGCGCCCCGTGCTTCCAGCGGGTCGGCGGCCTGGAGCTGGCCACCACGCCGGAGCGCCTCGCCGACCTGCACCGCAGGGCCGGATACGCCGCCTCCTGGGGCGTGACCGGCGAGATCGTCGACGCCGCACGCTGCAAGGAACTCTGGCCGCTGCTCGACGAGTCGGTGGTCCTCGGCGGATTCCACACCCCGGGGGACGGACTGGCCCGCGCCGTGCCCGCCTGCCGCGCCCAGCTGGACCGCGCCACCGCGCGGGGCGCCCGATTCCTGGAACGGCACACGGTCACCGGCATCGAGCGGCAGGACGGCCGGGTCACGGGCGTCGTCACCGACCGCGGCGCCTTCCCCGCCGACCACGTCGTCTCCGCCGCCGGATTCTGGGGACCGGTCGTCGGCCGCATGGCCGGCGTCGACGTACCCCTGCAACCGCTGGCCCACCAGTACGCGAGGACGGGGCCGCTGCCCGAGCTGAGCGGCGCCACCCAGGAGGCATCGAAGCCGATCCTCCGCTTCCAGGACCGCGACCTGTACTTCCGTGAGCACGGCGACCGCCTCGGCGTCGGCTCCTACGCCCACCGGCCGCTGCCCGTCGACCCGTTCGCCGTGCCCGGCTACGACGAGTCACGCGCCCGGCACATGGACATGCCGTCGTCGTACCCCTTCACCCCGCAGGACTGGGCGCCGAGCTGGGAGGACTGCCGCCGGCTGATGCCCGCCCTGCGCCGCTCGGACATCGAGTCGGGCTTCAACGGCGTCTTCTCCTTCACCCCGGACGGCATGCCGGTCCTCGGCGAGTCCCGTGACCTGCGGGGCTTCTGGCTCGCGGAGGCGGTGTGGGTCACCCACTCGGCCGGTGTCGCCAAGGCCGTCGCCGAGTGGATGGTGAACGGACGGCCGTCGCTCGACGTCCACGAGTGCGACCTCACGCGCTTCGAGGAGGCTCAGCGGTCACCGGCGTACGTCCGCGAACGCGGCGCGCGGCAGTTCACCGAGGTGTACGACGTGATCCACCCGCTCCAGCCGATGGAGCGGCCGCGTCCGCTCAGGGTCAGCCCGTTCCACGCGCGGCAGCGGGAACTCGGCGCGTACTTCCTGGAGGGCGGCGGCTGGGAACGCCCGCACTGGTACGAGGCCAACGCCGGGCTCGCCCCGGACGCGCGCCTTCCCGGCCGCGACGCCTGGTCGGCCCGGCACTGGTCTCCGATCGCGGCGGCGGAGGCCCGGGTCACCCGCGAGCGGGTCGCCCTGTACGACATGACACCGCTGCGCCGCCTGGAGGTCACCGGGCCGGGCGCCCTCGCCTTCCTGGACCGCATGACCAGCAACAACCTGCGCAAGAAGCCCGGCGCGGTCACCTACACCCTCCTCCTCGACGAATCTGGAGGCATTCGCTCCGACCTCACTGTCGCCCCCCTCGCCCCCGACCGCTTCCAGGTCGGCGCCAACTCCCCCGCCGACCTCGACCACCTCCTGCGCCACGCGCCCGGCGGGGAGGTGCACATCAGGGACATCACCTCCGGCACCTGCTGCGTCGGCGTCTGGGGCCCGCTCGCCCGCGACCTCGTCCAGCCGCTGACGCCGGACGACTTCACGCACGAGGCGTTCGGCTACTTCCGCGCCCGGGAGACGTACGTCGGCCACGTCCCGGTGACCGCGATGCGCCTGAGCTACGTCGGTGAGCTGGGCTGGGAGCTGTACACCACCGCCGACCTGGGCCTGCGGCTCTGGGACACGCTGTGGGAGGCCGGCCGGGACCTCGGCGTGATCGCCGCCGGACGCTCGGCCTTCAACTCCCTGCGCCTGGAGAAGGGATACCGGGCCTGGGGCACGGACATGACCGCCGAGGACAACCCGTACGAGGCCGGTGTCGGCTTCGCGGTCCGCATGGACAAGGCGGACTTCGTCGGCCGGGCCGCGCTGGCCCGCGCGGGCGAGCCCGGCCGACGCCTGACGCCGCTGCTCCTCGACGACCCGGCGGCCGTGGTCCTCGGCAAGGAGCCGGTCCACGTGGACGGCTCGCCCGCCGGGTACGTGACCAGCGCCTCGTACGGCTACACCCTCGGCCGCTGCGTCGCGTACGCCTGGCTCCCCGCCGGCCTGGCCGCCGGCACCGGTGTGCACGTGGAGTACTTCGGCGAGAAGGTGCCCGCCACGGTCGCCGAGGAGCCGCTGTTCGACCCGAGGATGACCCGTATCCGCCGCTAGGACGCCAGGAGGCCCTTCTTGTCCCCCACCTACGACGTGATCGTCATCGGCCTCGGCGGCATGGGCAGCGCCGCCGCCCACCACCTGTCCGCGCGGGGCGCCCGCGTGCTGGGACTGGAGCGGTTCGGCCCCGTGCACAACCGGGGCTCCAGCCACGGAGGTTCCCGGGTCACCCGGCAGTCGTACTTCGAGGACCCGGCGTACGTCCCCCTGCTGCTGCGCGCCTACGAGCTGTACGCCGACCTGGAGCGGGCCACCGGCCGGGACATCGCCCTGCTGTGCGGCGGCGTGATGGTGGGCCGGCCCGACTCGTGGACCGTGTCGGGCTCCCTGCGGTCGGCCCGCGAGTGGGGCCTGCCGCACGAGATGCTGGACGCGCGGGAGATCCGCCGCCGGTTTCCGACGCTCGCCCCGCGGGACGACGAGGTCGCCCTGTACGAGGCCAAGGCCGGCCTGCTGCGCCCCGAGAACACGGTCGCCGCCCATCTCCAGCTCGCCACCCGCCAGGGCGCCGACCTGCACTTCGAGGAACCGGTGACGCGCTGGGAGCCGTACCGGGACGGCGTCCGTGTGCACACCGGCGAGAACACCTACACCGCCGGCCGGTTGGTGATCTGCCCGGGCGCCTGGGCGCCGCGGCTGCTCGCCGACCTCGGGGTGCCGTTCACCGTGGAGCGGCAGGTCATGTACTGGTTCCAGCCCCGGAACGGCATAGACCGCTTCCTCCCGGCCAACCAGCCGATCTACGTCTGGGAGGACGCGGCCGGCGTCCAGGTGTACGGCTTCCCCGCCATCGACGGCCCGGACCACGGCGCCAAGGTCGCCTTCTTCCGCAAGGGGCAGGTCACCACCCCGGAGGCCATCGACCGGACCGTGCACGACCACGAGGTCCGGGCCATGGCGGACCACATGTCCGACCGTCTCCCCGATCTGCCCGGCACCTTCCTCAAGGCCGCCACCTGCATGTACACCACCACGGCGGACGAGCACTTCGTCATCGCCCGCCATCCCGCGCACCGCGATTCGGTCACCGTGGCCTGCGGATTCTCCGGGCACGGCTTCAAGTTCGTGCCGGTCGTCGGCGAGATCCTCGCCGACCTGGCCCTGACCGGCGGCACCGCGCACCCGATCGGTCTCTTCGACCCCGCTCGCCTCACCGCCGCGCCCGCCCGAGGAGCCAGCACGTGACGACGACCCCCCTGTCCCCCAGCCTCATCGCGACCCTGCCCGGCCGCTACTACACCGACCCGGAGATCTTCCGTCAGGAACAGCGGCAGGTCTTCGAGTCGCTGTGGTTCTGCGCCGTCCGCGGCGCCGACCTGGAACGGCCCGGTGCCTTTCGCACCGTGCAGGTCGGATCCGAGAGCGTCATCGTCACCCGCACCCGTACGGGCGCGCTGCGCGCCTTCCTCAACATCTGCCGCCATCGTGGTGCCCGGCTCTGCCTGGAGGAGTCGGGCGAGGTGCGGCGCAATCTCCAGTGCCCGTACCACGCCTGGACGTACGACCTCGACGGCCGGCTGGTCGCCGCGCCCGGCCTGACGAAGATGCAGGACGTCGACCGCGCCGCGTACGGCCTGGCCGAGGTCGCCCTGCGTGAATGGCTCGGCTACGCCTGGGTGTGCCTGGCCGACGAGCCGCCCTCCTTCGAGGAGACGGTGCGCGGTGCCGTCGTCGAACGGCTCGGCGACCCGGCGGCGATCGAGCGCTACGGGACGGAGCGGCTGGCCCTCGGCCGACGCGTCCGGTACGACGTGCGGGCCAACTGGAAGCTGATCGTCGAGAACTTCATGGAGTGCTACCACTGCGCCACCATCCACCCCGAACTCACCGACGTGCTGCCCGAGTTCGCCGACGGTTACGCGGCCCAGTACTACGTGGGCCACGGCGCCGAGTTCGGCGAGGAGGTCAAGGGCTTCACCGTCGACGGCGGCGAGGGCTTCGACCGGCTGCCCGAGGTGGCGGAGAGCCAGGACCGCCGCTACTACGCCGTCACCGTCAGGCCGACGGTCTTCGTCAACCTCGTACCGGACCACGTGATCCTGCACCGCATGTTCCCGCTCGCCGAGGACCGCACGGTCGTGGAGTGCGACTGGCTGTACGCCCCCGACGTGGTGGCGTCGGGGGCGGACCTGTCCCGGTCGGTGGAGCTGTTCCACCGGGTCAACACGCAGGACTTCGAGGCGTGCGAGCGGACCCAGCCCGCGATGTCGTCCCGCGCCTACCGCGGGGGCGGCGTGCTGGTGCCGACCGAGCACCACATCGGGCTCTTCCACCAGTGGCTGCGGGAGCGGCTAGGAGGCTGACGGCGCGGGGCGCTTGAACATCCGGGTCGCCGTGATCTCGCTGTGCACCGTCTCCCCCTCCCCCTCGGCGGCCGGGGCCGGCTGGGGCAGGCCGGGCCGCAGGTGCTCCTCGACGCTGATGTACTTCAGGCCGGCCCTGAGGTCGGCGTCGTTGCGCAGCCGGATGACCAGCGGGAACTCGGCGAGGGCGGTCGTGTCGAACAGGCCGGTGGTGTACAGCAGCTGGACGCCGAGGGCGTCGGACACGGCCCGCTGGAGCTCCAACAGGTAGGTGGCGTTGGCGCGCCCGATGGGGTTGTCGAGGAACAGGGTCCCCGCGTGGCGGTGCCGGTCGCGGCCCCGGTCGTTGCTGCGGAGCGCGGCCATCGTGCAGTACAGGGCGATGGCCGCGGTGAGCAGCTGGCCGCCGGAGAAGACGTCGCCCATCTGGCCGACGGGGACGCGCTCGGCGCGCAGCACGGCGTCGGGCTTGAGGATCTCGACGGCGACGCCCTTGGGCGCCAGGGCGGCGGCGACGCCCCGCAGCAGCAGGGACATGCCGTCGCGGCGCAGGTCGGAGTTCTTCTTCACGGCGGCCCGGGTGGCCTCGTCGACCACCTCGCCGAGCCGTTCGGTGAGGGTGGCC
This sequence comes from Streptomyces sp. NPDC107500, assembly GCF_055582785.1. Classification (NCBI taxonomy): domain Bacteria; kingdom Bacillati; phylum Actinomycetota; class Actinomycetes; order Kitasatosporales; family Streptomycetaceae; genus Streptomyces; species Streptomyces sp. NPDC107500. The sequence goes on from NZ_JBVJPF010000009.1 coordinate 30,101, forward strand.
TGGTCGGGTTCCTCGAAGCGGATGCGCAGGAACTCCTGCCCGGACCACTCCCCCAGTCCTTCCGGCAGCCGGGAGAGGCGCTGGGCGGAGCGGAGGGTGGCGAGGGCCGACTCGACCAGGCCGCGCAGCCGGTCCACGATCGAGTCGCGGTTGCGCTCCAGCTGCGCGAGTTCGTCGGTGAGGACGCGGAGCCGGGGCGCGAAGGCGTCCCCCCACTTGGCCGCGTGCTCGGGCAGCGTCGCGGCGGGCAGCTCGCGGATCTGCTGCCGCGCGGGGGTGCGGACCTGCTCGTAGCGGGTGGAGTTGGCGTGCCGGACCAGGACGTCGCTCGCCTCGCGGACCCCGGCCTCGGCGGCGGACAGGTCGGCGGCGCAACCGCGCAGCGAACGGCGGGCCTCACCGGCCGACTGGCGGGCCTCCTCCAGACCGCCCGGATACGGCTCGGGCTCTTCCTGCTCCTCGTCGGCCGCGTGCTCGCGCAGCAGGTCGCGGAGCATCGCGGCGATCTCGTCGAAGCCGCCGGCGGCGTCCTCGGCGGCGCGGTGCGTGTCGAGCAGTCCGGCGTGGGCGTCGCGGGCCTGGGTGAGCGCCTCGGTGTGGGAGGCGAGTTCGGTGGTGGCCGTGCGCAGCAGGGTCTGGGCGTGGCCGGCGTCGCGGGGGAGGAGTTCCTCGGGCAGCTCGGTGTGGGCGTCGCCCTCCTCGGGCGCTTGCCGTTCGGCCTCGCCGCGCAGGCGGCCGAGCTGTTCGCTGGCGCTCGACATACGGGTCTCCAGGAGCTGCACCAGCTCCTCGGCGCGGGCGGCGGCGGCCTGCCGGGACGGTCCGTCGGAGCCGTCGGGCGACTCCAGGAGCTGCCCGGCCCGGGTGCGGACCTTGTTGCTGAGCCGGTCCAGGTCCCCGCGCGCGGCGCTCTCGTCGCTCTCGGCGCGGGCCTGTTCGGCGCGCAGGTCGGCGCCGACGCCGACCTTCTCGTACACCTGGGACGCGGCGCGGTAGGCCTCGCGCAGGTCCGGCAGGGACGCCTTCGGCGCTTGCGGGCCGTTGCCGGGCGTGTCCGGTCCGTCCTCGGTGACGTCGTCGGGGGCGCCGGCGATCTCGGAGCGCTCGGCGCGCAGCGCGCGGGCGGTGCGGCGGGCGTCGTCGGCGGCGCGCTGGGCGGCGCGGCGGTCCTCGTCGGCAGCGCGGGCCCGGTCCAGGCAGGCCTGGGCGCGGGCCTCGGCCTCGGCGCCCTCGTCGGCCAGTTCCCTCAGGCGGACCTGCCAGCCCGCCCGTTCGCGCAGCCGGAAGGCGAGCCCGGCGAGGGCGTCGGCGGCGCGGCGGGCCTTCTGCGCGGCCTCCTGACGCTCGTCCCGCAGATGCACGGCCTCGGCGGCGGCCTCGTCCGCCTCGGTCCGCGCGGTGCGCGCCTCGGTCAGTTCGGCCTCGGCCTCGTCGGCGAAGGCACGCGCCTCCTCGGCGGTCCGGGCGAGTTCGGTGAGGCGTCCGGCGGGGCAGCCGGTGCGCCAGGAGGCCAGCCGGGCGGCCAGCTCGCGGTCCTTGCCGAGCCGGGCGGCGAGGGTGCGGATCTCCTCGTCCCGCCGGGTCGCCCGCGCGCGCAGCGCGTGCCGCTCCTCGTCGGCCGCGTGCTCGTCGTGCATCGCGGGGTTCGGCGGTACGAGGAAGACGTCCCCGGCGTCGGAGTCGGGGGCCGGGGTGGGGGCGAGCAGGGCGGCGGCGGTGCCGACGGCGACGGCCGAACGTGGGAGGAGGGCCGCGTCGCCGAGGACGTCGCGCGCGCGGGTGTGCGAGTCGGGGTCGGTGATGATGACGCCGTCGACCAGTTCGGGCCGGGCGGCCAGCACGCGCGCGTGGTCGGCGGGGTCGACGGCCTGCGCGAGGTAGCGCCAGCCGGGCAGGGCGGGGATGCCGTGCTCGCCCAGGAACTCCACGGTGGCCAGCACGTCGGGGCCGGGCGGCAGCAGTCCGCCGTCGCCGAGCGCGCCGAGGATGCGGGAGTCGTCGGCGGCGGCGGTGCGCAGGTCGAACAACTGGCGTTCGGCGGAGGAGACGGTGTCGTCGAGCAGTTCGCGCAGTTCGTCGGCGAAGCGGTCGAGTTCCTGGGGCGTCAGGGCGCCGTCGGCCCGCGCGGGCGCGGGGTCGTGGTCCGCGTCGTGGCGGGGCTGCGGGATTCCGGGTCGGGTGCCGGCGGCGAGGCCGAGCAGCTCCGCGAGGCGTTCCTCGACGGCCAGTGCCCCGGCCGTGCGGCGCTCGGCCTCGTGGGCGCGTTCGGCCGCGGTGGCGGCGTCGGCCGCGCGGGCGGCCGTCAGTTCGGCGCGGCTCTCGGCGGACGCCGTCTCGCGCGCGTGCTCCGTGGCCCGGCGTGCCGACTCACGGGCGGTGTCCCAGGCCGCGACGGTGCTCTTCTCGGCGTCGCTGGCGGCGAGGGCCGCGCGGGCGGGGTCGGCGTCGGGCGCGGTGTCGTCGAGCCAGCCGGCCCGGACCGCTTCGGTGGTCTCCTGCTCGACCTCGGTGAGGCGCTGGCGCAGGTGCCCCACCTCGCTGCGGGCGCGCTGTGCCTCGGTGGCGGCGGTGGTGGAGTCGCGGTGCGCCGCGTCGCTGACCTCCTGGAGGGCGGCGGACCGCTCCTCCTCCTCGTTGGCGTGGCCCTCGGCCCGGCCGGCCGCCGCGTGCAGGGCGCGGACGAGGTCGACGGCGGCCTTGGCGCGGGCGGCGAGCGCGGGGGCCGCGTCCCGCTCGGCCTCCTGGATGGCGGCGGACACGCGGGCGACGCGGTCGGCGGCGGCGCGGTGGCGCAGTACGGCCTCGGCGGCCTGCCAGGCGGAGTGCAGGGTGCGCGCGTCGGCGAGTTCGCGCTTCTGGGCGGCGGCGGACTTCTCGGCGCCGGTCAGGGCGAGCGAGGCGTGCCGGTAGGCGAGTTCGGCGGCGATGAGGGCGCTGCGGTCGCGGGCCGACTCGGCGTGGGTGACGGCGCGGGCGGCGGCGGTGACCCGCTGGGCGAGGTCCGAGGCCCTGACCCGCTCCTGGGCGCCGCGCGCGGTGAGCCGCCGGGCGAGGGTCCTGGTCCGGCGCTCGGCCGCGGTGTGGATGTCGCGCGCGCGGGTGCGGACCTCGGCGGCCTCGACGATCCGGCCGAGCAGCTCGACGGACCCGGCGGTGAAGTCGCGTTCGGCGATCAGCTCGGCGCGCCGGCCCAGCTTGTTGCCGAAGCCGCTCACCAGGTCGGCGAGTCCGTCGGTGTCACGGGTGTCGGTGACCGCGCGCAGCAGCAGGTCGGTGAAGTCGGCGTCCTTCTTGACGGCGAAGAGGCCGGCGGCCTCGCCCTCGTCGGCGTTCATCTCGCGCTGGTAGCGGAAGAGTTCGGGGTCGAGGCCGAGGTCGCCGAGGTGCTCGATCCAGCGGTCGTGGATCTCCTCCCAGTGCACCTCCAGGTGCGGGTAGGCCTTGGCGGCCTCGGTGAGGGCGTCGCGGAAGCCCTTCATGGTGCGCCGCCTGCCCTGGGCGCCGGAGACGCCCTCCACGGGCGGGCGTACGGCGGTGGCCTCGGCGACGGGCAGGTTGTCCAGGGTCAGTCCGGGCCCGGGCCTGAAGGAGTACCAGGCCTCGGCGAACTTGCGGGGGTCGTTGGAGACCTGGCGCCCGCGCCACTCGCTGGCCTTGCCGACGACGACGCACTCGCCGCTCTGGACGTGCTGCCACTCCAGCGCGACGTGTCCGCAGTCGTCGGCGAGCAGGAACTTGCGCAGGACGCCCGAGCTGGCGCCGCCCAGGGTGTTGCGGTGGCCCGGCAGCATCACCGAGAAGATCAGCTTGAGCAGGACGGACTTGCCGCCGCCGTTCTCCAGGAACAGCACCCCCGCGGGGGCGGGGCGGCGCGGCGGGCCGACCGGCTCCTCCTCGAAGAACTCCGCCTGCGTGGGCGCGGGGTCGGGCACGGGCTCGCCCACACCGCGCAGGTCAAGCACGGTGTCGGCGTAGCGCGCACCGGCGGGTCCGATGGAGTAGAGGCGGACCCGGGACAGCTCGTACATGGCGGACTCTCGTAAGTCTTCGGGACGTCGGGGAGGTGGGGGCGGCGCTGGGCGCGGGGTCAGGGTGAGTGGAACGGCAGCCCGGCGTCGGCCACCAGCTCCAGGTCTTCCGTCTCCTCGGCGGGCAGCAGCGTCGCCGTGCCGTCGGTGACCGGGACGACGCCCAGGTCCAGCAGCTCGGCCATGGCGGCGCTGCCCGCCATGTCGCGCACCTGGAGCTGGTACCGCGCGGTCGTGCGGTAGGTGCCGCCGCTGTCGTCGCCGGTGCGCTGGAGGAAGCCGGACTCGGTGAGGAACCCGGCGGCCTTGCCGACGATGCCGGTGGTGGAGCCGGGGAGCCTGCGGGCGTCCTTGGTGGCGCCGGTGGAGCTGCGTCTGGCCCAGATCCGCCAGGCGGCCTCCAGGCCGGGGGCGTCGGTGGCCGGGTCGGTGTTCTCGCCCTGCTCGTCGGCGCGCTCCTCCAGCCGGCGGCAGGCCTGGCGGACGAAGGCGTCCACGCCGTTGACCGTGACGCGGCCGATGTAGCCGTCGTCGGCGAGGTCCTCGGGGCGGGGGTAGGCCATGGCGGCGAGGGCGAGGTGGGCGAGGCCATGCAGGAAGCGGTCGCCGGAGTCGGTGGCGGCGCGGCGCGCGTAGTCGCCCATGCGGACGGCGAACACCGAGTCCTCGGCGGCGGTGACGGCCATCCCCGCGCGTGGGGAGACTTCCAGCACGATCAGTCCGAGGCCGGCCGCGACGGCGTCGGCGAGACGCGCGAAGGGCGGGTCCTCGCGGTACCGGCGCAGCAGGTCGGCGTACTCCTGGTCGCGGGCGGGCAGCAGCTTGGGCTGGAGGCCGAAGGAGACGAGCCGCGCCGCGTCGGCGGCGTCGGCGGGCGTGACGGCCGCGGTGGCCGGCGCGGCACCCGCCTCCGGTTCGCTCCGGTCGACGTGCTCGGTCACGGTCGGTTCTCCTCGCTGTGCCGGCGCTCGATGCCGTGCCGGCACTCGTGTTGTTCGGATCGTCGGGGCGTATGGCGGTGGCGGGTGTGGCGGTGGGTGACGGTCATGCCGCCTCCGAGCGGGCGGCGGCCATGCCCGCCGCGTCCAGCAGCGCGGTGCCGACGATGAGGTCGGCGCCGCCGAACTCGTGGTCGTCCAGCTCGGTGCCGTCGTCCACGGCGAACAGCAGTTTCGGCTCGCCCTGCCGGTAGGCGGTGCCGACCGGCGGGCTGGCCGCGTGCACGGCCAGCAGGGCGACGAGGTAGGGCAGTTCGGGGTCCTGGGCGCGGGCGTCGGCCAGCAGTCCCGACAGCCGGCGCGGGGCGTCGTGCGGGAGGTCGAGCAGCTCCATGGCGGCCGCGAGCTGCTCCTCGCTGAAGCGGCTGTCGTCCGGGGTGGCGATCAGGTCGGGTTCCGGCATCTCGGCGCCCAGGTGCTCCCGCTCCACCGGCGGGGTCAGGAGTATGTCGACGAGGTCGCCGACCCGGACGGAGACGGGCGTGCGCAGTCCGGTGCCGCGGGCGAAGAAGGCGTCGGTGACGCGCAGCGCCCGCTCCAGGGGCAACGGCAGGACGGGGGCGACCAGATGGCCGTAGAGATCGAGGCCGGAGGTGGTCAGGGGCGTGGCGAAGGCCTGCCGGTCCTGTTCGGCGCGGAAGAGGGGGCCGGCCTCCAGGAGGCGGGACTGGAGCTGGGTGTGGCGGCGGATGCAGTCCTTGACGATGTCGACCAGCTCGGCCGCGCGGCGCTTGTGCTCGTGGTCCTCGGACTCGTCGCGGGCCTTGCGGATGTTGGTGAGGATCGCGTTCTCGTGGCGGTACCGGTCGGCGACGTGGTCCAGGGCCTCGGCGATCATGTCGGGGACGGCGCTCAGCCAGTCCACCGCGCGCACGTTGCGCCGGGTGGCGTCCAGGGCGCGGCGGAGGGTCTCGGAGTACTGCACCGTCCGGTACCGGGCCTGCTCGGCGGCGAGCTGGGCGTCGGCGAGGCGGCCCCGGCTGATCAGCACCTCCAGCTTGACCTCGGCGGCGATCTGGGCGCTGGTGACGTCGGTGTCCAGGGCGCCGACCAGGACGTTGACCGCCTCGTCCGTGGTGCGCAGGTAGACGGTGCCGCCGGGGCCGGGGACCTCCTCCAGGAGCTTGAAGTCGTAGTCCCGGCGGACGTAGGTACCGTCCGGTCCGAAGGTGCCGTAGACCGCGCGGAAGCCGCGGTCGACGCTGCCGACGTTGATCAGGTTCTCCAGGACCCAGCGGGCCACCCGCTCGTGCTCGGCGGCGGGACGGCGCGGGGCCTGGGCGGCGACGCGCGGGATCAGCCTGGCCACTATCTGGTCGTGGTCGGCGCCGGTGTCGAAGTCCATGTTCAGCGTGACGAGGTCGATGGCGGCGAGGGCGACCTCGGCCATGCCGTACACCGAGTACTCGCCCGCGAGGTTGGCCTTGCGGGCGTCCAGGTCGTGCAGCGGCGCCGTGCAGGCGAGCGCGCGCAGCCGCCGCGCCAGTCCCTCGTCGGCGGCCGGGCCCGGGGCAGGGCGCGGCCCCGCGCTGAGCTGGGGCGGAACGCTGTCCGTCGGTGCAGGCGAAGTCACGGTGCACAGACTAGGTCCTCGGTCTGACATCGACCCAAACGACGCAGATGCGCCCCGGCACGGCGGTCCGCCGGCCGCGGGGATCACCGGGGGGCGTGGCCGGTGCCGCGGGGACGGGGGCGGCGGGCACACCCCGGCCGGCCGCGTCACCGACCTGTCCGGTCGGCTCGCCTAGGGGGTGTCGTCCCCGACCCGCCGCAGGTAGACCTCGACGACGCGCTTGAGGGAGTTGTCGAGGTAGACCGCGAGCAGGCGCTCCGCCGTCTCCCGTTCGCCGTTCTCCAGGGCCGTCAGAAGCTCCGCGTTCCGTGCGATGTACGGCTCGTGCAGGCGTCGTGGGTCGTCCACGACGTGGAAGGCCAGGCGGAGTTCGGCGAAGACGCTGCGCATCAGTTCGTCGGTGCGCTCGCTGCCGGCGAGGGCGACCAGTTCCCGGTGGAAGTGGATGTTGGCCGTACCGACGGCTTTCCAGTCACCTTCGCGGGCCGACCGGCGCCCGTCCTCGACGGCCTCGGTGAGCCCTTCGAGGGCGTAGGGGGGCTCTCCGAGGCCGCGTACGACGGCGCACTCGACGAGGGAGCGGGTGCGGTAGATGTCCTCGACGTCCTCGACGGTCAGGACGCGGACGAAGACGCCCCGGTTCAGCTCGTGGACGAGCAGGCGTTCGTGGGTGAGCAGCCGGAACGACTCGCGCAGGGTGTTGCGCGAGACGCCGAGCGCGCCGCCGATGCTGTCCTCGGACAGGCGGGTGCCGGGTGGGAAGTAGCCCTCGGCGATCCGGCTCCTGAGGATGTCCGAGACCCGCTCGGCGGTGCTGGTCCGGCCCAGGAGGGCGCGGTCGTCGGCCAGTCCCGTCAACTGCTCTGCCATGCCCGGAATTCAATCGCAGATACCAGAACGAAACAACAGGGGTATTGAGGGATCGTTGAACGATCCTCTACGGTGCCAGGAAGTGCACGCACCCTCCGTCCTCCCCATGCGAGGTGCCCATGAGCACAACCCCTCCCCCACGGGCCCTGTCCACCGAGGCGCGTCCCGGCGCGGATGAACACACCACGGACGACGGCCCGTTCGGCTGGCTGCGCGCCCTCGGCCCGCGGGGCCGTCGCGCGTTCGGCGGCGCGTTCGGCGGATACGCCCTCGACTCCTACGACTACTTCACACTGCCGCTCACCATGGTGGCGCTGGCCGCGTACTTCGGCCTGGACAGCGGCCAGACCGGCCTGCTCACGACGGTGACCCTGGTCGTCTCGGCGATCGGCGGCGCCCTCGCGGGCGTCCTGGCGGACCGCGTCGGCCGGGTCAAGGCACTGATGCTCACCGTGATCACCTACGCCGTGTTCACGGTGGCCTGCGGTTTCGCCCCCAACTACGAGACGCTGCTGGTCTTCCGCGCCCTCCAGGGGCTCGGCTTCGGCGGTGAGTGGGCGGTCGGCGCGATCCTGGTGGCCGAGTACGCGAGCGCCAAGCACCGGGGCCGCACCCTCGGCGCGATCCAGAGCTCCTGGGCCGTGGGCTGGGGGCTCGCGGTGGTTGTGTACACGCTGGTGTTCTCGCTGGTCGGCGACGACCTGGCCTGGCGTGTCATGTTCTGGACGGGTGCGCTGCCGGCGCTGCTCGTCGTCTGGGTCAGGCGCAGCGTCCACGACGCGCCCAAGGCCACCGAGATCCGGGAGCAGGGCGCGAGCAAGGGCTCTTTCGCGGCGATCTTCAAGCCCGGCACCGCGAGCGCGCCCGGCCTGCTGCGCGTCACGCTCTTCGCCAGCCTGCTCTCCACCGGCGTCCAGGGCGGCTACTACACCCTCGCCACCTGGGTGCCGACCTACCTGAAGGACGAACGGGACCTGTCGGTCGTCGGCACCGGCGGCTACCTGACCTTCCTCATCTCGGGCGCCTTCATCGGCTACCTCACCGGCGGCTGGCTCACCGACGTGCTGGGCCGCAAACGCAACATCTGGCTGTTCGCCCTGCTGTCGGCGGTCTGCATCCTGGCGTACGCGAACATCCCCGACGGCGCCAACACCCTGCTCCTGGTCCTCGGTTTCCCGCTCGGCTTCTGCATGTCGGCCATCTTCAGCGGCTTCGGCTCGTACCTGAGCGAGCTGTACCCGACGACGGCACGCGGCGCGGGCCAGGGCTTCACGTACAACACCGGACGCGCCGTGGGCGCCGTCTTCCCGACCACGGTCGGCTTCCTGGCCGACAGCTGGGGTGTGGGCGGCGCGCTGGTCTTCGGTGCCATCGGCTACGGAATCGCGGCGCTGGCCCTGCTGTGGCTGCCGGAGACGCGCGGAAGGGAACTGGCGTGAACCACTCACCGCACGTGGCCGAGGACCGGCCGCTCGCCCTCGTCGAACGGCAGGCGCACGCGTGGAGCCCGAAAACCGCCCGCTCCCTCTTCCGGGAGGGGCTGGCCGGTCCCACGGCGGGGGTCGCGGCGGGCCACACCCAGGCCAACCTGATCTCGGTGCCCGCCGACTGGGCGTACGACATGCTGCTGTTCTGCACCCGCAACCCGCAGCCCTGCCCGGTGCTCGACGTCACCGACGCCGGGTCCTGGACCACCGTGCTCGCCGACGGCGCGGACCTGCGCACCGATCTGCCGCGCTACCGGGTGTGGCGGGACGGCGAGCTGGTGGAGGAGCCGACGGACGTGCGGGCGCACTGGCGGGACGATCTGGTGACGTTCCTGATCGGGTGCAGCTTCACCTTCGAGTGGGCGCTGTCCTCGGCCGGCGTCCCGATCCGGCACGTCGAGCAGGGCCGCAACGTCCCGATGTACGTCACCACGCGTCAGTGCCGTCCGGCGGGGCGGCTGCACGGCCCGATGGTGGTGTCGATGCGCCCCGTGCCGCCCGCGCACCTGTCGGCGGCGATCCACGAGACCAGCCTGCTCCCGGCGGTGCACGGCAGCCCGGTGCACTGCGGCGACCCGTCGGCGCTCGGCATCGAGGACCTGGGCCGGCCCGACTTCGGCGACGCGGTGGACGCCGAGCCGGACGACATCCCCGTGTTCTGGGCCTGCGGGGTGACCCCGCAGGCGGCCGTCATGGCCTCGCGGCCGCCCTTCGCCGTGACCCACGCGCCGGGGCAGATGTTCCTCACCGACGCCCGCGACGAGCAGTACCGCGTCGCCTGACCCCGGGTGCCCCTGCGGGCGCCCGAGAGCGGAGACACTGGAGACATGACCTCGATCGACCTCAACGCCGACCTCGGCGAGGGCTTCGGCCGCTGGCGGCTCACCGACGACGAGGGCCTGCTCTCCGTCGTCACCAGCGCCAACGTCGCGTGCGGGTTCCACGCCGGCGACCCGGCCACCATGCGGCGGGTGTGCGAGCTGGCGGCCGAGCGGGGCGTGACGGTCGGCGCCCAGGTCTCCTACCGGGACCTGGCCGGGTTCGGACGGCGCGCCATGGACGTGCCGCCCGCCGAGCTGGCGGCGGAGGTGGCCTACCAGATCGGCGCCCTGGCGGTCTTTGCCCGCGCGGCGGGCACGCGCGTGGCGTACGTCAAACCGCACGGCGCCCTCTACAACCGGGTGGTCCGGGACGAGGAGCAGGCGGCGGCGGTCGTCGACGGCGTGCTCCTGGCGGGCGGCGCGCTGCCCGTCCTCGGGCTGCCCGGCTCGCGGGTCCTGGAGCGGGCCGCGGAGGCGGGACTGCCCGCCGTGCCGGAGGCCTTCGCGGACCGGGCGTACACCGACCGGGCCACGCTGGTGCCGCGCGGGGAGGAGGGCGCGGTGGTCACCGAACCCGACTCCGTCGTGGCCCGCTCCGTGGAGCTGGCCCGCTCCGGCACGGTCACCGACCGGTCGGGAGCGGTCGTGACGGTCCGCGCGCGCTCCCTGTGCGTGCACGGCGACACGCCCGGCGCGGTGGACCTGGCCCGCCGGGTGCGGGAGCGGCTGGAGGCGTCGGGCGTCCGGGTGGAGGCCTTCGCGTGAACGTCCTGCCGGTCGGCGACGACGCCCTGCTGATCGAGGTCTCCTCGGGCGAGGAGGCGGAGGCGCTCCGCGCGGAGCTGCTGCGGCGCCGCGCGGAGGGCACGCTGGCCGCGCGGGAGGTCGTCCCGGCGGCCCGCACCGTCCTGCTCGACGGTGTCGCCGACCGAGCCCGGCTCGCGGCCGAACTGACCGCCGCCGAGGTTCCGCCCGCTCCCCCGCGCGCGGGGCACGTCGTCGAGATCCCCCTCCGCTACGACGGCCCCGACCTGGCCGACGTGGGCGCGCACTGGGGAGTGGAGCCGCGGGAGGTGGCGCGCATCCACGCGGACACCGAGTTCCGGGTCGCCTTCTGCGGGTTCGCGCCCGGCTTCGGCTATCTGACCGGCCTCCCCGCCCGGTACGACGTGCCGCGCCGGGACACCCCGCGCACGGCCGTCCCGGCCGGTTCGGTGGCGCTGGCCGGTCCCTACACGGGCGTGTACCCGCGCTCGTCGCCGGGCGGCTGGCAGTTGATCGGCACCACGGACGCCGTGCTGTGGGACCACACGCGCGTGCCCGCGGCACTGCTGTCGCCCGGCACGCGCGTCCGGTTCGTCCCCGACGGACCCCGGGAACGGCAGGGCCGCTCATGACGGACCGTGCGCTCGCCGTCGTCCGGGCCGGGGCCCTGACCACCGTGCAGGACCGGGGCCGCCACGGTCACGCGCACCTCGGCGTCCCCCGCTCCGGGGCGCTCGACGCGCCCGCGGCCGCACTGGTCAACCGACTGGTCGGCAATCCGCCCGAGGCGGCGGTCCTGGAGACCACCCTCACCGGCTGCGCCCTGCGCCCCCGGTGCGCGGTGACCGTGGCGGTCGGCGGCGCGCCCTGCCCGGTGACGGTGGACGGGAGGCCGGTGTCCTGGGGCGCGCCGGTCGGTGTGCCGGCGGGCGCGCTGCTCGACGTGGGGCCGGCCGGCTCCGGCGTCCGCTCCTATGTGGCCGTCTCGGGCGGCGTCCTGGCCGAGCAGGTGCTGGGCAGCCGCTCCACCGACCTGCTGTCCGGCCTGGGACCGCCGCCCCTCTCGGACGGCATGGTGCTCGCCCTGGGGCGGCCGCGCGGGCGGCACGCGTGCGTGGACGTCGCCCCGCAGCCGGCACCCCCGGCGGAGCTGATCCTGCGGGTGACGCCGGGCCCGCGCGCGGACTGGTTCACGCCTGGGGCGGTACGGACGTTCACCTCGCGCGCGTACCGGGTGTCGGCCGCGAGCAACCGCATCGGACTGCGTGTGGAGGGACCCCCGCTGGAGCGTGCCCGTGCGGGCGAGCTGCCCAGCGAGGGCATGGTGCTCGGGGCGGTCCAGGTGCCGCCGGACGGCCGGCCCGTGGTGTTCCTGGCCGACCATCCGACGACCGGCGGCTATCCGGTGATCGGCGTCGTCCGCTCCCGCGACCTCCCCGCGGCGGCCCAGGCGGTACCGGGGACGCCGGTGCGGTTCGTGGCGGTACGCGAGCGCTGACCCGCGCAGGTGGAGGTGCGTCCGGCACCGGACGTCCCAGCCCGTAGCCTTCCGGTGGCGGCTCTCAGGCCGCCTCCGCCTCCCGTCCGCCGTTCGACGCGAGCGCCTCGAGGGCGGCGGTGACAGCCGCGGACGTGCGCAGGTCGAGCCGGGCGCTCGTCCCGCGTGCGTGGTGGCGCAGTTCGCCGGCGGCCAGGGTCAGCAGTTGGGGCAGCAGGTCGGTGCAGCGCCGCGCCACCCAGCCGGTGCCCGCGGTGGCCAGCCACCACAGACTCGCCGCCCGGGTGGGGGCGGCGAACTCGTTGTCGGGCGAGGGCGCGGGACCGGTGGCGACGCCGCGCTCGGCGAGCAGCGCGTGGAAGCGCAGGGCCAGCTGGCGGTGGCCCCGCTCGCCGGGATGCAGCCGGTCCACGCTCCACATCGAGCGGTCCGTCGTCCAGCCGCCCTCGCACGCGTGCAGGTGCACCGCCCCGTACCGGTCGGACAGGGCGTGCACCACGGCGTTGACCGCCCGTTGCCGCCGGGCCAGTGGACGGGCGAGCGCGTCCGGCAGCCCGAGCATCGTCCCGGGGTCCGGCAGACACGCCGTCAGCAGCAGCGCGCCGCGCCCGGTGCAGGCGGCGTACACCGTGTCGAGGCGGGCGGCGATCGCCCCGAGGTCGAAGGTGCGGCGCAGGGTGTCGTTGACGCCGACGACGACGGACACGAGGTCGGGGCGCAGGGCGAGGCCGGCCGGCAGCTGCCGCTCGGCCACGTCGACGGTCTGCGCGCCGCTGCGGGCGAGGTTGGTGAAGAGGACGGGCTGCTCGGCGAGTCCGGTGGCCAGCAGCGCGGCCCAGCCCCGCCACCCGTGCCCCACCGGGTCGCCCACGCCCTCGGTCAGCGAGTCGCCGAGGGCCACGAAGCGGAGGCGTCTCATGACACGGTCTCCGGCAGCGCGGGGCGCGTGGGGACGGCCGCGTCGTGCGCGGCGAGGAACGCCTCGACCGCCGTGTCCCAGCCGAAGCACTCGGCACGCGCGCGTGCCGTCCCGCGGCGGTCCGCCTCCCGGCGTCCGAGCAGCGACTCGACGGCGTCCGCGAAGGCCTCACCGTGGTCGGCGGCGACGGCCCCGGCGGAGCCGATCACCTCGGGCAGCGCCGACGACGCGCTCGCGACCACGGGCGTGCCGCAGGCCATCGCCTCCAGCGCGGCGAGCCCGAAGGTCTCCGCCGGTCCGGGAGCCAGGCACAGGTCGGCGGACGCCTGGAGCGCGCCCAGCAGCCCGGGGTCGGCGACGTGACCGAGGAAGGCCACCGGCAGCCCGCGCTCCCGTGCCCGCTGTTCGAGCCGCGCGCGCAGCGGTCCGTCACCGGCCACCACCAGCACCGCCCGGACGCCGCGCCGCCGGAGCGCGTCGAGGGCGTCGAGAGCCGTGCCGGGCCGCTTCTCGACCGACAGCCGGGAGCACGCCGCCAGCAGGACCTCGTCCCCGCGCGCGAAACGAGCCCGCAGACCCGGGTCGCGCAGCGAGGGGTGGCGCCCGGTCAGGTCGACGCCGAGTGGCGCCCGTACGACGTTGCGGGCGCCGACGCGGACGAACTCCCGCTCGGCGAACTCGGTGGTGCACACCACGCGCGCGTAGGTGTGCGCCGTGCGGATGTTGAGTGCGTCGGCGGCGCGCCGGGCGGCCGGCTCGGGCAGGCCCCAGGTGCGCAGCACGCCGTCGGTGGTCTCGTGGGAGACCATCACGGCGGGGACCCTGGCGCGCCGGGCCCACCGGCCGGTCCAGCGCAGCGTGGTGCGGTCGGACACCTCCAGGCGGTCGGGTGCCAGGTCCGCCAGGAGCGCGCTCACGCGCCGCCTGTCGGTCAGGACGCGGTAGCCGCCGGTGCCGGGCAGGAGCGGCCCGGGGAGGGTGATCACCCGGCCCTGCTCGGTCTCCCGGTCGTCGGCGTGCTCGCCCGGGACCACGAGGACGGGGTCGTGTCCGGCCGCCCGGTATCCGCGGCCCAGCTCGCGCAGCGCGGTGCGCAGGCCGCCCGAGGCGGGTGCGACGAAGTTGGCGAGCCGGACGATCCGCAGCGCGTTCATGCCGCCAGCACCGCCTTCCGCGAGGCCAGCACGTCCCTGTAGTGCCCGATCAGGCGGTCGCCGACGGCCGCCCACGTGCGTCCCTCGACCTTCGCCCGGCCGGCCGCCCCGTACGCGGCCCGCAGTACGGGGTCCGCGGACAGGGACCACACGGCGTCCCGTACGGCGGCGGCGTCGCGCGGTGGCACCAGCAGGCCGGTGCTGCCGTGGGCCACCAGATCGAGCGGGCCGCCGGCCGCCGGGGCGACGACGGGCACGCCGCTGGCCATGGCCTCCTGGACGGTCTGGCAGAACGTCTCGAAGGGGCCGGTGTGCACGAAGACGTCCAGGGAGGCGAAGACCCGGGCCAGTTCCTCGCCGGTGCGGCGGCCGAGGAAGACGGCGCCGGGCAACGCCTGTTCCAGGCCCGGCCGGCTGGGCCCGTCCCCGACGACCACCACGCGCACGCCCTGGAGGGCGCAGACGCCGGACAGCAGCTCCACCTGCTTCTCGGGGGCGAGGCGGCCCACGTAGCCGACGATCAGCTCGCCGTTCGGGGCGAGCCCGCGGCGCAGTTCCTCGTCGCGCCGGTCGGGCCGGAAGCGGACGGTGTCCACACCGCGCGGCCACAGGCCGAGGCGGGGCACGCCGTGCGCCCTGAGGTCGCGCAGGGCCGCGCCGGAGGGGGCGAGGGTGAGGTCGGCGGCGGCGTGCACGGAGCGGATGCGGCGCCAGGCGGCCGCCTCGCCCGCCCCCATGTACGTGCGGGCGTAGCCGGCCAGGTCGGTCTGGTAGACGGCCACGGCGGGCACGCCGAGGCGGGCGGCGGCGGCCATGCCCCGGACGCCGAGGACGAAGGGGCTGGCCAGGTGGACGACGTCCGCGCGGTGTTCGGCGATGGCGGCGGCCACGCGCCGGCTGGGCAGGGCGACGCGGACCTGGGGGTAGCCGGGGAGCGGGAGGGAGGGAACGCGGACGAGCGGGCACGGAGCGGAGGCGTCCGCCGCGTGGCCGGCGGCGGTGGCCGGTGCGACGACGACGCATTCGTGACCGCGGTCGACGAGGTGCCGGGCGGTCTGCAGCGCGCAGTGGGCGACGCCGTTCACATCGGGGGGAAAGGATTCGGTCACGATGACGACACGCATACCGGTGTTGTCGCCGGACTGGACGTGCTCGCGTCAACGTCGATCTTTCCGGCCGGGAAACGTCCCATGAGCGTTGCCCGTGCGCCCGGGCGGGCCGGCCGAAGGCCATGTCCGGCGGGCCCGCGCGCCATCCGTCGTTCACCCGGGGACGGTGGCGCCCGGCCGGGCACGGTCCGGCGCCACCCGTCCCCGGGTCGTCTCACACGGCGGGCGCGTCCGGTCCGAAGCGGCTGCGCACGGCCGTCTGGACCTCGTCCTCCTCGGCCGGATCGGCGGCCAGCCTGCGGAGCCGTTCGACGACCCGGTTGTCGCCGGTCTCGGCGTGCCGGGCGGCGACCTCGCGGGTGGTCTCCTCGCAGTCCCACAGGCACTCGATGGCGAAGCCCGCGGCGAACGACGGGTCGGTGGCGGCCAGCGCACGGGCGGCCCGGCCACGCAGGTGGGAGGAGGCGGTCTCGCGGTAGATGTGGCGCAGCACGGGGGCGGCACAGGCGATGCCGAGGCGCCCGGTGCCGTCGACGAGGGTCCACAGGGTCGGCGCGTCGGGGCCTTCGCCGCGTACGGCCTCGCGCAGGGCGGCGAGGACGAGGTCGCGGTCCTGCGCCGCGCCCCGGCAGGCGAGCACCCGTCCGGCGGCGGCGCCGAGGGCGTCGGGGCGGTGCACCCAGCCGCGGGCCCGGTCGACCGCGGCGAGGCTGCGCATGCGCTCGTAGGCGGCGACGGCGGCCTCCACGACCGGGGCCGGGCCGGTGGTGGCGGCGCCCTCGATCAGGTCGAGCACGTCGGGATCATTGGCGTCGGCGAGGTAGTGCAGGGCGGTGCTGCGCGCGCCCTCGGTGCCGGACCGGGCGGCCTCGACGATCTCGGGCCGGTCCTCGGGTCCCGCGACGGCGGTGAGGCAGCGGGCGGCCGGCACGTGGAGCACGGCGCCGCGCTCGATGCCCTGCTCGGCCCACTCGAACACGGCCCGCACGCTCCAGCCGGGACGCGGGCCGGTGGGGTTCATCTGCCGTTGCCAGCGGTCGAAGCTGCCCGCCTCGTGGGCGGCACGCACACGCGTGGCGATCGATTCGCGGGGATCGTCGGCCCACAGCCGCCAGGGCCGCGGTTCGAAGGCGTCCCGCACGGCGACGGCCAGCTCGGCGTCGCCCTCGGGATCGCGCGGGAAACGCGCCAGCACGGGCGCGGCGAGGGCGCGCAGCCCCGCGTCGTCGTCGCGCAGCGCCAGCTCGTCCAGGGCCCACGCCCAGTTGACGCCGTGGGCGGCGTACCGGCGCAGCAGTTCGAGCGCGTCCAGCCTGCCGTAGGACGCGAGGTGCCCGAGGACCGCGAGGGCCAGCCCGGTGCGCGACTCGTCGGCGTCCAGGACGTCCTCTGGGTCGAAGAGGTGGGCCTCGATCGCGTGCAGCTCGCCGTTGAGGTCGAGGTAGAGGCGGGCGTAGTAGAGGGAGCGGTTCTCGACCTGCCAGTCGTGGCGGGGGTCGTGGAGAACGCAATGGTTCAGAGCCGCCAGCGCTTCGGGGCGCGGGGCGGTGAGCGCGTGCAACGTGCCGTCGCCGCGACCCCGCTGAAGCAGGCCGAGCAGCGTACCGCTGGGCGCTATGACCGGATCGAACATGGGAAACAGCCTCACATCAAGCGTCGACGCAACCGGGGAACACGCGTTACCTGGCCGTGCGCCAACACGTCGGAGCGCCCGCCGTCTCTTGCTTGCTGAAGACCATGTTCCTGCCTCTCGTCGGTGGCCCTTGCGAGCCGTGTCACGGCCCGCGCGGTGCGGCAACATCTGCCCAGCCATCACGTCCGTGAACCACGTCGTCATGATGGCCCGGCGGTCACATCTGCCGCGACCGAAATTTCGGCGGCCTTGTACCGCCTCCCCCGTTTTCAGTGTTTTACCTGGTCAGAATGTGCGGATCGGATCCTCGGAGGATCCGGGCCGACGTCCGGTCACTGCACGCCGAACAGCTCCAGCAGGTCACTCCGGGCGAACATCCGCGCCGTGTCCACGGCCGACGGGGTGCCCGCGGCCGGGTCCGCGCCGGCCTCGAGAAGCGCCTTCGTCACTTCCGTCTCACCCTTGAAGGCGGCTCCGGCGAGCGGGGTCTGACCCCGGTCGTTGACGCGGTCGGCGTCGGCGCCGCGGCCCAGCAGCGCGCGTACGGCGTCGGCGTGGCCGTGATAGGCGGCGAGCATGACGAGGGAGTCCCCGCGGTCGTTGGTGAGATCGGCCGGAACTCCGGCGTCCACGTACGCCACCAGTTCCTCGGTCCGCCCCTGCCGGGCCAGATCGAAGATCTTGGTCGCCAGCTCCACGACCTCGGGGTCGGGGGCTTCACTCATCGGCCGGACCGCCTCTCACTGCGAACGTTGGGGACTGCGGGACTGCGCACATTGCCGGGGTACTCCCCGGGTACTGCCCCGCACGGCGGCGAGCGGTGCCGCCGCACGAGTGAATCGCCAGGGTACTGGCTCGCGAAGCACTCGTCCGGCCCAACAAACACGCCGCCAATCAGGGTATTTCTGCCGAATTTCCCCCATTTGCACCTTTTATCGTATGGATACATGCTGTGAGCCTGGAAGTACTCATGGTGACTGTCCCCGTGAACCAGGAGAACTCACATGATCCTCTCGATCTCAGGCGTGGTCCTGCTCGGCATCGTCGTCTTCATCTTCTTCCGCAAGGACGGCCTCAAGGCCTCGCACGCGCTGGTCGCGGTCCTGTTCGGGTTCTATCTCGCGAGTACGGCGATCGCGCCGAGCATCAAGGCGGGCGGCGAGAGCCTGGCGGGCCTCCTAGGCGGAATCAAGTTCTGACCCCCCTCACCCCTCACCCCCACCCGACACCCCCACGTACGCACCAGGAGGCATCAGTGGCCCGGCGGCCCCTCCCCCGCATTCTGAGCAACGGCGGCGCACAGCTCGCCCGGAGCCGGGTGCTGGCCCGGACGGCGGCCGACAGCGCCACCGACGTCCTCCAGCCGCTGATCACGATCGGCCGCGGCCTGCGCAGGCTGGCCGCAGCCGGGCGGAGCAGATGGACCGAGACCCCCAAGGACCGGCGCGGCGCGCTGCTGTTCCTGGTGGCCTCGGTGGTCCTGGTCGTGGCGCTCGTGCCGTACGGCCCGCTGCTCGCCGTCATCGCCCTGATGGCGGCGGCAGCCTGGCAGGGCAGGGACCGCACCCCGGCGACGCCGGAAGGCCCCGACGACTCCCAGACCCAGCGCCTCCAGTCCCTCTACGAGGCCCTGGTCCCGTACTTCTCGCTCGCCGAGGACCCCGACCCCCTGTACGCCCACGGCGGCTCCTGGGAGAAGGCGTTCCCGGCCTACGAGTTCGACGACGGCGGCCGCTTCACCCACCTGGTGATCCGCTACCCCGCCTACTTCACCGACGGCGAGGCCGGCTCCCGGACCCGCATCGAGCACCTGCTCACCGCGAAGTCCGGCCGGGGCCGGGAGTACCACTTCACGTGGGACGAGGAGGCCAACCACCTCACCGTCGACGTGCTCCCGGCGCTCCCCACCGACATCGCCGCCCAGCGTTTCGTCACCGCGCCCGGCGAGACCGTCCTCGGCTTCACCGACCCCACCCGGGTCCAGCGCACCCTCCCGCTCACCCACGGCGAGGAGCGGCGCGACGTCCCGCCGGTCGTCTGGCGCACCGGCATCCGCTCGACCGAACCCCACCTGCTGGTCCTTGGCCGGCCCGGCACCGGCACCTCCACCCTGCTGCGCTCGGTCGCCCTCCAGGCGCTGCACCACGGAGACATCCTGATCGTCGACGGCGGCGGCACCGGTGAGTACGCCTGCCTGGTCGGCCGGGACGGCGTCCTGGCCGTCGAGTCCGGTCTCACCGGGGCGCTGACCAGCCTGGAGTGGGCCGCCGCCGAGACCGAGCGCCGGCTGATCGCCGTCAACCGGGCCCGTCAGGAGGGGCAGCCCGCGCCGGACGACACCCGGCGGCCCCTGTGGGTCCTCGTGGACCGTCCGAGCGCCTTCACGCACCTCGCCACGGCCGAGGGCCGCAGGGACCCGCAGTCCCTGCTCCAGGTACCCCTGCGGCACGGCCGCGCCGCGCACGTGACCGTGGTCGTCGCCGACCAGCTGGACGCCCTGGAGGGCCTCAGCGACGGCGTACGGCAGCACACACGGGCGCGTGTGGTGCTCGGCCCGGCCACGGCGGACGAACTGACCGCCGCGCTGGGTGCTCCCCCGCACACCACGCCCGTCGACCAGGTTCCCCCCGGTCGTGGGTACGCCCGCCTCGGCACGGGAGCGGTCCACCGCCTCCAGGTCCCGGCCACCCCCGACCCCTACGACGACGCCACGAGCGACGCCCACCGGCAGGCGGTGCTCGACCTGCTCCCCCCGCGCACGACCCCGGCGGACGGGGAGCGGGCGCCGGTCCCCGCGGAGGCGGAGGCGGCGGAGGCGACGGCGGAGGCCAAGGCGGTGTCGATGGAGAAGAAGGCCCGGCCGGCACCCAACGGGACCGAGCCGGAGGAAGCCCCGACGGAGCCCGGACCCACGCCGGTGGCGACGGAGACGACGACGGAGGCGCCCGAGGCACTGGGCGGGCCGGAGGCGACCGCTGAGCCCGCGGCGCCGGAACAGGTCCCCGCGGAGCCGGTCCCCGTCACGGCCGTCGCGGCGGAGCCGGTCCCGGCCAAGGCCGGCGCGGCGGAGACCTCCTGAAGAGGAGACCGCGGCCTGAGAAGGTGACCGCGGCCGGGGCGGAGCGACCCACCGCTCCGCCCCGGCCGCGTTTCCGCCGACCGCCACGCCCCGCCGAACCCGGCCTACGCCACGAACGTCCGCGGCGCCTCGCCGCCGCTCCCGGCTCCGCCGCTCTCCACCAGGCGGGCCGCCGCGGCCAGCCGGGACGCCGCCTCCTCGGCCACCGCGCCGCCCACGGTGAAGGGCAGCCGGACATACCCCTCGAAGGCGCCGTCGACCCCGAAGCGCGGACCGGACGGGACCCGTACGCCCACCCGCTCCCCCGCCTCCGCGAGCCGGGAGCCGGAGAGGCCGCCCGTCCGCACCCACAGGGTGAGCCCGCCCCTGGGCACCTCGAACTCCCAGTCGGGCAGCTCCCGCCGCACCGCCGCCACCAGCTCGTCCCGGTTCTGCCTGGCCTGCTCGCGGCGGACCGCCACGGCCTGTTCCCAGCCGCCGGTGCTGAACAGCCAGTTCACGGCCAGCTGCTCCAGTACGGGCGTGCCCAGGTCGGCGTAGGCCCGCGCGGCGACCAGGCTGCGGATGACGTCCGGCGCGGCGCGGACCCAGCCGATGCGCATCCCTGCCCAGAAGGCCTTGCTCGCGGAACCGACGGTGACGACGGTGGACCCGGCCGGGTCGAAGGCGCACACCGGCCGCGGCATCTCGACGTCGTCGTCCAGCCACAGCTCGCTCATCGTCTCGTCGGCCACGAGCACCGTGCCCGCCGACCGGGCCGCGTCCACGAGGCGGCGTCGCTGGTCCTCCTCGGCGAGCGCGCCGGTGGGGTTGTGGAAGTCGGCGACGACATAGGCGACGCGCGGAGCGGCCTCGCGCAGCACCTGGCGCCAGCGGTCGACGTCCCAGCCGGTCAGCCCCTCGGCCATCGCGACGGGGACGAGCCGGGCGCCGGCCTCCCGCATCAGCTGGAGGATGTTCGCGTAGGAGGGCGATTCCACGGCGATCCGCTCTCCGCGCCCCCCGAAGAGGTGGCAGATGGCGTCGATCGCGCCCATCGCGCCCGTGGTGACCATGATCTGCTCGGGCATGGTCGGGATCCCGCGCGCGGTGTACCTCTCGGCGATCATCGCGCGCAGCGTCGGCAGTCCCGCCGGATAGTCGCCGTGGGTGTGCGCGTACGGCGGCAGCTCCTCCAGGGCGCCCTGCACGGCCCGGGTGAGCCAGGGCTCGGGCGCGGGGAGCGCCGCGCAGCCCAGGTCGATCATCGAACCGAGCGCTTCGGGCGGCAGCGGTTCGAGACCACGCGCCGGCAGCGGGTTCCCGGCCGGCACGGCCGTCCAGCTGCCCGCGCCGCGCCGGGACTCCAGGAAGCCCTCCGCGCGCAGCGCCTCGTAGGCGGCGGCGACGGTGGTACGGCTGACGGTCAGGGCGAGGGCCAGTTCGCGTTCGGCGGGCAGCCGGGCGGCGACCGGAACGCGGCCTTCGAGGACCAGCAGCCGGATGCCGTCGGCGAGCGCGCGGTAGGCGGGCGGGCGGCGGGTGCCGGGCCCGGCGGGGCGGTCCTGCTGGGAGCCGAGCAGCCGGGCGAGCTGACCGGCCCCCACGGCCGAGGTCCACTGCGCCATGGAAATCAGTCCACCTTCCCCGAATTGGCCATGGTTGCTTCTCCTTCTCAAGCCACAGGGTGTCATGGAGCAGGCCACTACGACCACACAGGGGGCAGATCTTGTCCAGGCAGGCCGAGGTCCGGCACAGGCACCTCACACGGCGGCTGACCCAGCTCTACGGCGGACTCGCGCTGTACGGCGCGAGTTCGGCGCTGCTGGTCCGGTCGGGACTCGGCCTGGAGCCGTGGAACGTGCTGCACCAGGGACTGGCCGAACGCACCGGCCTGTCCATGGGCGTGGTGCTGACCGTCCTGGGCGCCGCCGTGCTGCTCCTGTGGATCCCGCTGCGCCAGCGGCCGGGCCTGGGCACGGTCTCCAACGTGCTGGTGATCGGCGCGGCGATGGACGCGACGCTGTCCGTCCTGCCGGACGCCCAGGGGCTGCCGCTGCGGATCGCCGCGATGGTCGGCGGGATCGTCCTGAACGGGGCGGCGACCGGGCTGTACATCGCCGCGCGGTTCGGCCCCGGCCCGCGCGACGGCCTGATGACCGGCCTGAACCGGCGCACGGGCCTCTCGGTACGCCTGGTGCGCACGGCCGTCGAGATCACCGTCGTGGTCACGGGCTTCGCCCTCGGCGGCACGGTCGGTCTCGGCACCCTCCTGTACGCGGTGGCGATCGGTCCGCTCGCCCAGGTGTTCCTGCGCGTCTTCGCCGTGCTCCCGGCACCTTCCGGCAGCACGGTGGTTGCCGCCGGTGAACCCCGGCGCGCGATACTGCGTCGGTGACCACCCCGATACGCCACCCCTACCTCGACCACCCCGGCCCGATCGCCTTCGCCCACCGGGGCGGTTCGGCGGAAGGTCTGGAGAACACGCTGCGGCAGTTCCGGCGGGCGGTCGAGGCGGGCTACCGGTACATCGAGACCGACGTCCACGCCACGCGCGACGGGAGGCTCGTCGCCTTCCACGACGCGACCCTGGACCGGGTGACCGACGGGGCCGGGCGGATCGCCGACCTGCCGTGGGAGCGGGTGCGTCACGCGCGCGTGGCGGGCGAGGAGCCGGTGCCGCTCTTCGAGGAACTCCTCGAGACCTTCCCCGAGGTGCGCTGGAACATCGACGTGAAGGCGGAGCCCGCGCTGGTGCCCCTCCTGGAGCTGATCGGGCGGACGAACGCCTGGGACCGGGTCTGCGTCGGCTCCTTCTCGGAGGCACGCGTGGCGCGCGCCCAGCGTCTGGCGGGCCCGCGCCTGGCGACCTCGTACGGCATCCGCGGCGTCCTGGGCCTCCGGCTGCGCTCGTGGGGTGTTCCGGTCGCCCCACGCCGTGCTTCGGTGGCCGCGCAGGTTCCGGAGGTCCAGTCGGGCATCCGGGTCGTGGACCGCCGCTTCCTGCGCGCCGCCCACGCGCGCGGGCTCCAGGTGCACGTCTGGACGGTGAACGATGCGGACCGCATGCACCGGCTCCTGGACCTGGGAGTGGATGGCATCATGACCGATCACATAGACACACTGCGCAAGGTCATGGAGGACCGCGGCGTCTGGGCCTGAGTCCCGGCCGGTCGCCCGGGGCGGTGCGCGGGCACGGGGAAGCGAGGGCACGGGTGGGCACCGACACCCTGCGGACGGACGCGGCCGACGGGGCCGCCGACCGGCGGCGCGAACAGCGCGGCTGGTACTTCTACGACTGGGCGTGCTCCGTCTACTCGACGAGCGTGCTCACCGTGTTCCTGGGTCCCTATCTGACGTCGGTCGCCGAGTCGGCCGCGGACGGCGACGGGTACGTCCATCCGCTGGGGATACCGGTGCGCGCCGGGTCCTTCTTCGCCTACTCGGTGTCCCTCTCGGTGATCGTGGCGGTCCTGGTGATGCCCCTGGTGGGCGCCGCGGCCGACCGCTCGGGCCGCAAGAAGCCGCTGCTGGCCGCGGCCGCGTACACGGGCGCCGCGGCCACGGCGGGGATGTTCTTCCTGGACGGCGACCGCTATGTGCTGGGCGGCGTGCTCCTGGTCGTCGCCAACGCCGCCCAGTCGGTGGCGATGATGCTCTACAACTCGTACCTGCCGCAGATCGCACCGCCCGAGGAACGCGACGCCGTCTCCTCGCGCGGGTGGGCCTTCGGATACGCGGCCGGAGCCCTGGTCCTGATCGCGAACCTGATCCTGTACACCGCCCACGACTCCTTCGGACTGAGCGAGAGCGCAGCGGTCCGCATCTGCCTGGCGTCCGCCGGACTGTGGTGGGGCGCCTTCGCGCTCATCCCGCTACGACGGCTGCGCGACCGCCGCACCCCCGCGCGGGAGGCCGCGGGGACCGGCTGGAAGCAGCTCGCGGCGACCATCCGCGACATGCGCCGCCACCCGCTGACACTGGCCTTCCTGCTGGCGTACCTCGTCTACAACGACGGCATCCAGACGGTGATCACCCAGGCGTCGGTCTACGGATCCGAGGAGCTCGGCCTCGGGCAGTCCACCCTCATCGTGGCGGTCCTGCTGGTCCAGGTGCTCGCGGTGGTGGGCGCGCTGGCTCTGGGGCGGCTGGCCAGGACGTACGGGGCCAAGCGGACCATCCTCGGGTCGCTGGTGGCCTGGACGGCGACCCTCGCCGCCGGGTACTTCCTGCCGGCCGGGGCGCCCGTGTGGTTCTTCGTGCTGGCCGCCGGGATCGGGCTGGTCCTGGGCGGCAGCCAGGCGCTCTCCCGTTCCCTCTTCTCCCAACTGGTGCCGCCCGGCAAGGAGGCCGAGTACTTCTCGGCGTACGAGCTGAGCGACCGCGGGATGAGCTGGCTCGGGCCGCTGCTCTTCGGGCTCACCTACCAGCTGACCGGGAGCTACCGGGACGCCATCATCTCGCTGGTGGCGTTCTTCGTGCTCGGTTTCGTGCTGCTCGCGCGGGTGCCGGTGCGGCGTGCGATCGGCGACGCGGGCAACCCGGTACCCGAAAGGATTTAGCACTCGACGCGAAAGGGCTGTAGTGTACGCGTTTGGCCTGCCAGGCGGACCGTTACTGCGCGTCAAAGGTGCCGAAACGCAATGTCACATCTGTTATCAGAGGTGACAAACCGGACGTTGGCGGGTACTGCACTGGTTGCAAGGCTGCGGCTGCGACGGCGACGCAGGGCCCGGATCGGGAGTCGGGACGGGAATCTTTACCGCCGCCCGGACGTTGACCGGATGACGACGACAGCGACACCTGTCCTGTGGGCGACAAGCCCGGGAGGCACGATTCATGAGTGAGCGAGCTCTTCGCGGCACGCGCCTCGTGGTGACCAGCTACGAGACGGACCGCGGCATCGACCTGGCCCCGCGCCAGGCCGTGGAGTACGCATGCGAGAAGGGGCACCGCTTCGAGATGCCCTTCTCGGTCGAGGCGGAGATTCCGCCGGAGTGGGAGTGCAAGGTCTGCGGGGCCCAGGCACTCCTGGTGGACGGCGACGGCCCTGAGGAGAAGAAGGCCAAGCCCGCGCGTACGCACTGGGACATGCTGATGGAGCGGCGCACCCGCGAGGAGCTCGAAGAGGTCCTCGAGGAGCGGCTGGCCGTTCTGCGCTCCGGCGCGATGAACATCGCGGTCCATCCGCGAGACAGCCGCAAGAGTGCGTAGCGGGAAACCGTAGGCGACACAACCGAACACCGCGGGTGCCGTACGTGAGCTTCACGTGCGGCACCCGCGGTTTTGGTGTGTCCGGGGGCCGTCGGCGATCCGGCGGCCCCCGGAGGGCTCAGTGGGTCAGCGGCGGGCGGGGGCCCCGCGGCGCGTCGTCCGGGTCGTCCCGGACGACCTCGCCCTGGACCACCTTGCCGTCCGGGCGGTGCATCCGGGCCTGCCGGAAGGCGTCGCCCAGGGTGCCCGGGCCGGCCTCGCGGATCCTGCGCTCCACCGTGCGCTGCGCGAAGCGGCTGACGGCCTTCTGCACCGGCGGCACCAGCATCAGCAGGCCGAGCGCGTCCGAGATGAGACCGGGCAGGATCAGGAGCAGCCCGCCCAGCATCATCAGGCCGTTGCCCTCGCTGTTCGGACGGGCCTCGGGCGGGACTCCGGACTGCTGCTGCTGCAACGTCTCGGTGAGGTTCCTGAAGGCCCGGCGGCCCGCCGCCTTGATGACCACGGAGCCGAGGACGATGCCCGCGACCAGCAGCAGGAAGACCACGAAGCCGCTGGACGCGCCGGCCACCACGGTCAGCAGCCAGATCTCCAGGACGAGCCAGGCGGCGATGCCCAGCGGCAGGAAGGTGCGCAGCCGGGAGCGCGGAGGCCGGCCGGGGGACCTGGGGGTCTGAGCGCCAGTCGTCATACCCCCAGTGTGCCTGGCCCCGGCTCAGCGCGGCGTAAGAGGACGATCAGGCGTTCCTGTCGGACGCCTGTGCCGACTTGTCGCCCTGCACGGCCGGCCTGCCGGGCTGCTTGTCGCGTCCCAGGACCTTGCCGACCCTCTCCCCCACGCCCCACGTGGTGACCCGCCAGAGCGCCTCCACGAGGATGTCCCGGCTCATCTTGGAGTCGCCCAGCTCCCGCTCGACGAACGTGATCGGCACCTCGACGACGTGGTAACCGGCCTTGATCGCCCGGCGGGCCAGGTCGACCTGGAAGCAGTAGCCCTGGGAAGCGACCTCCTCCAGTCCGAGCCCTTCCAGGGTCTCGGAGCGGAAGGCGCGGTAACCGCCGGTGATGTCGCGCAGCGGCAGGTCCAGCGCGATCCGCGAGTACATGCTGCCGCCGCGGGAGATGATCTCGCGCGACCTGGGCCAGTTCACCACCCGGCCGCCGGGCACCCAGCGGGAGCCGAGCACCAGGTCGGCGCCCTTGAGGGCGGTCAGCAGCCGGGGCAGTTCCTCGGGCTGGTGGGAGCCGTCGGCGTCCATCTCGACCAGCACGCCGTAGCCGTGCTCCAGTCCCCAGCGGAAGCCCGCGAGGTAGGCGGCGCCCAGGCCCTCCTTGCCCTTGCGGTGCAGGACCTGGACGTGATCGTCCTCCGCCGCCAGCTCGTCGGCGAGCTTGCCGGTGCCGTCGGGGCTGTTGTCGTCGGCCACGAGCACGTGGGCCTCGGGGACCGCCTCGCGCACGCGCGCGACGATCGCCTTGATGTTCTCCGCCTCGTTGTAGGTCGGGATGATCACCAGGACCGTGCCCAGGGGACCGAACCGCCTCCCCTGCCCCGCCGCCGCGGGCGTCCCGTCGCCGTCGTTCACCACTGCCCCTTCGTGTCCGTACGCAGAGCACCACCTTAATCGCCGCCGCCTGCGGTGACGTGACAGGACGTGCGTACGGTGGTGTCGCTTTCCCAAGACCGGGGTAGGGATGGCCGTTTCGGACCGTTTGCGCGGCGGATGGGGGCCCGGCGCCCTTCGGGCCGACCTGGGGCCCGCTGGCTGCGGGTCGACCGAAAGCCGTTGTCTACTGAGCGCCCGGGCCCCACCCGGGGTCACACCTCCCGACCGGCCGGAACGATCCCTCGTCGTGGCGCGAGCGCTGAGCCTGGCTGCCAGTGGCGGTGCACCGGGTTCGGCGCACCGTCCCTGACTCAGCGGCGCCGCGACGGTGCGCGGAAGATTCCCCGGTCGGGCGTCCGGTGGTGGACCCGGCCGAACCTACCGGCCCCCCGCCGTCGCCTGTCAACAGTCGTTCCACCTGCGCCTTTCGCGTCAAAGCCCAGGTCAGCGCGGAGGAGACGCACGTCGGACGCGCCCGAAGATCATCGCCCTGTCGGCCGTCGCAATCACTCGCCCGGCCGCACGAACACGGTGCGGCCCCCCACGACGGTGCGCAGGCAGACCGGCAGGTCCCGGCCCGGGGTCAGATCCGGCAGGCCAGGAGTGCCGGAGCGCGGGTCGGTGGACCAGCGGGCCACCCGGTCGTCCGGGGCCTGGACCACGAGTTCGCCGGTGCGCCACACGGCGTAGTCGGCGGGCACGCCCGGCACCAGCACTCCCGCGTCGTCGCGCCCGACCGCCCGCCAGCCGCCGCGCGTGTGCGCCGTGAACGCCGCGCGCACGGAGACCCGGTGTTCCGGCGTGTGGTGGAAGGCGGCGGCCCGGACGGTGCCCCACGGGTCGAGGGGGGTGACCGGGCTGTCGGAGCCGAAGGCGAGCGGGACCCCGGCGCGCAGCAGGGCCGCGAAGGGGTTGAGCGTACGGGCCCGCTCCGCTCCGAGCCGCCGGGCGTACATGCCGTCCTCGCCGCCCCAGAGGGCGTCGAAGGCGGGCTGGACGGAGGCGGTGAGGCCCAGTTCGGCGAAGGCGGCGACGGTCTCGGGCGTCAGCATCTCGGCGTGCTCGACGCGGTGGCGGGCGGCGCGCAGGCGGGCGAGGCCGACCTTGTCGGCGGCGGCGCGGACCCCTTCCACCACGGTGGCCACGGCGGCGTCGCCGATGGCGTGGAAGCCCGCCTGGAGGCCGGCCTCGGTGCAGGCGACGACGTGCGCGGCGACCGCGGCGGCGTCCAGGTGGGCGGTGCCGGTGTGGGCGGCGTCGGCGTACGGCTGGTGCAGGCACGCGGTGTGCGAGCCGAGGGAGCCGTCGACGAAGAGGTCGCCGGCCGCCCCGACCGCGCCCAGTTCGCGCGCCCTGTCGACGTCCTGCTCGGCCCAGTAGCCGATGACCCGCGGGCCCGCCTCCTCGGCCGACAGGCGCAGCAGGCCGGTGAAGTCGTCCTCGGAGGAGATCTCCGGGCCTGCGCATTCGTGAACGGTTCCGATGCCGAGGGAGGCGGCGTGCGCGAGGGCGGCGCGCTGGGCCGCGGCGCGCTGGGCCGGGGTGACGGCGCCGAGCGCCGCGGCGCGTACGGCGTGGTGGTCGTCGCCGGTGAGCGGTCCGTCCACGCGGGCGACCCGGCCGGGGGTCAGATCGAGCAGGGCGGTGGTGACGACGGCCGAGTGGACGTCGATTCGGCTGAGATAGAGGGGCCGGCCGCCGGTGGCCCGGTCCAGTTCGGCGCGGGTCGGCGGTACGCCGTCGGGCCAGCGGGCGGCGTCCCAGCCGTGTCCGAGGAGCACGCGGTCGTCCGGGCGGGCGGCGGCGAAGTCGCTCACGAGGGTGAGAGCGGCCTCCCGGGTGGGGGCATCGGAGAGGTCGAGACCGGTGAGGGCGAGACCCGTCGCTGTGGTGTGCACATGTGCGTCGGTGAACGCCGGGGTGACGAGGGCGCCGTCCAGGTCGACCACCTCGTCCACGCCGTCCGCGAAGGCGTCCGCGGCGCCCTCGGAGCCGACCCAGGCGACCTGGCCGCGCTCGACGACCATGGCCGTGGCGAAGGGGTCGGCGGGACTGTGGACCTCGCCGCGGCGCAGCAGGACGGTCGAGGACGGGGTGGTGGTCTCACTCATGGGCACCAGTCTCGCCCCTCACGGGGGCCGCCCGGCAGCCGGGGCGGCCACGCGGGCGAGCCGGGGCGGCCCGGAGTCAGACGCGTGGCGGGCGGGCCTCGTACGGCGTGGAGAGCACCACGGTGGTCCGGGTCGAGACGCCGGCCAGGGAGCGCACCCGGGCGAGCAGCTCCTCCAGTTGGTGCGGCGTGGAGACGCGGACCTTGAGGATGTAGTTCTCGTCGCCCGCGACGCTGTGGCAGGCCTCGATCTCGGGGACGCCGGCCAGGCGGTCCGCGATGTCGTCGGGGGCGCTGGGGTCGAAGGGTTTCACCGAGATGAAGGCGGTCATCGGCAGCCCGACGGCCTCGGGGTCGACGACCGCGGCGTATCCGCGGATGACGCCGCGCTGTTCCAGCCTCCGCACCCGCTGGTGCACGGCCGACGTGGACAGGCCCGTGGCCTTGCCCAGGTCGGTGTAGCTCATCCGCCCGTCCTTGACGAGCAGCTGCACGATCTGTCGGTCCAGCTCCTCCATGGCGCAAGAACCTACAGTGCGGTTGATCTCCTCGGATACCTGAGCGGTCCGGCGCATGTCCGGTTCGTGATGTGACGGGGCGTCGGCCGCGTTCGGGGCGGGGACAAATCCGCCGGACGGGGCACCTGCGCCGGGCATGTGACGAAGACCACACCTCTCGGACGGCCTCCGTGATGTTCGCGTGATTACCCCGCGTGGTGGACGGGAAGTGCTTGCTGTGGTCGAGGCCGCAGTGCCGTCACGGCCCAGCCCGAGGGGGAGAATCCCATGCAGAGTCTTAAGCGCCCTGGTCGTACCGCGCCCAAGCGGCAGCAGCCGGTCGTCGAGCCGGTATCGGAGGGCGTCGAACCCGACGCCTTCGACGACGAGGACCTCGACGCCTACGACACCTTCGAGATGTACCGGGTGATCTGCCCGGACTGCGCCCAGCCCATCGCGCTGCTGGCCGACGAGCGGGAGCTGCCCGAGCACGCGCTCTGCGCCTCTCCGTGGAATCCGTTCGGGCTCACGGTCTGCGCCGGCACCGGCCGCAGGGCCACCGAGGCCCGCCCCGCGGACGAGTCGTTCCGGCCCCACGAGCAGGACACCGCCCTGCTGTTGACGCTCCCCCGGGGCCTCGACTGGCGGACCCAGCCCTTCTCCCACGTCGGCGGCCCGGGCTCGCGCCCGATGCGGATGCCGACGATGCGGAGCGAGGCGGCCTGAGGCATCCGGCCGTCCCCGTTCGGGGGACGCCGCCCGATGCGGTCGGCACAGCCGCGCCACGGCTCGCAGGACGCCGTGGCGCGGGTCGGCGTCGGTGGGCAGACGACACGTCGGGGCGCGACGGCAACCGCGCGACGGCGGTGGACACCCGCGAACTCACGCTCGATTGCGCCCGCCGGTGACCTGTCCCCACTTCGCCGCGTTGCCCGGGTATGACCCACACGTACTCGGCGACCGGGAGTCGGCGCCGCGTGTTCGTCCCGGCGCCCGCCGGACCGGTTCCGCCGGCCCCGCAGATCCCGGACCCACCCATCTACCGCGAGCTGATGCGGACCTGGGCCGACGGCGGCCGCACCCTGCCCGGGCGGCACGACCCGGAGTGGATCAGGCTCGCGGAACCCCCGCGCGGACTGGGCGACTTCTTCACCGGCGCCGACGCCCTGACCACCGCCGACGCCCTCGCCACCGGCGACTCCCGCGTCACCGGTGGCTTCACCGTCGCCGGCGGCTTCACCGTCACCGGTGACTTCAGCGTCCTTCGGGACCCGCGAGGTGACGGGCGATGACCATGCGCTGGATCTGGTTGGTGCCCTCGACGATCTGGAGCACCTTCGCCTCGCGCATGTACCGCTCGGCCGGGAAGTCCGCGGTGTAGCCGTACCCGCCGAGGACCTGCACGGCGTCGGTGGTCACCTGCATCGCCGCGTCGGTGCAGTACAGCTTGGCCATGGCCGCCTGCTTGGCGAACGGGCGTCCGGCGTCGCGCAGTCGCGCCGCCGTCAGGTACAGGGCACGTCCCGCCTCGATCCGGGTCGCCATGTCGGCCAGCATGAAGCGCAGCCCCTGGAAGTCGGAGATCGGCTTGCCGAACTGGCGCCGCTCGGCCGCGTAGGACACCGCTTCGTCCAGCGCCGCCTGGGCCACTCCGACCGCGCAGGCGGCGATGCCGAGCCGCCCCGAGTCGAGCGCCGACAGCGCGATCGCGAAGCCCTGCCCCTCGTCACCGAGCCGGCGGTCGTCCGCGACCCGCACGCCGTCGAGGTGGATCTGCGCGGTGGGTGAGCCCTTGAGCCCCATCTTCTTCTCCGGCACCGCCGCGCTCAGCCCCTCGGCGTCGCCGGGCACCAGGAAGGCCGTGATGCCGCGCGGCCCGTCCTCGCCGGTGCGCGCCATGACGGTGTAGAAGTCCGCGATGCCGCCGTGGGTGATCCAGGCCTTGGTGCCGTCGATCACCCAGTCGTCGCCCTCGCGCACGGCCTTGGTGCGCAGCGAGGCGGCGTCGGAGCCGGAGGCGGGCTCGGAGAGGCAGTAGGCGCCCACCAGACCGCCGCCGAGCATCGCGGGCAGGTGGTCGGCCTGCTGCTCCTTGGTGCCGTAGGCGGCCAGCGCGTAGCAGGCCAGGGTGTGCACGCTGACGCCGAGGCCGACGGTGAGGCGGGCCGCGGCCAGCTCCTCCAGGACCTGGAGGTACACCTCATAGGGCTGCTCGCCGCCGCCGAACTGGGCGTCGTAGGGCAGGCCGAGCAGGCCGGAGTCGGAGAGCAGGGCGAAGACCTCGCGCGGAAAGCGTCCGGCGTCCTCCTCCTCGGCCGCGCTCGGGGCGATCTCACGCTGCGCGATGTCGCGGACGAGTGAGATCAGATCCCGTGCCTCGTCCGTGGGCAGTTGCCGGTCCACCGGCTGCGGGGCGCGGTCGGGCATGGCGACGCTCTCCTCCCTGTCGGGCGCATCGGCGGACGTGCGCCTTGGATGGAGGCGGTTCCGCCGGGTCGTTCGGGCCTGGCCGATGCTCGCACTCCCGGGTCGCGGAAGCGGCTGACCAGCGGCTGTGCGCTGTGAGTATGCCCGATTGGACGCATGGAGTCACCAGTTAACGACCGCTTACTTCAAGAAAGGGTCCGGCCCGCCACGAAGGGCCGGAATTAGGCCCTCCAGACGGAAAATGGTCCGCACCATTGACCCCACTGGTCTAGTCCTTCTACGGTGACGGCCCGAACGCGTTACCGCGTTCATGCCAATCGGCGCGCGTTTCCCTCTTCCCCCCACGAGGAGACACCCGATGCACGTCCCGCACCTCCCCCGCGCCCGCTCCCTGCGGGCGCTCTTCTCCGCCCTGTGTTCCGTCGCCCTCGGCGCGGGACTGCTGGCCGGCGCCGGCACGGCCACGGCCACGCCTCCCCCGCAGGCGCCCGCCACGCAGGCCGCGGCCGGTTCCAAGGTCGTCGGCTACTTCACCGAATGGGGCACCTACGACCGGAAGTACTACGTCAAGAACGTCGAGACCTCCGGCTCCGGCGCCGAACTGACCCACATCAACTACGCGTTCGGCAACGTCACCGGCGGCAAGTGCGCGATGGGCGACGCCTACGCGGCGACCGACCGCGCGTACACCGCGGCCGAGTCCGTCGACGGGACCGCCGACACCTGGGACCAGCCGCTGCGGGGCAACTTCAACCAGTTGCTGAAGCTGAAGCAGAAGCACCCCGACCTCAAGATCCTCTGGTCCTTCGGCGGCTGGACCTGGTCCGGCGGGTTCACCGAGGCCGCCAAGGACCCGGCCGCCTTCGCCCAGTCCTGCTACGACCTGGTCGAGAACTCCAAGTGGGCCGATGTCTTCGACGGCATCGACATCGACTGGGAGTACCCGGGCGCCTGCGGCCTGAGCTGCGACGAGAGCGGCCGGGACGCGTTCCCGAAGCTGATGAGCGCGTTGCGCGCCAAGTTCGGCCAGGACTACCTGGTGACCGCGGCGATCACGGCCGACGCGACGGCGGGCGGCAAGATCGACGCGGCGGACTACGCGGGCGCCGCCCAGTACGTCGACTGGTACAACCCGATGACGTACGACTTCTTCGGCGCCTGGGACGCCACCGGACCGACCGCGCCGCACTCGCCGCTGACCTCGTACTCCGGCATCCCCAAGGCGGACTACCACTCCTCGGCGACCATCGCGAAGCTCAAGGGCCTCGGCGTTCCGGCCTCGAAGCTGCTGCTCGGCATCGGCTTCTACGGCCGCGGCTGGACCGGTGTCACCCAGTCGGAGCCCGGCGGCACCGCGACCGGCCCGGCGAAGGGCACGTACGAGAACGGCATCGAGGACTACAAGGTGCTGAAGACCAGTTGCCCGGCGACCGGCACGGTGGCGGGCACCGCGTACGCCAAGTGCGGCAGCGACTGGTGGAGTTACGACACCCCGCAGACCATCGCGACCAAGATGTCGTACAAGAACGAGCAGAGTCTGGGCGGGACGTTCTTCTGGGAGCTGAGCGGTGACACCGCGAACGGTGAGCTGATCAAGGCGATCGACTGAACCACCCGGCGCACGGGGGCGGGGGCGGAGGCCGGCTCGGGCCTCCGCCCCTTCGTCAGGTGTCGCGGCGGGCGGGTTCGGGTGCCGGGCAGGCGGGGTCCAGTTCCTCGATGGCGCGCAGGGTGCCGCCGAGCGACTTGACCAGCAGTTCGCGCATGGTCTCGCGGAGCAGTTCGGGCCGGCCGATCCAGTCGAGGGTGGCGCCCTCGACGCTGCACACCCAGGCGAGCAGGCCCATGCGGGCCAGCGGCCCGATGTCGGAGCGGCCGTAGGCCCCCTCCGCGATGGTGGCGACGATGGCCTCGCGCACCCCGTCCCGGATGGCGTGCACCTCGGTGTCGAAGCCGACCCCGCCGCTGACGATGGTCCGGTAGGCGGCCTGGTTGTGCTCGGCGTAGCGCAGGTAGCCGTCGATGGTGCGCTGCACGCGGTCCACCTGCGGCAGTTCGGTGCCCCGGGCGGCGGTGGTGACCAGGTCGGCGACGGAGTCCTGGATGATCGCCAGGTAGTAGCCCCGCTTGGACTGGAAGTAGTAGTAGATCAGCCCTTTGGCGACATGCGCCTGGCGGGCGATGTCGTCCATCGAGAGCGCGTCGTAGGACGTGTCCGCGAACAACCTCCGCCCGATGGCGATGAGTTCGGCGCGACGGGCCAGCGACCGCTCGGTGCCGCGCGCCCGGGGACGGGCGTCGGCACGCTGTTGACTGATATTCAATTTCGACCCTGGTCTCCTACGGGCGGCGGGACATCCGCAGTATGGCAGGTCGGGTCGTGGGCCAGGTCACACGCCGGTCACGTCACAGCAGCCCCAGCTGAACCACGAGCATCGCGACCACCACGACGAGGGTCCAGCCCATGACGTGCTCGAGGATCTTCGGACCGTCGTCCTTGGGGCCGCCGGTACGGACACGGGCGGCGGTGGCGGTGTGTGCGGTCATGGCTTCTCACTGATCTCGGGCGTTCGGTGGACTCCCCCCGCGCTCCTGTCCACCTTGCCACCGACGGCGGCTTTTGCGCCGGAGACCTTGGTCACAGCGAAGGCCCCGGCGGCGGACGCCGCCGGGGCCTTCGAGCGGCGTCAGCGCACGCCCACCGCCGCGAGCGCCCCGCGCTGGCGCGCGCTCGGCTGGGCCGGGAAGTACAGGTAGCAGACGCCGCCGGTGCCGGAGACGACCTTGCCGTCGGCGTTGTACCGCTTGGTCCGCAGCCAGATGTTCTCCCACTCGCGCCGCTTGTAGACGCGCCGCACCGCCTCGTTGTCGTCGGAGGCGGGGTCGTTGGCGATCACGTCCCCGTCGGCGGTGAAGCCGATCACGGTCATCAGGTGGCCCGAGGTGCCGTACCCCGCCCCGGTCAGCTCCTTCTCCAGGAACGACTGGGACGTTATGGCCGGGATACCGGCCGCGATCAGCGTCTCCAGGTCGGTGAGGGAGCCGAGGCGGGTCACCACGCCCTGGAGGCCCTTGAAGGTGGCCGCGTAGGCGGCGTTGAACGGCCAGTTGCCGCAGCCGGAGTACTGGTTGTCGTACGTGTACCGGGCCGCGTGGCAGACCTGCGGGTCGGCGTAGGAGGGGTCGACCCAGGAGAGCTGGTCCTCGGTGAGCCTGCCGCCCCAGTACTCGATGATCATCTGCGAGGAGGTGGGGCTGCACCAGGCCTCGCCGCCGTTGTCGTACTCGGGGTACTGGCCCTTGTGGATCTCCTGCGAGTAGCGCGG
The DNA here is from genome assembly GCF_055582785.1 of Streptomyces sp. NPDC107500. Taxonomy (NCBI): domain Bacteria; kingdom Bacillati; phylum Actinomycetota; class Actinomycetes; order Kitasatosporales; family Streptomycetaceae; genus Streptomyces; species Streptomyces sp. NPDC107500. The sequence continues at coordinate 65,195 of NZ_JBVJPF010000009.1, forward strand.
GACGCGCAGTTCCCGGGCGAGGCCGGGCGCGGAGGCCGGGACGGTGAAGCGGTCGGGGACGTCGGAGCCCATCGCGCCGACCCGCCAGACGGTGGGCGCGCTCCGGGTGCCGGGGCGGCGGTACAGGGTGAGCCGGAGCCGGTAGGAGGCCAGGCGGAGGTCCGAGGACGCGTCGTCGACCGCGAAGGTGTCCGTCCAGACACTGCTCCTGCCGTCGCCCTGGTCGTCGACCGAGGTGCGGCGGATGTCCTGGTCACCGTCGCCCGCGGTCCAGCGGCCCATCACGTACCAGGGCGTGTCCGTGCCGTCGGAGTAGGTGCCCCGCAGCTCGACCTGGATCCAGGTGCCGCTCGGGGTGTGCGCGTTCCAGGAGGCGATGGCCTCCGTCGAGGGCACGGTGAGCCGGTGGACCGGCGAGGTCCAGGTGGCGTACTCCCAGGCGGCGGTGGTGCCGGTGTGCGGGTCGGTGTAGTCGGTGGTGCCGGCCGGGGTGCCGATCGTCACGCCGGGCCGGGAACCCGCCGCGACCCGGGCTCCCCGGGTGGTACCGCGCCGCCAGTCGCTGTACGTCGTCCAGGCGCGGTAGTCGACCCGGCGGGCGGGGGCGCGGCCGGTGTCCCCGTCGCCACCGCCGGCGCCGGACGCGGCGGCCTCGGCGGCGGCCGGGACCGCGCCACCGACCACGGCGGCCGCGGCGACTGCCGCGGCCAGGACGGCTCTGCGGGACGGCTGTTCGGCTCTGCTCATGGGCGGGAGACCCCCAGGTGTCCGAGTCGGGCGGGTCCGTTGCACGGTCGTGCGCCCACTATGACCGCAGGCGCCCGCTCCTGCCAGCACTTCCGCGCACGCCACGCCACGAACATTGGTGTCGACCTGTGGCGAGAACGGCGAGGTGGGGACGGGTCGGGGGCGCGGTTAGAGTGCGGGGCGAACCGTGTCCGTCCCCTCGCGCCGCACAGGATCCGTCATCCACGACCTCGCCGCCCGGCTCCGCCGGCTTCCGCCCTCCTGCGGGCCCGTGCGCCTGATCGGCGTCGACGGGCACGCCGGTTCCGGGAAGTCCACGTTCGCCGGGCGGCTGGCGGCCGGACTGGGCGGCGCACCGGTGCTGCGCCTCGACGACATCGCCAGTCACGACGAACTGTTCGACTGGACCGATCGGCTGCTCGGCCAGGTGATCGAGCCGCTGCGGCACGGGGACACCGCGCACTACACCCCCTACGACTGGCGGTCCCGGCGCTTCGGGGCGGCGCGTTCGCTGCCGCCCGCGCCGGTGGTACTGGTCGAGGGGGTCGGCGCGGGCCGCCGGGCGCTGCGCCCGCACCTGGCGCTGCTGTTCTGGATGGACCTGCCCGCCGAGGAGGCGTGGGCCCGCGGCCGGGCGCGCGACGGAGCGGAACAGCGGGAGTTCTGGGACGGATGGGTCCCGGCGGAGCGCCGTCACCTCGCGGACGACCCCTCGCGCCCCTTCGCGCACTGCCTGGTACGGCAGAGGGAGGAGGGGTACGAGGTGCTGCCGGGGCCGGCGGGGACCACTTCCGGACCCCACTTTTTCACGCAGGGTGACGGACCGTCGGCAATGTGCTGAACTCGTGAAGATCGCGCCCCGGCAACCCGCGGACGGACCTCAACTCCGCTTGACCCAGGGGCCGTACAGGTCTTACGTTCTGAATGTGCGGTAGTTCGAAGCCGCCGACAGACGCGAAGCCCCCGGTTGTTCCCCCGTGATCGGGGGCTTCGTTCTGCCTGAGCCCGTTTTCCGGGTGCTCCGTGACGCCGGACGCTCACCCTCGGTCACCATCCGGTCGCCTGTTCCAGCCACTCCCACCTCGCGGAACGACGGCTCCCCGCACTCTTCGGAGGACCGGGCGCCGCGGGTACGATGCCCTCGGTGCGACCTACGGGCGGTTGCCGCGCGCACCTGCAACTCCGGTCCTCGGTGCAGCCGTTGACCGAGGCGGCCGACGGGCGACGGCTCGGCGGCATACCGACGGGGGCACGGTACGTGGGGGACGGGATGGACTTCGGCACGCGGGGCCCGCAGGCCCCGGCCGACCTCGCCTGGCTGCGCGGCGTGGACGCCTACACCATGGGGGCCTACCCGCAGGCGGAGGAGGAGTTCCGGACCGCGGTACGCATCGACCCCACCATGGCCGACGGCTGGCTGGGACTGCACGCCCTGCGCGTCGACACCACGAACGCCCTGCTGCGGATGTTCCGCAACCGGGAGCGCTTCGGCGAGCAGCGCGCCCGCCACCGTCGCACCCTCAACTCCTGGTACTGGCTGGGCTGGTGGGTGCAGCCCGTGCTGGAGAACCCGCGCGACCTGCTGCTCGCGCACGCCTCCCACTGGCTGGACGGCCGCCACGTCCCGGAACTGGACCGGGCGCTGGCCGGGCTGCCGCCGGTCGACACCGACTCCCAGGTCCGCTTCCTGCACGCCTGCCGCGCCTACCTCGTCAAGGACTGGGAGCAGCTCGTCCGGCACACCGACCCCCTGCTCGGCGATCCCCTGCTGGGCATCGAGGCCGGCCTCTTCAGCGGCATGGCCCGGGTCCGCCTGGAGATGTTCGGCCAGGCCGAGCCGCTGCTGTCGGCCGCCCTGATGCGGTGCCGCAGCGAGCAGCCCCAGCGCAAGGAGCTGCGCTACTGGCTGGCGCGGGCCCACGAGGGCACCGGCCGCAGCGCCGCGGCCCTCCCCCTGTACCGGGCCGTGCACCGCGTCGACCCGGCGTTCATGGACACCTCGGCCCGGCTGGCGGCGATCGACGAGAGCGACGGCTACGACGACGCCGCCGACCTCGCGGGCCTCGCGGGAGCCGGTGCGGGCGTGGACGGCCTGGACGGTCTTGACCCGCTCTTCGGCACCGAGGAGCGCGACGTCAAGGTCTCCGCGCCCGGGTCCCCGCCGGGCGGACCGCTGTCCGCGCTGAGCGGGCCGCCGGTGCGCCACAAGGCCGACGGGGCCGACCCGGCCCTGCCGACCGGGCCCACCGACCCCGCGTTGCTGGAGGAGGCGCTCGCCGAGCTGGAGCGCATGGTGGGACTGGAGCCGGTGAAGCGTCAGGTCAAGGCGCTGTCCGCGCAGCTGAACATGGCGCGGCTGCGCGCCGGGCAGGGCCTGCCGGTCCAGCCGCCCAAACGTCACTTCGTCTTCTCCGGCCCCTCCGGCACCGGCAAGACCACCGTGGCCCGCATCCTGGGCCGCGTCTTCTACGCCCTCGGCCTGCTCGGCGGCGACCACCTGGTGGAGGCGCAGCGGGCCGACCTGGTCGGCGAGTACCTCGGCCAGACCGCCGTGAAGGCCAACGAACTGATCGACTCCGCGCTCGGCGGCGTCCTCTTCGTCGACGAGGCGTACTCCCTGTCCAACTCCGGCTACGGCAAGGGCGACGCGTACGGCGACGAGGCGCTCCAGGTGCTGCTGAAGCGCGCCGAGGACAACCGCGACCACCTGGTGGTGATCCTGGCCGGCTACCCGGAGGGCATGGACCGGCTGCTCGCCGCCAACCCGGGGCTGTCCTCCCGCTTCACCTCCCGGGTCGACTTCCCCTCGTACCGGCCGCTGGAGCTGACCTCGATCGGTGAGGTGCTCGCGGCCGAGAACGGGGACGGGTGGGACGAGGAGGCACTGGACGAGCTGCGGTCGATCGCCGGGCACGTGGTCGACCAGGGGTGGATCGACGAGTTGGGCAACGGGCGGTTCCTGCGGACGCTGTACGAGAAGAGCTGCGCCTACCGGGATCTGCGGTTGTCGGTCTATCCCGGCGAGCTGTCCCGGGACGACCTGGCTACGTTGCGGCTGCCGGACTTGATGCAGGCGTATGGGGAGGTGCTGTCGGGGCGGGGGCCGCAGGATCCGCCGACCGGGTGAGCTGCGGCGTCACCACCCGGTGGGCCGGGTCCCTGACCTCCCCCACCAGCAGCTCCAGCACGTCCTCCAGGGCGACCACCCCCAGCACCCGGCCGGAGGCGTCCGTCACCTGGGCCAGGTGGGTGGCCGCGCGGCGCATCACCGTGAGGGCCTCGTCGAGGGGCAGTTCGGGGCGGAGCGTGGTCATCGGGCGCCAGAGGTGCTGGGGCACGGCCCGCTCGGACTCCTCCAGGTCGAGGACGTCCTTGACGTGCAGGTACCCCATGAAGGCGCCCTGTCCGGCGGCGACCGGGAAGCGCGAGTACCCGGTGCGGGCGGTGAGCGCGACGATCCGGGCCGGGGTGACCGAGGGACTGACCGTCACCAGGGACTCCCTCTTGAGGAGTACGTCGGTGACCGGGCGGGAGCCCAGTTCCAGGGCGTCCTCCAGGCGTTCCTGCTCCTCCGGGTCGAGCAGGCCGGCCTGGCCGGCGTCCTCCACCAGGCGGTTGAGCTGCTCGCTGGTGAAGACGGCCTCGACCTCGTCCTTCGGCTCGACGCGGAACAGCCGCAGGACGACCCGCGCGCAGGCGCCGAGTGCGACGGTGACCGGTCCGCAGAGGCGGGCGAAGGCGACCAGGCCGGGGCTGAGCCACAGCGCGGCCTTCTCGGGGGCGGCCATCGCGAGGTTCTTCGGGACCATCTCGCCGATGACGAGGTGGCAGAAGACCACGGCGGCCAGCGCGATGACGTAGCCGAGCGGGTGGATCATGCCGTGCGGCAGGTGGATCCACGCGAAGGCGGGCTCCAGCAGATGCGCGACGGTCGGTTCGGCGACGGCGCCGAGCGTCAGTGAGCAGACGGTGATCCCGAACTGGGCGGCGGCCATCATCCGCGGCAGCCGCTCCAGCCCGTACAGCACCTGGCGGGCGCGGGCGGTGCCGAGTGGTTCGATCTGGCTGCGGCGCACCGAGACCAGTGCGAACTCGGCGCCGACGAAGAAGCCGTTGGCGAGCACGAGCAGCGCGGCGAAGAGGAGTTGCAGGACGCTCATCGGGCGGCCTCCGGCACCGGGACCGGCGCCGTGCGCACCAGCCGTATCCGTTCGGCGCGGTAGTGGCCGACCTGGCGGACGGAGAGCCGCCAGCCGGGCAGTTCCGCGCGGTCGCCGACGGCGGGGATGCGGCCGAGCAGGTCGGCGACGAGCCCGGCCACGGTCTCGTACGGGCCGTCGGGCGCTTCGAGACCGACGCGGAGCAGGGCGTCGACGCGGCAGCTGCCGTCGACGTCCCAGGCGGGGCGGCCGTCCTCCGGCGGGGCGGGGGCCAGTTCGGGCGCGTCCAGGCCGTCGTGCTCGTCGCGGACCTCGCCGACGATCTCCTCGACGATGTCCTCCAGCGTGACGACGCCGGCCGTGCCGCCGTACTCGTCGACCACGACCGCGATGGGCTGCTCGCTGCGCAGGCGGGCGAGGAGGGGCCGGACGGGCAGCGTCTCGGGGACGAGCAGCGCCGGACGGGCGATCCGGCCGGTCAGGACGCGCAGCCGGTCGTGGGCGGGGACGGCGAGCGCGTCCTTGAGGTGCACCATGCCGACGATCTCGTCGATCCTCTCCCGGTAGACGGGGAAGCGGGACAGGCCGGTGGCGCGGGTCAGGTTGACCACGTCCTGGGCGGTGGCCGAGGAGTGCAGGGCGCTGACCTTCACCCGCGGGGTCATGACGTGCTGGGCGGTCAGGTCGCCCAGGGACAGGGTCCGCACGAAGAGGTCGGCGGTGCCCTGTTCCAGCGCGCCGGCGCGGGCGGAGTGCCGGGCCAGGGAGACCAGTTCGCCGGGGGTGCGGGCGGAGGCCAGCTCTTCGGCGGGCTCGATGCCGAGGGCGCGGACCAGGCGGTTGGCCACGGAGTTCAGGGCCGCGATCACGGGGTGGAAGAGCCGGGCGAAGGCGTGCTGCGGGCCGGCGACGAAGCGCGCGACCTGGAGGGGCCTGGAGACCGCCCAGTTCTTGGGCACCAGCTCTCCGATCACCATCTGCACCGCCGAGGCCAGCAGCATGCCGACGACGACCGACACGCCGGGAACGGCGCTGTCGGGGACGCCTGCGGCCGTGAACGGGCCGTCCAGGAGCTGGGCGAGCGCCGGTTCGGCGAGCATGCCGACGACCAGGGAGGTGATGGTGATGCCGAGCTGGGTGCCGGAGAGCTGGAAGGACAGCTCCTTGAGGGATTCGACGACCCGGTGGGCCCGCCGGTCACCGTCGGCGGCGGCCTGTTCGGCGTCCGGCCGTTCGACGGTGACGAGGCCGAACTCGGCGGCGACGAAGAAGCCGTTGGCGAGGATGAGCAGGAACGCGGCTGCCAGGAGCAGCAGGGGGGTGGTCATGATGCCGCCGCCTGTGCGGTGTCACAGCAGGGGGCGGCGCAAGTACTGCAGGACGGTCCGTCCATCGCCGGAGGGAGTCACTCCTCGGGTAGCAGGAACCCCCTGCGCACCGGGCGGAGCGGCAGGGGCGAAGACGCGGTGGGCGCGTCTGTCGTTCCCAGATTAATCAGGAAAAGGGCGCCCGCGGCAGGGCTCGCGGCGCGGTGTCAGTCACGCGTCGGATCGGGTTGGGCGCCGGACCGGGCCTCCACGAGGGCGCGCAGGGCGCGGGCGTCGGCGATGGCGCGCTGCTTGGCGATGCCCGGCTGGATGCCGAGCGCGGGCAGGCTGGTGCCGTCGCTGAGGTCGAGGAAGACCCAGGGGTCGCCGTGGCGGAGGTTGACCCGGAGGATCTCGGGCCAGGCCAGGCGCCGCCTGGTGGTCAGGTTGACGACCGTGACGCCCTCCGGGTCGGCGTCGACCCGGGGGCGGGCCATCAGGAGCAGTCCGCCGGCCAGCAGGAGGGCGGTCAGCACGAAGCTGAGGCGCTCCCCCGCTCCGAGGCCGCCGAGCAGCGACCCGACCGCCGTGATGGTCGCGAAGGTAGCGACGGCGAGGACGATCAGGACGGCGCGGGTGCGGCCCGGCCGGAAGGTGACGGGCAGGGCGGGCAGGTCCGGCGTGGTGTCGGGCATGGCGTCGCTCCGGGCGGGCTCAGAGACGGCAGGCGTGGATGGCCGTGGTCAGGATGGCCCGGGCGCCGATCTCGTACAGGTCGTCCATGATCCGCTGGGCCTCCTTGGCGGGGACCATGGCGCGGACGGCGACCCAGCCCTCGTTGTGCAGCGGGGAGACCGTGGGGGATTCGAGGCCGGGGGTGAGCGCGACGGCCTTCTCCAGCTGCTCCACCCGGCAGTCGTAGTCCATCATCACGTAGGTCCGGGCGACCAGGACGCCCTGGAGGCGGCGCAGGAACTGCTGGACCTTGGGCTCGGTGGCCTCGTCGGGCTCGGCGCCCGCGCGGCGGATCACGACGGCCTCGGACTTCATGATGGGCTCGCCGAAGACCTCCAGACCCGCGTTGCGCAGCGAGGTGCCGGTCTCCACGACGTCGGCGATGACCTCGGCGACGCCGAGTTCGATGGCGGTCTCGACGGCGCCGTCGAGGTGGACGACGGAGGCGTCGATGCCCCGGTCGGCCAGGTGGGCGGCGACGATGCCCTCGTAGGAGGTGGCGACGGTGCGGCCCTTGAGGTCCTCGATGCCGCCTGCCGCGCCCGGCTTTCCGGCGAAGCGGAAGGTGGAGCGGGCGAAGCCGAGGGGCAGGATCTCCTCCGCGTCGGCGCCGGAGTCGATCAGCAGGTCCCGGCCGGTGATGCCGATGTCCAGCTTGCCGGAGGAGACGTAGATCGCGATGTCGCGGGGCCGGAGGTAGAAGAACTCGACCTCGTTGGTCGGGTCGACGACGCGCAGTTCCTTGGACTCGCGGCGCTGCTGGTAGCCGGCCTCATGCAGCATGTCCGCCGCAGGGCCGGAGAGGGAACCCTTGTTGGGGACGGCGATGCGCAGCATGAGGTCGGCTTCCTTTGCGTGGAGTGGGGCGGGGAATGTGCTCGGCTTACAGGTGGGCGTAGACGTCGTCCAGGGAGATGCCGCGGGCGACCATCATCACCTGGACGTGGTACAGCAGCTGCGAGATCTCCTCGGCCGCCGCGTCCTTGCCCTCGTACTCGGCGGCCATCCAGACCTCGGCGGCCTCTTCGACGACCTTCTTGCCGATGGCATGGACCCCCTTGCCCACCAGCTCGGCGGTGCGGGAGGTGGCGGGGTCGCCGTTTGCGGCCTTGTGCTGGAGCTCGGTGAAGAGCTCCTCGAACGTCTTATTGGACATGGTGGCGCCCACTTTACGCGTAGTGCCGGCGGGGCTAGCGCCACGGTTCGGATACTGAGCGGAGGGTGGCCGCCGTGGCGACGGCCGCGGTCACCGCCTCGTGTCCCTTGTCCTCGCTGGAACCCTCCAGTCCGGCGCGGTCCAGGGCCTGCTCCTCGGTGTCGCACGTGAGGACGCCGAAGCCGACGGGGACGCCGGTCTCCACGGAGACCTGGACCAGGCCCTGGGTGACGCCCTGGCACACGTAGTCGAAGTGGGGGGTGCCGCCGCGGATGACGACGCCGAGGGCGACGACCGCGTCGTAGCCGCGGCCCGCGAGGACCTTGGCGACCACCGGGAGCTCGAAGCTGCCGGGGACCCTGAGCAGGGTCGGCTCGTCGATGCCGAGGTCGTGCAGGGCGCGCAGGGCGCCGTCCACCAGTCCGTCCATCACCTGGTCGTGCCACTGTGCCGCGACGACGGCGACCCGCAGGTCCCCCACGTTGCGTACGGACAGTTCCGGTGCACCCTTGCCGCTCACGTCACTCCTCGCGTTGCTGCTTGCTTACTGGTTGCCGCAGGTGGACACGGGCTTCGTGTCCAGCCAGGGCAGGTCGTGTCCCATCCGGTCCCGCTTGGTGCGCAGGTACCGGAGGTTGTGCTCGCCGGCCTGGACGGGCATCGGCTCGCGGCCGGTGACGTCGATGCCGTGCCGGACGAGGGCGTCGCTCTTGTCCGGGTTGTTGGTCATCAGGCGGACGGAGCGTACGCCGAGGTCCTGGAGGATCTGGGCGCCGGCGCCGTAGTCGCGGGCGTCGGCGGGCAGGCCCAGTTCCAGGTTGGCGTCGAGGGTGTCCCGGCCGCGCTCCTGGAGTTCGTAGGCGCGCAGCTTGGACATCAGGCCGATGCCGCGCCCCTCGTGGCCGCGCAGATAGACGACCACGCCCCGGCCCTCGGCCTGGATGCGGTCCAGGGAGGCGTCGAGCTGGGGGCCGCAGTCACAGCGCTGGGAGCCGAAGACGTCGCCGGTGAGGCACTCGGAGTGGATGCGGACGAGAACGTCCTTCCCGTCGCCGATCTCGCCGTGCACGAGGGCGACGTGCTCGACGCCGTCGACGGTGGAGCGGTAGCCGTACGCCGTGAACTCGCCGTGCCGGGTGGGGAGGTGGACCTCGGCCTCGCGGCGGACGGTCGGTTCCGCGCTGCGGCGGTAGGCGATGAGGTCCTCGATGGAGATGATCGTCAGACCGTGCTTGCGGGCGAACGGGATCAGCTCGGGCAGCCGCAGCATCCGCCCGTCCTCGCCGGCGATCTCGACGATGGCGCCGGCCGGGCGCAGCCCCGCGAGGCGGGCCAGGTCGACGGCGGCCTCGGTGTGGCCGTCGCGGACGAGGACGCCGCCGGAGCGGGCGCGCAGCGGGAAGATGTGGCCGGGGCGGACCAGGTCGGTGGGTTCGGCGGTGCCGCTCGCGAGGAGCTGGAGGGTGGTGGCGCGGTCGGAGGCCGAGATGCCGGTGCTCACGCCGTGGGCGGCGGTGGCGTCGACGGAGACGGTGAAGGCGGTCTTCATCGACTCGGTGTTGTCGTCGACCATCTGCGGGAGCCGGAGCCGGTCCAGTTCGTCGCCCTCCATGGGGGCGCAGATCAGGCCGCGGCACTCGCTCATCATGAAGGCGACGATCTCCTCGGTCGCCTTCTCGGCGGCGATGACGAGGTCGCCCTCGTTCTCGCGGCTCTCGTCGTCGACGACGACGACCGGGCGTCCGGCGGCGATGTCGGCGACGGCCCGCTCGACCGGGTCGAGGGAGAGGTCGTCGATGCCGTCGGGGCTGTAGAGGAGGGGTGCGGTGCTCATGCGGGCGCTCCTTCCGGGACGGGCCGCGCCGCGGTGCGGGAGCGCAGCCACCAGTCGCGCAGGCCCCACAGGACGAGCGCGCCGTAGAGGACGTAGACGAAGCCGGAGAAGGCGAAGCCGTTGGCGAAGTTCAGCGGGACGCCGACCAGGTCGACCAGCAGCCAGGCGAACCAGAACTCGACCATGCCGCGCGCCTGGGCGTACATCGCGACGACGGTGCCGACGAAGATGTAGGCGTCCGGCCAGGGGTCCCAGGACAGGGTCGGGAAGGCGGTGAACAGGCCGCCCACCGCGAGGGTGCCGGCGGCGGCCGCGGCGGCCAGGACGCCGCGCTCGCGCCAGGTGGCGAACCGGACGGCGATGGAGCCGTCCTGGTTCTGCCGCCGGCCGCGGTTCCACTGCCAGAAGCCCCAGGCGGCGACCGCCATGACGACGATCTGCTTGCCGGCGCTGCCGGAGAGGTGGGCGGTGGCGAAGGCGGTGAAGAGGACGAGTCCGGAGACGAACTGCACGGGCCAGGTCCAGATGGAGCGCCGCCAGCCGAGCGCGAGGCCGAGCAGACCGATCACGTTGCCGATCATGTCGGACCACTTGATGTGCTGGTCGAAGAGCGTGAACGCCTCGGAGTTGAGCCAGTTCACCGGGTGCCTCCCTGGGCGCCCAGCAGCCGCTCGACGTACTTGGCGATGACGTCCACTTCGAGGTTGACCGGGTCGCCGGGCTGCTTGAGGCCCAGCGTGGTCAGGGCGAGCGTGGTGGGGATGAGGCTGACGGTGAAGAAGTCGGGTCCGGCGTCGACGACGGTGAGGCTGATGCCGTCGACGGTGATGGAGCCCTTCTCCACGACGTAGCGGGCGAGGTCCGCGGGCAGGGAGATCTTCACCAGCTCCCAGTGCTCGGAGGGCTTGCGCTCCAGGATCTCGCCGGTGCCGTCGACGTGGCCCTGCACGATGTGGCCGCCGAGGCGGGCGCCGACCGCGGTGGGGCGCTCCAGATTGACGCGGGAGCCGGTGGTGAGGACGCCCAGGCTGGAGCGGTTCAGGGTCTCGGCCATCACGTCGGCGGTGAACTCGTCGCCCTCGTGGTCGACGACGGTGAGGCAGACGCCGTTGACGGCGATGGAGTCTCCGTGCCGGGCCCCCTCGGTGACCACGGGGCCGCGCAGACGGAAGCGACAGGCGTCGTCGAGGGTCTCGACGGCGGTGATCTCGCCCAGCTCTTCGACGATTCCGGTGAACACTTCCCGGGTCCTCCTGCCTCTTCGGGCACGGACTCCGGGGCTGTCGAGAACGACAGAGACCGCGAGCGAGGACACCTGGGGCGACGCCGGACGGGCCCACCCGTGACGGGCGAGCCCAGAGATCGGCGGCGCGCACGAATGCCCGCCCGCCGCGCACTGCCTCCCATCCGGACTTTAACCGTCGGTCCAGGAATTTCACCTGGTCAACCGGTCGCTGGAGGCGACCGGGTCGCGGACTGTAACCGCCGGTTCGGACTTTCACCGACCCCGGAGTGCGCTGCTTCTGGTACAGAGCCAGTGTGCCACGCCTGATCGCCGTCCATGCGGACGGAGTGTGTGGGGTGGCTCACAGAGCGCTTCCCGACCGGGGCTCGACCGCCCCGTACCCCCTCAACTGACCTGCCCGCACCGGGCTTTTCAATTGGTCCATACCTATTGACGCTCTGGTCTAGTCCTCTCTACTGTCTGCGCAACTTCCGTGGAGAGGAACCGACTGTGCCTTCCCCCTCACGTTCCGGATCCCGCCGCCGAGCGAGACCCGCGCTCCTCGCCGCTGCCGCCGCCATCACCGGACTCTTCCTCGCCGGACTCCCGGCGACCGCCTCGCAAGCCGCCGACCAGGAGACCTGTCGCCCGGACGGGCTCTACGAGACCCCCGGCACCGACGTCCCGTACTGCTCGGTCTACGACTCCGCCGGCCGGGAGAAGATGGGCGCGGACCACCCCCGCCGGGTGATCGGCTACTTCACGAGCTGGCGCACCGGCAAGGACGGCAAGCCTGCGTATCTGGCCTCGGACATCCCGTGGGACAAGATCACCCACATCAACTACGCCTTCGCGCACGTCGACGGCGGCAACCGGCTCTCCGTGGGCTCGGACGGCGCGAAGAACCCGGCCACCGGCATGACCTGGCCCGGGGTCGCGGGCGCCGAGATGGACCCGGACCTCCCCTACAAGGGCCACTTCAACCTGCTCAACAAGTTCAAGAAGCAGCACCCCGACGTCAAGACGATGATCTCGGTGGGCGGCTGGGCCGAGACGGGCGGCTACTTCGCGGACGACGGCTCGCGCGTGGACTCGGGCGGCTTCTACTCGATGGCCACCCACGCGGACGGCTCGGTCAACCAGGCCGGCATCGACACCTTCGCGGACTCGGCGGTCGACTTCGTACGGAAGTACGGCTTCAACGGCGTCGACATCGACTACGAGTACCCGACGACGATGAAGGACGCGGGCAACCCGCTGGACTGGTCCTTCGCCAACGGCCGCCGGGCCGGGCTGGTCAAGGGCTACGCGGCGCTGATGAAGACACTGCGCGAGAAACTCGACCGCGCGGGTGCCGCGGACGGCCGGCACTACCTGCTTTCCGTCGCCGCTCCGTCCTCCGGGTACTTGCTCCGCGGCATGGAGACCTTCCAGGTCCAGAAGTACCTCGACTACGTCAACATCATGTCGTACGACCTGCACGGCGCCTGGAACGAGTACGTCGGCCCCAACGCCTCGCTCTTCGACGACGGCAAGGACGCGGAACTCGCCGCCGCGGGCGTCTACTCGACCTCCCAGTACGGCGGCATCGGCTACCTCAACACCGACTGGGCCTACCACTACTTCCGCGGCTCGATGCCCGCGGGCCGCATCAACATCGGGCTGCCGTACTACACGCGCGGCTTCAAGAACGTCACCGGCGGCACCGACGGGCTCTGGGGCCGGGCCCCCGCCACGGACTGCCCGGCCGGATCCGGCCTGACCAAGTGCGGTGACGGCGCGGTCGGCATCGACAACCTGTGGCACGACCTGGACACCGACGGCGAGGAGTCGCCCGCGGGTTCCAACCCCATGTGGCACGCCAAGAACCTGGAGAAGGGCATCGTCGGCGACTACGTCACCGACTACGGCTTCCCCGCCGGCACCCGGCTGACCGGGACGTACACCCGCAAGTACGACGCCACACTGGTCGCGCCCTGGCTGTGGAACGCCGAGAAGAAGGTCTTCCTGTCCACGGAGGACGAGCAGTCGGTGCGGGCCAAGGCGGAGTACGTGGCCGACCGCGGCATCGGCGGCACGATGATCTGGGAACTGGCCGGGGACTACGCCTGGGACGCGGCCGAGGGACAGTACGTGCCGGGTTCGACGCTCACCGACACGATGTACGACACGTTCAAGGCGGCCGCTCCGTACGGCGCCCGGCGCGCCACCACCGAGATGCCGTCCGAGGCGCTGGACGTGGACGTGGAGTTCGGCCAGTTCCCGCTGGGCGACTCCAACTACCCGATCAGCCCCAAGCTGAAGATCACCAACAACTCGGACACGGCGCTGCCCGGCGGCACGGAGTTCCGGTTCGACTACGGCACGTCCGCGCCCGGCAACGCCAAGGACCAGTCCGGCTGGGGCACTTCGGTGGTCCGCAGCGACCACACCGGCGCCAACGTGGGCGGACTCAAGGGCGACTACCACCGGGCCTCGCTGAAGCTGCCCGCCTGGCAGTCGCTGGCGCCGGGGGCCTCCACGACGGTGGACCTCGTGTACTACCTGCCGGTGTCGACGCCGTCGAACTGGACGGTGGCCTTCGGCGGGAAGTCGTACGCCCTGGCGGGTGACCTCGCCCGGGGCACGACCGTGGTCGACCCCGGTTCCCCGAGCCCGACGCCGACACCCACGCCCTCCCCCACCGGCTCCGGGTCGCCCGGCCCGACGGAGTGCGCCGCCCCGGCCTGGGACACGGCCACGGCGTACGGCGGCGGCACCACGGTGTCCCACCAGGGGCACACGTGGAAGTCCAAGTGGTGGACCAAGGGCGAGGAGCCCGGCACCACCGGTGAATGGGGCGTCTGGCAGGACCTGGGGGCCTGCTGACCCCCGGCCAGAACCGGCCCGGCGGCGGTGACGACGGCCCTTGCCCGCCGCCGGGCCACCCAGTCGGTGACCTGCGGAGCGGGACCGGCCTCGACACACTGGACGTGACGACAGGGCGCTCCACCCGGGAGCCCCGCGCGTCCGACAGGGGCTGAGCAGCATGACCGACATCCTGGTGACCGGCGGCACCGGCACCCTCGGCCGGCTCGTCACCGAACGGCTGCGCACGGACGGGCACGAGGTGCGGGTGCTGAGCCGGCACAGCCCGCCGTACGCCGTCGACCTGCGCGAGAACGGTGGCGGACTGGACGCGGCGCTCGGCGGAGTGGAGACGGTCGTGCACTGCGCGACCTCACCGCGCGGTGGTGACGAACGGGCGGCCTCGAACCTCGTCGCGGCGGCGCGGCGGGCCGGGGTGGCCCATCTGGTCTACATCTCGATCGTCGGCGTGGACCGGGTGCCCTACGGCTACTACCGGTCCAAGCTCGCCGTCGAGCGGATGGTCGAGGAGTCGGGGCTCGGCTGGACCGTGCTGCGGGCGACCCAGTTCCACGACCTGGTCGCGCAGGTGCTCCAGGCGCTGGCCAAGGCGCCCGTCCTGCCGCTGCCGGCCGGGATCCGCGACCAGCCGGTCGAGGTGGCGGAGGTGGCCGGCCGGCTCGCCGCACTGGCCGCCGGCGCGCCCGCCGGACGGGTGGACGACATGGGCGGCCCCGAGGTGCGGACGTTCGAGTCGCTGGCCCGCGCGTATCTGCGCGCGACGGGACGCAGGCGGGCCGTGGTGAAGGTGCCGCTGGCGGGGAAGACTTACCGGGCGTTCCGCGAGGGCGGGCACCTGGCGCCCGGGCGGGCGGTCGGCACGGGCACGTTCGAGGAGTATCTGGCGGCACGGTTCGGCGGCGGGGAGGACGGGCGGCGCGGATGAGCCAACGCGCTTGGCTGCGGGCGGGTCTCGGTCTGCTGGCCGGTACGCAGGTGGTGCTGGGGCTGTGGATCGTGCTGCTGCCCGAGCTGTTCTGGAAGTGGCCCTGGGTGTCGCACCTGCCGCCCTACAACGAGCATCTGCTCCAGGACTTCGGCGGCACGAGCCTCGCGCTCGCCGTGGTGCTGTGTGCGGCGGTGGCGGCGATGGAGCGGCGTCTGGTGCTGACCGCGCTGGTGGCCTACCTGGTGAACTCCGTCGCCCATCTCCTGTTCCACGCCCGGCACCTGGAGCCCCTGTCCGCGGCGAGCGCCGCGGGTTTCATGGCGCTGCTGGGAGCGGCGGTCCTGCTGCCCGCGGTCCTGCTGTGGCTGGCGGCGGACGGGTCGGCCTTCGGCGGCGCGGACGCGGAGGCGCGACGGCCGGCACCCTGACCGCGCGCCGGCGGCTCGCGGAAACGGTGAGGGGCGGACGCCTCCGCGGGGCTACCGCTCCGGCGGGGCGAACAGGTCGTCCTGGGCCCGGTCGCGGGCGGTGAGCAGCGCGCCGCGCAGGACGGCGCCGCCGCCCAGGGTGCTGGGGCGCACCTCGGTGGCGAGGGGTGACATCCGGGTGAGGCGGTCCTGGACGCGGGTGGCCAGGGCGTCGGCGCCCGCCCGGCCGATCTCGCCGGCCAGCACCAGGCAGCCGGGGTCGAGGACGGAGACGACGGCGGCGGCCCCGAGGACGATCCGGTCGGCGAGCGCGTCCAGGAAGGGTTCGGCGCCCGGGGCGGAGCCGCGCACCGCCTCCCGGACCAGGGCGGCCGCGTACGGCTCGGGACCGGCCGGGGCCGCGGTGAGGCCGTGCTCCGCGGCGAGGGCGGTCACCGCCGCCGCCCCGGCGACGGAGTGGAAGCCGCCGTCGCAGTCGGTGGCGGACGGCAGCCCCGACGTGCCCGGCACCGGCATGAAGCCGATCTCGCCGGCACCGCCGGAGACGCCCCGGCGCAGCGTGCCGTCGAGGACGACGGCGGCGCCGATGCCGAGGCCGAGCCACAGGAGCACGAAGGTGTCCCGGTCCCGGGCCGCGCCGTCGCGCTGCTCGGCCAGGGCGGCGAGGTTGGTCTCGTTCTCGACGCCGACCCGCGCCTCGGGGAACTTCTCCTGGAGCGCGGTGGTCAGCCGGCGGTGCCACGCGGGCAGGCCGCTGGAGTCGCGGAGTTCACCGCTGGCCGGGTCGATCAGGCCGGGCGCGCCGATGCCGACGGTGTGCAGCCGGTCGGCGCCGGCCTCCTTCGCCGCGCGCTCGACCAGGCCCACCGCCTGCTCCACCGCGGGCCCGGTGCCCGAGTCGTCGTCGATCGGCGCGGACGCCTCGGCGAGCACCCGGCCGACCAGGTCGGAGACGAGCACGGCGACGCCCTCGGTGCGGACGTCGAGGGCGGCGAGGTGGGCCCGTCCGGCGACGATTCCGTAGAGCCTGGCGTTCGGACCCCGGCGCTGCTCGCCCGACTCCCCCGCCACCTCGATCAGCCCGGAGGCGGTGAGGCGTTCGACGAGGTCGGCCACGGTGGGCCGGGACAGGCCGGTCAGCTGCTTCAACTGCCCTGCCGTCAACGGGCCCTGTCGCTGGAGCAGGTCGAGGGCGAGCCGGTCGTTGATGGCCCGGGCGGTGCTCGGGGATGCGGGCATGCCGGGATCCTTCCAGATCGGCGGCGCTGGGGCGCGCGCCGGTATTCCACTATCTATCAGGCAGGGTCCCTGATAGTTTACGCCGCGGCCGGCGGCTCGCGCGGCAACGGAGACGGAGGGGTGGACCATGAGCAGAGTGACCTACGGGCAACGCGAGGTGATGCGGTCCCGGTATGCCGTGGCGGCCGTGTTCGCCGTGCACGGCGCCGTCACCGGCTCCTTCGCGACCCGCGTGCCGTGGATCCAGGACCACGCCGGGGTGAGCGCGGGCCAGTTGGGGCTGGCCCTGGCGTTCCCGGCGCTCGGCGCGTCCGTCGCGATGCCGCTGGCGGGCAGCGTCAGCCACCGCTTCGGCGCCCGCACCGCGCTGCGCGGTCTGCTGGCGCTGTGGACGCTGGCGCTGGTGCTGCCCTCCCTCGCCCCGAACCTGCTCACCCTGTGCCTCGCCCTGTTCGTCTACGGCGCCACGGCGGGCATGTCGGACGTGGCGATGAACGCGCTCGGCGTCGAGACGGAGAACCGGCTCGACCGGTCGATCATGTCCAGCCTGCACGGCATGTGGAGCGCGGGCGCGCTGATCGGATCGGCCGCCGGCACGCTCGCCGCCCACCTGGGCGCGGACGCCCGGCTGCACCACGTGCTGGCCGCCGCGGTGCTGACCGTGACGGGCCTGGTCGCCTGCACGTGGGTGCTGGATCTCCAGCCCGCCGAGGACGAGGAACCGCCCCCGCGGTTCGCGCTGCCGCCCAGGTCGGCGCTGCTGATCGGCGCGGTCGGGTTCTGCGCGGTGTTCGCGGAGGGGGCGAGCCTGGACTGGTCGGCGGTCTATCTGCGGGACGAGCTGGAGACCTCGGCCGGGCTGGCGGCGGCCTGCACGACCGGGTTCACGCTCACCATGGCGCTGGCCCGGCTGGCCGGCGACAAGGTGGTGGACCGGTACGGCGCGGTGCGGGTGGTGCGGGTGAGCGGCGTGCTGGCCACGCTCGGCGGTCTGCTCGTCGTCGTGGGGGGCCGTCCGGCGGTGGCGATGACCGGTTTCGCGCTGATGGGCCTCGGCATCGCCGTGGTCGTCCCGCTGTGCTTCGCCGCGGCCGGCCGGGCCGGGTCCAACCCGAGCCTGGCCATCGCGGGCGTCGCCACCATCACGTACACCTCGGGGCTGGTCGCCCCGAGCGCGATCGGCGGGCTGGCCCAGGCGACCAGCCTGGTGGTGTCGTTCGGTCTGGTGACCGTGCTGGCCTGCTGCCTCGTCGTGTTCGCGAAGGTGCTGCGCGTCGGGGACCGGGACCGCCCGAAGATCAGCCCGTCGAACGCGGGCGTGCCCGACCGGCAGACCTGAGGAGCGCCGCCCCGGGGCCGGTCCGCCGGGCGACGGCCACCGGGAAGGCGCTGGTCAGCCGGGGGGGGTGGGACGTGAGCGGGGCCGGTGTCCCTGACAATGGTCCGGACCGTCCTCACGTACAGAGAAAGCGAAACCTCACCATGGACCTCGGCGTGCGCTGGAAGCTGCACGGGGACGGGAAGACCCCCGCCCCCGGAGCGGTGGTCCGCCCGGACGAACGGCTCTCGTGGCCCCGCACGGCCGGGCTCGGCGCCCAGCACGTGGTGGCCATGTTCGGGGCGTCCTTCGTGGCTCCGGTCCTGATGGGCCTGGACCCCAACCTGGCGATCATGATGTCGGGCGTGGCGACCGTCATCTTCCTGCTCGCCACCCGCGGCCGGGTACCCAGCTACCTGGGCTGCTCTCTCTCCTTCGTCGGCGTCGCCGCGGTCATCCGGGCGCAGGGCGGCACCAGCGCCACGGTGACCGGCGCGGTCCTGGTGGTCGGCGCCGCGCTGTTCCTGGTGGGTCTCGCCGTGCAGCGCTTCGGGGCGCGGATCATCCACGCCGCGATGCCGCCGATCGTCACCGGTGCGGTGGTGATGCTGATCGGCTTCAACCTGGCTCCGGTCACCGCGTCCACCTACTGGCCGCAGGACCAGTGGACGGCGTTGCTGGTGATGCTGTTCACCGGTCTGGCCGTGGTCTGCCTGCGCGGTTTCTGGTCCCGGATCGCGATCTTCCTGGGGCTGGTCTTCGGCTACCTCCTGTCCTGGGTGCTCGACCTGGCCTTCGGGAAGATCCACTCGGTGGACGGCAGCGGCAAGGTCACCGACCACTGGCGCCTCGACCTGTCCGCCGTGGGCCAGGCCGACTGGATCGGCCTGCCGTCCTTCCACGGGCCGAGCTTCGAGTGGTCGGCGATCCTGGTCGCCCTGCCGGTCGTCATCGCGCTGGTCGCGGAGAACGCCGGGCACGTCAAGGCGGTCGGCGAGATGACGGGCGACCCGCTCGACGACAAGCTGGGCACGGCGATCTCCGCGGACGGCGTCGGCTCGATGCTGTCCACCGCGGTGGGCGGCCCGCCCAACACCACGTACTCCGAGAACATCGGCGTGATGGCCGCGACCCGGGTCTATTCGACGGCCGCCTACTGGGCCGCCGCGGGATTCGCCCTCCTCTTCGGCATCTGCCCGAAGTTCGGCGCGGTCGTGGCGGCCATCCCGGGCGGTGTCCTCGGCGGCATCACCGTCATCCTCTACGGCATGATCGGCCTGCTCGGCGCCCAGATCTGGGTCAACGCCAAGGTGGACCTGCGCAACCCGCTCAACCTGGTGCCGGCCGCCGCGGGCATCATCATCGGCGTCGGCAACGTCAGCATGGAGTTCACCGACACCTTCTCGCTCAGCGGCATCGCGCTCGGCACCCTGGTCGTCATCACCGGCTACCACGCGCTGCGGGCGTTCGCCCCGGCCCATCTCAAGACGCAGCAGCCGCTGCTCGACGAGGGGACGTCCTCGTACGACGAGAAGGGCGGGGGCGACGATCCGGGCGCTCAGCGCGCCAGGTCGTAGGCGTACGACGGTGTGAAGGTGCCCGGCTTCCCCCGGCAGCCGTCGGACTCGCCGGGCAGCTTGACCCACAGGTAGGCGTCGACGCGTCCCATGCCGGTGTGCAGGGTCGGCGCGCGCCCGAGGCTGCGGCCGGCCGGGTCGCACCACTCGCCGTCGGACGGCGCGCCGTTGCCGTTGCGGCTGGTGTCGATGACCGCGCCGAGGCTCGGCGGGCCGCCGAGGGCGTCGAGGACGGCGCGGTCGTGGGCGACCTCGTCGGCGGTGGCGTGGAAGTTGGAGACGTTGCTGAAGACGCCGTCGGAGGAGTCGGGCGAGGCGGCGCCGGCCTGTTTCAGCCACGCCGCCTGCCGGGCGGGCGCGTGCCAGCCCGAGTGGCCCGCGTCGAAGTAGACCCGGGCGGCGGGATTGGCGTCCTTCAGCACCCGCCCGGCCCGGGCCAGGGAGGCGAAGCGGTCGGCCCGCTCCCCCGCGGACAGGCAGTCGGCCTGCGCGACCGAGTCGGGCTCCAGGATCACGATGACCTCGCGGGAGCCGAGCCCGGCCGCGAACCGGTCGATCCAGTCGTCGTAGGCGTCCAGATCCGGCGCCCCGCCCTGGGAGTGGCCGCCGCAGTCGCGGTCGGGTATCGCGTACGGCACGACGACCGGCACCCGGCCCCGGGCGGCGCCCCCGGAGGTGACGGCGCTGACCCGGGAGGTGAGGGTGGCGGGCGTGTAGTCCGCGAACCAGACGGCGGCCGGGTGGCCGGCGACGCGGGACGCGATGACGTCCCGGCGCGGATCGCCGGGGTGGGTCCGGACCCAGTCCAGGACCTGGGACTCGGGGTGCCGGTAGAGCAGGGTGGCGGGCTCGGCCGTACGGGACGGCGCCGTCCGGGCCGTCCGCGCCGGGGAGGGCGCACCGCTCGCCTTCCGCACCGGGGGCGAGGCGGAGACCGGCGCCGAGGCCGATTCCGAGGGCGACGGCACGGCGGGCGGGGGCTTCGGCCACGGCGTCCGCGTCACGGCCGGGCGGGCCTCCTCCGCACCGCCGCCACCGTCGTCGCCGAGCGCGGTCAGCATGCCGGTCGCGGCGCCCACCGCGACCACGACGGACGCCAGTCCGGCCATCGCGCCGCGCCGGGCGGCGCGTCCGCGCTCCACCCCGCGGGCGGCCCGGCGCCGGGCACGATGGCCTGACACGTACGGTTCCCCCTCCCCCGCGCGGCGGGCGCGTTCCCCCGTTCTGGGGAAGCGCCGGGCCCGCCGGCACTGCCGTCACCCTAAAGCTGCGACGCTGCCGCCATGGCCCACTGCGAGCAAGTACCGACGGCCGTCCGGACGGTGGACTCGGTGCTGACCCGGATGCGCGCCCTCGACGCGGCGCTGCCCGGCCGGGACGGGGTGGCGGTCTTCAACCGCGTCTACCTCGCCGTCACGGAGGAGGTCGACCGGCACATCGACAGCGGCCGGTTCACGGACGCCCGGGCGGCGATCGCGCTGGACGTGCGGTTCGCGGAGCGGTTCCTGGACGCCGTGGACGCGGCGGCTCAGGACCGCCGTCCGCCCGCGTGCTGGCGGCCCGTGTTCCAGTTCCGCCGCCATCCCGGCGTACGCCCGGTGCAGTTCGCGCTGGCGGGCATCAACGCGCACATCGGTCACGATCTGGCGCTGGCCGTGGTGGACACCTGCCGTACGCTCGGCTGCGAACCCGCCGACCTGGAGGACGAGTTCGACCGCGTGGGCGATCTCCTCGTCTCGCTGGAGGAGCGCGTGCGCGACGAGCTGATGCCGGGCCCCGACCTCCTCCAGATCGCCGACCCGCTGACGCATCTGCTCGGTTCCTGGAGTCTGGACCGTGCCCGCGACGCGACCTGGGCGGCGGCCCGCGCGCTGTGGGCGCTGCGCCGGCTGCCGGACGTCGCCGGGGAGTTCACCGAACGGCTGGACGCGGCCGTGGGCTTCGCCGGACGCATGCTGCTGACCCCGCTGCCGGACTGAATCCGGCCGCCGCCGGTGCGAGCGGGGCAACCGCGGCCCGTTCGTTGTACGTTGCAAGCATGCGCGACATCGCACCCCGACTGCGAAGGAGCACCCAGGCATGACGATCCGGCTCGGACTCGGCCTCCCCCAGATGCGCCAGTACGACATCGGCAAGGACGTCCCCGACGTCGCCCGCGCGGCGGAACGAACGGGTTACGACAGCCTCTGGGTCTTCGAACGGGCCCTGTTCCCCGAACCCGCCACCCAGGGGCTGTACGGCATCGAGGGCCTGCCCTGGCCCGACGAGTACCGCAACGTGGCGGAACCGCTGGTCACCCTGGCCCTCGCCGCGGCGGCCACCGAACGGGCGGAGCTGGGCTCCAGCGTCCTGGTGGCCCCGCTGCACGTGCCGTTCCAGCTGGCCAGGACGCTCGCCACACTGGACGCGGCCAGCGGCGGCCGGGTGGTCGCGGGCTTCGGCACCGGCTGGTCCCACGACGAGTACGCGGCGGCCTCCGTGCGGCCGTTCGCCGAGCGCGGTGCCGCCCTGGACGAGCTGATCGGGGTGTGCCGGGCCGTCTGGGGCCCGGACCCGGTGGTCTACGACGGTCACGTCACCAGGATCGCGTCGGCCGTGGTCGGGCCCAAGCCCGCCCGGCCGATCCCCATCCTGCTGGCCGCCGGCAGCGGCCGGGCCCGGCGCCGCCTGGTCGACCACGCCGACGGCTGGCTGCCCACCGGCGTCGGCGCCGACGCGGTGGCCGCGCAGTGGCGGCGGCTGCGCGAGCTGGCCGACGAGCGCGGACGCACCGCGCCGATCCGGACCTCGCTGCGGGTCAACGCCCGCTACTCCCCCGCGACCGACGACAGCGCCGAGCGCCGCCCGTTCCACGGCAGCGTCGACCAGATCGTGGCGGACCTCGCCGAGTACAGCGACCTCGGCCTCGACGAGGTCCTGCTCGACCTCCAGAGCACCCTGCGGGACGCCGAGGAGCTGAAGGACGTCGCCGCCCAGGTGTACGAGAAGGCCCGGGCGGCCGGCGTCTGAGCGGACCCGTCCGGGACCGCCCGGGGGATCAGTCCTCGGGCAGCCGCACCGGCGCGATCTCCTCGTACACGTCGCCCGGGCCCGGGTTGGTCGCGTCGGTCTCCCCGCCGAAGTGGTGCATGACGCCCCAGACGGCGTTCAGCGCCGTCTGGACCGCGCCCTCGGCCCAGCCGGCCGTCCAGGAGATGTCGTCGCCGGCGAGGAAGATGCCGCGCTTGTCCTCGGGCAGCTCCTCCTGCATGAAGTGCGTGAACAGGCGGCGCTGGTAGCGGTAGTGGCC
The DNA here is from genome assembly GCF_055582785.1 of Streptomyces sp. NPDC107500. Lineage (NCBI taxonomy): Bacteria > Bacillati > Actinomycetota > Actinomycetes > Kitasatosporales > Streptomycetaceae > Streptomyces > Streptomyces sp. NPDC107500. The sequence goes on from NZ_JBVJPF010000009.1 coordinate 88,006, forward strand.
GGGGAGGTTGGCCTTGAACGCGCCCATGAAGTAGGGCTCGTTCTCCCAGGAGACCGTCACCGGGTTGCCGATGACGTGCTTCCGGATGTCGACCTTCGGGTAGATCTCGCCGAGTGACTTCAGCATGACCTCCATCCGCTCGTTCGCGGACAGCGGCAGCCACTTCAGGCTGTCGTCGCACCAGGTGTAGGAGAGGCAGATGACGGCGGGCCTGTCCGGGCCGTCGTCCAGGAGGTAGGTGCCGCGGGTCATGCGGTCGGTGAGCGTCATCGACATGACGTCCCGGCCGGTGTCCTCGTCCTTGTCCAGCCAGAAGGGGCGGTCTACGGGGACGAAGAGCTTGGACGACTCCATGTAGTGGGTCCGCTCGATCGCCGTCCAGTGGTCGATCGGGAAGAGCGAGTCGTCGCAGGCGATCTTGGACAGCAGCATCCAGGACTGGGCGGTGAAGATCGCCGCCCGGTACGTGCGGATGTCGCCGTCGGCGTCCGTCACCGTGATCCGGTTGCCCGCGGTGCGGTTCAGCCGGGTCACGGCCGGGCGCGGCTCGCCGTCCGCGTGCAGGGACTTCAGCGAGGTGCCGTGCGGCCAGTGGACGATCTTCTCCGGCTCGCGCTCCCACAGGCGCGTCGGCAGCTGCTGGGAACCGCCGACGATGCCGCGGTGGTGGTCGTCGGCCTCGGTGTAGACGACGCGCAGGATCTCCAGGATGGAGTTGGGGAAGTCGGTGTCCCAGCCGCCGGTGCCGAAGCCGACCTGGCCGAAGATCTCCCGGTGCCGGAAGGACTTGAAGGCGTCGGAGTCGCAGAGGAAGCCGTAGAAGGTCTGGTTGTCGAACTTCTCGACCAGCCGGGACCAGATCTCGCGGATGCGCGGGACGTCGCGCTCGCGCAGGGCGCGGTTCATGTCGGAGAAGTCGGCGCCCTCTTCGAGGCACTTCGCCCAGGCGTCGGCCACGTCCCGGTAGACCTGCGGGAGGTCGTCGAGCGTCTCGGCGTAGTGCGACTCGCCCTTGAGGTCCACGACGGTGGAGGGCGTCGCCTCGGCGAGCGGGTTGGGGAAGGGACTGGTCCGGAGCCCCACCAGGTCGATGTAGTGCTGGAGGGCGGTGGAGGACGGCGGGAAGCGCATCGCGCCCATCTCGGCGGTCAGGGACTCGTCGCAGCCGTCGAAGCCCACGGTGCGCAGCCGGCCGCCGATCTTGTCGGCCTCGTAGACGACGGGCTTGAGGCCCATCTTCATCAGCTCGTAGGCGGCCACGATGCCGGACAGTCCGCCGCCGACGACCGCGACCTCGGCGCCGTGCTCGGTCGCCGGTATCTGGCCGAGTCCCGCCGGGTGGGCGAGGAAGTCGTCGTACGCGTACGGGAAGTCCGGACCGAACATGGTGATCGGCGGCTGCTGCTCGTCTGCGTGCTCGACGGCGTTGGGCACGGTGGACGTCATGGGGTGCGGACTCCTTGCACGGGTGGAACGGAGGGGGTGGCGGTGGGGGTTCAGGCGAGGGACCCGTAGAGACCGGGGCGGCGGTCCGCCAGGTACGGGTTGTGCTCGCGGGACGCGGCGAGGAGGGCCGGGTCCACGTCGCCGAGGACCAGTTCCTCGGCGCGGCCGGCCCGCGCGCGGGCGGTGCCGTCGGGGCCGGCGAGGGTGGAGAGGCCGACGAACTCGAACTCCCCCTCCTGACCGGCCCGGTTGACGTACGCCACGTACATCTGGTTCTCGAAGGCGCGCACCGGCACGACCGACTCGGCGACGAACTGGAACGGGTGCATCTGCGCGGTCGGCACGAGCAGCAGGTCGGTGCCGGCCAGGGCGTGGGCGCGGACGTTCTCCGGGAACTCCACGTCGTAGCAGATCATCAGGCCGACGGTGACGCCGTCGAGCCGCGCCTGCACGACCGGCTGCTCGCCGGGGGTGAAGTGGTCGCGCTCGAAGCAGCCGAAGAGGTGGGTCTTGCGGTAGTTGGCCAGGCGGGTGCCGTCGGCGGAGATCAGCTGGACGGAGTTGAAGACCCGCTCGCCCTCCCGCTCGGGGTAGCCGTACGCGATCGCGAGGCCGTGGCGCCCGGCGGTCTCCGCGACGGCGTCGGCCGAGTCTCCGTCGGCGGGCTCGGCGAGGACGCCGATGTCGTCGCCGATCGCGTACCCGGTCAGGAACAGCTCCGAGGTGACGAGCAGCCCGGCACCCGCGGCCGCGGCCCGGCCGGCGGCCTCGTCGAGGACCTTGAGGTTCTCGGCGGTGGAGCCGGGCCGGCCGGAGCTCTGGAGCAGGGCGGTGCGCATGCGTGTTCCTCACCGGTGGGAGGGGGTCGGGGGGCCAGATAGACGGTACGGTCGGCGGACTCGGCCGGACAAGACGGACCTGTTGCGCACCGCAGAGCGGTTCGTTGCGTGCGTCGGGCGCGGCGCGGAGATTCGTTGTGCGCGGCCGCCGGCGGGGCGGGAACGGGCGCCCGCCCACGCCCGGCGGGGCGACGGCCGGGGCGCCCGCTCCTCCTCGGGTGGCATCCCGGACGGATGCTCCCCGCCGCGCGGCGGAGGGCGGTCCCGCCCCGGGGGCGATGTGGCGGGGGTGCGGCGACGGGACAGTGGTGGGCGTTCAAGTCCGCCGCCATCCGCCCACCGAGGGGACCGCCGTGAAACGAAGCCGTACGACGACCGCCGCGCTCTGCGCCGCCCTGTTGCTCACCGCCCTCACCACCGGCGCCGCGGTCGCGTCCGGGCCGCACGAGGGCACCCCGCAGGGGCCGCCCCCGCGGGAGGCCGCCGCGCTGACCGGCAGCGCCAAGCTCCACCGGTCGGCGGGCGACGACATCACCTTCACCTTCGACGCCCACCTCGCGGCGGAACACGACGACAACCCGCTGAAGGCCACCGGGACGTTCGAGTTCAGCCACTACCTCGACGGCGCCGGCGCCAGGGCGAAGGCAACCGTCGACTGCCTCCTGACCGGCGGCGACGTGGCCGTCGTCTCCGGCGTCATCACCGACTCCGACCTGCCGGGAGCCGAGGGCAGGCGGGTCGGCGTCACGGTCCACGACCTCGGCCGCCGCGACCGGCTCGGCTACAGCTGGGCGGCGACGGGCAGCCCCGTGGAAGGCGGGGATCCGCCCAAGTGCGTCGGGTCGGCACCCTTCGAGAAGGTGAAGAAGGGCAGCGGCGACTTCACGGTCGTGCCCTGGCGGCCGAGGCTGTAACCCGCGCGACGGTGGCCAGCGCCAGCGCCGTCAGCAGGTACGGCACCGCGGCCAGGGCGAACGCGGTGCCGTGCCCGGTCGCCGAGGAAGCCACCGCGTAGGCGCCGTAGGTGGCGAGGGTGCCCAGCTCGGTGCCGAGGCCCGCGACCGAGGTCAGGGTGGCCCGGCCGGTGTCGTCGATCCGCCGCTGGAGACGCGCGTCGGCGAGCACGGTCGCCAGCTGGAAGCCGCCGAAGGCGAGCCCGACCAGGACCAGGGCGGCCGGGGTGCCCGCGGCGGCGCCCACCGCCATGGCGAGCGCGGAACCGGCGAGCAGGGCGGCGAACCCGGTGGCGGTCAGGCGGTCGGCGGCGCCGGCGAGCAGGCTGCCTCCGGTGGCTCCGGCCCAGATCACCAGCAGCAGCCACGGAACGGTCTCCTCCGCGACTCCGGTGTCCAGCGCCAGCAGCGGCGTGTACTCGTCGAGCGCGCCCCACACCGCGGTCACGGCCGGGACCAGCAGCAGCGCACCGCGCACCGAGCGGTCGGTGCGGGCGTCGACGAGTCCGGCGCGCAGGGTCGCGGCCCACCCCGGGCCGCCGACGGACGGTTCGCGGTGCTCGGGGAAGCGCGTCGCCACGGCGGCGCCGACGAGGCAGATCAGCACGCTGGCCGCGCCGACCGCGTCGTAGCCGCCCCAGGCGAACACCGGACCGGCCAGACCCATCGCGGCCATCGTCGCCGCGATGCCGATGGCCCGCGCCCGGCCCATGACCACGGCGTACCGGTCGGCCGCGCCGGCCCGGTCCAGCTCGTCGTAGACCAGCGCCTCCTGCGCGCCGGAGCCGAGGGCCCCGCCGGCCCCCCACAGCACGAAGCCGAGCGCGAAGGCGCCGTAGGAGGGCACCAGCACCCACAGGGCGAAGCCGGCGGCGGTGAGCAGCGGGCCGAGGACCAGGAGCAGCCGCCGGGAGACGGCGTCGGCCCAGGCGCCGGACGGCACCTCCAGCAGGACGCCGGTCAGCGACCACAGGGCGAACAGGGAGGAGATCTGCCAGACGGACAGACCGGTGTCGCTGAACAGCAGCGCGTACACCGGGTAGAGCAGGACGAACTCGTCGCAGAACGCGGAGGCGTACAGCGTGCGCGTCAGCCGCCGGGTACCGGCGGTGGCGGGGGCACGCCCGGGTGAGAGAGTCATGAGGCCTTCCCGAGGGGGCGGATCGGACACCGGAGGTACGGCGTCCGGGGCGGCCCTCGGGAGGAGGCCCTACTGGTGGATCAATGTCGCCAGGTCATGCCACCGATGCTAGACGGCGCCGGGCCTCCTGCCCACCGATTACGTGGGCGACCCCGACGAGAAGCGCCGCAGCAGCGGCGAGAGCACCAGCACGGACTTGGTCCGCTCCACGAACGGCTCCCCGGCGATCCGCTCCAGGACCCGTTCGAAGTGCCGCATGTCGGAGGCGAAGACCTGGGCGACCGCGTCCGCGTCCCCGGTGACGGTGGACGCGGCCACGACCTCCTGGTAGCGCTCCAGGCCCCGCTGGATGGTCTCCGGCGAGGTGTTGCGCCGGCAGTGGATCTCGACGAACCCCTCGGTCTCCCAGCCGAGCGCGGCGGGGTCGACCCGTACGGTGAAGCCGGTGATGGCCCCGGTGGCGCGCAGCCGGTCCACGCGCCGTTTCACGGCGGGCGCGGACAGACCGACCGACTGCCCGATGTCCGCGTAGGAGCGGCGGGCGTCCTCGGCGAGGGCGTGCACGATGCGTTCGTCGAGTTCGTTCAGCACTGCGGGCGGTTCACTTCACTTCTGGTGCGTCCGGGCCTCTGACGGGTCCGGCGAGGCGAGTCGGGAGCGGCGGTGGCCGTACACGAAGTAGAACACGAGCCCCACCGCCATCCAGACACCGAAGACCACCCAGGTGACGGTGGACAGGCTGCCCATCATCCAGACGCAGAAGCCGAAGCCCAGGGCGGGCAGCACCGGCGACAGCGGTACCCGGAAGGTGCGGGGCATCTCCGGACGGGTCCGGCGCAGCACCACGACGGCCACGTTGACCAGGGCGAAGGCGAAGAGGGTGCCGATGCTGGTGGCGTCGGCGAGCTGCCCGAGCGGGATGGCGGCGGCCAGCACGCCGCAGAACAGGGAGACGATCACCGTGTTGGCGCGGGGCGCGCCGGTCTTCGGGTGGACCTTGGAGAAGACCTTGGGCACCAGACCGTCGCGGGACATGGCGAACAGGACGCGGGTCTGCCCGTAGAGCACGGTCAGGACGACGCTGGCGATGGCGACGACCGCGCAGAAGGCCAGCAGGGTGCCCCAGAAGCTCTGTCCGGTGACGTCGGTCATGATCTGGGCGAGGGACGCCTCGGAGTCGGTGAAGTTACGCCAGGGCTTCGCGCCGACGGCGACGGCCGCGACGAGGACGTACAGCACCGTGACGATGATCAGCGAGAGCATGATCGCGCGGGGCAGGTCGCGCTGGGCGTTCTTCGCCTCCTCACCGGCGGTGGAGGCGGCGTCGAAGCCGATGTAGGAGAAGAAGAGCGTCGCGCCGGCCGCGCTGACCCCGGCCATGCCGAGCGGCATGAAGTGCTCGTAGTTGCCGGAGCGGAAGCCCTGGACGCCGATCGCGCAGAACAGCACCAGGGCCGCGATCTTGACGACGACCATGATCGTGTTGGCCCGGGCGGACTCGCGGGCGCCGCCCAGCAGGAACGTCATGGCGAGCAGGACGACGATCAGCGCGGGCAGGTTGAAGATGCCGCCGTCTCCGGGTGGTGCCGACAGGACGGCGGGGAGGGTGACGCCGATGGTGCCGTCGAGCAGCTCGTTCAGGTACTCGCCCCAGCCGACGGCGACGGCGGCCACCGACACGCCGTACTCCAGGACCAGGCACCAGCCGCAGATCCAGGCGACCAGCTCGCCCATCGTGGCGTAGGCGTACGAGTACGAGGATCCGGCGACCGGGATGGTGCCGGCCAGTTCGGCGTAGGACAGGGCCGAGAAGAGCGCCGTGAGGCCGGCGATGACGAAGGAGAGCGTGACGGCGGGACCGGCCTTGGGGACGGCCTCGCCGAGGACGACGAAGATGCCGGTGCCGAGGGTGGCGCCGATGCTGATCATCGTGAGCTGCCAGAGGCCGAGGGAGCGGCGGAGGCTGCCGCCCTCGCCCTGGCCGCCCTCGGCGACGAGCCGTTCGACGGGCTTGCGGCGCACGAGGCGCGCGGCCAGGCCCGGGGACGATGGGGCGGCCGTTGCGCCGTGGTGCGGGGGTGCGCCTTGGTCGAGCACGCGTTGACTCCTTTGTCGCTTCCGGTCGGCGCCGCCGCGGTGAGCGGACGGGCTCGGGGCGGGGCCTGGGAGCGGCGGGGACCGGCGGGCGCGCTCGTGCCGAACGAACGGGAACCCGTCGAGCGGGGTCCCCGCCACGCCACGTACAGCGCAGAACACTACGAGCGGGGCGCGGCCCGGGTAATGCAGCAACCTTGCGTGTCCCAGCACGATCGTTGCGTTCGCCGGGGCCTGGCGCGTGTTCGTTGCGCGAGGGCCGTGAGCCGTTGCGCGGCGGGTCCGGCGGAGGGTGGATCGTCCCTGGTCAGTGGCTGTCGGGATCGCCCGCGACGGCCCGCGCCTCGGCCACCTCCGCCGCGTCGAGGCCGATCTCGCCGGGCCGGTCGCGGGCGGCCTCCTGGGCGTCGATCCAGCGCGTGTGCGCCTCCCAGGCGGCCTGCTTGCTGGTGCCGAGGGCGGCCCCGATCTGCGACCAGGAGGCGCCGGCCTCGCGGGCGGCCCGCACGGTGAGCTGACGCCCGTAGGCGGCCTTGCGGGCCACCACCTCGCTCAGCGCGAGCAGTTCCAGGAGCTGGGGACGGTCGAGGGCTTCCGCGTCGCTGCCCGCCCCCGCGAGGGACTCGCGGACGCGCAGCTCGTCGAGGCGGGCCACGGCGGTCAGCAGGGTGTGCTGCGGCTCGATGCTCCGCGGTGTCGTCATGCGTCCAGCGTCACGTCAGGGCGGCTTGACGTCAAGCCGCCCTGACGCTTCTCGGACGCGAGCCGGTGCTCAGCCCCAGCTGGCGTGCAGCGGCTTGCCCTCGGCGTATCCCGCGGCGCTCTGGATGCCGACGATGGCCTTCTCGGCGAACTCCTCCAGCGAGCCGGCACCGGCGTAGGTGCAGGACGAGCGGACGCCCGCGATGATCGAGTCGATCAGGTCCTCGACGCCGGGGCGGGCCGGGTCGAGGAACATGCGGGAGGTGGAGATGCCCTCCTCGAACAGCCCCTTGCGGGCCCGGTCGTACGCCGACTCCTCGGAGGTGCGGTTGCGCACCGCGCGGGCGGAGGCCATGCCGAACGACTCCTTGTAGGCACGGCCGTTGGCGTCGTGCTGGAGGTCGCCCGGGGACTCGTAGGTGCCCGCGAACCAGGACCCGACCATCACGTTGGAGGCGCCGGCCGCGAGGGCCATGGCCACGTCGCGCGGGTGCCGGATGCCGCCGTCGGCCCAGACGTGCTTGCCGTACTTCTTCGCCTCGGCGGCGCACTCCAGGACGGCGGAGAACTGCGGCCGGCCGACGCCGGTCATCATGCGGGTGGTGCACATGGCACCCGGTCCGACGCCGACCTTGACGATGTCGGCGCCGGCCTCGATCAGGTCGCGCACGCCCTCGGCGGAGACGATGTTGCCCGCGACGATCGGAACCCGCGGGTCGAGGTCGCGGACCACCTTGACGGCGCTGATCATCGACTCCTGGTGCCCGTGGGCGGTGTCGATGACGAGGGTGTCCACGCCTGCGTCGAGGAGCTGCTTGGCCTTGCCCGCGACGTCCCCGTTGATGCCGACCGCGGCGGCGACGCGGAGCCTGCCGTTCGCGTCCGTCGCGGGGGTGTACAGCGTGGCGCGCAGGGCGCCCCGGCGGGTGAGGATGCCGGCGAGGCGGCCGTCCTTGTCGACGGCCGGGGCGTAGCGCCGGTTGGCGGCGTCGAGGGTGTTGAAGGCCTCGCGCGGGTCCATGTCCGCGTCGATGAGGATCAGGTCCTTGGACATGACCTCTTCGAGCTGGGTGAAGCGGTCCACGCCGGTCAGGTCGGTGTCGGTGACCACGCCGACGGGCTTGTGGTCACCGTCGACGACGACGCCCGCGTTGTGCGCGCGCTTGGGCAGCAGGGCCAGCGCGTCGGCCACGGTCTGGTGCGGGGCCAGCACGATCGGGGTGTCCAGGACGTGGTGGCGGCTCTTCACCCAGGAGACGACCTCGGTGACGACCTCGATCGGGATGTCCTGCGGGATGACCACGAGGCCGCCGCGCCGGGCGACCGTCTCCGCCATCCGGCGTCCGGCGATGGCGGTCATGTTGGCGACGACCAGCGGGATGGTGGTGCCCGTGCCGTCCGGGGAGCCGAGGTCCACGCCCTGCCGGGAGCCCACGGCGGAACGGCTCGGCACCATGAAAACGTCGTCGTACGTCAGGTCGTACGAGGGCTGGATGTCATTCAGGAAACGCACGTGCTGCACATCCCAGTCGATCAGAGGTGGCCCCCGGACAGGTCAGCCAGGGGGAAAGAGCACGTACTTCATTCTCCCACGGCCCGGCGCCGGCAACCCCCGGGCAGATCATCCAGGCTGGTCAGGAGCCTCCTTGGAGGAACCTCCAGGGCCGAGCGTGACGAAGAGCCCCGGCCCGCGGTCGGTGGCCTCGGCGAAGACCTCCTCGGCCACGGTCCACTCGTCCGGCCGCGTCTCGGCGTACGCCCGCCAGCCGCGCACCAGGAGGACCAGCCCCCGCTCCTGGGCCTCCGGCGGCCAGACGGACGGGTCGGAGAGGGAGTCGGCGAGCGCGTCCCAGTTCCGGCCGAACCAGTCGGGCAGGGCCAGGTCACGGGCGCAGCGCTCCATCAGGCCCGCCTTGTCCGTGACCCCGTCGAGGTCCAGCGTGACCACGAGCCGCCCCGCGGGATCCTCGGTCATGTCGCGCCCTCTCCCGTTCTGATCGTCCGTCCCGTCCTGAGCCCCCGTCAGACCCCGTCCGGGTCCGCCCGGTTGAGCGTCGACTTCGGTGCCGAGCCCAGGGTCATCAGGTGGTCGGCGGCCGACGTGTCCGTCACCAGGCTGGTGACCAGCCCGGAGCGCAGCACCGCGTCGATGGCCGCCGCCTTGCGCTGCCCGCCCGCGATCGCCACGACCTCGGGGATGCGGCGGAGCTGGTCGGCCTTGACCGTGATGCACCGCTCCCCCAGGTCCCGCCCGACCCTGCGCCCCTCGGCGTCGAAGAGGTGCGCGGACATCTCGGCGGCGACCCCGAGCGAGGCGTAGTGCGCGCGCTCCTCGTCGCTGAGCATGTCGTGCACCGTCGAGATGCCCGGCTCCCAGGAGCCGATGGAGACGCAGGCGACCGTGACCTTGTCGAAGTACTCGAAGGCCCGGGCGATCCCGGTCTGGTGGCGCAGCGCCTGGGCGGTGGCCGCGTCCGGCAGGAGCATCGGCGCGTAGATGGGGTGCGCGTCGCCGCCGGACACCTGCGCGGCGCGCCGCACGGCCTCGACCGAGCCGCGTTCGGCGGTCCCGGCGTCGTACACGCCCGTCAGCTGCACCACCGTGCACGGCGGCAGCCGGTCGAGCGCCGCCGCCATGTGGATGGTGGACCGTCCCCAGGCCAGGCCCAGCACGTCGCCCTCGGTGACCAGCTCGCCGAGCAGGTCGGCGGCCACCTCACCCAGGTTCTCGGGGTCGGGTGTCTCCTCGGCGTCGGCCGGGGACTCCACCACGACGGCGTGCCTGAGCCCGTAGCGGGCCCGCAGCGCGTCCGAGCGCTCGGCGTCCAGCTCGGCCGGCACCCGGATCTCGATTCGTACAAGGTCTCGCTCAAGGGCGGTCTCCAGGACCCTGGCCACCTTGAAGCGGCTGACGCCGAACTCCTCCGCGATCTGGATCTTGGACTTGCCCTCGAGGTAGAAGCGGCGGGCCATGGCCGCCGCCTGGACCAGCTCAGCGGGTCCCATCCGCATGGCTGAACGGCCCGCCGACATACCCGACACGGCGATCTCCTCACTGCTGTTCACACTCTGGATACGCCGTTCATCCTTGCAGATTCGACGCACTTGATCAGCCCTGATGGGAGCCGTTCACGTTCTGTTCCTCAGTGGTCGCAGGACCAGGACGCCCCGGCGGTCGCCGACTCGGCCTGCGTGCGCAGTGCACGTACCGCCTCGGCCGGGTCGGATGCCCCGTAGACGGCGGAACCCGCGACGAAGACGTCCGCGCCGGCGTCGGCGCACCGCTCGATCGTCGACGCCGAGACACCGCCGTCGACCTGGAGCCACAGCTCCAGACCATGCTTCTTGATCAGCTCACGGGTGCGCCGGATCTTCGGGAGCATGATGTCGAGGAACGTCTGCCCGCCGAAGCCCGGTTCAACCGTCATGACCAGCAGCATGTCGAGTTCGGGGAGCAGGTCCTCGTACGGCTCGATCGGCGTCGCGGGCTTCAGCGCCATGGACGCGCGGGCGCCCTTGGCGCGGATCTCCCGGGCCAGCCGTACCGGCGCGGCGGCCGCCTCGACGTGGAAGGTGACGGAACCGGCGCCGGCCTCCACGTACTGCGGCGCCCAGCGGTCGGGGGCGTCGATCATCAGGTGGCAGTCCAGGGGGGTCTCGGTGGCCTTGGCCAGCGACTCCACGACCGGCACGCCGAGTGTGAGGTTCGGGACGAAGTGGTTGTCCATGACGTCGACGTGGAGCCAGTCGGCTCCGGCGACCGCCTCGGCCTCGTCCGCGAGGCGGGCGAAGTCGGCGGAGAGGATGCTGGGGTTGATCTGCGCGGCCATGGCCCCAAGCCTGCCATGCCCTCCGGGGGCCGGGTGGGTGGGGTTGTTCGTCGGGTGCGGGTGGGATGTGGTTGCTCGCGCAGTTCCCCGCGCCCCTGACGGGGCGCGTTCGGCGAGGCTCGTTACGCGGTTCTGCGGATCAGGGCCAGGTACATCGCGTCCGTGCCGTGGAGATGGGGCCAGAGCTGGACGTCGGGGCCCTCGCCGAGGTTGGGGACGTCCGGGAGGAGGGGGCGGGCGTCGAGGAGGTCGGTGCCGGGGTGCTGCTTGAGGACGTCCGAGACGACCGCGCGGGTCTCGGCGAGGTGGGGTGAGCAGGTCGCGTACGCGACCACGCCGCCGACCCGTACGGCGTCCAGGGCATTGCGCAGCAGGCCGCGCTGGAGCGGGGCGAAGCCCTCCAGGTCCTCGGGCCGGCGCCGCCAGCGCGCCTCGGGGCGACGGCGGAGGGCGCCCAGGCCGGTGCAGGGCACGTCGACCAGGACGCGGTCGAAGGTGCCGGGCCGCCACGCCGGACGGGTCCCGTCGGCGGCGATCACCTGGTACGGCCCCGGGTTCCCGTCCAGCGCCTTGGCCACCAGTCCCGCGCGGTGCGGCTGCTTCTCCGAGGCGAGCAGGAAGGCGCCGCGTTCGGCGGCCAGGGCGCCGAGCAGCGCGGCCTTGCCGCCGGGACCGGCGCACCCGTCCAGCCAGCGCCGGTCGGGGCCTTCCAGGGGCGCGCCCGCGAGGGCGAGGGCGACCAGCTGGCTGCCCTCGTCCTGCACACCCGCGCGGCCCTCGCGCACGGCCTCGACGGCCCCCGGCTCACCGCCCTCGCTGAGCCGCACCGCGTACGGCGACCAGCGGCCCGGCACGGCGGCCTCCTCGGCGAGCAGCTCGTCGGTCGTGGCACGGCCGGGGCGGGCGACGAGGGTCACCTCGGGCCGCTCGTTGTCGGCGGCCAGCAGGTCCTCGATGCCGGCCCGGCCGCCGCCGAGCGAGTCCCAGAGCGCGGAGACCACCCAGCGGGGGTGCGAGTGCACGACGGCGAGGTGGTCCTCGGGATCCTCGTCGTAGGGCGGCGCGACCCGCTCCAGCCAGCCGTCGAGGTCGTCCCGCGCCACCTTGCGCAGCACGGCGTTGACGAACTTGGCGCGCCCGTCGCCGAGCACCACCCGCGCCAGCTCCACGGAGGCGGAGACGGCGGCGTGGCTGGGGATCCGGGTGCCCAGGAGCTGGTGCACGCCGAGGCTCAGCACGTCCAGGACGGGCGGGTCGACCTCCCGCAGCGGCCGGTCGACGCAGTCGGCGATGATCGCGTCGTACGTCCCCTGCCGGCGCAGCGTCCCGTACACCAGCTCGGTCGCGAGGGCGGCGTCCCGGGCGTCGAACTTCTCGGGGCCCTCCTTCTCCCGCGCCTTGCGCAGCAGCGGCGGCAGCACCAGGTTGGCGTAGGCGTCCCGCTCGTCCACCGCCCTGAGCGCCTCGAAGGCGAGCAGGCGGACGGGGTCCTTCTGCGGCCTGCGGTACGGCTTGCCGGGCTTGCGGGGACGACGAGGCTGCTCGCTCACGAAAAGGTGCTCCGGGTGTGTGATGAAGTGCGCTGTCCAGCCTACGACGGGCCGGGGAACGGTGGTGCGGCGGTGGTCAGTCGCCCAGCAGCTCGCCCTCGGTGATCCGCGCCCCCCGCGCCCAGTCCGCGGCCCGCATCGGCTTCTTGCCCTGCGCCTGCACCCACAGCAGCTCGACGGCGTACGAGCCGGTGCCGACGTACACGTTGTTCTTGCCGGGGGCGAGCTGCCCCGGGGCGAGGTCGTTCCGGCCGGGGAGCGGGACCGCCTGCACGAGCTTGAGCCGCTCGCCGCGGAAGGTGGTCCACGCACCGGGCGCCGGGGTGCACCCGCGCACCACCCGGTCCACGCGCAGTGCCGGGGCGGCCCAGTCGATCCGGGCGTCCTCGACGGTGATCTTCGGAGCGAGGGTGACACCGTCGGCCGGCTGCGGCACGGCGTCCAGGGTGCCGTCCTCGATGCCGTCCATGGTGGCCGCGAGCAGCCCGGCGCCGGCGAACGCGAGCCGGGTCAGCAGGTCGCCGCTGGTGTCGGTGGACCGCACGGTCTCGGTGACCGTCCCGTAGACGGGGCCGGAGTCCAGGCCCTCCTCGATCAGGAAGGTGGACGCTCCGGTGATCTCGTCGCCCGCCATCAGCGCGTGCTGCACGGGCGCGGCCCCGCGCCAGGCGGGCAGCAGCGAGAAGTGCAGGTTGACCCAGCCGCGGGCGGGCACGTCGAGGGCGACCCGGGGCAGCAGGGCTCCGTAGGCGACGACGGGGCAGCAGTCGGGCGCGATCGCGCGCAGCCGGTCCAGGAACTCGGGGTCGCGCGGCCTCGCGGGCTTGAGCACCTCGATGCCCGCCTCCTCGGCCCGCTCGGCCACGGGCGAGGCGACCATCCGGCGCCCCCGCCCGGCCGGAGCGTCGGGCCGCGTGACGACGGCGGCCACCTCGTGACGCCCGGAGGCGATCAGGGCGTCCAGAGCGGGAACGGCGACCTCGGGGGTACCGGCGAAGACGAGCTTCATGGGTGGGACGGGCCTCTCGGGCGGGGGCGTTGACGAGCAGCACACCAGTCTACGAGCCCGCACGAAACGGAAGACCGCCGACGGCGAGCCACCACGACGGCAGAGGTCAACCACCCAACGGACTGGAAACGGGTGGTGCGCGGGTGGGTCATGGAAGCCGAGGGCCGAAGGCCGAGGCGCAAACCTGCCCCCGACGGCGCACGCATATGCCCCCACGCCCCCAGCCCGTGACCCGCGGAGCCCCCACGCGTTGGTCAAGGAAGAGTTGACCACACCGGGCCGCCCGCGCGGCCCGATTCCTTTCAACGCCGGTTCGAGAGGCTTGTTCATGGCCGACCACGCAACCCACGACGCCCAGGCTCGGGCCAGCCTGCACTTGCTGGTGCGGGACATCGAGCGGGTCCGCCGGCAGGTGGACGCACTGCGCACCCTCACCGCCCAGCTGGGCAACGTCTACCGCCCGCGCCGCTCCGGCCCCTCCACGGGCTTCGTCGTCTACGGACGCGCCCCCGCCCCGACGGTCCGGCTCGCCCAGGAACTGCGGGACAGCGTCGAGACCCTGGTCACCGCCGCCGTGGACTTCGACCGCTCGCTCGGCTTCTCGTGGGACGCGGTGGGCTCCGCACTCGGCGTCACCAAGCAGGCGGTGCACCGCCGCTACGGCTCCCGCCGCGCCGCCGCCCAGCCGGTGGCCGCCGCCGAGGCTCCCGAGCACACCCCGGAGCCGACGGGCACCCGACCGGTCAACGTGGGCCCCGTCCTCCCCGCGGTGCCCACGGTCCCGGCCGCCCGCTCGATGCCGACCCAGCCGACGGCGAGCAGCCCGGCCTGGCGCGACGAGGTCCGGCCGACGGCTTTCCCCGGCCCGCGCAACGGCTGACGGCACCGCCCGACCGCCCTCCCGGATCCTTCGGGAGGGCGGTCGGCCGTTTCGGCACCCGCTCCCGCGGGGGCGGCCCGCGCCCCTCAGCCGATGTCCGGCGGATCGATCCGCACCCACACGGCCGCGTCGCTCCCCCGTGCCGTCCGTGCCGCCTGGGCGACCTTCAGCGCACCGGCCAGCGCCGCCCCGCGCCCCGGCGGCACCCGGATCAGCGCCCGCTCCCAGTGCTCCCCGGGCGGTGGGGCCCCCACCCGGCGCGGACGCCCCGCCGAGGTGACCGGCAGCGGCACCGGGCCCAGCACCTCGGCCTCGGGCGGCAGCTCCGCGGCACCCAGGAAACCGGCCACCGCGTCCGGCGGCCCGGCCACGGCCGCCATCCTGGACACCGGCGGAAAGCCCAGCTCGGCCCGCTCGGCCAGCTCCCGCACCGCGTGACCGACGGGGTCCCAGCGCACCAGCGCCTGCACGGGCCTGAGGGTCGGCTCGGCGACGGCGACGACGGTGCCGCCGGCGCTCTGCGGGCGCACCAGCGCGGCGGCGGCCAGCCAGCGGCGCAGCGCGTCCTCACCGGCGCGCAGGTCGGGCCGCCCGAGCATCGCCCAGCCGTCGAGCAGCAACGCCGCCGCGTAGCCGCCCTCGGCGACGGGTTCGGCGCCCGGGGTGCTGACGACCAGCGCGGGGGCCTGCGCCACGGTGTCCAGCACATGCTCGCGTCCGGAGGTACGCACGGGAACCGCGGGGAAGGCCCGCCCCAGTTCCTCGGCGGTGCGCCGCGCCCCCACCACCTGCGCGCGCAGCCGGAAGGCGCCGCACTCCGGGCAGTGCCAGCCGCTCTCCTCGCGCCCGCACCAGCCGCACCGCAGCGCGGATCCGGACTCCTGCCCCTCCAGCGGCCCCGCGCAGTGCCGGCACCGCGCGGGCGTCCGGCACGCGGCGCACGCCATCCGCGGCACGTAGCCCCGCCGCGGCACCTGCACCAGCACCGGTCCGTGCCGCAGTCCGTCCCTGACGACCTGCCAGGCGAGGGTCGGCAGCCGCGCGGCGCGGGCCGCCTCGTCCCGGGCCAGGTCGCCGTCGCCCACGGTGCGCACCAGCGGGGCGGCGGCCCGCACCTGGTCCCGGGCGGCGACCAGTGGCCGGGCCCAGCCGGTCTCCACGAGCTGGGCGGCCTCCACGGTGCAGCTCCAGCCGCCCAGCAGGAAGGCGCACCGGTCCTGGGCGGCGCGCAGCAGCAGCACCTCCCGCGCGTGCGGCTGTGGGGCGTGCGGCTCGCTGTGGCTGTCGTCGCCGTCGTCCCAGAGGGCGACCAGCCCGAGGTCGCGCACCGGCGCGAACATGGCCGCGCGGGTCCCGATGACGGCCCGTACGGCGCCCCGGCGCACCGCGAGCCACTGCGCGTACCGCTTCTCGGGTCCGGCGTCGGCGGTGAGCACCGCGTGCCGCCCCTCGCCCAGCAGGCCGGTGAGGGCGGCGTCGACGCGGGCGACCGCCCGCCCGTCCGGCAGGACGACGAGTGCGCCCCGGCCGGAGGCCAGCGTGGCCGCCACCGCCCGCGCCAGCTCCTCGCTCCACTCGGGGCCGGGCAGCGCGTTCCACACCGCGCGGGGCGCGCTCCCCGAGGCGAGCGCCGCGACGAACGCCTCCCCCGCCTCGTACCGCGCCCAGGACCCCGGCTCCGGCGCCGGCGGTGGGGGCAGCGGGTCCGGCGAGGCACGCTTCTCGGCGCGCGCGTTGCGCGGGGGTACGGCGAGCTGGAGCACGTCGGCGAGGCTGCCCGCGTACCGGTCGGCGACGGCGCGCACGAGTCCCAGCAGCTCCTCGTCGAGGATCCGCTCGGGCGAGACGACCTGGGCCAGCGCCGCGAGGGGCCCCGAGTAGTCGGACTCGGCGCGCCGCTCGATGAGGAAGCCGTCGATGAGCCCGCCGCCCTCGCGCCGCCCATCCCGCACCCGGTGCCGCCCGGCCCCGAAGCGCACCCGCACCCGCACACCGGGCTGGGCGTCGGCGTCGAGCTCCTCGGGCACCGCGTAGTCGAAGTACCGGTCGAGGTGGAGCACGCCCTTGTCGACGAGCACCCTGGCGATCGGCAGCTCCCCGGCGAGCGCGGCTCCGCGCCAGGTCCGCGGCTTGGCCCGGGGCGTCTTCGCCCGGCGCACGGTCTCCCGGATGAGCGCGAGCTGCTCGGGCGGCGCGTCCTGCGCGCCGCCCTCCGCCGGTCCGTTCTCGCTGCTCACGCCTGCATTCTCGCAAAGGCCACTGACAACCGTGGGCGCCCGTGATCACACCGTCCCGGTACCGGCCCGACGCCGCCCCGGAACGCGCCGGGGCCCGGCGCCCCCGTCGGGACACCGGGCCTCGTGACGTGCGAAGGAGGCGTCCGCGCCTGCTGGCGTGGCGCTCCGGGCGTCCTAGAGCCCCGCCGCCTTGCGCAGCGCGTCCACGCGGTCGGTGCGCTCCCAGGTGAAGTCCGCCAGCTCACGGCCGAAGTGGCCGTACGCCGCGGTCTGGGCGTAGATCGGGCGGAGCAGGTCGAGGTCGCGGATGATCGCGGCGGGACGGAGGTCGAAGACCTCGTCGATCGCCTTCTCGATCTTCTCGGGGTCGATCTTGGCGGTGCCGAAGGTCTCCACGAAGAGGCCCACCGGCTCGGCCTTGCCGATGGCGTAGGCCACCTGGACCTCGCAGCGGGCGGCGAGGCCCGCGGCGACGACGTTCTTGGCGACCCAGCGCATGGCGTAGGCGGCGGAGCGGTCGACCTTGGACGGGTCCTTGCCGGAGAAGGCGCCGCCGCCGTGGCGGGCCATGCCGCCGTACGTGTCGATGATGATCTTGCGGCCGGTGAGGCCGGCGTCGCCCATCGGGCCGCCGATCTCGAAGCGGCCGGTGGGGTTGACCAGGAGCCGGTAGTTCTCCGTGTCCAGCTTGATGCCGTCGTCGAGGAGCGCCTTCAGCTCCGGCTCGACGACGAACTCCTTGATGTCGGGAGCGAGCAGCGACTCCAGGTCGATGTCGCTGGCGTGCTGGGAGGAGACCACGACGGTGTCGAGGCGGACGGCCTTGTCGCCGTCGTACTCGATGGTGACCTGGGTCTTGCCGTCGGGGCGCAGGTACGGGATGGTCCCGTTCTTGCGGACCTCGGAGAGGCGCTTGGAGAGGCGGTGCGCCAGGAAGACGGGCAGCGGCATGAGGGTCGGCGTCTCGTCGGACGCGTAGCCGAACATCAGGCCCTGGTCGCCGGCGCCCTGCCGGTCCAGCTCGTCCTCGTCGCCCTCGACCCGGTTCTCGTAGGCCGTGTCGACGCCCTGCGCGATGTCCGGGGACTGGGCGCCGATCGAGACCGAGACGCCGCAGGACGCGCCGTCGAAGCCCTTCTTCGAGGAGTCGTAGCCGATCTCCAGGATCTTGCCGCGGACGAGGGTGGCGATGTCCGCGTAGGCCTTGGTGGTGACCTCTCCGGCCACGTGCACCAGACCGGTGGTGATCAGGGTTTCGACGGCGACCCGAGAGGTCGGGTCCTCGCGCAGAAGCGCGTCGAGAATGGTGTCGCTGATCTGGTCAGCGATCTTGTCGGGGTGACCTTCGGTCACGGACTCCGAGGTGAACAGGCGACGGGACACAACGCTCCCTGGGGTTGCAGCGGCTGCTGGCTGATCATTGGCGGACGGCACGGGGAGCTGCACCCGGCGACGTCCAAGGAACAGTTTATCGGTCACGCTCGGCCGCGGACTCACCCGTCTCAGCTCTCGGAAGGGCTGTGACCTGCGGCACGGGCATTCTGCCCAGAACGAGGCGGCCTTGGCCAGGGCCGCCACGCTCGAATGGGCGGGGTTCGCGCGGACCGCCCGGCCGAATGGCTCATTCAGGCGAGTCGCTCGGCCACGAGGTCCCACACCGTTTCGGCCAGGTCCTCCTTGGGGCCGTGCGGGACGAGGGTCTCGCTGCCGTCGGCGCCGAGGACGACGGCCTCGTTCTCCTCCGCGCCGAAGGTCTTGCGCTCCCCCACCTCGTTGACCACGAGAAGGTCGCAGCCCTTGCGTTTCAGCTTCGCCCGACCGTTGGCGAGGACGTCGTCGGTCTCGGCGGCGAAGCCGACGACCACCTGGCCCGGGCGGCCCCGGCTGCCGGAGACCTCGGCGAGGATGTCCGGATTCCGCACCAGCGCGATCGGCTCCGGTTCCTGGCCGTCCTTCTTCTTGATCTTTCCGGTGGCGTAGGAGGCCGGGCGGAAGTCGGCGACCGCCGCGGCCATGACGACGGCGTCCGCGTCCGCGGCGGCCCGCAGCACCGCCTCGCGCAGCTCCACAGCGGTGCCCACCGGGACCACGTCCACGCCGGCCGGGTCCGGGAGCGACGGGTTCGCCGAGAGCAGGGTGACGCGGGCCCCGCGCGCGGCGGCGGTGCGGGCGAGGGCGTAGCCCTGCTTGCCGGAGGAGCGGTTGCCCAGGAACCGGACCGGGTCGAGGGGCTCCCGGGTGCCGCCGGCGCTGACCACGACGTGCCGTCCGGCGAGGTCCGGCTCCCGCGCGCCCCGGGCCAGTACCCGGCGGCAGACCTCGAAGATCTCGCCGGGGTCGGGCAGCCGCCCCTTGCCGGTGTCGACGCCGGTAAGGCGGCCGACGGCCGGTTCGACGACGACGGCGCCGCGGCGGCGCAGTGTCGCCACGTTCTCCTGGGTGGCCGGGTGCTCCCACATCTCGGTGTGCATGGCGGGGGCGAAGACGACCGGGCAGCGGGCCGTCAGGAGGGTGTTGGTGAGGAGGTCGTCGGCGAGGCCGTGGGCCGCCTTGGCCAGCATGTCGGCGGTGGCGGGCGCGACGACGACCAGGTCGGCGTGCTGGCCGATGCGCACGTGCGGGACCTCGTGGACGTCGTCCCACACCTCGGTCGACACGGGGTTTCCGGACAGGGCGGACCACGTGGCGGCGCCGACGAAGTGCAGGGCGGAGGCGGTGGGGACGACCCGGACCTCGTGTCCCGACTCCGTGAACCTGCGCAGCAGCTCACAGGCCTTGTACGCGGCGATGCCGCCACTGACCCCCAGAACGACCTTGGGCTTGTCCACCGTCTCTCCCCGACTCGGATAACGCTTACGACCCATGACACACCACAGGCCCGACAGTCGGGCTGCCGGGCCTGTGGAAAAGTCAGCTTCAGGCTGAAAATACTACCGCCGATGTCGCCGGTACTACTGCGCCGGACCCTCGATGGCCTCGGAGGTCAGCAGCCCCGCGTTGATCTCGCGCAGGGCGATCGAGAGCGGCTTCTCGTGCACGTGGGTGTCGACGAGCGGACCGACGTACTCGAGGAGACCCTCACCGAGCTGCGAGTAGTACGCGTTGATCTGGCGGGCACGCTTGGCCGCGTAGATCACGAGGCTGTACTTCGAGTCCGTGGCCTCGAGGAGCTCGTCGATCGGCGGGTTGATGATGCCCTCGGGCGCGGAGATGGAAGAGGACACGCTCTACCTTCCGATGGATGGGAAAGATTCAGTCAGGGTGACCAGTAACGATCACACGACGTTCGTCAAGGCTAGCAGCTCGCGCGCCACGTCCTCGACGGAGGTGTTGACCAGCGTCTGGTCGAACTCCGGCTCGGCCGCCAGTTCGACCTTGGCCGTGTCGAGGCGGCGCTCGATCACGTCCGGCGGTTCGGTGCCGCGCCCGGTGAGCCGGCGCACCAGCTCCTCCCAGGAGGGCGGGGCCAGGAACACCAGCTGGGCCTCGGGCATGGAGGCGCGGACCTGCCGTGCGCCCTGGAGGTCGATCTCCAGGAGCACCGGCTCACCGGCCTCCAGGCGCTCCAGTACCGCAGCGCGCGGCGTGCCGTAGCGGTTGCCGGCGAACTCGGCCCACTCCAGCAGCTCCCCGTTGGCGATCAGCTTGTCCATCTCCTCGTCGGTGACGAAGAAGTAGTGGACACCGTGCTGCTCGCCCGGGCGGGGCCGGCGGGTCGTCGCCGAGACCGACAGCCATACCTCGGGGTGTTCCTTGCGCATATGGGCGACGACCGTGCTCTTGCCGACCCCCGAGGGGCCGGAGAGCACGGTCAGCCGCGGACGTGCGTCCGGGGGTACGGGGGACGTCCCCCGGGGTGTTGCAGCCATGCCAGCGATTATTCCAGCAATCCCGGAGTGGTCCGGACTCAGCTGCCGGTGCTGCCGAACTCACGCTCCAGGGAGGCGATCTGGTTGGACCCGAGACCGCGCACGCGGCGGCTCTCGGAGATGCCCAGACGCTCCATGATCTGCTTGGCGCGGACCTTGCCCACGCCCGGCAGGGACTCGAGGAGGGCGGAGACCTTCATCTTGCCGATGACGTCGTTCTCCTGACCCTGCTTGATGACCTCGTGGAGGGAGGCGCCGGAGTGCTTGAGTCGATTCTTGACCTCGGCCCGCTCCCGGCGAGCCGCGGCGGCCTTTTCGAGCGCGGCTGCGCGCTGTTCAGGGGTAAGGGGCGGAAGAGCCACGCCTACGTCACCTCGGATGTCGAACTGTCGGATACGGACCGGTGAGGAACCTAGTCGCCCCACACCTGGCGAGCCACGAGCAACACGCTTGCCCGCCGACTCTCGACGGAGACTAGCGGTCAAGTCCGCCAGAGTCAGCGAGAACAGCGGAAAAGTCCTGGTCAGCCTCCGTGAGGCCGGACATTAGGGACATAATGCCTCGGATTTGAGGATGTATCCAAGGTCTCGGCGTCCTAGGCCGCCGCCAGAGCGGCTCTCACCTCGTCGGTGAAGCGCTCCACGGCCGTGCGCAGGGCGGATGCGTCCGGACCGTGACGAAGCACACCCCTGCTGACATTCGGCACCACGTTGCGCACCGCCGCGCCGAACACGCGCGGCAGGTCCGCCGGGGTCGCTCCCTGGGCGCCGATGCCGGGCGCGAGGAGCGGGCCGTTGACGTCCAGGTCGTACGCCGACAGGTCGCCGAGGGTGGCGCCGACCACCGCCCCGAAGGAGCCGAGGGGCTCCTCCCCCGCGTTCTCGGCGGCGAGGTGCGCGAGCATCGTCGCCCCCACGCTGCGCCCGTCGGACCGGACCGCGTGCTGGACCTCGCCGCCCTCCGGGTTCGAGGTCAGCGCCAGCACGAACAGACCGGCACCGCTCTCGCGCGCCAGGTCGACGGCCGGCCTCAGCGAGCCGTAGCCGAGGTAGGGCGAGACCGTCAGCGCGTCCGAGAACAGCGGCGCGTCCTTGTGCAGGAAGGACTCCGCGTAGGCCGCCATGGTCGAGCCGATGTCGCCGCGCTTGGCGTCCATGACCACCAGGGCCCCGGCCGCACGCGCCTCCTCGACGGACTTCTCCAGGACGGCGACGCCGCGCGAACCGAAGCGCTCGAAGAAGGCGCTCTGCGGCTTGAGCACGGCCACCCGGTCCGCCGTCGCCTCGACCACGGTGCGGCTGAAGCGCTCCAGACCGGTCACGTCGTCGCCCAGCCCCCACTCGGCGAGCAGGGAGGCGTGCGGGTCGATGCCGACGCACAGCGGGCCGCGCTCGTCCATCGCGCGGCGCAGCCGGGCGCCGAAGGGCTCGAGTACCGTCGTGCGGGTCATCGGGGCTTCCTCACGTCGGCGCCGACCGCGTCGGCGAGGGTGGCGTAGGGGCTCTGCCGCAGCCGCGCGGCGAGCCCCTTGTGGATGGCACGGCCCCAGAACGGGCCCTCGTAGATGAACGCGCTGTAGCCCTGGACCAGCGTGGCCCCGGCCAGGATGCGCTGCCAGGCGTCCTCGGCGTTCTCCACGCCGCCGACGCCCACCAGGGTGATCCGGTCGCCCACGCGCCCGTACAGGCGGCGCAGGACCTCCAGGGAGCGCGCCTTGAGGGGCGCGCCGGACAGGCCGCCGGTCTCCCGCACGAGGACGGGTGAGGAGGTCAGGCCCAGGCCCTCGCGCGCGATGGTGGTGTTGGTGGCGATGATGCCGTCCAGGCCCAGCTCCACGGCCAGGTCGGCGACGGCGTCCACGTCCTCGTCGGCGAGGTCCGGCGCGATCTTCACCAGGAGCGGGACGCGCCGTGCGGTGACGGCGCGGTCGGCGGCCTCGCGGACCGCCGTCAGGAGCGGACGCAGCGCCTCGGTGGCCTGGAGGTTGCGCAGCCCGGGCGTGTTCGGGGAGGAGACGTTGACGACCAGGTAGTCGGCGTGCGGGGCGAGCCGTTCGGCGGACTTCACGTAGTCGCCGACCGCCTCCTCCTCCGGGACGGCCTTGGTCTTGCCGATGTTGACGCCGACGACCGTCGGGAAGACGGGCGTGCGGGAGGCCAGGCGGGCGGCCACGGCCAGCGAGCCGTCGTTGTTGAAGCCCATCCGGTTGATCAGCGCCCGGTCGCCCACCAGCCGGAACAGCCGCTTCTTGGGGTTGCCGGGCTGCGGCTCCCCGGTCACGGTGCCGATCTCGACGTGGTCGAAGCCGAGCATCGCCATGCCGTCGACGGCGACGGCGTTCTTGTCGAACCCGGCGGCGAGCCCGAAGGGTCCGTGCATGCGCAGGCCCAGGGCCTCGGTGCGCAGTTCCTTGTGGCGGGGCGCGAGCGCGGCGGCGGCGAAGGTGCGCAGCACGGGGACGCGTGCGGCCAGCCGGATCCAGCGGAAGGCCAGGTGGTGGGCCTGCTCCGGGTCCATGCGGGAGAAGAAGAGCTTGAAGAAGATCGTGTACATGTGTCCTCGTGACGCCTCTGGGGGCGGTGGCTCATGAAGGAGAGGGCCGGCTCATGAAGAGGGGGACACCGTTTCCGGTGTCCCCCTCTTCGGGCCGCTAGTCGCGGGCCGCGGTCAGGAATTCCGCGTGTTCCTGGAGCGAGCGCACTCCCACGTCTCCGTGGTTGAGGGCGTCGATGCCCTGGACCGCCGCCGCCAGTGCCTGGACGGTGGTCAGGCAGGGCACGGAGCGGGCCACGGCGGCCGTACGGATGTCGTAGCCGTCGAGGCGGCCGCCGGTGCCGTACGGGGTGTTGACGATGAGGTCGACGGCGCCGTCGTGGATGAGCTGGACGATGGTCTTCTCGCCGTTGGGGCCGGGGCCCTCGGACTGCTTGCGGACCACCGTGGCGTTGATGCCGTTGCGCTTGAGGACCTCGGCGGTGCCGGAGGTGGCCATCAGCTCGAAGCCGTGGGCGACCAGCTCGCGGGCCGGGAAGATCATCGAGCGCTTGTCCCGGTTGGCGACCGAGATGAAGGCACGCCCCTTCGTGGGCAGCGGGCCGTACGCGCCGGCCTGCGACTTGGCGTAGGCCGTGCCGAAGACCGAGTCGATGCCCATGACCTCGCCGGTGGAGCGCATCTCCGGGCCGAGGACGGTGTCGACGCCGCGGCCGTGGATGTCCCGGAAGCGGGACCACGGCATCACGGCCTCCTTGACGGAGATCGGCGCGTCCAGCGGCAGCTCGCCGCCGTCGCCGGTGGCCGGGAGCAGGCCCTCGGCGCGCAGCTCGGCGATGGTCGCGCCCAGCGAGATGCGGGCGGCGGCCTTGGCCAGCGGCACCGCGGTCGCCTTCGAGGTGAAGGGGACCGTGCGGGACGCGCGCGGGTTGGCCTCCAGGACGTACAGGATGTCCCCGGCCAGGGCGAACTGGATGTTGATCAGGCCGCGCACGCCGACGCCCTTGGCGATGCCCTCGGTGGAGGCCCGCAGCCGCTTGATGTCGAAGCCGCCGAGCGTGATCGGGGGCAGGGCGCACGCCGAGTCGCCGGAGTGGATGCCGGCCTCCTCGATGTGCTCCATGACGCCGCCGAGGTACAGCTCCTCGCCGTCGTACAGCGCGTCGACGTCGATCTCGATCGCGTCGTCCAGGAACCGGTCGACGAGGACCGGCCGGGAGGGGCTGATCTCGGTCGACTCGGCGATGTACGCCTCCAGGCGGGTCTCGTCGTAGACGATCTCCATGCCGCGTCCGCCGAGGACGTAGGAGGGCCGCACCAGGACGGGGTAGCCGATCTCGTCGGCGATGCCCTTGGCCTCGGCGAAGGTGGTGGCGGTGCCGTGCTTGGGGGCGGGCAGGCCCGCCTCCGCGAGGACCCGGCCGAAGGCGCCGCGGTCCTCGGCTGCGTGGATGGCCTCGGGCGAGGTGCCGACGACCGGCACGCCGTTGTCCTTGAGCGCCTGCGACAGGCCGAGCGGGGTCTGACCGCCGAGCTGGACGACGACACCGGCGACCGGGCCGGCCTGCTGCTCCGCGTGGACGATCTCCAGGACGTCCTCCAGGGTGAGCGGCTCGAAGTACAGCCGGTCGGAGGTGTCGTAGTCGGTGGAGACGGTCTCCGGGTTGCAGTTGACCATCACGGTCTCGTACCCGGCGTCGCTGAGCGCGAAGGAGGCGTGGACGCAGGAGTAGTCGAACTCGATGCCCTGGCCGATGCGGTTCGGGCCGGAGCCCAGGATGATGACGGCCGGCTTCTCGCGCGGCGCGACCTCGGTCTCCTCGTCGTAGGAGGAGTAGAAGTACGGCGTCTTCGCGGCGAACTCGGCGGCGCAGGTGTCGACCGTCTTGTAGACCGGGCGGATGCCGAGCGCGTGCCGGACCTCGCGGACGACGTCCTCGCGCAGGCCGCGGATCTCGCCGACCTGCTGGTCGGAGAAGCCGTGCCGCTTGGCCTCGGCGAGCAGGTCGGCGGTCAGCTCGGGCGCCGCGGCCAGCTCGTCGGCGGTCTCCTTGATCAGGAAGAGCTGGTCGACGAACCAGGGGTCGATCTTCGTGTACTCGAAGACCTCCTCGGGCGTGGCGCCCGCGCGGATGGCCTGCATGACCAGGTTGATGCGGCCGTCGGTGGGCCGGACGGCCTCGCGCAGCAGCTCGGCCTTGTCGCCCGTCTCGCCGACGAAGGTGAACTGGCTGCCCTTCTTCTCCAGCGAGCGCAGGGCCTTCTGGAAGGCCTCGGTGAAGTTGCGGCCGATGGCCATGGCCTCGCCGACCGACTTCATGGTGGTGGTGAGGGTGGAGTCGGCCTGCGGGAACTTCTCGAAGGCGAAGCGCGGGGCCTTGACGACCACGTAGTCGAGGGTCGGCTCGAAGGAGGCCGGGGTCTCGCGCGTGATGTCGTTCGGGATCTCGTCGAGCGTGTAGCCGACGGCCAGCTTGGCGGCGATCTTGGCGATCGGGAAGCCGGTCGCCTTGGAGGCGAGCGCCGAGGAGCGCGACACGCGCGGGTTCATCTCGATGACGATCACGCGACCGTCCTCGGGGTTCACCGCGAACTGGATGTTGCAGCCGCCGGTGTCGACGCCGACCTCGCGGATGATCGCGATGCCGACGTCGCGCAGCACCTGGTACTCGCGGTCGGTCAGGGTCATCGCGGGCGCGACGGTGATCGAGTCGCCGGTGTGCACGCCCATGGGGTCGAAGTTCTCGATGGAGCAGACGACCACCACGTTGTCGTGCTTGTCGCGCATCAGCTCCAGCTCGTACTCCTTCCAGCCGAGGATGGACTCCTCCAGGAGCACCTCGGTGGTCGGCGAGAGGGTGAGGCCCTGTCCGGCGATGCGGCGCAGTTCCTCCTCGTCGTGGGCGAAGCCGGAGCCGGCGCCGCCCATGGTGAAGGAGGGGCGGACGACGACCGGGTAGCCGCCGAGCGCGTCGACGCCCTTGAGGACGTCGTCCATGGAGTGGCAGATGTAGGAGCGGGCGGACTCGCCGTGCCCGATCTTCTTGCGGACCTCCTCGACGACGCCCTTGAAGAGGTCGCGGTCCTCGCCCTTGTTGATCGCCTCGACGTTGGCGCCGATCAGTTCGACGCCGTACTTCTCCAGCACGCCCTGGTCGTGCATGGAGATCGCGGTGTTGAGGGCGGTCTGGCCGCCGAGCGTCGGCAGGAGCGCGTCGGGGCGCTCCTTGGCGATGATCTTCTCGACGAACTCGGGGGTGATCGGCTCGACGTAGGTGGCGTCGGCGATCTCCGGGTCGGTCATGATCGTCGCGGGGTTGGAGTTCACCAGGATGACGCGCAGGCCCTCGGCCTTGAGCACGCGGCACGCCTGGGTGCCTGAGTAGTCGAACTCGGCGGCCTGGCCGATGACGATCGGGCCGGAGCCGATGACCAGGACGGACTGGATATCGGTGCGCTTAGGCACGCTGGCCCTCCATCAAAGCTGTGCTCATCAAAGACGTGAAGCGGTCGAACAGGTAGGCGGCGTCGTGCGGGCCGGCGGCGGCCTCGGGGTGGTACTGGACGCTGAAGGCCGGCCGGTCGAGGAGCTGGAGGCCCTCCACCACGTTGTCGTTCAGGCAGACGTGGGAGACCTCGGCGCGGCCGTAGGGGGTGTCGGAGACCCGGTCGAGCGGGGCGTCTACGGCGAAGCCGTGGTTGTGCGCGGTGACCTCGACCTTGCCGGTCGTACGGTCCTGCACCGGCTGGTTGATGCCGCGGTGGCCGTACTTCAGCTTGAAGGTGCCGAAGCCGAGCGCGCGGCCCAGGATCTGGTTGCCGAAGCAGATGCCGAAGAGCGGCGTGCCGCGCTCCAGGACGCCCCGCATGACGGAGACCGGGTGGTCGGCGGTGGCCGGGTCGCCGGGGCCGTTGGAGAAGAAGACGCCGTCCGGGTTGACGGCGTAGACGTCCTCGACGGTGGCCGTGGCGGGCAGCACGTGCACCTCGATGCCCCGCTCGGCCATGCGGTGCGGGGTCATGCCCTTGATCCCGAGGTCGATGGCGGCGACGGTGTACTTCTTCTCGCCGATCGCCGGGACGACGTACGCCTCGGTGGTGGCGACCTCGGCGGAGAGGTCGGCGCCGCTCATCTCGGGGGCCTGACGGACCTCGGCGAGCATGGTGCCCTCGTCGGGCAGCGCGTGGCCGGAGAAGATGCCGACCCGCATGGCGCCGCGCTCGCGCAGGTGGCGGGTGAGGGCGCGGGTGTCGATGCCGGAGATGCCGACGACGCCCTGGGCGGCCAGCTCCTCGTCGAGGGAGCGGGTGGAGCGCCAGTTCGAGGGCACGCGCGCGGGGTCGCGGACGACGTAGCCGGCGACCCAGATCTTCCTGGACTCCATGTCCTCGTCGTTGACCCCGGTGTTCCCGACGTGCGGGGCGGTCATGACGACGACCTGGCGGTGGTACGACGGGTCGGTGAGGGTCTCCTGGTAGCCGGTCATGCCGGTGGAGAACACGGCTTCGCCGAAGGTGGCCCCCACGGCCCCGTAGGCGCGGCCGCGGAAGGTCCGGCCGTCCTCCAGGACGAGTACGGCGGGAGTCCTGTCAACTCCCCTGGTGGAGGTCGTCATCGTGCGCCTTCCGTTTCCGTCTTGTTGATCATGTCGTTCAGTGTTTCGACCCACTCGTTGTGCTCGGCCGCGTGGTCGGAGCGGAAGCCGGAGTCGATCAGCTTGTCGCCGTGCGCCCAGGTGACGACGAGCAGGCCGCCCTCGGTGAGGACCTTGCCCGCGATGCCCTTGTCGAGCCGGGCCTCGCGCAGTGCGGCGACGGGGACGAAGAAGTCGGCCGCGCCGGGGCGTACGACGTCCAGTCCCGCGTCCGTCAGGGTGAGCTCGACCCGGCTGCGGGTGCCCAGGCCGTGCGCCACGATGCGGTCCAGCCACTGCCCGGCGGTGGTGGAGCCGTGGTAGCGGCCGCTCAGTACCAGTCTCGCCGGACCGGGGTCGTCGGGCGCGCTGGGCAGTTCGGGCAGGTCGCCCTGGAGGGTGCCGCGCCACTTCCAGCCCTCGCGCATCAGCCAGTAGACGAGCGCGACGAACAGTCCGAGGCCGACGACCCAGCCGACGCGGGCGGCCCAGTCGGTCACTTCCGCCGATTCCTTCTCGGCGGCCAGCAGGATTACAGGTGTCACGTGAGCTTCCCGTCGACGAGCGTGGCCTTGCCCCGCAGCCACGTGTGCGTCACACGGCCCGGCAGCTCACGACCCTCGTACGGGGTGTTGCGGCTGCGCGAGGCGAAGCCCGCGGGGTCCACCTGGCCACGGTATTCCGTGTCGACGAGGGTGAGGTTGGCGGGCTCACCAGCCGAGACGGGACGGCCGTGTCCGGTGGCCTGTCCGATCTGCGCGGGCTTGACGGACATCCGGTCGGCGACGCCGGCCCAGTCCAGCAGGCCCGTGTCCACCATGGTCTCCTGGACCACCGACAGCGCGGTCTCCAGGCCCACCATCCCCATGGCGGCTGCGGCCCACTCGCAGTCCTTGTCCTCGTGCGGGTGCGGGGCGTGGTCGGTGGCGACGATGTCGATCGTGCCGTCGGCGAGCGCCTCGCGCAGCGCCAGGACGTCACGCTCGGTGCGCAGCGGCGGGTTCACCTTGTAGACCGGGTTGTACGACCGGACCAGCTCGTCGGTGAGGAGCAGGTGGTGCGGGGTGACCTCGGCGGTGACGTCGATGCCGCGGGACTTGGCCCAGCGGACGATCTCGACGGACCCGGCGGTCGACAGGTGGCAGATGTGGACGCGGGAGCCGACGTGCTCGGCGAGCAGCACGTCCCGCGCGATGACCGACTCCTCGGCCACCGCCGGCCAGCCGCCGAGGCCCAGCTCGGCGGAGACGACGCCCTCGTTCATCTGGGCGCCCTCGGTGAGGCGGGGCTCCTGGGCGTGCTGGGCGACGACGCCGTTGAAGGCCTTCACGTACTCCAGCGCGCGGCGCATGATCACGGCGTCGTGGACGCACTTGCCGTCGTCGGAGAAGACGGTGACGCCGGCCGCGGACTCGTGCATGGCGCCCAGCTCGGCGAGCTTGGCGCCCTCCAGGCCGACGGTCACGGCGCCGATGGGCTGCACGTCGCAGTAGCCGGATTCCTGGCCGAGCCGCCAGACCTGCTCGACGACGCCGGCGGTGTCGGCGACGGGGAAGGTGTTGGCCATGGCGAAGACGTTGGTGTAGCCGCCGCTCGCGGCCGCGCGGGTGCCGGTGAGGACGGTCTCGGAGTCCTCGCGGCCGGGTTCGCGCAGGTGGGTGTGGAGGTCGACCAGACCCGGCAGCAGCACCTTGCCGCCCGCCTCGACGACCTCGGCGCCGTCGGCGGACAGTCCGGTACCGACCTCGGCGATGGTCGCGCCGTCGATCAGCACGTCCTGCGGCTCGCCGCCGAGCACCTTCGCACCACGGATAAGGATCTTGCTCATGTGTCTTACTTCTCCTCGGTGGTGCGGGCGTGGGTGACGGCGGGCTCGTTGCCGCCGAGCAGCAGGTACAGGACGGCCATCCGGATGGAGACGCCGTTGGTGACCTGCTCGACGACGGTGCAGCGGTCGGAGTCGGCGACCTCGGCGGTGATCTCCATGCCGCGGACCATCGGGCCGGGGTGCATCACGATGGCGTGGTCGGGCATCTTCGCCATGCGTTCGCCGTCGAGGCCGTAGCGGCGGGAGTACTCGCGCTCGGTCGGGAAGAAGGCGGCGTTCATGCGCTCGCGCTGCACGCGCAGCAGCATCACCGCGTCGGACTTGGGGAGCGTCGAGTCGAGGTCGTAGGAGACCTCGCAGGGCCAGGTCTCGACGCCGACCGGCAGCAGGGTCGGCGGGGCGACAAGGGTGACCTCGGCGCCGAGGGTGTGCAGCAGGTCGACGTTGGAGCGGGCGACCCTGCTGTGCAGGATGTCGCCGACCAGGGTGATCCGGCGGCCGTTCAGGTCCTTGCCGAGTCCGGCGTCGCGGCCGACCAGGCGGCGGCGCATCGTGAAGGCGTCGAGGAGGGCCTGGGTGGGGTGCTGGTGGGTGCCGTCGCCGGCGTTGACCACGGCCGCGTCGATCCACCCGGAGGTGGCCAGCCGGTACGGGGCGCCGGAGGCGCCGTGCCGGATGACGACCGCGTCGACGCCCATGGCCTCCAGGGTCTGGGCGGTGTCCTTGAGGGACTCGCCCTTGGAGACGCTGGATCCCTTGGCGGTGAAGTTGATGACGTCCGCGGACAGGCGCTTCTCGGCGGCCTCGAAGGAGATCCGGGTCCGGGTGGAGTCCTCGAAGAAGAGGTTGACGACGGTACGGCCGCGCAGGGTCGGCAGTTTCTTGATCGGCCGGTCCGCGACCCGGGCCATCTCCTCGGCGGTGTCGAGGATCAGGACGGCGTCGTCGCGGGTGAGGTCGGCGGCCGAGATGAGATGACGCTGCATCTGTCAGGCTCCGTAGGGCGAGTCATGCGGAAGAGCGGGATAATTCGGGCGGCCCGGCACGCGCGGGGGCGCGCCGACGGGGCGTACGGCACGGCTGGGTGCGTACGCGCGGCGCTAGGGGTGGGCGCCCGGGGCGGCCGGCTTGGCACCGAGCAGCACGGTGTCCCGACCGTCCTCCTCGGCAAGCTGGACCTTGACCGTCTCCCGCAGCGACGTCGGGAGGTTCTTGCCGACGTAGTCGGCGCGGATGGGCAGTTCGCGGTGGCCCCGGTCGACGAGGACCGCGAGCTGCACCGCGCGCGGGCGGCCGATGTCGCCCAGCGCGTCGAGGGCGGCCCGGATGGTGCGGCCGGAGAAGAGCACGTCGTCGACGAGGACGACCAGGCGGCCGTCGATGCCGTCACCGGGGATCTCGGTGCGGGCCAGGGCGCGCGGCGGGTGCATGCGCAGGTCGTCGCGGTACATGGTGATGTCGAGCGAGCCGACCGGCATCTTGCGTTCGGTGATCTGCTCCAGCTTGTCGGCCAGCCGCCGGGCGAGGAAGACGCCTCTGGTCGGGATGCCGAGGAGCACCACGTCGTCGGCGCCCTTGGCGCGCTCGACGATCTCGTGGGCGATGCGGGTCAGGACCCGTGCGATGTCGGGCCCCTCCAGGACGGGTCGTGCGTCCTGCGTGTCCTGCTTGTCCATGGGAAACGGACCCCCTTCTCCGCCTCACGGGACGGATCTTAAAGGACGTCGGATATGCGCCACCTACGGTAGCAGGCACACACGACCGCACTGGCGGCGCCCCCGACACCCCCATGTCACTCTTCTGCCGCATCCGTGTCACCCGCTCGGAGCAATGGATGGCGGATACCACGGAAGAGTCGGTGCGGCCCATTCGGCTTGACGCAGGAGAGTAACGCTGCGTAACCTCACAGTGAGTTACCAGCCGCGCGAGCCGGCAGACAGAGCCTGCCGCGTCGACACCTTGTCCGGGGAGCCATATGTCCAGCGAATACGCCAAACAGCTCGGGGCCAAGCTCCGGGCCATCCGCACCCAGCAGGGCCTTTCCCTCCACGGTGTCGAGGAGAAGTCCCAGGGCCGCTGGAAGGCCGTCGTGGTCGGTTCGTACGAGCGCGGCGACCGTGCCGTGACCGTGCAGCGCCTCGCCGAGTTGGCGGACTTCTACGGCGTTCCCGTGCAGGAGCTGCTGCCGGGCACCACCCCGGGCGGTGCCGCCGAGCCGCCGCCGAAGCTGGTCCTGGACCTGGAGCGGCTGGCCACGGTGCCGGCCGAGAAGGCGGGCCCCCTCCAGCGTTACGCGGCGACCATCCAGTCGCAGCGCGGTGACTACAACGGCAAGGTGCTCTCGATCCGCCAGGACGACCTGCGTACACTCGCCGTCATCTACGACCAGTCGCCCTCGGTCCTGACCGAGCAGCTGATCAGCTGGGGCGTCCTGGACGCGGACGCGCGCCGCGCGGTGGCGTCCCACGACGAGCTCTGAGCCCCGCACTCCGCAGCAGAAACGTGCCGCCGGGGTGGCCGGAACCGATTGGTTCCGGCCACCCCGGCGGCTTTGTCACGTCCGGGAGCTCAGCACACCCAGGGGTCCTACGCGCCACCTGCGGAGTCACGACGCAGCGAGGGCTTCAGATCCTTCAGCCGGCCGAGCAGGCCGTTCACGAACGCGGGCGAGTCGTCCGTGGAGAACTCCTTCGCCAGCTGCACCATCTCGTCCAGGACGACCGCGTCCGGAGTCGCGTCGACCCAGACGAGTTCGTACGCGCCCAGGCGCAGGATGTTGCGGTCGACGACGGGCATCCGGTCGAGCGTCCAGCCGACCGCGTACTGCGCGATCAGCTCGTCGATGCGCTCGGCGTGGGCGGCGTAGCCCTCGACCAGCTCCATCGTGTACTCGCTCACCGGCGGCTGCCGGGTGTCGGACCGGGAGTGCCGGACCCAGTCGGCGAGCACCGTCAGGACGTCGGCGCCGCGCTGATCACCCTCGAAGAGGATCTGGAAGGCGCGCTTGCGGGCCGTGTTGCGAGCAGCCACGGTTAGCTGTTCACCCGGCCGAGGTAGTCGCTGGAGCGGGTGTCGACCTTGATCTTCTCACCGGTGGTGATGAAGAGCGGGACGTTGATCTGGTGACCGGTCTCCAGGATGGCGGGCTTGGTGCCGCCGGTGGAGCGGTCGCCCTGGACGCCCGGCTCGGTCTCCTGGATGGTCAGCTCGACGGCGGCGGGCAGCTCGACGAAGAGCACCTCGCCCTCGTGCTGCGCGACGGTCGCCTCGAAGCCCTCGATGAGGAAGTTGGCGGCGTCGCCGACGGCCTTGCGGTCGACGTGCAGCTGGTCGTAGGTCTCCATGTCCATGAAGACGAAGTAGTCGCCGTCCATGTACGAGAACTGCATGTCACGCTTGTCGACAGTGGCCGTCTCGACCTTGACGCCGGCGTTGAAGGTCTTGTCGACGACCTTGCCGGAAAGCACGTTCTTGAGCTTGGTGCGCACGAAGGCCGGGCCCTTGCCGGGCTTGACGTGCTGGAACTCGACGACGGACCAGAGCTGGCCGCCTTCGAGCTTGAGCACCATGCCGTTCTTGAGGTCGTTCGTGGAAGCCACGGTTGCGGAATCTCCTGGACTGGACTGACGTGGACGACCCCGGAGCGTACGCACGAGCGCGAGGCTAGAGCGCGAGCAGCTCCTTGGTCGTGATGGTGAGTAGCTCGGGTCCGCCGTCCGCCTCGGGGCGCACGACGAGCGTGTCATCGATCCGGACCCCGCCCCGGCCCGGGAGGTGGACCCCCGGTTCGACGGTGACCGGCACACAAGCGTCCAGTTTACCCATGGCCGCAGGAGCCAACTGCGGGTCCTCGTCGATTTCGAGTCCGACGCCGTGCCCGGTGAGCGCCGGGAGGTGCTCACCGTACCCCGCCGAGTCCAGCGCCTGGCGGGCGGCCCGGTCCACGTCACGGCAGGCGGCACCGGGTGCGAGCGCCTCCCGTCCGGCCCGCTGGGCGGAGAAGACGAGGTCGTACAGCTCGATCTGCCAGTCGGCCGGCGAGGTGCCGATGACGAACGTACGACCGATCTCGCAGCGGTAGCCGCGGTAGGTCGCGCCCAGGCAGACCGAGAGGAAGTCGCCCTCCTCCACGCGCCGGTCGGTGGGGCGGTGGCCGCGGCGCCCCGAGTTGGGGCCGGTGCCCACGGAGGTGGGGAAGGCGGGGCCGTCGGCGCCGTGGTCGACCAGGCGGCGCTCCAGCTCCAGGGCGAGATGCCGCTCGGTGCGGCCGACCAGGATGGACTCCAGGAGTTCCCCGAGGGCCTGGTCGGCGATCTCGGCGCCGATGCGCAGGCAGGAGATCTCCTCCTCGTCCTTGACCACCCGGAGCTGCTCGACCGCCTGGCCCAGGTCGGTCAGGCGCAGCCGGGGTGCGACGGAGCGCATGGCGCGGTGCCGGACGACGGTGAGGTGGTGGTCCTCGGTGGCGAGGGACTCGGCGCCCTGGGCCGCGGCGAAGCCAGTCGCCGCGACGGCGGCGTCACCGCCGGGTCCCGGCAGCGCCCGTACCGGGAGCGACTCGTCGGGCCTGGCCTGGGCCGGCCGGTCGTCCAGCGGTCCGGAGCAGACCAGCACGTCCTCGGTCTTGCCGAGGAGCAGCACGGCGCCGTGCGGGGCGGCGCCCGCGAGATAGCGCACGTTGGCGGGCCGGGAGACGAGCGCCGCCGCGCTGCCGCCCGCGTTGCAGCGTTCCCGTAGGCGCGTCCGGCGGGCCGCGTACACCTCTGACATGCCCCGAGCGTATGGGCTCCGCCGCGGGGGCGCCGCCTGGGAGAGGCCGAGTGGGGATGCGGGGGTGTGTCCTTGGTGCGCCTACCGGGTCGGGGGTGCCGTCGTGGGGCGGCTGCGGGCCGGTGGGGCTTCTCGCGCCGTTCCCCGCGCCCCTTCGGGGCGCTACCAGCTCGGCGGGCTCGCTATCGAGCGGGAGAGGACCTCGTTCAGGACCTGGGCGGTTTCGGGGACGTCGAGTTGGGAGTTGTCGATGATGGGGAGGCCGGAGCCGTACCAGCCGGCCATGCGGCCGTGGATGCGGGCGACCTCCTCGTCGGTGAGGCGCCTGTTGCCGCGGCGTTCGGCGTTGCGTTCCAGGACGACGTCCAGGCCCGGCAGCAGGACGACCGGGAGCAGGCCGGGCCCGACGTGCCGCTTCCAGCCGCCGAGGCCGACGACCGGACGGTCCGGGAAGACCGCGTCGTCGAGGATGCAGGAGATGCCGTTGGCGAGGAAGTTGCGCGCGGAGAAGCCGCAGGTGCGGCGGGCGAGGCGGTACTGCGCCTCCGAGTGCTCGTTCCACCCGGTCTGGGGGTCGGCGAAGCCGGAGCGGACCCATTCGCGGACGTCGTCGAGGCTGATGTGCGCGGTGGGGACCCGGCGGTGGTCCGCCCAGTACTTGGCGACGCTGGTCTTGCCGGCTCCGGCGGGACCGATGAGCAGTACCGCCAGGGTGGTCGTGGTGGAGTCGGGTGCGGCGGCCGTCGCGGGGGGCACGCTGGGCACGGCGACGGGTCCGCCGGGCGGCAGCCGTACATGGCCGGTGGTGTCCGGCACGGGCGGGGCGGGGGCCGGCTGGTGGGCACCCGGTGCCGGGCCGGGTGCCGGTTGCGGCACCGCCGTCTGCGGCGGGGCCGCGGGGCCGGGGGCCCGCATCGGGTACTCCGGCGCGTGAGGCGGGGGCACGGGGGCGGGTCCCTGGTGCGGACCCGGGTGGTGTGCGGCCGGGGACCAGCCGGCGGCCGGTCCGTGCCCCGGCTGGTGGGGCGGCGGCAGCGGCGAACCCACGGGGTGCTGCATCCGGTGCCACTCCGTCTCGTACAGGTGATGAGCGCTGACAGCGGGACGGGGGCCCCGCGTGCTACCGAACGGTACCGCCCCCGGCCGTCCTTTGGTGAACGGCCGGGGGCGGCACTAAGTGCCCGTCGCGGGAGGTGAATCGGACGGATGGTGCACCGGGGTACTACTCGCCCACCTCGCCGTAGGCGGCGAGCAGGACGGCCGGGTCGGGGCCCTCCAGGACGGTGGGCTTGGCGAGTCCGTTCAGGACGATGAAGCGGAGCAGGTCACCGCGCGACTTTTTGTCGACCCTCATGTTCTCGACGAGCTTGGGCCACTGGTCGTGGCGGTAGTGCAGCGGCAGGCCGACCGCTTCGAGGATGGTGCGGTGCCGGTCGGCGGTGGCGTCGTCCAGGCGGCCCGCGAGGCGCCCCAGTTCGGCGGCGAAGTGCATGCCGACCGCGACGGCGGCGCCGTGCCGCCACTTGTAGCGCTCGTTCTTCTCGATGGCGTGGCCGAGGGTGTGACCGTAGTTGAGGATCTCCCGGAGGCCGGCCTCCTTCAGGTCGGAGGAGACGACCTCGGCCTTGACCTTGATGGACCGCACGATCAGCTCGGCGGTGTGCGGTCCGGCCGGGGTGCGCGCGGCCTGCGGGTCGGACTCGATCAGGTCCAGGATCACCGGGTCGGCGATGAAGCCGGCCTTGATGACCTCGGCCAGCCCGGAGACGTAGTCGTTGACCGGCAGCGAGTCCAGGGCGGCCAGGTCGCACAGGACGCCGGCCGGCGGGTGGAAGGAGCCGACGAGGTTCTTGCCCTCGGCGGTGTTGATGCCGGTCTTGCCGCCGACGGCCGCGTCCACCATGGCCAGCACGGTGGTGGGGACGGCGATCCAGCGCACCCCGCGCAGCCAGGTCGCGGCCACGAACCCGGCGAGGTCGGTGCTGGCGCCGCCGCCGACACCGATGATGACGTCGGTGCGGGTGAACCCG
Organism: Streptomyces sp. NPDC107500; assembly: GCF_055582785.1. NCBI lineage: Bacteria > Bacillati > Actinomycetota > Actinomycetes > Kitasatosporales > Streptomycetaceae > Streptomyces > Streptomyces sp. NPDC107500. Next base: position 124,311 of record NZ_JBVJPF010000009.1, read on the forward strand.
GACTGGCCGAGCGCCTTCCAGCAGTAGGCGGCGACCTCCGCGGTCTTGGCCTCCTCGGCGTTGGGCACCTGGATGGCGATCGCCTCGTAGCCCTGGTCGGCGAGGTCGGCGCGCAGGGCGTCACCGGTCTCGGCCAGCGCCTCGGGGTGGATCACCGCGACCCGCATGGCGCGGTCGCCGATCAGGCCGCCCAGCTCGCCGAGGAGCTGACGGCCCACCAGGACCTCGTAGGGGTCGGACCCGGCGGTGCCGTCGATCCGGATCCGGGTGACTGCCTCGCTCATGCTTCCTTCAACTCCAGTGCGTCCAGCGCGGCTTGGGTGACTTCCTCCGGGGTGCGGCCGTCGGTGGCCACGACCACCGTGGCCGCCTCCTCGTAGAGGTGCCGGCGGGCCTCCATCAGTTCGCGCCACTGCTTGCGCGGGTTGACCGCCAGCAGGGGACGCGCGGCGTTCAGGCCGGTCCGTTTGACGGCCTCGTCCACGGCCATGGAGAGGTAGACGACCCGCTGCCCGGCGAGCAGGGCACGCGTGTCCGCGTCCATGATCGCGCCGCCGCCGAGCGCGAGCACGCCGTCGTGCCCGGTGAGCGCCGTACGCACGGCGTTCTTCTCCAGCTCCCGGAAGACGGGCTCGCCCTCGTCCACGAAGATCTCGGCGATGCTGCGCCCCTGGGCGGAGACGATGTCCTCGTCGGTGTCCCGGTAGCCCACGCCGAGCCGCTCGGCCAGCAGATGTCCGACGGTGGACTTGCCCACGCCCATCGGGCCGACGAGGACGACCAGCGGGGCCCCGCTCATCGGATGGCCAGGGCGTCGAGGTACGAGGTCACGTTGCGGCGGGTCTCGGCGACCGAGTCGCCGCCGAACTTCTCCGCGACGGCGTCCGCGAGCACCAGGGCCACCATGGCCTCGGCGACGATTCCGGCGGCGGGCACGGCGGACACGTCGGAGCGCTGGTGGTGCGCCTGGGTGGCCTCGCCGGTGGTCACGTCCACGGTCTTCAGGGCGCGCGGCACGGTCGCGATCGGCTTCATCGCGGCGCGCACCCGCAGCAGCTCACCGGTGGTGAGGCCGCCCTCGGTGCCGCCGGAGCGGCCGGAGACGCGGCGGAGGCCCTCGGGCGTGTTCACGATCTCGTCGTGGGCCTGGGAACCGGGCACGCGGGCCAGCTCGAAGCCGTCGCCGATCTCGACGCCCTTGATCGCCTGGATGCCCATGAGCGCGCCCGCGAGCCGGGCGTCGAGCTTGCGGTCCCAGTGGACGTGGGAGCCGAGGCCCACCGGCACGCCGTAGGCGAGGATCTCGACGACGCCGCCGAGGGTGTCGCCGTCCTTGTGGGCCTGGTCGATCTCGGCGACCATCGCCTTCGAGGCGTCCGCGTCCAGGCAGCGCACCGGGTCGGCGTCCAGCTTCTCGACGTCGGCCGGCGTCGGGTACACACCCTGGGGTGCCTTCGCCGCGGCCAGCTCGACGACGTGGCTGACGATCTCGACGCCGGTCGTCTCCTTGAGGTACGACCGCGCCACGGCGCCGAGCGCCACGCGGGCGGCCGTCTCCCGCGCGGAGGCACGCTCCAGGATCGGGCGGGCCTCGTCGAAGCCGTACTTCTGCATGCCCGCGAGGTCGGCGTGGCCGGGGCGGGGCCGGGTCAGCGGGGCGTTGCGCGCCAGGCCGGCCAGCACCTCCGGGTCGACCGGGTCGGCCGCCATGACCTGCTCCCACTTGGGCCACTCGGTGTTGCCCACCATCACGGCGACCGGGGAACCCATCGTCAGGCCGTGCCGGACGCCGCCGAGGAAGGTGACCTCGTCGCGCTCGAACTTCATCCGGGCACCGCGTCCGTAGCCGAGCCGACGCCTCGCCAGATGGTCCGCGACCATGTCCGTGGTGATCGGCACGCCGGCGGGCAGTCCCTCCAGCGTCGCCACGAGTGCGGGACCGTGGGACTCCCCCGCGGTCAGCCAGCGCAACCTGCTCAACGGTGCTCCTCAGTGCTCGCGCCCCGGTATGCCTGCGTACACGTCTTCTCCGCGTACGGCGACGGCTCGACCGGGTGCGCGGCCCCGGTCCGCCACCTTCGATCCTCCCACGTCCGGCGCTCCGGACCGCCCGCCGGTCCATGGACCGGACGGGGGGCCGGTCAGGCGGGGCCGTCCCCCTGCCCCCGCGCCGGGGCGTAGGAGCCGAGGAAGTCGGCGCCGCTCTGCCGCCGCGGCGGCGCGTACGGTCCCAGGTGGTCGGCGCCGCTGCCCTGGGCGTACGGTGCCGGCGCGGTGACGGGGTGCCCTGGGTTCGGCGCGCGGCGGCGGTCGATCCTGCGCTTGAGCTTGACCACCCAGCTCGCGACGACGGCGAGCACGACCAGCGCGAGCACCGTGATCTGCACCCAGTCGGGCAGGAAGCCCAGTACGGCTTCGAAGATCTGGGTCTTGACGGAGGCCAGCGGCACACCGGTGTCCATGGTTCGTTCTCCCCCTCCCGTTCCGCCCCCTGCGGAACCGGAGGGATCCTAACGGCCGGCGAGCGCGCGTTCTCCCGCTTTTCGCATGGCGGCGAGGGGGGCGGGGGCGCGGCCCGTCATCTGCTCCACCTGGAGGACCGCCTGGTGGACGAGCAGGTCGAGGCCGCTGACGACGGCGCCGCCGGACAGCGACCAGCGAGCGGCCAGGGCCGTGGGCCAGGGGTCGTAGAGCACGTCGAAGAGGGTGCCCGGCATCTCCGGGACCGCACCGGCGAGGGCGTCGGTGGTCCCGGCCGGGGTGGTGGCCACGACCAGCGGGGCACGCAGCGCCTCCTCGGCGTCCGCCCAGTCAGCGATGCGCACACCGACGTCGAGGCGTCCCGCCCAGCCGCGCATCTCGGCGGCGCGCGCCGCGCTGCGGACGTAGACGGTGATCTCGCCGGTGCAGATCCTGGCCAGTGCGGCGAGCGCGGAGGACGCTGTGGCGCCGGCGCCGAGGACCGCCGCGGTCTCGACCTTCTCGATGCCGTGCTCGCGCAGGGCGGCGACCATGCCGGGGATGTCGGTGTTGTCGCCGGTCCTGCGGCCGTCGTCGGTGAGGACGACGGTGTTGACCGCGTCCACGGAGGCCGCCGTCTCGCTGATGCCGTCGAGCAGCGGGATCACCGCCCGCTTGAGCGGCATCGTCAGCGACAGCCCCGCCCACTCGGGCCCCAGCTCCTCGAGGAAGCCGGGCAGCGCCGCCTCGTCGACGTCGAAGCTCTCGTACGTCCAGTCCGCCAGCCCCAGCTCCGCGTAGGCGGCGCGGTGCAGTACCGGGGAGAGCGAGTGGGCGATCGGGGAGCCGAGAACGGCGGCCCGGCGACGGTCAGTTGCCGGAGCTGGCATCGAACTTTTCCTTCAGCTTCAAGAACTCGTCGTGCGTCTTGGCGAACTCGGTCTTGGCCACGCCGTCCGTGGCCACGAAGTAGATCCAGCCGTCCTTCGTGGGGTTCAGCGCGGCTTGCAGAGCCTCTTCGCCCGGGTTGCCGATGGGTCCGGGCGGCAGGCCCTTGTTGGTGTAGGTGTTGTACGGGTCCGTGTTGCTGTTGATCTCGGACTCGCTGATGTTGATGTTGCTCTGGCCCTTGAGGTAGTTGAAGGACGAGTCGAACTGGAGCTTCTGGTTCGTCTCGGTGTTGGTGGGCTTGAGCCGGTTGTAGATGACCTCGGACATCTTGCGGAAGTCGTCGTGGGTCTTGCCCTCCGCCTGCAAGAGGCTCGCGACCGTGAGCAGCTCCCACGGATTCTTGAGGCCCAGGCCCTCCGCCTTCTCCTCCAGGCCGATCCGCTGGTACTGCTCGTTGGCCCGGGACACCATCTGCTTCAGCACGTCCTCGGGCTTCTGGCCCTTGGCCGCCGAGTAGCTGGACGGGTAGAGGAAGCCCTCCAGGGGGTCCTTGACGTTCTTGTGGTTCAGCGCCCAGTCGGGCAGGCCCAGGCTGTCCGCCTCGGTCTTGGCGACCTTGGCGGTGGTGCCTTCCTTCACTCCGAGGCGCTTGTCGATCGTCTTGTAGACGTCGACGTTGCGCCTGCCCTCGGCGATGATCAGGTTGCTGCGGCTGCCGGGGCTGAGCAGGAGTTCGACCGCGCTCTCGGCGGACATCTCCTTCTGCAGCGTGTACACGCCGTCCTGGATGCTCTTGCCCCGGGGGTTGCTCTGCTGGGCGGCGATGAAGGCGTCGACGCTCTTCACCACGCCCTGCTTCTTCAGCTCCTGGCCAATGGTGGAGCCGCCCGCGCCCTTGGGGATGGTGACGGTGACTTCCTCGCCGTTGCCGTCGCCCGCGAAGTTCGGGGCGGCGCCGAAACGGTCCTGGTAGAACTGGTAGCCGAAATAGCTGACGCCCGCCACGCCGCCGCCCAGCACCAGGCAGACCACCAGGCAGGCACATCCGCTGCGACGTTTCTTCGGCTTGCCGCCACGGCCCCTGCGGTCCTCGCGGCCGTCGTCCGCCGGGTCGTCGTCGCTGTCGGCGTCCCGGCCGGCGAAGAACGCGTGTTCGCCCTCGTCGGGTCCGGGGTCCCAGTCGGTGCGCTGCGGCTCGGGCTCGGTGCGCCGGCGGCCGGGCGGCTCCGGCGGCGGGTACGCCTCCGGGGTGCCGTAGAAGTCGGGCTGTTCGGCCGGGTAGCCGGCGGGCTGCCGTCCGTAGGGGTCAGACGGGTCGCCGGGGTACTGCGCGTGGGGATGCGCGCCGGTGTCCCAGTTGCCGTTGTCGTATCCCTGCTGGGGGTGCGCCTGGGGCGCGTACTGCTGGCCGTACTGCTGCTGGTCGTACTGCTGCTGGTCGTACTGCTGCTGGTCATACTGCCGCTGGTCGTACTGCGGCTGACCGTACTGGTCGTACTGCGGCTCGGGGTGCTGCCGCCCGTACTCGTCGTACTGGGGCTGGTTGCCGTACGCGGACTGGCCGCCGTCGCTCCAGTCGGCGTACTGCTGCTGGGCGTGCTGCTGCTCCGGATACTGTGGCTGGCCGCCGTAGGGGGACTGCCCGCCCGGGTGGGCCTGCTGTCCTCCCCATCCGCCGTCCCCGTACAACGGGTCCTCCGGATGCCACGGTTCGGAGCCTGGGCCCCGGCCATAGTCAGTCATCGATCCCCTAGAGCCGCGAGGGGACGGGGGGCGGGGCCTGTGTAGGAGGGCCTGCTTCCGTTCCGCCTCTTGCTGTGCGGTGGCTGTTCGAATGCCTCCGCATCGCGCGGAACGTTACCGTATCGCGATCAGATGACCACTTCGACGCCCTCGCCGGGTGGCCTGCCTGACACCCGTTCGGATTCCAGCGCCTGCTGGAGGATGATCACAGCGGCGGCCTGGTCGATGACGGAGCGGCCCTTCTTGGACCTCACGCCCGAGGCGCGCAGCCCCTGGGTGGCGGTCACCGTGGTCATGCGCTCGTCGACGAGCCTGACCGGCACCGGCGCGATGCCCTGGGCCAGCTCCTGCGCGAAGCGCCGCACCTTGGCCGCGGCCGGGCCCTCGCCCCCCTTGAGGGAGCGCGGGAGCCCGACGACGACCTCGATCGGCTCGTACTCCTCCACCAGCAGCCTGAGTCTGCGGTGCGCGGCGGGCACGTCGCGTCCGGGGACGGTCTCCACCGGTGTGGCGAGGATCCCGTCGGGGTCGCAGGAGGCGACCCCGATCCGGGCGTCCCCGACGTCGACGGCCAGGCGGCGGCCGCGGCGCATCGCCGGGCCCTCCGCCTGGTCCCCCGCCCGAGGGTGCTCCGGACCGCTCACTTGGCGGTGTCCGCCACGAGGCGCTCCACGGCGTCCACGGCGTCGCCGATGGCGGCCGCGTTCTGGCCGCCGCCCTGGGCGACGTCCGGCTTGCCGCCACCGCCGCCGCCGAGGGTCTTGGCGGCGGTGCGCACCAGGTCGCCCGCCTTGAGGCCGCGCTCGCGGGCGGCGTCGTTGGTGGCGATGACCGTCAGCGGCTTGCCGTTGACCGTCGTGAACAGGGCCACGACCGCGGCCCGGCCGCCCTGGATGCGGCCGCGCACGTCGAGGACCAGCTTGCGCAGGTCGTCGGCGGTGGTGCCGTCCGGGACCTGCCCGGTCACCAGGGCCACGCCGCGCACGTCCTTGGCGGACTCGGCGAGTCCGGCGGCGGCCTGGAGGACCTTCTCCGCGCGGAACTTCTCGATCTCCTTCTCGGCGTCCTTGAGCTTGCCGAGCATCGCGGAGACCTTCTCCGGCAGTTCCTCCGGACGGCCCTTGATCAGCTCCTGGAGCTGGGCGACGACCGTGTGCTCCCGGGCGAGGAAGTTGTAGGCGTCCACGCCGACCAGGGCCTCGATGCGGCGCACGCCCGAGCCGATGGACGACTCGCCGAGCAGCTTGACCAGGCCGAGCTGGGCGGTGTTGTGCACGTGGGTGCCGCCGCACAGCTCCTTGGAGAAGTCGCCGATGGTGACGACCCGCACCCGCTCGCCGTACTTCTCGCCGAACTCGGCCATGGCGCCCTGCTTCTTGGCCTCGTCGATGCCCATGACCTCGGCCTGCACGTCGAGATCGCGCGCGAGCACCTCGTTGATCTTCTGCTCGACGTCGGTCATCACGGCCGTCGGCACGGCGGAGGGCGAGCCGAAGTCGAAGCGGAAGCGGCCGGGCTGGTTCTCGGAACCGGCCTGGGCGGCCGTCGGGCCGAGGGCGTCGCGCAGGGCCTGGTGCGTGAGGTGGGTGGCCGAGTGGGCGCGCGCGATCGCGTGGCGGCGCCGGTCGTCGATGGAGGCGTGGGCCTTGGCACCGACGGTGACCTCGCCGACCTGGACGACGCCCTTGTGGACGTACACGCCCGGGACCGGCTTCTGGCAGTCCCGGACCTCGATCACGGCCCCGGTGTCGACGCGGATCCGGCCGGTGTCGCCGATCTGGCCGCCGCCCTCCGCGTAGAACGGGGTGCGGTCCAGCACGATCTCGACCTCGTCGCCCTCGGTGGCGGCCGGGGAGGAGGCGCCGTCGACGAGGATGCCGACGATCGTGGACTCGCTCTCGGTGTGGCTGTAGCCGACGAAGTCGGTGGCTCCGGCCTGGTCGGCGATCGCGCGGTAGGCGCCGGCGCCGGCGTGCCCGGTCTTCTTGGCCTGGGCGTCGGCCTTGGCGCGCTCCCGCTGCTCCTTCATCAGGCGGCGGAAGCCGTCCTCGTCCACGGAGAGGCCCTGCTCGGCGGCCATCTCCAGGGTGAGGTCGATCGGGAAGCCCCAGGTGTCGTGGAGCAGGAAGGCCTTGTCGCCGGCGAGCACCGTGCCGCCGCCGGCCTTGGTGTCGCTGACGGCGGTGTCGAGGATGTTGGTGCCGGCCTTCAGCGTCTTGAGGAAGGCGTTCTCCTCGGCGAGCGCGACCTTCTCGATCCGCTCCCGGTCGGTGACCAGCTCGGGGTACTGCTGCCCCATCATGCCGATCACGACGTCGATCAGGTCCTGGACGACCGGGCCGGTGGCGCCGAGGAGCCGCATGTTGCGGATGGCGCGGCGCATGATGCGGCGCAGCACGTAGCCGCGGCCCTCGTTGCCGGGGGTGACGCCGTCGCCGATGAGCATCACGGAGGTGCGCATGTGGTCGGTGACCACGCGCAGGGAGACGTCCGAGGCGTGGGCGTCGCCGTAGGCCACGCCGGTCAGTTCGGTGGCCTTGTTGATGACCGCCATGGAGGTGTCGATCTCGTACATGTTCTGCACGCCCTGCAGAATCATGGCGAGGCGCTCCAGGCCGAGGCCCGTGTCGATGTTCTTGCTCGGCAGCTCGCCGAGGATCTCGAACTCCTCCTTGCCGATCCCCTCGCCCCGCTCGTACTGCATGAAGACGAGGTTCCAGATCTCCACGTACCGCTCGTCGTTGACGGCGGGGCCGCCCTCGACGCCGAACTCGGGGCCGCGGTCGTAGTTGATCTCGGAGCAGGGGCCGCAGGGGCCGGGGACGCCCATGGACCAGTAGTTGTCCTTCTTGCCGAGGCGCTGGATGCGCTCGGCGGGCACGCCCACGACGTCGTGCCAGATACGCTCGGCCTCGTCGTCGTCCTTGTAGACGGTGATCCACAGGCGCTCGGGGTCGAGGCCGTAACCGCCCTTGTCCTGGGGGCTGGTGAGCAGCTCCCAGGCGTACTTGATGGCGCCTTCCTTGAAGTAGTCGCCGAAGGAGAAGTTGCCGCACATCTGGAAGAACGTGCCGTGGCGCGTGGTCTTGCCGACCTCTTCGATGTCGGGCGTCCGCACGCACTTCTGCACGCTCGTGGCGCGGTCGAAGGGCGGCTTGACCTCACCCAGGAAGTAGGGCTTGAACGGCACCATGCCGGCCGGGACGAGGAGCAGAGTCGGGTCGTCCGCGATGAGCGACGCCGAAGGGACGACGGTGTGACCGCGCTCCTCGAAGAAGCTCAACCAGCGGCGACGAATCTCGGCCGACTCCATCAGTGGTCCTCATTCCGGTTGTACGAGTACGTCGTCCTGTCGACGTACGTCGGGTTGTTCTCGATGGCGTCGCGGCGCCGGGGTGCGGGGAGTTCGCGGTCGACGGGGGCGTTCAGCCCGAGCGCGTCGTCCAGTTCGGCCTCCCGCTGGGCCATGTTGTCGCGGACGTCGAGGGCGAAGCCGACCGCGCGGTCCTTGAGCCGGGTGCCCGCGTCGAGCGCCTTGTTGGCCGCGGTCGCGGCGATGCTGTCGGGGGTCAGCTGCTTGAGCTTCCGGTTGACCTTGGTGGTGGCCCAGACACCGGCGGCCATGCCGGTGCCGAACCAGAAGGTACGGCGGAACATCGCTGGATCAGTCCTTCTTCCGCTTCGTCCGCCGCGCGGCCGGAATCGTACGGCCCACGATCACGGTACGCCGTTCCCTGGCCGGCCCGGCGGGCAGGTCGTCCTTGCGACCGCCGAGTGCCCGGCGCACGCCGTATCCGAACGCCGCGACCTTGACCAGCGGACCGCCGAAGGTGGAGGCCACGGTGGTGGACAGCGCGGAGGCGTTGGACGTGACCTCCTGGACGTCGGAGGCGATCGCGTCGACCCGGTCGATCTGGGTCTGCGCGGAGCGCACCGCCGACGAGGCGTCGGACAGCAACGGAACGGCCTGGTCGGTCACGTCCGCCACCAGCTTGGTGGTCGCCCTGAGCGTCTGGGCCAGCCTCGCCAGCGCGACGGCGAGGAAGGAGACCAGGATCGCCCAGAAGACCGCCACCAGGATCCCGGCCACCTCGCCACCGGACACTGTGTGCACCCGCTCCCTAGAGACGTACCTGAACATCGGGAAAGTCGCGCACCGAGCCTATCGCGCCGCACGCGGCGCTCCGTACCCGATTCCGTTCGCGCGCGGCGCGATCCGGTCGAGTTGTGTGAAGCGATTGTACGGAGTGAATACGGTTCAGTACGCTCCGTGTTTTATGCGAGACCATCGGCGCGACGGCGTCCCGCACGGCAACCTCCCGCTGGAACTCGACAGTTTCGTGGGGAGAGGGAGAGAGCTCGCGCAGCTTGGCCGGGCGCTGGACGCCGGGCGGCTGGTGACCGTCACCGGCGCCGGCGGTGTCGGCAAGTCACGGCTGGCCGCGCGGGCGGGCGCCGGGCGCGCGCCCCGGGACGGGGTGTGGCGGGTGGAGCTGGCGCCGGTGCGGGACGCGGAGTTCGTCGACTACGCGGTCGTGGAGGCGCTGGGCCTGACCGACCACACGACCAGGCTGCCGCGCGAGACCCTGTTCACACACCTCGCCGAACGGGACCTGCTGCTGCTCCTGGACGGGGTCGAGCACGTGGTCGACGCCTGTGCCGGGCTGGTGACCGACCTGCTGGGCCGCGCCCCGGGGCTGCGCGTGCTGGCGGTGGGACGCCGGCCGCTGGGCGTGGCCGGGGAGCTGCTGGTCCCGCTGGCGCCGCTGGGCCCCGAGGAGGCGCTGGAACTGCTGACGGTACGGGCCAGGCAGCGGAGCGTGCCGCGCCGGCCGGAGGGCGGTGACCACGGGGACCGGGGCGAGATGCGCGAGCTGTGCCGGCGCCTGGACGGGATCCCGCTGGCGATCGAGCTGGCGGCGGGGCGGCTCGGCGCGCTGTCGCCGGGACAGGTGCTGCAACGGCTGGACGACCGCTTCCGGCTGCTGACCGGCGGCGACCGCAGCGCGCTCCCCCGGCACCGGACGCTGCGCACGGCGATCGGCTGGAGCCATGAGCTGTGCACGCCTCAGGAGCGCCTGCTGTGGGCGCGTCTGTCGGTGTTCACCGGGCCGTTCGACCTGGAGGCCGCCGAGTACGTGTGCAGCGGCGACGGGCTGCCCGCCGGGGACGTCCTCGACGTGCTCTCGGCGCTGCTCGCGCAGTCCTTGCTGGCCCGCGAGGAGACCCCGGCGGGGGTGCGCTACCGGATGCTCGACACGGTCCGGGCGTACGGCGCCGACTGGCTGGAGGCGATGGGCGACGCGGCCCGGCTGCGGCGGCGGCACCGGGACTGGTACGTGGGCCTGGCGACCTGGTGCGAGCTGGAGTGGTTCTCGCCGCGCCAGGGCGAGGTCGCCGCGCGGGTGGACGCGGAGCTGCCGAATCTGCGCAGCGCCCTGGAGCACTGTCTGACCGAGCCGGACGCGGCGCACCTGGGCCAGTACCTGGCCGGTGCCCTGTGGTTCCACTGGGTGGGCTGCGGGCGGCTGTCGGAGGGCCGGCGCTGGCTGGAGCAGGCGGTGCGGCTCGACGCGGAGCCCACGGCGGGCGAGCAGTCCCGGCTGAAGGCGCTGTGGGTGCTCGCCTACGTGGCGATCCTCCAGGGCGACACGGTGCCCGCGCTGGCGGCGCTCCAGGAGTGCCGCGAGGAGGCGGAGCGGTCGGCGAATCCCACGGCGGTGGCGTACGCGGAGCACCGCACCGGTTGTCTGGCGCTGGTGACGGACGACATGCCGCGCGCGGAGCGGCTGTTGCGCTCGGCGCTGGAGCGCTACCAGGAGATCGGCGAACTCAACAGCAACGTCCTGATGGGACAGGTGGAGCTGGCGATGACCCGGGCGTTCCAGGGCGATCTGCCGGACGCGGTGCGCCTGTGCGAGGACGTGCGCCGGGTGTGCGAGGACCACGGTGAGCGCTGGGCCCGGGGCTACGCCCTGTACGTGCTGGCGTACGCGGCCTGGAGCGAGGGCGACCCGATGCGCGCCCGTGAGCTGCTGGCGGACTGCCTGAGCGGCGCCCACGGTTTCCGGGACCAGCTGGGCTCGGTGCTGGCGGTGGAGCTGCTGGCGCTGGTCACGGTGGCGGAGGGCGACCCGGCGGAGGCCGCGGTGCTCCAGGGCGCCGCGGGCCGGATGTGGCCTTCGGTGGGGCTGCGGTTGTTCGGCTCGGCGCACTACAACGCGCCGCACGAGCTGTGCGAGGCGGCCGCCCGGGAGCAGTTGGGCGACGAGCGGTACGAGGAGTGCGTGGGGCACGGGGCGCTGCTCGGCCGCCCGGAGGCGGTGTCGCGGGCGCTGCGCAGGCCCGGGGCGGCGGGCCTCGCTGCCGGCGCCGCGCGGGGCGGGGCGGCGGACCGCGCCGGGCGCGCGGACGGCGAAGCCCGCCGCCCCGCCCACCCGTAGGGGTGGGGAGACGGCGGGCTGAGGTACCGCTGGTGGTGCTGCGCCGGGGCTGGGATCAGCGGGCGTAGTACTCGACGACGAGCTGCTCGTCGCAGATCACCGGGATCTCCTTGCGGTTCGGCTCGCGGTCCAGGCGGAACGCCAGGGCCTTGAGGTTCACCTGGAGGTAGCGCGGGGTCTCGCCGTCGGGGGCGAAGCCACCCTCGCGGGCGATGGTGAAGAGCGTCTTCTCCTTGGAGCGGTCGCGCACCTGCACGACGTCGTCCGGGCGGACGCGGAAGGACGGCTTGTCGACCTTCTGGCCGTTGACCTGGATGTGGCCGTGGACGACCATCTGGCGGGCCTGGTAGATCGTGCGGGCGATGCCCGAACGCAGGACCAGCGCGTCGAGACGGCGCTCGAGCTCGATGACCAGGGCCTCGCCGGTCTTCATGTTGGTCTTGGAGGCACGCTCGTAGGCGCGGACGAGCTGGCGCTCGCTGAGGTCGTACTGCGCGCGCAGACGCTGCTTCTCGAGCAGACGGACCTTGTAGTCCGAGTTCTGCTTGCGGCCGCGGCCGTGCTCACCCGGCGGGTAGGGGCGGGCCTCGAAGTACTTGACGGCCTTCGGGGTCAGCGCGATGCCGAGGGCACGCGACTTCTTGACCTTGGGGCGGGACTGGTTCGCCACTGTCTGTGTCTCTTTCCTGGTTTTCCGGCTTGTCAGGGTTGAGGGAGGTCGCAATCCGCAGCCGGGGAAACCCGTCGGGTCCCTCGCGGGACCTGTCGGGCAGCCGCTCCCTGGTCTGGGCACATACGTGCAGCACGCGAGTGGCCCACCGGCCGCTCCCGGGACTCCGGGTGGTGGTGGGCTGCCCGCGACACCTATCGACGGTGCGCGACGCTCCTGGAACCCAGAAGGGTTCCGGCTGGTTGTCCCGTTCTGACGGCACGGGACTCAGCGCTTCGGGTGATTCTACAGGCTGCTCAGGACCGCTTGCGACCGAGGTGTCCTCGGGTCCACTCCACGGCGTCCGCGTAGCGGGCCTCGGCACCGTGCCGGGTGGGCTCGTAGTAGGTCCGGTCCTTCAGCTCGTCCGGGGCGTACTGCTGGGCGGCGATGCCCTCCGGCAGGTCGTGCGGATACACGTACCCCTGCCCGTGGCCGAGCTTGCCCGCGCCCTTGTAGTGGCTGTCCCGCAGGTGCGCGGGGACCGGTCCGGCGTGCCCCTTGCGTACGTCGTCCAGGGCGGCGCCGATGGCGGTGGTCGCGGCGTTGGACTTGGGGGCGAGGGCCAGGGCGATGGTGGCGTGGCTCAGGGTGAGGGCGGCCTCCGGGAAGCCGATCATGGCGACGGCCTGGGCGGCGGCGACGGCGACCGGCAGTGCGTTCGGGTCGGCCAGGCCGATGTCCTCGCTGGCGGAGATCATCAGGCGCCGGGCGATGAAGCGGGGGTCCTCGCCGGCCTCGATCATCCGGGCCAGGTAGTGCAGCGCGGCGTCCACGTCGGAGCCGCGGATGGACTTGATCAGGGCGCTGGCGACGTCGTAGTGCTGGTCGCCGTCGCGGTCGTACTTCACCGCGGCCCGGTCGACCGTCTCCTCCAGGGTGGTCAGGGCGACCTCGGACTCGCCCTTGTCGAGCGCGGCCCCGGCGGCAGCCTCCAGGGCGGTCAGGGCCCGGCGGGCGTCGCCGCCCGCGATGCGCAGGAGGTGCTCCTCGGTGTCCTCGGGCAGCCCCACCGCCTCCTTGAGGCCGCGCTCGTCGGTCAGCGCGCGGCGGATCAGGCCCCGCACGTCGTCGTCGGTGAGGGGCTCCAGGGTGAGCAGCAGGGAGCGGGAGAGCAGCGGGGAGATCACCGAGAAGTACGGGTTCTCGGTGGTGGCGGCGATCAGGGTGACCCAGCGGTTCTCGACGGCCGGGAGCAGGGAGTCCTGCTGGGCCTTGCTGAAGCGGTGGATCTCGTCGAGGAAGAGGACGGTCTCCTTGCCGTACCCGCCGACCGCGCGGCGGGCGCCGTCGATGACCGCGCGGACCTCCTTGACGCCCGCGGTGATCGCGGACAGCTCCACGAAGCGCTTGTTGGTGGCCTTGGAGACGACGTACGCCAGGGTGGTCTTGCCGGTGCCCGGCGGGCCCCAGAGGATGACGGAGGAGGGGCCGGCGGGGCCGGAGCCGCCCTCGCCGACCAGGCGGCGCAAGGGGGATCCGGGCTTGAGCAGGTGCTGCTGGCCGACGACCTCGTCGAGGGTGCGCGGACGCATCCGCACGGCGAGGGGGCTGCCGGTCGGGTCCTTCTCCTGGCGTTCTTCGGCTGCGGCGGTGAACAGGTCGGGCTCCACGCCCTGAACCCTACCGGGGGTCTGGGGGTCGCCCCCCAGAGAGCCCAGCACGGCGCTGACAACGCGCCGGGGCAGGTCAGCTGGTCCAGAAGTCCCACCAGCGCGTCAGGATCATCATGCCGATGATGCCGACGTGCAGCACCGGGAGGACCCAGGTGAACTCGCCGAAGAAGCCGCGCAGCCAGCTCGGCGCGGGCAGGAAGCCCTTGCGGACGTTGAAGGACGTCACGTACCAGAACATCAGGATCGTGGCGACCCAGGCGAGGCAGCACCACAGGCACAGCGCGTTGATCCGGTACAGGGACTGGAACTGCAGCCAGGTGCAGAAGCCCACGCCGAAGAGCGTGCCGGCGTTGAAGGTGAGCCAGTACCAGCGCGGGAAGCGGGCGCGGGCGAGCAGGCTCACGCCGACGGCGACGACGATGCCGTAGGTCACCAGGCCCAGCATCGGGTTGGGGAAGCCGAAGACGGCCGCCTGGTCGCTCTCCATGACGCTGCCGCAGGAGACGACGGGGTTGAGGCTGCACCCGGGGGTGAAGGTCGTGCCGGCGACCTTGGCCTCGAGCAGCTTGAACTTGTCGAGCGTGATGACCCACGCGGCGAGCAGTCCGGCCGCGCCGGTGATCACCAGCAGCAGCGCGAAGGCGCGGCTGCCGCCCTCGGTGCGCGGTGTTCCGGATGCGGGTTCCGGCGCGGGCTCCGCCACGGTGGAGACGTCCTTCACTGTCGTCTTGCTCATCACGCCGATTCCGTCACTGGTGAGTCGGACCTGCTTCGGGCAGGGCCATTGTGCCGCACCACCCTGTAGGGGCACTGTTCGATGAACATATGAACGGTCCGGCGATCACCCCGGAGCGGCCCGTTCCGGCCAACACCCGTTCCCTAGGGGCACGCGCGGACGAACACGCGCGCCCCTGGGGGGACCGGACGTACCGGCGCGCTAGCCGAGCCTGGACTCCAGCTCGGCCACGATCTCGTTGACGCCGATCGCGGTCTGCTCGCCGGACTCCATGTCCTTGAGCTGGACGACGCCGTCGGCCAGGTCGCGCTCGCCGAGGACGAGGGCGTAGCGGGCGCCCGAGCGGTTGGCCGCCTTCATCGCGGCCTTGAGGCCCTTGCCGCCGTAGGAGAAGTCGGCGGCCACGCCGTTCTTGCGCAGCTCGGTGACCTTGGCGAAGAGGATCCGGCGGGCCTCCTCGCCGAGCGGCACCGCGTAGACGGAGGTGGCGGACGGGATGTCCAGTTCGATGCCCTCCGCCTCCAGGGCGAGGACGGTGCGGTCGACGCCGAGGGCCCAGCCCACGGACGGCAGGGACGGGCCGCCGATCATCTCGGAGAGTCCGTCGTACCGTCCGCCGCCGCCCACCGCGGACTGGGAGCCGAGGCCGTCGTGGACGAACTCGAACGTGGTGCGCGTGTAGTAGTCCAGGCCGCGCACCAGCTTCGGGTCGTCCTCGAAGACGACGCCCGCCGCCGTGATCAGGTCGCGCACCTCCTCGTGGTACGCCTTGCAGGCGTCGCACAGGTAGTCGCGCAGCAGCGGGGCGTCGGTGAGCTGCTTCTGGACGTCGGGGCGCTTGTCGTCCAGCACGCGCAGCGGGTTGATCTCGGCCCGGCGCAGGGTGTCCTCGTCCAGGTCGAGGCCGCGCAGGAAGTCCTGGAGCGCTGACCGGTAGACGGGGCGGCACTCCTGGTCGCCCAGGCTGTTGAGCAGGATGCGGAAGTTCCGCAGGCCCAGCGCGCGGTACGACTGGTCGGCCAGGATGATCAGCTCGGCGTCCAGGGCCGGGTCCTCGGCACCGATCGCCTCGGCGCCGACCTGGGAGAAGTGGCGGTAACGGCCCTTCTGGGGGCGCTCGTAGCGGTACTGCGAGCCCGAGTACCAGACCTTGACCGGGAGGTTGCCCGCCTTGTGCAGGTTGGCCTCCAGGACCGCGCGCAGCACGGGGGCGGTCGTCTCCGGGCGCAGGGCGAGCCGGTCGCCGCCCTTGGTCTCGAAGACGTACATCTCCTTGGTCACGATGTCGGTGGACTCGCCGACACCGCGCGCGAACAGCTCGACGTTCTCGAAGCCGGGCGTCTCGATGTAGCCGTAGCCGGAGTTGCGCAGCGGGGCCGCGATCGCCTCGCGGACCGCCAGGAACTTCGCGGATTCGGGGGGCAGCAGGTCGTACGTGCCCTTGGGGGCCTTGAAGGTGCTCACGGGAGGTATCTCGTCACATTCCTCGTCGGGGCGCGCCGGGCGCGCTGTGGCCGGCCGCCACCTGCCGCAGATACGGGTTGGTGGCGCGCTCCTGGCCGATGGTCGTGTAGTCGTTGTGACCGGGCAGCACCACGGTGGCGTCGTCGAGCGGCAGGACCACGCGGGCCAGCGACTCGAGCATGTCGTCCATGGAGCCACCGGGGAAGTCGGTGCGTCCGATGGAGCCGGCGAACAGCAGGTCTCCCGAGAACATGACCGGCGGGATGTCCGCCGACTCGGGCAGGCCGAAGGTCACCGACCCCTTCGTATGGCCCGGCGCGTGCGCGACGGTCAGCTCCAGGCCCGCCAGTTCCAGCCTGGCGCCGTCGGTCAGCTCCTTGACGTCGTCCGGCTCCCCGACCGTCAGCTCGCCCATGAGCGGCATGCCGATGGTGCGGCCGATGCCCTTCTCGGGGTCGCTCATCATGTACCGGTCCTCGGGGTGGATCCAGGCGGGCACGTCGTGCGCGCCGCACACCGGGACGACCGAGGCGACGTGGTCGATGTGGCCGTGGGTGAGGACGACGGCGACTGGCTTGAGCCGATGCTTCTTGATCGCTTCCTCGACTCCGGGGGCCGCCTGATGGCCCGGGTCGATGATCACGCACTCCTCACCGGCGGCGGGGGCGACGAGATAACAGTTCGTCCCCCAGGCCCCGGCGGGGAACCCGGCAATGAGCACGATCGTCCTTCGTTTGTGTCGGTACGGGTGGGCTTGCGAACGGGCCGCGCCCATGGTCAGAGCCTACCGGCGGTGCCGTTTCCCCAGCGAACCCATATACGGTACGGGGCTACACGCCCACGGTCGGCTCATCGCACCCACGCGTACCGGTCGGCACACGAAGACGCATGAGGAGAGAAACCGGTGGTCAGCCAGGAGCAGCGGCGGCGTCAGCTCGCCCGGGAGAAGTTCTTGCGGCAGCAGCAGCGACGTACCTCCGCGCGGCGCAAGGCGCGCACCCGCAACGCGGCGATCGCGTCGGTGCTCGGCGTGATTCTGATCGGCAGCGTCGCGCTGTACACGACCGGAGTGGTCCTCAAGGACGACGACGACAAGACGAACGCCAACGCGGAGGTCACGCCGAGCCCTTCGGCGAGCAAGAAGGCCGAGGACCCGTGCGACAAGCCCGCCGAGGGCAAGGTCAAGACGCAGACCTGGAAGAAGGAACCTGCGATGACCATCGACAAGTCGGCGAAGTACGCGATGAAACTGTCGACGACCTGCGGTGACATAGGGATCGACCTGAAGACGTCGGCGGCGCCGCACACCGTCAACTCGTTCAACTTCCTTGCGGCCAAGGGGTTCTTCGACCACACACCGTGCCACCGGCTCACCACCAACGGGATCTTCGTGCTCCAGTGCGGCGACCCGACGGGGCAGGGCAACGGCGGTCCGGGCTACAACATCCCGGACGAGAACCTGAAGGACAAGAGCCTGAAGAAGAACACGTACCCGGCGGGCACGATCGCGATGGCGAACACCGGGCAGCCGAACTCCGGCGGCAGCCAGTTCTTCCTCGTGTACCAGGACAGCCCGCTGCCGCCCAGCTACACGCCGTTCGGCACGATCTCCGAGGACGGCATGACCGTGCTCAAGAAGATCGCGGCGGCCGGCGAGAGCACCGGCGCGGGTGACGGAGCGCCCAACGCGACGGTCGTGATCGACAAGGCCACCGTCTCGAAATCCTGACCCTCATCAGCGAAAGTTCGGTCGCGCGGGATGCGGACAGGCCACCCGCCGGTCGCCTATCTTGGCCGTGACGAAACTGTGGACGATGCCCGGGGGAAGCGAATCCCTCCGTCGGCATCATGTGGAGGAGGCGCTGTGAGCAGCGACCCGTGGGGCCGCGTCGACGAGACGGGCACCGTGTACGTGCGTACGGCCGACGGCGAGCAGGTCGTCGGATCCTGGCAGGCGGGCTCCCCCGAGGAGGCGCTGGCCTATTTCGAACGCAAGTACGAAGGCCTGGTTGTCGAGATCGGCCTCCTCGAAAAGCGGGTGAAGACCACCGACCTGTCGGCGAAGGACGCCCAGACCGCCGTCGACCACCTGCGCGAGCAGGTGGACGCGCACCACGCGGTCGGCGACCTGGACGCGCTGCGGGCCCGGCTGGACAAGCTCGTCGGCCTCGTGGAGACACGGCGCGAGGAGCGCAAGGCCCAGCGGGCCAAGCAGTCCGACGAGGCGCGCGGCGCCAAGGAGGCGCTGGTCGTCGAGGCGGAGGAGCTGGCGCGCTCCGACCAGTGGCGGGTGGCCGGTGAACGGCTGCGCGCCCTGGTGGACACCTGGAAGGGCCTGCCGCGCCTGGACCGCAAGTCCGACGACGAGCTGTGGCACCGCTTCTCGCACGCGCGCTCGGCGTTCTCCAAGCGCCGCAAGCAGCACTTCGCGCAGCTCGACGCGCAGCGCGAGGAGGCCCGGCAGACCAAGGAACGGCTGGTCTCCGAGGCCGAGGCGCTGTCGAACTCCACGGACTGGGGGCCGACGGCCGCGCGCTACCGCGACCTCATGTCCGAGTGGAAGGCCGCCGGCCGCGCCCAGCGCGAGCACGAGGACGACCTGTGGAACCGCTTCCGCGGCGCCCAGGACGTGTTCTTCGCCGCCCGCGGCTCGGTCTTCGCCGAGCGGGACGCCGAGCAGGCGGAGAACCTGAAGCTCAAGGAGGAGCTGGTCGAGGAGGCCGAGAAGCTCCTCCCGGTCAAGGACCTGAAGTCGGCCCGGGCCGCGTTCCGCTCGGTCAACGAGCGCTGGGAGGCCATCGGCCACGTCCCGCGCGACGCCCGCCCGAAGGTCGAGGGGCGGATGCACGCGGTCGAGCGGGCGCTCCAGGATGCCGAGGAGACCGAGTGGCGCCGGACCAACCCGGAGGCACGCGCGCGTGCCGAGGGGCTGACCGGACAGCTTCAGGCCGCCGTCGACAAGCTGCGCTCCCAGATCGACCAGGCGCGTGCCCAGGGCAACAACGCCAAGGCCGACAAGCTGGAGCGCGAGCTGGAGGGCCGGCAGGCGCTGCTGGACCAGGCTCTGAAGGGCCTGCACGAGTTCGGCGGCTGACACCCGCGCAGACGAGAGGGGCTCCCGTACGGTGCGTACGGGAGCCCCTCTCGCATGTGTCGTACGGGTCCTGGGGGCCCGTGCGGGCCGCTAGGACGGCCTGCGCGCCGACGTCACCCTGTACACGTCGTAGACGCCCTCCACGCCGCGTACGGCCTTCAGGACGTGCCCGAGGTGCTTCGGGTCGCCCATCTCGAAGGTGAAGCGGGAGGTGGCCACCCGGTCGCGGGAGGTCTGGACGGCCGCGGAGAGGATGTTGACGTGCTGGTCGGACAGCACGCGTGTGACGTCCGACAGCAGCCGGGAGCGGTCCAGGGCCTCGACCTGGATGGCGACCAGGAAGACGGAGGACTGGGTGGGCGCCCACTCGACCTCGAGGATGCGCTCGGGCTCGCGGGAGAGCGAGTCCACGTTCACACAGTCGCTGCGGTGGACCGAGACGCCGCTGCCCCGGGTGACGAAGCCGATGATGGGGTCGCCGGGGACGGGCGTACAGCAGCGGGCCAGTTTGACCCACACGTCCTCGACGCCCTTGACGACGACGCCCGGGTCGGCGCTGGTCCGGCGCTTGCGGCCGCGACCGTGGGCCGGCGGGATCGACTCGTCGATCTCCTCGGTCGCGGCTTCCTCGCCGCCGAGCGCCTGGACGAGCTTCTGCACGATGTTCTGCGCGGAGACGTGGCCCTCGCCGATCGCCGCGTACAGCGCGGAGATGTCCGAGTAGCGCATCTCGTGGGCGAGGGTGACCAGGGAGTCGCCGGTCAGGATGCGCTGGATCGGCAGGTTCTGCTTGCGCATGGCGCGGACGATGGCGTCCTTGCCCTGCTCGATCGCCTCGTCGCGCCGCTCCTTGGAGAACCAGGCGCGGATCTTGTTGCGGGCGCGCGGCGACTTCACGAAGCCGAGCCAGTCCCGGGAGGGGCCCGCGCCGGCCGCCTTGGAGGTGAAGACCTCCACCAGGTCGCCGTTGTCCAGGGTGGACTCCAGCGGGACGAGCCGGCCGTTGACCCGTGCCCCTATGGTGCGGTGGCCGACCTCGGTGTGGACGGCGTAGGCGAAGTCGACGGGGGTGGCGCTCGCCGGGAGCGCTATGACGTCGCCCTTGGGGGTGAAGACGAAGACCTCGTTGCGGGAGAGGTCGAAGCGCAGGGACTCCAGGAACTCGCCCGGGTCCTCGGTCTCCTTCTGCCAGTCGAGGAGCTGGCGCAGCCACGCCATGTCGTTGAGGTGGTCGTCCTTGCCCTTGCCGGACGACTTGGGCGCGTCGCTGCGCACCTTGGAGGCGCCTGCGACGGCCTCCTGCTTGTACTTCCAGTGCGCGGCGATGCCGTACTCCGCGCGGCGGTGCATGTCGAAGGTGCGGATCTGCAGCTCGACGGGCTTGCCGCCGGGCCCGATGACCGTCGTGTGCAGCGACTGGTACATGTTGAACTTGGGCATCGCGATGTAGTCCTTGAACCGCCCCGGAACCGGGTTCCAGCGGGCGTGGACCGTGCCCAGCGCCGCGTAGCAGTCGCGGACGGTGTCCACCAGGACGCGGATGCCCACCAGGTCGTAGATCTCCGCGAAGTCACGGCCGCGGACGATCATCTTCTGGTAGACGCTGTAGTAGTGCTTGGGGCGGCCGGTGACGGTCGCCTTGATGCGGGCCGCGCGCAGGTCCTGCTGGACCTCGTCGGTGACGACGGCGAGGTACTCGTCGCGCTTGGGGGCGCGCTCGGCGACCAGGCGGACGATCTCGTCGTACATCTTGGGGTAGAGGATCGCGAAGGCGAGGTCCTCCAGCTCCCACTTGATGGTGTTCATGCCCAGCCGGTGGGCGAGCGGCGCGTAGATCTCCAGGGTCTCGCGCGCCTTCTTCTCCTGCTTCTCGCGCTTGAGGTAGCGCATGGTGCGCATGTTGTGCAGGCGGTCGGCGAGCTTGATGACCAGGACGCGCGGGTCCTTGGCCATGGCGACGACCATCTTGCGCACGGTCTCGGCCTGGGCGGCCTCGCCGAACTTGACCTTGTCCAGCTTGGTGACGCCGTCGACGAGCAGGGTGACCACGTCGCCGAAGTCGCGGCGCAGGTCCTCCAGGCCGTACTCGGTGTCCTCGACGGTGTCGTGCAGCAGCCCGGCCATCAGCGTGGCCGGGTCCATGCCCAGCTCGGCGAGGATGGTGGTGACGGCGAGCGGGTGCGTGATGTACGGGTCGCCGCTCTTGCGCTTCTGCCCCCGGTGCCAGCGTTCGGCGACCTGGTAGGCCCGCTCGATCTGGCGCAGGGTGGCCGTCTCGATCTTGGGGTCGTTGCCGCGCACTATCCGCAGCAGGGGCTCCAGGACCGGGTTGTACGGGTTGGCGCGCTGGACGCCGAGCCGGGCCAGGCGGGCGCGGACGCGGTTGGAGGAGCCGGAGCGGGCGGGCTGGCCCGCGGGGGCGCGTACCACCGGCGCGTTCTGCGGGCGCTCGGGCGGCAGCGGCTTGGGGTGCGGCTGCTGCTCGGCGGGCTTGTCGACCGGCCCGGACGAGGCGTGCCTGATCGGCCCACGCGTGTCGTTCTTCGCCTGGGGCGCGCTGGGCGCGGGCTTCGCCGCGGACGCCGAGGCGGACTCGGGCTTTGCGGCGGTCAGTGGCTGGGCCTCGTCTGGCAAGAGGACTCCTCGTGCGCGATCCGGGTCCCCCGGTCAGGCTCCGGAGATCCCATGGTAGCGATCCTGCCCCCGGGGATCGCCTTCAGGCCAATGTGAGGGCCGTCAACTCGGGAAACGCCTGAGGCGGGCACCGGATTCCTCCGGGCCCGCCTCAGGTGCGCGGTGTGCGCGGTCAGACGGTGAGCAGCGCCTTCAGCGGCGCCCCCGCCAGGGCCGCCTCCAGGCGGGCCCGGCCGCCGAGAAAGCCCAGCTCCATCAGGACGGCGAGGCCGGCGACCTGGGCGCCGGCCCGGCGGATCAGCTCCAGGGAGGCCTCGGCGGTGCCGCCGGTGGCGAGGACGTCGTCGACGACCAGCACGCGGTCGCCCGCGTCCAGGTCCTCGGCGTGCACCTCGATCTCGGCGGAGCCGTACTCCAGGTCGTACGCCTGGCCGAGGGTGGCTCCGGGGAGCTTGCCCGCCTTGCGTACGGGGATGAAGCCGAGGCCCGCCCGCAGGGCCACCGGGGCGCCCAGGATGAAGCCCCGGGCCTCCAGGCCGACGACCTTGGTGGCGCCGGTCTCCCGGGCGACCTCGGCGAGCGCGTCGGTCAGGGCCGTGAAGGCCGCGGGGTCGGCCAGGAGTGGGGTGATGTCCTTGAACACCACACCCGGCTCCGGGTAGTCGGCCACGTCCCGGATGCGGCTGAGCAGCAGCTCCGTGACGTCGGTCGTGCCGGTCATCGGCGCTTCCCCGAGGGACGGCCGCGGCCCCGGCCGCGGGTGGCGGGCTGGTTGCGGGGGCCCACGACCGCGGCGGCCGCGTCTTCGGGTTCCTCGTCCGCGTAGGACTCCCCGTCGTCCTCGGACTGCGCCGGCTCGCCCTTGGCCGCGGCCTGGGCGCGCTTGGCCAGGACCCGCTTCTTGAGGGCCTTCATCTGCGGCTCGGCCTCCTTGAGGTCGGCGACGAGCGGCGTGGCGATGAAGATCGACGAGTAGGCGCCCGCGGCGAGACCGACGAACAGCGACAGCGAGATGTCGTTGAGCATGCCGGCGCCGAGCACACCGCCGCCGATGAACAGCAGACCGCCCACCGGCAGCAGCGCGACCACCGTGGTGTTGATGGAGCGGACCAGGGTGCTGTTGATCGAGCGGTTGGCGATCTCGCCGTAGGTCCAGCGGGTCTGCTTGGTGATGTCCCTCGTCTGTTCCTTGAGACTGTCGAAGACGACGACGGTGTCGTAGAGCGAGTAACCGAGAATGGTCAGCAGACCGATCACCGTGCCCGGTGTGACCTCGAAGCCGACGAGGGCGTAGATCCCGACGGTGATGGTGATGTCGTGGATCAGTGCGACGAACGCGGCGAGGGCCATGCGCCACTCGAAGGCGATCGCCAGATAGATCACCACCAGGACCATGAAGATCCCGAGGCCCTGCCAGGCCTTGTTCGCGATCTGGTCACCCCAGCTGGGGCCGACCAGGTCGGCGTTGATCTTCTCCGCGGGGACGTCCAGGTCCTTGGAGAGCTGCTGCTTGATCTGGTCCGACGCCCCGGTGTCGGTGCCCGCGATCTGGATGCGGAGGCTGCCGTCGCCCAGCTTCTGGACGATCGCGTCGTGCCCGGAGGCGTCCTCCGCGTAGGTCTCCGCCTGGGAGACCGAGGCGCTCATGTTCTTCGGGGTGGTGAAGACCGCGCCGCCCTGGAACTCGATGCCCATGTGCAGGCCGCGCACCGCCAGGCCGACGATGGCCGTGATGGTGATGAGGATCGAGATGCCGTACCAGAGCTTGCGGTTCTTGACGAAGTCGTAGCCGACCTCGCCGTGGTGCAGTCGGGCGCCGAGGTTGCCGAGCTTTCCCATCTCACGCCTCCTTCGGGTCGACGGGGCCGGCGGGACGGGACGTACGGCGGGTGCGGCGCAGCGGCGGCTTGGCGCCCAGGCTCTTCGGGTCGAGGCCGGACCACTTGTGACCGCTCGCGAAGAACTTGCGGCGGGCCATCAGCGTGAGCAGCGGCTTGGTGAAGAGGAACACCACGACCACGTCGAGCAGGGTGGTCAGACCCAGCGTGAACGCGAAGCCCTGCACCTTGCCGACGGTGACGATGAAGAGCACCGCGGCGGCGAGGAACGACACGAAGTCGGAGACCAGGATGGTGCGCCGGGCGCGCGGCCAGGCCCGCTCGACGGCCGGACGCAGGGTGCGGCCCTCCCGGATCTCGTCGCGGACGCGTTCGAAGTACACGATGAACGAGTCCGCCGTGATGCCGATGGCGACGATGGCCCCACAGACGGCGGGCAGGTTCAGCGCGAAGCCGATGGTCGGGCCGAGCAGCGACATGATCACGTACGTCAGACCCGCGGAGACCAGCAGCGAGGTGACGGCGATGAAGGACAGCCCGCGGTAGTAGACCAGCAGGTAGAGGACGACCAGCGCGAGGCCGATGGCGCCCGCGATCAGGCCCGCCTTGAGCTGCTCACCGCCGAGCGCGGCGGTGACGGTGGTGACGCTGTCCTCCTTGAAGGTCAGCGGCAGGGCGCCGTAGGACAGCATGTTGGCGAGGCCCTGGGCCTCGTCCTGGTCGAAGTTGCCGGAGATCTCCGCGCTGCCGCCGGTGAGCGCCTGGCTGACGTACGGGTCGGAGACGACCTCGTTGTCCAGGACGATGGCGAACTGGTTCTGCGGGGACTGGTTCTTCGCCAGCTGGCCGGTGATGTCGGCGAACTTCTTGCCGCCCTTGTCCGTGAACTTCATGGTCACGGTCCAGCCGGCGCCGGTCTGGGTGTTGAGGACGGCCTCGGACTTGTCGATGTCGGTGCCGTCGACCGACGCGGGGCCGAGGACGTACTTCTGCCACTGGCCCTGCGAGTTCTGGCCGCAGGCCACCATCGAGTCGCCGGGCTTGGAGCCGTCACCGGCCTTGGCGCGGTCGGCCGCCTTCGTGCAGTCCAGCGCCGCGTACTGCTGCTGGAGCTTGGCGTCGCCGGCGGCGCTGCCGCTCGGGGACGGGGAGGCGCCGTCGGAGGCCTTGGCGGACGGGCTCGGGTCGGCCTTCAGGGCGTCGGAGGCGGCACGGCCCTGGCCGGTGGCGCTCGCGGAGGCGGAGTCGGAGGGCGTGGAGCTCGCGCCGCCCTCGTCGGTCGCCTTGTCCTGTCCGTCGGTGGCCTTGTCGGTGGCCTTGTCGCTCGCCTTGTCCGAGGGGTCGCCGGTGGCGCTCGGGGACGGGCTGCCGGTCGCGTTGGCACCGGAGAGCTCCGTGGCTACGACCGGGCGGAAGTACAGCTTGGCGGTGGTGCCGACCTGCTGGCGGGCTTCCTCGGAGTTCGTCCCCTTGGGGATGTTGACGATGATGTTCCGGTCACCCTGGGTCTGGACCTCGGACTCGGAGACACCCAGACCATTGACACGGCGCTCCATGATGTCGACCGCGGTGTCCATGTTGGTCTTGTTGATCGCGGACTCCTGGCCCGCTTCCGGGACCGCCCGGAGTGTGATGCTGGTGCCGCCGGCCAGGTCGATACCGAGACGCGGAGTCGTGTGTCCGGTGGCGAACATGCCTCCGGTGAGCGCCACGATGGCGATCAGAATCAGGGCCAGCGAGCGCCCGGGCTTACTCGGAGCGCTCGCATTCTTTCCCTTTTTAGGTGCTACCACCTTTGCGTACTCCCTCTCGGGCCGCTTCGCGCCGGGGAGGCGTCACCCGCGGCCATCACATGGTGTCCGGATCCGTGCGAGCCACGCGTCACACGGGGTGCGAGGGGACGTCCAGGACGTCCCCTCGCACCCCGGGGCACGGCTTACTTCGCCTCGGAACCGCCGTCGGACTTCTTCGCCTGCTCGTCGGCCTTCGCCTCGGCGGGCGCGGCGTCGGCCGTCCGCTCGCCGGCCGGCTCGTCGTCCGCGTCCTTCTTGCCGAGGTCGACGGGCTGGTCGTCGGAGGCGGCGTCGCTGGCGGCGTCGGACTCGGTGAGGGAGGAGGCGTCGTCCGGGACGACGTCGGCGTCCGACTTCAGGTCGTGCTCGATGCCGTGGACGATGCGGTTGTACTCGTCGTCGGTCAGGACGGCACCGATGCTGTTCTTGGCGAAGAGCAGGTCGACACCCGGACCGGCGTCGAGGAGGACGGTGTCGTCGTTGACCTCCTTGACCGTGGCGTACATGCCCCCGATGGTGCGGACACCGGATCCGGGCTGCATCTCGTTCCGCATGTTGGCGGCCTGCTGCTGCTTCTTCTTCGCCGACCGGGTCATCAGGAACATGGCCCCGATGAGCACGATGAACGGGAGGAGGGTCACGAGACTCACGGGTCGGTACTTCCTTCACACGACCGCGATGGTGAGCGGCCTGATGGTTGGGGGTGTGTACGCCGCCGACAAGGGCGGCATCGGCGGAGTCTAAGCGAGTCCGCGCGCATGGAACAACGCTCAGCATGGCACTGGGGTTCCTGCTCGGGCGAATGTCCTCGTCGTGACGGGGACGTCACGTCCCGAACAAGTCCTGTTGTCCGTTTCCGGTGGTCTGCGCACCGGGCGGGGTGAGCCCCAGATGCGCCCAGGCCGCCGGCGTCGCGACCCGCCCGCGTGGGGTGCGGGCGAGGAGACCTTCCCTCACGAGAAAGGGTTCGGCGACCTCTTCCACTGTCTCACGCTCCTCCCCCACGGCGACGGCGAGCGTGGACAGGCCCACCGGACCGCCGCCGAACAGCTTGAGCAGGGCCTCCAGGACACCGCGGTCGAGCCGGTCCAGGCCCCGCTCGTCGACCTCGTAGACCGCCAGGGCGGCCGAAGCGATCTCGCGGGTGATCAGGCCGTCGGCCCTGACCTGCGCGTAGTCGCGCACCCGGCGCAGCAGGCGGTTGGCGATCCGGGGGGTGCCGCGGGAGCGGCCGGCGATCTCGGCGGCGCCCGCCGGATCGATCTCCACGTCGAGCAGGCCGGCCGAGCGGTGGATCACGCGTTCCAGTTCGCCCGGTCCGTAGAACTCCATGTGGGCGGTGAAGCCGAAGCGGTCGCGCAGTGGCGGCGGCAGCAGTCCCGCGCGTGTGGTGGCGCCGACCAGGGTGAAGGGGGGCAGCTCCAGGGGGATGGCGGTGGCGCCGGGCCCCTTGCCGACGATCACGTCGACGCGGAAGTCCTCCATCGCCATGTAGAGCATCTCCTCGGCCGGCCGCGACATGCGGTGGATCTCGTCGAGGAAGAGGACCTCGCCCTCCTGTAGCGAGGAGAGGATCGCGGCGAGGTCGCCGGCGTGCTGGATGGCGGGGCCGGAGGTGATGCGGATGGGGGCGCCCATCTCGGCCGCGATGATCATCGAGAGGGTGGTCTTGCCGAGGCCGGGGGCGCCGGAGAGGAGCACGTGGTCCGCGGTGGCGCCGCGCGCGCGTGCGGCCCGCAGCACGAGGTCGAGCTGGACGCGGACCTTCTCCTGGCCGATGAACTCGCCCAGGTCCTTGGGGCGCAGGGCGGCCTCCACCGCCTGGTCCTCGCCGTCGGCGACGGAGCCCACCAGCCGCTCCTCGGCGGAGCCGACGAGTCCTTCGGGGGCGTCGGACGGGTCGGTCGGGTCGTCCCAGTTCATGTGGTGTGCCTCGGGGGTCGGTGGTGGCGGTTCAGCGGGCGCGGTTCAGGGTCTGGAGGGCCGCCTTCAGCAGTTGCCCCACCTGGGGCGTGCCCCCGGCGGCCTCGGCCTGCGGGGCCACGGCGGACACGGCCTCGTCGGCCTCGCGGGTCGCGTAGCCGAGCCCGATCAGGGCGGCGTGCAGCTGGTCGCGCCAGCCGGTGGTGACCGGGGCGCCGACGGCGGGGGCGCCGACGGGCTCGCCGAGTCGGTCCCTCAGCTCCAGGAGCAGCTTCTGCGCGCCCTTCTTGCCGATGCCGGGGACGGCGGTGAGCGCCTTCTCGTCGCCGGTGGAGACGGCTCTGCGCAGGGCGTCGGGGCTGTGCACGGCGAGCATCGCCTGGGCCAGGCGGGGGCCGACGCCGCTGGCCGTCTGGAGCAGCTCGAAGACCTGGCGCTCGTCGTCGTCGGCGAAGCCGTACAGCGTGAGCGAGTCCTCGCGGACGACGAGGGAGGTGGCGAGTTTGGCGGGCTTGCCGAGACGGAGGGTGGAGAGGGTGTTCGGCGTGCACTGGACGGCCATGCCGACGCCGCCGACCTCCACCACCGCGGCGTCCGGGGCGAGGGCGGCGACGGTGCCGCTGACGAAGGCGATCATGCCGTGGTGCCTTTCGACGGGTGAGGGGTGTGCGGGCTCCGGGGGCCGGCCGGGCCCCGGGAGGTGTGCAGGGCGACGGCCTGCTGGAGCCGGTTCTGCGCGGGGGCGCGCCAGATGTGGCAGATGGCGAGCGCGAGGGCGTCGGCGGCGTCGGCGGGCTTCGGGGGCGCGGAGAGCCGTAGCAGCCGGGTGACCATGGCGCCGACCTGTGCCTTGTCCGCCCGGCCGCTGCCGGTGACGGCGGCCTTGACCTCGCTGGGGGTGTGCAGGGCGACGGGGATGCCGCGGCGGGAGGCGCAGAGGATCGCGACGGCGCTGGCCTGGGCGGTGCCCATGACGGTGCGTACGTTGTGCTGGCTGAAGACGCGCTCCACGGCGACGCGGTCCGGCCGGTGCTCGTCCAGCCACTGCTCGATGCCCTGCTCGACGGCGACCAGCCGGTGGCCCAGCTCGTCGTCCGCGCGGGTGCGGACGACGCCGACGCCGATCATGGTGAGCGGCCGGCCCGCGACTCCCTCCACGACGCCGACCCCGCAGCGGGTCAGCCCCGGGTCCACCCCCAGGACGCGCATGCCCGCCCCCCTCTCCTCGATCACCTGTTTGTGCAGGCTATCGGGTGCCACCGACAAAGCGACGGGCCGACGGGGTGTGTCCCCGTCGGCCCGCTGAGCTGGGGCGCGTTACGCGTCGACCTTCTCCATGACCTCGTCGCTCACGTCGAAGTTGGCGAAGACGTTCTGCACGTCGTCGCTGTCCTCCAGGGCGTCGATGAGCCGGAAGATCTTCCGGGCGCCGTCCTCGTCCAGCTCCACCTGCATGGTGGGGACGAAGTTGGCGTCGGCGGACTCGTAGTCGATGCCGGCGTCCTGGAGGGCGGTGCGGACCGCGACCAGGTCGGTGGCCTCGCTGAGCACCTCGAAGGACTCGCCGAGGTCGTTGACCTCCTCGGCGCCCGCCTCCAGGACGGCGGCGAGGACGTCGTCCTCAGCCAGTTCGCCCTTGGGGACGATCACGACGCCCTTGCGGTTGAACAGGTACGACACGGAGCCCGGGTCGGCCATGGAGCCGCCGTTGCGGGTCATGGCGACGCGGACGTCGGAGGCGGCGCGGTTGCGGTTGTCGGTGAGGCACTCGATGAGCACCGCGACGCCGTTCGGCCCGTAGCCCTCGTACATGATCGTCTCGTAGTCGGCGCCGCCGGCCTCCAGGCCGCCGCCGCGCTTGACCGCGGAGTCGATGTTCTTGTTGGGCACCGACTGCTTCTTCGCCTTCTGGATGGCGTCGTACAGGGTCGGGTTGCCCTCGATGTCGACGCCGCCCATGCGGGCCGCGACCTCGATGTTCTTGATGAGCTTCGCGAAGAGCTTGCCGCGCTTGGCGTCGATCACGGCCTTCTTGTGCTTCGTCGTAGCCCATTTAGAGTGGCCGGACATCTGCCTGTCTCCTTCGCGTAACCCGTCTTTGTACGAACTCCCCCAGCGCTTGAGGAGCCTGGGAGGTACCCGGGGAATCCTACAAGGACTCCGCCTCCCGGTTTGCGCGCACCATGTCGGCGAAGAGGCGGTGCACACGGTGGTCGCCGGTCAGCTCCGGGTGGAAGGACGTCGCCAGCGCGTTGCCCTGGCGGACGGCGACGATGTGGCCCTCGTGCTCGGCGAGCACCTCGGCCGTGGCGCCGACGGACTCCACCCAGGGGGCGCGGATGAAGACGCCCTCCACGGGGTCGCCCGGGACGCCCTTGAGGTCGACGGCCGCCTCGAAGGACTCGTTCTGGCGGCCGAAGGCGTTGCGGCGCACGATCATGTCGATGCCGCCGACCGTCTCCTGCCCGGAGCGCGGGTCGAGGATCTTGTCGGCCAGCATGATCATTCCGGCGCAGGTGCCGTAGACGGGCAGACCGTCCCGCACGCGCGCGCGGAGGGGCTCCATCACTCCGAAGAGGACGGCCAGCTTCGAGATGGTGGTGGACTCGCCGCCCGGGATGACCAGGCCGTCCACCTCGGCGAGCTCCTCGGGGCGTCTGACCGGCCTGGCCACGGCGTCGGCCGCGGCCAGGGCCACGAGGTGCTCCCGTACGTCGCCCTGGAGGGCCAGGACGCCGATGACGGGGGTGTCGTTCATGTGATCGGGTGCCTTACCAGCCGCGGTTGGCGTAGCGCTCGGTCTCGGGGAGGGTGTCGCAGTTGATGCCGACCATGGCCTCGCCGAGGTTGCGGGACGCGTCCGCGATGATCTTCGGGTCGTCGTAGAAGGTGGTCGCCTTCACGATGGCGGCGGCGCGCTTGGCCGGGTCGCCGGACTTGAAGATGCCGGAGCCGACGAAGACGCCCTCGGCGCCGAGCTGGCGCATCAGCGCGGCGTCGGCCGGGGTGGCGACGCCGCCCGCGGAGAAGAGCACCACGGGGAGGCGGCCCAGCTCGGAGACCTCCTTGACCAGCTCGTACGGGGCGCGCAGGTCCTTGGCGGCGGCGTACAGCTCGTTGTTGTCGAAGCCGCGCAGACGGGCGATCTCGTTCTTGATCTGGCGCAGGTGGCGGACGGCCTCGACGACGTTGCCGGTGCCGGCCTCGCCCTTGGAGCGGATCATCGCGGCGCCCTCGGCGATGCGGCGCAGGGCCTCGCCGAGGTTGGTGGCGCCGCAGACGAACGGGGTGGTGAAGGCGAACTTGTCGCTGTGGTTGACCTCGTCGGCCGGGGTGAGGACCTCGGACTCGTCGATGTAGTCGACGCCGAGGGACTGGAGGACCTGGGCCTCGACGAAGTGGCCGATGCGGGACTTCGCCATCACGGGGATGGAGACCGCGCCGATGATGCCCTCGATCATGTCCGGGTCGGACATCCGGGCCACGCCGCCGTCCTTGCGGATGTCGGCCGGGACCCGCTCCAGGGCCATGACCGCGACGGCGCCCGCGTCCTCGGCGATCTTCGCCTGCTCCGGCGTGACGACGTCCATGATCACGCCGCCCTTGAGCTGCTCGGCCATGCCGCGCTTCACGCGCGCGGTGCCGGTCTCGGGGGCCTGGTTTTCGGAGAGCGTGCTGGACACGGGTACCTCGCTGAGGGGAAGGGGGTTTGTGCAGCAACGAGGAAACGCGAGGGGGCCAGGCCACAGCAAGGGCCAATGGGAAGCCGGTGGATCGTTTTGACACGGGCGGCCACGGAGGCGGGCCGGCGGCGACGGCTCAGGCGGCCCGGTCCACCAGGGCCGCCGGCGGCTCGTCGTCCATCTCGAAGGCGAGCGGGAAGGGGGCGTGGCCCGCGAGGCGGAACCAGCGGACCTTGCGGTGCTCACGCAGCCGGCGGGCCGCGCCCACCGCGTCGTTGTGGAAGCGCCGCGCCATCGGTACCCGCCGTACGGCCTCGGCCAGCTCGTGGGCCGCCTCCTCTCCCCCGGGTGCCTCGCGCAACGCGTCGACCTGCGGCGGATCGGCGAAGACGGCCCGCAGGGCCTGGCTCAGCTCGCTCTCGGCCACCTCCCGCAGCTCCTCCTCGGCCTGCCGGGCGGCGTGGGTGGCCTCGTACAGCACCATGGAGGCGGCCGGGTCGAGCACGCCCGAGGTGGCGAGTTCCTGGGCGACGGAGGCTCTGCGCAGCAACTGCGCGTCGAGGGCGGCGCGGGCGGCGTCGATCCGGGCGTGCAGCCGGTCCAGCCGTCCGGCCGTCCAGCTGAGATAGAGGCCGACGGCGACGAGGACGACCAGGATCCAGATCAGGGTTGCGGTCACGGGCCGCAACCCTATCTGTGAGGCCGGCCGGTCAGTCCCGGGCCAGCCCGAAGCGCGCCCTGAGCCCGGTCGCCCGGTCGTCGGCCGCCACGGCCGCGGCGCCCGCCGTCACCGTCTCGTAGACGGAGAGGATGTCCGCGCCGACCGTGGACCAGTCGAAGCGCCGTACGTGGGCGCTGCCCCGCTCCCGCAGCTCGGCGCGGCGCTCCGGGTCGGCGAGCAGCCGCACCGCGGCGTCGGCCAGCGCGTCGGCGTCCTCGTTGGGGAACAGCTCGCCCGCGGCTCCCCGGTCGAGGACCTGGGCGAAGGCGTCCAGGTCGGAGGCGAGGACGGGGGCGCCGGCCGACATGGCCTCGACGAGGATGATGCCGAAGCTCTCGCCGCCGGTGTTGGGCGCCACGTACAGGTCGACGCTGCGCAGGAAGCGGGCCTTGTCCTCGTCGCTGACCATGCCGAGGAACTCCACCCGGGAGCGCAGTTCCTTCGGCAGGCTCTCGACGGCCTCCTCCTCGTCGCCGCGCCCGGCGACCAGCAGCCGGGTCTGCGGACGGGCGGCGAGGATCTTCGGCAGGGCCCGCATCAGCACCGGCAGCCCCTTGCGGGGTTCGTCGATGCGCCCCATGAAGCCGATCGTCTCCCCCTGCCACTCGGACTTGGGCTCGGCGCGGGCGAAGAAGTCGACGTCGACGCCGTTGGGGATGACGACCGCGTCCCCGCCGAGGTGCTCGACGAGGGTGCGGCGGGCGTACTCGCTCACCGCGATCCGGGCGCTGATCTTCTCCAGGGCGGCCTGGAGGATGGAGTACGCGGCGATCATCGCGCGGGAGCGCGGGTTGGACGTGTGGAAGGTGGCCACGATCGGGCCCTGCGCCGCCCAGCAGGTGAGCAGGCCCAGCGAGGGCGAGGTCGGTTCGTGGATGTGGATGACGTCGAAGGCGCCGTCGTGCAGCCAGCGCCGCACCCGGGCGGCCGAGAGGAAGCCGAAGTTCAGCCGGGCCACCGAGCCGTTGTACGGCACCGGCACGGCGCGCCCGGCGGAGACGACGTACGGGGGCAGGGGCGTGTCGTCGTCCGCGGGGGCGAGGACGGACACCTCGTGGCCCAGGCGGACGAAGTACTCGGCGAGGTCCCGGATGTGGAACTGGACGCCGCCGGGCACGTCCCAGGAGTACGGGCAGACGATGCCGATCCTCACGAGTCGCCCCGTCTGTCGGCCGCCGCGGGCGCCTTGGCGGGATCGAGGTCCTTCAGCCACAGGCGCTGAAGCATGTGCCAGTCCTCCGGGTGGTCGGCGATCCCCGTGGCGAAGGCGTCGGCCAGCGCCTGTGTCATGGCAGACGTCTTCTCGGCCCGGGTGCCTGACTCCGGGACCGCGACCGGCGGGTGCACCCGGCCGCGCATGACCGGTGAGTCGTCGTACCAGAGGGTCACCGGCAGCAGCCGCGCGCCGGTCTGCTGGGCGAGCAGGGCGGGTCCGGCCGGCATGCGGGCCGTCTCGCCGAAGAAGTCGACCTCCACGCCGGAGGCGGACAGGTCGCGGTCGGCGACCAGGCAGACCAGGCCGCCGTCGCGCAGCCGCCTGGCCAGGGTGCCGAACGCCGTGCCGCCGCTGTGCGGGAGCACCTCCATGCCGAGGGACTCGCGGTAGGCGACGAACCGGTCGTACAGGGTCTCCGGCTTGAGCCGCTCGGCGACCGTGGTGAAGGGGATGCCCAGTTTCGTGGTGACCCAGGCGCCCGCGAGGTCCCAGTTGGCCAGGTGCGGCAGGGCGAGTATCACGCCCTGTCCGGCGTCCATGCCGTCGGTGAGGTGGTGCAGGTCCTCGGGGGTGAAGCCGGTCTCGATCCGTTCGCGGCTCCATGCCGGTAGCCGGAAGGACTCCATCCAGTAGCGCAGGTACGAGCGCATGCCCGCGCGCGAGAGGGCGGCCAGGCGTTCCGGGCTCGCGCCCGGCACCACGCGCGCGTAGTTGCCCTCCAGGCGCCGCACGCCCGCGCCGCGCTGCTTCCAGGCCAGGTCCGCGACGGTGCGCCCGAGCCGTACGGCGGCCGGTTCGGGCAGCTTCTTGACGGTGCTCCAGCCGGCGCCGTACAGGGCGTCGGTCAGCCGGTCGCGTGCGCTCACTTGGCCGCCTCGGTGCCCTGGCTCTCCTGCGCGGCGGCGTCGGCCTCGGCGGCCTCCCGGCGGACCGTGACGACCCGCTGGACGAGCGTGACGAGGCTGCCGACGGCGACGATCCACAGGGCGATCGGCAGGAGGTACTGGATGCCCGGGACACCGAACTTGTGCAGGCCCGCGAATCCGGCCGCGACCAGGGAGACGACGAGCCGCTCGGCCCGCTCGACCAGGCCGTTGACGGCGACCGGCAGGCCGATCGACTCGCCGCGCGCCTTGGTGTAGGACACCACCTGGCCGCTGGCCAGGCAGAAGATCGACACCGCACACAGGATGTTGTCGTCGCCGGCGCCCGCGTACCAGAGGGCGAACCCGCCGAAGATCGCGCCGTCGGCGACCCGGTCCAGGGTGGAGTCCAGGAACGCGCCCCAGCGGCTGGAGCGGCCGAGCTGGCGGGCCATGTTGCCGTCGACGAGGTCCGAGAAGACGAAGAGCGTGATCACCACCGTGCCCCAGAAGAACTCACCCATGGGGTAGAAGACCAGCGCACCGGCGACCACACCGGCGGTGCCGAGGAGCGTGACCGTGTCCGGGCTGACGCCCCGGCGGATGAGAAACGCGGCGAACGGTGTGAGGACACGCGTGAAGAATGCACGCGCGTACTTGTTCAGCATGGCCTTCCCGACGGTCGGTGTGGCCGCGGCCCCTGCTGGCCACCGGCTGGCCCATCGTAGTCACGCGCGCGCGTGGGCGGGGGCCGGGCACCCGGACCCCGCGTCCCGGCGGCCGGTGGGCGGTGGGATCGGGTCCTTCGTATGGACGCGGCGTGAAGGGAGTGGAAAGCTCGAAGGACCGCGGGCGTCGCCGGAGCCGCCAGTGCACGCGGTCCCGCGTGTCCGCGCCCACAGGGACCTCACCGTGCACGGGAGGCAGGACATGGGCGACAAGGCACACCACACCCATCCCGGAGCCGCCGGAAGGGCAACGGCGGCCGACCATCCCGCATCCGTACGGAATGTGGTGCTGGTCGGCCACTCCGGATCGGGCAAGACGACTTTGGTGGAGGCTCTCGCGCTGACCGCGGGAGCGGTGAACCGGGCGGGCCGCGTGGAGGACGGCGGCTGCGTCTCGGACTACGACGAGATGGAGCACCGGCAGCAGCGCTCCGTACAGCTCTCCCTGGTGCCGGTCGAATGGGACGGCATCAAGATCAATCTCTTGGACACTCCCGGGTACGCCGACTTCGTCGGTGAGCTGAGGGCCGGTCTGCGCGCGGCGGACGCGGCCCTCTTCGTCGTCTCGGCCTCCGACGGGGTGGACGGCTCGACCCGCATGGTGTGG
Source organism: Streptomyces sp. NPDC107500 (assembly GCF_055582785.1). Taxonomy (NCBI): domain Bacteria; kingdom Bacillati; phylum Actinomycetota; class Actinomycetes; order Kitasatosporales; family Streptomycetaceae; genus Streptomyces; species Streptomyces sp. NPDC107500. The sequence goes on from NZ_JBVJPF010000009.1 coordinate 159,473, forward strand.
GAGGAGTGCGCCGCCGTCGGCATGCCGCGCGCCATCGTGATCACGCACCTGGAGGCGGCCCGCGCGGACTTCGAGGAGATGACGCGGATCTGCGCGGAGGCCTTCGGCGGGGACGATCCGGACGCGGTGCTGCCGCTGTACCTGCCGCTGCGGGGAACCCCGGCGCCCGACGGGCACGCGCCCGTGACCGGGCTCATCGGCCTGCTGTCGCGGAAACTGTTCGACTACGCGTCGGGCGAGCGCGTGGCGTCCGAGCCGGGCGAGGCGGAGCTGCCGGTGATCGACGAGGCCCGCTCCATGCTGATCGAGGGGATCATCTCGGAGAGCGAGGACGAGACCCTCATGGAGCGCTATCTCGGCGGTGAGCAGGTCGACGTCAAGACGCTCATCGAGGACCTGGAGCGGGCCGTCGCGCGCGGCGTGTTCTTCCCGGTGCTGGCCGCGGCTCCCGCGGCGGAGGGCGCCCGGCAGGGACTGGGCACGGTCGAGCTGCTGGACCTGGTCACCCGTGGCTTTCCGACGCCGCTGGAGCGGGCGGCACCCCGGGTGACCACACCCGAGGGCGCCGGGCGCGAGCTGCGGATGTGCGATCCCGGGGAGTCGCTGGTCGCGGAGGTCGTCAAGACCTCGTCCGACCCGTACGTCGGCCGGATCTCGATGGTCCGGGTGTTCTCCGGCACCCTGCGCGCCGACCAGACGGTGCACGTCTCCGGGCACGGGCTGGCCGACCGCGGCCACGAGGACCACGACGTCGACGAGCGGATCGGCGCCCTGTCGACGCCGTTCGGCAAGCAGCAGCGGCCGGTCTCGCACGTGATCGCGGGCGACCTGGCGTGCGTGGCCAAGCTGAGCCGCGCGGAGACCGGGGACACGCTCTCGGCCAAGGAGGACCCGCTGCTGATGGCTCCCTGGGAGATGCCCGATCCGCTGCTGCCGCTCGCCATCCAGGCGCACAGCAAGCCCGACGAGGACAAGCTGTCCCAGGGGCTGGCGCGGCTGGTCGCCGAGGACCCGACGATGCGCCTGGAGCACAACCAGGACACGCACCAGGTGGTCCTGTGGTGCCTGGGCGAGGCGCACGCCGACGTGGCCCTGGAGCGGCTGCGCAGCCGCTACGGCGTCCAGGTGGACGTCGTACCCCACCGGGTGTCCCTGCGGGAGACGTTCGGGGACCGTGCGGGCGGGCGCGGGCGGCACGTGAAGCAGTCCGGCGGGCACGGGCAGTACGCCATCTGCGAGATCGAGGTGGAGCCCCTGCCGAACGGCTCGGGCGTCGAGTTCGTGGACAAGGTGGTCGGCGGCGCCGTGCCCCGGCAGTTCATCCCGTCCGTCGAGAAGGGCGTGCGCGCGCAGGCCGCCAAGGGCGTCGCGGCGGGCCATCCGCTGATCGACGTGCGGGTCACGCTGCTGGACGGCAAGGCGCACTCGGTGGACTCCTCCGACGCCGCCTTCCAGACGGCCGGCGCGCTGGCGCTGCGGGAGGCCGCGGCGCAGGCCCGGATCCATCTGCTGGAGCCGGTGGCCGAGGTGAGCGTCCTGGTCGGCGACGACTACGTGGGCGCGGTGATGAGCGACCTGTCGGGGCGGCGCGGCAAGGTGCTCGGCACCGAGCAGACGAGCGGGGGCCGGACCCTGATCCGGGCCGAGGTGCCCGAGATCGAGATCGGCCGCTACGCGGTCGACCTGCGCTCCCTCTCGCACGGCACCGCGCGCTTCGACCGCCGCTACGCGCGCCACGAACCGATGCCGCAGCAGGTCGCCGACCGCCTGCCCGAGGAGGTGCGCGCGGCGTCGTAGCGGCGCCCGGCCGCCCGGCGCGGGAACGCCCGCGCCGGCGGCGCTCCACCCCGCGCGCGACGGCGCGCCCGGCGGCCCGACCCGCGCGCGTGGGGGCGCCTTCCGGCGTCCGGTGACGCGTGCCGCCGGCTGCGGATACGCTGATGACCAGATCAACAGGTGTGCGGGGCACGGAAGTCGGGAAGGCCGCAGGAGCGACAGTGGTGGCGATCGGGGGCGGGAATGGCCGTTGACGGCGGTTACGCGGACTTCTTCGGACCGCAGGTGCCGCGCACGGACGACGGTGGCCAGACGGCCACCTTCGCGCTGGCGTCGGCCGCCTACCGGGACAGCGAGTTGGCGGACATCAAGAAGGCCGACAACGAGTGGCACCAGACGACCCTCAACGCGGGCCGGTCCTGGGCCACGATCTTCCGGCCCAACCTCGGCGAGGCCTTCTCCCGCGCGGTGGCCGACCGCATGCTGGGCAGCGGCCGCAAGCCGCTCATCCAGTCCTTCGGGGCGGAGCCGCAGGTGGTCGTCGAGCACTGCCTGGCGGCCAACGGCATCCGCAGGGCACGCGACGCCCGGCTCTCCATGGTCATCCTGCTGTGCGGTGTGCTCTTCCTGCCCGGGATGCTGATCTGGCTGCTGGGCTTCCAGATCCGCACCACCGTCGCCAAGTCGGAGAACAAGCAGGCCGGTGCGCTGGGCACCGCGGTGCTGCTCGCGATCGCCGCGCTGGCCGTGCTGTTCCTGTTGAAGATGCCCTTCACCGGTTTCTGGGCCTGGTACGCACGCGCGGCGGTGGTCCTGCCGGTCGTGGGCTGGTTCTGGGCGAAGCGGATCTGCGAGGGCACCGCGAGGGACCTCCGCGAGCGCTGGGACAGCCTCCTGTCGGGTAGCGGCGTCGGCGCCAAGGTGCCCGAGGCGGTCCCCAGCAACCCGAACGAGACCTCTGCCGAACAGCTGCGCCAGTCCCTGGCCAAGCTCGGCGCCGAGCAGCAGTCCAACTCCGTCTTCTACGCCGGTCCCAAGGGCATACTCGGCATGGGCACGCGCTGGGGTGGCTGGCACCTCGCCGAGGACCTGGCACCGGCCGACCCGGCGCGCGAGATCCACCCCTTCCGCAGCTGGGACGTCGTGAAGTCCATCCACGACCAGCTGCGCATGCTGGAACGCGGTCCGCTGAACACCGGCGGTTTCACCAAGCCGTCCATACGGCACTGGGTGGTCACGCCGATCGGGGAGAACGCGAAGGCGGTGTCCCGTCCGGAGGGCACGGACGTCGAGGCGTACCAGGTCAAGACGCACGCGATACAGGAGATCTGCAACAAGCAGCAGTTCGGTGCCGGAGACCGGCACTACCTGGGTGTGCAGTGGACGCTGTGGGACGGCCAGTTGGTCATCACCATGCTGATCACGGTGACCGTGCTGCACGAGACGCTGCGCATCGAGGTCACCGGCCATGCGCTCGGCCCGGTGAACCCGCTGTTCACCAGCAAGCCCGAGGCGCCCTCGAAGGAGGTCGCCAAGTCGTTCAAGCCGTGGGAGACGCGCAAGGTGATGCTCCCGCTGGTCACCGCGGGCGAGGTGGTCCGCCTCGCCGTCCGCGCACCGCTGACCTGGTATCCGCCGCTGCTGAACTGGCTCGGCGGCACGATCGGGCTGCCGGAGCCGTTCGGGCTGCGGCACGCGTGGGCGGACCAGCCGTGGCGGCACCGCTTCATGGCCGACGACGCGCTGCGCGCGGCGGCGCCGGTGCTGCGGGTGGTGCACGCGGCGTCGATCAAGGTGCTGGAGGAGAACGGCGTGGACACGGAGAAGTTCGGCATGCGGTCGGCGTTCCTGAGCACGGCCGTGCAGGACGCGACGCCCGGGAAGGCCGACCTCTACAACGCGTAGGTGCCGTCGGCGGGTGCTAGGCGGAGGGCCAGGCCTCCGCCAGCATCTTGCGGGTGTCTCCCAGCAACTGCGGCAGCACCTTCGTGTGGCCGACCACCGGCATGAAGTTGGTGTCGCCGCCCCAGCGGGGCACGATGTGCTGGTGGAGGTGGGCGGCGATGCCCGCGCCGGCCACCGTGCCCTGGTTCATGCCGATGTTGAAGCCGTGGGCGCCGGACGCGGTGCGCAGCGCCGTCATCGCCTGCTTGGTCAGCGCGGCGAGTTCCGCGGTCTCCACGTCGGTCAGGTCCGTGTAGTCGGCGACGTGGCGGTAGGGCACGGTCATCAGATGACCGCCGTTGTACGGGTACAGGTTGAGCACCGCGTACACGTGCTCACCGCGGCGGACGACCAGCCCGTCCTCGTCGGATTTGGCCGGGATCGAGCAGAAGGGGCAGCCGTCGTGGGCGCCCGGGCCGCTCGGCTTGTTCTCGCCCTGGATGTAGGCCATCCGGTGGGGCGTCCACAGACGCTGGAACGCGTCCTGCGTCCCCACTCCCAGCTGCTGCTCCGGCTCACTCGTCATGCGTGCAGCATATGGCGTCGTGTACGGCGGCAGGGAAAGGCCCCCGGGAGATCCCGGGGGCCTGGCCCAGCAAGCCCGCGATCAGACCTGCACCCGCTCCTCGACCACCTTCGCGATCTTCGCGATGGCCTCGTCGACGGGGATGCCGTTCTCCTGGGAGCCGTCGCGGTAGCGGAAGGAGACCGCGTCGTTCGCCATGTCCTCGTCGCCCGCGATGACCATGAAGGGCACCTTCTGCTTCTGGGCGTTGCGGATCTTCTTCTGCATCCGGTCGGAGGAGGTGTCGACCTCGACGCGCAGGCCCTGCCTGCGGGCCGCCGCGGCGAACTTCTCCAGGTGCTCGACGTGCGCGTCGCCGATCGGGATGCCGACCGCCTGGACCGGGGCGAGCCACGCCGGGAAGGCGCCCGCGTAGTGCTCCAGGAGCACCGCGAAGAACCGCTCGATCGAGCCGAACAGCGCGCGGTGGATCATGACCGGACGGGTCTTGGTGCCGTCCGCGGCCGTGTACTCCAGGTCGAAGCGCTCCGGCAGGTTGAAGTCGAGCTGGATGGTCGACATCTGCCAGGTGCGGCCGATGGCGTCCTTGGTCTGCACGGAGATCTTCGGTCCGTAGAAGGCGGCGCCACCCGGGTCCGGGACCAGGGGCAGCCCCTGCTTCTCGGCGACCTGCCGCAGCGTCTCGGTGGCCTCTTCCCACGCCTCGTCGGAGCCGACGAACTTCTCCGGGTCCTTGGTGGACAGCTCCAGGTAGAAGTCGGTCAGGCCGTAGTCGCGCAGCAGGCCGAGCACGAAGGTGAGCGTCTTGTCGAGCTCCTCCGACATCTGCTCACGCGTGCAGTAGATGTGCGCGTCGTCCTGGGTGAAGCCGCGGGCCCGGGTCAGGCCGTGCACGACGCCCGACTTCTCGTACCGGTACACGGTGCCGAACTCGAACAGGCGCAGCGGCAGCTCACGGTAGGAGCGCCCGCGCGCGTCGAAGATCAGGTTGTGCATCGGGCAGTTCATGGGCTTGAGGTAGTAGTCCACGCCCTCGTCGAGCTGCATGGGCGGGTACATGCCGTCGGCGTACCAGTCCAGGTGGCCCGAGGTCTCGAAGAGCTTCCCCTTGGTCGCGTGCGGGGTGTAGACGAACTCGTAGCCCTCCTCCTCGTGGCGGCGGCGCGAGTAGTCCTCCATGACCCGGCGGATGATGCCGCCCTTGGGGTGGAAGACGGCGAGGCCGGAGCCGATCTGCTCCGGGATGGAGAAGAGGTCCAGCTCGCTGCCGAGCTTGCGGTGGTCGCGCTTCTCGGCCTCGGCGAGGAACTCCAGGTGCGCCTTCAGCTCGTCCTTGGTCGGCCAGGCGGTGCCGTAGATGCGCTGGAGCATCGGGTTCTTCTCGCTGCCGCGCCAGTAGGCGGCGGCGTTGCGCATCAGCTTGAACGCCGGGATGTTGCGGGTGGTGGGCAGGTGGGGGCCTCGGCAGAGGTCCTTCCAGCACAGCTCGCCGGTCTTGGCGTCCAGGTTGTCGTAGATCGTCAGCTCGCCGGCGCCGACCTCGACGTCCGCGCCGTCGTCGTGCGACGCGGAGCCCTTGAGGCCGATCAGCTCCAGCTTGTACGGCTCGTCGGCGAGCTCCTCGCGGGCCTCGTCGTCGCTCACCACGCGGCGCGAGAAGCGCTGGCCGCGCTTCTGGATCTCCTGCATCTTCTTCTCGATGGCCTTGAGGTCATCGGGGTGGAAGGGCTTCTCGACGTCGAAGTCGTAGTAGAAGCCGTCCTTGACCGGCGGGCCGATGCCCAGCTTGGCCTCGGGGAACAGCTCCTGCACGGCTTGCGCCATGACGTGCGCGGCGGAGTGGCGCAGGATGTTCAGGCCGTCCTCGGAGGAGATCTCGACGCCCTCGACGGTCTCGCCGTCGCCGACCTCGTAGGCGAGGTCCTTGAGCTCACCGGCCACCCGCGCCGCGACGATCGAGCGCTCGCCGGCGAAGAGCTCGGCGGCCGTAGTGCCCGTCGTCACCACGCGTTCTTCCCGCTCGGAATCGCGTTGGATGATCACACGGACGTCTGACACCGGTCTCTCCTGACTGAAGTGGGGCCGCGGCGCCATACCGGAGCGCACGCATGAGGGCGATCGTACCGACCCGGACCCGTGCACCGCGAAATCATTCCCGGCAGGCGGCCCTCACCCCGCGTCGTAGTCCTCTGCGGCCTCGCCCCCTTCCTCGCCGTCACCGCCGCAGGTCTCCTCGAAGAAGGCCGCCACCTCCACGTGTTCCTGGACCGCCTTGAGCAGCCGGTCCCGCTCCGCGTCGTCGACCTGCACCGGGGCGATCTCGCAGGCCCCGGTGAGCCGGCGGAAGCCGCCCCGGCTCTCCAGCCGCCCCAGCACCCGCACCGGCAGTCCGACGAGGTGGGCGTGGCCCGCGATCCGGTAGGCGTCCTCGTCCAGGGTGATCCGCACGTGCGGCACCTCGGCGCCGGCCAGCACCCGCAGCCGTACGGTGCCCGTGCCGCGCGGTCCGGAACGGCGCATGCGGACGACGGTGCCGGTGATCCGCACCGGCACGGAGGGCTCCGCGCGCAGGTAGCGGGCGGCGGCCTCGCGCAGGGCGGGCAGGTCGCCGGGCGAGAACTCGACGGGTTCGGCGAGGGCGCCGCAGCCCTCGGGGACGCCCGCGGCGGGCGCCCAGTCGACGGCGATCCTGGCTCCCTGGGTGCCACGGACCAGGGCGACCAGCGCCTCGGTCAGCTCGTGGCTGACGCCGGCCCCGACGGCGGCGTCGAAGGCTTCCATGCCGCCGGTGGCCCGCCGGTAGTCGACGGCCTCACGCGCGGCGTACAGGGCCTGGTGGAGGGTTACGGCGAGCGGGCGGCCGGTGGTGACGGGCACGAACGCGGTGAGTCGGCGACCGCCCGGGGCCGTGCCGACCAGCACGTTCTCCAGGGCGGTGGCGGCGGTGCGCCGGTGCCGGGCGCCGAAGTAGCCCGCACGCGCGCGTGTGGCGAGCGCTCCGGCGAGCAGCATCCGGCGGGCGGCGGCGCGCAGCTGTTCCTCGGCGGTCCAGGAGGCGGTGTCGCCGGGTCCGGTCGGCACGTCGCGTGCCCAGCGGATCTCGTCGCTGGGGACGGCGAGTGAGACGAGGATCTCGCGGGCGGCGGGGGTGGCGCTGCGGGACAGGGCGAGCAGCGCCTCGCCCAGCAGGTCCTCGCTGTCGGGGAAGGCGCGGCTGACGGGCACCAGCAGGCTGGTGGCTCCGGCCGCCGGGCCGGGTGGTGTCCAGCGGCCGTAGCGGCCGGGGGCGCCGCCGCGCCGCTGCCAGCCGTGCCGGTGGAGCAGCGCGGTCAGGACGGCCGGGTCGACGGCGGCGGACTCCGGCGGGCGGCCGCCGTCCCAGTCGGTGTCGTCGCCGGCGGGGTGCGGCCGTACGGCGCGCAAGGGTTCGCCGGTCGGGCGGTGCGTCATGGTTTCCCTCCCGTACCGACCCGCGTCATGATCTCGCACAGCGCCCGGTCGTCGAAGACCCGCGCGGTCGGTATCCGCACGGTGGTGCGCCGCCGGCCGGTGACCGGGTGTCCGGCGAGGTTGGTCCAGTAGCAGCAGTGCCTGAGGTCGAGCCGGTCGTGGCCGGCCCGCAGCCACTGGTCCCTGGACCGGGGGACGATCATCACGACCAGGATCTTGTGCACGGAGACCGGGGTGCGGGCGAGCTTCGCCAGGTGGTCGTTGTCCAGCGTGAAGGAGAAGAAGCGGCCGGGCGGCTGCGGCGGAATCTGGTACGTCGCCTTGAGCTGCACCTTGATGGTGACCTCGTCGTCGACCGTGTGCCCGGGGGCGCTGTGGCTGACGTGCCAGTCGATGCCGTTGTCCGGGAAGGGCTGCGAGAGCGAGCAGCCCGCGGCGGCGGCGACCGCGTGGAGGTAGCCGACCTGCAGGGTCTCCATGCAGGCGGTGGTGGCGAGGGAGCCGCGGGTGGGCGCGGTGCGCTCCGGCAGCAGCCCGCCCCGTTCGGGCTGCGCGATGGCCATGACCAACAGCCTTCCAGAACTGGTGTGTCCGTGTCGCGGGCCGCTGAACTGCGAGGACCCGTAATCCTGTTGTGTCCTTCCGGCGTACGTCGCAAACAGCCCGGGTATCACCGAACCGGGACAGAGGACGGCGCGTCAGCCGGTGTGTGTGGACGAGGAGTTGAGTGCCCTATGGCGAGCTGGTTCGAGGGGCCGCTGGCCGCCTTCGACACGGAGACGACGGGTGTGGACGTCGAGACCGACCGGATAGTGTCGGCGGCGCTCGTCGTCCAGGACGCGCCCGGGCTCCGGCCGCGCGTCACCCGGTGGCTGGTGAACCCGGGCGTGCCGGTGCCGGAGTCGGCGACGGCGGTGCACGGGCTGACCGACGAGCATCTGCAGCGCCACGGCCGCTGGCCGGCGCCGGTGATGTACGAGATGGCGGAGGCGCTGGCCGAGCAGGCCCGCGCCGGGCGTCCGCTGGTGGTGATGAACGCGCCGTTCGATCTCACGCTGCTGGACCGCGAGTTGCGCCGCCACCGCGCCTCGTCCCTGGGCCGCTGGCTGGAGCGGACGTCGCTGCACGTGCTGGACCCGAGGGTGCTCGACAAGCACCTGGACCGGTACCGCAAGGGCCGCCGCACCCTCACCGACCTGTGCGCGCACTACGGCGTCGAGCTGGCGGAGGCGCACGACGCGGCGGCCGACGCGCAGGCCTCGCTGGAGGTGGTGCGGGCGGTGGGGCGGCGCTTCCCGGGCCGGCTGGAGCGCCTGTCCCCCGCCGAGCTGCACACGCTCCAGGCGGTGTGGCACGCGGGGCAGGCGCGGGGACTTCAGGCGTGGTTCGCGCTCAACGGCAGCGAGGAGCCGGTGGACCCGGCCTGGCCACTGCGGCCGGACCTGCCCGCGGCGGCGTGAGCCCGGACGCGCGCGTCGGCACACGAAGAAGCCGGTCCGTCGGGTGACGGACCGGCTCTTCCCGGGTGGGCGATACTGGGTTCGAACCAGTGACCTCTTCGGTGTGAACGAAGCGCTCTCCCACTGAGCTAATCGCCCGGGAACGCACCGAACAATACAGGGCCCGGCGCGCTTCCATCAAACCGCTTGCCGACCGGCTTCCAGGTAGGCGGCGAGGCCGCGCCGCCCCGCCCGCATCATCAGCCGGTGGTTGGCCCGGAACAGCGGCCTTCCCGGCACGGCGAGCCGGCGCAGCAGCGGCTTGTGCACTTCGACCTCCTGGTCGTAGCGGGCGAGGGTGCCGGAGCCGCGCGGGGTGACCGTCCAGCGCGCCCACCCCTCCATGTCGCCGCGCATCGCGACCTCCAGGACCCCGGCCGCCGGGTCGCGGTGGCCCTCGTACAGGGTCGCGGTGAGGTCGTACGGGAGCAGGGAGCGGAAGCGGAGGAGTCCGCTGGTGTCGTCGAGCCGGGTGACCTCGCGCACCTGCGGCCACCAGCGGGGGTAGTCCTCGATCCGTTCCAGCGCGCGGTAGACGTCCGGGGCGGGCGCGGGCAGGGCCCACAGGCTGCGGAATCGGTACTGGTTCCAGTCCACCTGTGGAGTGTGCCCGTACCCGCCCGCGTCACGTGCCGTCTAGGGCATCCTGTCGCCGATGAGCGCCAGGTTCTCGATGGCGGCGAGGCCGTAGAGGGCGGTGTCGTTGGTGGACACCCAGCTGGCCTCGCTGCCCGGCACCAGGGTGACGGGGCCGGTCAGCTTCTCCGTCGTCCAGGGCGCCGACTCCTTGTAGCCGTCGGAGTCGTAGAACTTGGCCCACGCGCGCGTGGCGAGCTTCTCGTCGCCGGTCCGCACGGCCGCGTAGGCGTCGAGGCGCGAGTGGCCCTGGAAGAGGATGAGGCTGCCGAAGTCCTTGCCGTACCGGGCCGCTTGTTCGGCCTTGGAGGCGTTGAAGTAACGGCAGTAGTCGTAGTACGCCTCGTGGAACGCGGGCATGTCGACGAGGTCGATCAGCTCCGCGCAGATTTCGCCCAGGCCGAAGACGGCCGACAGGTGGGAGACCTCGACCTTCGGCGTGTCGGCGACGGCGAACCTCCCGGTGTCCAGGTCGTACAGGCCGCTGCCCTGGACGAAGCCGTTGGGCTGGGCGGCGATGGTCTCCATGGTGGACAGGACGCGGTCCCGGGCCTTCTCCCACTTGGGTCCCCTGCGTTCCCACTCGGTCAGCCAGGCCGACGCCAGGCCGCTCCAGTCGGTGCCGAAGCCGATCGACAGGGCGTGCCGGTCGGGTGTGTACGGCTCGGTGCGGATCTTTCGCAGCGGGTCGAGGGCGAGGAAGGTCTCGTCGGAGTCCACGTTGGCGTGCATGAGGTCGCCGACGCGTTCGTCGGCGGTGAGGAAGTAGTAGAAGCGGCGGTAGGTGGTGTTCGCGATGCGTTGCTGCTTGGCGCTGTCCGCGTAGTGCTGGACGCCGTGCCGGGTGCCGAGGCCGGCCCATTCGCCCAGGTGGTAGACGTCGACCTCGCCGGTGTGCCGGGTCATGGCCTCGGCGAAGCGGAAGATGTCGGCCCGGCCGGAGCGGAGGTAGGCGTACCAGAGCCATAGGTCCGGGGAGAGTTCGGAGTTGTCCCAGGCGTAGCCGCCCACGTCGTAGCGCCACTGGTGGCGGGCGGTGTCGTAGGAGTGCATGACGTCGCCGTAGTCCCAGAAGCCGTACCAGCGGCGCTGCTCCACCTGGTCCTTGTAGTAGGCGAAGAGGAAGTCGAGGTGGTCCTCGATCCCGGCCTTGGCGGGCGTGGAGCGGTCGGGTTCGGAGTAGAGGCCGGGACCGAAGACCCTGGACCTGATGAGCTGTGCGGGCGGGGCGGCGAGCTGCGGCGGAGTCCGCACGGCCCGGACCTGTCCGGCGAGGGTGTCCGCGCTCGGGGTGGCGGCGTTGGCCCAGAACATCAGCTCGCTGGTGCGGGCGATGCCGTACGGGGTACCGAAGCCGGGTTCGTAGTCCTCGTAGGTGATGTTGAGCCCTTCGAGCTGTTCGGCGTAGCTGTCCTGGCCCATGCCGTCGTGGTAGAAGCGCAGGTCCATGGGCTGGGCCTCGGGTGACCAGAGCCAGAGGGTGACCTCGGCCGCGTCGGTCCGGGCGTCGCGGATGTCGAGCTGGGCGGGGTGCTTCTCCCAGAAGTCGCGCAGGCCGAAGGAGAGGCCGCCGCTCACGCCGCCGACATAGCCGAAGCCGGAGGCGCGCCGTCCGCCTCCGGCGCCGATCCAGCCGTGGCCCTTCCCGGTGCGCTTGCGGACGGTGAAGCCGTCGGCGGAGAGCTGGGAGAGGGTGTGGTCGCCCCACTCGGGGATGTACTGGAGCCGGGTGGTGACGCGCTGGTCCCAGGTGGCGGGGTCGGGCAGCTTCTCACCGGCGAACTGCGCCGCCTGTACGGCCGCCCCGGGGTCGCGGCGCAGTCCGGTGATGCCCTTGACGGCCTCGCGCAGCAGGCCGGTGCCCTCGCCGCCGAGGCGGATGTGGCGGTCGTAGGACTCGTCGCGCATCGGGACGGTGAAGCGGACGCCGAGGCCCCGGACGAAGTCGCCGTTCGCCTTCCCGGGCTCCTGCTTCCCGTCGAACGTGATGGTGTGCACCATGCGGAAGGAGTCGGCGCCCGCGTAGAAGTAGAGGCGGACGGAGAAGGGCAGCAGGCCGCGGCGTCCCTTGCGGTGCTCGCCGTCGACGCGGACCACGGCGCGGACGGGGCCGTCCTGTTCCACCTTCACCTCGTGGATCGCGCCGTCGAAGCGTTCGGACCTGACCGTGCCCTGCTCGTCGTCCTCGATCTCGGGCCGGCGCAGCACGACGAGGCGGCCGTTCCTGGCGATCTCGGTGGAGCCGCGGACCACCGACTTGACGAGCGTCGACCCCGAGGTGCCGATCCGCGCGGTGATGACGCCGGTCGATATGTCGATGGTGGAGCCGCGCCGGTCGACGGTGATCTTCCGGGTGGGTGCCGCGGGCGTACCGGCGGCCAGGGTGAGTCTGCCGGTGCCCGAACCGACGGCGTGCGCGGTCCACTTCAGGGAGCCGTCCGGCCACTGGGCGAGCGGCCAGGACTGTACGGGTACGTCCTTGCCGTCCGCGTCCGTGACCGCGAAGGACTGGTCCGCCCGGAAGGTGCCCCGGGGCCAGGGGACGCCGACGGTGGAGCCGGGGGCGGCGCCGAGGCCACCGTCCTCCAGCCAGGTCAGCGTGACGGGGCTGTCGTCGGCCACCGCGGCCTGCGCGTTCTTCGTGCCCAGCGCCCAGCTGAACTGGGCGGCGGCGCCGGCGACGGCGGCCGCCTTGAGGAGGGACCTGCGGGGGATGCGGGACATGGCCTTCCTTTCTCGTGACAGGGCTCTTGTGACATGGCTCTGGTGACAGGTCTCTTGCGGCAGGGCTCCTGCGACCCCGTGACTGGCATGCGCATGACAGACAGAGCTACGCGCGGGCACCGCAGTCGGAACGGGCCCGTCAGCGGCGCCGGTGGCGCTTCTCCACGGCGACGGCAGCCGCCGTCACCGCACCCAGGACGACGACCCCCAGCGGTGCGCTGAACCAGGCGGAGCAGACCACGAGGGCCAGTCCGCCCACGAGGAGGAAGGAACCGGCGGGGTCGAGCACGGTGCGCCGGGCGGCAGCGGCGAGCAGCGAACGCCAAGAGGCACCCGGGTGCCAGGCCGCCGCCGCGCGCAGTCCCGCGACGGCCGCGCCGATGAGGGCCATGACCCCGAGGGCGCCCACGAAGGCGCCGCCCGGCAGTCCGTCCCGGACCGCTCGCACGTCCACCCACACCACCGCCAGGGCGGCCCACCCGCCGGCGCCCACGAGCCACCCGCGGCGCGCCGCGGCCCGGAAGTCGGCCGCGAACTCCCGCAGCCCGCCGCGCTCATGGGCGAGCCGGCGCCCGAGGTGGCGCGCGCCGGCCGCGAACGCGGCGGGGTAGGTGACCACCGGCAGCGCCGCCACCGCGATCCACACGCCGGTGAGCAGGCACTCGGCGAACAGGGCGAAGCCCTCGGCGAACCGCGACTCGCCCCGCTCCCCCGCCCGCTCCGTACGGGCCCTCGCACGCGCCTGGGTCATGATCGGCCCACCTCAGCCCTTCAGCCCGGACGTCGCCATGCCGTCGATCAGATAGCGCTGGAAGGCCAGGAAGAAGGCGAGCACGGGCAGCAGCGCGACGAGGGACATGGCGATCATGCCGCCGTAGTTCGCCAGCCCTTCCTGGTCCACGAACATCTTCAGGCCGAGCGAGACGGTGTACTTGCCGGGCTCGTTGAGATAGATCAGCGGGCCCATGAAGTCGTTCCAGGAGTTGATGAAAGTGAAGATCGCGCTGGTGATCAGGGCCGGCCGGCACAGCGGGAGCACGATCGACCAGTAGATCCGGAAGTGCCCGCAGCCGTCGAGGCGGGCCGCCTCGTCCAGTTCCCCGGGCAGGTTGCGCATGAACTGGACCATCAGGAAGACGAAGAACGCCTCGGTGGCCAGGTACTTCCCCAGCAGCAGCGGGGTGTACGTGTTGATCATGTCCAGGTTGCGGAAGAGCACGTACTGCGGGATCAGCAGCACGTGGTACGGCAGCAGGAGCGTGCCGATCATCAGCGTGAACAGCAGATTGCGCCCGGCGAACCTGATCTTCGCGAAGGCGTAGGCCGTGAGCGAGCAGGACACCACGATCCCGATCACGGAACCGACGGCCAGGAACAGCGAGTTGAGGAAGAAGGTGGAGATCGAGATGTCCGCGATGCCGTCCGCGAGGCTCGTGTAGTTGGAGACGATCGGGTCGCCCGGGAAGAGGTCCAGGCTTCCGACGATGTCGCCGCTCTCCTTGAAGGAGCCGCCGACGACCCAGAGCACCGGGTAGAGGATCACCGCGAGGATCGCCAGCGAACCTAGGTGCCAGGCGAGCGAACCCGGCAGCCGGCGCCGCAGGGTACCCTTCGTGACGGGGGCGGACGTGACGTCCGTGGCCTGCGTGCTCATCGGCCGCCCTCCTCGTAGTGCACCCAGCGCTTCTGGGACCAGAACAGCACCGCGGTGACCAGGGCGACCGCGACCAGCAGCATCCACGCCATGGCGGAGGCCAGGCCCATGCGGCTGTTCTCGAAGCCCTGGACGTACAGGTAGCAGGTGTAGACCATCGTGCCGTCCGCGGGACCGCAGGCGTTGCCCCCGGCGCCGCCGCCGACGATGTAGGCGGAGCTGAAGATCTGGAACGAGTGGATCGTCTCCAGCAGGACGTTGAAGAAGAGCACCGGGGAAATCATCGGCAGGGTGATGTTCCAGAACTGGCGCAGCTTGCCCGCCCCGTCGACGTCGGCCGCCTCGTACAGTTCGCGCGGCACCTGCTTGAGGCCGGCCAGGAAGATGACCATGGGGGCGCCGAACTGCCAGACGGTGAGCGCCACCAGGCTGTAGATGATCAGCTGCGGGTCGCCGGTCCAGCCTCCGGCGCCGATCCCGAAGAACTGCTGGGTACGGTCGACGACCGCGTCGTCCGAGAAGATCGCCTTCCACACGATGGCGATGGAGACGCTCGCGCCGATCAGCGAGGGCGCGTAGAAGGCGGCCCGGTAGAAGGCCTGCCCGCGCCGCTTCTGCGCCAGCAGCAGCGCGACACCGAGCGCCGCGAGCAGCTTGATCGGCGTGCCAACGACGACGTACCACAGGGTGATCCGCACCGAATGGCGCCAGCGGGGGTCGCCGAACATCTCGGAGAAGTTGTCCAGGCCGATCCACCTGGGCGCGTCGAACAGGTTGTAGTCGGTGAACGCGAAGTAGAGCGAGGCGACCATCGGTCCCGCCGTCAGCAGCAGGAATCCGGCGATCCAGGGGGACATGAAGAGGTAGCCGGCCAGGTTCTCCCGGCGGCCCCGCCGCTTCTGCGCGGCGGAGCGCGCGGGCTTCTCCGGGGCGGGCCGCGGCCGGGAGTCCCGGGCCGGGCCCGCCATCGCGGGGGCGTGTGTCACGGTGCTCTTCCCCTCAGCCGGCGAGGGCCGTCTTCGACTCGGTGAAGAACTGCTCGACGGCGTCCCCGACGGAGCGTGAGCCGAGGGCCATCTCCTCGGCGATGCGCAGGAAGGCGGCCTCGCAGATGTCCGCGCCGTTCGGGTGCGGGGTGATCGGCTCCAGCACGCCCGACTCGACCAGCGACTCCTCGTAGGCCGCGATGGCCTTGTTCACCGGGTCGGCCGGCCGGTAGGCGTCGTACTGGGCCTGGGTCGTGGGGACACCGCGGTCATAGCCCATGATCTTGGCGACCTCGGGATCGTGGACCATGAAGTCGATGAACTGGGCGACCTCCTTGGGGTGCTGGGTGCGCTTGTAGGCGCTCAGCATCAGCGAGCCGAGGTACTGGCCGGTCTTCTTGCCGTCCGTGGTGGGGATCGGCGCGAGTCCGTACTCGCTCTTGCCCTCCGACGTGTAGCGGACGGTGAAGTTGTCCCAGGTGAACTCGGAGCCGGCCAGTTCGGCGGAGAGCGCCGACTTGGGCTTGATCTGGGCGACCTTCTTGGGGTCGGCGAAGAGGCCGGACCGCACGGCCTTGTCCGCCTTGGTCCACCAGGCGGTCAGATCGGCCTCGGTGAAGCCGAGTCCGTCCTCGGTGAAGAAGGCCTTGCCGTTCTGCCGCAGGTACAGGTCGTAGAGGTACATGACTCCGTACATGCCGCTGTCACCGGCGCGGCCCGTGCGGTCCCGGACCCTCGTCATCGCCTCGTCGAAGTCGTCCCACGTCCAGCCCTGTTCGGGCTTGACGCCGGCCCGGGTGTAGACGGGCTTGTCGATGACCAGGG
Source organism: Streptomyces sp. NPDC107500 (assembly GCF_055582785.1). Taxonomy (NCBI): domain Bacteria; kingdom Bacillati; phylum Actinomycetota; class Actinomycetes; order Kitasatosporales; family Streptomycetaceae; genus Streptomyces; species Streptomyces sp. NPDC107500. The sequence continues at coordinate 175,493 of NZ_JBVJPF010000009.1, forward strand.
CCATGGAGTTCGAACCGACGGGCACGCCCAGGAGTTTGCCGTCGATCTCGCCGAACTTCTCCAGGCCCGCGCGGAATCCGTCCATGGAGAGGTTTCCGGCCTCGACCTGCCCGCCGAGGTCGAGCAGGACATTCTTCGCGTCGTATTTGCGAAGGAATCCGATCGCATTCTGGAAGACGTCCGGCGGATTCCCCCCGGAAGCCTGCGTGTTGAACTTCTTCCAGAAGTCGGTGTAAGGCTGAAAGTCCGTCTTGACCTTGATCTTCGGATACTTCTTCTCGAAGAGCGCGATGGTCTTGTTGATGCGCTCGGCCCGGTCCTCGGCACCCCACCAGGAGTAACGGATCGTCACCGAACCGTCTCCCGAACCGCTCCCGCCGCCGCACGCGGTGGCCGTGGCCCCCAGCCCCGTGACGGCCAGCGAAGCTCCCGCCGCCTTGAGGACCGTGCGCCTCCCGACCTGCCTCCGCGCATTCCCGCCCTGCTGCATACGAGCCTCCCCGCGACGCGGCCTTCGCCTCATGAATCGTTTCAAGTAAGCGCTTGCTGGCACAAGGTACGGAGGGCCCGGAAGCTCGTCAACGATTCGGACAGGAATTTACGGGCGCCCGGCACGACGAGGCACAGGAACCATTTCGGAGGTGGCGGCGGAAGTACCCGAGAACAGCCAGGTGGGCGCCGCGCGACCGACGGGCCGAACACCGGGGAGCCCACCGGCACGCGGGCCGCGGAAGGTCACGGTTGGATGACGGCACCCGGAAGCGGAACCGCCGCGCGAACGCGCCGACGGACACCGGGAGCGACCGGCGGACCCGCCGCGGGCGGGCGCGTACGCACCAGGTGACGAGCACGTGCGCACCGGGCGGCGGATGCCGGCCCGCACACCGGACGGCGGACACGACAGAGCGGCCCGGCTCACGATCGTGAGCCGGGCCGCCTGATGATCCGGTGGGCGATACTGGGTTCGAACCAGTGACCTCTTCGGTGTGAACGAAGCGCTCTCCCACTGAGCTAATCGCCCGGACGCAGGAAGAACATTACCCCATGTCAGAGGCGCTCGTGACCAGCCGGTACCGGGACGCCGCGCCCGTCCCGGGCGGTCACTGGTCCTTGATCTTCCAGGGCATCTCGAGGCCGAACTTCCACAGGTAGATCCCGGCGAGCACGGCGAAGATCACCAGCCCGATCGAGGTCAGGATGATGTTCCTGCGGCGCACCCTGGGGTCGAGGGCACGCTGCGCCGCCTCGGTGACCTTGCGCTTGGTCCAGCGCAGCACCAGCTGGGCCCAGACGAACTCGGTCGCCCAGATCGCCATGCCGCCGAAGATCACGACCCAGCCCGGTCCGGGCAGGGGCAGCATGATGATGCCGGCCACCACCACGGCCAGGCCGACGATGAACACGCCGACCTGCCAGCTCAGGTGCAGGGCGCGGCGCGCCTTGATGAAATCCGGTGCCCGCGAGCCGAGCGCGCGCTCGCCCGTGGCGTCGTCCGTCCCCGTACGGTCTTCCGCCACAGCCGCCTCGCCGGGCTTGTTACTCCCCGTGTTCATACGGCCAAACACTACCCGAGCGAAACCTGTCACCGGAATGGGCGCAGGACTCGAACGATCACTCGGCCGGAAGAGTTACGTAAACACACGCAAAACACTCAGAGGGGTTTACAACGGCACCGTAGGTGGCATGTCGATTTCGCCGACGTGCGAATCCCCGAGCGCACACTGAGCGAAAGGCCCTGGCGCTTATGAACACCACGGTCAGCTGCGAGCTGCACCTGCGCCTCGTTGTGTCGAGCGAGTCATCCCTGCCTGTCCCCGCAGGCCTGCGGTACGACACGGCCGACCCCTACGCCGTGCACGCCACCTTCCACACCGGAGCCGAGGAAACCGTCGAGTGGGTGTTCGCCCGCGACCTCCTCGCCGAAGGTCTCCACCGTCCCACCGGGACCGGCGACGTCCGTGTCTGGCCGTCCCGCAGTCACGGCCAGGGCGTCGTGTGCATCGCTCTCAGCTCCCCGGAGGGCGAGGCGCTGCTCGAGGCCCCCGCGAGGGCCCTGGAGTCCTTCCTGAAGCGCACAGACGCCGCCGTGCCCCCCGGCACGGAGCACCGGCACTTCGATCTCGATCAGGAGCTCTCGCACATCCTGGCGGAAAGCTAGGGAGGGGGCTCCGAGTGAAGCCGCCCGTCGCCGTCGACTCGGGGTGACGGCACGGGCCGGGACAACCGCATACGGCACACACGGCGTCGTCGCCGCGGTTCTCCGCGGGGACGGCGCCGACGCGTGTCCCGCCGGGGAACGAAGGCCGGTCCGGTCGCGTTGTAGGGGCAACCGGCGGCCGGGGGCGCGATCGCGGCCGGTCCGCCCGCCGCGGATGGCACTACCATCGGCCAGCATCGGCGGGCGCCCGCCCGACCCCAGGCCAGGGAGCTAAGTGTGCTGATCACCCACGACACCCGGTGCGCGCTCGACACCGTGGTCGATCTGGTGAACTCCGTACCGGAGGACGACACGGCTCCGGACGGGCTGCCGGACGTCGCCGCCCTTCAGGAATTCGTGGGAACGCACGAGATCAGCGACGTCGGCGTGCTCTCGGAACTCGACCTCGCGGCGGTCCTCAAGATCCGCGGGAGGTTCGCCGCGGTCTTCGCGGCTCCCGACGCCCGGGCCGCCGCCGGACTGATCAACGACCTGGTCGCGGCCGCCGGCACCACGCCGCGTCTCACCGACCACGACGGCTACGACTGGCACATCCACTACTTCGCGCCCGGCGCCTCGGTCGCGGACCACCTGGCCGCCGACTGCGGGATGGCCCTGGCCTTCTTCGTGGTCGCCGGTGAGCAGGAGCGGCTGCGGCGCTGCGAGGCCCCCGACTGCCGGCGCGCCTTCGTCGATCTCTCCCGCAACCGGTCGCGGCGGTACTGCGACAGCCGGACCTGCGGAAACCGGTTGCACGTGGCGGCCTACCGGGCCCGGCGCAAGGAGGCCGCGGGCTGAGCGGTCGGCGCGGCCGGGCGGATGCGTGGACCCGCCAGGGTGGTGTGTCGCGGCCCCCGGCGGGTGGCGCCGGGGAGCGCGGGTACGGCTCACAGCAACAGCAGATCGTGCAACGCAGCCATGAGCAGCAGACACCCGATCACCGCTAGGAAGATCATGAGCGGTGGCTGGGAAAGGGCGAAGAGGCAGCCGCGTGGTTCACTCCGTGTCCGCGCGGTTTCGCTCTGTCTCGTGTCCAGCTGGGGATCCAGCTGAGTGGTGTCCGGCATCTCGCGGCGATGATGACGCAGCGGAGCAGGCCTTCGCGATCAACACGCCCGTAACGACCGGGAGTTCGTTGAATGTCGCAATGTCCGGTCGGATCGTGATCGTTACGGAGCACGCGCTGTCGCCCTCGGACCGCTGTGTCGTTTCAGCCCGGGGCGACGGGGGTCATATGCCGTGCTTCTTGAGGATGGCCTCGATGTCGCTGAAGTCGTCCTCGCCACGGGACGCGTTCGCCGGCTTGGGCGCGGGCTTGGCGGCCGGGCTCGCACCGGCGCCCAGCGAGGGTGCGGAGGCGCCCGGCGCCACCGCGTCGCGCTGCGCCGCCGCCCTGGCCTGCTTGCGCTCCTTGCGGGTGCCGCCGCGGCGGCGCTCGACCGTACGCGTGATCATGAAGAGCACCCAGGCCACGCCCAGGACTCCGAACCCGGCCCAGGCCACCGGGCTGAAGGCGGTGTCGGCCAGCCACTCGACGACCCCGGTCATCACCAGGCCGATCGGAACCAGCGCGTAGGCGGCGACACGGACGGCGGTGAGGAAACGCCTGCGGTACGCGGTGACCGCCGCGATGCCCAGGCCCGCCGCGGACACCGCGGAGCAGACGGTCTCGGCAATCATCCGGTCCTCCAGAGCTGGGCCACGTCGGGCATGAGTACTTCGTCCCTTCCATCCTGCACCGCCCGCCCGCGGTGAGGCCATGCCGTGGCCCGAGATCAGGGAGATCTCCGGGTCGGCTCCTCCCCAGGTGCCGGTGCCGGAGGAGGGCCGCGGTCGGGGCTCCTCCCCGTGGGCTGGGAGGATGGGGGCATGAGTGACTCCTCCCCCGCCGGGCCCGCCGCGCCCGTACTCGACGTCTGGTGCGAGCTCCAGTGCCCCGACTGCCACGCCGCCCTGGACGACCTGCGGGCCCTTCGCGCCCGCTACGGCGACCGGCTGGAGGTGCGGCTGCGGCACTTCCCGCTGGCGAAGCACAAGCACGCCTTCGCCGCCGCGCAGGCCGCCGAGGAGGCCGTCGCCCAGGGCAGCGGATGGCCGTACGCCGAGGCCGTGCTGGGGCGCGTGGCGGAGCTGGACCGCAAGGGCGAGGCGCTGCTGGTGGAGGTCGCCGGGGACCTCGGACTGGACGCGGAGGAGTTCGACACCGCCCTCGTCGACGGCCGGCACATCCTGATCGTCGACGCCGACCAGGCCGAGGGCAAGGCGATCGGCGTGACCGGCACGCCGACCTACGTGATCGGCGGCGAGCGCCTCGACGGCGGCAAGAGCCAGGAGGGGCTGCGCGAGCGGATCGAGGAGATCGCGGACCGGCTGCTGGCCGAGCGGCAGGGCTGAGACGCGGAGGGCCGTCCCGTGACCGGCGTCCACCCCCGAGTCGCGCCGGTCCTCCACCGCGCCTACAGCAGCGGTTTGTAGAACAGGGACCGCGTGGTCCGGTAGCCGAGCGACTCGTAGAGGCGCTCGGCCGCGGTGTTCCCCGCGAACACGTTGAGGCCGATCAGGGGCCGGCCGGCGCCGATCGCCCGGCCCTCGGCCAGCAGCATCAGGGTGCGCCCGTGCCCGCGGCCCCGATGGGCCTCGTCCGCCTCGACGTCGAAGACGAAGGCCCGGTCCTCGTGCAGCGCGAGCCAGAGGATCCCGACCCTGGTCCCCTCGTGCTCCAACACGTTGAACAGCGTGTTCTCCGTGGCCAGCCCCCGCGGCAGGAGCACCTCGTGGTCACGGCGGGCCTTGGCGCGCGCTTCGGCCTCCGGCAGCCCCCGCTCCATCCAGGTGCGGGCGTACTGCTCGGACTCGTAGGCCCGCCAGGCCTCGAACTCGTCCGGTGTCATCGGCCGGGCGCGGCTGCCCTCGGGCAGGGCGGGCGGGGTGTCGCCGAGCTGCTTGGTCATGCCGCGGTTGCGCAGGACGTACCCGAGCGCCTGCGCGAGGCGGGCGCCGGCCTCCGCGTCGGCGGCGACGCCCACCTCGATCTGCCGGCAGCCCCAGCCGCGCGCGATCTCCTCGGCGGCGAGCGCGGCCACCGTGCCCCGGCCCCGACGGCGGTCCGGTTCGTCGATGCGCAGCTGCTGGATCACAGCCACCGATTCACCGAGGGAGCGTGAGGTGCCGAGGTGTATGGCACCGACGGGGCGGCTGTTCACGCACACCTGGTAGCGGCGGGAGCGCGTCCCGTCGGCGGCGCGCTGGAGCGGCTCGGTCGGCCGCAGGGTCGTGGTCATCAGGGCAGTTCTACCCATCGAAGAGGCCGAACGGCAGCCCAATATCCGCGCTCAGGGATCCAGGTCGTCCCCGGAGCGCTCCTCGAAGACCCGCATGGCCTTGGCGGTCACCGGTCCGGGAGCGCCCGGGAGTTCGCGGTCGTCTACCCGGTGCACGGCCTGCACGTCCCGCAGCGTGGAGGTCAGGAAGACCTCGTCGGCGCGTTCCAGTACGTCCAGCGGGAGGTCGGTCTCGCGGGCGCCGCTCCACTCGACGGCAAGGGCGCGGGTGATGCCGGCGAGGCAGCCGGAGGCGACCGGCGGGGTGTGGATCTCTCCGTCGAGGACGACGAAGACGTTGGAGCCGGTGCCCTCGCAGAGTTGCCCGACCGTGTTGGCGAACAGCGCCTCGGAGGCGCCCCGTTCCCGGGCGCGGGCCAGGGCGACGACGTTCTCGGCGTAGGAGGTGGTCTTCAGGCCGGTCAGCGCGCCGCGTTCGTTGCGGGTCCACGGCACCGTGATGACGGCCGTGGAGTCGGGGCGGCGGCTCGTCTCCCCGAGGGCCACGACCAGGGTCGGGCCGTGCTCGCCGCGGTCGGAGCCGAGGGGGCCGTGGCCGCCGGTGTAGGTGATGCGGAGCCGTCCCAGCGGCACCGGGTCGGCCGCGAGGACGGCGGCGCAGGCGCGGCGCACCTCGTCGAGGTCGGGGTCGGGCAGGCCCAGGCCGCGGGCCGAGCGCGTCAGCCGGTCCAGGTGGCGGGTGAGCGCGAACGGCCGGCCGGCCACCGCCTTCACCGTCTCGAAGATGCCGTCGCCCACGGTGAGCCCGTGGTCGAGGACGGAGACGCGGGCGGATTCCATGTCCTGCAGCCCGCCGTCGAGCCAGATCTTCACGTCGGTAGCGCCTCTCCACTTCCGGTGACCTCGTACGCCCCCGACGCTACCGCGAGCAGCCGGGACGCCTTCAGTTCGGTCTCCCGCCATTCGCCGTCCGGGTCGGACCCCCAGGTGATGCCGGCGCCGGTGCCGAAGCGCAGCAGCCCCTCGGTCCGGTCGGTCCAGAACGTCCGGATGCCGACGGCCAGCTCGCCGGTGCCCCGGTCCGCGTCGACCCAGCCGACGCCCCCGCAGTACGGGCCGCGCGGCGCGGTCTCCAGGGCGTCGATGATCCGCAGGGCGCTCGACTTGGGCGCGCCGGTGACGGACCCGGGCGGGAAGGCCGCGTCGAACAGCTCCGGCCAGCCGGCGCCCGCGCGCAGTTCGCCGCGTACGGTCGAGACCAGGTGGACCAGGCCGGGGTGCTTCTCGACGGCGCAGAGGTCGGGGACGGTCACACTGCCCGTGGCGCAGACCCGTCCGACGTCGTTGCGGACCAGGTCCACGATCATGACGTTCTCGGCGTAGTCCTTCTCCAGCAGGTCGCCCTCGGTCCGCCCGGTCCCCTTGATCGGCCCGGACTCCACGGCCCGGCCGTCCCGGCGCAGGAACAGCTCGGGCGAGGCGGTGGCGATCTCGACGCCGTGTCCGGGCAGCCGGATCGTGCCGGCGTACGGCGCCGGGTTGCCCCGGGCCAGCAGGGCGGTGAGGGCGTCCACGTCGGCGTCGGGGGCGAGGGGCGCCGAGAGGACCCGGCAGAGGTTGGCCTGGTAGACCTCGCCGGCCGCTATGTGCTCGCGGATACGCCGGACCGCCGCCGTGTACGCGGCGCGGTCGAGGGAGGACGTCCAGTCACCGACGGCGGGTCCGTGCCACCGCCCCGGTGCGGGCGCCGGCACCGGCTCGGTCCGTACGTCCGCGAAGCGTGCGCAGGTCGTACGGCCCTCGAAGTCCGCGCAGACGGCCCAGAAACCCTCGGACTCCAGAGCGGCGGGATCGCTCGTGACGTCGAGGAGGCCGGTGGCGACGCGGTCGCCGAAGCGGGCGAGAGGAGGGAGGTCGTGCACGTGCCCGAGTCTAGGCCGGTGTCCCGGAGGGCACCCGAACGTGTCCTTCCGGGAGCCCTGACCAGGTCCGCGAGGGGACGCACCGCAGCACGCTGCACAAACGCGTTTTTGTACTGGCCCCGGTTTCCGCTAGAGTTCATCACGTCGCCGGCCGCGCAAGCGGACCGAATCGACAGGCGGACGTAGCTCAGTTGGTAGAGCGCAACCTTGCCAAGGTTGAGGTCGCGAGTTCGAGCCTCGTCGTCCGCTCGCAGGAACAGGGGGTCTCCCGGACCTCCTACACTCCTGGTGGAGTGGCCGAGAGGCGAGGCAACGGCCTGCAAAGCCGTCTACACGGGTTCAAATCCCGTCTCCACCTCCAAGGACGATTAGCTCAGCGGGAGAGCGCTTCCCTGACACGGAAGAGGTCACTGGTTCAATCCCAGTATCGTCCACTGGTCCGCAAGGATCACCGATCCGCAAGGATCCCCGCGCGATTAGCTCAGCGGGAGAGCGCTTCCCTGACACGGAAGAGGTCACTGGTTCAATCCCAGTATCGCGCACGCAGCACCGGTAGTACTCCCGGACGATTAGCTCAGCGGGAGAGCGCTTCCCTGACACGGAAGAGGTCACTGGTTCAATCCCAGTATCGTCCACACCCACCGAAGCCCCGGCCGTCTCGTACGGCCGGGGCTTCGTCGTGTCCGGATCGGCCGGAGGGCCGGATCAGCTGGAGAAGAGCATCCGGCCGAAGCCCTTCTGACGGTGGTGACCGTAGTGGCCGTGGCCGCCGTGCGGGGCACCCCAGGCGGGCTGCTGCGCGGCCGGGTACGCCTGCGGGGCGGCGGGCGGGGCCGGCGGCGGAGCGGACTGGGACCACTGGGCCTCCAGGCGGGTCAGCGACTCCAGCTCGCCGTAGTCGAGGAAGATCCCGCGGCAGCCGCTGCACTGCTCGATCTGAACGCCGTTGCGGTTGTAGGTGTGCATCGGTGCGTGGCACTTGGGGCACTGCATGGACGGCTCAACTCCTCGCCGGTCGGTCCTGCTTCGCGTATCGCCAGGACAGACTCTGTCCGGCAGCGGGTCGGTTGCACCCTACTTCGCGGAAATTCGGCTCAACCGCCCGGGGCGCGAGGGCGGACGGCGGCCATGCGCGCGCAGGCGTCGACCAGGGGCAGCTCCACCTCGTCCAGGGGCCGGTTCGCCGCGACCGCCTTGGTGACGGAGCGGGCGGCGGTCTGCACGGTGAGGGCGCGGGCCGGGACGTCCAGCGCGGGCCAGGGATCGCCCTCGGAGGGGACGGCGGGGCCGCCGGCGGCGCGGTATGCGGTCAGGAAGCGGTGCCACTCGTCGGGCGGGAGCAGTCCGCAGGCGTACCAGGCCGCCGGGCGCGCCAGGTCCCAGGCCGGGACGCCGGTGCCGAGGTCGTCGACGTCTATCAGCAGCCAGGGCCCTCCGGGGACGGGGTGGCGGACGAGCTGGCCGAGGTGGAAGTCGCCGTGGACCAGGCCGGCCGCCGCCGGCGGGGCGGCCTCGCCGCGCGCCCAGGCGGGCAGGTCGGCCCAGGCCCGGAGCACGGGATCGGTGGCGGGGTGGTCCGGGGCGCCGGCCCGGAGGCGGGCGACGGCCTGGGCCGCCTTCGAGGGTCCGCGCGTCGCGGGCACGGCGGCGGGCACCGGCGCCCGGTGGAGGCGCGCGAGGAGTACGGCCGCCGCCTCCCAGGGCGCCGCGTCCGGATCCTCGGGGTCAACGGGGGTGCCGTACGGCCAGGAGGTGACGAGCCGCCCGTGCAGCGTCACGGGTGCGGGGGCGAGCGGCGGCAGGAGGACGCCGGGGAGCCCGGCGGCGACCTCGACGCGGAGGGCCAGGGCGGCGGGGTCGGCGTCCGCCGCGTGGGCCTTGGCGACGGCGCCGGCGTGCCGGACGACGGTGGCGTCCGGACGGTCGGCCAGGGTGGTGAGGGTGGCCGCGCCGCAGGCACAGGCCGGGGTGTCGGCGTGGGCCGTCGCCCTGACGCGGGCCGCGAGGGCGGGGAGGAGGGCGTCCGTGGTCACCGGGTGAGGGTACGCACCGCTTCCCCGGACACGGCAATGCCGGCGCAGCTCCCCAGCTGCGCCGGCATTCTTGCCGTCCGCCGCACCCCCGTCCCCACGGGGTTTCATGGATGGATGTCCCCGCCCGGACCGCTCTTCCGGGCCCGGGGCGCCGCTCAGCGCCCCAGCACCACACCCACGGACGACGCTTGTGTGGCCACTGTCTCCCACCCGTCGAAGACGAGGAGGAGCAGGACCGCCAGGGGCAGGGCCATGAGCGTCGCCACCGCGGGGTGGCGGCGGCCCTGACTGCGGGTCTCCCGCGTGCGGACCAGCGTCCGCGGCAGCGTCTGGGCCATGGTCCCTCTCCTGACCGATTCCGTTGTCCTTGGCAGCGGCGGGTGTCTGACCTCGGGGGACGAGTGCTGCCACCCGCCGCTTGACCTCAAATCTAGGTGTCCGGGGATCGCCGGGCGTCATGCCCTCGTACCGATTGCCGGGCCTCCCGGAGGATGAGCCATGACCAGCCGAGTACTCCCCTGGGTGGAGACCGGGTCCCGGGACTCGGGGTCTTCCCGGACGGGGTGCCCGCCCTGCCCCGGTATCTCCGGGCCGTCCGGTGACTTCGCTCACTTCCGACAACGCCCCGTACGCCCCCGTCCTTGCCGGCCGCCCGACCCGGACCGGCCCGCACGGCAGGCACCCCGCGTCTTCCCCGCGTCCGCCGCCCGTCCGGCCCGGCCTCCCTTCGCGGACCCAATCCCCCGCCCGTGACGGCCGGTTGGGATCACCGGCGGGCCGGGGGCGGACCGCTCGCCGGTTCCCTGACCGCCCCTCAACTGTCGCACCGGGCACTGACAATCCGTCGTCGCGAGAGGGCGCGGCCTCTGCGCGCGGGCGGCCGTGGAAACGTAAGCTGTGGCTCGTCACAGGGACCGGGCAGCGGGGATGAACATGGCGATGATGCGCCTGAGGCGCGAGGACCCGCGCGTCGTCGGCTCGTTCAGGCTTCACAGGCGGCTGGGCGCGGGTGGGATGGGCGTGGTCTACCTGGGCTCCGACAAGAAGGGGCAGCGGGTCGCGCTGAAGGTCATCCGGCCGGACCTGGCGGAGGATCAGGAGTTCCGGTCGCGCTTCGCGCGTGAGGTCTCGGCGGCCCGGCGGATCCGGGGCGGCTGCACCGCCCGGCTGGTCGCCGCCGACCTGGACGCGGACCGCCCCTGGTTCGCCACGCAGTACGTGCCCGGCCCCTCCCTGCACGACAAGGTCGTCGACGGGGGCCCGCTCGGAGCGGCGGACGTCGCCGCCGTGGGCGCCGCCCTCTCCGAGGGCCTGGTCGCGGTGCACGAGGCCGGGGTGGTGCACCGGGACCTGAAGCCGTCCAACATCCTGCTGTCCCCGAAGGGGCCGCGGATCATCGACTTCGGCATCGCCTGGGCGACGGGCGCCTCCACCCTCACCCACGTGGGCACCGCGGTCGGCTCCCCCGGGTTCCTCGCGCCGGAGCAGGTGCGCGGGGCGGCGGTCACGCCGGCCACGGACGTGTTCTCGCTCGGTGCCACCCTGGCGTACGCCTCGATGGGCGACTCGCCCTTCGGGCACGGCAGTTCCGAGGTGATGCTGTACCGCGTGGTGCACGAGGAGGCCCAGCTGCACGGCGTTCCCGACGCGCTGGCCCCGCTGGTGCGGGCGTGCCTGGCCAAGGACCCCGAGGAGCGCCCCAGCACGCTGCAACTGTCGCTGCGGCTGAAGGAGATCGCCGCCCGCGAGGCCCAGGGCCTGGCCGACGCCCGGCCGCCGGCGCCGCGCAGCGCGGAGGCCGACCTGCCGACGGGACGGCTCACCGACACCTACCCCGAGCGCGCGCCACGGCGTACGCAGGGCACCCCGGCGCCGCGGAGCACCCCGGGATCCCGTGGGCCGGCGCCCCGGCGCGCCACTCCGTCGCGTGGGGGTACGCCCGCGCGTGGCGGTACGCCGTCGCGCAACGGCGGTACGGGCGCCCGTTCCTCGTCCCGGTCCACGCCCGTCCCCCGGGACGGCGCCGGCCGCGGTGGCGCACGCAACGACGGCGGCCGTCCGGGGCCGCGCAGCGGTACCGGCCGCACCGGGCCGAGAACCACGGGAACCGGGCGGCGCCGCCCCGCGAATCCGCGGCTGCTGCGGCAGCGCCTGTTCGTCTTCGTGGTGGTGACGCTGCTGGTCGCGCTGGGTATCGCCGTCGCGCAGGGCTGCCAGGGCCCGGCCCAGGGGCTCGGCGACGACCGCGGTGTCGTACGGGCGGCTCAGGAGCGGGTGCAGGTGCCCGGCGACGGATCCCGCTCCGGGGACCCGGCACCGGGGCGGTAGCCGCGGGCTACGCCGTGGGGCGGCCCACCGTCACCGCGTAGAAGGCGACCGCCGCCGCCGCGCCCACGTTCAGGGAGTCGACGCCGTGCGACATCGGGATGCGGACCCAGGTGTCGGACGCGGCCAGCGCGCGGCGGGACAGCCCGTCGCCCTCGGCGCCCAGCATGAGGGCCACCCGCTCCATGCGGTGCGGGGCGACCTCGTGCAGGGGCTCGGCCCGTGCGTCCGGCGTGAGGGCGAGCAGCGAGAATCCCTCCTCGCGGACCGTCTCCAGCCCGGCAGGCCAGGTGTCGAGGCGGGCGTAGGGCACGGAGAAGACCGCGCCCATGGAGACCTTCACGCTGCGCCGGTACAGCGGGTCGGCGCAGTCCGGGGAGAGCAGGACCGCGTCCATTCCGAGGGCGGCGGCGGAGCGGAAGATCGCGCCGATGTTGGTGTGGTCGTTGACCGACTCCATGACCACGACGCGCCGGGCGGTGCGCAGCACGTCGGCGGCGGCCGGAAGCGGCCTGCGCTGCATGGAGGCGAGGGCGCCGCGGTGGACGTGGTAGCCGGTGACCCGCTCGGCGAGCACGGGGTCCATGACGTACACCGGGGCCGGGGCCGCTTCGATGACGTCGCGCATGGTGTCGACCCACTTGGCGGACAGCAGCATCGAGCGCATCGCGTAGCCCGCCTCGCCGGCCCGGCGGATGACCTTCTCGCCCTCGGCGATGAACAGGCCCTCGGCGGGTTCGCGGCGACGGCGCAGTTCGACGTCGGTCAGGTTCGTGTAGTCGTGCAGGCGCGGGTCGCCGGGGTCGTCGACGGTGACGATGTCGCCCATGTCAGACCGTCCCGTGCGGGCCCACGCCGACGACCTCGCCGACGACGATGACGGCCGGGGGCCTGACGCCTTCGGAGACGACCCGGTCGGCGACGGTGGCGAGGGTCGCGTCCACCCGGCGCTGGGCGGCCGTCGTGCCCTCCTGGACCAGGGCGACCGGCGTCCCGGGGGACCTGCCGTGCGCGACGAGGGTCTCGGCGATCCGGCCGATCTTGTCGACGCCCATGAGGATCACGAGGGTGCCGGTGAGCTTGGCGAGGGACGCCCAGTCGACCAGGGAGCGCTCGTCGTCGGGGGCGACATGGCCGCTGACGACGGTGAACTCGTGGGCGACGCCGCGGTGGGTGACCGGGATGCCGACCGCGCCGGGCACCGAGATGGAGCTGGAGATGCCGGGGACGACGGTGCACGGGATGCCCGCCTCGGCCAGCGCCTGCGCCTCCTCCATGCCCCGGCCGAAGACGAACGGGTCGCCGCCCTTCAGGCGGACCACGGCCTTGCCCTGCTTGGCGTGCTCGATCAGCGCGTTGTTGATGGCCTCCTGGGCCATGAAACGCCCGTACGGGATCTTGGCCGCGTCGATGACCTCGACGTGCGGCGGCAGCTCGGCGAGCAGGTCGCGCGGGCCGAGCCGGTCGGCGATGACGACGTCGGCCTCGGCGAGCAGGCGGCGTCCCCGGACGGTGATCAGGTCCGGGTCGCCGGGGCCGCCGCCGACGAGGGCGACGCCGGTGGCGCGGGTGCGCTGGTGCGGGGCGACGAGCGTCCCGTCGCGCAGGCCCTCCACGACCGCGTCGCGGATGGCGGCGGTGTGGCGGGGGTCCCGTTCGCGCGCGTCGGTGGTGAGCACGGCCACGGTCACGCCCGCGCTGTGGCCGGACGCCGGGGTCCACGCGGTGGCCCGGTCGGCGTCGTCGGCGCGGACGCACCAGACGCGGCGCCGCTCGCCCTCGGCGGAGGCGGCGGCGTTGGCCTCGGCGTCGCTGGTGGCGATCAGGGCGTACCAGGCGTCCGTGAGGTCGCCTTCCGCGTACCGGCGTCGCTCCCAGGTGAGTTCGCCCGCGTCGACCATCGCCTCGACCGAGGCGGTCGCCGAGGGGGAGACGAGGAGGACGTCGGCGCCGGCCGCGATCAGGGCGGGCAGGCGGCGCTGGGCGACCTGACCGCCGCCGAGGACGACCACGCGACGGCCGGTGAGGCGGAGGCCTACGGGGTAGGCGGGGTGTTCGGCCATCAGGGTGGGCTCCTCGTCCTGACATGCGGTGGGCGCTGCGTCGGTGGAGCGGCCCTGACGTGGGGATACGTGCGGATTGTAAAAGACGTGCACGGGCGGCACGAGGTCGGTCCAGCGTACGGCCGGGCCCGGGCGGTGGCGGGACGGGGCGACGGATGTGCCGCCGCCCGGTCCCGCTCCGCCCCGTCCGGCGCGTCGCGGTGCTACTTCTCGGTGACCCCGGCCGAGTCGAAGGTCGCCACCTCGTGCATCGCCCGCGCGGTGCTCTGCACCATCGGCAGGGCCAGCAGCGCGCCGGTGCCCTCGCCGAGGCGGAGGTCCAGGTCGACCAGGGGACGCAGGCCGAGCTTGTTGAGCGCGGCGACGTGTCCCGGCTCGGCGCTGCGGTGGCCCGCGATGCAGGCCGCGAGGACCTCGGGGGCGATCGCCCGGGCCACCAGGGCGGCGGCGCCGGCGCTGACGCCGTCCAGGATCACCGGTGTGCGCAGGGAGGCGCCGCCGAGGAGCAGGCCGACGATGGCGGCGTGCTCGAACCCTCCGACGGCGGCGAGGACGCCCAGCGGGTCGGCCGGGTCCGGCTGGTGGAGTTCCAGGGCACGGCGGACGACCTCGGTCTTGCGGGCCAGCGTCTCGTCGTTGATGCCGGTGCCCCGGCCGGTGACCTCGGCGGGGTCGGCGCCGGTGAAGACGGAGATCAGCGCGGCGGACGCGGTGGTGTTGGCGATGCCCATCTCGCCGGTGAGCAGGGCCTTGTTGCCCGCCGCCACCAGGTCGCGGGCGGTCTCGATGCCGACCTCGACGGCCTGCTTGGCCTCCTCGCGGGTCATCGCGGGGCCGGTGGTCATGTCGGACGTGCCGGCCCGGACCTTGCGGGGCAGCAGGCCGGGCGTCGCGGGCAGGTCGGTGGCGACGCCGACGTCCACGACGCAGACCTCGGCGCCGACCTGGGTCGCGAACGCGTTGCAGACCGCTCCGCCGCCGAGGAAGTTGGCCACCATCTGGGCGGTGACCTCCTGCGGCCAGGGGGTGACGCCCTGGGCGTGCACCCCGTGGTCGCCGGCGAAGACCGCGACGGCCGCGGGCTCCGGGATGGGCGGCGGGCACTGCCGGGAGAGACCGGAGAGCTGGGCGGAGATGATCTCCAGCATGCCGAGCGCGCCGGCCGGCTTGGTCATCCGCTTCTGCCGCTCCCACGCCTCGCCGAGCGCCTTGGCGTCCAGCGGGCGGATCTGCGCGACGGTCTCGGCGAGCAGGTCGTGCGGTGCCTCGCCGGGCAGGGCGCGGCGGCCGTACGTCTCCTCGTGCACGACCCAGGACAGCGGGCGGCGCTTGGACCAGCCGGCCTGCATCAGCTCGGGCTCGTCCGGGAACTCGTCGACGTAGCCGACGCACAGGTAGGCGACGACGTCCAGGTGCTCGGGCAGGCCCAGGGCACGGACCATCTCGCGCTCGTCGAAGAAGCTGACCCAGCCGACGCCGAGGCCCTCGGCGCGGGCGGCGAGCCAGAGGTTCTCGACGGCGAGCGCGGAGGAGTACGGCGCCATCTGCGGCTGGGTGTGCCGGCCCAGGGTGTGCCGGCCGCCGCGCGTCGGGTCGGCGGTGACGACGATGTTGACCGGGGTGTCGAGGATGGCCTCGATCTTCAGTTCCTTGAACTGCTTGGCCCGGCCCTTGGGGAGGGACTTCGCGTACGCCTCGCGCTGACGCATCGCCAGTTCGTGCATGGCGCGGCGGGTGTCGGCGGAGCGGATGACGACGAAGTCCCAGGGCTGCGAGTGGCCCACGGAGGGCGCGGTGTGCGCGGCCTCCAGGACGCGGAGCAGCACCTCGTGCGGGATGGGGTCGCCGCGGAAGCCGTTGCGGATGTCGCGGCGCTCGCGCATGACCTTCAGTACGGCCTCGCGCTCGGCGTCGTCGTAGGCGGGCGCCGCGGGTCCGGCGGACCGGCGTACGTCCTGGGACGCCGTCTGCTCCGGCGCCGGAGCGGCGGCGTCGACGAGGTCGTCCTGGTCGGCGGCGTGGGTGTCCAGGTCGTCGGCGCTCTGGGCGAGGCCCGGGTCGGCCTCGCGGGGGGCCGGGACCTCGGGTGCGGCGGGGACCGTCGCGGGGTCCTCGGTGCCGGGCTCCGCGGCCAGGCCCTCCGGCGGGAGGACGAGCGCCTCCGGCGGGGTGGGGGCGAGGTGCGGGGTGGTGGGCACCGGAGCACCGTCGACCGGCAGGAACTGGCCGACGGAGTCGTCGGGCTGCGGCTCCCGGGCGACGGGCGCCTGCTCGGGCCGCGGCTGTTCGGCGGTGGCGGCGACCGGGGTCGCGGCGGTGTCCGCGGGCTCGGGCGGGGCGGGGAACACGGCCACGTCCTGGGGCACGTCCTCCTGCGGGGCGTCCGGGGCCTGTTCGGCGGTGGGGTGGGCTTCGGGGGCGGGCTCGGCGAGCGGCTGCGCGGCGGCCACGACGTCCGGCTGCGCGGGTGCCGAATCCTGCGGTACGGCCTGCGGTACGGGGGGTGCCTGCGGTTCGGGCTGCGGCACCTGGGCCTGCTGCACCGGTGCGGGCGGTTCGGTGGCCGCCGGTGCCTCCGGGACCGGGGCCGGTTCGGGCTCGGTGACCTCGGGGGCGGGTTCGGCCGTCGGGACGGGCGGCGCGGGCATGTCCGCGACCGGCGTGTCCGGGGCGTCCTGCAGCGCGGGAGCCTCGGCGGGCGGGGCCTCCTGCAGCGCGGGAGCCTCGGCGGGCGGGGCCTCCTGAGGCGCGGGAGCCTCGGCCGGCGGGGCCTCCTGAAGCGCGGGAGCGTCTGCGGGCCGGGATTCCTCCCACGCCGCCGGTTGCTCGGGAGCCGACGGTTCGGAGACCACGTCGGTCACGTCGGCTTCTTCGGCCGCCTGGGCCTCTTGGCCCGCGTCAGCCGCCGGGGCCACGGCGTCCGTGGCGACCGGCTCGGGGGTGGACTCCGCGAAAACGGGCTCGGGGGCAGGCTCCGCGACGACCGGCTCGGGGGCGGGCTCCGTGGCGGCCGGCTCGGGGGCGGGCTCCTCCGCCGGGCCGGGCATCTCGGCCACCGGCGCGGACTCCTCGCCGGACTCGGCCTCGGGCGTGCCCGTTCCACCCGTCGCCGCGACGGCCTCCGTGGCGACGCGCGTGACGAGCGCCTGGGCGGCGCCCAGCGGCTCGGATGCCTGCTCCGGTACCGGAATAACCGTTTCCGCATGCCCCGCCGAGGCGCTCACCGGCGCCTGCGCGGTCTGTGGCTCGCTCTGCGCTCCCCAGGGCGCGGCGGCCTGCGGAGGCGTCGCGGCGGCCTGCTGGCCGTCGAGGTACTCCGGCCCGGCGGCCGGCGGTCCGGAGTGCCGTACCGGAGCGTCGGCCGGGCCGCGGTCGGCGAGGGAGCGGACCGGGCTGGCGGAGGTGTCGGGAATCGGCGGGCCGAGGTGCAGGGGCCTGCGCGGCGGGACCGGGGCGGTCGCGGGGTCCTGCGCCGGATCGGGCAGGCGGACGCCGTTGAGGTCGACCGAGCCGCTGTCACGTCCGGACAGCTCGTGAGGGCCCGGCTGGTGCACGGTCTCGACGACCGGCTCCGGCGCGGGCGGCGCCACCTCGTTGCCCCACGCGCCCTGGGCTCCCGGCAGCAACAACAGGTCCTCGTCCTCGGCTTCGGCCTCGGAGAGGTAGGTGTACGCGCCGGGTGCGGGGACGCCCGGCTGCTCCACCATGCCTGCGTTCTCCGGCAGCCCCTCGCCGGGGATCTGGCCGGTGTCGGTCATGCGTAACCCCTCGCCCATCGGTTAGTGCTTCTACGACCAGCTCACCCGGGGCGGCGCACCGACCGCCCCACAGTGAAGAACGAGCGTGCGTGCCCAGCGGCACGAACGACCCGCGGGAAAAGACGACAAAGCCATTGAGTGCCATTGTCGCGGTCGTTCCCCCGCCACGACAGCTTGATCCGCGACGGCCCGCTGTGGACTGCGCCACGTTGCGCGTCCTCCGGTTCTGCCGTACCACACCCGGCCCGGAAGGTGCGGGTTTTTGCGGACATCGGCCGACGAAGTGCCGGGTGTCCGAGTGCGGTACAACAATCCGCCAGCCTACCTCGCGCGGTATGAACAACCGATCACGGGGCGCGGTCCACAAGGACCCCGGTGAGCAGGAACGCGACGCTCCGCTCCGTCTCCGTCCACGCCCGGGTGTCCAGTCCGACGGACTGGAGCAGGGCGCACTCGACCCGGTACCCGTGCTCCGTCAGGTCCCTGCCGACGAGTTCGGCCGCGTCACGGGTCGCGGCGTGCGCCACGATGCGCTGCGGGCGCCGGTCGGCGACCGCGGAGACCACGGCCGCTCCCCCGCCGCCGACGCGGACGACGTCGGGTTCGGGCAGGTTCTCCAGGACGTGCGGCGCGGTGCCGTGCACGACCTGGAGCTGGACCCCGAAGTGGCGTGCGGTGGCCTCGGTGCGGGCGCAGGCGTCGGCGTCGCGGTCCACCGCGATGACGGCGGCGCCACCACGTGCCGCCTCGGTGGCGAAGGCGCCGCTGGCGGAGCCGATGTCCCACACCAGGTCCCCCGGGCGGGGCCCGAGCCTGGCGAGTTGGGCCGTGCGCAGCAGGTCGGTCTCGCCCTCGCCCAGCGGGCCGGCGTACGCCTCGGCGGGCAGGGACCAGCCGCGCGGTCCGGCGGCGGGGTCGCGGCCGGCGATCCAGCCGGCGCCGTCGGGTGCCACGCCCGGCCCGACGCTGCCGCCGGCCACGATGACGACGTTCGGGTCGCGCCAGGTGTGGTCGGCGGCCTTGTCGGAGGTGACGACGGTGACCCGCTCGCGTGTGGTGCCGAGTTCCTCGCAGATGACGAAGGTGCGGTGGACGCCCTCCATCAGCAGGCCGAGTTCGGCGGGCCCGGCGCCCGGGGAGGTCAGAACCGCGACCTTGGTGTGGGCCCGGCATACGTTCACCGCCCGTCGCAGGGTGCGGGGGTGGGCGACGACCACATGGGCGTCGTCCCAGGGCATCCCGGCGCGGGCGAAGGCGGCGGCCACGGAGGAGACGGCGGGGACGACCTCCACCTCCAGGCCGAACTCGGGCGCCCGCAGGGTGCGTACGACGCCGAAGAAGCCGGGGTCGCCGTCGGCGAGGACGACGGTCGTGCCGCGGTGGGCGGCGATGCGCCGGGCGGCGAGGGCCACGCTGCCGAGACGGATGCGCTCGGCGGTGGGCGGTACCTCGGGAAGTGCCAGGTGGTGGGCCGCACCGGCCACCAGCGTGGCGGCACCCAGTGCGGAGCGTGCCGCGGCGGTCAGCGGTGAACCGTCCCAGCCGATCACCGTGACACGGTCGGCCATCGTCGTCAGTCTCCAGGAATTTCGCAGGTCGTGGTCGCGAAACCATGCGCGGGCGCGCCCCGTGAGGGTACCCGCTGCGGCCCGGTCGCGGAGCGGCGGCGTCGGCCCCCGGGGGTCAGTTCCAGTCCGTGAAGGCGGTGAAGTCGCCGTCCTCGGTGAGCTGCCCGGACCCACCCTCCAGGTCCTCCGGCAGCAGGCTCCACACGATGAAGTCGGTGCGTACGTCCGTCCAGAGGCCGTCCTCGGTGCGGACCCGCGCTATGCAGGCGTTGCGCAGGACTCCCTCACTGATGCAGCCGATCTTCTGGGCGACCTGCTGGGAGGCGGTGTTGTCGGCCGCCGTGCGCAGTTCGAGGCGTTCGAACTTCTGGTCGCCGAAGAGCCACTGGGCGGTGGCCAGGGCCGCCTCGGAGGCGTATCCCTCGCCGCGGGCCCAGGGGGCGACGATGTACGACAGTTCGGTGGACCGGACGTGCCAGTTGGTCTTGGTCAGCTGCACGACGCCGACCAGGCGCTGGGTGAGGAACTCGGTGACGGCGAGGTCGAGGCCGCGGCCGGCGGTGCGCTCGGCCGGGGCGTGGTCGCCGATCCAGGTGCGGGCGCCGTCCTCGGTGAAGGGCTGGGGGACGTGGGTCCAGGCGGCGACCTGCTCGTCGTTCATCATGGCGGCGAGGGCGGGGACGTCGTCCTCGTCGAGGGGGCGCAGCACCAACCGCTCCGTGCTGATGGAGATGTTGGGGAAGGTGCTCGTCATGCGCCGCTCCGTAACCTGTGTAACCGTCAGGGCCTGCTCGAACTGCCCAGCATGCAGCATGAAAGCACTCGGCCGCACCACCGGGTCCGCACCGCGCGTGCGGAGCGGACCCGGTGCGGGACGCGCTGCTGGGATCGGGATCGGAGCAGGGACGGATCAGAAGGAGGGGAGCACGGACCCGGCGAAGTTGTCCTCGATGTACTTCTTGACCTCGGGCGAGGTGAGGAGCTTCGCGAGCTTCTTCACCCGCGGGTCGTTCTCCTGGCCCTCCTTGACGACGAGGAGGTTGACGTTCGGGTTGTCCTTGGCGGACTCCAGTACGAGGGCGTCCTTGGCCGGCTTGAGGTCGGCCTCGAGGGCGTAGTTGCCGTTGATGACCGCGGCGTCGACGTCGTTCAGGGAACGCGGGGTCTGGGCCGCCTCCAGCTCCTTGAACTCGAGGTTCTTCGGGTTCTTGGTGATGTCGGCGGTGGTGGCCGAGTTGCCCGCGCCGTCCTTGAGGGTGATCAGGCCCTCGGAGGCGAGCAGCTGCAGCGCGCGGGCCTCGGTGACGGTGTCGTTGGGCAGGGCGATGGTCGCGCCGTTCTTCAGGTCGCCGGCCTTGTCGGCCTTGTGGGAGTACAGGCCGAGCGGCTCCAGGTGCACCGAGGCCACGGACTTCAGGTGCGTGCCGTTCTTCTTGTTGAAGTCCGCGAGGTAGGGCTCGGTCTGGAAGTAGTTGGCGCCCACCGAGCCGTCCTCCGTCGCCGTGTTCGGCGTGACGTAGTCGGTGAACTCCTTGACCTCCAGGTCGAGGCCCTCTTTCTGCGCCAGGTTGTCCTTGACGTAGCTGAGGATCTCGGCGTGCGGGACGGGCGTCGCGGCGACGACCAGCGGTCCGGAGGTGTCGGAGGCGGAGTCCTTGTCCGAGCCGCAGGCGGAGAGGCCGAGGGTGAGGGCTCCGGTGGCGAGGACGGCGGTGGTGATCTTGGCGGTGTTACGCACGAAAAGTGCCTTTCCTGAGGTGGTGCGACCCCGTCTCGGTACAACGGGGAGTCTTGGGGAGGGGCGGGTCAGGCGACCTTGCCGATGTCGGCGGCGGCCGGTTCCTTCGCCTTGAGCAGCCGGAGCCTGGGGGCGGCGCCGCCGCGCCCGCGGCTGTGCAGGGTGCGGGCCGCGTAGTCGCCGGCGAACTGGATGAGGGAGATGACGACGGCGAGGAGCGCGACGGTGATCCACATCAGCCCGGTCTCGAAGCGCTGGTAGCCGTAGCGGACGGCGAGGTCGCCGAGGCCGCCGCCCCCGACGGTGCCGGCCATGGCCGAGTAGCCGATGAGCGCGATGACCGTGGTGGTGGTGCTGGCGATCAGGGACGGGAGCGCCTCGGGGACCAGGACCTTGCGGACGATGGTCCAGGTGTTGCCGCCCATGGACTGGACGGCCTCGACGAGCCCTCCGTCGACCTCGCGCACGGCGGTCTCGACGAGGCGCGCGAAGAACGGGATGCCGCCGATGGCGAGCGGCACGATCGCGGCCTCGCTGCCGATGGTGGTGCCGGTGACCCAGCGGGTGAAGCTCATCAGCGCGACCATCAGGATGATGAACGGCATCGAGCGGCCCACGTTCACGACCTGGCCGACGACCTTGTTGACCACGACGTTCTGGAGCAGTCCGCCCCGGTCGCTGAGGACGAGCAGGACACCGAGCGGGAGCCCGGCGACGACGGCGATCAGGGTGGACCAGCCGACCATGATCAGGGTCTCCCAGGAGGCCTGCTCCAGCAGGGGCTGCATCTCGGACCAGGTCACTTGGCACCTTCCTTCACCAGCGCGGACGGCGCCTCGCTCGTCGCGTTCACCACGTCGATCTGGAGGCCCTGTTCGCGCAGGAAGCCGACGGGCACGACGTTGTCCTCGTAGCGGCCGGGCAGTTCGATGCGCATCCGGCCGACCTGGAGGCCGCCGACGGTGTCGATGGCGGCGCCGAGGATCGATATGTCGATGTTGTAGGTGCGGGAGAGCTGGGAGATGACCGGCTGGGTGGCGGCCTCGCCGTGGAAGGTGATGTCGAGGACCGTGCGGTCGTCGGCGGAGGCGTCGCCGCCGACCGGGAAGAGCGCGGCGGCCAGTTCGGAGCCCGGGGTGGCGAGGAGTTCGCCGACGGTTCCGGACTCGACGATGCGGCCGTGTTCCATGAGTGCGGCGGAGTCGCAGATGGTCTTGACGACGTCCATCTCGTGGGTGATGAGCAGGACGGTCAGACCGAGCTGCTGGTTCAGGTCGCGCAGCAGCTGGAGGATGGAGCGGGTGGTCTCCGGGTCGAGGGCGCTGGTCGCCTCGTCGGAGAGCAGCACCTTGGGGTCGCCGGCCAGGGCGCGGGCGATGCCGACGCGCTGCTTCTGGCCGCCGGAGAGCTGGGCGGGGTAGGCCCCCGCCTTGTCGGCGAGGCCGACGAGGTCGAGCAGCTCCAGCGCCTTGCGGGAACGTTCCTTCCCGGACTTGCCGAGGATCTCCAGCGGCAGTTCGACGTTGTCCCGCACGGTCCGCGCGGAGAGCAGGTTGAAGTGCTGGAAGACCATGCCGATACGGCTGCGCGCCTGCCGCAGCTCGCGGCCCGCGCGGGGGCCGCGGCCGGCCAGCGCGGTGAGGTCCTGGCCGGCGACGGTGACCGTGCCGGCGGTGGGCCGCTCCAGGAGGTTGACGCAGCGGATGAGCGAGGACTTGCCGGCGCCGGACTGGCCGATGACGCCGTAGACCTCGCCCTCGCGGACGTGCAGGTCGACGCCGTCCAGGGCGGTGACCTCGCGGCCGCGTGAGCGATAGACCTTCGTGAGGCCCGATGTGGTGATCACGTGGGTTTCCGTCACTGTCGAGTGCGCGGCGCGGTGGTGGGCGCCGGGCACGGGGCGTTGTTCTTCGGGGGCTTGGGGTCCTTCGGAACGCGGCACGTTCTCGCGGTGGCGGTGCGACCCGGCTGACCGGGGAGAAACGTGTGCGCGGGGCGTGGCTCAGCCGCGTGCGCGGGGCGCGGTGGCGGTCATGAGCGGCGCTCGCTTCGGGGCGCGAGGCTCAGGTGGTGCAGGGGCCCTCTAGAAGGCGCACATTCGACACGTGCGAGGAGCGATGCGGCACATACAACGAGCACCGGGCGTCATCGTCGCCTCGGTCGCAGGGGTGCGGTCGCTCGTCGTGCTCATGCGATCAGTAAAGCAGACGTGTGCTCGTGACCGGACGCCGCTGTCCGCATGGTGGACAGCGGTGGACGGTGGGTGGTCGCGGGCCGGTGGATCAGCCCCGGACGACGATCTCGATGCCCGCGTCGGTGACCAGTGGGGACAAGGCCGACAGGTCGGTGACCACCAGGTCGGCCTCGAGTTCACCGGGCCGGTGGGTTGTGGCCAACGCCACGGTCCGCATCCCGGCGGCGCGGCCGGCCCGGAGACCGGCGGGGGCGTCCTCGAAGACGACGCAGTCGGCCGGGTCGACGCCCAGGACGCGGGCGCCCAGCAGGTAGGGCTCGGGGTCGGGCTTGCCGCGTGTGACGTCGTCGGCGGCGACGAGGTTCTTGGGGAGGACGTCGACGGCCGCGAGCCGGGCCTCGGCGAGCCGCCGGGTCGCGGAGGTGACCACGGCCCAGCGATCGGCGGGCAGCGCGTCGAGGAAGTCCCGGGTGCCGGGCAGCAGTCGCACGCCGCCGTTCGGCACGTCCTCGACCTCCAGCTGCTCGATCCGCGCGACGGCCTGCGGCACGGCGTGGGCGGGGAGCAGGTCGGCGGCTATCTCGGCGGCGGTCCGGCCGTGCAGTTCGACCCGTGAGAACTCCTCCGCGGTGATCCCGTACTCACCGGCCCACCGCGTCCAGCAGCGGCCCACGGACTCGAGGGAGGAGACGAGGGTTCCGTCGTTGTCGAACAGCAGGGCCTGTGCGTGGAGCTTCATGCCCCCGACCCTACGGGTCCGCCGCGGGTCTGTGCCGGGTGCGGGGGGCGGGGCCGGGGACGGCGGGCCTTTTGGACCGTAATAGGCTCGCTGCCATGCTTGACGCCCTGACGCTGGTGACCGGTGTCGCCGCGCTGCTGCTCGCCGCCTGGTGCGGCTGGGCGGCCTACCGTGACCAGCCGACCAAGGACTGGCACTTCATCGGCATGGCCGTGGTCTCGCTGCTGGCGCTGGTCCAGCTCGTGGTCGGGATCGTGCAGCTGGCGCGGGGCGAGGAGCCGGACCAGGGCACGACGATCTTCGTGGCGTATCTGCTGGGCGCCTTCGCCTGTGTTCCGGCGGCGGGGTTCATGTCGCTGGCCGAGCGCACCCGCTGGGGCTCGGTGACGGTGGCCGCGGGCGGCGTCGTCCTCGCCGTCCTGGAGGTGCGGCTCTATGACATCTGGGGAGGCTGACGTGGTGGCCACGGAGGAGAAGCCGGCCGGTGCGCGGCTGATCGGCGGGCCCGGGATCCTGCTGGTGTGGCTGTACGGCGTGATGGTGGTCGGCGCCGTGTCCCGCTCCGCGTACCAGATCGCGACCGAGTTCGACCGGGCACCGCTGCCCTACACGCTGTCCGCCCTGGCGGGGCTCGTGTACGGGTTCATCACCTACACGCTGGTGCGCGGCGGCGAGACGGCCCGCAGGGCGGCGGTGGTGTGCTGCGCCGCCGAGCTGGTGGGCGTGCTGACGGTCGGCACCTGGACGATGGTGGAGCCGTCCGCCTTCCACGACGCGACCGTGTGGTCCGACTACGGGATGGGCTACCTGTTCATTCCCGTGCTGCTGCCGCTGTCCGCCCTCTACTGGCTGCGCCGGGCCCGCACCGCGTAACGCCGCCGCACGGTCCCGGCGGTGGGTCAGGCGGTCGTCGCGTACGCCGTGGCGGGCTTCTCCAGGACGATCATGGGGACGCCGTCGTCGCCCTGGGCGGTGCCGACCGTCTCGTAGCCGACCCGCCGGTACAGCCGCAGGCCGCTCTCGCTGCGGTGTCCGGTGTGCAGGCGGAAGCGCTTGGCGCCCCGCTCGTCGGCGAGGGCGGCCTCGGCGGCCCGCAGCAGACGGGCTCCGATGCCGTGTCCCTGGAGCCGGGGATGGACGCACAGCTTGCCGATGGCGGCGGCGCCGTCCTCGCTCACCCGGCCGCGCACCGAGCCGACGACCTCCTCGCCGAGCCGCGCCACGTAGACGCAGTCGGCGGCGACCTCGCCGCGCACGGAGTCCAGGGTCTGGACGAGCGGGTCGATGCGGTAGTTGCCGTACAGCGCCGCCTCGCTCTGGAAGCAGAGGTACTGCAACCGGAAGATCTGCTCGGCGTCCTTTTCGGTCGCCGCCGAGATGGTCACGCTCATGCCCATGTGCGCATGCCTCCCGCTCACCTGATCACCTGTGGTCCCCCACTCCTATCCCCGTCCTCAGCGGGCCGCAACCTCCGGCGTCAACAATCGGCGCAGACATCCCAGACATCGGGAACGTTCCGGTCCAAGGCTGCCCTGTGAGATACCCAACTCCCCCGCGATCTCCCGGTATGTGAGGTCTCTCCGCGACAACAGCGCCTCCATCAGCCGGGGGCAGCGGCCGGGCAGCCTGCGCACCGCGTCGCGCAGGGCGCGGTGCCGGGCGGCGGCGAGGGCGAGTTGCTCGGGATCGTGCTCGGCGGCACCGGCGGGCTCGGTCTCGTACGGCCGCTCGCGCCGGGTCGTCCGGCGGGTGCGGCGGGCCTCGGTGCGGACGGCGCGGCGCAGCCAGCGGTGCGGGTCGGAGGGCGGGCCGTCGGCTTCCAGGCGTTCCAGCAGGCGCAGCCAGACCGCCTGTTCCAGGTCGCCGGGCTCCGCTCCGGACGCATGTGCCTCGGCCGCGGCCTCGGCGGTGAGCAGGGGGCTCAGGGAGGTGACCAGGTCGTGCGTCATACGGACGTCGACGCGGCCGCCCGGGCGGCGGGTTGCCCGGGCGGCCGAAGCTCACTCCAACCGGGGGCGGGCGCTCAGTCGTTGACGAAGTCCTCGCGGGCGAGCACGCCGGTGTCCGGGTTGTCGGTGAAGATGCCGTCGATGCCGGTGGCGAAGTAGGTGCGGAACGCCCCGAAGACGTCGCCGTAGGCGTCGGGGTCGCCGCCCTTGCGGAACTCGGCGGGCAGGAAGGGGTTCTCGTTGCGCATGGTGTAGGGGTGCAGGATCAGGCCGGCGCGGTGCGCGTCGCGGACCAGGGTCGTCGGTTCGGTGAGCCGGCCCGCGGCGTCCTTCGGGATGATCAGGTCGAGCGTGGGGCCGATGCCCTGTGCGTAGGAGGCGATCTCCTTGAGGCCCTTCGGCGTGATCAGGTCGGCCGTGGTGCGCGGGTCGCCGGTCTCGACGAAGTCCCAGGGGCGGCTGTTCGCGCCGGACAGCAGGACGGCGAGGGGGTTGCCGACGAGCCTGTTCATCCGCTGGATGCTGGTGGGTTCGAAGGACTGGATGATGACGGGCGAGTCCTTGCGGTCCTTGCCGTACTTGCGCAGCAGGCGCGCGAGGCGCTCCTCCGTGCCCAGGCCCAGCTTGCGGAAGTAGGTGGGGTGCTTGAGTTCGGGGTAGATCCAGACCTGCCTGCCCCGCCTGCGGGTCTGCTCGTTCTGCCAGCGGAGCACCTCTTCGAAGGTGGGGATCTCCCAGCGGCCGTCGTAGAGGGTGTTGTGCGGGCGGTTGGCCGCGATGCGCTCGGTCGCGCGGAGCGTCTTCAGCTCGGCGAGGGTGAAGTCCTCGGTGAACCAGCCGGTGGTGGAGACGCCGTCGAGCAGCTTGGTGCGCTCGCGGTCGGCGAACTCGGGGTGGTCGGCGACGTCGGTGGTGCCGCCGATCTCGGGCTCGTGGCGGCAGACGAGGTGACCGTCCCTGGTCGGGACCAGGTCCCCGGCCTCGACGATGTCGGCACCCATGTCGAGGGCCAGTTCGTAGGAGCCGAAGGTGTGCTCGGGGCGGTAGCCGCTGGCGCCGCGGTGGCCGATGACCGTCGGGACGGGCAGACCCCCCAGGCCGCCGCCGTGGCCCCCGCCGTGCCCGGTGCCGGCGGCTCTCGCCGTGCCGGACAGGCCGAACACGGCTCCGCCCGCGCCGAGCACCGCCGCTCCGAGGAGCGCGCGCCGTCCGGTGCCGCCCGCCTGCTCGTCCGACTCCTGCGTTCCCATCAGGGCCTCCTGCCGTCGACGTCGGTGCGGGCCGATCGTAGGGGCGCGTACATGACGAGTGGGAGACCGTGGCCGGAACACGCGGGTGCGGGGTGATGTCGTACGCGGTACGAGCGTGACACCTCAGGCCCGTGAGTGTGACGGGTACGGATGGCTGACGGGTCGTCGGCTTGAGGGCTCTCTGCGGGGGTACGCGATGTCACACGGGTCGGTGGCGCGGCTCCGGCGGCGCGCCTCGTACGGTGCGGGCGGCGCCCGTGCTTCGATCCGGGCCGGGTCGGCACACCCGGACCGGCCACACACCGGTCTCCGGGCGCGACCTGCCTCACACCGGCACGAGGACGTTACCGCCGCGCAACACGACGGCACCGCAGGTGAACACGCGTCAACAGCGCGTAAGACCCGGGTGACCCGAGGTGCGTGACCCCCTGGGCCGCGAGTAATGTCCTCACCTGCACAGACTCATACCGCATCCCCGACACCGGAGGACCCGTTGTCCCGCTTCGCGCTCATCAAGGCAGTGCTCGGCCCGATCATGCGCCTGATGTTCCGCCCACGGGTGGAGGGCGTGGAGAACATCCCGGGCGACGGTCCGGTGATCCTGGCCGGCAACCACCTCACGTTCATCGACTCGGTGATCATGCCGCTCAACTGCGACCGGCAGGTCTTCTTCATCGGCAAGGACGAGTACGTCACCGGCAAGGGGGTCAAGGGGCGGCTGATGGCCTGGTTCTTCACCGGCGTCGGCATGGTTCCGGTCGACCGGGACGGCGGCCGGGGCGGGGTCGCGGCGCTGATGACCGGCCGCCGCATCCTGGAGGAGGGCAAGGTCTTCGGTATCTACCCGGAGGGCACTCGCTCCCCCGACGGCCGGCTCTACCGCGGCCGCACCGGCATCGCCCGGCTGACGCTGATGACCGGCGCGCCCGTCGTCCCCTTCGCCGTGATCGGCACCGACAAGCTCCAGCCGGGCGGCGCGGGGCTGCCCCGGCCGGGCAAGGTCACGGTCCGCTTCGGCGAGGCGATGGAGTTCTCCCGCTACGAGGGCATGGACCGCGACCGCTACGTCCTGCGCGCCGTGACCGACTCCGTGATGACCGAGGTCATGCGGCTGTCGGGCCAGGAGTACGTGGACATGTACGCGAGCAAGGCCAAGGCGGCGTAGGCCTCCGGCGGTCCGGCGGGGAGGACGGCACGCCCCTCGCCGGCGTGCGCCGGGTGGGCCGGCCGCCCTCGACGACGCCGTCCTCCACCGGGCACGGCTGGAGCCTCGCAGAGGCCGGGTCGCTCCGCCACGGAGGAGGTGGGCCGCCCAAGAAGCGCGCGGCTGACCGCGCCATCGGCGGCGAGAACCGCGGACAGCGCGCCGCGCGACCGCACGCGCCGGACCCGCCCAAGCCACGGCGGCGGGTCCCCGAATCGCGGACGGCCGGCATGGACGGCAACCGTGCCAGGGACGGCAGGCCCCGCGGACCCACGGACAGCGGACGCACACACACGAATGGCGAGCCGCACCCCGGGGTGTGGCTCGCCGTTCGTGTGTCCGTGCCGGGGGCTACGGGTGTTCCACACCGTCCTCCAGGCGCTGGCCCCTGAGCAGGAACCAGGAGGCCACCGCGGCGGCCAGGAGGACCGCGGCGCCGACGCCGGCCGCGAGGGTCAGGCCGTCGACGAAGGCCTGGCGGGCGGAGTCCAGGAGCGCCCCGGCCGTGTCGGCGGGGAGACCCGCGGCGGCCTCCACCGCGCCGCCCAGTGACTCGTGTGCCGCCGCCGGAGTGCCCGCCGGACCGGTGAAGTCGCGGTAGACGCCGGTCACGATGGAGCCGAGCACCGCGATGCCGAGCGCGGCGCCGAGTTCGTACGCCGTCTCGGAGACCGCGGAGGCGGCGCCCGCCTGTTCCTTGGGCACGCTGGAAAGGATCACGTCGGCGGTCACCGTGAACGAGAACCCGGCGCCGACGCCGACGACCAGCAGGGCCGCGCCGAGCAGCGGGTATCCGGTGTTCTGCCCGATGACGGTCAGCGCGGCGAGCGCGAGGCCGACGGCGGCGAGCCCGCCCGCGACCACGGCACGGACCGAGAAGCGCCGGGCCGCGCGGCCCGCGATCAGGCCCGCCACCACCGCGCCGACGGCGGCCGGCAGCTCGGCCAGTCCCGCCTCGAAGGGCCGCCTGCCCTGGACGAGTTGCAGATACTGGGAGAGGAAGAAGACCAGCCCCGACAGGCCCAGGATGGTCAGCAGGTCGGCCAGGACCGCCCCGCTGAAGCCCCGGCTGCGGAACAGCCGCATGTCGAGCAGCGGCTTCGGCATCGTCAGCTGGCGGCGCACGAAACCGTAGAGCGCGGCGGCGCCCAGCAGGCCCGCGGCGAGCGTGGCCCACGCGAACCCGTGCGCGGCGGCCTCCTTGACGGCGTACACCACACCGACCATGCCGACCAGGGAGAGGGTGACGCTCAGCAGGTCCCACGGTCCGGGGGCGGGGTTGCGGGACTCGGGCAGCAGCTTGGCGCCGACGACGACCAGGACGGCCATCACGGGCAGGTTGATCAGGAAGACCGAGCCCCACCAGAAGTGCTCCAGCAGGAACCCGCCGACGATCGGGCCGACCGCCGTACCGGCGGAGGCGGTGGCGCCCCAGATGCCGACGGCGAGGCTGCGTTCGCGCGGGTCGTGGAAGAGGTTCCGGATCAGGGCGAGGGTGGCGGGCATCAGGGTGGCGCCCGCGACGCCGAGCAGCGCCCGGGCGAGGATCATCAGCTCGGGCGTGTGCGCGTAGGCGTTGAGCACGGATATCGCGCCGAACGCCGTGGCGCCCACGAGCAGGATCCGCTTGCGGCCGATGCGGTCGCCGAGGCTGCCCATGGAGACGAGCAGACCGGCGATGACGAAGGAGTAGACGTCGCCGATCCAGAGCAGCTGGGTGCCGGACGGGGCGAGGTCCTCACTGATGTAGGGGGTCGCGAGACCGAGCACGGTCGCGTCGACGGCCACCAGCAGCACGGCCAGCACGAGGACGGACAGCGCCAGCCAGCGGCCGGGGCGCTTCACCGCCTCGGTCGTGTGTGCCGACTGCAGGGTGCGGGTCATGATCCCTCTCTCCGGAGTGCGCCGCCGAGCAGCAGCTCGACGATCATGTGGGTGAAGTCGTTGCGGGCCACGCGGCCCTCGGTCACGGCCCAGGCGCCGGCGCCGATCAGGCCGTAGAGCGCCTCGGTGAGCCAGGCCGGGGTGAGGTCGATGCGGAACTCGCCGCTCTCCTGACCCCGGCGGAACAGCGCGGCCAGCCGGGCGTCGACGCGCGCCCAGCCCTCGTTCTGCTCCTCGCCCTCGAACAGCTGGTTCTCGGTGTAGAGGAACGCGATCAGACCGGCGGCGGGCTCTATCTCGCCGACGAGCCGGCGGACCGCGTCGGCGGCCGCTCCCTCGTCGAGGCGGGCCGCCGCCAGGGCGGCCTCGCACTCGGCGATGCCGAGCGCCTCAAGCGCCCGGACCAGCGCGTCGCGCCCGGCGAAGTGCCGGTGCAGCGTGGCCCGGCTGATCCCGGCCGCCCGTGCCACCTCGTCCATCGTCGCGGTGGCTTTGCGGGTCAGCAGGGACGCGGCGTCGCGCAGTACCTGGTCTCGATCAACGGCCATGAGACAACGATAACCCACATGAGACATCTTTGTCTCACACTGGGCATGCGTGACTCACCTCTCAGAGATGAGTCACGGACGTGCGAAGGGCTCAGTGCCAGGGCAGCTGCCCGCGCCGCTCCCAGTAGGCGCCCGGTTCCTCGACGAGCGCGCCGAGGCGTGCCACCTGGTCCTCGTCGAAGTCGACGACGGCGGCGTGCAGGTTCGAACCGAGCTGGTTGACGGTGGCGGCCCCGGAGAGGACCACGCCCGCCCACGGCTGACGCAGGATCAGCGCGAGCGCGACCGCGTCGCAGCCCAGGGCCGTCTCCTCCGCGACGGCCTTGAGGGCGCCGGGCGCGTGGGGTTCGGCGAGCCGGCCGTTGGCCATGCCCTCCTTGACGATCACGGTGAGCCCGGCCTCGTGCGCCTCTGCGAGCGCGGGCCCGGCGGAGGTCTCCAGCGCGTTGTACGTCGACTGGACGGTACGGAAGAGGGGCTCGCCGTCCACGGTCACCGCGAGCGCGGCGCGGATCGCCTCCGCCTGGGCGGGGCCGCTCGTGGAGAAGCCGACGGTGACCCCGCCCGCGGCGGCCTCGGCCAGCTTCGCGTGCAGTTCCTTGTCCGTGAGGGCCGGACTGTCGGGGGTCAGCGAGTGGATCTGGTAGAGGTCGAGCCGGTCGCCGAGCAGGGCGTCGGTCTCGCCGCGCTGACGTTCGTAGGTCGCCGCGCCGTGGTCCTTGACCTCGTGCCGCTCGGCCTCGGTGGACCAGTCGGCGGTGTAGGTGTACCCCCACTTGCTGCCGACGATCACGTCGTCGGCCTCCGGGCGCTCCCGGAGCCAGTCGGCCAGGAACTCCTCCGAGCGCCCGTACGAGCGGGCCGCGTCGAAGTAGCGCACGCCCTGCGCGTAGGCGGCGTCGAGGAGGTCGTGGGTCCGCTCGCGCATCGCCTGTACCGTACGGTCGGCCGGCAGGTCGTGGTCGCGACCGAGGTTGATGTAGCCGGGTCGGCCGACGGCGGCGAGACCCAGACCGATGTGGCAGGTGGGAGTGGTCGCCGCTGCCAGGCGGGCGAAGGGCATCGCGGGCTCCGTTCGGTCGGCTGTTGAAGCTGCTGAGCTTGCCGTAGCTGCTGTAGCTCGCTGACCAACGTAACCGCGATGCCCCTCCGGTACACCGGGTGCTACTTCTTGGCGTTCGCCCACGCGTGCTGGCCGGCCACGTCCGCCTTCACCTCGGCGAGCTGGACGGCGACCGCCTCGGGCGCCGTGCCGCCGCGGCCGTTGCGGGAGGCCAGGGCGCCGGGGACGTCGAGCACGGAGCGGACCTCGGGGGTGAGGTGGGCGGAGATCTTCGCGAACTGCTCGTCGGTCAGCTCGTCCAGTTCCTTGCCCTCGGCCTCGGCGGCCTTCACGCACTCGCCGGCCACCTCGTGCGCCACGCGGAACGGGACGCCCTGCCGGACCAGCCACTCGGCGATGTCGGTGGCCAGCGAGAAGCCGGCCGGGGCCAGCTCCTCCATGCGCTCGCGGTGGACGGTGAGGGTGGCCATCATGCCGGTGAAGGCGGGGAGCAGGATCTCCAGCTGGTCGATCGAATCGAAGACCGGCTCCTTGTCCTCCTGGAGGTCGCGGTTGTACGCGAGCGGGAGGGCCTTGAGGGTCGCCATCAGGCCGGTCAGGTTGCCGATCAGGCGGCCGGACTTGCCGCGGGCCAGCTCGGCGATGTCCGGGTTCTTCTTCTGCGGCATGATCGACGAGCCGGTGGAGAAGGCGTCGTGCAGCGTCACGAAAGAGAACTCCTTCGTGTTCCAGATGATGATCTCCTCGGCGATCCGCGAGACGTTCACGCCGATCATCGCGGTGACGAAGGCGAACTCGGCGACGAAGTCGCGGGAGGCGGTGCCGTCGATGGAGTTGCCGGCGCTGCCGTGCTCGAAGCCGAGGTCGCGGGCGACCGCCTCGGGGTCGAGGCCGAGGCTGCTGCCCGCCAGCGCGCCCGACCCGTACGGGGACACGGCGGTGCGCTCGTCCCACTGCCGCAGCCGCTCCGCGTCCCGGCCGAGCGCCTGGACGTGGGCGAGGACGTGGTGCGCGAAGAGCACGGGCTGGGCGTGCTGGAGGTGGGTGCGACCGGGCATGGCCACGTCCGGGTGGGCCTCGGCGAGGCCGATCAGCGCGTCCTGGAGGTCGGCGATCAGACCGCCGAGGATCCGGGCGTGGTCGCGCAGGTACATCCGGAAGAGGGTGGCCACCTGGTCGTTGCGGGACCGGCCGGCCCGCAGCTTGCCGCCGAGGTCGGCGCCGAGGCGCTCCAGCAGGCCGCGCTCCAGGGCGGTGTGCACGTCCTCGTCGGCGATGGTGCCGGTGAAGGAGCCGTCGGCGACGTCGGCCTCGAGCCGGTCGAGGCCGTCGATCATCCGGGTCAGCTCGTCCTCGGTGAGCAGGCCCGCCTTGTGCAGCACGCGCGCGTGGGCACGCGAACCGGCGATGTCGTAGGGCGCGAGCCGCCAGTCGAAGTGCACGGACGCGGACAGCTTCGCCAGGGCCTCGGCGGGACCGTCGGCGAAACGGCCGCCCCAGAGCCGGACGTCACCGCTGTTGCTGCTCACTTGGGTCGCTCCTCACCGTACGATCACTGTCTTGCATGAGTATGCAGAACACTGCATGATTCGTCAATCTCGCAGGCAGCCGGGACGCGCCGCGTCCACTCCCGCATAATCGTTAGGCATGGGAAAGACTTATGAGCGCATAGACGGCAGACTCCGCGCCTTCATCGAGGCACAGCCCCTCTTCTTCACCGCCACCGCTCCCCTGGCCGGCGACGGCACGGTGAACCTGTCGCCCAAGGGCCTCACGGGCAGCTTCGCGGTGCTGGACGAACACACCGTCGCCTACCTCGACTTCGCCGGCTCCAACGCCGAGACCATCGCCCACCTGCGGGAGAACGGGCGGATCACCCTGATGTGGTGCGCGTTCCAGGGCCCGCCGAACATCGTCCGGGTGCACGGCCGCGGCGAGCCCGTCTTCCGCGACGACCCGCGCTTCCCCGGCCTCCTCGGCCACTTCCGCGACATCGACAGCACCGCCCACGGACTGCGCGCGATCATCGTCGTGACCGCCGAACTCGTCCGCGACACCTGCGGCTACGCCGTCCCCTTCATGGCGTACGAGGAGGACCGGGATCTGCACGGCAAGCGGTTCGCCCGGGAGGACGACGCCTCGCTCAGCGCCTATTTCACCAAGAAGGACCACGTCGCGACGAGCCTGGACGGCCTTCCCGGGCTGCCGTTGCCGCTGCCCCCCTCTACCGTCTGACCCATGCGCCCCGGTGTCCTAGCCGTCCTCGTCTCCGCGTCCCTCCTCACGCTCGGTTCCGCGCCGCCCGGCGGGCCCGCCGCCCAGCCGCTGCCGGCCCGGATGGCGGACACCGGCGGCGGCACCCAGCTGATCACCGCCGTCGCGCCGGGCACCGGCTCGACGACGGGCACGGTCACCTGGTGGGACCGCAGGGGCGCCGGGGACGGCCGGTGGGTGCGGGCCGGTTCCGCGCCCGCCCGTTTCGGGGCCGGGGGGCTGACCTCCGGGGCGACGCGCGTGCAGGGCACGAACACCACCCCGACCGGGCTGTACGACCTGCCGTACGCCTTCGGCATCCGGGCGGCGCCGCGCGGCACGGCGTACCGGTACCGCCCGGTCCGCCAGGACTCCTGGTGGTGCCAGGACAACGCCTCGCGCGCCTACAACCGCTGGACCGAGCCGCGCCCCGCCGACTGCCGCGCCGCCGAGGCCGAACACCTGGTCACCTACACGGCGCAGTACGCCCACGCCCTGGTCGTGGGCTTCAACTACCACCGCCCCGTGCGCGGCCGCGGCGCGGGCATCTTCCTGCACGTCAACGGGCGCGGGGCGACGGCCGGCTGCGTGTCGGTGCCGGCCGAGGCGATGCGGCGCATCCTGCGGTGGGCCGAGCCCGGCGACCGCCCGCACCTCGCGATCGGCACCACCGGCGGCGCGACGGCGATCACGCGCTACTGACCGGCGACGGGAGTCCGGACCGGGCTGAACGCTCGGGCGGCGCCGCGCGTATCTGTGGGCCAAGGGTCAAGTCCCCACGGAGGAACCGTGACCACCACGCTCGCCGGCGGCCGTGCCGCCCGCCGTCAGACGATGCGGCGCATCCGTCCGCGCCGCTCCCCCGCCGTCCCCCTGCTGCTCGCCGTGTGGGCGGGCGCGGCGGGCGTGTTGTGGCTGTGGTGGCGCAACACGCCCGCCATCTCGGACCAGACCGGCATGATCCTCAACGCGGGCCGGATCACCGGCCTGCTCGCCGGGTACCTGATGGCGCTGGTGGTGCTCCAGATGGCGCGGGTGCCGGCGCTGGAGCGGCGGGTGGGCTCCGACCGGGTCGCCCGCTGGCACGCCATGACCGGCCGCTACACGCTCTGCCTGGTCCTCGCCCACGTCTTCCTGATCATGTGGGGCTACGCCGCGCAGGCCGGCAAGGGCCTCGGTGACATCGTCGCCCAGACGGTCGACTCCGTGAACCAGCTGCCCGACATGGGCAAGGCCGCCATCGGCACCGGGCTGCTGGTCGTCATCGGGCTGATCTCGATCGGTCCGGTCCGCCGGCGCATCCCGTACGACCTCTGGTACCACGTGCACCTGCTGACGTACGCGGCCGTGTTCCTGACCTTCTGGCACCAGCTGAGCACCGGCAACGACTTCGCGGTCGAGCCGGTGGCCAAGACCGTCTGGTACGTGCTGTACGGGTCGGTGACGGCGCTCGTCCTCTGGTACCGCGTGCTGACGCCGCTGCGTCTCAACCTGCGGCACCGGTTGCGGGTGGAGGCGGTGATCGAGGAGACGCCCGGCATCGTGTCGGTGCTGATCGGCGGCCGTCGGCTGCACCGGATGGGCGCGGAGGCCGGTCAGTTCTTCCGCTGGCGGTTCCTGGCACCGGGGATGCGGTTCAGCTCTCACCCGTACTCGCTGTCGGCGGCGCCGCGCCCGGACATGCTGCGGATCACCGTGAAGGCGATCGGCGACCACAGCGCCCGGCTGCGCGAGCTGGAGCCCGGCACCCGGGTGTGGGCCGAGGGCCCGTACGGCGCCCTGACGGCCCAGCGCCGCAGCCGCGGCAAGGTGCTGCTGGTGGCGGGCGGGGTCGGGATCACGCCGATGCGGGCGCTGTTCGAGACGCTGCCCGGCGCCTCCGGCGACATCACGCTGCTCTACCGGGCCAACAGCACGCAGGAGCTGGCGCTGTGGGGCGAGCTGGCCGGGATCGCCGAGGAGCGCGGCGCCCGGCTGATGTACGCGGTCAACAGCCCGGACGGGGAGCGCCCGGACATCTCCGCGGAGACCCTGAGCCGCAAGATCCCGGACGTCGAAAGCCACGACGTCTTCCTGTGCGGGCCGCCCGGTTTCGCCCAGTCGGTGTACGAGGCACTGCGCGGCGCGGGGGTTCCCGCCCGCCGTATCCACCACGAGTCGTTCGAGATGTGAGCGACGGACATCAGGAGTCCAGGACAGATGAGGAAAAGTCACCCCGTTCGGCGTGCCGTGCTCGCCGGCGCCGCGACCGTGTCCGGGATCGTGCTGCTGCTGTCGCTGAAACCGGCCTCGGACCCGGGCTCCGCCTCGGCGGCGGGCGGCGCCGCACCGCCGGCGGCCGCGCAGTCGCCGCAGGGCGGCCGGGGCGCCGGGTCCGGGACGGTCACCGGAGACGCGGCCGACACCCAGTACGGGCCGGTGCAGGTCCGGCTCACGGTGAGCGGTGGGAAGATCACCGGGGCCGAGGCCGTGCAGGCGCCCAAGGGCGGGCAGAGCGACCAGGTCACCGCCGACGCGGTGCCCAAGCTCAACCAGGCCGCCGTCAGCGCGGGCACCGCCGACATCGACGCCGTCTCGGGCGCCACGTACACCAGCGCCGGATACGTGAAGTCCCTCCAGTCGGCGCTGGACAAGGTCGCGGCCGCCTCCCAGGGACAGGACTCGGGCTCGGGCTCGGGGCAGGGTTCCGGCGACGGGACGGGGCAGGGCTCCGGTGCCGACTCCGGCTCCGGCGAGGAGCAGGGCGGCGGTGGGCAGGGCACGCAGGTGCTCACCGGTGACGTCGCGCAGACCCAGTACGGGCCCGTCCAGGTGCGCGTCACCGTCAGCGGCGGGCGGATCACCGGCGCCGAGACGCTCCAGGCGCCCAAGGGCGGACGGAGCGACCAGGTGACCGCCGACGCGGTGCCCAAGCTCGACCGGGCCGCCGTCAGCGCGGGCACCGCCGACATCGACGCCGTCTCCGGCGCCACCTACACGAGCGCCGGATACAAGCAGTCCCTGCAATCGGCACTGGACCGGGCCGGTGGCTGACGCCGTGGCCGAGTCCGCACAGGCTCCCGCCGCGGTGCGTCACGTGGAGGAGACGATGGGGACCGTCTTCTCCTTCGACGTCCGCGGCGGGGAACCGTCGGCCGTCCGGGCGGCGTTGGACGAGGCGGTCGCCGGACTGCGCCGGGCCGACGAGGTGTTCAGCACCTACCGCGACGACAGCCAGGTCTCCCGGCTGGCGCGGGACGAGGTGACCGTAGACGCGTGCGCGCCCGAGGTCGCCGAGGTGCTGGAGCTGGCGGCCGAGGCGGAGCGGGTGAGCGACGGCTGGTTCAGCACGCGGTACCGGGGGCGGCTCGATCCGACCGGGATCGTCAAGGGCTGGGCCGTGGAGCGTGCCGCCCGCCGGATCGCGGCGGCGGGTGCCACGGGGGTCAGCCTCAACGGCGGCGGGGACGTGCAGTTGCTCGGGTCGCCGGGGGCGCGGCGCCCCTGGCGGGTCGGTGTGTCGGACCCGCTGCGGCCCGGCGGGCTCGCGGCCGTGGTCTCCGCGGCCGGGGCGGCCGAGCTGGCGGTGGCGACGTCCGGCAGCGCCGAGCGGGGCGCGCATGTGGTCGACCCGCGCACCGGGCGTTCGGCGGTCACCGACCTGTTGTCCGTGACGGTGGTGGCGCCGCGGCTGACCTGGGCGGACTGCTGGGCGACGGCGGCGTTCGCGATGGGTTCGCGGGAGGGGCTGCGGTGGCTGGAGTCGCTGCCCGGCGTCGAGGGGCTGCTGATCACGGCCGGGGACGAGGTGCGGTGTACTGGAGGACTGGCGGCCTGGCTGGGCTGAACCCGGCCGACGGGTGACCGGCGCGCCGCCGGGCAGGTGTCCGCACGCGTGGAGGAGGCCGCATGGCAGGGGCGAGCGAGGTCGAGGCCGTCGTGTTCGACGTGCTCGGCACGATGGTCGACGAACCGGGGGGACTGCGCGCGGCGTTGCGCGAGGCGGTGCCCGAGGCCGACGCGGCGTCGGTCGGCCACCTGCTCACGGTGTGGCAGGAGCACGTCGAGCACGAGATCGGGCGCATCGGGGCGAAGGAGCGGCCGTACGCCGACTCCGGGGTCCTGGACCGGGAGGCGGCGGAGCGGGTCGCCGAGCATGCCGGGCTCACCGACGTGGACGCCGTGGCGCGGCTGGCCACCGCCGGCCGGCGCCTGCCGCCGTGGGACGACTCCGTCACGGGTCTCGCGCGCCTGGCCGAACGTTTCCCGGTGCTGGGGCTCTCCAACGCGAGTCGCGGGTCGCTGCTCCGCCTCAACGCGTACGCGGGACTGCGCTGGCACCAGGCCCTGTCGGCCGAGGACGCCGGGGCGTACAAACCCGCGCCGGAGGTCTACCGGCTCGCCCTCGGCGCGGCCGGCTGTCCGCCGGAGCGGGTGCTGATGGTCGCCGCCCACGCCTGGGACCTGCGTGGCGCCCAGGCCGTGGGCATGCGCACCGCATACGTCCGGCGCCCGGTGGGTGACCCGCCGCGCGGCTCGGACGCCTTCGACTGGGCGGTGGACGGTCTGGCCGAGCTGGCGGCGGTGCTGGCCCCGGAGTAGTCCCGCTCCCCCTCAGTGGCCGTTCTGCGCCAGCCGCAGCAGGTGGTCGGCGAGCGCCTGCCCGCCCGTCGGCTCCCGGCTGATCAGCATCAGGGTGTCGTCGCCGGCGATGGTGCCGAGGATGTCGTGCAGTTCGGCCTGGTCGATGGCCGAGGCGAGGAACTGCGCCGCACCCGGCGGGGTGCGCAGGACCACGAGGTTCGCCGAGGCCTCCGCGGAGATCAGCAGCTCCGCGGAGAGCCGCCGCATCCGCTCCTCCTTCGCCGACTCGCCGAGCGGCGCCCGCGGGGTGCGGAAGCCGCCCTCGCTGGGCACCGCGTAGATGAGGTCGCCGTCGGTGTTGCGGATCTTCACCGCGTTCAGCTCGTCCAGATCGCGGGAGAGCGTCGCCTGGGTGACGGTCAGCCCGTCGTCGGCGAGCAGCTTCGCGAGCTGGCTCTGCGAACGCACCGCCTGCCGGTTGAGGATGTCCACGATCCGCCGGTGGCGTGCGGTGCGGGTCTGCGGCAGGGCGGGCCCCGCCGTCTGATCGTGCTCCTGCGCCTGGCTCATCGTCGTCTCATTCTCCGGATCGTCCGTCCCCGTGGGCCGCGTGGGCGGCCTGGTCAAGGATGCCGGGCAGGGCCCCGAGGAAGGCGTCCACCACGTCGTCGCCGAGGTTCAGCGCGGGCATCAGCCGTACGACATCGGGGGCGGGCGCGTTCACCAGGATTCCGGCGTCCTGAGCCGCCTGCTGCACCTGGGGCGCGAGCGGCTCGGTGAGCACGATACCCAGGAGCAGTCCGGCGCCCCGGACGTGCCCGGCCAGCGGGTGGCCGAGCGCCTCGACCCCGCCGCGGATCCTCTCGCCCTGCCGCTTCACGTTGTCCAGCAGACCCTCGTCCGCGATGGTGTCGAGGACGGCGAGGCCGGCGGCGCAGGCGACCGGGTTGCCGCCGAAGGTCGTGCCGTGCTGGCCCGGCTGAAGGAGTTCGGCGGCGCGTCCGAAGGCGACCGTCGCGCCCAGCGGCAGCCCGCCGCCGAGGCCCTTGGCGAGGGTGACGACGTCCGGCAGGACGCCCTCGTGCGCCTGGTACTCGAACCAGTGGCCGGTGCGGCCGACGCCGGTCTGCACCTCGTCCAGGACCAGCAGCGCCCCGGTGGCGGCGGTGATGGCGCGGGCGGCCTTGAGGTAGCCGGGGGGCGGGACGACGACGCCGTTCTCGCCCTGGATCGGCTCGATGACGACCAGGGCCGTCTCCTCGGTGACCGCCGCCGCGAGCGCCTGCGCGTCCCCGTAGGGCACGTGGGTGACGTCGCCGGGCAGCGGCCGGAACGGCTCCTGCTTGCCGGGCTGCCCGGTCAGCGCCAGGGCGCCCATGGTGCGGCCGTGGAAGCCGCCCTCGGTGGCGACCATGTGCGGCCGCCCGGTGA
The DNA here is from genome assembly GCF_055582785.1 of Streptomyces sp. NPDC107500. NCBI lineage: Bacteria > Bacillati > Actinomycetota > Actinomycetes > Kitasatosporales > Streptomycetaceae > Streptomyces > Streptomyces sp. NPDC107500. The sequence continues at coordinate 215,456 of NZ_JBVJPF010000009.1, forward strand.
GCCGGCCGATCTTGAAGGCGCCCTCGTTGGCCTCGGCGCCGGAGTTGCAGAAGTAGACCCTGCCGTCGCGGCCGAAGTGCTGGAGCAGCCGTTCGGCGAGGGCGACGGGCGGTTCGGCGATGAAGAGGTTGGAGACGTGGCCGAGGGAGGCGATCTGCCGGCTCACGGCCTCGACCACCGCCGGGTGGGCATGGCCGAGCGCGTTGACCGCGATGCCGCCGACGAAGTCCAGGTACTCCTTGCCGTCGGCGTCCCAGAGCCGGGCGCCCTCGCCGCGCACGAGGGGCAGACGCGGCGTGCCGTAGTTGTTCATGAGCGTGCCCTGCCAGCGCTCGGTCAGCTCCGCGTTGCCCGCGGTGTCCCCGGTGTTGCTCACGACTCCCCCTGTTCGTCCGGCACGACCATCGTGCCGATGCCCTCGTCGGTGAAGATCTCCAGCAGGATCGAGTGCTGGACCCGGCCGTCGATGACCCGGGCGGTGGTGACGCCGTTGCGTACGGCGTGCAGGCAGCCCTCCATCTTCGGCACCATGCCGGAGGACAGGTCGGGCAGCAGTTTCTCCAGCTGGGACGCGGTGAGGCGGCTGATCACCTCGTCGGAGTCCGGCCAGTCCTCGTAGAGGCCCTCGACGTCGGTGAGGACCATGAGAGTCTCGGCGCCGAGCGCCGCAGCGAGTGCCGCAGCCGCCGTATCAGCATTGACGTTGTAGACATGGTGGTCGTCCTCGGAGCGGGCGATCGAGGAGACGACCGGGATGCGGCCGTCGGCGAGCAGCGCCTCGATGGCGCCGGTGTCGATCTCGGTGATCTGTCCGACCCGCCCGATGTCGACGAGTTCGCCCTCGATCCGGGGCTGGTGCTTGGTGGCGGTGATGGTGTGGGCGTCCTCGCCGGTGAGGCCGACGGCGAGCGGTCCGTGCTGGTTGAGCAGCCCGACCAGTTCGCGCTGGACCTGCCCGGCCAGCACCATCCGTACGACGTCCATGGCGTCCTCGGTGGTGACGCGCAGGCCGGCCTTGAACTCGCTGACGATGCCGTGCCGGTCGAGGGCGGCGCTGATCTGCGGGCCGCCGCCGTGCACGACGACGGGCTTGAGGCCGGCGTGGCGCAGGAAGACGACGTCCTGGGCGAAGGCGGCCTTGAGGTCCTCGTCGACCATGGCGTTGCCACCGAACTTGATGACGACGGTCTTGCCGTGGTGCCGGGTCAGCCAGGGCAGCGCCTCGATGAGGGTCTGGGCCTTGGGGAGCGCGGTGTGCTTACGGGTGCTCATGAGGAGTACGCGCTGTTCTCGTGGACGTAGTCGGCGGTGAGGTCGTTGGTCCAGATGGTGGCCGTGGCGTCGCCGGCGGCGAGGTCGGCGACGACGTGGACCTCGCGGTAGCGCATGTCGACCAGCTCGCGGTCCTCGCCGACGCCGCCGTTCTTGCAGACCCAGACGCCGTTGATGGCGACGTTCAGCCGGTCGGGCTCGAAGGCGGCGGAGGTGGTGCCGATGGCGGAGAGCACGCGGCCCCAGTTGGGGTCCTCGCCGTGGATGGCGCACTTGAGGAGGTTGTTGCGGGCGATGGTGCGGCCGACCAGGACGGCGTCGTCCTCGGTCGCGGCGTTCACGACCTCGACCTTGATGTCCTTGCTGGCGCCCTCGGCGTCCCGGATGAGCTGCTGCCCGAGGTCGTCGCAGACGGTCCGTACGGCCTCGGCGAAGTCGTCGTGGGCCGGGGTGACGCCGGAGGCGCCCGAGGCCAGCAGCAGCACGGTGTCGTTGGTGGACATGCAGCCGTCGGAGTCGACGCGGTCGAAGGTGACGCGGGTGGCGGCGCGCAGCGCGGTGTCCAGCGCGCCGGCCTCCAGGTCGGCGTCGGTGGTGAGGACGACGAGCATGGTGGCGAGGCCCGGCGCGAGCATCCCGGCGCCCTTGGCCATGCCGCCGACGGTCCAGCCGTCCTTGGTCACGACGGACGTCTTGTGCACGGTGTCGGTGGTCTTGATGGCGATGGCGGCCTTCTCGCCGCCGTGCTCGGACAGCTGACCGGCGGCCGCCTCGACTCCCGGGAGCAGCTTGTCCATCGGCAGCAGTACGCCGATGAGTCCCGTGGAGCAGACGGCGATCTCGCCCGCGCCGGTGCCGAGCACCTCGGCGGCCTTCTCGGCGGTGGCGTGGGTGTCCTGGAAGCCCTTGGGGCCGGTACAGGCGTTGGCCCCGCCCGAGTTGAGGACGACGGCGGACACCTGTCCGCTCTTCAGCACCTGCTCGGACCACAGGACCGGCGCGGCCTTGACGCGGTTGGAGGTGAAGACGCCCGCGGCGGCGCGGCGGGGACCGGTGTTGACCACGAGGGCCAGGTCGGGGTTGCCGCTCTCCTTGATCCCGGCGGCGATTCCGGCCGCCGTGAATCCCTTTGCTGCGGTCACGCTCACGGGGCGACTCCGATCGTCGTCAGTCCGGTGGTCTCGTCGAGACCCAGGGCGATGTTCATGCTCTGGACGGCACCGCCCGCGGTGCCCTTGGTCAGGTTGTCGATGGCTCCGATGGCGATGACGCGGCCCGCGGCGGCGTCGTACGCGACCTGGACCTGCACGGCGTTGGAACCGTAGACCGAAGCGGTGGCGGGCCACTGGCCCTCGGGCAGCAGGTGCACGAAGGGCTCGTCGGCGAAGGCCTTCTCGTAGGCGGCGCGGACGGACTCGGCGGTGACGCCGGGCTTCGCCTTGGCGGTGCAGGTGGCGAGGATGCCGCGGGGCATCGGTGCGAGGGTCGGCGTGAAGGACACGGAGACCGGCTCACCGGCGACCGCGCCGAGGTTCTGGATCATCTCGGGGGTGTGCCGGTGCAGGCCCCCGACGCCGTACGGCGACATGGACCCCATGACCTCGCTGCCCAGCAGGTGCGGCTTGGCCGCCTTGCCCGCGCCGGAGGTGCCGGAGGCGGCGACGATCACGGCCTCGGGCTCGGCGAGGCCGGCGGCGTAGGCCGGGAAGAGCGCCAGCGAGACGGCGGTCGGGTAGCAACCGGGCACCGCGACACGCTTGGACCCCTCCAGCGCGGCGCGGGCACCCGGCAGTTCGGGGAGGCCGTAGGGCCAGCTGCCGGCGTGCGGGGAGTCGTAGAACCTCTCCCAGTCGCCGGCGTCCTTCAGGCGGAAGTCGGCGCCCATGTCCACGACGAGCACGTCCGGCCCGAGCTGCTCGGCGACGGCGGCGGACTGGCCGTGCGGCAGCGCGAGGAACACGACATCGTGCCCGGCGAGCACCTCGGGCGTGGTCGCCTCCAGGACGCGGTCGGCCAGCGGCAGCAGATGCGGCTGCAGCGCGCCGAGCCGCTGCCCCGCGTTGGAGTTGCCGGTCAGGGCGCCGATCTCGACCTCGGGGTGCGCGAGCAGCAGACGCAGCAGCTCACCGCCCGCATACCCACTCGCCCCGGCCACCGCCGCACGTACCGCCATGACGTCCTCCATCCTTGATGGCATGACTATACGTTTCGCTGCACGTTTATGCAATCCAGCGCATGACCCCGACCGGACCATCGCTCACGCGAGGACGACACGCATACCACCACCCATGAGCACCCCGAGAACCTCGGCGAACAGGTCAAGGGGAAGGCCGTCGTCAAGACCTGCCGCAGACCCCCAGACCTGCCCGTCTTCAGTCCCGGTCAGCGCGTACCGTCCGGGCTCGGGCCGATCAGTGTTCTTCAGCACGGTGCACATCATCCCGGACCGGGCCGGGCCGGCGACGGGGTGTCGCTGGGGCCGGCCCGGAGCGTGGCCCGCCTACCCCTGCCTGATCCGCAGGAACGTCACCGAGTTCGGCGGGAAGGTGTACTCGAACTCGTTCGCCACCCCGGAGAACGTGGACCGCACCGGCGTGACCGGTGTGGTCGTCTCCGTGTTGACCGCGTCCTGGTCGGCGGCCAGGGTCGTGACGCGGGCCTTGCCGGCGGCCTCCGCCGTGCCGAGGTCGACGGCCGTGCGGGCCGCGGTGTCCTGGGCGTTGACGACCTTGACGATCAGGTCGCCGGTGCGCGCGTCCTCCGTGACGACCTGGCGGAACGGCTCGGCCGGCTTGTCGTCGGTGAAGCTGCCCCACTCCTCTCCGTCGAGGTAGAGGGTCACCTGGCGGCCCCGCACCTTGACGTCGATGTCGTAGGCGCGGCCCGTCTCGATCGACCCGGCCTTCGACAGGAGCGTCGACTTGCCGCCGTCCGCGGCCTGCTCGACGGCGGACTGGGTGTTGTTCCAGCCGCCCAGGTTCCACCAGTAGTAGTTGCCGGTGTCCTTGACGCCGAAGGCGACGAGGAAGCCCTCCTTGCCGGCCTTCTTGGTGGCCCTCACGTGCAGGTCGTAGTTCTGCCAGCCGGGGTCACCGGCCGTGACCATGGTGTTCTCGGCCGCGGTGTCGGTCTGGACGTAGGCGCCGTCCTGGACGGTCCAGCTGCCCGCGCCCGAGTGCGTCCACTGCGACGCGCCCCCGGAGAAGTCGTCGGACAGGAGGGTCCGGCCGTCCTGCGAGGTCACCCGCACGTCGTCGTACGCCGCGCTGGTCGCCCACGTCGACAGGCCGACGGCACCGGTGATGGGGCCGCTGACGTCCGGTGTGCCGGTGGCCGTGGACGGGACGACGCGGTCGCCGGTGTTGTTCATGAAGAGCTTCTGGACCTCGTAGTTCGCCGATCCCCAGGACGCGTGGTTGTTGAACCAGATCATGTCCGGGCTCCACTGCACGTAGTCCTCGTTGGCGAGCAGCGGGGCGTAGGAGGCGAGCTTGACGACGTCCGCGTTGCGTTCGAGGCCGGTCATGAAGGCCGCCTCGGACAGGGCGTTCTTCCAGGCGTTGCCCTGGGAGGCGTATTCGCCGAGGAAGACCTTCGGGCCCCCTCGGTCGTAGGAGTCGTAGCGGTCGTTGTTCTGGAGGAACCACTGCGGGCTGTTGTAGTAGTGCTCGTCGACCATGGCGACGCCCGCCTCGCGGTTCAGCCGCCACGCCGTGTCGAAGACGCTGCCGGAGTCGTCCGGTCCGGAGTTGGAGACGACGGTGATGTCCGGGTACTCCGCCTCGATGGCCGCGCGGAACTTCTCGAAGCGCTGAAGGAACTCGACCGGGAGGTTCTCCTCGTTGCCTACCCCCAGGTGGGTGAGGCCGAAGGGCTTCGGGTGCCCCATCTCGGCGCGCTTGCGCCCCCACTCACTGGTGCGGGGTCCGTTGGCGAACTCGATGAGGTCCAGGGTGTCCTGGACGTGCCGCTCCAGCAGCGCCTCGTCGTCGACCGCCTGGTTCTGGCCGCAGCCGGTGACCAGGGCGGGGACGACGGGCAGTGGCATGGCGCCGATGTCCTCGGCGAAGCGGAAGTACTCGTAGTAGCCGAGGCCGTAGCTCTGGTTGTAGCCCCAGAAGTTGGCGTTGGTGGCGCGCTCCTCGACCGGGCCGATGGTGTCCTTCCACTGGTAGCTGCGCTCGCGCTGCCAGCCGCTCGCCTCGCTGTAGTCCGCCATGGAGCCGGTGTTGACGAGGCAGCCGCCGGGGAAGCGCAGGAAGCCGGGGTGCAGGGCCTCGATCTTCTCGGCGAGGTCGGCGCGCAGGCCGTTCGGCCGGTGCTTGTAGGTGTCGCGCGGGAACAGCGACACCATGTCGAGGGCGGCCGGTTCGGCGGTGGCCACGGCGAGTCTGCCGCGGTCACTGGTGCGGGTCGCGGTGAAGGTGGCGGTGTACTTGCGCCACTCGCCCCGCGCGGCCACCTCGCGCACCTGCGCGAGCGTCCCGGCGGCGTCCCGGAGGGTGACGGTGAGCGTGGTGCCGCCGGCGGCGCGGGTCCAAACAGAGAAGTCGTACTTCTCGCCCTTCTCGACGTGGATGCCGGTGTTGTAGCCGCCGTTGGTGACCGACGAACCGGCGCCCAGGGAGAGGTAAGTGCGGTTGCGCTCGTTGAGCCGGCCCGCGTCGTTCAGCACCCGGGCCGTGCCGTCGGACGTCCAGGAGGTGAGCGGTGTGTACGAGTCGTTGTCGGCGGTGGAGTACTCGAAGGACCGGTTCTGCACCAGCTCGGCGTAGAGGCCGCCGTCGGCGGCCCGGTTGATGTCCTCGTAGAAGACGCCGTACATCGTGTCGTCGATCGTCGCGCCCCGGGCGGACGGGTCGACGGTGATCGTGTAGTCGGCTGCGGCCTCCGCGTGGACCGGGGACGGCAGCAGGGCCGAGGCCGTCAGGAGGGCGGTGACGCTGAGACCGAGTCTCCAGCGGGTGCGTGACATGGATACTCCGCGGCTCTCACTAGATGTTCGAGATATCGGACGTTGGTCAGCACTTCGAACGGCAAGATAGGGAGGTGACCGAAGAGCGTCAATGGGTCACACAGCAACCAGCGGGCCGGGGCCGGAAAGCGAGTGAAAATGGGCGAGTTGTGGCCGGTGCCGGACGTGCTGGCGTATCTCGCGGGCCGGTGGCGCACCGAGCGGACGGTGCGGGACCTGGCGAGCGGCGCGGAGGGCCGCTTCGAGGGGTTCACCGCGTTCGACGCGCTGGCGGAGGGCGGGCTGCTGAGCCGGGAGTCCGGCGCCTTCACCTGGCAGGGCGTGACCCGGCCCGCGGAGCGGACGCTGCGCTACGCGCCGGGAAGCGCTCCGGGGACCGCCGACGTGCGCTTCGCGGACGGCCGCCCCTTCCACGGCCTCGACCTGGCCTCGGGACGCCATCTGGCCGACCATCCGTGCGCCGCCGACCTCTACCGCGGCGAGTTCACCGTCCAGGGCCCGGGCCGCTGGCGGACGGTGTGGCGGGTGGGCGGCCCGGCCAAGGACCTGCTGCTCACAACGGATTATCTTCGTGAAACGCCGGATGCGCGGCCCACTGCGGAGGCGTCCCCTCGAAGCGCAGACTCCAGCGGCCCGCCCGGCCCGTGAGCGTGGTCGTCGAGAGGGGCCGCACGTCCAGGTTCCAGTACGTCGCAGGTGGCGCCCGCAGCGCGTAGACCAGCGCGGCCCGGATCACGGAGGGCTCGGCGACGGCGACGATGCGGTCGCCGTCGCCGCCCGGGCGGGTGTCGAGCCAGCCGCCGACCCGGCTGATGAAGACCAGCAGCGACTCCCCGCCGTGCGGGGCCGACCACGGGTCGGCGAGCCAGGCGTCCACCGCCGCGGGCTCGCGGGCCATGGCCTCGGCGAGCGTCAGTCCTCGCCAGCGGCCCATGTCGCATTCCCGCAGGGCGAGTTGGACCAGCGGCGCGCAGCCGAGGGCGTCTCCGGTGGCGCGGCTGCGGGGCGTGGGCGAGCAGTAGCGCAGCTCGGCGGCGGCCAGCGGCAGCAGACTGCCCGCGGCACGGAGCACCTCGTCCCATCCGGCCTGGTCCAGCGGCCGGTCGTCGTCGAAGCGCTCGGCGAGCAGCGGTGAGCTGCGTGCGGAGGCGACGAACGTGACCCGAAGCGCCATGCCGTGATGGTGGAGGGCAGAGGTGACCAGGTCAAGGGGTGTTACTCGGAGCTACCCAGGATTCACGCCATTCACCGCCCGAAGGTGAGCGCCGTCCACCCGCCGGGCCGCGTCAGCCGCCCCACGTCTTGGTGCAGGCGGTGCGCAGCCGTCGTACGCCCTCGGCGATCTCGCCGGCGCCCGCCACCGCCGCGAAGCTCAGCCGGAGGTGGGGTGCGGGGGGTTCGGCGCTGAAGTAGGGGCGGCCCGGGGTGATCGCCACGCCCGCGCGCAGGGCGGCCGCGGTGAGCGCGACTTCGTCGGTGCCGTCGGGCAGGCGCAGCCACAGGTGGTATCCGCCGGACGGGATGTGCGGCAGCGACACCTCGGGCAGGCTCAGCCGCAGCGCGGATGTCATCGCGTCCCGCCGGTCCTTCAACTCGGCGGCGATCGCGCGCAGGTGGCGCGGCCAGGCGGGTGATCCCACCAGTTCCAGCGCCGCCTCCTGGAGCGGCCGGGGCACGAAGAAGGTGTCGACGACCTGGATGGCACGCAGCCGCTCCAGGACCGGCCCGCGCGCGGCCAGGGCGCTGACCCGGAAGCTGGGCGAGGTCGCCTTGGTCAGCGAGCAGACGTGGACCACGACGCCGTCCGGGTCGTCGGCGGCGAGCGGCGCGGGCAGCGGTCCGGCGTCCTCGTGCACCAGCCGCCGTACGAAGTCGTCCTCCACCACGAAGGCGCCGGCCGCCCGCGCGATGCGCAGCACCTCACCGCGCCGCTCCGGGGCGAGCACGGCACCGGTCGGGTTCTGGAAGAGGGGCTGGCAGACCAGGACACGGGCGCCGGTGGCCCGGAAGGCGTCGGCGAGCAGGGACGGGCGGACACCGTCGGCGTCCACGGGGACCGGCACCGGGCGCAGTCCGGCCGCCCGGGCGATGGCCAGCATGCCGGGGTACGTCGGCGACTCGACCAGCACCGGGGTGCCGGGCGGGGTGAGGGCGCGCAGGGCGGTGGTCAGCGCGGACTGCCCGCCCGCCGTGATCAGCACCTCCGCGGCCGTGATGGCTCCGCCGATCCCGCGCGCGAACCACTCCCGCAGCTCGGGCAGCCCTTCCATCGGCGGCCGCCCCCACGCACCGGGCCGCCGCCCGGCCCGCGCCAGGGCCGCGGCCATCGCGCGCTCGGGCTGGAGCGACGGGTGCAGGTAGCCGCCGTTGAACTCCACGACGCCGGGCGGCGGGGCGGCCAGCGAGACCAGCACTCCCGAGGCGTCCACCGTGCGCGGTACGAGGTCGGCGGCGCCGTCGGCGCTGAGCGCGACCTCCTGCCAGGAGGTGTCCCCGGTGGGTGCGGCCGTGGGGCGCGGCCGGGCGCGGAAGACGCCGGCGCCGGGCCGGGTGACCACCAGTCCCTCGGCCGCCAGTTGCGCCAGGGCCCGGGAGACGGTCACCGGGCTCACCCGGAAGCGGTCGACGAGGGCTCGGCTCGACGGGAGCTTTCCGCCGGGTGAGTAGCGGTCCAGCTCTCCTCGCAACTCACTCACCAGGTCAGCAACGCTGCTACGCTCTTGCATGAGAGCACAGAGTAGCGCTACCGCACCGTCAGGGATAGCAGTGGGCGGTCCGACCGCGAGCACCGGCGGCCGGTCCTCCGGCACACTCCTGGCCGCGCTCGGCGTCGTCGCCTTCTCCCTCACCTTCCCGGCCACCGCCTGGGGCCTGGAGGGCTTCGGCCCCTGGTCCCTCATCGCGGTGCGCAGCATCCTGGCCGCGGTGATCGCCGGGGGCTGCCTGCTCGTCCTGCGCGTGGCGTTCCCCGAGCGGCGGCACTGGACCGGTCTCGCGGTGGTCGGCGCCGGGGTGGTCCTGGGCTTTCCGCTCCTGACCACGCTCGCCCTCCAGACGTCGACGACCGCGCACGCCGCCGTCGTGGTCGGCCTCCTCCCGCTGACGACCGCGCTGTTCTCGGCCCTGCGCATCGGCACCCGGCCCTCGCGCACCTTCTGGCTCGCCGCCCTGGCGGGTGCGGCGGCCGTGATCGCCTTCACGGTGCAGCAGAGCGGCGGGGCGCTGACCTCGGCCGACGCCTATCTCTTCGCGGCGCTGCTGGTGTGCGCGGCCGGGTACACGGAGGGCGGCCGACTGGCCCGGGTGATGCCGGGCTGGCACGTGATCGGCTGGGCGCTGGTGCTGTGTCTGCCGCTGACGGTGCCGATGGCCGCGATCGCCCTGTCGTTCGAGCCGGTGCACCTGACGGCGCACAGCGTGGCCGGTCTGCTGTGGGTGGCGGCGGGCTCGCAGTTCCTCGGCCTGGTCGTCTGGTACCGGGGCATGGCGGCCATCGGGATCCCGAAGGCCAGCCAGTTGCAGCTGGCCCAGCCGCTGCTCACACTGGTGTGGTCGGTACTTCTCCTGGGCGAGCACCTGACGGTGGCCGCTCCGCTGACGGCCGCGGCGGTACTGGTGTGCATCGCGGTCACCCAGCGGGCCCGGGGCTGAGAGCGGCACACAGGCGAGGAGGCCCCACGCATGCACGCAATGAAGGGCGACCAGCTGGTGCAGCACGGCCGGGTGGTCGGTGAACACGACAAGGTCGGCGAGATCGTCGAGGTTCTGGGCGAGAAGGGCTCTCCCCCGTACCGGGTCCGGTTCGAGGACGGGCACGAGGGTGTGTGCTCGCCCGGTCCGGACACCGAGATCCGGCACCGGGAGATCCAGCTCTAGCCCGCACCGGTCCCGGGCAGCCGGCTCAGCGCGGGGCGGCGGCCGGCAGCGTGTAGTGGTCCGCCGCCAGCCGTGCCATCGCGCCGCCCCGGTCCTCCGCCACGTCCTTGGCGGAGAAGAAGACGTGTCCGCGCACCTGCGGGTGGCGGGCGGCCAGCGTGAGGTGCCGGGACATCTCGGCGGGGTCCTGCCAGGCGGCGGACTGTGCCGGGTCCCCGGCCTTGTACAGCGCCTCGCCCACGTACAGCTGCGTCCGGCTGCCCTTGGCCACCTCGGCCCACCAGGGGAGCAGCTTCGCGTAGTCCGCGCCGTTCTGGCCGATGCTCCAGTACAGCTGCGGCACGACGTAGTCGAGCCAGCCCTCGCGCACCCATTTACGGGTGTCCGCGTACAGGTCGTCGTACGTCTGGACGCCCGCCCGGGTGTCCGAGCCGCGCTCGTCGGTGGCCGCGTTGCGCCACACCCCGAAGGGGCTCACGCCGAAGCGGGCGGACGGGCGGGCCTTCCTGACACGTGCCGCGGTCTCGCGCACCAGCCGGTCGATGTTGTCCCGCCGCCAGTCGGCCCGGCTGCCGAAGCCGGAGCCGAAGGTGCTGAAGGCCACGCCGTCGTCGAAGCTCTCGCCGGTGACCGGATAGGGGTAGAAGTAGTCGTCGAAGTGGACGCCGTCCACGGCGTACTTCTCCACCGCGTCGAGCATCGCGTCCTGGACGAAGGCCCGGACCTCGGGCAGCCCGGGGTTGTAGTAGAGCTTCCCGCCGTACGCCACCACCCACTCGGGGTGCTTGCGCGCGGGGTGGGCGGGGACCAGGTGGCTCGGGTCGTCGTGCAGGGAGACCCGGTACGGGTTGAACCAGGCGTGCAGTTCCAGGCCGCGGGCGTGCGCCTCCTCGACCGCCGTGCCCAGCGGGTCCCAGCCCGGGTCGCGTCCCTGGCTGCCGGACAGGTACTGCGACCACGGCTCGTACGGCGAGGGCCACAGCGCGTCGGCCGTCGGCCGCACCTGGAGGAACACCGTGTTCAGCCGGTGCCGGACCGCGTTGTCCAGGTGCTCGACCAGTTCCGCGCGCTGCTCCGCCGCGCCCAGCCCGGCGCGGGTGGGCCAGTCGCGGCCGGCCACCGTGGCGAGCCACATGCCCCGCATCCCGGCGGCGGCGCGGCGCACCGGCGGTTCCGACGCGGAGACCGGCGCCGCCGACGCCGCGGGCGCCATGGTGAACGCCGACAACGCCGCCACCGCGAAGGCACGACGCGAGACACCGCCCATGGGAAGACCTCCTGAACGCTGTGGATCCGCACGCTCACGGATCGTGTACGGGGCCTCAGCATGCCCGACCCGGGAGACGGATCCGTGACCATTCGGGGGTAACGTGCTCGATCGGAGCAGGCGCCGGGGACCCCGGTGCGCCTGCTACCAGCCTTGAAGTCAGCGAAAGGGACGATGTGACCGGCATCTCGGGAGATATCGCACGCGTCGGCGTGGTGGGCTGCGGCCAGATGGGGGCGGGCATCGCCGAGGTGTGCGCCCGCTCCGGTCTGGAGGTGATGGTCGCCGAGACCACGGGCGAGGCTCTGGAGATCGGCCGCACCCGGCTGTACAACTCGCTGGCCAAGGCCGCCGAGCGCGGCAAGACGACCGAGGAGGAGCGGGACGCCACGCAGGCGCGGCTCAGCTTCACCACCGATCTCGGCGAGTTCGCCGACCGCGACCTGGTGATCGAGGCGGTTGTCGAGAACGAGCAGGTCAAGACCGAGATCTTCCAGGTGCTCGACCAGGTCGTGACCCGGCCGGACGCGATCCTGGCCTCCAACACCTCCTCGATCCCGTTGGTGAAGCTGGCGGTCGCCACCTCGCGGCCCGATCACGTCATCGGCATCCACTTCTTCAACCCGGCCCCGGTGCAGCAGCTGGTCGAGCTGATCCCGGCGCTCACCACCTCCGAGGGCACGCTGAGCCGGGCGCAGCTGTTCACCGAGAAGGTGCTCGGCAAGCACGCCATCCGCGCCCAGGACCGCTCCGGTTTCGTGGTGAACGCGCTGCTGATCCCGTACCTGCTCTCCGCGATCCGGATGTTCGAGTCGGGCATCGCGAGCCGCGAGGACATCGACAACGGCATGGAGATGGGCTGCGCCCACCCGATGGGCCCGCTGAAGCTGGCGGACCTGATCGGCCTGGACACGGTCGCCTCGGTGGCCTACTCGATGTACGAGGAGTACAAGGAGCCGCTGTACGCCGCTCCCCCGCTGCTCCAGCGCATGGTCGACGCGGGCCGCCTCGGCCGCAAGAGCGGCTCGGGCTTCTACTCCTACGGCTGATTACGCGCAGCTACGCGCACGGGCCCGGCACCTCAGGTGGTGCCGGGCCCGCGGCTTTCACACGGCGTGTGCGCCCCGGGCCCGCATATGCCGTCCGCACACTCTCCCCAGGCGCCCACCAGGCGAGTTGACTCGACATGCACATGCAAGGGACGTGAGACGAATACGGAAAGGAGCGGTCCGTGACCGCCGATCCCGAGCACCCCGTCGTCCAGGGAGAACTCGCAGAGTTACGACGCCGGCTCGATGTGGCCTACGCCCGAGTCGAGGGCGGGCACGCCCTGCTCTCCCACCGCACCGAGGAGACCGCCAAGGAGCTGGCGGACCTCAGTACCCGGCTGACCGCGCTGGAGCACGCCCGCTGGCCCCTCCCCTCGGTGGCCGTCGTCACGGCCCTGGGCGCGCTGATCGTGGCGGTATGGCAGGCCCTCGGACGCTAGCCGGCCCGGCGGCCGAGGCCGGGCGGGGCGTCCTGGCCGAGCCTGAGGTGGTGCAGCAGGAGCAACGCGGCCGCCATGTTGGAGGCCGGGACCTCCCCGCGGGCGACCAGGTCGGGAACGAGCTTGAGCGGAATCCACTCCCGGCGGTCCGACTCGAAGTCGTCCACGGGGTGCCCGACGTACGTGCCCTGGTCGGCCCAGTAGACGTGGTGCCGGGCGTCGGTGAGCCCGTTGGACGGCTCCACGCTCATCAGGTGCCGCAGCGGTCCCGGCCGCCAGCCGGTCTCCTCCTCCAGTTCCCTGGCCGCCGCCACCGCGACGTCCTCGCCGTCCTCGACGACGCCGGCCGGCAGTTCCCAGCCCCAGCTGTCGGTGATGAAGCGGTGCCGCCAGAGCAGGAGGACCTCGTTCGCCTCGTTCACGACCGTGGCCACGGCCACCGGACGCATCCGTATGAGGAAGTGGTCGAGGTGCCGACCGTCCGGTAGTTCGACATCGGCGAGATTGACGCTGAACCAGCGATTTGCGTACACATTTTGTTCGCTCTGTTTCGTCCACTGCACGGTTCTGCCACCTTTCTTGGAGTAGGTGGCAATATCGCAGCAGCAGCGTCCCGGCAGCAGGCGCACGGCGGCCGCTCAAGGCGCAGTGGTGGGCGCAGTGGGCCCCGAGGGGCGGACGGATCACAGCGGTACGCGCAGCGCCCCGTCGATGAGTTCGGCGGCCTCGGTCGTGCCCGCGCAGCCACTGCGCACCAGGTGTTCGCGGACCGCGCGGAGTCGGTCGCGCAGGCGCTGGGACTCCATGCCCCGGGCCTGTTCGGCCATCTGCACGGCGGTGGCCACCGCCTTGTCGGCGTTGCCCTGGCGCAGCTCGATGGTGCTGAGCATGGCCAGCCGGTGCACCCGGCCGCGGTCGTGCGCCGGGTTGTCGACCGCCGCCGCGGCGTGCTCCCCGGCGGCCGCCAGTTCCCCGAGGCTCAACAGGGCCTCGGCGACCTGGACGTTGACCAGTCCGGGCTGGACATAGCCGGTCTCGTCGGGTTCGTATCCGCGCCGGATGCGTTCGGCGGCCTGCTCGGCCCGGCGGATGCAGGACAGCGCGCCACTGCCGTCGCCGAGGTGCGCGTACGCCTTCGCCTGCATCGCGTAGAGGTCGGAGGCGAGCGCCGGGGTGATGTGGCGGCCCGCGGCGCGCAGCGCGGCCTCGGCGAAGGCGACGGCCTGCCGGTACTCCCGCATGAACAGCGCCTGGTTGACCAGCAGTGCGATGACGTAGGCGCCGAGACCCTGGTCGCCGCTGGCCTTGGCGAGCCGCAGGGCCTGGTGGAAGTAGCGCTGCGCGAGGCCGTGCGCGTCGGAGTCGTACGCGCAGATCCCGGCGACCGCCACCAGGCCGCCGGTGGCCCGGTGCAGTTGGCGTCCGGTGGCGTCGGTGTAGCCGCCGCGCAGCAGCGGCGCGGCCTCGGAGTTGAGGAAGCCGACGATGCGGGCGCGGGTCGCCATGCCGCCGGCCTTGCGGTACATCTGCTCGTAGTGGGCCCGCGCGCAGCGCAGCATCTCCAGATCGGCGGCGGTCACCCGGTGCCGCCCGCCGCGGGAGACGTCGACGTCCTCGGGCGGGTTCTCCCACTCCCAGACCGGCATCACGGCGGGCGTGCCGGTGAGCGCGGGCGCACCGAGGATGTGCGGGCGCCGCTGCTGGTCGGAGCGCCACAGGGCGGTGGCGCGCTCCACGAACCCGGAGAGCGAGCCGGTGTGCGGGGCGGCCGGTTCGCCGGACACACCGAGGCCGATGTCGTCGAGGGTGACGGGGCGGTGCAGGCGGGAGGCGAGGACCTCGCAGATCAGGTCGGGCACCTGGCCGCGCGGGCGCTGGCCCTTCAACCACCGTGCGACGGCGGTGTGTTCGTACCTCAGCGCCAGCCCGCGCGCGCGTCCCGCCTGGTTGACGTGCGCGGCCAGTCCCGCGTGCGAGATCCCGGCCTCGTCCAGGATCGCGTCGAGCAGGGTGTTGGGCTGCATGGGTGCCCCCCGGTGCCGCGGTGACTCGGTGCCGACAGCGTAGTGTGCCGGGCTTCACACGGGGTGTGAACGGAGTACGCGCATCCGCAGCGTGCGCGCACTGTCGCGGAGAGTTCCGGGCCGGTTGACTGAGGGGCCTCGAAAGAGGCCGGCCGGGCCGCCGGCTCCCCCTCGTACAGTGCGGCGGCCCGTTTCCACGCCGTCCGCCCGGCTGCCTGCCCGACACTCCGCGGCGGGGCGGACGGCTCCGCCGGCATCGCGGGGCGACTCGACGCCGTTCGGTGTGCGGGTGCGTTGTCGAGTGCGGGTGCGCTGTGGCTGGTCGCGCAGTTCCCCGCGCCCCTTCAGGGACGTCACCCGAACGCAGCCAAGGGGCGCGGGGAACTGCGCGAGCGGCCACGACGTACCCGCGGCCGCCAACCGGCAGAAGCCCCCCGCCCCTTGGGCGCACCGCCTAACTGCGCAGCACCGCTCCGACCCGCTCGCCCGCGAGGGCAACCGCCGCGTCCCGCGCGGCCGACGCCTCGTCGACGGTGAGCGTCCGGTCCCCCGCGCGGAAGCGCAACGCGTACGCGAGGGACTTGCGCCCCTCACCCAGCTGCTCCGCGTTGTCGTAGACGTCGAACAGCCGGATGGACTCCAGCAGTTCACCCGCCCCGTCCCGCAGCGCCGCCTCGACGTCCGCCGCGGGCACGTACGCGTCGACCACCAGGGCGACGTCCTGCGTCGCCACGGGGAACGTGGAGATGCCCGGCGCCTGCGGGGTGTCGTTCCCGGCCCGCGCCACGACGTCGAGGTCCAGCTCCATCGCGCAGGTCCGCGCGGGCAGGCCGAGCGCCTTGAGCACCCGGGGGTGCAGCTCACCCGCGTGTCCGACGACCCGCTCCGTACCGTCGACCGTGACGATCAGCTCGGCGCAGCGCCCGGGGTGCCACGGCCCGTACTGTCCCTTGCGGAGGATCAGCTCGGCGCCGGCCTCCCGGGCCACCAGGCGTCCCGCCTCGACGGCGTCGGCCCAGTCGGCCGGACGGCCCTTGCCCCACCAGCCGGCCTGTTCCCGCGCGCCGGTCAGGACGGCGGCGACGTGCCGCGGCTGGTCGGGCAGCGCGGCGTTCAGCGCGGCGATGTCGTCGTCGCCGGGCCGCCGGTCGACGGGCAGGTCGGCGGCGACCCGCCGCTCGTCGCGGGGGTGGAAGACCAGGCCGGTCTCGAAGAGCGCCAGGTCGTGCGAGCCCCGGCCGTCGTTGCGGCGCAGGGCGCCGAGCAGGCCCGGCAGCAGCGTGGTCCGCAGCGCGGGCTCCTCGTCGCTGAGCGGGTTGACCAGCTTGACGACGCGGCGGGCCGGGTCGTCGGAGTCCAGCCCGAGCTGGTCGAAGACCTGCTCGCTGACGAACGGGTAGTTGAGCGCCTCGACGTAGCCCGCGCCGGCCAGCGCACGGCCGACCCGGCGGTGCAGCCGCTGCCGGGAGGTCAGGCCGCGGCCCGCGGAGGGCCTGGGCAGGGTGGAGGGCAGGTTCTCGTAGCCCTCCAGCCGGATGACCTCTTCGGCCAGGTCGTTCGGGTCGGTCAGGTCGGGCCGCCAGGACGGGACGGTGACGATCAGCTCGTCCTGCCCGTACACGTCGCAGCCGACCTCCTGGAGGCGGCGTACGACGGTCTCGCGGCCGTAGGTGACACCGGCGACCTGGTCAGGGTGGTCGGCGGGGACGCTGATGGTGTGCGGTGCGGAGGGGGCGCTGATCTCCGTGACGCCGGCCTCCGCGGTGCCGCCCGCGAGCAGCACCAGCAGGTCGACGGTGCGCTGCGCGGCAGCGGCGGCGGCCTGCGGGTCCACGCCGCGCTCGAAGCGGCGGGAGGCCTCGGAGGACAGCTTGTGCCGGCGTGCGGTGCGCGCGATGGACACCTGGTCGAAGTGGGCGGCCTCGATGACCACGTCACTCGTCGCGTTGCCGCCGTTCTCCGCGGCGTCGTGGTCGGCGATCTCGGTGTTGGCGCCGCCCATGACGCCGGCGAGACCGATCGGGCCCCGGTCGTCGGTGATGACGAGGTCCTCGGCGTGCAGCTTCCGCTCGACGCCGTCGAGGGTGACGATCTTCTCGCCCTCCTCGGCCCGGCGCACGCCGATGGTGCCCTGGACGAGGCCCCGGTCGTAGGCGTGCAGCGGCTGGCCCAGCTCCATCATCACGTAGTTGGTGACGTCGACGGCCAGCGAGATCGGGCGCATGCCGACCTTCTGGAGGCGCCGCTGGAGCCAGATCGGGGAGCGCGCCTCGGCGCTGAGGCCGGTCACCGTGCGGGCGGTGAAGCGGTCGCAGCCGGTGGGGTCGGCGATCTTGACGGGGTAGCCGTAGGCGTTGGGGCCGGGCACGTCGATGAGGGCCGGGTCGCGCAGCGGCAGGCCGTAGGCGATGGCGGCCTCGCGGGCCACGCCGCGGATGGACAGGCAGTCGCCGCGGTTGGCGGTGACGGCGATGTCCAGCACCTCGTCGACCAGCTCGAGCAGCTCGATCGCGTCCTTGCCGACCTCGGTCTCCGGCGGCAGCACGATGATGCCGTGGCTGCCGTCGTCGCCCATGCCCAGCTCGTCGCCGGAGCAGATCATGCCGTGGGACGTCTTGCCGTAGGTCTTGCGGGCGGAAATCGAGAAGCCGCCGGGCAGGGTGGCGCCGGGGAGGACGACGACGACCTTGTCGCCGACGGCGAAGTTCCGGGCGCCGCAGACGATCTCCTGCGGCTCACCGGTGCCGTTGGCCTGCCCGACGTCGACGGTGCAGAAGCGGATCGGCTTCTTGAAGCCCTCCAGCTCCTCGATGGTCAGCACCTGGCCGACCACGAGGGGGCCCTTGAGGTCGGCGCCCAGGTGCTCGACGGTCTCGACCTCCAGACCGGCCGAAATCAGCTTGGCCTGCACGTCGCGGCCGGTCTCGGTGGCCGGCAGGTCGACGTACTCCCGCAGCCAGGAAAGCGGGACCCGCATCAGATCTCCATCCCGAACGGCCGGGTGAACCGGACGTCACCCTCGACCATGTCTCGCATGTCCTCGACGTTGTGGCGGAACATCAGCATCCGCTCGATACCGAACCCGAAGGCGAAGCCGCTGTACTTCTCCGGGTCGATGCCGCAGGCGGTGAGCACCCGCGGGTTGACCATGCCGCAGCCGCCCAGCTCGATCCAGCCCTCGCTGGAGCAAGTGCGGCAGGGCCGGTCGGGGTTGCCGACGGACGCGCCCTTGCAGACGTAGCAGAGCATGTCCATCTCGGCGGACGGCTCGGTGAAGGGGAAGAAGTTCGGCCGCAGCCGGGTCTTCATCTCCGCGCCGAACAGCGACTGGACCATGTGGTCCAGGGTGCCCTTGAGGTCCGCCATGGTCAGGCCCTCGTCGACGGCGAGCAGCTCGACCTGGTGGAAGACCGGGGTGTGCGTGGCGTCCAGCTCGTCGGTGCGGTACACCCGGCCGGGGCAGATCACGTAGACCGGCAGCTCGCGGTCGAGCGCGGAGCGGATCTGCACGGGCGAGGTGTGGGTGCGCAGCACGACGCCGGACTCGGTGCCGCCGTCCGGGCCCTCGACGAAGAAGGTGTCGGCCTCGCCGCGGGCCGGGTGGTCCGGGCCGATGTTGAGGGCGTCGAAGTTGAACCACTCGGCCTCGGCCTCGGGGCCCTCGGCGACCTCGTAGCCCATGGCCACGAAGACGTCCTCGATGCGCTCGGAGAGCGTGGTGAGCGGGTGGCGGGCGCCGGCCGGCACACGGTCGTGGGGCAGCGTGACGTCCACGGCCTCCTCGACCAGCACGCGCGCGTCGCGCTCGGCCTCCAGCTCCGCCTGGCGGGCGGCCAGCGCCTTGTTGACCGCGCCGCGGGCCATGCCGACGCGCTTGCCCGCGTCGGCCTTGGCCTGCGGGGGCAGGGCGCCGATCTCGCGGTTGGCGAGCGCCAGCGGGGAGGCCCCGCCGGTGTGGGCGACCTTGGCCTCCTGGAGCGCGTCGAGGGAGCTCGCGGCGGCGAAGGCGGCGAGCGCCTCGTCCCGCATGCGCTCGATCTCTTCCGGTTTCAACGCCTCGACCTCGACAGGGTCGTACGACTTATTCGGTGCCGACATCTCTTCCCGTGCTTCCGATTGGCTGGCTGGAACGCCCCGTCTACGGTCCGGAGACGGGGCTGGGACGCTTCGTCTGCGGAACTGGACGCAAAGGTGCCAAAGACCGAGTCTAACGGGGCGGTGGAACGCGAATGCGCCCGTGGGGCCGCTCAGGCCAGGTAGGCCGGTGCCGCCACGGGCAACGTAAATCGGAACTCGGCGCCGCCGCCGGGGGCGCGGCCGACCGTGATGGTGCCGCCGTGGGCTTCGACGATGCCCTTGACGATGTACAGCCCGAGGCCGGTGCCACCGCGCTTGCTGCCCCGCCAGAAGCGGGTGAAGACGCGGTTCATGGACTCCTCCGGGATGCCGGCCCCTTCGTCGCTCACCGTGACCGACGTGCCGGTGTCCTCCCCTTCGCGGGGGGACGCCGTGGGCGTGATGTCAATGGTGACGGTTCCCTCGCCGTGCCGCACGGCATTTTCCAGCAGGTTGCTCAGCACCTGGTCGACCTTGTCGGGGTCGGCCCACAGGTCGGGCAGCGGCCGGCCTAGGCGGAGCAGGAAGCGGTCGGCCTCCTGGCCGGAGGCGACGTACGCCTGGATGTGCCGGCCGACGGCAGCGCCGATGTCGACGGGCTGGCGGCGGACCTCCAGCCGGCCCGAGTCGATCCGCGAGATGTCCAGCAGCTCGGCGATGAGCCGGGTGACCCGGTCGGCGTCGGCGTCGACGGTCTCCAGCATCAGCCGCTTCTGGTCGTCGGTGAACCTCTCCCACTTGGCCAGCAGCGTCGCCGTGAAGCCCTTGACGGAGGTGAGGGGCGAGCGCAGTTCGTGGGCGACGGTGGCGATCAGCTCGGCGTGGCTGCGTTCGGTGCGACGCCGGGCCTCGGTGTCACGCAGGGTGACGACGACGCGGTGGACGGGGCCGAGCGGCTCGACGCGGACGTAGCGGGCGGAGGCGAGGACTTCCCGGCCGCCGGGGAGCAGGAGGTTGCGCTCGGGCTGGCCGACACGGATGGCGAGGCCGCCGTAGGGGTCGGTGAGCTGCCACCAGCGGCGGCCCTCCAGGTCCTCCAGGGGCAGTGCCTTCTCCAGCGGCCGGCCGAGGGCTTCGGCGGCCGGGACGGCGGTGATGCGGGCGGCGGCGGCGTTGAAGCAGACCACGCGGCCGTGCTCGTCGGCGACGACCAGGCCGTCGGGCAGCTCGTCCGGGTCCAGGCCGAGCCCGGCGAGACCACCGGGGGTGCGGGGCGCGGGCGGACGCGGCGCTCCCCGGGCTCCCGGCGCGCTGCTCGTGCCGACACTCATCCCCGTATCCCACCTCTCAGCCGCGCGGGGGCCCTGGGCAGGTCACCCTACTAGGCGTTGGTGACGGAGCGGCACCCTCCGGCGGCGCGCTGTGCACGCGCCGACGCGTAGAGACATACGGCGGCGGCGGTCGCCAGGTTCAGGCTCTCGGCCTTTCCGTGGATCGGGACGCGCAGGACGGCGTCGGCGAGGCCGCGGGTCTCCTCGGGGAGCCCCCACGCCTCGTTGCCGAACACCCAGGCGGTGGGGCCGCCCATGGTGCCCGCGTCCAGCTCGGCGTCGAGGTCCTGCTCCCCCGCACCGTCGGCGGCGACCACCCGGACCCCGGCGTCCCGCAGCCCGGCCACGGCCCGCTCGACGGGGACGCCGACGGCGACCGGCAGGTGGAACAGGGAACCGACGGAGGCGCGTACGGCCTTGGGGTTGTACAGGTCGACGGAGGCGTCGGTGAGGACGACGGCCTCGGCGCCGGCGGCGTCGGCGCAGCGCAGCACCGTGCCCGCGTTGCCGGGGTCGCGGACGTGTGCGAGGACGGCGACGAGCCTGGGACGGGCGGCGAGGATCTCGTCGAAGGGGGTGTCGATGAACCGGCAGACCCCGACCAGGCCCTGCGGGGTGACGGTGGTGGAGATGTCCTCGATCACCTGCTCGGCGGCGAGGTGCACGCGCACACCGGCCTCACGGGCCACCCCGATGATGTCGGCGTACCGCTCGGCGGCCTCGACGGTGGCGAACAGCTCGACCAGCGTGTCCTCGTACCCGGCGGCCTCCCGCACGGCCTGCGGCCCCTCGGCCAGGAACAGCCGCTCCTTGCCCCGGAAGTTCCGCTTCCCCAGCCGCCGCGCGGCCAGGACACGGGGAGAACGGGGGGAGATCAGCTCGGGGCTGGCGGGTCGCATGCTCTTCCTAACGTTCACAGATATCTCGACGCGGGCTGCACGCGCCCCTCCAGGGGCGCGGGGAACTGCGCGACCAGCCACGACGCACCCGCGGCAGACAACGAACCGGACAACGGCAATCGAAGGGACCCGCAGGCTGGAGCCTGCGGGTCCCTTCAACTACGGCTCGAGCCGGCGCAGCGTCACGCCGCCTTGGGCGCGTTCACGTCGCTCGGCAGCGCCTTCTGCGCGACCTCGACCAGCGCCGCGAAGGCACCGGCGTCGTTGACGGCCAGCTCGGCGAGGATCTTGCGGTCGACCTCGACGTTGGCGGCCTTCAGGCCCTGGATGAAGCGGTTGTACGTGATGCCGTTGGCGCGGGCAGCGGCGTTGATGCGCTGGATCCACAGCTGGCGGAAGTCACCCTTGCGCTTCTTGCGGTCGTTGTAGTTGTAGACCAGCGAGTGGGTGACCTGCTCCTTGGCCTTGCGGTACAGGCGCGAACGCTGACCGCGGTAGCCGGAGGCCTGCTCGAGGATCGCCCGGCGCTTCTTGTGGGCGTTGACTGCCCGCTTGACGCGTGCCACTTGTTAACTCCTTGTAGCGGGGCCGCGGTGAGAACTCACGCGACCCGGTATCGATGGGGTCCCGGTCGTGCCGTACGGCGCTCAGTGGCGCCCGTACGTCACTTGCCGAGAAGCTTCTTGATCTTCGCGGCGTCGCCCGGGGCCATCTCGGCGTTGCCGGTCAGGCGGCGCGTCACGCGGGACGACTTGTGCTCGAGCAGGTGGCGCTTGCCGGCGCGCTCACGGAGCACCTTGCCGGAGCCGGTGATCTTGAAGCGCTTGCTGGCACCGCTGTGCGACTTGTTCTTCGGCATAGCGCCGTTCTCTCCTCGTCGGTGGCACTCCGGTGCCCGGTCGTGAAACCGGGCACGGTGGAGCGTCGCTTGTATCGGTTGGTCCTGGGGACTCGCGTCCCCCCGGGGTCACGCCTCGGCGGGTTCCTGGGCCGGAGCCTCGGCGCCCTCGGCGTCGGCCTCCGCGGCGTTCTGCGACTTACCGGGGTTGGCCTTCGCGTCCGCCTTGCGCGCTTCCTGCGCCTGACGGGCCTCGGCCATCGCCTCGGTCTTCTTCTTGTGCGGACCGAGAACCATGATCATGTTTCGGCCGTCCTGCTTCGGATTCGACTCCACGAAGCCGAGGTCCTGGACGTCCTCCGCGAGACGCTGCAGCAGTCGGTAGCCCAGCTCGGGGCGGGACTGCTCGCGGCCGCGGAACATGATCGTGATCTTGACCTTGTCGCCCTGCTTGAGGAACCGGACGACGTGACCCTTCTTGGTGTCATAGTCGTGCGGGTCGATCTTCGGCCGGAGCTTCATCTCCTTGATGACCGTGTGCGCCTGGTTCTTGCGCGCCTCACGGGCCTTCATGGCCGACTCGTACTTGAACTTCCCGTAGTCCATGAGCTTGCAGACAGGCGGACGGGCGTTCGCCGCGACCTCGACGAGGTCGAGGTCGTACTCCTGCGCAAGCTCCAGGGCCTTGGCAAGCGGGACAATCCCGACCTGCTCGCCGCTGGGACCGACAAGTCGCACCTCGGGAACGCGAATCCGGTCGTTGATGCGGGGCTCGGCGCTGATGGATCCTCCTCGGTAGCACCACGCGACGGTCTGGCAAACAGCCGCGTAACGTCTGTGTTCGATAGACCTAACCGCGCCGGCGCACAAAAAATGCCCCGGACGATCACAGGCGGGGCTCCTCGAACTACTACCGGAGCACCGCCGCGATGACCGCGGGGCGCGATTTCGGGCCGGTCACCGCCGCTGGGACGGGACCGCCTGACCGGTGACCCGCCGTCCCGGAGGACGGCCAGGTGGGAGATCGGAGCCTCCACTTGTGGGCCGGATCCGCTGCCGTGGGCGTGCGTGTCCGACCGGTCGTTACACAAGGTTAGCAGCTCGGCAGGGGAAGGGCTAACCGAGACCGAGTGGGGCCGGATCGCCCGCTGCGCCTATCGTGTGCGGCATGAGTGACACCCCGCCTGAGACGCCCGACTTCGACGCCATGACCCGCGACATCGCGGAGGTCCCCGCGGTCGAGGTGATCGTGACGGTCGCCGTCAACCTGATGAGCGCCGCCGCCGTGAAGCTGGGGCTGACCGAGGAGGGCGAGGCGCACAAGGACCTGGACGAGGCGCGCAAGCTGGTGCACGCGCTGGCCGGTCTGCTGGACGCGACGGCGACCGAGATCAGCTCCTTCCACGCGGCGCCGCTGCGGGACGGCCTGAAGTCGCTCCAGCTGGCCTTCCGCGAGGCCTCGCTCGTCCCGGACGAGCCGGGTCAGGGTCCGGGCGAGAAGTACACGGGCCCCGTCTACCGCTGACCCCGCTCCTCCCGCACATACAAGGGCTCGCCCGGCGGCGTCGCCCCGGCCGGCAGCAGTGCCAGGTCGAGGCCGCGCACCAGGCGGGCCCTCAGCGTCTCGTCGGCGGCCAGCCGCTCGGCGACGGCACGGGCGGCCTTCGCCGGGTCGTCCTCCCCCGGATCCAGCACCAGCGCCAGCGTGCCGTCGGCCCGGCCCCGCCCGAGGTGCGCCCGGAGCACGGCCGGCTCCGCGGCCAGGACGGCCCGTACGGCGTCGGCGACGGCCGGATCGGCGAGCGGGTCGGTCGTCGTACGTCCCTCGGCCAGCGCCAGCAGCACCGCTCCGCTCAGCTCGAACGGCACCGGCCCGGCCAGGTCCAGTACGACCGTGTCGGCCTTCTCGTGCGCGGCGGCCTGCAACGCCTGGTGCACGGGTACGGCGACGGGGCGGGCCGCGGGGTCCCAGCGGGCGAGCGACGCGGTGGACGTGAAGGCGGGCAGCGCGGTCCGGCCGCCGGCCTTCAGCGTGGGCACCGCCATGTCACTGGTCTTCTCCCGGCGCAGCCCGTTCTCGTCCTCCTCCACCTCACCGAGCACGGCCACGACGGGCACCAGCAGCCGCGCACCCTTGAGCGCCTCCAGCACCGGCGCCAGGGCGGTCCGGTCCTCGGCCCAGGCGGCGAGCGCGGCACCGAGCCGGGGATCGGCGGAGCCGTCGTCGTCGGAGTAGCCGGAGTCGGGAATGTTCTTGTTCGCCACGGTCCCCGACCCTAGTTCAGGGTGTAGGCAGCTCATTGCGGACCCCCGGTGGGGCGGGAAGGCGTCGGTGAGAAGCGATGGAGACGGTCGTGGAGCGGGATGCGGCGTTGGCCGGTGTCATGGGGGCGGTGGGTGTGGGGGACGGTGTCGAGGTTGCGGTGGCGGGGTTTGATCCGGAGGCCGGGGTGGGGGCGGCCTACGGGGCGGGAGGCTTTGAGACGGCGAGCGTCGTCAAGGTCGGCATTCTGGCGGCGCTGCTGCTGCGGGCGCGGGACGCGGGGCGCGCGCTGACCGTCGCGGAGCGGGCGCATGCCGCCGCGATGGTCGAGAGGAGTGACAACGACTCGGCGTCGGCGCTGTGGCGGGCGATCGGCGGGGCGCGGGGGCTGGACGCGGCGAACGAGCGGTTCGGGCTGACGGCGACCGCGGGCGGCGAGGGGACGTTGTGGGGGCTGACGCGGACGACGGCCGTTGATCAGGTCGCGCTGCTGCGGCAGTTGTTCGTCGCGGACGGTTCCGAGCTGAGCGCGGACGCACGGGCGTACGTGACCGGGTTGATGGGGCGGATCGCGGACGGTCAGCGGTGGGGGGTGTCGGCGGCGGCCGACGGTTCCGCGTGGGCACTGAAGAACGGCTGGCTGCGGCGGAGCACCACCGGGTTGTGGGTGGTCAACAGCGTCGGGCGGGTCACCTCGGGCGGCCACGACCGGCTGGTCGCGGTGGTGTCGCGGGGCAGCACGACCCTGGCGGAGGGGATCGCGCTGGTCGAGGCGGCGGCCCGGGCGGTGGTGTCCGTGCTCGCCGGGGAGGACGGCGGGGGTGGCCGGGCGGAGCGGGATCAGAAGTCGTCGTAGCGTTCGCGGCGGCCGCGCCACAGGACGACGGCGGCGACCACGAGGACGCCGCCCGCGCCGCCGGCCAGCGGGGCCGCCCAGGCGGAGGTGGAGTCGTCGGAGTCGGCGGTGTCGGGGCCGGAGCCGAAGTACTTGTCGCCGTAGGCCGCCGAGTTCAGGCCCTCCGGCTTCAGCCGCCCGGCCGCCTCGATCGCGGCGGCGGGGTCGACGAAGCCGAAGCCGCGGGAGTCGTCGCGGCCCTCGGCGGGAGCGTTGCGGGCGGTGTCCTCCAGCAGAGCCTTGACCTGGGCCGGGGAGAGGTCCGGGTGGGCCGCCTTCACCAGCGCGGCGGCACCGGAGACGAAGGCCGAGGCGGCGCTGGTGCCCCAGCCCTCGTAGTACCGGTGGTCGGGGTCGGCGATGATCACGTCGACTCCGGGCGCGCTGACCGTGGCGTACCAGCGGCGGGTGGAGAAGGAGGCCCGGGTGCCGTAGCGGTCGACGGCGGTGGCGGCGATGACGCCCGGATAGGCGGCCGGGTAGGAGACGTGGTCGCCCTTCTCGCCGCCGTTGCCGGCCGAGGCGACGACGATCACGCCCTTCTTCAGTGCGTACTGGATGGCCTCGTCCTCGGCGGGTTCGGGGTGCGCGGAGGCGGAGTCGTCGCCGAGGGACAGGTTGATGATGTCGGCGCCGTTGTCCGCGGCCCAGCGGATGCCCTCGGCGAGGGCGTTGCCGCGGGTCTTGCGGGCCTTGGCACGGGACGGGTCGCCGTCCTCCAGGATCACGCGCAGGGGCATGATCCTCGCCTCCGGGGCGATGCCCATGACGCCGTCCGCGTTGCCGGCGCCGTGGCCGTGCCCGGCGATGATCCCGGCCATGGCGGTGCCGTGGCGGGCCCATGCGCGGTCGCCCTCGCTCGCGCCGAAGCCGACCAGGTCCTTGCCGGTGAGGACGTTGCCGGCCAGGTCGGGGTGGTCGGCCTCCACACCCGTGTCCAGGACGGCGACGGTGACGCCCGCGCCCTTGGTGGTGCGCCAGGCGTCCTGGGTGTGCATGGCGTCCAGGGCCCACTGCTGGGCGCGGATGCCGTCGGCGTGCGCGGCGGGGGCGGGCACGAGCACGAGGGCGCCCGCCAGCAGGAGGCTCAGGGCGGTGCCTGCCCGGCGGGTCCGGCGGGTGTTCGCCCGGGGGGGTGCGTTCACGAGGGGTGCTCCGTGGCCTGGCCCACGTTCTTGCGCAGGGCGCGTTCGACGCGGTCGGCGAGGCCCTTCGCCTCGTGGCCGAGGCCGGCCTGGGCGGGGGCGGACGTGGCGCCGGACTCCATGGCCTCCTCGGCGGGCTGGGGGTCGTCGACGGTGCGGGCGTCGGCCCAGCCGGAGACGGCGTAGACGACGACGGGGGCGTCGGTGAGGACGGAGACGGTCCAGGCGGCCCGCTGCGGGGCGCCGAACCCGGCGGCGACGGTGTCCTTCGCGGCGTAGGGCAGCGGCATCAGGTCGTCGCGGCCGGCCAGGCCCTCCTTCTCGAACCGCTTCGCCAGTGAGGTCATGGCGGCGGCGTCGGCCTTGGTGAACAGCATGCCGACGGTGGTGACGTGGCTCCGGGTGGCGTCGGTGTACGTGGCGCGCAGCAGGCGCCGGCAGCCGACGGGGTCCAGCACCTTGGCGAGCAGCCGGTCGAAGGCGGCGGCGCAGTCGCCGTCCGGGGCGACCGCGACCCGGGTCCAGGTGCGGTCGGCGCCGCCGGGACCGGCGCCCTGGCCCCGCACGGTGGGCGGGAACAGCTGGTCGACCGGCACGCTGTGCCACAGGTCCCCGGCCTCGGTGAACGCGCTGCGCGCGCCACCGTCCCCGGAGTCCCCGGCGAGCCAGCTGCCGGTGACCGCTCCGGTGAGGAGGCCCACGCCGAGTACGAGGCAGACGGCGGCGGCGAGGGCCTGCGGCCGCAGCCGGCCACCGAGCGGGCGGGGCCGGGCGAGCCCGTCGTACCCCTCGGGCCGCCCGAACGACACCCGGGGCCGCCCGTCGCCGGGCACCACCGGGGCGCTCCAGGAGAACGCGGGGTCGGGACCGGAGTCGCGGTCCGCCACCGGCTCGGCGGGCACGGGCCGCAGCCGCCGGGTCGTCTCGGAGGGGGTCTCCGCGGGGGCACCGGTCCGCTGGGCCGACGACCGGGACGCGCCGGTTCCCCGGAGGGCCTCGCCCACACCGGGGCCGTGCGCCGTGGGTCCGACCGGGCCGCGAGGCGGGTCCTGGGGCGCGGGAACGTCTCGCGGGGGCGTGCCCGGCACGGCGCCCGGGGGGCGTGCGGCGGGCACGTCCGGGCGCGCGGTGGGCGTCGCTGAGCGCGTGCCCGGGGTCTCCGGGCGCGAGACGCCGGGCGCCGGGGCATCGCCGCCGACGGTGGGCGGGGCATCGGGAAAGCGGGCGGAAGCGTGTGGTGCGGCGTCGCGCCCGACGGACGGGGGAGCATCCGGGAACCGGGCAGAAGCACGCGGCGGGGGTACGTCCTGGCGCTGTCCGCCGCGTGAGCGGTCGTCGAGGCGGAGGCGCGGGTACGGGAGCCGGGTCTCCGGAGGCGCCTCCGGGGCCGCCGATGGCTCTCGGCCCGGGGTCTCGCCGCTCCCCGGGAGGACGACTCCGGAGCCGGTGTCCCGGAACGGGGCGTGCGGGCGCTGCCCGGGGGCGGAGTCCGACGGGTCCGACGAACGCCGACCGGTTCCCACCGCGTCCGTGTCGTGCGGCGCCGGCGCCTGGGCCGGGTGGGGCGGCGTGGCGGGGCGCGGTGGGTTCCGCGGGTGGGTCGCGGCGCCCGTGATATCGGCGGTGCCGGAACCCGACGCGGTGACCGACGAGGCCCCGGCACCACCCGCGACCCCTCCGGAAGCCGGGGGCGACGCGGGGCGCGGTGGCGCGGCGGGACGGGAAGGAACGCCGGGGGTCCGGGAGGCGTCGGCCGGAGCGGGCTCCGTCGCGGGGCGCGGTGGGAACTGCGGCCGGGCCGGGGCGGCGGTGCCCGAGCCGGACGCGGTGGCCGACGGAGTCCAGGGGTGCCGTGCGGAGTCCTGGTCGTCAGGGCCCGGCGGTGGCGAGTCCGGTGGGGCGGTAGGGCGGGGCGGATGGGAGGCGCGGCGCGCTTCCGTGCTCATGCACCCCCCGTTTCTCGGGCCCGGGCCGTTTTCCGACGCGGGCCGGTGATGTCTCCTGCCCCGGCCCGGCGCGGACCGATCCGTCCCGGGCACGCATACCCGCACGCGAGGACCGCCATCCCGGCGCGGGCCCGGGGGCCCGGCCGCCCGGGGTCGTTCCGCCGTGCGTGCGCGTCACTCTACGGCGTGACTCCGCCCGGCGGGGAACCAGTCCGCACGCCCGTGGCATTGGCCCGGAACGTCCCCCTACCCTGCGGTAATCCTGTCTGGCAGGCTGCGGGCATGACTGCGCGCGCCGCCGACCGGGCCCGTTACGACCGGGCCACCGCCCATCTGGACGCCCCCGTGGCCATCGTGGACCTGGAGGCGTTCGACGCCAACGCGGACGATTTGCTCCGCCGGGCCGGCGGCAAGCCGGTCCGGGTGGCCAGCAAGTCCGTACGCTGCCGTGCCCTGCTGGAACGCGCCCTGGCCAGGGACGGTTTCGCCGGCCTCATGTCGTACACACTGGCCGAGTCCCTGTGGCTGGCCCGCTCCGGTTTCGAGGACGTGCTGCTCGCCTACCCGTCGGCGGACCGCACCGGATACGCCGAGCTGACCGCCGATCCGAAGCTCGCCTCCGCGGTGACCGTGATGGTCGACGACCCGGCGCAGCTGGACCTCATCGACGCGGCCCGCGACGGCGGTCGCGAAGTCGTGCGGGTCTGCCTGGAGTTGGACACCTCGCTGCGGCTGCTCGGCGGCCGGGTGCGGGTCGGTGCCCGCCGTTCCCCGCTGCACTCCCCCGCCGAGATGGCCGACCTGGCCCGGGCGGTGGCCCGCCGCGAGGGGTTCGAGGTCGTCGGTGTCATGGCGTACGAGGGCCATGTCGCCGGGGTCGGGGACGCGGTGGCCGGACGGCCGCTGCGGTCGCGTGCGGTGCGGCTGATGCAGGCCGCCGCCCGCCGGGAACTCGCCGAGCGCCGTGCCGCGGTGGTGCGGGCCGTGCGGGCGGTGGTGCCGGGCCTGGAGTTCGTCAACGGCGGCGGCACGGGCAGCGTGCAGCACACGGCGGCCGAGGACGCGGTCACGGAGATCGCCGCCGGGTCCGGCCTGTACGTGCCGCGCCTGTTCGACAACTACACGTCGTTCACCGGACGTCCGGCGGCGCTGTTCGCGCAGCCCGTCGTACGGCGTCCCGGCGTCGGGGTCGTGACCGTGCTGGGCGGCGGCTATCCGGCCTCCGGCGCGGCCGGCCCCGACCGGCTGCCGGTGCCGTACCTGCCCGAGGGGCTGCGCTACGACCCCCAGGAGGGCCCCGGCGAGGTGCAGACGCCGCTGCTCGGTTCGCCCGCCGACGACCTGCTGATCGGCGACAAGGTGTGGTTCCGGCACGCCAAGGCCGGTGAGCTGTGCGAGCGGTTCGACACGCTGCACCTGGTGGAGGGGGACGCGGTGACGGCGACGGTCCCGACGTACCGGGGCGAGGGGCACACCTTCCTCTAGGCCCCGACCGGTCCCCGACGCGCCATCGCGCCGTCAGTCCGTCGGGCCGATGCCGCTGCCCACGCCGCCGCCCGTGTCCGCGTCGCCGACGGGCCGGATGCCCTTGGTGATCCTGTCCATGTCGGCGAGCGGCGGCCCGTCCTCGCCCGCGTCGAAGACGTAGCGGACGAGGATCGGGGACTCGGTGCCGACGGTGGAGGGGAACACCAGCGACTGCACGTAGCCGCCGGGCCCCTTGGCCGTCTGCACGCGCCAGCGCACGTAGTAGCCCGCGCGTCCGGCGACCGCGACCTGCCCGGACGCCACCTCCTCGTGCGACTCGATGCCGCCGAACGGCTTGTTGCCGACCAGGTCGCGGTCGTACGCGTCGTCGGCGGCGTCCTCGATGTCCTGCCGGGCGAGGGTCTTCGGGGAGGACTCGGCGTTCGACGTGACGGTGCGGGAGACGACCATTCCGTGCCGGCACACGCCGCCGTCCGCCGGGCAGTCGTAGGTGCCGTCCGTGGTCATCATGACGTCGTCCTCGGCGACGTGCTCGGGCAGGACCCAGCCGTCCGGCAGCGGGAAGGTGACGCCGTTGAGCTGGTCCTCGACCACGGCGGGGTCGTCGGCGGAGGGTTCGGAAGGGGTGGGCGACGGCTCCTCGGTCACCGGCGCGGGGCCGGTGGCGGTCGGGGTGACGGGCGGGGCCTGCGTCTCGGGGCCGCCTCCGTCGTCCTCGCCCAGGACGAACACACCGGTGACGATCGCGGCGACCAGTACGGCCGCGGCGACGGTGAGGGCGACGGCCTTCCCTCGCCCGGTGCCGCCCTGCTGCCCCTGTCCACCGCCCGCGAACAGCGGCACGGTCGACGGCTGGCCGGGCTGCGCCGGGGGCGCCGCGTGCTGGGCCGCACCGTATCCGGTGGCCGCGGGCGAGCCGTACCCGGTGTCCCCGGGCGCTCCGTACCCGGTGGCTCCCGGTGCGCGCCGGTGCTCGGTCCAGGCCGTGCCGTCCCACCAGCGTTCCTGGTGGGCGGCCGACGGGTCGCGGTACCAGCCGGGCGGCGGCGTCATGCTCATTCCGGCACTGTAGGACGCCGCGCGCGGTGATCTACAGCGGTGTGACGTACGCCCCGGAAATCCCGCCGTCCACCAGGAAGTCGGTGGCGTTCACGAAGGAGGAGTCGTCGCTGGCCAGGAAGGCGACGGCGGCGGCGATCTCGTCGGCCTCGGCGAACCGCCCGACCGGAATGTGCACCAGGCGGCGGGCGGCCCGCTCGGGGTCCTTGGCGAACAGCTCCTGGAGGAGCGGGGTGTTGACCGGGCCGGGGCAGAGCGCGTTGACGCGGATGCCCTCCCGGGCGAACTGGACGCCCAGTTCGCGGGACATGGCGAGGACGCCGCCCTTGGACGCGGTGTACGAGATCTGGGAGGTGGCCGCGCCCATCCGCGCCACGAAGGACGCGGTGTTGATGATGGACCCCCGGCCCTGGCGCCGCATGTAGGGGATGGCCGCCTTGCAGCACAGGTATACGGAGGTGAGATTGACCTCCTGGACGCGCTTCCACGCCTCCAGGCCGGTCTCCAGGATCGAGTCGTCGTCGGGCGGTGAGATGCCGGCGTTGTTGAACGCGACGTCGACGCTGCCGTAGGTGTCGTACGCGGTACCGAAGAGCGCCTCGACCTGTTCGGGGTCGGTGACGTCGACCATGACGAATCTCCCGCCGACCTCCTCGGCCGCCGCCTTGCCCCGGGTCTCGTCGACGTCGCCGCAGACGACGTGCGCGCCCTCGGACGCGAGCCTGCGGACGGTCGCGAGGCCGATGCCGCTGCCGGCTCCGGTGACGACGGCGGTACGGCCGACAAGCCTGCGGCAGACGATCTCTTCGCTCACTGTGCGGGGCCCTCCGTGCTCGACGAGGCGGTGCTGATGAAGACGTTCTTGGTCTCGGTGAACGCGGTCAGCGCGTCCGGGCCGAGTTCGCGCCCGAGTCCGGACTGCTTGAAGCCGCCGAACGGGGTCCAGTAGCGGACGCTGGCATGGGAGTTGACGGACAGGTTGCCGGCGCGGACCGCGGCCGAGACGCGCAGGGCGCGGCCGACGTCCCGCGTCCACAGCGAGCCGGACAGGCCGTAGTCGGTGGCGTTGGCGAGGCGGACCGCGTCGGCCTCGTCCTCGAAGGGCAGCACGACGGCGACGGGCCCGAAGACCTCCTCGACGGCCACCCGGTCGTCCGGGTCCGCGCCGGTGAGGACGGTGGGCGGGAACCAGAAGCCGGGGCCGCCCTCGGGGGCCTTGCCGCGGATGCCGTCGGCGCCGTCGGGGACGTAGGAGCGGACGCGGTCCAGTTGGGCGCGGGAGATCAGGGGGCCCATGTCGGTGCTCTCGTCGGCCGGGTCGCCGACCCGGACGGAGCCGATCGCCGGGGCCAGGAGGGCGAGGAAGCGGTCGTACACCGGGCGCTGGACGAGGATGCGGGTGCGGGCGCAGCAGTCCTGGCCGGAATTGTCGAGGAAGGACATGGGGGTGGCGGCCGCGGCGGCCTCCACGTCGGCGTCGGCGAAGACGATGTTGGGGCTCTTGCCGCCGAGTTCGAGGGTGACGGGCTTGAGGAGCGCGGCCCCCTTGGCGGCCACCCGCCGGCCCACGGTCGTGGAGCCGGTGAAGACGATCTTCGCCACGCCCGGGTGCTGCACCAGGGCGTCGCCCGCGACCGGCCCGTGTCCGGGCAGCACCTGGAACAGCCCCTCGGGCAGCCCCGCGTCCAGGGCGAGTTCGGCGAGCCGCAGCGCGGTCAGCGGGGTCGTCTCGGCGGGCTTGAGGAGGACCGCGTTGCCCGCCGCGAGCGCCGGTGCCGTGCCCCAGGCGGCGATCGGCATCGGGAAGTTCCAGGGGGCGATGACGCCGACGACGCCGAGCGGTTCGAGGATCGTCACGTCCAGGCCGCCGGGCACCGGGATCTGGCGTCCGGTGAGCCGCTCCACTCCCCCGGCGGCGTAGTCGAGCAGGTCGCGGACGTTGCCGGCCTCCCAGCGGGCGTTGCCGATGGTGTGCCCGGCCTCGCGGACCTCCAGCCGGGCCAGTTCCTCCAGGTGCTCGTCGACGGTGGCGGCGAAGCGGCGCAGCAGCCGGGCCCGGTCGCCGGGGGCGAGGGCGGCCCAGGCGGTCTGCGCCCGGGCGGCCCGTACGACGGCGGCGTCGACGTCGGCCGCGGAGGCGGCGGGGACGGTGGCGACGACCTCTTCGGTGGCGGGGTTCAGTACCCGTAGTACGTCGGGCGGTTCGGCGGACGGACCGGACGGGTCGGGCAGGTCGGACAACGGGTGCCTCACATGCGTTCGAAGGAGCGGCGCAGTTCCCAGTCCGTGACGGCGGCGTCGTAGGCGTCGATCTCGACGCGCGCCATGTTGCGGTAGTGGGCGACGACCTCGTCCCCGAAGGCGGCCTTGGCGAGGGTGCTGTTCTCCCACAGCTCGGCGGCCTCGCGCAGGGTGGTGGGGACGTGGGCGTAGTCGGCGGTGTAGGCGTTGCCGGCGCAGGGTTCGGGCAGTTCCAGCCGCTGTTCGATGCCGTGCAGTCCGGCCGCCACCATGCCCGCCACCGCCAGGTACGGGTTGACGTCTCCGCCGGGCAGCCGGTTCTCGAAGCGCAGGGAGCGGCCGTGGCCGACGACGCGCAGGGCGCAGGTGCGGTTGTCGAGTCCCCAGGCGACGGCGGTCGGCGCGAAGGAGCCGGGCTGGAAGCGCTTGTAGGAGTTGATGTGGGGGGCGTAGAGGAGCGAGAACTCGCGCAGTGCCAGGAGTTGTCCGGCGAGGAAGTGCCGCATGACCTCGGACATGCCGCCCTCCTGGTCGCCGGCCATGACGGCGGCGCCGTCCTCGTCGGCGAGGGAGAGGTGGATGTGGCAGGAGTTGCCCTCGCGCTCGTTGTACTTGGCCATGAAGGTGAGGGACATGCCCTCCTGGGCGGCGATCTCCTTGGCGCCCGTCTTGTAGACCGCGTGCTGGTCGCAGGTGACCAGGGCGTCGTCGTAGCGGAAGACGATCTCGTGCTGGCCGGGGTTGCACTCGCCCTTGGCGGACTCGACGGTGAGCCCGGCGCCCGCCATCTCGTTGCGGATGCGGCGCAGCAGGGGTTCGACGCGGCCGGTGCCGAGCACCGAGTAGTCGATGTTGTACTGGTTGGCCGGGGTCAGGCCGCGGTAGTTCGCGTCCCAGGCCTGTTCGTAGGTGTCCCGGAAGACGATGAACTCCAGCTCGGTGCCGGCCCGTGCGGTCAGGCCGTGACCGGCGAGGCGTTCGAGCTGGCGGCGCAGGATCTGGCGGGGTGCGGCGAGCACCGGGGTGCCGTCCTCCCAGGCGAGGTCGGCGACGGCCATCGCGGTGCCCTCGTTCCAGGGCAGGCGGCGCAGGGTGGCCAGGTCGGCGTGCATGGCGAAGTCGCCGTAGCCGCGGTCCCAGGAGGACATCGCGTAGCCGTCCACGGTGTTCATGTCGGCGTCGACGGCGAGGAGGTAGTTGCAGCCCTCGGTGCCGTGGGCCAGGACCTCGTCGAGGAAGAAGCGGGCCGCGAAGCGCTTGCCCTGGAGGCGGCCCTGCATGTCGGGGAAGGCCAGGACGACGGTGTCGATGTCACCGGCGGCGACCAGGGCGTGCAGTGCCTCGACCCCGAGCGGGGGTGTGCGGTCTGGCACGGGGAGAGCCTCCTTTGGCCGGGAGCCATAAGGTATTGCCGGGAACCATTGGTTGGGAAGGGGGCGCGGCCGCATGCCGGAGGAAACCGGGGGGAGCGTGACGGACCGGCTCGCACCGGTGTTGCGGCCGGTGCGGGCCGGCAACGGCTTCGAGGAGGCGCTGGAGCAGATCCTTCAGGTGGTCAGGCTGGGCCTGGTGGCCGGGGGCGAGCGGCTGCCGGCCGAGCGGGAGCTGGCGGAGCGGCTCGGGATCAGCCGGGTGACCCTGCGCGAGGTGCTGCGGGTGCTCCAGGACCAGGGTCTGGTGGAGGCCCGGCGGGGGCGGTACGGCGGAACGTTCGTGCTGCCGCGTGCGGACGCCGGCGGCGAGGACGAACTGCGGCGGCGGGTGGCCGGGGTCGACATCGAGGACGTACTGCGCTTCCGCGAGGTGCTGGAGGTGGGCGCGGCCGGGCTGTGCGCGGCGCACGGGCTGACGGACGGCCGGGCGGCGCGGCTGAGCGAGTCCCTCGCCGCGACCCGGGACGCGCCACTGGCGGAGTACCGGCGGCTGGACACGAGGCTGCACCTCACCCTCGCGGAGCTGTGCGGGTCGGCGGCGCTCGCGGCGCAGTACGCGGCCGTCCGGGCCACCCTGAACGACCTGCTGGACTGCATCCCGCTGCTGGTGCGCAACCTGGAGCACTCGCAGCGGCAGCACACGGCGCTGGTGGAGGCCGTGCTCGACGGGGACGCGGACGCGGCCCGCGAGATCACGCGGGAGCACTGCGCGGGGACGGCGGCGCTGCTGCGGGGGTTCCTGACGTGAGAGTGCCGCGCGGGCGTGTCCCACGCGGGCAAAGGTATGAGGACGGTCCATAGCGGCGGGCGGAGGGCTCGGATGGTGGCGGACAGACCGCTGATCGGCGTCAGCACGTACCTGGAGACCGGGGCGCGCTGGGGCGTGTGGGAACTGGAGGCGGCGCTGCTGCCCGCCGGGTATCCGCGGCTGGTGCAGCGGGCGGGCGGCCTGGCGGTGATGCTGCCGCCGGACGCGCCGGAGCACGCCGCGGCGACGCTCGCCCACCTCGACGGGCTGGTGATCGCGGGTGGCCCGGACGTGGAGCCGGTCCGCTACGGCGCGACCACGGACCCTCGCACCGGCCCGCCCGCGCGCGCCCGCGACACGTGGGAGCTGGCGCTCATCGAGGCGGCCCTGGCCGCGCACGTCCCGCTGCTGGGCGTCTGCCGCGGCATGCAGCTCCTCAACGTCGCCCTGGGCGGCACCCTGGTCCAGCACATCGAGGGCCACGCCGAGGTGGTGGGCGTCTTCGGCGGTCACCCGGTCAAGCCGGTACCGGGCACGCTGTACGCCGGTGTGGTCCCCGAGGAGACCTTCGTCCCGACCTACCACCACCAGGCGGTGGACCGCCTCGGCACCGGCCTCACCCCGTCGGCCCACGCGGCGGACGGCACGGTGGAGGCCCTGGAACTCCCGTCCGCGCCCGCCTGGGTCCTGGGCGTGCAGTGGCACCCGGAGATGGGCGAGGACGTACGGGTGATGCGGGCTCTGGTGGAGGCGGCGGCGCGGCCCTCCTGAGCTTGGAGGGCGGACACGCCGAGCCCTCTACACCCGCGTCAGCGACAGCAGTTGCCGTGCCGGCCCCGTCGGCCGGTGCCCCGTGGGCCACACCGCCCGCAGGTCGCGGGCCAGGGTGACGTCCGCGAGGGGGACGCTCACCAGGCGGCGGGTGGTCAGTTCCTCGCCCACCGCGAGTTCGCTGAGGACGGAGGGGCCGGCGCCGCTCACCGCCGCCGCCTTCACGGCCGTGGTGGACGACAGCTCGATCAGGGGGCGGGCCAGGCCGCCCAGGGCCGCGTCCAGGACCTGCCGGGTGCCGGAGCCCTTCTCGCGCAGGATCAGCGGGGTCGAGGCCAGTTCCGAGGCGGCCAGCGGGCGCCGGCGGCGGGCCCAGGGGTGGCCCGGCGCGGTGACGACGACGAGGCGGTCGTGGGCGATGACCGCGGAGTCAAGGCCGGCGGGGACGCTGACGCCCTCCACGAAGCCGAGGTCGGCCTCGTCGGCCAGCAGTCGTGCCGCCACCGTCGCCGAGTTGCCGGCGAGCAGGGAGACCGCCGTGTCGGGCAGCTGGGTGCGCAGGGCGACCAGCCAGCCCGGCAGCAGGTACTCGGCGATCGTCATGCTCGCCGCCACCCGCAGCCGAGAGTCCCGCCGGTCCCGCAGCGCCTGCGCGCCCGCGTCGAACGCCTCGGCGGCCTCGACGATCCGCCGCGCCCAGTCCGTGACCAGCACGCCCGCGTCCGTCAGCCGGGAGCCGCGCGGCGAACGGTCCACCAGCGCGACCCCCAGCTGCCGCTCCATCGACCGGACGCGGCTGCTGGCGGCCGGCTGCGTGATGCCCAGCTCGCGCGCGGCGCCGCCGAGGCTGCCCAGCCGGGCCACGGCCAGCAGCAGCTCCATCGCGCCGAGGTCGGGGACCCGGTGCGCCAGCGAACCCGGCACACCCTGACCGCCCTGACCGGCCCGCTCACCCTCCGCACTGCTCCTGCTCATAACCCCAGCTTATGCCCTCATAGAGGCATGGTCCCTGGTCAGCGGCGTCGGCCGCGATGATCGTGGACGCATGGTCACCGTCGCCCAGCCCCAATCCCCCGCCGCGGCCCCTGCCCGGCGCGTCCCGGCCGTCCGCCATCTCGGGCCCAACTGGTACGCCTGCGTCATGGGCACCGCTGTCGTGGGCGGCGCCGGAGCCGCGCTGCCGGGACACATACCCGGGCTGCGCCCCGTGTGCACCGCGTTCTGGGCGCTGTCCCTCGTCCTCCTCGCGGTGCTGCTGGCGGCCCGTTCCCTGCACTGGCACCACCACCGGGACCAGGCCCGCGCGCACCTGCTCGACCCGGCCGCGGCCCCGTTCTACGGCTGCCTGTCGATGGCCCTGCTGGCCGTCGGCGGCGGCGCCCTGACGGTCGGCCGGGACTGGATCGGCACCTCGGCGGCGGTCGCCCTGGACGCCGTGCTGTTCACCGCCGGTACGGCCGTCGGGCTCGCGGCGGCGGTCGCCGTGCCGTACCTGATGGCCGTACGGCACCGGGTGGAGCCGGGGCAGGCCAGCCCGGTGTGGCTGCTGCCGCTGGTCGCGCCCATGGTGTCGGCGGCCGTCGGTCCGCTGCTGGTCCCGCACCTCCCGCCGGGACAGCCCCGCGAGACGCTGCTGCTCGCCTGCGTCGCGCTGTTCGGGGTGAGCCTGCTCGCGACCCTGGTGACCCTGCCGGTGATCTTCGGCCGGCTGCTCACCGGCGGCCCGCTGCCGCTCGCGCTCACCCCGTCGCTGTTCCTGGTCCTGGGCCCGCTCGGGCAGTCCACGACCGCCGTGGGCCAGTTCGCGGACGTGGCCCCGGGCGTCGTTCCGGCGCCGTACGCCGAGGGCTTCGGGGTGCTCGCGGTGCTCTACGGCGTGCCGGTGACCGGCTTCGCGCTGATGTGGCTGTGCCTGGCCACCGCGCACGTGGTGCGGGCGCGCCGCGAGGGCATGCGCTTCTCGATGACGTGGTGGTCGTTCACCTTCCCGGTGGGCACCTGTGTCACCGGCGCGGAGGCCCTGGCCCGGCACACCGGGCTCGTCGTCTACGACGGGCTCACGGTCGTCCTGTACGCCGTGCTGGTCACGGCCTGGGCGGTCGCCGCCGTGCAGACGACGCGCGGCCTGTTCAGCGGTGTGCTGCTCGCAGGGCCGCGGCCAGCGCCCGGGGCGCCTCGGCCAGTGACGGCCCGTACCACGTGAGGTACCGCCCGTCGACGAGGGCGCAGGACAGACCGGGGAACGCCTCCGGACCGTCGTCGGCGGTGAAGCGGTACGGCTCGTCCGGCAGGACCACGACGTCCGGGCGGGCCGCCCGCAGGTCCTCGACGGGGATCTTCGGATACCGCTCGGGGTGGGAGGCGTGGAGGTGGTCGACGCCCAGGCGGGACAAGACGTCACCGGCGAAGGTGTCGCGGCCCAGCACCATCCAGGGCCGGCGCCAGATCGGCACCACGGCGGTGCGGCGCTCCCCGGGCGGCGGGGACGGCAGTGCCGACCAGGCCGCCTCGGCCTCGTCGAGCCACCGGGGCCGGGAGGGGGCACCGCAGGCGGTCAGCACGCGGTCCAGCTCGGTCCACGCCTGCGCCACGGTGCGCACCTCGGTCACCAGCACCTCGACGCCCGCCTCGCGCAGGGCGTCCAGGTCGGGGGCGCGGTTCTCCTCCTCGTTGGCGATCACCAGGTCGGGGGCGAGGGCGATGATCCGGTCGGTCTTCGGGTTCTTGGTGCCTCCGACCCGTACGGCGTCGAGCCCGGCCGGGTGGGTGCACCAGTCGGTGGCACCGGCGAGGACACCGGGGCGGGTACGCGCCACCGCCTCGGTCAGGGAGGGCACCAGGGAGACCACCCTCACCGGCGGGGCCCCTCCCGGACCGCCTCGATGTGCTCGGCGACGGCGACCACGACCAGCCGGGTGTCGGGCACCGTGGCCCGCCACCGGTGCCGCACGCCGCCCGTGAGGTACAGCGTGTCGCCCCGGCCCAGCCGGTAGGCGCGGCCCTCGGCCTCGATCTCCACGGCGCCCTCGGCGACGAACATCAACTGGTCGTTGCGGTACTGGAGTTCACGGCCCACATCATGGTCGCCGGTGAACTCGGAGGCGTGCATCTGGTGGTGCCCGCGCACCAGCGAGCGCACCTTGGGGGCCAGCTCGGGGTCGGGGTCCTCGTTGCGGACCACGTCGACGCTGCACGCGGGGTCGGCGGCGGCGAGCAGCTCCACGGCGGTGGTGCGCAGGGCGTCGGCCACCTTCTCCAGGGAGCTCTGACTGGGCCGCGCCCGGTCGTTCTCGATCTGGCTGAGGAAGGGGACGGACAGGCCGCTGCGCTCGGACACCACGGCGAGCGTCAGGTCGAGGGAGCGTCGCCGGCGCCGCACGGCCGCGCCGACCCGGAGGTGCTGATCCTTGTGGTCGCCCATCGCTCCGGCTCCCTCCTTCACCCGTCGTCGTGCCGCCGCGGTGCCCGTTTCGGGTCGCCGTCCTCCTGATGAGTTCTCTGCACCCTACGCATGTTCGGCAAACCGTTTCATGCGGCCGTCACATCGATGTCACGGTGCGGTGGCCGGGACCTCACAGTTCTCGCCACGCGCGGGCCGGTCCGTCCCACGTGCCGGACGCCTTACCGGTTCAAGGCGCGGACGGCCCCGCGTGTTCCCGCCAGCCCCTCCCGCCCCGGTGAGGCGATGCTCGGGCAGGGGGTTGGCGCTCCGTGGTTGTCCAAATCCTTACCGTGTCCCCGGCCGACACGACCCGAGGGGTGGGCCCGGCCGCGCGCCGTCAGGAGGCGCTGCCGGGCCCACCCCTCGGGGTGACCTGTGTGCGGTACTACTACGGGGTCATCCGGCCCACCATGTCCGGGTGCTCCTCCAGCCAGGCCGCGACGGCTTCCTCCTCGTGGCCCTGACCGCGGTCCTTGATCTCGGCCTCCAGCGTGCCCAGCTCGTCCTCGCTCATGTGGAAGTTCTTGATCCACTTGGTGAGCTGCGGGTACTGCTCGGGGAACTTCTTGCTGGAGATGGTGCGGATCGTGTTGCCCTCACCGAAGGCCTTCTTGGGGTCCTTCAGCTTGGTCAGCTCGTAGTCGCTGTACGCCCAGTGCGGGGACCACAGGGTGACCGCGACCGGCTCCTTCTTGGCGTAGGCGCGCTTCAGCTCGGCCAGCATGGCCGGGGTGGAGCCGTCCACGATCTCGTACTCGTC
This sequence comes from Streptomyces sp. NPDC107500, assembly GCF_055582785.1. Taxonomy (NCBI): domain Bacteria; kingdom Bacillati; phylum Actinomycetota; class Actinomycetes; order Kitasatosporales; family Streptomycetaceae; genus Streptomyces; species Streptomyces sp. NPDC107500. The sequence goes on from NZ_JBVJPF010000009.1 coordinate 255,674, forward strand.
CTCCAGGCCGTAGCCCGGCAGCACCTCGTCCTTGGCGAGCTGCATCTCACCGGTGCCGGGCTCGATGCCGATGATCTTCCCGTCGAAGAGATCGGCCTTGCCCTTGAGGTCCGCGAGGGACTTGACGTCCTTCACGTAGGAGGGGACGGCGATCTCCAGGGAGGTCGGTTCGTACCAGGTGCCGAGGTCGGTGAGGTTGTCCTTGTTCTTGTCCCAGTAGTTCTTCTGGGCGTGGGGCAGCCAGGCGTCGAAGTTGAGGTCGAGATCGCCCGAGGCCAGACCGGTGTAGACCGGGCCGACGTCCATCTGCTTCAGGTTCATCTTGTAGCCGCGGCGCTCCAGGACGTTCTTCCACAGGTAGGTGACGGCGACGTCCTCCTCCCACGGGAACCAGGCCACGTCCAGGGCGCGCTTCGCCTCGGCCGGGGTGGCGCCGCCGGCGCCCGCGACCGGGGCGAGCTTGTCGACGAGGTCCGGGTTGCTCTTCAGCCAGGTGCGGACGGCGTCCTGCTGCTTGCCCTTGCCGGCCTTGTTGATCTCGGCCTCCAGGCTGGTGAGCTGCTTCTCGTCCAGCTTGAAGTCCTTCATCCACTTGGCGGCGGTGGGGTCGTCGCCGGCGAAGCCCTTGCGGGAGAGCGTGTGCACGCCGTCGCCCTTGCCCCAGGCGCCCTTGGGGTCCTTGAGCTTCTTCAGGTCGAGGTCGTTGTACGCCCAGTGCGGGGACCAGAGCGTGACGACGATCGGTTCCTTCTTGCTCATGGCCCGCTTCAGCTCGGCCAGCATCGCCGGCGTGGAGCTGTCGACGACCTTGTACTCCTTGTCGAGGCCGTACTCCTTGGAGACCTTGTCCTTCAGCAGGGCCATCTCGCCGGCGCTGGACTCGATGCCGGTGATCTTGCCGCCGAACTGGCCGGCCTTGCCCTTGAGGTCCGCGAGCGAGTTGACGTCCTTCATGTACGCCGGGACGGTCAGCTCCAGCGACGTGTTGTCGTACCAGGAGCCGAGGTCGTCGAGCCGGTCGCCGTACTTCTTCCAGTACTGGGCGTGGGTGGTCGGCAGCCAGGAGTTGGTGACGATGTCGATGTCGCCCTGGGCCAGGGAGGTGTAGAGCGGTCCGGCGTCGAACTGCTTGGCCTCGACCTCGTAGCCGCGCTGTTCGAGGATCTCCTTCCACAGGAACGTGGAGGCGACGCCCTCGTCCCACGGCACGTAGCCGAGGGTGACCTTCTTGCCCTGGCCGACGTTCTTGCCGTTCGCGACGGCCTCCGAGTCGCCGGAGCCACCGAAGACGCCCATGCCGCCGGCCACCAGGCCGAGGATGACGACGCCGATGACGGCGACCTGCGGGCGGGGGCGGTAGGACCAGATCTTCAGGCCGCCCATGCTGCGGGCCTTGGCGGCGGCGCGGCGGCCGAGCGGCGACACCTGGGTGCCGAGCGCGCTGGTCATGCGGTCCAGGTAGATCGCGAGGATCACGATGGCCACACCGGACTCGGAGCCGAGACCGACGTTCAGCTGACCGATGGCCTCGTTGACGTCACCGCCGAGGCCGCCGGTGCCGACCATGCCGGCGATCGCGGCCATGGACAGGCCGAGCATGATGACCTGGTTGACGCCCGCCATCACCGTCGGCAGGGCCAGCGGGAGCTGGACGCGCAGCAGGGTGTTGCGGGGGGTGGTGCCGAAGGCCTCGGCGGCCTCGACCAGTTCCTTGTCGACCTGGCGGATGCCCAGCTCGGTCATGCGCACGCCGGGGGCGAGCGCGAAGATCAGGGTGGCCACGATGCCGGCGGAGGCGCCGGTGCCGAAGAACAGGATGGCCGGGATGAGGTAGATCATCGCGGGCAGCGTCTGCATGAAGTCGAGCACGGGCCGGACGATGCCGCTGACCCGGTCGGAGCGGGCCGCCCAGATGCCGACGGGTACCGCGACCACCAGGGCGATGATCGTGGCGACGAGCACCAGCGACAGGGTGATCATCGCGTTCTCCCACAACTCCATGGAGTCGATGAACGCGAATCCCACGAAGGTGAGCACACCGGCGAGCGTGCCGCGCAGCCAGAAGGCGATGACCGCGAAGATGCCGGCGAGGAGCAGCGGTTCGGGCGCCTGGAGGACGGCGTTGATGCCGTCGTAGGTGCCGGTGAAGACGGTCTTCAGGAAGTCGAAGAGCCACGCGACGTGTTCGAGCAGCCAGTCGACGGTGCTGTTGACCCAGTCGCCGAGCGGGATCCTAGGCACGGGCCATCACCTTCTCCGGACCCTGGTCGCGCGGGCTGTCGCAGGTGCCGGGCTCGGCCTGCTCGTCCCCGAGGAAGCCGACGAGGCGGCGGGTGGGGACGACGCCGACCAGCTCGCCGTCGCCGTCGACGACCGCGACGGGGTGCGGGGTGCGGGCGCTGATCGCGCACAGGTCGGTGAACGACGTCTCCGGGGTGGCCGTCTCGCAGTCGCAGTCGGCCTCGTCGCCGCGCACGTCGGTCTCCATCACGGCGGCGGTGGTCAGCACGCGGGAGCGGTCGACGTCCTGGGTGAAGGAGGCGACGTAGTCGTTGGCGGGGCGCATCAGGATGTCCTGCGCGGTGCCTATCTGAACGATCCGGCCGTCGCGCATCATGGCGATGCGGTCACCCAGGCGCATGGCCTCGTTGAGGTCGTGCGTGATGAAGACGATGGTCTTCTTCAGGGTCTTCTGGAGTTCCAGCAGCTGGTCCTGCATGTCACGGCGGATCAGCGGGTCCAGGGCGCTGAACGACTCGTCCATCAGCAGCAGATCGGCGTCCGTGGCGAGCGCGCGGGCCAGGCCCACGCGCTGCTGCATACCGCCGGACAGCTCGTCGGGCCAGGACTTCTCCCAGCCGGCCAGGCCGCACAGGGCGAGCGCCTCGTCGGCGCGGCGTTCGCGCTCGGCGCGGGGCACGCCCTGCACTTCGAGACCGTAGGCAGCGTTGTCACGGACGCTGCGGTGCGGGAAGAGCGCGAAGTGCTGGAAGACCATGCTGATGTTCTTGGAGCGGACGTCGCGCAGCTTGCGCTCGCCGATCTCGGTGAGGTCCTGACCGCCGAAGCGGACGTGCCCGGCGGTCGGCTCCAGCAGACCGTTGAGCATGCGCAGCAGCGTGGACTTGCCGGATCCGGACAGTCCCATGACCACGAAGATCTCGCCGGGCTCCACGGTGAACGACGCGTCGATGACGGCGGCCGTGGTGCCGTCGGCGTGCAGTTCCTTCCGCACGTCCCCCTGGCGCAGTCGTTCGACTGCCTGGTCCGGTTTCCTGCCGAAGACCTTGAACAGGCCCTCGGCTTCTAGTCTCGCTGACACGCTTACCTCTTGCATCGGGGACAGGGACAGGGTGTGAAGCCTCGCTAACAGTTGAATGCATCAACCAGCTTCGACCCGGCTGCGCGCCTGCCCCGATGCTTATGTACCAAACACATGAGTGACCCAGTTCACACGTCCTCCCTCACTCGTCCACACGCTCTGCGGCATGATGCGAGGCGTGACCGGACGACTGATGCTTCTCGACACCGCCTCCCTCTACTTCCGCGCCTACTTCGGCGTGCCGGACTCGGTGCGGGCCCCCGACGGCACGCCGGTGAACGCCGTGCGCGGCCTGCTCGACTTCATCGACCGCCTCGTGAAGGACCACCGGCCCGACCACCTGGTCGCCTGCATGGACGCCGACTGGCGCCCGCACTGGCGGGTGGAGCTGATCCCCTCGTACAAGGCGCACCGCGTCGCCGAGGAGCGCCCCGCGGGCCCCGACGAGGAGGAGGTGCCCGACACGCTGTCACCGCAGGTGCCGGTCATCGAGGACGTCCTCGACGCGCTCGGCATCGCCCGCGTCGGCGTGGCCGGGTACGAGGCGGACGACGTCATCGGCACGTACACCGCGCGGGCGGAGGGTCCCGTGGACATCGTCACCGGCGACCGGGACCTCTACCAGCTCGTCGACGACGCCCGCGGCGTGCGCGTGCTGTACCCGGTCAAGGGCGTGGGCACCCTCAACCTCACCGACGAGGCCGCACTGCGCGAGAAGTACGGCGTCGACGGCCGCGGATACGCCGATCTGGCGCTGCTGCGCGGCGACCCGAGCGACGGCCTGCCCGGTGTGGCCGGCATCGGCGAGAAGACGGCGGCCAAGCTGCTGGCCGAGTTCGGGGACCTGGCGGGCATCCGGGCCGCCGTGGACGACCCGAAGGCGAAGCTCACGCCCTCGCAGCGCAAGCGGCTCACCGAGGCCGGGCCGTATCTGGACGTCGCCCCGAAGGTCGTCCGGGTCGCCGACGACGTGCCGCTGCCGGACGTGGCCACCACGCTGCCGCACGGACCGCGCGACGCCGCGGCGCTGGACGCCCTCGCGGCGCGCTGGGGTCTGGGCGGATCGCTGCACCGGCTGCTGACGACGCTCACCGCCTGAGCGTGCGGCGCAGGCAGACAATGCCTGCGCGGCGCGTCGGCTCCCGCACGAGGGGAAGTCGTACTCTGCGTGCGGAACGTCGCGGATCTCCCCTTCGTGACGCGGTAAGCGGGAAGGGGATGCTAACTTAGGTGAACCTAACTCAGTGATCCGCACGCAGTGAGCAGGGAGGCCGTCATGGCAGACCGTCCGGCACGCAAGCCGCGCAAGCCGCACACCGCACAGGTCGTCCGCACCGAGCGGCTGACCCCGCACATGCAACGTGTGGTGATCGGCGGCGAGGGACTGGCCGATGTCTCCGCGGACACCTGTACCGACCACTACGTGAAGCTGCTGTTCGCCGCCGAGGGCGTGACCTATCCCGAGCCCTGGGACGCCGACCGGATCCGCGAGGAGTTCCCCCGCGACCAGTGGCCGGTGACCCGCACGTACACCGTGCGCCACTGGGACGCCGCGCACCTCGAGATGACGCTGGACTTCGTCATCCACGGCGACGAGGGGCTGGCCGGCCCCTGGGCCAAGCGCGTCCGGCCGGGCGAGACCGTCCGCTTCATGGGCCCCGGCGGCGCCTACGCCCCCGACCCGGCGGCCGACTGGCACCTGCTGGCCGGCGACGAGAGCGCCCTGCCGGCGATCGCCCGCTCCCTGGAGGCGCTGCCCGACGGCGCCCGAGCCTTCGCGTTCGTGGAGGTCGACGGGCCCGAGGAGGAGCAGAAGATCGACTCCGACGTGGAGGTCGTCTGGCTGCACCGCGGCGCCCGTCCGGTGGGCCAGTCGCTGGTCGAGGCGGTGCGCGCGCTGGACTTCCCCGAGGGGCGCCCGCACATCTTCGTGCACGGCGAGGCGGCCTGCGTCAAGGAGCTGCGCCGCTATCTGCGGATGGAGCGGGAGATCTCCCGCGACGACCTGTCGATCTCCGGCTACTGGCGGCTCGGCCACAACGAGGACGGCTGGCAGGCCTCGAAGCGCGAGTGGAACGCCCGCATCGAGGCCGAGCAGGAGGGCACCCCGGCGGCCTAGCCCCCGCTCGACGCCGTCCCGGGGCGAAGCCCGCCACGAAGCCCCGAACGCGCCGGTCAGGCCCGCCATGGCCGACCGCCCGGCGAAGCGACACCGGCGTGCAGGCCCACGCCCGCTCAGTCCCCGCGCACCCGCGCGTGCAGATGCATGTCGTGCCAGCCGTCCGGATGCAGCACGGCCCTGCGCTTGACGCCCTCCGGCGCGAAGCCCGCCTTGTGGGCCACCCGGCAGGACGCTTCGTTGGCGACCGCGTGGGTGAGTTCCAGGCGCTGGAAGCCGACCTCGTCCAGGGCCCAGGCGGCCAGCGTCCTCGCGGCGCGGGCCGCGACGCCCCGGCCGCGGGCGGCCGCGGTGGTCCAGTAGGCGACCTCGGCCAGTCCGTCCCAGAACACCATCTCCCGCAGGGCGACCCGGCCGACCAGCAGACCGTCGGCCGCCCCGACGACGGCCCACTGGGCGTTACGCTCCCGCTCCCAGCCCTGCCGCCAGTCGGCGATCCAGCCGCGCACCTCGTCCTCGGAGTCGGCGGAACGGACGTGCCACTGGTGCATCAGCGGGTCCTGGAAGGCCGCGTGGACGGCGGGCGCGTCCTCGTCGCGCCACGGGCGCAGCAGCAGCCCGTCCCCCGTGGAGAGCCTGGGCTGCGGGGTGCCGGAGAGGGTGCCTGCGGCGAGGACCGGGTGCGTCAGATAGGGCATGCCCGGCATCCTGCCAACCGGCGGCACCGCCGGCCCAGCGTTTTTCCGGCACCGCCGGCCGCCTCGTAGGCTGGCGGTGATGAGACGCCGCACTCCTCCCCCGCCCTCGCCCCTGCCGCAGCGCGACGGCATCGACGCGATGCGGGTGCGGCTGCCCGCGCACGGCCCGTGGTCCACGGTGCGCGAGCACCTGGCGGAACGGCTGTCCGGCGCGGGCGCCGGCGTCGTCGACGGCATGTTCGCCGCCGGGCTGTTCGTCGCGGCGGACGGACGAGCGGTGCCGGCGGACGCGCCGTACGAGCCGGGGATGTTCGTGTGGTTCCACCGCGAGACGCCCGCCGAGGTGCCAGTCCCCTTCCCACTGGAGGTCGTGTACCGCGACGCGCACATCGTCGTCGCCGACAAACCCCACTTCATGGCCACCACCCCGCGCGGCGGCCACGTCACCGAGACCGCGCTGGCCAGGCTGCGCCGGGAGCTGGACCTCCCCGCGCTCGGTGCCGCGCACCGCCTGGACCGGCTCACCGCGGGACTGGTCCTGTTCATCGTGCGCCCGGAGGAACGCGGCGCGTACCAGAGCCTGTTCGGCGAGCGCCGGGTGCGCAAGGAGTACGAGGCCGTCGCCCCGTACGCCCCCGGGCTCGCCCTCCCCCGGACCGTGCGCAGCCGCATCCTCAAGGAACGCGGGATCCTGGCCGCCCGCGAGATCGAGGGCGAGCCCAACGCCGTCACCCGCGTCGAACTGACCGCGCACCACCGGGCCCCGGGCGGGGGTCCGGAGCTGGGGCGGTACCGGCTGGTGCCCGGCACCGGCCAGACCCACCAGCTGCGGGTGCACATGAACAGCCTCGGCGTGCCGCTCCTCGGCGACCCCCTCTACCCCGAGGTGACCGCCCCCGTGCCGGCCGGCGACTTCCGGCGCCCGCTGCAACTGCTGGCGCGGGAGCTGGGGTTCACCGATCCGGTCACGGGGCGCGAGCACCGCTTCCGCAGCGGACGGTCCCTCGGGGCATGGACGGCGTACGAGGAGTGGGCCGGCTCTCAGTAGCCGCGCCACCAGAGCAGGAAGCGCTGCCAGGCACCGCGCGGCCGGGGCTGCTCGGGGAACGGCACGGGCTGGGGCGGCGCGGCGTTCGCGGGCACCGGCTGCGGCGGGTGCGACGGGACCGGCGGCTGCGTCCGCTCTTCCGGTTTCGGGATGCCGACGTGCCAGTCGGGGCGCCGCGCGGGGGCGGGCGCGTGGCTCGGCTGCTGCATGATGTCCTGCTGCTCCTTGGGCTCGAACCGCACCGGCAGTTCCACCAGGTGCCGGGAGGCGATCGAGGACCGCCACCGCAGGTCGTCCTCGTCGCAGGCGAGCTGCACGTCGGGCAGCCGCATCAGCAGCGCGTCGATGCCCGCGTCGGCGATGGCGCGCCCGATGTCCTGCCCCGGGCACTCGTGCGGGCCGCCGCCGAAGGCGAGGTGGGAGCGGTTGCCCATCATGCTCGCGTCGAGGTCGGGGCGGATGCGCGGGTCGACGTTGCCCGGCGCGATGCCCAGCAGCAGTCCGTCGCCGGCCCGGATGCGCTGCCCGCCCAGTTCCGTCTCCTGCTTGGCGAAGTAGGCGAACACCGTGCTGAACGGCGGCTCGTCCCACAGCGACTGCTCGACCGCCTCCGGCACCGTCATCTGCCCGCCGCTGAGCTGGGCGCGGAAGCCGGGGTCGGTCAGCACCACGCGCAGCACGTTGCCGATGAGGTTGACGGTCGCCTCGTAGGCGGCCAGGAGCACCACCCGCAGGTGCTCCCTGACCTCGTCGTCGGTGAGCCCGGCGGGGTGGTTGACGAGGCGCCCGGCGATGTCGTCCCGCGGGTTGGCCCGACGTGCCTCGGTGAGCCGCCCCAGCGCCTCCATGACGTAGGCGTGGCTGGCGATCGCCGTATCGGTGCCCTTGAGGGTGTCGCGGGCCGCTTCCACCATCCGGTCGCTGTACTCGTCGGGCATGCCGAGGAGGTGGCACATCACGCCCATCGGCAGGTGCTCGGCGAACTGTCCGACGAGGTCGGCGCGGCCCTCCTCGCAGAACCGGTTGACGATGCGCTGGGTGTAGCGCTTGATGTGCCGGCGCAGCTCCCGGTAGTCGAGGTCGGACATGGCGCTGGTGACCGCGCCGCGCAGTCGCTTGTGCTCGTCGCCCTCGGCGTGCGAGCAGATGGGCTGCCAGGCGATGTGCGGCATCAGCGGGTGGTCGGGTTTGACCATGCCCTCGTTGAGCGGGTTCCAGATCCGGCTGTCGCGGCAGAACTGGGCGGGGGTGCTCACCATGTGCAGGTTCTCGGCGTGTCCCAGGACCACCCACACGGGTACGTCGTCGTGGAGCAGCGCGGGCGCCACCGGCCCGTGCCGCTCGCGCAGTTCGTCGTACAGCTCGTTCAGGTCGTCCGCCTCGTGCAGCCGGTGCAGTCCGCCCGGCCCGAGCCCGTGCGCGGGGCAGCCGGGGGGTGGGTCGAGCAGGGGGTTGCCCGTTCCGGTCGGGGAGTGGCGTTCAGGCGTCACAGTCTCGCTCCGCAGCAGAAGTGTGGGTCAAGGGGGTGGGTCGTCCGGGCACGGTCAGGTGAGCGCGCCCTTCATCGCGAGGGAGTGCAGGAAGCGCATCAGGGTCATCAGGACGTCGCGGCTGGAGGCACGGCGCCGTACGTCGCAGTCGAGGATGGGGATCTCCTCGGGCAGGTCGAGCGCGGTCCGCAGCTCCGCGACGGGGTAGCGGGGCGCGTCGGGGAAGGTGTTGACGGCGACCACGAAGGGCACGCCGCGTTCCTCCAGGCGCCCCATGACGTCGAAGCTGACCTCCAGACGGCGGGTGTCGACCAGGACGACCGCGCCGAGCGCGCCCTCGAACAGGCCGTTCCACAGGAACCAGAAGCGTTCCTGGCCGGGTGTGCCGAAGAGGTACAGCACCAGTTGGTCGGTGATGCTGATGCGGCCGAAGTCCATGGCGACCGTGGTGGCGGTCTTGGAGGCGGAGCCGTAGTTGTCGTCGACGCCGATGCCGGCCTGGGTCATCGTCTCCTCGGTGGTCAGCGGTCTGATCTCGCTGACCGAGCCGACCATCGTGGTCTTGCCGACGCCGAAGCCGCCCACGATGACGATCTTCACGGCCGCCTCGGCGGTGTGCGGCAGCCGGTCCTCGGTGCGTGGGCCGGGGATCGTGTCAGAGCTTTTGAAGTCCATGCATCACCGCTTCGAGGAGGTTCCGGTCGGCCACCTTCTGGCGGACGATCGAGGCGCGGGCCTGCACCAGTTCCGCCGCCAGCAGGTCGGTGAGCAGCACGGTCACCACACTGAACGGCAGGCTCAGGTAGGCCGACAGCTCGGCTACGGACAGGGGTGCGGCACACAGCCGCAGCAGGGCGGCCTGTTCCGGGGTGGCGGAGACCGGGGGGTCCGCGCGGGCCACGATCAGGGTGACCAGGTCGATGTCGGCGCGCTCGCCGTTGCCCTCGCCGCCGATGACGAAGAGCCGCTCGGGGTTGCGGGTCTCGCCCTCTTTGCCGGGTGGGGCGGGGCCGGTGGACTCGGCGGGCCGGTCCGGTCCGGGAGTTCGCCTCTGGCGTTGGGGAGGAGTCATACGGTCTGCCCGTTGCGCCGCGCGGGACTGGTGAGATGGGGGCCGATGCGGGCGACCAGGTCGGCCATGCTCAGGCCCATCCGGCCGGGTTCGCAGCGGACGTCGGAGAGCACGGCGAGGTAGGCGTTGGGGCCCGCGGCCATCAGGTAGAAGTAGCCGCCGTTCATCTCGATGAGCACCATCTTCATGTCGCCGTCGCTGGTGGGGATCTCCTGGCTGACGGCGCTCGCCAGGCTCTGCAGGCCCGCGCAGGCGGCGGCGACCCGGTCGGCGGCGTCGGGGTCCCCCGAGTAGCGGGCGATGCGCAGGCCGTCGGCGGAGAGCACGACGATCATCTCGATGCCCGGGACGCCGTCGTAGAGGTCCCGGAGCATCCAGTCGAACTTGCCTTGCTGCTCGATCACTTGAGGTTCCCCTCGTCGTCTGCCGGGGCGTGGGCCGGCTCGTCACTGCTGGACTGCTGGTGGGCCTGGGTGAGGCCCGGGTGCTGCTTGAGGCCCTCCCAGAAGGCCCCGATGAAGTGCCCCGGCGGGAGGCCCTGGTCCTTGTGCTGCGCGGGCTCGGGCTCCGCGGGCGCCGGGATGCCGTTGCGGGCGCGTTCGGCGGCCAGGCGGGCCTCGCGCTCGGCGTCCTCGCGCTCCCAGACCGCCTGTTCGGCGAGGCGCTGGCTGAGCGGCATCTTGACCCGGCTGCGGCGCTGCGGCAGGCCGCCCGCCGTCCACTCGGTGACCTCGGGGACGTCGTCCTCCATGGAGACACCGGCCGGGATGCGCGGGCTGGTGGGGCGGCGCTTCTTGGGCTTGCGCTGCGGTCCGGGCAGCGCGTCAGGGCCCGGGGTGGGGATCGAGGTCGCGCCGATGCCGTGGGCGAGGCCGACGCCGGGCTCGGTGGTCATCATCTTGCTCGGCACGATGAGGATGGCGCGGACCCCGCCGTACGCGGAGGCCCGCAGCGAGACGTCCATGCCGAACTGCGTGCACAGCCGGCCGACGACGGACAGGCCCAGGCGCGGGTGGTGGGCGAGGTCCTGCACGTCGGTGCCGCGCTTGGCCTGTTCCAGCAGGCCCTCGATGCGGGCGCGGGACTCCTCGCTGAGGCTGACGCCGGCGTCCTCGATCTCGATGCAGACACCGCTCTGCACCTCGGTCGCGGTGACGTGCACCTTGGACGCGGGCGGTGAGTAGCGGGTGGCGTTGTCGAGCAGCTCCGCAGCGGCGTGGATGACCGGTTCGACCGCGGTGCCCTTGATGTTGACCTTGGCGATGGAGGCCAGGTTGATCCGGCGGTACTCCAGGATGCGGGACATGGCGCCGCGCAGCACGCTGTAGAGGGCGACCGGCTCGGGCCACTGGCGTCCGGGCCGGCCGCCGCCGATCACGGAGATGGAGTCGGCGAGGCGGCCGATCAGCGAGGTGCCGTGGTCGATGCGCAGGAGGTCGTCGAAGACCTCGGGGTTGCGCCCGTGGTCCTCCTCCATCTCGCGGAGTTCCTTGTTCTGCTGGTGGACGATCGCCTGGACGCGGCGGGCGATGTCGACGAAGGAGCGCTCCGCGGACTCGCGCATGGAGTCCTGGTGGTCGACGATGTCGCAGACCATGCGGATCAGCCGGCGCTGGGGCTCGCCGAGTTCGGTGTAGGCGGGGTTCACCTCGCCGAGGCGGCGCATCACCTCGCCGGGCGTGTTGCCCCTGCGCATGAAGTGCAGCACGTCGGGCAGCACGACGGCGCCGAGCTCGACCATCTCCTCGTGGTGGTTCGCCGCCCGGTGTTCCAGATACGCGCTGTGACGGGCGTGCGCGGCGCGCTCGGCCCGCAGCGCACGGCCGCGGCGTACCGCTTCGGCCGCCGCGGAGACCACCAGCACGGTGGCGACGGCACCGCACAGGCCGACGGCGAGCCGGGCCGGTTCCGTCACGAGGGCGACGGCGGCCCCGGTGGCCGCGGCCATCAGTATGGCCGGCAGCAACAGCGTTCGCGCGTAGGGAAGTTCACGGCGACCTGGAGGGGAATCAACACTCACCATGTAGGCCCTCTGAAAACGAATCGGCTGGGATGGGGGAGCTTGCGACGGGGTATGTCTGGGAGCTGTCGGGATGATCGACGCATAGGGAACAAGCGCGCGATTACACCTCAACTCGGTGCGCTGCGGGCGAGCTTAGTCCGAGCGGATCATCGCCGTGTCATATTCAGCAACCGCCTGAAACGGGCCTCGGGGCTGGAGTAAGGTCGGCACTTTTGCACGCCGGGGAATCATTCGAACACGATGCGTGAGCGTGTTCGGGTGTGCGAAATTCACTCACCGTGATGAGGGAATGGCGCCGGACTTCCCCGCGAACGCGCGAAGGCCCGGCGGTCTCCCGCCGGGCCTTCGTCGTATGCCGTCCGTCCGGCTAGCCCACGGACGAGTAGGCGACCACTCCGCGCAGCAGTTCCTCGACCGCCTTGCGCGCGTTCTTCGGCACGGTGGAGCCCTGGGCGGGTGCGGCGGCCGCGATCTGGCCGAGGACGTCGATGACCTGCTTGCACCAGCGCACGAAGTCGCCCGCCGGCATCTCCGCCTCGCGGAGCACCTCGTCGAGGCCCTTGCCGGACGCCCACATGTACGCCGCCCAGGCGAAGCCGAGGTCGGGCTCGCGCTGGCCGACGCCCTCGGTCTGGCTGATCCGGAAGTCCTCCTCCAGGGCGTCGAGGCGGCCCCAGATGCGGACCGTCTCGCCGAGCGCGGCCTTGGCCTTGCCCGAGGGCACCTTCGGCGCCATCGCGTCGTCGGCGACCCGGGACTCGTAGACCAGGGCCGAGACGCAGGCGGCCAGTTCGGCCGGGGCGAGCCCTTCCCAGACGCCCTCGCGCAGGCACTCGCTGGCGAGCAGGTCCAGCTCGCCGTAGAGCCGGGCGAGACGCTTGCCGTGCTCGGTGACCTCGTCGCCGCGCAGGTAGTCCAGCTCGGTCAGCAGCGCGACGATCCGGTCGAAGGTGCGGGCGATGGTGTTCGTCCGGCCCTCGATCCGGCGCTCCAGCTGCGAGGTGTCGCGCAGCAGCCGGTGGTAGCGCTCGGCCCAGCGGGCGTGGTCCTCGCGGTCGTCACAGCCGTGGCAGGGGTGGGCGCGGATGTCCTTGCGCAGCCGGGCGATCTCCCGGTCGTCGGCGGCCTGCGCCCGCTTCTTGCGGGCCCGCTCCGGCGGGATGTGACCGGCCTTGGTGCGCAGCGCCGAGGCGAGGTCGCGGCGGGACTGGGGCGAGCGCGGGTTGAAGGACTTCGGGATGCGCATCCGCTCCAGCGCCTCGACGGGCACCGGGAAGTCCATCGACGCCAGCCGCTTGACCTGCCGCTCGGCGGTGAGCACCAGCGGGCGGGGTCCGTCGTGGTGCTCGAAGCCGCGGTGGCCGTTGGACCGGCCGGCGGGCAGGCCCGGGTCCAGCACCAGGGCGAGGCCCGCGTACTTGCCCGTCGGCACGTGGATGACGTCGCCCGGCTTCAGCTTCTCCAGCGCGACGGCGGCCTCGGCGCGCCGCTGGTTGACGCCCTGCCGGGCCAGCTCGGTCTCCCGGTCCTTCAGCTCACGGCGCAGCCGCGCGTACTCCTCGAAGTCGCCGAGGTGGCAGGTCATGGAGGCCTGGTAGCCCTCCAGCCCTTCCTCGTTGCGCTGCACCTGCCGGGAGATGCCGACGACCGACTTGTCCGCCTGGAACTGCGCGAAGGAGGTCTCCAGCAGCTCCCGCGAGCGGTGCCGGCCGAACTGCTCGACCAGGTTGACGGCCATGTTGTACGACGGCCGGAAGCTGGAGCGCAGCGGGTAGGTGCGGGTGCCGGCCAGTCCCGCGAGGTGCTCGGGGTTCATGCCGCGCTGCCACAGCACCACGGCGTGGCCCTCGACGTCGATGCCGCGCCGGCCGGCCCGGCCGGTGAGCTGGGTGAACTCGCCGGGGGTGATGTCGGCGTGCTGTTCGCCGTTCCACTTGACGAGCTTCTCCAGCACCACCGAGCGGGCGGGCATGTTGATGCCGAGGGCGAGGGTCTCGGTGGCGAAGACGGCCTTCACCAGTCCGCGGACGAACAGTTCCTCGACGACCTCCTTGAACGTCGGCAGCATGCCCGCGTGGTGGGCGGCGATGCCGCGCTCGAGGCCCTCCAGCCACTCGTAGTACCCCAGGACGTGCAGGTCCTCGGTCGGGATGGAGGCGGTGCGCTCCTCCACGAGGGCGCGCACCCTGTCCCGCGCGTCCTCGTCGTTGAGCCGCAGCCCGGCGTAGAGGCACTGCTGGACTGCCGCCTCGCAGGCGGCGCGGCTGAAGATGAAGGTGATCGCCGGCAGCAGTCCCTCGGAGTCGAGCCGCTCGATGACCTCGGGGCGGCTGGGCGTCCACACCCGGGAGCGCTGCCGGCGCTCGCGCTCCCGGTCGGCCTCCTTCATGGCACGGCCGCGCCTGCGGTCCTGGTAGGACGGGCGGCTCGCCTCCATGCGCGCCATGCGCGTGAGGTCCGGGTTGACGGCTCTCTTGCGGCCCTCGCCCTCCTCGAACAGGTCGTACATCCGCCGCCCGGCGAGCACGTGCTGGAACAGCGGCACGGGCCGGTGCTCGGAGACGATCACCTGGGTGTCGCCGCGGACGGTGTCGAGCCAGTCGCCGAACTCCTCCGCGTTGGACACGGTCGCCGACAGTGACACCAGGGTCACCGACTCGGGGAGGTGGATGATCACCTCCTCCCACACGGCGCCGCGGAAGCGGTCGGAGAGGTAGTGCACCTCGTCCATGACCACGTGTCCGAGGCCGAGCAGGGTCTGGGAACCCGCGTACAGCATGTTGCGCAGGACCTCGGTGGTCATGACGACGACCGGGGCCTCCGAGTTGACGCTGTTGTCACCGGTGAGGAGGCCGACGCGGTCCGAGCCGTAGCGGCGGCACAGGTCGGCGTACTTCTGGTTCGACAGTGCCTTGATGGGCGTCGTGTAGAAGCACTTCTTGCCCTGCTGGAGGGCGAGGTGGACGGCGAACTCGCCGACGATCGTCTTGCCGGAACCCGTGGGCGCGGCCACCAGCACGCCCTTGCCCGCCTCGAGGGCCTGACAGGCCTCGATCTGGAAGGGGTCGAGGCCGAAGTCGTACATCTCGCGGAAGGAGGCGAGCGCGGTGGCCTGCTCGACAGCGCGCTGACGGGCTGCCGCGTACCGCTCGGCCGGTGAGAGATCCTCTGTCATCGTGCTTTCGAGCGTACCGGGCCGCACTGACAACAGGACGATCATTATCGGGAACGGCCCTGTGGGGGTTCCGTGGGGGGCGGCGACGCCTGCCGTCACCGCCCCGGTGGCGCTAGGTCACGTCGTCGTAGCCGTTGACCCGGTCCTTCGTGGCCTGCTCGGGCAGGGCCCGGGCGGTGGTCACGGCCTCGACCTCGCCGACGCTCTCGGGGGTCAGGTCCAGGTCCGACGCCTCGTCGTCGTCGGGCTCCAGGGCCTCGCGACGGGCCCTGCGGCGGTCGTTGACCAGGGAGACGGCGACGGCGGCGAAGTACAGCACCCAGATCGGCCCGGCCAGCAGGATCATGGTGAGCGGGTCCGTGCTCGGCGTGGCGATGGCCGCGAAGAGCGTGATGCCCATGATCATCGCGCGCCACCAGCCGAGCATCCGCCTGCCGGACAGCACCCCGGTGAGGTTGAGCATCACGAGCAGCAGGGGCAGCTCGAAGGAGAGCCCGAAGACGATCACCATGCGGGTCACGAGGTCGAGCAGATCGTCCAGCGGCAGCAGGTTGTCGACTTCGCTGGGCGTGAACTCGATCAGCACCTCCGCGGAGGTGGGCAGCACCGCGTAGGCGAAGTAGGCGCCGATGAGGAACAGCGGGGCGCCGGTGGCGACGAACGCGTAGGCGTACTTCTTCTCGTTGCGGTGCAGACCCGGGGCGACGAACGCCCACAACTGGTAGAGCCAGACCGGCGAGGCCAGCACGATGCCCGCCGTCAGCGACACCTTCAGCGCCAGGGTGAACGGGCCGAGGAGACCGTTGATGGTGATCTGCGCGCACGGCTCGGAGCCGGCCGTCGACTCGGCCAGCTCCGCGAAGGACTTCTCACAGCCGATCGAATCGAGGATCGGCTCGGTGAGGACGTTGATGATCTCCTGGTAGAAGAAGGCCGCGACGACGGTGACGGCGACGATGGCCAACAGTGCCTTCGCGAGCCGGTTGCGGAGCTCACGAAGGTGCTCCGCCAGGGGCATCCGCCCCTCCGGGTCCCTCTCCTTGGTGCGGGCAGGCTTCAGCAACCCACGTTCCCATCTCGTGCGGCGGGCCGGAGGTCACCGGCCCTGCGTCAGCGCTTGGTCGTGTCCGTCGGCTCGTTGACCGGGCGGGAGCTGGTCACGTCACCGGGGGCGGCCTGGATGGTGCGCTGCGCCGCGGACTGCTCGGGGTTCGGCGGGTCGGCGGGGGCGGACGAGTCGTTCTTGCCCTCGCTCTTCATCGCCTTGGCCTCGCTCTTGAGGATGCGCGCGGACTTGCCGAGGGAGCGCGCCATGTCCGGAAGCTTCTTCGCGCCGAACAGCAGGATGATGACGACGAGGATGAGAATGATCTCGGGGGCTCCGAGCCTTCCGAACATAAGTCTTTACCTTCTCACCGAGGCGGCTGGGTGGGTGCTGTCCGACCGGTCGGACACACGTCCGATCGATCGTCTTGTGCAGCGATCGTAACGCTCAGGGGTGAACGTGAGGCAATCCCCGTGCGTACTCCCGTCCGCGGCCGGGCCTCGTTTTCCGGGCCGCGACCAGCAGCGTACCTTCAGGGGCCTGTGGGGTGACAGGGCGAATCGGTCCAGAACGCGACTCGCGCGGGTCCGTCGGGCCGGTCACGGGGCCGCGTGGCGCGGTTCTCGCGTTCACAGGGCGTCCACGGAACGGGCGGCGCTCTCCGTGGCCCGCTCCAGATCATCCGCGGCGCGGCCGATCCTGCGGGCCGAGTCCGTCACCTGCCTGGCGAGTCGCTGCGTCTCCACGAACACCTTCACGGCGAACACCGTGAGGACGGCGAGACCAAGGAAACCCAGGGCAACGGCGAGCATCGGCCAGAACATGACGTCGAGACTAGACGGTGGAGTGCAGCCGCAGTGTCCTGACCCCGCCGCCCGTGAGCAGTTCCACGACCCGCTCCCCCGCCGGCTTGCGGACCGCGGAGCCGCACTCGGGGCAGGTGAACGAGTAGAAGGTGGTGCGGCTGGTGGCGCCGATGGCCAGCCGGAGGGCGCTCGCGGCGAGTTCGAAGCGGCCCCGGCAGTCCGGGCAGCCCGCCTTGAACACGATCGGCGACACCCGTCTCATGCCCGCGAACGCGGACGCCGCCGACATGCCCGGCCCGCCTGGTCCCAGGGGCTCGCTCACAGTCCTCGCTCCTGCCTTCCGTGCGGGCCCTCGACCGTCTCGGCGCCGGCTGCCGGACCGGCCGCCTCGATCCCGTCGTAGGCGGCCAGCGCCTCCCGGGCGGCGTGCCGGGCGCTGTCGGCCAGCTCGGGCGGGGAGACGATCCGGCCGTCACGGCCCAGCCGCAGCGCCAGCCGCCGCAGAGAGGCCGGCTCGGGGGTGCGCAGGGTGATGCGCAGGCCGCCGTCGGGAAGTTCGTCCGCGCTGTCGTGCGGGTAGTACTCGGCGACCCAGCGCCCGCCCGGACCGACCTCGACGACGACCTCCGGATCCTCGGCCGCGGGCTGCACCAGGCCCTCCGACAGGTCCCGCAGCTCCACCTCGGGCGGCGCGGACGGCTCGTCCAGGATGCGGATCTCGGCGACCCGGTCGAGGCGGAAGGTGCGCCGCGCCTCGGAGCGGCGGCACCACGCCTCCACGTAGGTGTGCCCGACGCTGACCAGCCGGATGGGGTCGATCTCGCGCTCGGTGACCTCGTCGCGGGCCGGTGAGTAGTAGCGGATCCACAGCCGGCGGCGCTCGGAGATCGCCCGGTCGACGTCGGCGAAGACGCCGCCCTCGGACTCGAAGGTGACGGACAGCCGCGAACTGGCGCCCGCGGCCTCCCCGGCCGAGGTCTCCACCTTGGCGGTCGCCCGCAGCAGCGCCTGCCGGTCGCTCTCGCGCAGGCCGGGCAGGGTCGCCACGGCCCGGGCGGCGACCAGCAGCGCGGTGGCCTCGTCGGCGGCGAGCCGCAGCGGTTCCGCGGCGTCGGCGCCGAGCGCGGCCGGGTTGTGCCACCAGATGCGCTCGCCGTCGGTGTCGATGTCGAGCAGGTCGCCGCCGCGGAAACTCGTGCCGCACATGGGCAGCACGTCGAGGTCGGAGACCAGTTCGTCCTCGGTGATGCCGAAGGCCCGGGCAACGTCCTCGATCCGCGCCCCGGGACGCTCCCGCAGATACGTCACCAGGGACAGCATCCGCCGGGTCTGGTCGATGGCGTTCACTGCCCTGACCGGTTTGCCTGCCACTGTGTTGTCCGCTCCCCCTCAGCCCTTGGCGACGGCACGCAGCCGGTCCACCACGTCCGCACGCAACTCCGCGGGCTCCAGCACCACCACGTCCGGCCCGAACTCGACCAGCCAGGCGTCCAGGCCGTGCCCGTACGGAATCTCCAACTCGTCCCAGCCGTCACCGAGTTCCCGTACGGCGGTGGACTTCGCCCGCAGGGGGTATCCGGCGCCCGCGCGCAGCCGGATCCGCGCGGAGCGGTCGGCGGTCTCCCCCGCCCAGCTCGCGACCGTCTCGCGGACGGTGACGACGTCGGGCACCGGCGCGGTGAAGCGCCCGCCGCGCGAGCGGACCCGGCCGGTGATCCGCGACAGCCGGAAGACCCGCTCGGCCCCGCGGTCCCGGTCGAAGCCCGCCAGGTACCAGTGCCCGCGCCAGCACTCCAGCGCCCAGGGCTCCACGTGCCGGGGCTCGGGCTGCGCGGCGTTGGCCTTGCGGTAGTCGAAGCCGACGGGCCGGCGGTCGCGGCAGGCGAGCATCAGCGGCTCGAAGGCCGCCTCGTGCACCGGGATGCGCGGCTCCAGCGCGCCGTGCGGCTCGTAGGGGTCGACGTCCTCCGGCAGCCCCGCCGCGCGCAGCTTCTGAAGGGCACCGCTCGCGGCACCCGCGAGGCGGGCCTGCTGCCACACCTTCGCGGCGAGCCCCAGCGCGGCGGCCTCCTCGGCGTCCAGGGTGATGGGCGGCAGGCGGTTGCTGTCCCGGCGGGCCAGGTAGCCGATCTCGCCGTCGAGGCTCTCCACGGTCTCGATGACCAGTCCGAGTTCGCGCAGGTCGTCCTTGTCGCGCTCGAACATGCGGTTGAAGGAGTCGTCGGAGCCCGCTTCGAGGTAGGCCTCGACGGACTCACGCAGCTCACGCTTGCTGAGCGGCCGCCGTGTCCCGAGCAGACACAGCGCCAGGTTCATCAGCCGCTCGGCCTTGGCAATGGCCATCGACGCCCTTCTCCCTATGGTGCTTACGACGGATGACCGTACCGCCCCGGGGTGGCGCGGCAAAAGCCGAGGGCCCATGCCCGGACAGGCATGGACCCTTGATGACCGGCTCTGATCACTGTCCGTTCGGACGTGGATCAGACTCCGAGCAGATCGACCACGAAGATCAGCGTCGAGCCGGGCGGGATCGCCGGGGTCGGGCTCTGGTTGCCGTACGCGAGGTGCGCCGGGATGGTCAGCTGGCGGCGGCCGCCGACCTTCATGCCCTGCACGCCCTGGTCCCAGCCCGCGATGACGCGGCCGCCGCCGAGCGGGAAGCGGAACGGCGCACCGCGGTTCCAGCTCGCGTCGAACTCCTCGCCCGTGCTGAAGGTCACGCCCACGTAGTGGACGGTCACGGTCTGACCGGCCTCGGCAACCGGGCCGTCGCCCTCCCAGATGTCCTTGATCTCGAGGTCCGCCGGCGGCTCGCCGCCCGGGAAGTCGACCTCGGGCTTGTCGATGCTCACGTGTTCAGCTCCTGCTTGTCTGCGGAAAGGCAACGGGCCAAGTCTTACATCTCCGGAGCGTCACATCTTCGCCAGGATGTCGACCGAGAAGACGAGCGTGGAGTCCTTCTCGATGCCGCTGCCCTCCGGCGGGCTGTCGCCGTACCCCAGGTCCGGCGGGATCACGATGAGGACGCGGCTGCCGACCTTCTTTCCGGTCAGACCCTGCGACCAGCCCTTGACGACCTGCTGCAAGGAGAACGACGTCAGCTGCTTCCTGCTGTACGTCGAGTCGAACTCCTTGCCGCCGTCCCACACGACGCCCTTGTACTGCACGAGGACGCTGTCCTGCGCGCCGACCTCGGCGCCGTCGCCCTCCAGGACGTACTCCGCCACGAGCTTCTTCGGCGCGTCGGCCTTGGGCACCTCGATGGAGGGCGCCTTGCCGTCGGTGTTGGTGCCGACCTTGGGCAGCGCCGCGTCGTCCTGCGGCACCTCCCTGCCCTTGGCGGAGCTCTTGGCGTTGAACGTGTCCTGCAGATCGACCACGAAGACCAGCGTGTCGGTGCCCTTGATGCCCGCCTGCTCGTTGCCCTGCTCGCCGTACCCCCACTTGGGCGGCACCGAGAACTCGACGCGGCTGCCGGTCTTCTTGCCCGTGAGCGCGTACCGCCAGCCGTCGATGATGCTGCCCTGGGCGAGCTGGATGACGAGAGGGGTCTTGCGGTCCCAGGAGTTGTCGAAGACCTTCGCGCTCTGCCAGACCTGCCCGAGGTAGTTCGCCGAGACGAAGTCGCCCTCCGCGACGGCCTTGCCGCCGCCCGCGATGACCGTCTTCACCGCGAGGTCCTTGGACGGCTCCCCGCTGCCCTTGGCGACCGTCGGCTTCTCGCCGAACTGCGTCCCCGCCGTGATGGCCGGCAGCGGACCGTCGACGATCTTCGGCGGCGGCGGTGCCGACGTCGTGGCCGACGCCTCGGGCGACGGGCTGTCACTCGCGTCGCTCGAAGAGCCGGAGTCGTCGTCACCGCATGCGGCGAGCGTGGCCAGTCCCGCGGGGACGGCGATGAGCAGGGAACGTCGGCGCACGGTGGGGGCCTCGTATCGATGGGGGTCTGCGTGATGGCGTGCGCGCAACTCTACGGCGTGAGAAGGGCACCGTACGGATAACGTACGGTGCCCGTGTGGCGTTCCGCCCTTTCGTGCGGTGACGCGTAACTCACCCGGCCGGGGTCACATCCCGGCGATCAGCTTCTCCACCCGGTCGTCCACCGAACGGAACGGGTCCTTGCACAACACGGTGCGCTGCGCCTGGTCGTTGAGCTTGAGGTGGACCCAGTCGACGGTGAAGTCCCGCCGCTGCTCCTGCGCCCGCCGGATGAAGTCACCGCGCAGCCTGGCCCGAGTGGTCTGCGGCGGCACCGACTTGCCCTCGAAGATCTTCAAGTCGTTGGCGACCCGGGCCGCCTGGCCCTTCTTCTCCAGCAGGTAGTAGAGGCCACGACGCCGGTGGATGTCGTGGTAGGCGAGGTCTATCTGCGCGACCCGCGGATGCGACATGGTCATGTTGTGCTTGGCCCGGTACCGCTCGATGAGCTTGTACTTCATGACCCAGTCGATCTCGGTGTCGATACGGTCGAGGTCCTCGGCCTCGATCGCGTCCAGCGTGCGCCCCCACAGCTCCAGCACCCGCTCCACGGTGCCGGTGCGGATACCGCGGCGCTCGCAGAAGTCCACGGCCTTCTCGTAGTACTCCCGCTGCACCTCCAGCGCGGACGCCTCCCGGCCGCTGGCCAGACGCACCTTGCGCCGTCCGGTGATGTCGTGGCTGACCTCGCGGATCGCCCGGATCGGGTTCTCCAGGGTCAGATCGCGCATCACCGTGCCCGCCTCGATCATGCGCAGCACCAGGTCGGTGGCGCCGACCTTGAGCAGCATGGTCGTCTCGGACATGTTCGAGTCGCCCACGATGACGTGCAGGCGCCGGTAGCGCTCGGCGTCGGCGTGCGGCTCGTCGCGGGTGTTGATGATGGGACGGGAGCGGGTGGTCGCCGAGGAGACGCCCTCCCAGATGTGCTCCGCCCGCTGACTGACGCAGTACACCGCGCCGCGCGGCGTCTGCAGCACCTTGCCGGCGCCGCACAGCAGCTGCCGGGTCACCAGGAACGGAATGAGGATGTCCGCGAGCCGCGAGAACTCCCCGTGCCGCGCCACCAGATAGTTCTCGTGGCAGCCGTAGGAGTTGCCGGCGGAGTCGGTGTTGTTCTTGAAGAGGTAGACGTCGCCCGCGATTCCCTCCTCGTGCAGGCGTCGTTCGGCGTCCACCAGGAGTCCTTCGAGAATGCGCTCGCCCGCCTTGTCGTGGGTGACGAGTTCGATCACGTTGTCACATTCGGGTGTCGCGTATTCCGGATGTGATCCCACGTCGAGATAGAGGCGGGCCCCGTTGCGCAGAAAGACATTGCTGCTGCGGCCCCATGACACGACACGGCGGAAGAGGTACCGCGCCACCTCG
Source organism: Streptomyces sp. NPDC107500 (assembly GCF_055582785.1). Lineage (NCBI taxonomy): Bacteria > Bacillati > Actinomycetota > Actinomycetes > Kitasatosporales > Streptomycetaceae > Streptomyces > Streptomyces sp. NPDC107500. Next base: position 277,818 of record NZ_JBVJPF010000009.1, read on the forward strand.
TCAGGCGACAGGCGGCGCTGTCCCCTGAACGTGCACGTGACGCCGTACTCGTTCTCCAGCCCGAAAATGCGGCGGTCCATGACTGAACATTACGCCTGATGACCCGAACTGAAACGGGGTTCGACGGCACGGTTTGGATCATTTTCCGATGAAGCCGCAACCACCGCTCCCCGCGCGGGAGCTGCGAGGACCCGCCCCGTGGCCACCAGCACGAGCAACGACACCGCCCCCGCCGCCCCGGGCACCGCGAAGCCCCACAGGGCCCCGCCGTGCTCCACCACGGGCCCCGTCAGCCCGGTCCCCACCGACGCCCCCACCGTGAAGGTCGTCACCAGCCACGAGAACGCCTCCGTCACCGTCCCGCGCGGAGCGTGCACATCGACGAGGACGAACGCACAAGCGATGCACGGCGCCAGGAAGACACCCGCGAGAACCGTGAGCAGCACCATCGCGACGGCACCCGGCATCCACATCAGCGGCAGGTAACAGACCGCCAGCAGAGCCACCAGGAGGCGCAGTCGCCGGGCCGGCTCACCGGCCCACCGCCGCGCCCCGTACACCGCCCCACCGACCAGCGCGCCGAGCCCGAGAGCGGCCATCAGCCAGCCGTACACCGCGTCACCACCGTGCGCGTCGGCATACGGCACCGACGCCACGGTGATGGAACCGAGCGCCATCCCGATGAACAGGAACGCCCCCAGCAGCGCCAGCAGTCCGCCCGAACGCAGCGCGCCCAGCCAGTGCGCCTCCCGCGGCGCCGACCGCCACGCGCGCGAGGGCGGCGACACCACCACGGACAGCGCGCCCAGCACACCCAGCCCGTTGAGCACCAGCAGCGCGACCAGCGGCGACCACAACGACACGCACACCGTCACCAGCAGCGGCCCGACGGTGAACATGACCTCCTGCGCCACGGCGTCCATCGCGTACGCCGTGTGCACCTGCTCCTCCTCGCCGAGCACACTGGGCCACAGCGCCCGCAACCCGCCCTCCAGCGGCGGCGTGAACAACCCGGCCGCGCCCACGGCCGCATACGCGACCACCGCCGACCCGGTACCGGCGAAGGCGAACACACCCATCGCCAGCGCCGACAGCACGGCCGCCGGCAACTGCACCAGGGGCTGCCCGCGCAGATCCACCAGCCGCCCCAGCACCGGCTGCCCCACCGCGTTCGCGACGCCGTACACGGCGGCCAGCGCCCCCGCGAGACTGTACGAGCCGCCCTCCGCCCGCACGAACAGCACGATCGCGATCGCCGCCGTGGCGTTGGGCAACCGCCCCACCAGCGTGCCGACCAGCAGCCGCACGGCGTGCCGCGCCCGGAGGATGTCCAGATACCCGGCGACCACGCGGCGCCCCCTTCTCTGCTGCACTCACTGACGTGCTGACGTGTTACGTATAACTAACTCCGCCATACGTACCATGTCGCCTGTTCACGAGTCCAGACGAAAGCGCAGGCGAACGGTGGCACAAGGCAGCACCCGCCCCACGAGCCGGGACGTCGCCCAGGCAGCCGGAGTGTCCCAGGCCGCGGTCTCCCTGGTACTCGGCGACAAATGGCGCGGCCGCGTCTCCGAGCCGACCGCGCAACGGGTCCGCGAGGCGGCCCACGAACTCGGCTACCGCCCCAACCTCGCCGCGCGCAACCTCCGCCTGGGCCGCACCCGCACCGTCCTGCTGGTCGTCCCCGCCCTGACCACCGAGTTCTTCGCCGAGGTGTACACCGGCGCCGCACGCGTGGCCGCCGAACACGGCTTCGGCGTCGTGCTCTACCCCTCCCCCGAGGGCGTGGGCCCCGCCCGGGACCCCTTCGCCTCCGCACAGGCCGCGCTGGACGGCGTCATCGCCTCCTCCATGGCCGCCGACGCCCTCACGGCGATCCGGGGCGACCAACTGCCCCTGGTCATGCTCGACAGCGACCCCGAGGGCAGCCTCGGCGCCGCCACGGTCAACCTCGACATCGCCGACGGCATCCGCCAGGTCGCCGACCACCTGCTGACCCTGGGACACCGCCGCTTCCTCCACCTCGCGGCCGACGTACCCTCCTGGACCTTCGAGGTACGCGCCCGAGAACTGGCGGCCCGGCTCTCCGCGGCCCCCGGCACCGACCTGCGCACGGTCCGCGCACCCATCTCCATCGAAGGCGCCCGAACCGCCACGGAAGCCGCCCTCAGAGCATCCGGCCTCCGGCCCACGGCCCTGGTCTGCGACGACGACAAACTGGCGGCCGGCGCCTACAAGGCAGCCCGACGCGCCGGACTGCGCGTCCCCGACGACCTCTCCGTCACCGGCCTGGACGACCTCGGCCTGGCCACCGCCATCGACCCCGAACTGACCACGGTCCGCCTCGACGCGGAAGCCTTCGGCGAACGCGGCATGCGGGCACTGCTGGCCGTACTGGACGGGCAGGCCCCCGAGAAAGGGGACCTGCCCGTCAGCCTGGTCGTACGGGGCTCCACGGCACCACCGCGGTAAGCCGGACGGGGCGGCGCGAAACCACCCCGCCTCCTCCTACTCGTCCGTCTTCTCGACGTCTGCGTCATCCGCCTCGGACGTGCCGGAGTCATCGGCACCCCCGCTCGCACCGGAATCCAGCAGCCGCGACAACTGCGCGCCCACGATCCGCTTGAACTTCCGCTGCTGCGGCCGCGTACGGTCCAGCACAGCGACCTCCAGCCGCTCCGCCGGAATCTCCCGCTCACTGCCGTTCGTGTCACGCGACAGCGCCTGCACCGCCAGCTTCAGCGCCTCGGCCAGCGTCATGCCGTCCCGGTGCCGCTGATCCAGGTACCCGCTGATCTGCTCCGCGTTGCCCCCGACCGCGACCGAGCCGTGCTCGTCCACGATCGAACCGTCGTGCGGCAGCCGATAGATCTGATCGCTCTCCGGACTGTCACCGACCTCCGCGACGACCAGCTCCACCTCGTACGGCTTCTCGGCCTGACTGGAGAAGATCGTGCCCAGCGTCTGCGCGTACACGTTCGCCAGACCACGGGCGGTCACGTCGTCCCGGTCGTACGTGTACCCGCGCAGATCGGCATAGCGCACGCCGCCGATCCGCAGGTTCTCGTACTCGTTGTACTTGCCGGCGGCCGCGAAGCCGATCCGGTCGTAGATCTCGCTGAACTTGTGCAGCGCACGGGACGGGTTCTCACCGACGAACACGATGCCGTCGGCGAACTGCAGCACGACCAGGCTGCGGCCACGGGCGATGCCCTTGCGGGCGTACTCCGCCCGGTCGGCCATCGCCTGCTGGGGAGATACATAGAACGGCGTCGACACCGGTCATCCATCCCTTTCTGTGGAAAACACTGGACCACCTGACAACACGAGACCGGCTCCCGCTACAGCAGCGCGGCCCGCGGGCCGTCGGGCTGCTCGAGCCTGCGCTCCAGGACCGAGCGGGCCAGCTCCGCGGACTCGTCGTCGCCGAGCCGGCGGAAACCGTCCTCGGTGATCACAGTGATGATCGGGTAGATCCGGCGGGCGACGTCGGGACCACCGGTCGCCGAGTCGTCGTCAGCCGCGTCGTACAGCGCCTGGACCACGAGCGTCGTGGCCTGCTCCTCGGTCAGATCCTCACGGAACAGCTTCTTCATCGCACCACGCGCGAAGATCGACCCCGACCCCGTGGTCGCGAAGTTCTGCTCCTCGGACCGCCCGCCCGTCACGTCGTACGAGAAGATCCGGCCCGTACCCCGGTCCACGTCGTACCCGGCGAACAGCGGCACCACGGCCAGCCCCTGCATCGCCATGCCCAGGTTGGACCGGATCATCGTGGACAGACGGTTCGCCTTGCCCTCCAGGGACAGCTGCGCCCCCTCGACCTTCTCGAAGTGCTCCAGCTCCAGCTGGAACAGCTTCACCATCTCCACGGCCAGGCCCGCCGTGCCGGCGATGCCCACCGCCGAGTACTCGTCGGCCGGGAAGACCTTCTCGATGTCCCGCTGGGCGATCATGTTGCCCATGGTGGCCCGCCGGTCACCGGCGAGGACGACGCCCCCCGGGAACGTGACGGCCACGATCGTGGTGCCGTGCGGCGCCTCGATCACGCCCTGCACCGGCGGCAGCTGCCGGTTGCCCGGGAGCATCTCCGGCTGGTGCGCACCGAGGAAGTCCATGAAGGAGGAGGACCCGGGCGTCAGGAAGGCAGCTGGTAGACGCCCGGTGCTACGAGTGTTGGCTTCCACGCGATTCCCTCCACGTAAGCGGCAGCCCGCCTTATGGCATCGGGCCGATCCTTGAACTGCCCCAGGGCTGCGTTGCAGCTGAAGCACAGTACGCCTCGGACCCTACCCGTCTTGTGGCAGTGATCCACATGTGCGGCCGGAGCCGCCAAACATATGCAGCAGACGTCGCCCTGGCCGGCGATCAACTGATCGCGCTCGGCCTCGGTGAGGCCGTAGTGGCGCTTCAGATGACCCGCGCGACTCTTCTCCGCCCGGCACACCTTGCAGCTCGTCGAGAGACCGTCCGAGGCACTCGAATTGCGGTGCCACTCGCTGTGAGGCTTCGTCTCACCACAGCTTCGACAGTGCTTGTGCCCCTCAGGGACTTCCACCTTGGGTCGGACATTCCTGCCCTTGGCCAATTGGCGGGCCTGGTGATACTCCGCCCAACATGTGCGGCAGTAGGCCTGAAGACCGTCACGGGCAGCTCGGTTGGAGGCGAAGGCCGCCCGCGGTTTGACCTCTCCGCACCGCGAGCAGCGCTTCTCCATTTTCCCCTCCCGCACTTACGATCCTCCCCCATCCACCTTCGCTTCGAAGGTGCAGAGGGCCTACTGGCCACCCTTCTGAACGAAGGAGCGCACGAAATCCTCTGCATTCTCCTCGAGGACATCGTCGATCTCGTCCAGGACGGAGTCCACGTCGTCGTTCAGCTTTTCCTGGCGTTCCTTGAGGTCCTCGGAGGCCTGCGCGTCCTGCGCCTGCTCCTCGACCTCCTCGGTGGACCGCGTGGCCTTCTGCTGCCCGCCGCCGGTGTCCTTGGTCGCCATAACCCTCACCCCGCTCGGTTCGCCCGACACAGTTGCTCGGTTCAAGATCAGACCCTACAAGCCGGGTCCGACATCGGCCCCGCAGTTTCTACAACGTGCGGGGGCCATCTCGATGGTTCCCGGACCCGGTGACTTTCCACCTCGTCCGGCGGTCTCCTTCTGGTGTACCCGCTGGGTGCCCTTACCCGCCGGCCAGCACCTTGACCAGGTCTTCCGCGGTGCGGCAGCGGTCCAGCAGCTCCTTGACGTGATTACGCGTTCCGCGAAGCGGTTCCAGGGTTGGCACCCGCTGGAGCGAGTCCCGGCCCGGCAGATCGAAGATCACCGAGTCCCAGGAGGCCGCCGCGACGTCGTCCGCGTACTGCTCCAGACAGCGGCCGCGGAAGTATGCGCGGGTGTCCTCCGGCGGCTTCGTACGGGCCCGCTCGACCTCGTTCTCGTCCAGCAGGCGCTTGATCCGGCCGCGTTCCACCAGGCGGTTGTACAGGCCCTTGTCGGGCCGTACGTCGGCGTACTGGAGGTCCACCAGGTGCAGCCGGGCCGCGTCCCAGTCCAGGTTGTCGCGGCGCCGGTAGCCCTCCATCAGCTCCCGCTTGGCGACCCAGTCCAGCTCGCCGGCGAGGCTCATGGGGTCGTTCTCCAGGCGGTTGAGGGTGTCCTCCCAACGGCCGAGGACGTCCTTGGTCTGGTCGTCGACGTCCGCGCCGTACCGTTCCTCGACGTACTTGCGGGCCAGTTCGTAGTACTCCATCTGGAGCTGGACCGCGGTCAGTGTGCGGCCGCTGCGCAGCGTGACCAGGCGTTTGAGCGTGGGGTCGTGGGAGACCTGGTGCAGGGTGCGGACGGGCTGGTCGACGGCGAGGTCGACGGCGATGAAGCCGTCCTCGATCATCGACAGCACGAGTGCCGTGGTGCCGAGTTTCAGGTAGGTCGAGATCTCGGACAGGTTGGCGTCGCCGATGATCACGTGGAGCCGCCGGTACTTCTCGGCGTCCGCGTGGGGTTCGTCGCGGGTGTTGATGATGGGGCGCTTGAGCGTCGTCTCCAGGCCGACCTCGACCTCGAAGTAGTCGGCGCGCTGGCTGAGCTGGAAGCCGTGTTCGTGGCCGTCCTGGCCGATGCCGACGCGGCCGGCGCCGGTGATGACCTGGCGGGAGACGAAGAAGGGGGTCAGGTGGCGCACGATGTCGGAGAAGGCGGTCTCCCGCTTCATCAGGTAGTTCTCGTGCGTGCCGTAGGAGGCGCCCTTGTTGTCGGTGTTGTTCTTGTAGAGGTGGATCGGCTGGGCGCCGGGCAGCTGGGCGGCCCGGTCGGCGGCCTCGGCCATGATCCTTTCGCCGGCCTTGTCCCACAGCACGGCGTCCCGCGGGTTGGTGACCTCCGGAGCGCTGTATTCGGGGTGGGCGTGGTCGACGTAGAGCCGTGCTCCGTTGGTGAGGATGACGTTGGCCAGGCCGATGTCCTCGTCGGTGAGCTGGCTGGAGTCGGCCGACTCACGGGCGAGGTCGAAGCCTCGCGCGTCCCGCAGCGGGTTCTCCTCCTCGAAGTCCCAGCGGGCCCGGCGGGCCCGGTGCATCGCCGCCGCGTAGGCGTTGACGATCTGGGACGAGGTGAGCATGGCATTGGCGTTCGGGTGGCCGGGGACGGAGATCCCGTACTCCGTCTCGATGCCCATTACTCGCCGTACTGTCATGCGGCCCTCCTTGCCCGGCGGTGCCCTCGGTCGTGGGCGCCGCTCAAGTACCGCTGGCGCTCCGATGCGTGTGCGGTGCCCGTCCCCGCACTGCGCGACTCGGCGGTATGGAAGAGCCTAGAACGCCTTTGCACTGGTGGGGAGATCATTTGCGGCATTGCCTTGCTCCAGTCGGGGCTCCGGAAAACAGTCGGCTGCGGGTACCCATTGAGGGGACCCGCAGCCGCCCCGCCTTTTACAGGTACTGACCGGTGTTCGCCACCGTGTCGATGGAGCGTCCGGTGTCCGCGCCCTGCTTTCCGGTGACGAGCGTACGGATGTACACGATCCGCTCGCCCTTCTTTCCGGAGATCCTGGCCCAGTCGTCCGGGTTGGTGGTGTTCGGCAGGTCCTCGTTCTCCTTGAACTCGTCCACGCAGGCCTGGAGGAGGTGGGAGACGCGGAGGCCCTTCTGGGTCTTCTCGAGGAAGTCCTTGATCGCCATCTTCTTGGCGCGGCCCACGATGTTCTCGATCATGGCGCCGGAATTGAAGTCCTTGAAATAGAGGACTTCCTTGTCGCCGTTGGCGTAGGTGACCTCCAGGAAGCGGTTCTCCTCGGATTCGGCGTACATCTGTTCCACCGCCGTCTGGATCATGCTCTGGACGGTGGCACCCCTGTCCTTTCCGTGTTCGGAGAGGTCGTCGGAGTGGAGCGGGAGGCGCTCGGTGAGGTACTTGCCGAAGATGTCCTTGGCCGCCTCGGCGTCCGGACGCTCGATCTTGATCTTCACGTCGAGCCGGCCGGGCCGCAGGATGGCGGGGTCGATCATGTCCTCACGGTTGGAGGCGCCGATCACGACCACGTTCTGCAGGCCCTCCACACCGTCGATCTCGGCGAGCAGCTGGGGGACGATGGTGTTCTCCACGTCCGAGCTGACGCCGGAGCCGCGGGTGCGGAAGAGGGATTCCATTTCGTCGAAGAAGACGATGACGGGGGTGCCCTCGCTGGCCTTCTCGCGAGCTCGCTGGAAGACCAGGCGGATCTGCCGCTCGGTCTCGCCGACGTACTTGTTGAGCAGCTCGGGGCCCTTGATGTTGAGGAAGAAGCTCTTGCCGGCGGCCTGGCCGGTGACCTCGGCGACCTTCTTGGCCAGCGAGTTGGCGACCGCCTTGGCGATGAGCGTCTTGCCGCATCCGGGGGGCCCGTAGAGCAGGACGCCCTTGGGCGGACGCAGCTCGTGCTCCCGGAACAGGTCCGGATAGAGATAGGGGAGCTCGACCGCGTCGCGGATGGCTTCGATCTGTCCGCCGAGGCCACCGATCTGCTCGTAGCCGATGTCGGGGACCTCTTCGAGGACGAGTTCCTCGACCTCGCTCTTGGGCACGACCTCGTAGACGTAGCCGGAGCGTGGTTCGAGCAGGAGGGCGTCGCCGGGGCGGATGGTGAGTCCGCGCAGGGGTTCGGCGAGCCTCACCACCCTCTCCTCGTCGGTGTGCCCGAGGACGAGGGCTCGCTCGCCGTCCTCGAGGATCTCCTTGAGGGTGACGATGTCGCCGACGCTCTCGTACTCCATGGCCTCGACCACGTTGAGTGCTTCGTTGAGCATCAGTTCCTGGCCGCGTCGGAGCTCGTCGAGCTCGACGCTCGGGCTGACGTTCACCCGGAGTTTGCGGCCGCCGGTGAAGATGTCGGCGGTGCCGTCCTCGTTGGCCTGCAAAAAGACTCCGAAGCCGGCCGGTGGCTGGGCCAGCCGGTCGACCTCTTCCTTGAGGGCCACGATCTGGTCGCGGGCCTCGCGGAGTGTGCCGGCGAGCCGCTCGTTCTGTGCGGAGACGCCGGCCAGGTTGGTCTGCAGTTCGACGATCCGCTCTTCGAGAATTCTCGTGTGCCGCGGAGATTCGGCGAGCTTGCGTCGCAGGACGGCGATCTCCTGCTCAAGATAGGCCACCTGCCCGGCCGGGTCCTCGGACCCGCGTCCCGGGCGGATGCCGCGGTTCATGTCGTCGTCGTGGGCTGCCACGGTCCTCACCTCCTCCATGGGGAGCTGGACGCTTCCAGACCCTACCTGGGTGGGTGTCGATTGAAACCCCTAGATCACAAAGACTGTCGGGGTGTGTCCGATCTTCACCCTTGCGCTCTCCCTCACGCCAGGGGAATACCCACCGGACGTGAATGGAACCCAGGCGGGGGTACGCTCGAAGCGTTCAACACCCGTCAGAGCTGGCCGGATTCCCGAGCGGCTCGGCGCAGGAGACGGCAGGAGAGATGAGCGTGCAGCAGGAGGCCGGAGTCGACGGCGAGGCTCTGGAGGTCTGGATCGACCAGGACCTGTGTACCGGTGACGGCATCTGTGCCCAGTACGCGCCCGAGGTGTTCGAGCTGGACATCGACGGTCTGGCCTATGTGAAGGGCGCGGACGACGAGCTTTTGCAGGCTCCTGGGGCGGCAACACCCGTGCCGTTGCCGCTTCTCACGGACGTGGTCGACTCCGCGAAGGAGTGTCCGGGCGAGTGCATCCACGTACGTCGGGTTTCGGACAGGGCCGAGGTCTACGGTCCGGACTCAGAGTGACCAAAATGTGACTCGACGCCTACGGTGTGTGACCGATGTCTGTTGGCTCACACCGTGCGCGCCTGGGACGGGGCGTCGCTGACGAACGCGCCGTTCTCCCAGCGCCACTTCGCGTGGTCGGTGACGTCGGGGCAGCAACTGGGCACGTCGGCCGACGAGTAGCCGAGGAGGGTGGCCCGTACGGCTCCGCGGTCGTCCACCGTCAGCTCGGTGACGGTGTGGCGGTCCTTCGGGTCGACGAGGGTGGCGACGACCCGCGGCTTGCCTGCGTCGGCGCCGCGCGTGACGACGTACACCCCGTCGGGCGGGGTCCCCATGGGTGCGTCGCAGTGCACGGCCGCCACCGTCTCGGGCCGCCCGTCGCCGTCGAGGTCGCCGGTGGCCTTCTTCCGCACCACCGCCTTGACCGGGCCGCACTCCAGCGGGAAGGCGACGGCCGCCGGGTCGGGGGGCGTGCCGTGGGCCGGCGCGGTCTTCGGACCGGCGGCGGGCTGTGCCGCTGTGGCCGCGTCGGGCTGGAGGACCGAGGACAGGGCGACCACCGCGGCGACGGCCGTGGCGGTGGCGACCCAGTGGATCGGCCGGGTGTGCGTGTGGGACAGGTCCGGAACGGCGGGGTGCTGCACGAGGAGTGTCTCCTGTGAGGGCTGTGCCGGTGGGGGTGGCCAGCATCGTGCCACACGTCACAGTGCGGGGGAACGGCGGGGTGGGTACCTGGTCGGATTGGTCCGCTCGCGGCCCGCTCCCCGGGGCCTGTTCTCCGGGGGTGCCCGTCAACGCGAAGACGCCGTGGTGGGGGTTCCGGGGGGTGCCGGGGAATCCACCCACACGTGCTTTATTTTATTTGGGGGCGGGGGGGTCCCAACTGTCGGCTCCTCCTCCAGGTTTGGGTTCGGCGTCATCCCCCCCATTGGAT